>CAWFVK010000011.1:0-378289 GCA_963819215.1 uncultured Actinomycetota bacterium | reverse complement strand
ATTGTCTACCCCAACGCGCGCTGTTCCATCCGCGCGGGCTGGGCGGGCACGCCTACTGGCGCGGGATCGCACCCTTCCACGTCTTCGTCTTCGCACCCATGGTGCGCAACATCGCCCGCGCGGCCGGCAGCCGGACCGCGTAGCCCGTCGCCGGCGAAGCCGGCAGCAGCACCTGGCGCGGGCGGGCGGCCACGAGCAGGACCGAGCCAACCAGCAGCAGGAGCAGCGCGGCCAGCATCGCGGGCCCGACGTCCGCACCGGTGTGCGGCAGCGTCCCGCCGGGCGTCGACGGGGCGAGCGGCTGGGCCGGCGGCGCGGGGGCCGCCGGGGGAGCGACCGGGGAGCGACCGTGGTGGGCGTCACGGTGATCGTGAGGGTGGACGTGGCCAGCAACCCGTGACCGTCCGCGACCTCGTACCCGAGGGGGGTCGCGACCCCGGTGAACTCCGCGACCGGCGTGAACGTCACGCTGCCAGTGCTGGTGTCGACCGTGTAGGTGCCCTGGCCGGCGATCGTGACGCTCGTCCCGTACAGGTTGGTGGCCGGGTCGAGCAGGCGGACGGTGGAGACGTCGAAAGGCGAGCCATGGGGCGTGTCGTTGGCCAGGACATCCACCGTGATCGGCACGCCCTGCGGCGTCGTGCCGGTGTCGGGCCGGCGCTCGGCGCCACCGGTGTCACCGTCACGGTGTCGATCGGCGGTGGCCGTCTGGCCGGCCGCGTCGGTGACCGTGTAGGTGTAGGTCGCCGTCGCCGACGTAGCCGGGCGGCGGGGTGTAGACGCTGGCGCCGCCGACGATCGTGGTCGTGCCCGTGCCGGCCGGGGCTGGTCGACGCCGGTGATGGTGAGGCCGCGGCCCAGGTCGTTGGTGACCGAGTCAGCGTCACCGGCACGTCCTCGGGCGTCGTCGCCGAGTCGGGCTTGGCCACCGGGGTCACCGTGAGGGTCACGGTCGTGGTCGCCGTACGGCCCAGGTCGTCGGTGATCGTGTAGGTGTAGCTGTCCGGGCCGGTGTAGCCGGGGGTCGGCGTGTAGATGTACGAGCCGTCGGTGCCGATCGCGACCGTGCCGTGGGTCGGGTCGGTGTGGGCGGTGACGGTGATGCGCCGTGCCCGCGTCGTTGGCCAGCACGCCGGCCGTCGGCGTCACCACGAGCGGGGTGTCGACCGGCGTCGTGCCGTGGTCCGGGTCGGCCGCCGGGCGCGGCTGCCGCGGGGTGCCCACGATGCTGACAGCGGGGCCAGCAGCGTGGTGCTCGGGTAGAAGACCCAGGTGTCGAGGCCCTTCACGTCACCGAACGAGCCGGTGCACACGACGTTGGTGTTGCCGCCGGTGTCCTGGCCGAACGCCCGCTGGGTCGACGTGGAGACGTAGCCGGTCTCCGGGTCGCTGTGGTCGGGCGTGGGCGGGTTGATGCCGCACAGGGCCGACGCCCGGGGTGCCGACGTCCGCGCCGCCCGCCCCGAGCGTGTGGTAGCCGCGGTCGTCGTAGAACGCCGTCGTGCAGGCCGCGTTGCCGAACGGGCAGAGCCGCCGGGCGGGTTGAGCAGGGTGAGCTCGGGCCGCCCTTCGTGGAGTTCTCGGCGTCGACCATCGGGAAGTGGTACTCGCCGTTGTGCAGCCGGGCCCGTACCCGGGTAGTTGGTGCCGACCGGGAACGTTGTTGCCGGCGTTGTCCTTGCCCGTCCCAGGCGACCGTGTTGCGCGCCGGCCGCCTTGTGCCGCGGAGCACCCGGTTCAGCGGGTTGCCAGGGTCGAAGTCGGTGCCGTCGCGGGAGATGACGAACTCGTACTGCGCTGTGACGTTCTGGTGTAGGTGAACGACCCGCCGGCGCCGACCAGGCGAGTCGTTGCAGGCGATGCGCCGGCGAAGGGAAGTCGGTCATCGACCGGCGGCGTCGGCCGTCAGCGGGATGCCGAGGGCTGCGAGCGTCTCGTTGGACGAGCGGGGTGAACGACAGCGGGTACTGCGGGGCGGCGAGCGTGACGCCGCCGGCGAGGGCCGTAGCTGGCCGGAGTTGGTCGTGGTCCAGGGCGTCGTGGTCGAGCGGCGAGTGACGCCGTCGGCGTCGAGGAAGCCCGCGCTGGTTGCCGTACATCAGGAACCCGTTGGGGTCGAGGCCGTTGGTGTCGGTCTGGTAGCGGAAGCCGTCGGTCGTGGTCACGTAGACCCGTCTCGTTGACGGCAGGCCGTTGCCGCCGGTGAACGCGGCCAGCGCGTAGGTGAAGAGGCGTCCGGAGATGTCGGTGGTCGCTGTCGTCGTCGGCGCGGACCGTGACGTCCCACGCCGAGACGCTGGTGCCCTGCGCGGTCGCCGAAGTTGTCGACTGGCGAGGATGTTCGCCGGTGCGACCGTGCCGTCGGCGCCGGCTGCCCGTCACCGGCAGGCCCGTACATCGACCATGTTGTAGATGCCGGTCGCCGGGGCGATGTAGCAGCAGGGCACGTAGCCGGTGGGGTTGCCGCCGCCGGTGACCGCCTGCGGACCAGCCAGCTCCTCGGCCCGGCTCGTGATCATGCCCTGCGCCGCATCACCGCTCGCGGTCCGCTGGCCGAGCAGGTGAAGCCGTTGGTGCCCGGGGTCACCGCCGGCAGCGGTTCGGCGGACTCGTCGGTGACCACCCCGGGGTCGAACATGATGATGTCCCCAGCGCCGACGCCGACCGCGGACGACCCGAGCAGGATGTCCTCGCCCTGCTTCGCCAACACCGAGAACACGGTGCGGCGTCGGATGGCGCCGCCGGCGTCGGTGGGCCCGTAGAGCTGCGAGCGCCACTCGATGTACGCGCGGCAGCCCCCGTCCGCCGAGTTCGGTGCGCACGTCGCGTCAGTCGGGTAGAGGGTGGCGCTGCCGTCAGCCAGGGCCGGCACGGCCATGCCGACCAGAGCCACTGCCGCCACCACGGCAACGGCCAGCGCTCGACGAGCAGCGTGCACCGTCCCACCCCTCGTAGCCCAACGGCCGATCCATCCCCCGCCGCGCAGGTATCCCGTGCGCCGGACGCCTCGTGACGCTAGTGGAGATGTCGGCCACGCCGGCCCGCAAACTGAAGCCGACACGCGGGGCACTACCTGCAGCCACCCCTCGCAGCCGGTCGGTGCGCAGCGATCGCACCCGGCTGAGCGACACTCGTTGCATGGGAGCCGAGGCGCAGGTGCACAGCAGGTTGTGGCGGAACGGGACGCTGGTCGAGCAGGACTTCCCCTTCCATCAGATCTCCGACCACCTCGACGAGGAGGGGGCGCTGGTCTGGGTCGACCTCTGCGACCCCGGGGAGGAGCACCTGCGTCAGCTCGCCGTCGAGCTGACGCTGCACCCGCAGGCGGTGGAAGATGCCGTCTCCCACGGCGAACGCGCCAAGGCCACCCGATACACCACGCACACCTTCATCACCGCGTACGGCACCACGGCGTCCGACCGCCCCGGCAACAGCCTGGAGGTGCAGCGGGTGTCTGCCTTCGTCCTTCCGCGAGGCATCATCACCGTGCGCCACACCGACGGCTTCGACATGGCCGAGGTGGTGAAGCGGTGGGACGACAACGCGGACCTGCTGAAGTTCGGGGTGAGCGCGCTGGTCCATGGACTCCTCGACGACATCGTCGACAGCCACTTCGCAGCCGTCCAGGTGCTGGACGACGAGATCGAGTCCCTCGAAGACGTGCTCTTCGACGACAGGGCGCTCACCAAGGACGTCCAGCGCCGGACGTACCGCATCCGCCGTGACCTGGTCGAGCTCCGACGTGTCGTGCTGCCCATGCGCGAGCTCGTCAACGCGGTGCTGCGGCATCGTCATGACTTCTCGGCGCCGACCGAGCTCGACCCCTGGTTCGACGACCTCTACGACCACACGCTGCGCGCGGCCGAGTGGACGGAGTCGTTGCGCGACATGGTGTCGGCGATCTTCGAGACGAACCTCTCGCTGCAGGACGCCCGGCTCAACACCGTGATGAAGCAGCTGACGGCCTGGGCAGCGGTCATCGCGGTGCCCACCGCCATCACCGGGTACTTCGGTCAGAACGTCCCCTACCCCGGGTTCGGCCACACCGCCGGGTTCATCCTGAGCACCACGGCGATCGTGGTCGTCGCCGGCGCGCTGTACCTCATGTTCAAACGGCGCGGCTGGCTCTGAGCCGGCGCGCTGCGCGCCGAAGCGAGGGCGCTAGTCCAGGCAGAGCTCCCTGATCCGGTCGAGGGCCGCGAGGGCGGCGAGCGGTTCGCGGCGTCCGAGTCCGCACGAGGTCGACACGTCGACGGTGCGACCAGCGGCGCGGTCGATCGACGCGAGGACGTAACGCTGGTCGTTGAGGGACTGGTCCTCGTGCGCCACGCCCGCGATGAACCGGACGTCGGGCGGCAGCGCCAGCCGGTCCAGCGGCTGGTAGAACGCTGGGTCGATGGGCGGGGGGTCGTCGGCGGCGGCGAAGGGCGCATGCACGAACTCGAGGACGCGATCGTCGGGCCACGCCTTGGCGATGGCGTTGGACAGCAGCACCAGCGGCGTCGCGTCGCTCATCCGGCCCAGCGCCCGATGGTTCATGTCGCCCAGACAGAGGTGGATGCCGAAACGGGTACCTGGGGCGGCGCCGGCGGCCAGCCGGGCGATCTGGGTGCCCAAGAGCTTGGCCGTAGCGGCTTGGCCACGCGCCGGGGTGCGCGCGATGAACACGAGCTCGGCCGGAACCTCGATCTGGAAGACGACCTCGCCGTGCGCGAGATCGTTGACGCGGCGCACCTCGTTGAGGGTTGCTTCGGTGAACGCTCGCCTGTTCCGCAGCGCGCCGGTCGGCCCGAGGGTGAACATCGCCATGTCGAAGTCGCCGGGGACGCCGACCTGGAAGACCAGGTCGTCGAGCTGCGCCTTGCTCTTGAGCGCCTCGAAGACCGGCAGGCTGGCCTGCGCAGCCTCGACATGGCCGAAGTCGAGCGCCGCCCCATACAGCCGATGGCCCTTGCGCACCTTGAAACGAGGGAGGTCGTCGTAGTCGGTCCAGGCACCGTCGTGCGCCAGCTCGAGGTCGGGATGGGACCGGAAGGACTCGATGATGCTGATGATCCAGTTCCGTCGTTCGCCGGTCTCGCCGTCGGGCAGGCTGCTCAGCATCGGGCCGAGCCGGTCGATCGCCTGACTCATGGCATCCTCGGCCGACGCGCCAGGAAGGCTTCCAACCAGGTGTGCACCGCGACCTACCATGACAGCCTCCTCAGGCTCCTGATGACTGCATCCTGCTGCACCCACCGATCGCGCGACAGGGTTCTAGCCAGACCTTGTGGACACGCGGGAGGCTGTGGGAACAGCAGCTGGGACTCCAGGCCAGAGCAGCTCCATGGGGGAGGAGGGGTCGGCGTGCACCAGACCGACTCGCGGGTCGACGCCTACATCGAGGGCCTGCCGTCCTGGCAGCGGGACATCTGTCAAGAAGTCAGGGAGCTGGTGCATGCGGCTGATCCCGAGGTCGTCGAGACCATCAAGCGAACGGTCCGGCCGTACTTCGTCCTCGAGGGCAACATCTGCGCGTTGCTCGCAGCCAAGGACCACGTGAACGTCTTCCTGTACGACGGAGGCATCGTGCCCGACCCCGACGGGATCATCACGGCCGGCCACGACAACGCGACGGCGCGGACGGTCGCCCTGCGCGAAGGGGAAGCCGTACCTGGCATCGCGCTGACGGCGATGTTCCGGCAGATCATCGCGAACAACAGGGCTGGTGGCTGGCGGAGGTTGAAGGGCTGAGCGCGCGGCACGACTTGTCGGCCCCGCGGCCTAACGTGTCGGCATCAGCCCTGGGCACCGGGTCCGCGGCGGCAGCGAGGGAGCACTCATGGTCGACTACGCGCTGGAGCTCGTCATCATCCCCGTGTCGGACGTCGACGCCGTGCGTGCCTTCTACGGCGACACCCTGGGTTGGCCGGTGGATTTCGACGAGACGCCGAACGAGCAGATCCGGTTCGTCCAGGTGACGCCTCCCGGGTCAGCCTGTTCCATCGCGTTCGGCCGCGGCCTCACCGCGATGGAGCCCGGCACGGTGCGGGGCCTTCAGGTTGTCGTCACGGACATCGAGGCGGCCCATGCTGATCTCACCGGGCGCGGTGTCGCGGTCAGCGCGATCGATGACCAACCCTGGGGTCGCTTCGTGCAGTTCGCGGACCCCGACGGGAATGCCTGGAGCGTGCAGGAGATGCCGGGTCGTCGGTGAGGCGCCGCGCATCAGCACCTCGGCCGGCACCAGGAACGGCGTCAGGCAACTCTGCGCGTGGCGCAAGTATGCGCGGCGCGCAAGTTTGAGGTACGGTCCCGCCCATGGACCGCAGCGAGCTCGAACGCGACGCGCTGCTGGCGATCAGCCTGCGCGAGCGAAAGAAGCGCGCCACCCGCGAGGCCCTGAGCGCCGCGGCCCTCGAGCTCGGGATCTCGCGCGGTCTGGAGAACGTCCGCGTCGAGGACATCGCTGCGCGGGCCAGCGTGTCCCCGCGGACCTACAACAACTACTTCGCGAGCCGCGAGGAGGCCATGTGCGCGATCGGCGCGCGGCGGGCAGCCGAGCTCAAGGCTCACCTGCTCGCACGCCCTGCCCACGAACCCATCACCCGGGCCGTCATCGAGTCGATCGTCGCCATCTCCGCACACCCGACACCGTTCGAGCGCCGAGGCATGCAGTTCGTCGCGTCGACACCGCAGCTGAAGGGGGAGTACCTCAAGATGACCGTGGTCATCGAACGCGCGCTTGCCGAGGGCGTGACGGAGCGCATCGCTGCTGACCCTGCGGACATGTACCCCCGAGTGCTCGCGGCGTGCTGCTCCGGCGCGGTGCGCGTCGCCACGGACACCTGGCTCGACCCGGAAAACGTGGTGCCCTTGGAGGCCCTCCTGCGCGAGGCTCTGACCCAGGCCATCTCAGGAGGAGCTCCGTGCTGATCAAGGTGCTGCGCACCTACCTGCGTCCCTACCGTCGCGAGATCGGCTTCGTGGTGGTCCTGCAGTTCCTGCAGACGATCGCCACGCTGCTGCTGCCGACGTTGAACGCGAACATCATCGACGAAGGCGTCGTGACCGGGGACACCGGCGCGATCCTGCGCATCGGCGGGGTCATGATCGCCGTGACGATCGCGCAGATCGTCTGCGCCGTCGGGGCGCTCTACTTCGGCGCTCGTACCGCGACGGCGATGGGTCGCGACGTCCGCGGGGCGGTCTTCGACCGGGTGCAGACGTTCTCGGCGCGCGAGGTTGGTCAGTTCGGCACGCCCAGCCTGATCACCCGGACCACGAACGACGTCCAGCAGGTCCAGATGCTCGCGCTGATGACCTTCACGCTGATGGTGGCCGCGCCGATCATGTGCATCGGCGGCATCGTGCTCGCGCTCAACCAGGACGTCGCGCTGTCGTCCCTGCTGGTCGTCGTCGTCCCGTTGCTGGCGGTGGTCGTGGGCCTGATCATCCGCAAGATGCGGCCACTGTTCCGCCTCATGCAGACGCGCATCGACGGGATCAACCGGGTCCTCCGCGAGCAGATCAGCGGCATCCGCGTGGTGCGGGCGTTCGTCCGCGACACCCACGAGCAGGAGCGGTTCGCCGTCGCGAACAACGAGCTCTTCGACGTCTCGCTCGGCACCGGCCGCCTGATGGCCCTGATGTTCCCGTCGGTGATGCTGATCGTGAACCTCTCGAGCGTCGCCGTCCTGTGGTTCGGTGGGCACCAGATCGCGAGCGGCGCGATGCAGATCGGGGCGCTCACGGCTTTCCTGAGCTACCTCATGCAGATCCTGATGGCCGTCATGATGGCCACGTTCATGTTCGTGATGCTGCCCCGCGCGGAGGTCTGCGCCGAGCGCATCCACGAGGTGCTCACCACGGAGTCCAGCGTCGTGCCGCCCACCAATCCGGTCCGCACCCTGCAACGCCGGGGACACCTCGAGCTGCGCGGCGCCTCCTTCAGCTATCCGGGCGCGGAGGAGCCCGTGCTCTGCGACGTCGACCTCGTGGCCCGACCCGGCGAGGTCACGGCGGTCATCGGCAGCACAGGGGCTGGCAAGACGACCCTGCTGAACCTCATCCCGAGGCTGTTCGACGCCACCGCCGGCAGCGTGCTCGTCGACGGCGTCGACATCCGAGAGCTCGATCCCACCCTGCTCTCGGACGCCGTCGCCCTCGTCCCGCAGCGTCCCTACCTGTTCTCGGGGACGGTCGGCAGCAACCTGCGCTACGGCAAGCCCGAAGCCACCGACGAGGAGCTGTGGGCTGCGCTCGCCACGGCGCAGGCCAAGGGATTCGTCGAGCGCATGCCGGGCGGACTGGACGCCCCGATCGCGCAGGGTGGCACTGACGTGTCCGGCGGCCAGCGCCAGCGCCTCGCGATCGCCCGAGCGCTCGTCCGCAAGCCAGAGATCTACCTCTTCGACGACTCCTTCTCGGCCCTCGACTACGCGACGGACGCCGCGTTGCGGGCTGCGCTGGCGCGCGAGACCGCTGACGCGACCGTGGTGATCGTCGCGCAACGCGTCAGCACCATCCGGGCCGCCGACCGCATCGTGGTGCTCGACGAAGGCCGGGTGGTGGGCACCGGCACCCACGCCGAGCTCATGGATGACAACGAGACCTATCGCGAGATCGTGCTGTCCCAGCTCACCCAGGCGGAGGCCGCGGCATGAGCACGCCGACCGGCCCCGTCGCGGGCGAGCGGGCGGTCCCCAAACGAGGCCCGGGGCCGGCAGGGGGGATCGGCATGGCCCGCGGACCGGCCGCGTTCATGGGCGGTCAGTCCACCGAGAAGTCCCTCGACTTCAAGCAGTCCAGCCGCCGGCTGGTAGGCATGCTGCGACCGCAACGGTTCCTCGTGGTCTGCATCCTGCTGCTGGGCGCGATCAGCGTGGGCCTGTCCGTGCTCGGCCCGCGGATCCTCGGGGCGGCCACCAACCTCATCTTCGCCGGCGCGGTCAGCGCCAAGCTGCCGGCCGGGGTGAGCCAGGCAGACGTCGTCGCGAACCTGCGGCTGCAGGGCCAGACCACGCAGGCCAACCTCTTGAGCTCGCTGCACCTCACTCCCGGCGCCGGCATCGACTTCACCGCCGTCGCGCACGTGCTGATGCTCGCGGTCCTCACCTACACCGTGGCGTCCGTGTTCTCGTTGTTCCAGGCCCGGCTCACCACGACCGTGGTCCAGCGCCTGGTCTTCACCCTGCGCACCCAGATCCAGGCGAAGTTCGCCCGGCTCCCGCTGAGCTACTTCGACCAGCAGCAGCGCGGTGAGGTCCTCAGCCGCGCGACCAACGACATCGACAACCTCGCGCAGTCGCTCCAGCAGACCCTCAGCCAGATGGTGACCGTCGGTCCTCACCATCATCGGCGTGATCACGATGATGCTGATCATCTCGCCGCTGCTCGCGGTCATCGCGCTGATCACGGTGCCGCTGTCGCTGTTCGTCGCGACCCGCATCGGCAAGCGCGCGCAGCCGCAGTTCGTGAAGCAGTGGTCCACCACGGGTCGCCTCAACGGGCACATCGAGGAGATGTACACCGGGCACTCGCTGGTCAAGGTCTTCGGCCGCCAGGAGGAGTCCGCCGAGATCTTCAAGACCCACAACGAGATGCTGTTCCAGTCCAGCTTCCGGGCACAGTTCGCCTCGGGCCTGATCCAGCCGGCGATGGCGTTCATCGGCAACCTGAACTACGTCCTCGTGGCCGTCGTCGGCGGCCTGCAGGTCGCCTCGGGCGCGCTGTCCCTCGGGGATGTCCAGGCGTTCATCCAGTACACCCGGCAGTTCAGCCAGCCGCTGACCCAGGTCGCCAGCATGGCCAACCTCCTCCAGTCAGGAGTCGCCTCGGCCGAGCGCGTGTTCGCCCTGCTGGACGCCGACGAGCAGGCGCCGGAACCCGCCCAGCCCGTCCGGGTGAGGGACGCACGTGGGCGCGTCGAGTTCCGTGACGTCGAGTTCCGCTACGTGCCCGACGTCCCGCTCATCGAGGACCTCTCCCTGGTCGTCGAGCCGGGGCAGACCGTGGCCATCGTCGGACCGACCGGTGCTGGCAAGACCACGCTGGTGAACCTCCTCATGCGGTTCTACGAGATCAGCGCAGGCGAGATCTCGTTGGACGGCGTCGACATCGCCACGATGACCCGGGAGGACCTCCGCGCGAAGACGGGCATGGTCCTGCAGGACGCCTGGCTGTTCGGCGGCACCATCGCGGACAACATCGCCTACGGGCGACCGGGTGCGAGCCAGGAGCAGATCGAGGCAGCGGCCAGGGCGACCCACGTCGACCGCCTGGTCCGGACCCTGCCCGAGGGCTACGACACCGTCATCGACGAGGAGGGCGGGGGCGTCAGCGCCGGCGAGAAGCAGCTCATCACCATCGCGCGCGCGTTCATCGCCGAGCCCGCCATCCTGATCCTCGACGAAGCGACCAGCTCGGTCGACACCAGGACCGAGGTCCTGATCCAGCGCGCGATGAACTCGCTGCGCGAGGGTCGCACCAGCTTCGTCATCGCGCACCGGCTGTCCACGATCCGCGACGCCGATCTCATCCTCGTCATGGAGGCAGGGCACATCGTCGAGCAGGGCACCCATGACGAGCTGCTGGCCGCCGAGGGTGCCTACGCCCGCCTGTACGCCGCCCAGTTCTCGCAGGCCGTCGCCGAGGTCGACTGACCACACTCCGGCGACCGGGTGCGCTCTGCTCGGCGACCGAGTGCGCTCTCAGCGGGGGCAGCAGGGCGGCCGCGGGCCAGCGGTCAGGTGGCTTCGGCGCGCGGGTCAGCGGCAGCGCGTTCGCGGCCACGCTCGAAGAAGGCCAGCAGGGCAGCGGAGTCCGCGAACGAGCGCATCAGGCGGGACGCGCCGAACGGCCGGTCCCAGAAGGCCCCGACTCGCTGCACCCACGGTCCTACGTACGCGTACGGCTCGGCGTGCGAGGAGTCGCCGGGGGACACGCCGTAGTTCACCTCGTCGAGCGAGACCCCGAGGTCGAAGTGCTCGGGCCACAGCACCGGCTCGTCGTCGGGCGCGAGCTGCCGGAGCGCTGCGTCACCCAGGGCGAAGCTCCGGCTGATCAGCGCAGCGGCCGCCGGGGCCACGGCGACGACGTCGTCAGCAGCCGCCGGGTCGGCGACGGCGTACACCCCGTCGGGGAGGCCGAGCTCGATGCCACAGCGGGCCGCGAGCTCCCCGAAGGTGCCGTCGAGTGCCAGCACGTTCTCCCCGCCCGCGCCGACCACGACGAGATCGGCTACCCCGCACCGCGAGCAGCGAAGGCTCGCCCGGAAGCTGACCCGTCGCGAACCCGCCAGCCGCGACGTGCAGGCGGATCGTGCCCGCGACCCGGTACTGGTGAGCCGCGAGCAGGCCCTCCGCTACCCGGTGCAGGCTGCGCCTGGTGGCCGCAAGCTCCCCGAGCTGCTGGGCATCGAGCTCACCCGTCACGGGTCAGCCCCCGGCCACGACGAGCGGAGCGAGCACGGGCGCGAGCCTCGTCATGCCTTCGGTGATCTCGTCGGCGGTGTGCGTCGTGAACGACATCCGCAACGTGGCTCGGTCGGGCGGTCCGGCGAAGAACGCCGCCCCTGGGACGAAGGCGACGGAGCGGGCGAGCGCTGCGGGCAGGAGCTGAGCGGTGTCGACGTCACCAGGAAGGCGGGCCCAGACGAACATCCCGCCCGCCGGCTCAGTCCACGTCGACCCGGCAGGAAGGGCGCCCGGCATCGCCGCGAGCATCGCGTCCCGGCGACGGCGGTACTCCGCGCACAGCCGCCCCACGTGGGCGTCGAGATCGGCCGTGGCAAGGTACGCCGCCGCCGCTGCCTGGTCGATCGTCGAGGTGTGGAGGTCGGCCGCCTGCTTCACCACGGCGAGCGGCCGAGCCAGCGGCCCCGGTGCGCGGAGCCAGCCGAGGCGGAGCCCCGGTGCACCGATCTTCGAGAAGCTCCCCAGGTACAGGACGTTCTCGCCGGCTGCCGGATCAGCAGCGATGGAAGCGAGCGTGTCGCCCTCGTACCGCAGCTCGCCGTACGGGTCGTCCTCCACCAGCCAGACTCCGCGGTCAGCAGTGAGCTCGGCCACCCGCTCGCGTCGCTCGGCCGTCAACGTGCGGCCCGTCGGGTTCGCGAACGTCGGCACCAGGTACACCAGCGAGACGTCGTGCTCATCCATGGCCGCGGCCAGCGCCTCGGGGTCGATTCCGTCGCTGTCCCCTCGAACCGGCACCACGCGTGCACCGGCCATCTGGAAGCACTGCAGCGCCGACAGGTAGGTCGGTTCCTCGACCAGCACCACCGCGCCTGGGTCGAGGAGGCCGGTGGCGACCAAGGTCAAGGCCTGCTGCGAACCGGTGGTGATCAGCAGGTCGTCGGCGGTCGTGGCCAGGCCGCGCCCGGTCAGCCGGGCGGCCACGAGCGCGCGCAGGTCGAGGTCGCCCTCGGTGGGGGAGTACTGCAGGTTGCGCATGGCAGCAGGTCCGGACAGGACCGACGCGTACGCCGCCCGCAGACCGTCGACGTCGAAGAGCTCCGGGGCCGGCAGACCGCCGGCGAACGAGATGACGCCAGGACGCCTGGTCAGCGCGAGCAGGTCACGCACCGGCGAGCTGGTGACGCCGCCGACGCGTCGCGACAGCGCTGGGGCCTTCCTGGTCATGCGCCCCACCTTCTCACGCACGCACGGGGGCCGGTCGGGAACCGTCCGGTGCGCCTTCTCCGCTGCCGAGCGCGAAGGCGGGGATGGTCCAGTGGACGAGCGGCCCTACGGTCACCGCGAAGATGACAGTGCCGATGCCCACCGTGCCACCCATGGCCCAGCCCACCCCCAGCACGCTGAGCTCGATCGCCGTCCGCACCACGCGGATCGAGTGCCCGCGCGCCACGATGCCCGTCATGAGCCCGTCGCGCGGTCCGGGGCCGAGCCCCGCCCCGATGTACGCACCGGTGGCGAGCGCGTAGAGCCCGCACGCCACCACGACCATGGCGAGCCGGTATCCCCACGTCGACGGCGCAGGCACCAGGTCGAGGGTGAGGTTGGTGGCGAGCCCGATCAGCACGACGTTGCAGACCGTCCCCAGCCCCGGACGTTGCCGCAGGGGGATCCAGGCGAGCAGGGCCAGCGCCCCGACGATGATCGTCCACGTGCCGACCTGACCACCGAACAGGCGTGCCAGACCCTGGTGGAACACGTCCCACGGGTCTGCGCCGAGCCCGGCGACCAGCAGCAGGCCACCGCTGAACCCGTGCAGCGTGAGGCCACCGAGCAGCACGCCGATCCGCAGCGGC
Source organism: uncultured Actinomycetota bacterium (assembly GCA_963819215.1). Classification (GTDB taxonomy): domain Bacteria; phylum Actinomycetota; class Actinomycetes; order Prado026; family Prado026; genus CAWFVK01. The sequence goes on along the minus strand of CAWFVK010000011.1, from coordinate 365,037 downwards.
AACCGGTCTGGCGGGAGCGGACGGAGCAGGGGCACTCGCTTCATGCCCGTCAGCCTGACAGAATTGGCCTTGTTCCAATAAGGCCAATCACGAGGTGGTGGCATGGCGATCAGCGCAGACCGGCTCGCTCAGCAGCTCGGTGCTCCCCAGGCCGGCCCTGCCGCGTACCGCTGGCTCGCCGACCGGATGCGCGCCCTGGTGCTGGACGGCCGGCTGGTGGTGGGTGACCGGGTGCCGTCGGAGCGCGCGACCGCTGCGGCTCTGGGCCTGAGCCGGACCACGGTGACGGCAGCCTTCACCCAGCTCCGCGTCGAGGGGTTCCTGCAGAGCAGGCAGGGATCGAGCACCGTCGTCAGCCTTCCGAGCGCCGGCATGGACCGACCGGACGACGACCTGCTGGCTCGTGGGGAGCGCACCCGCGCAGCGGCGCACGGCAGCACCAGGGGTGCCGGTGGCGGAGTGAACGCCGGCGGCGAACCGATCGACCTCACCATCGCCGCCCTGCCGGCACCGGCGATCCTGGGGGAGCTGGCCCAGCAGGCGGCCGAGCAGCTGTCCGGCTACCTCTCGGGCCCCGGCTTGCACCCGCTCGGCATCAGACCGCTGCGCGCCGCGATCGCCGCGCACCTGACCGGGCGCGGGCTGCCGACGTCCACCGACCAGATCCTGGTGACCCAGGGCGCCCTGCACGGCTGGGACCTCGTCCTGCGCTCGCTGGTCAAGCCTGGTGACGCGGTCCTCGTCGAGCAGCCCACCTACCCAGGCGTGCTGGACGCGGCCGCCGCGCACCACGCGCGCATCCTGCCGATGGCGGTGAGTCAGGACGGCTGGCAGATGAGGGACCGCCAGGGGCCCACGCCATCCGTCGCGCTGGTGATGGCTGACTTCCAGAACCCCACCGGGCTGAACGCGACCAGGGCCCAGCGGCGCGCCCTGCTCCGCGCCCTCCCGAACACTGTCGTCGTGGTGGACGAGACCATCGCCGAGCTCGCCCTGGTCCCGCCGCAGCCACCCCTGGCATCGCTGGATGCGAGCGGCCGGACGATCACCCTCGGCACGCTCAGCAAGACCGTGTGGGCCGGACTACGCCTCGGCTGGGTGCGTGCTGACCCGCTGCTGGTGCGCCGGATGTCCCTGCGACGCGGCGGCCAGGACCTCGCCACACCCGTGCTGGACCAGCTGCTCGCACTCGGCTGCCTGCAGAACCTCGACCGGATCCTCCCGCCTCGCCTGGACCTGCTGCGAGGCCGGCGCGACCACCTGGTGGAGGCGCTCACCGTGGCCGCACCTGGCTGGACGTTCGCGCGACCTGACGGCGGCCTGGTCCTCTGGGTCGACCTCGGCGCCGGCAGCAGCACGCAGCTCGCCATGGACGTCCGCAGTGCCGGCGTCCGCATCACCCCTGGTCCACGCTTCTCGGCCACGGGGACGCACGACCGGTTCGTCCGCATCCCGTTCACGCTTCCCGAGCAGGTGCTCGACCAAGCAGTGAAGGCGCTGACGACCGCGGCATCGACGAAACCAGCCAGGGGCGACAGCCGATCGCCGCAGACATGGACGGCCTGAGGTCAGGCCAGCAGGACCAGCTTGCCGGTTGCCGTGCCGCTCTCGAGCAGGCGGTGCGCCTCAGCCGCCTCGTCCAGCGCGAAGCTCCGGGCGATGCGCAGCGACAGCACGCCGCTCGCGAACAGCGGCGCGAGGGCTGCCAACGCTTCGGGCGCACGGTCGTCCGGGCTTCCCCCCGAGAACGTGACGCCGTACTTCTCGGCCTCCGGGTCGGCCAGGGTCAGCACGCGTGCGGTCCCACCGGTGAGCTCGATCGATGCCTGCAGCGCCCCGCGGCCGGCCGTGTCGAGCGCGGCGTCCACACCCTGCGGCGCGACCGCGCGGACGCGCTCCTCGACACCGTCGCCGAAGCGCACCGGGATGCCGCCGAGCGAGCGCAGGTAGTCGTCGTCTGCGGCCATCACGGTGCCGACGACGGTGAGCCCGCGCGAGACGGCCAGCTGGGTGGCGATGCTGCCTACGGCGCCGGCGGCGCCGTGGATCAGCACCGTCTCACCGGGGGCCAGCGTGAGGGCCTTGAGCGCTCGGAACGCCGCCTCGCCGGGGGTGGGCAGGCTTGCTGCGACGTCCCAGCCGAGCCCGGCGGGCTTGGACGTCCACTGCTTCAGGAGTGCCTGCTGCGCGTATCCCGCACCCGCGGTCACGCCCAGGACCTCGTCGCCGGGGGAGACGTCAGCCACACCGTCCCCCGTCGCGAGCACCACACCGGCGGCGTCGACGCCGAGTCCGCGGGGGAACACCGACGACGGGCTGCCGAACTCGCCGCGCCGGATCTTCCCGTCGACGGGGTTCACGCCCGCCGCACGGACCTCGATGAGGACCTGACCCGGGCTCGGGGGCCGAACCTCGACGTCGGCGACGTAGAGCACCTCGGGGCCACCGAACCGGTCGAACCTGACGCTGCGCGGCATGCGGAACCTCTCAGAGCAGGGAGCTACGTCGAACCGAGCTCGATCCCACGGGTCTCCCTGACCTTACGGGCGACGAACCAGATCGAGACGGCGGCGAAGAACGTGTAGATGCCGTAGGCGAGACCGAGGCTCCAGGATGACAGCGTCGGGAAGCTCGTCGACACGGCCCAGTTGGCCAGCCACTGAGCCGCCGCAGCAACCGCGAGGGCGGCCGCGCGGACCGAGTTCGGGAACATCTCCCCGAGCAGCACCCAGATCGCGGGGCCCCAGGACATGCCGAAGAAGAAGACGTAGAAGTTCGCCGCGACCAGGGCGATGGTCCCGGCTGCTCCGGTGAGCGACGGCTGCATGCAGGGCGCCCCGCAGGTGGGGGTCGCTGCCACCTGCACCAGGGGAGCGGTGCCGAACAGGACTGCCAGGGTCCCGAGCGTGAGCACCATGCCCGTGGAACCGAACAGCAGCAAGGGTTTGCGGCCCACGCGGTCGATCAGCAGGATCGCGATGATGGTCGTGACGATGTTCACGATGCTGGTGAAGACGGAGATCTTGAGGGAGTCGTCCTCGCTGAAGCCGACGGCCTGCCAGAGGACCGATGAGTAGTAGAAGATCACGTTGATGCCCACGAACTGCTGGAGCACGCTCAAGATGATGCCGATCCACACGATCGGCAGCAGCCCGAAGGACTTGCCCCGCAGGTCGCGCACGGACGGGCGGTGCTCGGTGTTCAGCGACGCAGCGATGCCCTCGACCTTGTCGTGGGCGTTCCCGCCGATGATGCGCTCGAAGACCGCCCGCGCCTCGGCGAGCTTGCCGCTCGCGACGAGGTAGTACGGCGACTCGGGGATGAACAGCGAGAGCACCCCGTAGATGGCAGCCGGGATGATTCCGACGAGGAACATCCACTGCCAGGCCTCGAGCCCCCACCACAGCTCGTTGCTCGCCGAACCGCCGGCCAGCGCAGCGATCACGTAGTCCGAGAGCAGGGCCGCGAAGATGCCGAGCACGATCGCGAGCTGCTGAAGGGAACCGAGCCGGCCACGGATGTCGGCCGGTGCGATCTCGCCGATGTAGGCGGGCGCGATCACCGAGGCGATGCCGATGCCCATGCCGCCGACGAACCGCCAGAACATGAGGTCGTAGGCCGCGAAGGGCAGTGCCGAGCCGATCGCGCTCACGATGAACAGCACCGCGGCAGTGACCATCACGTGGATGCGCCCGAAGCGGTCGGCCAGCTGGCCGGCGAACCAGGCGCCGACGGCGGAGCCGAGCAGGGCGATGGAGACCACGAAACCGAGGAGGCCGGGGCCGAGGTCGAACCGGTCTCGGATGGCGCCGACAGCGCCGTTGATGACCGCGGAGTCGAACCCGAAGAGGAAGCCGCCGAGGGCTGCTGCCGAGCTCACAAGGATCACTCTGCGGTGATCGCGGACCGGCGGACTCGAGCTCTCGGTCGCCATCGGAGCCTCCTCGCTCATGATGATCTTCGGTGCAGGGTAGCGGCTGGTCGTTGCACCGGCACGTGGACCCGCAGGCGCGCGACCGTCGCGGAGATCGAGACCTCAGCGCTCGGTGGCCGCGGTCGGATCGTCGGCGTCCCTGGGCTCGACGGCGGCGCTCGGGAGCCAGCAGACGACGAGGGCCTGCCAGGCTCCGGACTCGGGATCCTTGCGCCAGGCATGCACCGTCCCAGCGCTGCGGCCCCCCGGCACGCTCACCCAGCAGGGCCGGACATCGGACAACGTCGGCGGGAGCGGCTGGGCCCGGCCGCGCTGGGACAGCGGCACGCGCAGCCGGTCGCTGCCTCGGCCCATCCCTCCTGCTGCCATGACGCAGTGTTGCACGTCTTCGAACAGGTGTTCGAGCGGGTCGGAGGGTTCGGTTCGGCACCTTGGGTGCCGACCTGGGCGCCGACCTGGGTGCCGCATGCCGGGGCCTGCGCGGCCCGACGTAGATTCGTCGCTGGGTCGCGCATCCTGCGTGACGGTGATCGAGAGACCGCGAGACGAAGGACACTGCGTGTCGGACTCGGAAGACGTAGCGACCGCGAGGGCGACGGGTGTCTCGACCCGCGCGATCGTCACCCTGCTGACGATCATGGTCCTGCTCGTGGTCGGGCTGCTGTCCTTCGTGCTGACTCACGGCGACACGAGCAGCACCGCGGCGGGGACAGCGAGCGCAACTCCCAGCCTCGACGCGACGCAGCAGGACGCCGCCTTCGTGACTCAGGTGACGACGCTTCTCGGAGCGGCGCCAGAGAATCCGAGCACCTTGATCGCGAGCGCGAAGGCCAGCTGCCAGGAGACAACGGCACAGCTGGCCAGCAGCGTCGCGGCGATCAAGGCGAGCAAGGACACCTCGAAGGAACGGCTCACCGTCGTCGGGTTCTCGGTGTACTGCCCCAACCGCTCACCCGAGCTCGACCGCCTGCTCTCCGCGGGCTAGCAGCTGCAAGCGGGCCGGACTGTTCGTCAACGGTCATCTACGAGATCCGACACGAAACCATCAGCGTCAGCAACATTCGCATCGCCCATCGCGGCGACGCGTATCGATGAATGGAGCCGAAGGTGTTCGTAGGACCAGGGTGTCCGAGGGGGGACTTGAACCCCCACGCCCGGTAAAGGGCACTAGCACCTCAAGCTAGCGCGTCTGCCATTCCGCCACTCGGACATGCTCACCGGACGTTCCCGGTGTGCAGCGGGCAACCTTACCAAAGGCGGAGGCTGCCGCTGACCTGTCGACCTGGCCCTCCCCGACTCGTGGCACCACGGGGCAGGATGGGCGCATGACCGCGACCGCAGGTGCTGCCGCCCCCGTCCCCACGGCCGAGGACGAGGTCGTCGACCTCTGCCGTGACCTCATCCGGATCGACACGAGCAACTACGGCGACGGCAGTGGCCCGGGTGAGCGCGAGGCAGCCGAGTACGTCGCTGGCAAGCTCGCCGAGGTCGGGCTCGAGCCGCAGATCGTGGAGACCGGCGAGCGCCGCACCAACGTGATCGCACGCATCAGCGGGACGGACCCCACGCGCGACGCACTGCTGATCCACGGACACCTCGACGTCGTGCCCGCCCAGGCGCAGGACTGGAGCGTCGACCCGTTCGCCGGCGAGGTCAAGGACGACTACTTGTGGGGCCGCGGCGCGATCGACATGAAGCACATGGACGCCATGACGCTCGCCGTGGTGCGGCAGCGCATGCGCGAGGGCCGGCTGCCCGAGCGCGACGTCGTCCTGGCCTTCCTGGCCGACGAAGAGGCAGGCGGCAGCGCAGGTGCGCACCGCATCGTGGAGTCCCATCGCCACCTGTTCGACGGCGTCACCGAGGGGATCGGCGAGGTCGGTGGCTTCAGCGTGCAGGCCAGCGCCGACATCCGGCTGTACCTCATCGAGACGGCGGAGAAGGGCCTCGGCTGGATGAAGCTGACCGCCCGCGGCCGCGCCGGGCACGGTTCGATGATCAACGAGGACAACGCCGTCACCGAGCTGTGCGAGGCCGTCGCAAGACTCGGCCGACACCCGTTCCCGATCCGAGTGACCAAGACCGTTCGGCGCTTCCTGGAGGAGATCTCGGACGCCCTGGGCCTCGACCTCGACCCCGACGACATGGACGCGACGGTCGCCAAGCTGGGCCCGATCGCCAGCCTCATCGGGGCGACGCTGCGGAACACGGTGAACCCGACGATGCTCGATGCCGGCTACAAGGTGAACGTGATCCCTGGCCTCGCTGAGGCCCACGTGGACGGGCGCTTCCTGCCGGGCTTCGAGGATGAGTTCTTCGCCGAGGTCGACGCCCTGCTGGGCCCGAACGTGACCCGCGAGTTCGTCCACCACGACATCGCGTTGGAGACGGAGTTCGAGGGCCGCCTGGTCGACGCCGCATCTGCCGCCCTGCGCGCTGAGGACCCGATCGCGCGGCCGGTCCCGTACATGCTCTCCGGTGGGACGGACGCCAAGGCGTTCAGCCGCATCGACATCCCCTGCATCGGCTTCGCGCCCCTGCTGCTCCCGGCGGACCTCAACTACGCCGCGCTGTTCCACGGCATCGACGAGCGCGTCCCCCTGGAGGGGCTGCGGTTCGGGGCTCGCGTGCTCGATCGCTTCCTCGACCTCGCCTGAGCCTGCCGGTCAGGCGGTGCGGACCGCCCGGATGATGCGGCGCCGCAACCACACCTTGCGCGTGCCGTCCGGGAAGAGCAGCAGCCGCCAGAGCTCCCACCCGCCGTGCTCGGCCGCATCGGTCAGCACGCGGCGCGCGGCTCCACGCGAGGTGCCACGCGGGAGCACCAGCTGCCGGACCTCGTACTCGGTCATCGGGACCATTCTGCCTCGTAGGGGGTACCGTCCGCGGCATGACTGAGCCGATCGACGTCCGCGTCCACCTGCAGAGCCTGCACGACGCGCTGGACGCTCACCTCACCGCCGTCGAGGCCCGCAGCGGTGAGGCGGACCCTGCGGTGTTCGCCGCCTACGTCCACCTGGCCGACGCCTTCGGTGCCTACGAGGAGGCGCTGTACGACACGCACGACGAGGTCGTCCCGATGACCCTCATCGAGTTCGAGGTGGACGACGAGGAAGAGGACGACGAGGAGGAGGACGACGAGGTCAGTGAGGCGGACGAGCTCGCTGCCGACTCCGACGGCGACGACGATCCAGCCTCCGCGGTGGAGACAGCCACGCAGTAGCGACGCTGATCAGGCGAGCTCTGCGGCGCCCGCCCGGATCAGCGACTCGAGCCGGGTGACTCGCACGATGCCACCGCCGCCAGCCACCGCCTGGGGGAGTGCCGCACCAGCGGCCGTCACCACGGACAGGTGCCGGGTCGGCAGGCGGCTCACCTCGTACACCAGCGCCCGGCTGAGGACGCCCGCAGCTTCGCCCGGGAAGCACGCCACCACCGCGTCCGCCGACTGACCGGCGCTGTCGTGCACGGTCGTCACCACCGCCCCGGTCGAGGCCAGGGCTGCACGAAGGGCCTCCACGCCACAGGCCCCGCGATGCAGCGGGCTCACCACGAGGACGTCAGCCGCAGCCACACCGAACACGCGCGGGATCGAGTCGGTCACGAGCTGCCCCACCCGCGTCAGCATGGCCTCGTCATCGGCGCACGGCACGACCACCACGCTCCGGTCAGCCTGATCCGGCGCAGGCAGCACGCCCTCGCGCACCGCGGCGGGCAGCCGGTCGAGCGCCGAGGCAGTCCCCGCCGGCCGCAGGTCCCGCACCGGGACCAGCCCTGATGCGAGCAGGTCACGCAGCAGCGCGCCGGGGTGCGGCCCAGCCAGGGCGTCCGGATCGCCCGCGACCACGACCCGCGCCTCCTCCGGCGCACCCTGCAGCTCGCCCGCGACCTCCTCGAGCGAGCGCCGGTGCACGTCAGCCACGACGAAGACCTCGGCGCCATCAGGTACCGCGCCGAGGACAACTGCCAGCCGATCCTCCGCGGCCAGTCCGACGAGCTCGTCGGCGACCGCTGCCTCGGCGGTCGCCAGCTCCTCGAGGGCGACGAACGTGCCGTCGGCGACCACGTCGCCGGCAGCGCGGGCGTCCTGCAGGGCATCGGTGCCGACAGCCGCCAGCACCACGGGGAGCGGGACAGCCGTGTGCCCGTCCCGGGCCGCCCGAGCCAGCAGCTCGACCACCGGACTGCCGCTCCCGGACGCGGTCAGCGCTGGTCCTCGCTGTCCTCGGGGTAGCCAGCGGCGGGCCGCGAGACCTCGTCCAGCGCGCTGCGGATCTCCTCGGGCAGCGTGACGTCCTCGACCTGCAGGGAACCGCGGAGCTGCGCCGCGGTCCGCGCCCCGACGATCGGCGCCACGACGCCCGGCTGGTCACGCACCCAGGCCAGCGCGACCTCGAGCGGGGACAGCCCGAGGCCCTCCGCGGCCGTGGCCACCGCTGTGACGATGCGGTCGGCGGCGGCGTCGAGGTGCTGCTCGACGAAGCGCGCGAAGTGCGGGGAAGCGGCTCGGGAGTCGGCCGGTGTCCCCGTGCGGTACTTGCCGGTGAGGACGCCTCGACCCAGTGGTGACCAGGGGAGCAGGCCCAGCCCCAGCTCGCGGGCCGCCGGCACGACCTCGCGCTCGATGCCGCGCGCCACCAGCGAGTACTCCGACCTGGGTGGACGCCAGTGGCGAGCGCCCGGGCCACGCGAGCTGCCAGGTCGCCGCCCGAGCCGTCTGCCAGCCGGCGTAGTTCGAGATGCCGATGTAGCGCGTGCGACCGCTCGCCACCGCCGAGTCCATCGCCGCGAGCGTCTCCTCGAGCGGGGTCTCGTAGGACCAGGTGTGGACCTGCCAGAGGTCGACGTGATCGGTCCCGAGCCGCCGCAACGACTCGTCGAGCTCGTCCAGCAGCGTGCGCCTGGAGGTGTCCACCACCCGCGATCCCGACCGGCGTGAGATACCGCCCTTGGTCGCGAGCACAACCTCCGAGCGAGGAACCGCACTCCCGAGCAGCGAACCGAGCAGGCGCTCGCTGTCCCCGTCCGCGTAGCCGGCCGCCGTGTCGAGCAACGTGCCGCCCGCGCCGACGAACGCGGTGAGCTGATCCCTGGCCTCGTGCTCGTCCGTGTCCCGACCCCAGGTCATCGTGCCGAGGGCGAGCCTCGAGACGAGCAGGCCGCTGCTGCCGAGCCGACGTTTCTCCATGATGGTCGAGGCTACCGATCAGCTGGCCCCGCCCGACGGATAGAGTCCCCGCGACACGACCGACCTGCAGGAGCTGCGATGAAGCTCGGAGTGAACCTCGGCTACTGGGGAGCCGGCAACGACGCCGACAACCTTGAGCTGGCGAAGGTGGCCGACCAGCTCGGCTACTCCGTCGTCTGGGCTGCGGAGGCCTACGGCTCGGACGCCGCGACCGTCCTCACCTGGATCGCCGCGCACACCGAGCACATCGATGTCGGGGCCGGCATCTTCCAGATCCCTGCCCGCACGCCCGCGATGACGGCGATGACCGCCGCGACGCTGGACACCCTCTCGGGCGGCCGGTTCCGGCTCGGCCTCGGCGTCTCCGGCCCGCAGGTCTCCGAGGGCTGGCACGGCGTCCGGTTCGACAAGCCGCTCGGCTCGCACCCGCGAGTACGTCGACATCGTCCGGCAGGCGCTGGCCCGCAAGACGGTCCGGCACGAGGGTGAGTTCTTCACGCTCCCGCTGCCCGACGGACCCGGCAAGGCGCTCAAGCTGACGGTGCACCCGGTTCGCGAGGACATCCCGATCTATCTTGCCGCGGTCGGCCCGAAGAACCTCGAGCTGGCCGGCGAGATCGCCGACGGCTGGCTGGCCATCTTCTACAGCCCCGAGCAGGCACCGGACTCGCTCGCGCACATCGCCACCGGGCGGGCGAAGGTCGGGCGCGACGCTCGAGGGCTTCGACGTCGTCCCGACCGTCCCGGTCGTCGTGGGCGACGACGTCACCGCCTGCGCCGACCCGGTCCGCGGCTACGCGGCGCTGTACGTCGGCGGCATGGGCAGCCGGGAGAAGAACTTCTACAACCAGCTCGCCGTCCGCATGGGCTACGAGGAGGCCGCGGCCGAGCATCCAGGACCACTTCCTCGCCCGCGAGTACGCCGCGGCCAGCGCTGCCGTCCCGTTCGAGTTCATCGACTCGACCGCCCTGCTCGGACCCAAGGAGCGCATCGCCGAGCGGCTCCAGGCCTTCGCGAGCCTCGGGTGTCACCACGCTGACCGTGTCGACGCTCGCCAGCACCCTGGACGAGCGCCTCGCTACGCTGCGCACGGTCGTCGAGGCAGCCGAACAGGCAGGGGTGGGCTGAGTGGGTTGGTTCGAAGCCGTCGTCCTGGGCTTTGTCCAAGGCATCACCGAGTTCCTGCCCATCTCCTCCAGCGCGCACCTGCGCATCGTGCCGGCGCTGGTCGGCTGGTCGGACCCGGGAGCAGCCTTCACCGCGGTGATCCAGCTGGGCACCATGGCCGCCGTCGTGCTCTTCTTCTTCAAGGACCTCGTGCGCGTCCTGGGCACCTGGCTGCGCAGCCTGTTCACCCCTGAGCTGCGGGGCACGCTCGACGCGCGGATGGGCTGGTACATCATCCTGGGCACGATCCCGGTGGCCGTGTTCGGGCTCGTCTTCAACAAGCAGATCGAGACGGCCGCCACGGAACCTGTGGCTGATCTCCATCGTGATGATCGTGTTCAGCTTCGTCCTGCTCGCCGCCGACCGCACCGGACGGCGGACCAGGGAGGAGGCAGAGATCGGCGTGCAGGACGCCACGATCGATCGGGCCTCGCGCAGTCGCCTCGCACTCGTGCCCAGGCGTCAGCCGCTCGGGCTCGACCATCAGCGCCGGGCTGTTCCTCGGCTTCACCCGCGAGGCTGCCGCGCGGTACTCGTTCTTGCTGTCGGTCCCCGCCGTCGTGCTCTCCGGCCTGTTCGAGCTGCGCAAGGTCGGCTCGGACGGCGGACGTCGCCGTGGGGGCCCACGCTGCTCGCGCACGGTGGTCGCCTTCGTCGTGGGCTACGCGGCGATCGCCTGGTTCCTGCGTTACCTGGTCAACCACGGGCTGACCGTGTTCGTCGTCTACCGGCTGATCGTCGGCGTGGTCCTGATCGGGCTGCTGGCCTCCGGCGCACCTCGCAGCCACCTGAGCTCGATCAGGTGGCTGAGCGCTGAGCTGAGCGGCTCCGAGCGAGCCTACAGCCAGCCGCGCCGCTTGAAGAAGGTCCAGTAGAGCGTGCCGCAGCACACCGCCATCAGGCCGAGCGCGTAGGCGTAGCCGTACCGCCAGCTGAGCTCCGGCATGGCGTCGAAGTTCATGCCGTAGATGCCCGCGATCGCCGTCGGCACCGCCACGATCGCGACCCACGCGGAGATCTTCCGCATGTCCTCGTTCTGCCGCAGTCCCACCTGGGCGACGTGCGCCTGCAGGATCCCGGTCGAGCAGGGCGTCCAGCGACTCCACCAGCTCACCGACCCGCAGGAGATGGTCGAGGACGTCGCGGAAGAACGGCCTGGCTTCGTGCGGGATCGCGACGAAGGTCGCAGTCGGCCAGCTGGCTCAGCACGTCTGCAGCGGCAGCACGGCCCTGCGGAACTCCAGGTGCTCGCGCTTCAGCTTGTAGATGCGCTCGAAGTCGTCGGTCCGCTGCCGGCGAGAAGACGCTGCTCTCGAGCTCGTCGACGTCCTTCTCCAGCTCGAGAGCCACCGCGGTGTACGTGTCGACCACCGCGTCCGCCACCGCGTACAGCGACCGCGGCTGGGCCGTGCGTGAGGACGTCGGGCTGGTGCTCGAGCCGGTCGCGCACCGAGGCGAGGTCGCCGCCCTCGCCGTGCCGGACCGTGATCGCCATGTCCGGGCCGATGAACAGCGCGATCTCGCCGGTCTCGACGTCCGACGACTCCTCGACGTAGGTCAGCGTCCGAAGCACCACGAACAGCGAGTCGTCGTACACGTCGATCTTCGGTCGCTGGTGCGCGACGACGGCGTCCTCGACGGCGAGCGGATGCAGGTCGAAGACGCTGCGCGACGCCCCGCAGGTCGGTGTCGGTCGGCTCGAACAGCCCCATCCAGACGAAGGCCGCCTTGTCGCGACGAGCCTCGGCCGCCAGCTTGATGAGGTTGTGGGTCTCCTCGACACGGGTGCCGTCTCGGTAGAGGGCGCAGTCGACGATCACGCACCCATTCTGTCGTGTTGACTGCAGCGACGTAGGTTTCTCCCCGTGACCACCCTCCTGCTCGTCCGCCACGGCCGGACCGCTGCGAACGCCGGCGGCGTGCTCGCCGGCTGGACCCCGGGCATCTCGCTCGACGAGAAGGGGCAGGAGCAGGCCACCGCACTCGGTGCGCGGCTCGCGCCGGTGCCGGTCGCCGCGGTCGTCAGCAGCCCGCTCCAACGCTGCCGCGAGACGGCGACGGCCCTGCTGGCCAGCCGTCCCGGGACCCCGGAGCACGTCGACGACCGGCTCGGCGAGGCCCGCTACGGAGACTGGACGGGCAAGGCGCTCAAGGACCTCGCCAAGCAACCGCTGTGGCGGGTCGTGCAGGCTCACCCCAGCGCGGCCACCTTCCCCGGCCCCGAGGGCGAGTCGCTGGCGGCGATGTCCGCCAGGGCAGTGGCAGCCGTCCGGGAGTGGAACGCGAAGCTGGGTCCGGACGCCACCTGGATCGCGGTGAGCCACGGCGACGTGATCAAGGCGATCCTGGCCGACGCCCTCGGCGTGCACCTGGACGAGTTCCAGCGCATCCAGGTCGATCCGTGCTCGCTGGCCGTCGTCCGCTACACCGACCTGCGCCCGTTCGTGGTGCGCACGAACGACACCGGCGGGTCCGTCGACGGCCTCATCCCGCCCAAGCGCAAGCCCGCGCGTCGCCGCAAGGCCGCGGACAGCGATGCGGCCGTCGGCGGCGGCGCCGGCGTCGCCTAGGGTTTGAGCATGCCTCGTCAGGTCTTCGAGCACGACCCACCCGACCGCTTCGTCGCCGGGACCGTGGGCGAGCCCGGCAGCCGGACCTTCTACCTCCAGGCTCGCACGGGCAACCTCGTCACCAGCGTGGCGCTGGAGAAGCTCCAGGTGTCCGCGCTGGCCGAGCGCGTCGACGAGATCCTCGACGAGATGCTGCGCGTCGTCGGGCGGCCTGTCGAACGTGCCTGCCATCGCGCCTGCTGGCCTGGAGGATCTCGGCCCGCTCGAGACCCCGCTGACCGAGGAGTTCCGGGTCGGAACGCTCGGCCTCGCCTGGGACTCCGACCGCGAGGTGGTGGTCATCGAAGCCCTGGCGGTCGACGAGTCGGGTGCCGCGGAGTCCGCGGACGAGCTGGACGACGACCTCGACCGATCCGACCTCGACCTCCTCCGGGTCACGCTCAGCCCGGCGGCCGCACGCTCGTTCGCCAAGCGCGCGCTCGCCGTGGTCGGTGCCGGTCGGCCGCCCTGTCCCTTCTGCGGGCAGCCGCTGGATCCCAGCGGTCACGTCTGCCCGCGGCAGAACGGGTACCGGCGACGGTGAGCACCGCCGGACGCGCAGACTGGACGACGTGACCGAGCGCCCGCAGGAGCCTTCGCCGGACGGCCCGACCGCCGCCGACCAGCACGGCCACAACGCGGCCGGTGACGACGAGGCCGGCTACGACGAGGCCGGCTACGAGCTCGACGAGCCGGCTGACGACTTCGAGGACGCCGCGACCTACTCGGTCGCGGGGCAGACCCCGGAGGCCGCGGCCTTGGCCGTCGACGACGCGCTCGCCTTGCTCGCCAACGCAGACCTGGAGGTCGAGGGCCGGCTCGTCGACGCCTCGAACGCCACGCTCTACTGCCGCGCCAGCCTGGACGGGCTGGAGGCGACCTGCGTCTACAAGCCCATCCAGGGCGAGCGGCCGCTGTGGGACTTCCCCGAGGGCACCCTGGCCTTCCGCGAGGTGGGCGCCTACGCCGTCTCAGCCGCGACCGGCTGGGACCTCGTCCCGCCGACCGTGCTGCGGGACGGCCCGTTCGGGCCGGGGATGTGCCAGCTGTGGATCGACCTGGACGAGTCGGTCGACCTCGGCATGCTCGCGCGCAGCGACCACCCTGACCTGCGGCGGATGGCCGTGCTCGACGTCGTGATCAACAACGCGGACCGCAAGGGCGGGCACCTGCTGCCGGTGCCGTCCGGGCACGTCTTCGGGATCGACCACGGGGTGTGCTTCTCGACGGACGACAAGCTGCGGACGCTGCTCTGGCAGTTCCGCGGCACCCCGCTCAGCGAGGAGGCGGTGGACGTCCTGGTCCAGCTGCGGGCCGACCTCGACCGCGACCTCGGCAGCAGGCTCGGCGCCCTGCTCGACCGTCGGGAGGTGCGGACCACGATCCGCCGGGTGGACCGGTTGCTGTCGTTCGGCGTCTACCCGCAACCGTCGGGCGACTGGCCGGCCATCCCGTGGCCCCCGTTCTGACCGCGACAGCCGTAGGCTTCGGTCCGTGGAGTCCTGGATCGCGCCCGTCGTGCCTCGCCTGCCCGGTCAGGGTCCGCAGCTGCGGGTCTTCGACACCGCGACGCAGGAGCTCCGCCCGGTAGCACCGGGACCGGTAGCCCGGATGTACGTCTGCGGCATCACGCCGTACGACGCCACCCACCTCGGGCATGCGGCCACGTACCTCACGTTCGACCTCGTGCACCGTGTCTGGCTCGACGCCGGGCACGAGGTGCACTACGTCCAGAACGTGACCGACGTCGACGACCCGCTGCTGGAGCGGGCGATAGCGACCGGCCAGGACTGGCGCGAGGTCGCCCGCCGCGAGACCGAGCTGTTCCGGACGGACATGACGGCGCTGGGCGTGATCCCGCCCCAGGACTACATCGGTGCGGTCGAGGCCATCCCGGCCGTGGTCGCGCTGGTCGAGCGGCTGCTCGAGGGCGGGTCCGCCTACCGCGTCGACGATGACATCTACTTCGCCGTGCACGCGGACCCCCGCTTCGGCTCGGTGGCGAACCTCGACGAGGCCGAGATGCTGGCCTTGTTCGGCGAGCGTGGGGGAGACCCCGACCGGGCCGGCAAGAAGCACCCGCTGGACTGCCTGCTCTGGCAGGGCGCCCGGCCGGACGAGCCGTCCTGGGAGACCTCGCTGGGCGCGGGGCGCCCTGGTTGGCACATCGAGTGCGCGGCGATCTCGCTCGAGCACCTCGGCGTGAGCTTCGACGTCCAGGGTGGTGGTCGCGACCTCGCGTTCCCGCACCACGAGATGAGCGCCTCCGAGGGTCAGGTCGTCACCGAGACCTGGCCGTACGCGCGGACCTACGTGCACGCCGGACTGGTCGGCCTCGACGGCGAGAAGATGTCGAAGTCGCGCGGCAACCTGGTCTTCGTCTCGAAGCTCCGCGAGGCAGGCGTCGAGCCGGTGGCCATCCGCCTCGCGCTGCTCGGCCATCACTACCGCACCGACTGGGAGTGGACCGACGCTGACCTCGTCGCTGCGCAGGACCGCCTGACCCGTTGGCGCGAGGTGCTCGACCGCCCGAGCGGGCCACCGTCGGGTCAGCTGCTGCACGACGTCCGGACTGCGCTCGCGGACGACCTCAACGCGCCTTCGGCGCTCCATGCGGTCGACCGCTGGGTCGAGGACGCCCGGCTGCACGGCGGCGACGACCCCGAGGCTCCGGCCGAGGTCCGGGCCCTGCTGGACGCCCTGCTCGGGCTGTCCGTCTAGCATTCGGCGCGGCTATCACTGCCGAGGGAGCTAGCCGTCGAGCGGCCAGGACTTGAGCAGGGCTCGGGCGGTCCCGTTGTTTCCGAGCTGGTAGACCGCGAGGCTGAGGGGGCGAACGTCGAAGGCCGCGAACGGCTCCGCCTGCAGCTGCTTGAGGTGCTCGACGGTGTCCAGGCCGACGGTCAGGTGGGCGGTGTAGTTCGCGCCGAACTGGTCGGGAACGTAGGTCTCCACCCATGCCTTTGTCGTGGCACTGATCTCCTCGTCAGGACCCCGAACAAACGCGGTATCGGTGCCGCCTGACCCGGTGTACGGCGCGACGGCCGCCCACAGCGACGCCTGCAGGTCGAGCACCTGCTGGTTGGGCTGCACGCCGAGGACGGCTGCGGCCTGTCCGGGAGGTCCCCAGTGCTCGGAGTAGGTGATCCCGGGCACGTGGTAGCTGAGTGCGGACTGGTCGGTGGCGGCGAGGGCCTGCTCGATCGCGGCGTAGGCCTGCTCGATCTGTTCGGTGATGAGGTACCGCTGGAGCATCGTGATGTGCGGGAGGTGCGTGTCGTCCAAGGTGATGCCGGCGGGGATGCTGAGCGGCATCCGCCGGTTGACCTGGCGGGCGCGCTCGATCGAGGCAGCATCCGGTTCGATCAGGATGTCGACAGCCGTCAGGTCGCTCACAGGTCAGCCAGCTTCCCGTAGACAGTGCTCCAGTCGTTCTTCATGCTGACCACGGTCCAGCCAAGCTCGGCGGCCTTCGCGACCGACGCCTCGGCCGACGCCGTGTAGGCGAACTCCCGGTCCTCGTCGTCGTGGCTGATCAGCAGGCCGAACTTCGCCGACTCGAGCATCTCGATGTCCACGTCGGCGTTGCCACCCGCGAACACCGGAAGCCGACCGGTCTGGGCGAAGATGTGCTCCGGCTTGCCGGGGCCGAGGTTCAGGCTTCCCAGGATCTCCTCGCCACGAACGATCTGGCGGTCCGCGTAGGTGTACGCGGCGGCCGACCCCACGACGTTCTCCTTGAAGATCCCCCACGTCTCTTCCGCGAACACCCGCATGAAGTCACGACCGCCGCCGGAGCAGACGAACACCCGGAACCCGTTCGCCTTGAGGAGGTCCAGCAGCTCCAGCATCGGCAGGTAGACGAGCTCTTGGTACAACACCCCGAGCTTGGGCTGCTTCACCGACGTCAGCCATTGCCTGACCTGTGCTTCGAACTCTGCAGGGGTAGTCCCTGCCCAGGAGCGTGAGAACGCCGCGAGCAACGCCCTGACCGTCTCCGGGTCTTGGGTGGCGACACCCTGCAGCCAAACAGGGTCCCTCTCGATCAGCGCCTTGTACGGCTGGACCGCGGCGAGCGACGGATCAGCCTTGACCTCCTCGCCCCAGGTGCGGAACACGAAGTCGAACTGTGGCGGTAGGGGTTGCTCGACCCAGAGCGTGCCGTCGTTGTCGAATGAGGCGATCCGATCCGCAGGCGGAACGAAGTCCGGTCCCTGGGTTGTGACCCGCTGGACGAAGTCCAGGATGGCGTCCTTGGCAGCTCCGTCGCGCCAGCTCGCAAGCACCGTGCCGGACATTCAGCATCCCGTCGTCGAGGGCGGCAGGCGCCGCACGAAGGAACCTAGCTGCCCAATCCGGACGCCAGCAACGGCCTACTGCTTGTCGTCGGTCCTGCGTCGCAGGTAGCGCTCGAACTCCTGGGCGATCGCCTCGCCGCTCGCCTCGGGCAGGTCGGCGGTGTCCCTGGCCTCCTCCAGCGTCTGGACGTACTCGGCGATCTCCTCGTCCTCCGCGGCCAGCTCGTCGACGCCGCGCTCCCAGGCCCTGGCGTCCTCGGGAAGGTCACCGAGCGGGATCGCGAGGTCAAGGAGGTCCTCGACCTTGCGCAGCAAGGCCAGCGTCGCCTTCGGGCACGGCGGTTGCGCGACGTAGTGCGGGACGGCTGCCCAGACCGAGATCGCCGGCAACCCCACCCGACCGCACGCCGCCTGCAGGACGCCGACGATGCCGGTCGGACCTTCGTACGTCGAGATCTCGAGGTTCAGCGACTCGGCGAGGCTGGGATCGGTGACGGTGCCCGTCACGGGGATGGGCCGGGTGTGCGGGGTGTCCGCCAGCAGCGCACCCAGCGTCACGACCATCTCGACGCCGAGGTCGGCCGCGACGACGAGGAGCTCGTTGCAGTACGGACCGCCACCGCATGCTCGGCTCGATGCCACGCACCAGCACGACGTCCCGACCGGAGGGGAGCTTCGCGATGGACGACCCGCGTGCTCGGCCAGACGACCTCACGCGCGCCGTCCTCGACGATGGCGATCTGCGGCCGGTTGACCTGGAAGTCGTAGAACTCCTCGGGATCGAGCTCGCCCACCTCGTCGGCGTCCCACACGTCCTCGAGGTGCTCGACGGCCTCGGTGGCGGCGTCGCCTGCGTCGTTCCAGCCTTCGAACGCGGCGATCATGACCGGATCGACCAGCTCCGGCACGCCATCGAGCTCGATCACGCAGTCCTCCGAACATCGCGGCCGGACCTGAGCGCCAGCCTCCCTTCAGCCTAGGGGGTGCCACGCCGGCCGGGCCGTCCCAGCGCTGGGCTCGAGGTGGTCACGGCCAGGACGACTCCGGGCTGCCGATACCCTTGGCGAGATGAGCCCGACGTTGGACGACGCCACCCTGGACCAGCCCGGGACCGGTCGAGCCGTGCCTGCCGCGTCCACCCTGCAGGCGGTCCTGTTCGACATGGACGGACTGCTCGTCGACACCGAACCGCAGTGGTACGAGGCAGAGCTCGAGACGGTCACCCGGCTCGGCGGCAGCGTGGGGCCCTGCGAACCACGCCGAGCTGCTCGGGACCAACCTCGGGGTGGCCGCCGCGTACATGCGTGAGCGCACCAGCTCCGACGTCCCGCAGGCCGTGGTCGAGCGGTGGCTCGAGGAGGCCATGACCCGACAGCTCGCGTCGACCATCACGCCACGACGCGGCGCGCTGGAGCTGGTGACGGCGGTGCGCGCGGCCGGGCTTCCGCTGGCCCTGGTGTCGTCGTCGATCCGGGCGCACATGACGGCCGTGCTCACGGCGCTCCCGACGCTGCGCTTCGACGTCACGGTCGCCGGTGACGAGGTCACGCAGCTCAAGCCCAACCCCGAGCCGTACCTGACCGCGTGCGCGCGGCTCGGCGTCGACCCGCGTCGGTGCGTGGTGCTCGAGGACTCTCCCCCAGGGGTGGCCGCAGGAACTGCTGCCGGCTGCCAGGTGATCGCCGTGCCCAGCGCCGCACCGATCGCGGCTGCGCCGGGACGGCTGATCGTGGAGTCTCTCGACGAGGTCGACCTCGACGTGCTGCGGAGCCGGCTGGCCTAGCCAGCCGCGATCGGCTCAGCCGGCTCAGCCGACTGAGCCAAGCTCGGGAAGCGGCGGCGGGGTCCCACCGAACTCGGGGCAGAACGTCTTGAAGTCGCACCAGTCGCACAGACGTGAGGGCTTCGGTCGCCAGTCACCCGTCTCCGTGGCCCGCGCGATGGCCTCCCACAACGCCTTGACCTTGACCTCGGTGGCGAGCAGATCCGCCTCGTCGGGGGAGTACCGGAGCACCTCACCGCTGCCGAGGTAGAGGAGCTGCAGCAGCCGCGGGATCCGTCCGTGCATCCGCCAGAGCGCCAGCGCGTAGAAGCGCATCTGGAACATCGCCTTGGCCTCGAAGCCGACACCGGGCGCCCGACCGGTCTTGTAGTCGACGACGCGGACGTCGCCGGAGGGTGCGACGTCGAGCCGGTCGACGTACCCACGCAGCACCAGGCCTGAGGAGAGCTCGACCTGCACCTTGAGCTCGCGCTCGGCGGGCTCGAGCCGGGTGGGGTCCTCCAGCGAGAAGTAGCGCTCGAGCAGGGCGGCGGACTCGGCGAGGAACCCGGGCAGGGCATCAGCGGCTGGCTCCTCCGCCAGCAGTGACGCGAGCTCGGGCTCGGCGGCGAGCAGGGCCTCCCACTCGGGAGCGACCATCGACGCGGCGCGCTCGAGCGTGCGATCGACGGCGGGGAGGTCGAAGAGGCGCTCGAGCACCGCGTGGATCACGGTCCCGCGGGTCGCTGCGGGGCTGGGGACCCGCGGCAGGCGGTCGATCACGCGGAAGCGGTAGAGCAACGGGCAGGTCATGAAGTCCGAGGCCCGGGAAGGCGAGAGGGAGGGGCCGTCGGGGCGCTCGTCGAGCGAGCCGGTGCCGGTCTCCAGCCCCGCGAGCGCGCCAGCGGCTGCGGGCTCAGCGATGCAGGGATCGGCGGCGATGCTCACGAACCCGACTGTAGGCGAGCCCTCCGACAGTGACGGGCAACACGCGGACAGCCGACGCTCGAGCGCCGACTAGCATCGAGAGGTGGCTGCGGACACGCCGGCAGGCCGGCTGAAGGTCGGGCGATTCCTGGGCGTGCCGATCTACGCCGAGTGGTCGCTCTTCCTGATGGTGGGCCTCATCGCCCTCGCGTTCATCCCACGCCTGGATGACGTCGACAGCACGCTCGGCGACGGCAAGTACGTCCTCGCGTTCGCGTTCGCCGTCCTCCTCTACCTCTCGATCCTCGTCCACGAGCTGGCGCACGCGGCCGTCGCCAAGATCCAGGGGCTGCGCGTCAGCTCGGTCTCCCTGTCGATGCTCGGCGGCGTGACGTCCTACCACCGCGCGACCCCGACCCCGGGCGGTGACTTCGCCATCGCCGCTGCAGGTCCGGCAGCAACCCTCGTCCTCGCGCTCGCCGGCTGGATCGGCCTGCAGCTCTTCCCCGAGCCCACGGTCACCCACGTGATCGTCTTCCAGCTCGCGTTGTCGAACCTGCTGGTCGGCATCTACAACCTGCTGCCCGGGTTGCCGCTGGACGGCGGAGCCATGCTGGCCGATGCCGTCTGGAAGATCACCGGCCGCGAGCTCACCGGTCAGCTCGTGGCGTCCTACGTGGGGCGCGGTGTCGCGGTGCTCACGGCCGCCTCGCCGTTCCTGCTGGGCTGGTACTACGGCTACGCGCCGAACACGCTGATCATCATCTGGGCCGCGATCATCGCGTACGTGCTGTGGGCAGGCTCCGTGCAGGCGATGCGGGTCGCGAAGGTCCGCGCCAAGATGCAGGACTTCGCGTTGCGGGACCTCGTGCGGCGCTGCGTGGGTGTGCAAGCCGGCACTCCGCTGGCCGAGGCGCTGCGACAGCTGCAGGCCAGCGGGGCCCGCGCCTTGGTGGTCACCGACGCGACCGGCCGCACCACCGGTCTGGTCAGCGAGGCCGCGGTGTCGGCCACCCCGGTCGAACGCCGCCCCTGGGTCAACGTCGACGACGTCGCCCGCGCGCTGAGCCCGGAGCTCGTGCTGCGCGGCGACCTCACGGGAGAGTCGTTGCTCGGTGCGCTGCTCACCACCCCCGCCACCGAGTACCTCGTGGTCGATCCCGGCGGCCAGGTCCTGGGTGTCCTTGCGGGCGCTGACGCGCAACGACTGCTCTCGGGAGTCTGACGCCCCGGTAGCCTTGCGCCCCGTGACCGACCCCGCCGCCGCCCAGCTCCCCAGCACCGAGCCGACGGGTGCCGCGCACCGCCGCGGGCTGCTGCGTGTCGGGGACCGGGTCCAGCTGACTGACCCCAAGGGGCGGATGCACACGGTCACGCTGACCGAGGGCAAGGAGTTCCACACCCACAAGGGCGCGATCGAGCACGACGCCCTCATCGGCTCGCCGGAGGGCGTGGTCGTGCGTAGCACCGGCAACGTGGAGTACCTCGCGCTTCGGCCGCTCTACTCGGACTTCGTCCTGTCGATGCCGAGGGGTGCCGCCGTGGTCTACCCCAAGGACGCCGGCCAGATCGTCACGATGGCTGACATCTACCCGGGCGCGAGGGTGCTCGAAGCCGGTGTCGGGTCCGGAGCGCTCACCTGCGCGCTGCTGCGTGCCGTCGGTGACGAGGGCTCCGTCTCCTCGTACGAGCGCCGCGAGGACTTCGCGGCCATCGCGCGCACCAACGTCGAGACCTTCTTCGGCGGGCCGCACCCGGCCTGGACCCTGACGGTGGGGGACCTGCAGGAGGCCGTCGGGGAGCAGGAGGTCGACCGGGTCGTGCTCGACATGCTGGCTCCGTGGGAGTGCCTCGACCTCGTGTCGTCCGCGCTCGTCCCCGGTGGCGTGGTCCTCGCCTACGTCGCGACGACGACGCAGCTCTCCCGCACCGTCGAAGGTCTCCGCGCGCACGGGACGTTCACCGAGCCGGCCGCCTGGGAGTCGATGGTGCGGGGATGGCACGTCGAAGGGCTAGCCGTGCGACCGGACCACCGGATGATCGGCCACACCGGCTTCCTGGTGACCTCTCGACGCCTCGCGGACGGCGTCACCCCACCGGTCCGCCGGCGCCGTCCGGCCAAGGCCGCGGCCGAGCTCGAGGCCGTCCTGGTGCCCACCCCGCCTGCTCCGCCAGGCTCCGAGGACTCGTCGGCGGTGGAGGTGGAAACCTCCCACGGACCCACCCAGGCAGCCAGCCAGGAAGCGACCGCCGGAACACCGGCCGTCGACACGCCGGGAACCTGAGCGGCGCTCACAGATCAGCGGGTTACCCTCGCGAATCCGTTCTGTCCGTTACGCACCGGTTGGCACCTCATGGTCCTTGGTCTCACCCTCGCTCGAGCCCTCGGGCTCACGGGCGCCCTCGCGCTGGTCTCGCTGCTGGCGACCGCGTGCGGCGCCCCGGCATCGAGCCAGGCGGCCGAGGCCGAGCCGTCGGTGACCGCGCCGACCAGCCTGGCTCCGACGCTGACACCAACGCCGAGCCCGTCGGTCAGCGTCCGCGGTACCGCCGTCGCCCCCACCCCGTCAGCGAGCACCACCGCGACGACGAGTGCGAGCCCGCCGGCCAGCCCGACGCCGACGCCGACCGCCCACCCCGTGGACGCCTCCGCCCTCGCCCTGCTCCGCATCCAGCTCCAGTGCCCGCAGACGGTCGGGGTGCACGTCATCGCGAGCGGCGCCGTCGTCGTGCTCCCAGGGACCGAGGCCGTCGTCGCGGAGTGCGCAGCCGGCGCGGGCAGCCCGCCGAGCGGCGTCTACACGCTGACCGGCTCCGGCGCCGCCACCCAGCTCAACCAGACGCTGGTGAAGCCGTCCAGCCAGGTGCTCGTCAGCGCCCTGCACCTCACGGCGCAGGGGGTCCAGGTGGTCGGCTCCACGTTCTCGACCCCGACGGTTCCCCGTTGCTGCCCTGACAAGACCGTGTCCCTGTCGTGGCGGGCCCAAGGAGACCAACTCGTCGCGCAAACGGGTTGAGCCCGCCACCGAACACGCCGACGAGACACCCAGAGGCTGCGGGTGGCTATCGGCCAGGACAAAGGTAGGGTCGATCTGACCGCACCGGCGGGAGGTAGGCACCATGGCTACGTACGAAGACGAAGCGCGAGTGATGCGCCTGCGCGCGCTCGAGGAGCAGCTCGCCGCGCGTGAGGCCGAGCTCAGCGCTGCTGGAGCCCGTAACGATCGCCTCACCAGCACCCTTCGGGAGGCGCGCGACCAGATCGTCGCGCTCAAGGAGGAGATCGACCGGCTGGCCCAGCCGCCCTCCGGGTTCGGCATCTTCCTGGAGTCCCACGACGACGGCACGGCTGACATCTTCACCGCCGGCCGCAAGCTGCGGGTCGCGGTCAGCCCTGAGGTCCCGCTGGACGAGCTCCAGCGCGGCCAGGAGGTCATGCTCAACGAGGCCACCAACGTCATCAGGGCCATGGGCTTCGAGTCGATCGGCGAGATCGTCATGCTCAAGGAGATCCTCGAGGACGGCGAGCGGGCACTCGTGCTCGGCCGCGCCGACGAGGAGCGCGTGGTGCGGATGGCCGCCACGCTCGACGGCGGTCCGCTGCGGGCCGGCGACTCGCTGCTGCTGGAGCCCCGCTCGGGCTATGTCTACGAGCGCATCCCGAAGTCCGAGGTCGAGGAGCTCGTCCTCGAAGAGGTGCCCGACATCGACTACGAGGACATCGGTGGCCTCGGCCCGCAGATCGACACGATCCGCGACGCCGTCGAGCTCCCGTACCTGCACCCCGATCTCTTCCGCGAGCACCAGCTCAAGCCGCCGAAGGGGATCCTGCTGTACGGCCCGCCAGGCTGCGGCAAGACGCTGATCGCCAAGGCGGTCGCGAACTCGCTCGCGAAGAAGGTCGCCGAGCGCACCGGCCGGCCCGAGGGCCGCTCGTACTTCCTCAACATCAAGGGCCCGGAGCTGCTGAACAAGTACGTCGGCGAGACCGAGCGCCACATCCGGCTCGTCTTCCAGCGTGCCAGGGAGAAGGCGTCCGAGGGCACGCCCGTCATCGTGTTCTTCGACGAGATGGACTCCCTGTTCCGCACCCGCGGCTCTGGGGTCTCCTCCGACGTCGAGAACACGATCGTCCCGCAGCTGCTGAGCGAGATCGACGGCGTCGAGAGCCTGGAGAACGTCCTGGTCATCGGGGCGTCCAACCGCGAGGACATGATCGACCCCGCGATCCTGCGACCGGGCCGGCTCGACGTCAAGATCAAGATCGAGCGCCCGGACGCCGAGGCCGCCCGCGACATCTTCGCGAAGTACCTCACTTCCGAGCTCCCGCTGCACGCCGACGACCTCGCCGAGAACGGCGGGTCGAAGGACGCCGCGTGCGCCGCGATGATCCAGCGCGCCGTCGAGGCCATGTACAGCGAGACCGAGGACAACCAGTTCCTGGAGGTCACGTACGCGGGTGGCGACAAGGAGACCCTGTACTTCAAGGACTTCAACTCCGGCGCCATGATCGAGAACATCGTGGCGCGAGCCAAGAAGATGGCCATCAAGGACCTCCTCGACCGCGGGCAGCGCGGCATCAGGGTCGGTCACCTCCTGGACGCCTGCCTCGACGAGTTCAAGGAGAACGAGGACCTCCCCAACACCACCAACCCCGACGACTGGGCGCGGATCTCCGGCAAGAAGGGTGAGCGCATCGTCTTCATCCGGACCCTGGTGCAGGGCAAGAAGGGCACCGAGGCGGGTCGGCAGATCGACACCGTCGCCAACACGGGCCAGTACCTGTAGGCGCAGCGACGGGCTCGGCTGTGTCACCGGCCGTCTCAGGACTGCGTCGCGAGCTACCGGCGCGCCCCTGGCCCGAGACGTAGGCTCGAACCATGACCGTTCGCCGCGTGATGGGGATCGAGACCGAGTACGGGATCTCCGTGCCCGGCCAGCCGGGCGCCAACCCGATGCTCGCGTCCTCGCAGGTGGTCAACGCGTACGCCGCCGGGGTCCTGCGCAGCCGCCCGCCGCGCTGGGACTTCGAGGAGGAGTCCCCGCTCCGCGACGCCCGCGGGTTCGAGCTCGACCGCTCCCTGGCCGACGCGAGCGCGCTCACCGACGAGGACCTCGGGCTGGCGAACATCATCCTGACCAACGGGGCCCGGCTCTACGTCGACCACGCGCACCCGGAGTACTCCTCGCCGGAGATCACCAACCCGCTGGACGGCGTGCGCTGGGACAAGGCGGGGGAGCGCGTGATGGCGAGGGCCGCCGAGCTCGCCCTGCGTCTGCCGCAGGCGCTCCCGATCACGCTCTACAAGAACAACACCGACAACAAGAGCGTCTCGTACGGCACGCACGAGAACTACCTCATGCGCCGCCAGACGCCCTTCGCCTCGATCGTCCGGCACCTCACCCCGTTCTTCGTCTCCCGTCAGGTGGTGTGCGGCTCCGGCCGGGTCGGCATCGGCCAGGACGGCCGCGAGGACGGCTTCCAGATCAGCCAGCGCGCCGACTTCTTCGAGGTCGAGGTCGGGCTGGAGACCACGCTCAAGCGCCCGATCATCAACACCAGGGACGAGCCGCACGCCGACGCCGAGAAGTACCGCAGGCTGCACGTCATCATCGGCGACGCGAACCTGGCCGAGATCTCGACGTACCTCAAGCTCGGCACCACGTCGTTGGTCCTCGCCATGATCGAGGACGACTGGCTCGACGCCGACCTCTCCCTGGTGCGCCCGGTCACGGCGCTGCACTCGCTCTCGCACGACCCGACCCTCAAGCGCACCGTCGAGCTGCGCGACGGCCGCCGGCTGACCGGGGTGGAGCTCCAGCTCGAGTACTTCGACCAGGCTCGCAAGTACGTCGAGGACCGCTGGGGTTCGGACGCCGACGCGCAGACCCGCGACGTGCTGGATCGGTGGGAGTCGGTGCTCGGCCGCCTCAGCACGGACCTCATGAGCCTGTCCCGAGAGCTCGACTGGGTCGCCAAGCTGGAGATCCTGCAGGCCTACCGTGACCGCGACGGGCTGGACTGGAACGACGCCCGGCTGCAGGCCATCGACCTCCAGTACTCCGACGTCCGCCCCGAGAAGGGGCTGTACCAACGGCTCGCGGCCAAGGGGCGCTTCGATCGCCTGCTCACCGAGGACGACATCACGGCCGCGGTGTCGAGGCCGCCGGACGACACCCGGGCGTACTTCCGCGGCGAGTGCGTGCGCCGCTACGGCGACGAGGTCGCTGCGGCGTCGTGGGACTCGGTGATCTTCGACGTCCCGGGGAGCGAGTCGCTGCAACGTGTCCCGACCCTGGAACCGTTGCGGGGCACCAAGGAGCACGTCGGCGCGCTGCTGGACCGCTGCCCGCACGCAGCCGACCTCGTCGCCGCGCTGAGCGCCGGCCCTCCTAGGTCGTGAGCCGCAGCGCCATCGACGGGCAGGCAGTCCTGGCGCGCTCGGCGAGCTTGCGCAGGTGCGGAGGGACGGGTCCGGCCACCATCGGATAACCCCAGTCGTCCGGCGTGATGAGCTCCGGCAGGAGCTCCATGCACAGGCCCTGCTTGTCACACCGAATCCAGTCCACCTGGAGGAGGGCCTGACCTTGCTCCGCGCGATCGCTCATCGTCAGCTCCGTCCCGCCAGTGCCCGTGCCAGTGCCGGTGCGAGTGCGGGCTGCGGGAGCGGCGAGCACGCTCGGCGCGTTGCCAGCCAAGCACTTCTCGCCGGCAGCATGGCTCGCCACCTGCGCGGCGAAGCTGCTCAGCAGCGAGCGCACGAGGACGGCCACCCCGTCCGGGTGGTGGCAGGCACCGCGCCCGTCGACCATGGCGGCCCAGCGTCCGAGCAGCGCGGGAGCCGTGGCGGCGCCCCCGCCGGCGGCCAGCGCCGCGCACGCGTCAGCCAACGCGGGCAGCCCGTTGACGCACGGACCGCACTGTCCGGCTCCCTGCGAGGCGAGCCAGCGGACGAGCCGGGCCGTCTCCGCGACCACGCAGGACTCCGCCGGCAGGACGGCGACCAGTCCCAACGCCGAACGACCCCCGAGCAGGCGCAACCCGGCGTGGCTGACCGCGACGTCCACGGCCTGATCGGGGCGAACCCAGCATCCGCCGTACCCGCCGACGAGGACCGCCGAGGGCATCGACGTCACGCCGCCGCACGCCGCGACGAGCTGACCGACCGTGCTCGCGACGGGTGCCTCCACCACGCCCGGCCGTGCCAGCGCGCCCAGCAGCGTGACGAGCATCGTTCCCGGCTCGTCAGCGGGCCCGACCGTCCGGAACCACGCAGGTCCGTGCGCGACGGCCAGGCGCAGCTGGGCCAGCGTCTCGACGTTGGACACCAACGTCGGACGGCCGTCCACCCCGCGGTGCGCCAGCCGCGGCGGCTTCATCCGTGGCACTGCCTCGTGACCCGACAGGTGGCCGACCACGGCCGAGGCCTCGCCCGCGACGTACCGCGGCGGTGCAGCCTCGATCCGCACGCGCAGGCGGGAGCCGCTGCCGCGCTCGGTCAACGCCACGGCGACGGCGTCAGACATGGACGGGCTCGCGACGCCGTCGGGCGGATCGGGGGAGGCGTGCACCCTGACCACGATCTCGTGGGCGCCGATGGCACGGGCGGCCAGCTCAGCGCCGTCAAGGACCAGGTGCGGAGTGCGGGTCAGCAGGAGGTGGTCCTTGCGCGACGAGGGCTCGCTCTCCGCAGCGTTGACCACGACGATCGGCGACCTGGTCGAGCGCGGCGCTGCCCGGACAGCACGCAGCTTGGCTGCCAACGGATAGCCACCGCCACCACGGCCACGGACACCCGCGGCCTCGGCGATGGCCACGATGGCATCCGGGCTCAGCACGTCGGCCGTGGCCAGCGCTCCGTGCGCGGCGAGGTGCTCGGCGACGGTGAGCGCGCGACCGTCAGCCCGCAAGCCACGCAGCAGCCGCATCGCCTCGCTCATCGCTGAGCCTGCGAGCCACTGGCTGAGCCGCCGGAGGTCGGGGTGCCGGCGCGGTGGCTCCAGCCGGGAGCCAACGGCCCCTGCACAGCCCAGCCGACCATCAGCAGCAACGCCAACGGAACGGCGACCAGACCGCTCCAGCGCACCACAGGGCCGGTCCTCGGGAGGACCAGCAGGCGGTGGACGAGGAGCCCCGCGACGGTCAGGACGCAGACCGAGGTCAGTGCGAGCACCGGGAGCCGCTTGGCATCGGTCCCGGTCCCGAGGGTGTGCAGCACCACCAGGACCCAGGCTGCGTACGAGGTGACGTGGACGGCCCGCCACAGGCGCGGCTGCAGCCGATGACGCAGCAGGCTGGTGACGGTGACCACGAGCAGCACGTCCAGCGCCAGGGCGCCGAAGCCGAGCCACAGCGGTCGGTAGCTGCCGACGAACGGGACCACCGAGTCGACCAGCGTGATGCTGACGTAGCTGTCCAGCACCGAGGTGAGGATGTGCGCGAGCAGCAGCACCAGGGACAGCAGGCTCAGCCGGCGGTGCAGGTCCGTCTGGACGAACCGAGGGACCCGCCCGCCGGCCTTGCCCGTCACGCTGAGGATGCCCAGCGCGGTGCTCAGGGTGAACACGACAAGCAGGACCAGGCCGGTGGCTCTGACGAGGTACCACGTGAGCTTGGGGTCCGCCAGCAGTGCGGTCACGACGTCACCCGGTACCGCTGGGGACGGCGGGCCAGCGGTCGGCGGGCCAGCCGTTCAGCGCGTGCACCGTTCCGTCGGCGGCGACCACCCTGGCCGGCAGGCCCGTGCCGGCGAGCCACTCCAGGCCGCTGCGCCCTTGACGACGGTGGCGGTCGAGGCGGTGTTCGCGTCCACGCAGTCCGCGGCGGAGACCGTCACGGTCCGCCAGACCTCAGGCGCAGGCAGTCCGGTGCGCGGGTCGAGCAGGTGGTGGAACGGCTGGCCGGAGACGAGCCAGCGACGTGCGCGGGTCGTCGACGTCGCGACGCCGCCGTCGTAGACGTCGACCAGTGGTCCCGTCGCGTCGTCGGGTCGTTCGAGCAGCTGGATCGTCCAGGCCTCGTCCGGTTCGGTTCCCACGACGCTGAGGTCACCGCACAGCGAGACCAGGACGCCGGCTCCGATCCGCTCGCGCGCAGCCGCGGCGCCTTGATCGGCCGCGAGAGCCTTCGCGGTGGCACCGAGGTCCAGCAGCACGCCGGCCGGTACCTGCACCGTCGACGCCTCGAGGTCGACCGTGACGTCCCGCCAGCTCGCCGTCCTGGTCACGCGCACCGACGGCTCCGGCCGGTCGATGGGGAGCAGCTCGAGCGACTCGTCGTAGCCTGCCGCGACCATGGCGTTCCCGAGTGTGGGGTCCACGGCACCATCGGTCAGCTCGGCGGCACGCAGCGCGACCTCGACGGCTGCGAGCAGCGTGGGGGAGACGGCGAAGGGCTGACCACCGGCGGCAGCGAGCGCGGTGACCTCGGAGTCGGCGCGGAACCTGCTGCACGCGGCGTCGACAGCCATGACGATCTCGTCGACGGCCTTCCTGGCCTCCTTGAGCGCCCGCGGCCCGGCAGCGGGCGAGACGACGAGCAACGCGGTGCCGCCCCACAGCGGCCAGCTCTGCGACCGGCGCTCGAGGTCTGCGTGGTCTGGCGCCCTGGGGCGCTCCATCACGACCCGCCGGTCGTCGGGAATCCTGACGGTCGAGGCAGCGTCGGTGCGGGGGTCGGTGTCGAGGTCTTGACCGGCGCCGGCTTGGTGGTCGTCTTGGTCGCCACCGGCTGAGGAGCGGTTGTGGCGACCTTCGTCGGCTGGGCCGGCGCCTTGGGGGCCGTCGTCTGGTGCGGGGTGGACGCCGGCTGCGTCATGGCCGGTGCGGCTGAGGAGGGCTTCGCGCTCGCGGCCGGCGCGGTTGGCGCCCCTGCAGACGGCGCCGCTGCAGTCGGGGTCAGGCTCGGGGTCGGCGCCTTCATGGGTGTCCGGAGGCTGCCGCTCGGGCTGGCGGACGGTGTCGGCGCGACCGAGCCTTGCGCGGGACCGGCAGCCGGGCCCGCGGGGGTCGGCGTGCTCGCGCCGGCGGGCTGGGAGACGAACAGGCTGGCCACGACCCCGGTCGCCAGCACGGCGAGGACGGTGGTGCCGGCGGTCACGGCATCGACGAGGCGCACGCCGCTGTCGCGGCGCCGTCGGGCGACGTTCGTAACCATGAGTCAAGGAGTACCACGCTCCGTAGTCAACAGGAAGCACCCGTCCGGGCTAACCGACCTCCGGCGCCGGCTGCCGGACGCGGCGCTGGACCGCGCCGCCGAGCGAGTTCGGATGTCGTGACACCTCACGCGCACGCAGGGTGGCGCCGACTACTAGGGTCGAGTGAGGGGACCGGAGGAGAGAGAGGACGACATGACCGAGAAGGACACCGGCGGCCAGGATCGCGCCACTCGACGCTCGGACGAGGTTGACGAGACACCGCCACCCGAGGACGACGGCGCCGCGGTCGCGGAGCGGAAGGCCGCGCTCGACAGCGACGTCGACTCCATCCTCGACGAGATCGACGAGGTGCTCGAGACGAACGCCGAGGAGTTCGTCCGTGGCTTCGTGCAGAAGGGCGGCGAGTAGCCGGTGAGCGTCGGTCGCCAGGAGGGCACCGGCAGGTTGCCCGGGTCCTTCATGGAGCCAGGAACGTCGTCGTTCAGCGACTTCCTGCGAGGACACTCGCCCGAGCTGCTGCCGGGCTCGCGGACGCTCCCGCGCCGGGACGCGTCGGACGCGCCGCACGGCACGACGATCGTCGCCGCGACGTTCGACGGCGGCGTCGCTCATGGCCGGCGACCGCCGGGCCACGATGGGCAACATCATCGCCCAGCGCGACATCGAGAAGGTGTTCCCGGCCGACGAGTTCTCCTGCGTCGGCATCGCCGGCACCGCCGGCCTCGCGGTCGAGATGGTGCGGCTCTTCCAGGTCGAGCTCGAGCACTACGAGAAGATCGAGGGCATGCAGCTCTCGCTCGACGGCAAGGCGAACCGGCTCGCCGCGCTGATCCGCGACAACCTCGGCGATGGCCATGCAGGGCCTCGCCGTCGTCCCGCTGTTCGCCGGCTACGACCTCGACGCCGGCCTCGGCCGGATCTTCTCCTACGACGTCACCGGCGGCCGCTACGAGGAGCACGGGTTCCACTCGGTGGGCTCCGGGCTCGATGTTCGCCCGCGGCTCGCTGAAGAAGCTCTACTCGCGCGGCTCAACCGGAGGCCGACGTCGTCGCGGGTCTGCGTGCAGGCGCTCTACGACGCCGCCGACGACGACTCCGCCACCGGCGGCCCCGACCTCTCCCGCCGGATCTTCCCGGTCGTGGTCTCGATCACGGCCGACGGCTACCGCAGGATCGGCGAGGACGAGCTCGGCGCGGTCGTCGAGTCCGCGTGCGGTCGCCAGTCCGCCGGACGGCCCGCTCGCCCATGACGGCGCCAGCGATCCGTCCCAGCCGGATCCTCGCCTCACTGATCCTCGCCACCGCAGTCCAACCGCCCTGCGCTCGACCGCTGACCGCCCAGGAGGACCGCCCGTGTCCATGCCGTTCTACGTCTCGCCCGAGCAGATCATCAAGGACAAGGCGGACTACGCACGCAAGGGCATCGCCCGCGGCCGCAGCGTCATCGTCGTCCAGTACGCCGACGGCATCGCCTTCGTCGCCGAGAACCCGTCGCGCGCCCTGCACAAGGTGAGCGAGATCTACGACCGGATCGCGTTCGCGGCGGTCGGCAAGTACAACGAGTTCGAGAACCTGCGGGTCGCCGGCGTGCGGCTCGCCGACATGCGCGGCTACTCCTACGACCGCCGCGACGTCACCGGCCGCGGCCTCGCGAACGCCTACGCCCAGACCCTCGGCACGATCTTCACCGAGCAGCGACAAGCCGTACGAGGTCGAGATCGTGGTGGCCGAGGTCGGGGACACCAGCGAGGCCGACCAGCTGTACCGGCTCACCTTCGACGGCTCGGTCGCCGACGAGCACGGCTTCGTCGCGATGGGCGGGGGACGCGGAGGCCATGACCACGGCCCTCGCCGAGCAGTATGCCGAGGACCTCGAGCGTCGGGGCCGCCCTCCGGCTGGCCGTGGACGTCCTCGGCCAGCACGGTGGCGCCGAGGCGCGGACCATCGATCCCGGGCAGCTCGAGGTCGCGACGCTGGACCGCAAGCGCCCGGCTACCCGGAAGTTCCGTCGGCTCACCCCGGAGCGCCTGACCGAGCTCCTCGCGAGCTAGGCCCCGCCGGTTCGAGCACGTTGGCGCGAGCCGGTCGGCGATCCCGCTGCTCACGGCCGCTGCCGCGGTGCTGTCCGGCTTTCGCCGGCCTGGTCCTCGAAGCAGCCACGAACTCGGTCGGCAGCGTCAGCCGAGGCCACCGCGCGACCACGGACCCCGGACGGCCGCCGGCCAGCGCTGCGGCGCCCCGGCCTGAGATGTCCAGGCCGGTGGCTGCCTCGAGCAGGTACCCCTCCGGATCGAGCTCGACGTCGACCGCATCGGCCATGTGGGCGACGATCACCTCGGACACCCTGTCCTCTGGGCGCCGGCCAGCCGGCACCGGCGGCGAAGGCCCACGCCACGTGGCCGCCCGCCTCTTCGAACGGCAGGGCGTGGCTGTCGAACGCCGTCACCAGGCCGAGGTCGTGCAGCAGCGCCGCCACGTAGAGCAGCTCGGCGTCGAAGGCGATCCCCTCCGCGGCGCCCAGGGATGCGGCCCAGACGTACGACCGCACGCTGTGGTTGAACAGCGCTGGGGAGCAGTACTGCGCGGCGAGCTCGGTCGCACCGCGCGCGACCAGCTGGAGTCGGGCAGCGCGACCTCGGCCGCCCCAGCTCGGCCAGTGTCGTGCTCGGCCAGTGTCAGCTCGGCCGGGGTCGTCTCGGCCAGTGCATCAAGGGGCTCCATGCGGTCCAGTCTTGCTCGCCTCGTCGGCCGAAGACTCAGGCGACCAGACCGATGCGGTGCGCGGTGACCGCGTCGAGGATGCCGGAGGGCGGGAGCCGGTGCGCCTGCTGGAACCGCGCCACGGCTGCGGTCGTCTTCGGCCCGTACAGGCCCGACGTCGGCGTGACCTTCAGCAGGCGCTGGAGCTTGACCACGAGCGCACTGCGATCACCAGGCCGCGCGATGATCGACACCGTCTTCTTCGGTGCCGGCTTCGCCGGTGGCTTGGGCGTCGTGACCAGGCCCAGCGTGCGGGCGAGATCGGTGCTGACGACGCCGGTCGCCGTCAGGTGGTGGGCCTTCTGGTACGCCATCACCGCGGCCCGGGTGATCGGGCCGAAGTAGCCGGTGGCCGGCGTGACCTTGAGCTTCTTCTGCAGCGCGAGCACGTGCGCGTCCTGGTCGCCGTAGCTGGCGTACACGGTCGAGCCGCTGCTGGTCCCCTTGGCGGGCGCCGCGCAGGGCTTCGGGTTCGGGGTGCGGTACGGAGCCGCCGGCTGACCGGTCACCGTGACGCAGGGGCCGTAGTCGGTGGCCGCGACCCTCCCGGTCCACCAGGACGTGTGCGCCATGGCGCCGGCCCAGGAGAACGAGAAGTGGATGTGATCGGTGTGCTCGGACGCTCCGACGTACGGACGCCAGCCCTGGCTCGCCGAGTAGGCGCCCCAGATCTTCTTGTCCCAGATGATGTACATGATCCCGAACCGGCGCGCGTTCCAGGCCGGCGCGCCGCCGGGGCCCGGCGCCAGCAGCCATGTCGAGCACGGCGGTGGCGGTCGCGTGGTCGGTGGGGTTGTTGATGTTGAGCATCCAGTCCCAGGCCCGACCCTCCTTGTGCTCGGACGTCGCACCGTCGGAGCAGGCGCGCGAGATGCCGCCGTCGCTGCCGCGCTTGTAGGTCGCCAGCATCAGGTTCTTGAAGTCGGTGACACCGGGCTTGGGGCCGGGGTCGCAGGAGTCCTGCGGGACGTAGGGCGACAGGGCCTCGGCGGCCGCCGGCAGGTGCACCTTGGGCACCGGGACCACGGGCTTCGTCGTCGCCGAGGCGGGGATGCTGAGGATGGCCGCCACCACGGCGACGACCGTCAGCAGGCCGAGCTGACGCCAGCGCTGAGGCACCGGAGAGGCAGCAGAGACCGCGGCATGGCGATGCGGCGTGGCAGAGAAGTGCGCTCGAGTTCGTCCCACCCTTGCCCTTCGACCCGTTGGCCCAACGCCTTGACCGTGATCCGCCCGACATGATCTTCGGCGGGCCGCAGGCCGCGCCGGGAAGGCGAGGAGCCTAGGCTGCGTCCATGGACCGGCGGATCTTCGGGATCGAGACCGAGTACGGCGTCACGTGCACCTTCCGCGGGCAGCGCCGGCTCTCCCCTGACGAGGTCGCGCGCTACCTCTTCCGCCGCGTCGTCTCCTGGGGTCGCAGCAGCAACGTCTTCCTGCGGAACGGCGCCCGCCTCTACCTCGACGTCGGCAGCCACCCGGAGTACGCCACCCCCGAGTGCGACGACGTCCGCGAGCTCGTCGCCCACGACAAGGCCGGCGAGCGCATCCTCGAGGGCCTGCTCGTCGACGCGGAGCGCCGCCTGCACGAGGAGGGCATCCCCGGGGACGTCTACCTCTTCAAGAACAACACCGACTCGGCCGGCAACTCCTACGGCTGCCACGAGAACTACCTGGTCACCCGGGCCGGCGACTTCGCCCGGCTCGCCGAGGTCCTCATCCCGTTCCTCGTGAGCCGCCAGCTCGTCTGCGGCGCCGGGAAGGTGCTGCAGACCCCACGGGGTGCCGTGTTCTGCCTCAGCCAGCGCGCCGAGCACATCTGGGAGGGCGTCTCCAGCGCCACCACGCGCAGCCGCCCGATCATCAACACCCGGGACGAGCCGCACGCCGACGCCGAGCGCTACCGCCGGCTGCACGTCATCGTCGGCGACTCCAACATGGCCGAGCCCACCACGCTGCTGAAGCTGGGCGCCACCGACCTCGTGCTGCGGATGATCGAGGCGGGCGACGGTGATGCGCGACCTC
This sequence comes from uncultured Actinomycetota bacterium, assembly GCA_963819215.1. Lineage (GTDB taxonomy): Bacteria > Actinomycetota > Actinomycetes > Prado026 > Prado026 > CAWFVK01. The sequence continues at coordinate 330,208 of CAWFVK010000011.1, read as the reverse complement.
ACCCTGGAGAACCCGATCAGGGCCATCCGCGAGATCAGCCACGACACCACCGGGCGTCGACCGGTCAAGCTCGCCAACGGACGCGAGGTGAGCGCGCTCGACATCCAGACCGAGTACCTCACGAGGGCCAAGGACTTCGTCGAGCGCCGCGGGGGCGCCGAGCCCGGCTCGGTCGACGCGCAGGTGCTCGAGCTCTGGGAGCGCACGCTCACCGCGATCGACACCGGCGACCTCACCTTGGTCGACCGAGACATCGACTGGGTGGTCAAGCAGACGATGATCGACCGCTACCGGGCCAAGCACGACCTCACGCTGGGGTCGTCCCGGGTCGCACAGCTCGACCTCGCCTACCACGACGTCGACCGCCGGCGTGGTCTTTACTACCTGCTGGCTCGTCGCGACCAGGTGACCAGGGTCGCCAGCGACCTCGCGATCTTCCAGGCCAAGTCGGTCCCGCCGCAGACCACCCGGGCGCGCCTGCGCGGGGAGTTCATCAAGAAGGCCCAGGAGAAGCGCCGCGACTTCACGGTGGACTGGGTCCACCTGAAGCTGAACGACCAGGCGCAGCGGACGGTGCTCTGCAAGGACCCCTTCCGAGCGGTGGACGAGCGGGTGCAGAAGCTCATCGAGTCGATGTAGGCAGATCGTCGATAGCGGCAGATCTCGTCGAGACGGGGGTTCGAGCGAGCGCGACGTTCCGACCCTCGCGAACCGCTCGCTCCGCCGCTGATCAGCGGAATCTCAGGATGCATCGGTAGCCTGATCAGGCCGCTCGCCGAATCCTGCTCGCAGGTCGCGGGCGTGCATCCCTGACACCGAGGAGAGGTCTTCACGTGCGTCGCCGTCTGGTTGCCCTGGTCGGCGCTGCCGTCGTCCTGACCCTGCTGGTCCTGTCCGCGTGCTCCGGCGGCAGCTCGGGCGGCGGCTCCGGCAACGCCGCGGCCCTCCCGACCGTCACCGGCGCCTTCGGAGCCTCGCCCACGGTGAAGCTCCCGAGCGGCACGCCACCCACCACGCTGCAGACCGTCGTCCTGTCCAAGGGGACCGGCGCCAAGGTCGTCAAGGGTGACCTGCTGGTCGCCAACTACAGCGGCGAGCTGTGGCGCACCGGCAAGGTCTTCGACGCCTCGTTCGGCAAGCAGCCCGCCGCGTTCCCGATCGGGACGGGCCAGGTCATCCCGGGCTGGGACAAGGCACTCGTCGGGCAGACCGTCGGCAGCAGGATGCTGCTCGTGATCCCGCCCGCGGACGGCTACGGCTCTGCAGGCCAGTCGGACGCAGGCATCACCGGCACCGACACCCTGGTCTTCGTCGTCGACCTGATCGCCTCCGTGCCGGGCAACGCCTCAGCGACCGGCACCCCAGCCGCTCCGCTGCCCGCCACGCTCCCGCAGGTGAGCACCAACACCGGCAAGCCGACGGTGACCATCCCGAAGACCGCGGCCCCCTCGGGCCTCGTCGTCAAGACGGTCATCCAGGGCACCGGGCAGCCGCTGGCCAAGAACGACCTCGCGATCCTGCAGTACGTCGGCGTCCTCTGGCGCACCGGCAAGGAGTTCGACTCCTCGTGGAGCCGCGGGACCCCGATCGGGCTCACCATCGGTGCCGGCGAGGCGATCAAGGCCTTCGACACGGCCCTGCCCGGCGTCAAGGTCGGCAGCCGTGTCCTCATCGTCGTACCGCCCGCGGACGGATACGGTTCTGCTGGTAACACCCAGGCCGGGATCAAGGGCACCGACGTCATGGTGTTCGTCGTCGACGTCGTCGGTACCTACCACTGAGCCTGGGCCTCGCCCGGACCCGCGAGCACAGGACAACCAGCACCTCGAGTGAGCACGACCCCGCGCCGCCCGGACCGGGCGCGCACCGACCCACGACCAGCGACGGAGCCGACGTGAGCCAGAAGCCAGAGATCGACTTCCCCGGTGGCGAGCCGCCGACCGAGCTCCAGGTCCGCGACCTCGTCGTCGGCGACGGCGCGGAGGCCAAGCCCGGAGCGAACGTGCTCGTCCACTACGTGGGCGTCGACTTCGCGACCGGCGAGGAGTTCGACTCGTCCTGGGACCGCGGCGAGCCCATCAGGTTCCCGTTGCGCGGGCTCATCCAGGGCTGGCAGGACGGCATCCCCGGCATGCGGGTCGGCGGCCGCCGCGAGCTCGTCTGCCCGCCCGAGCTGGCGTACGGTCCCGCCGGTGGCGGCCACCGGCTGTCCGGCAGCACCCTGATCTTCGTGATCGACCTCCTCGACGCCAGCTGAGCCGTGCCGTGGCTGAGTCGAAGACCGAGCGCCTGCTCCAGGTGGTCCTCTGCCTGAGCCAGGGCCTGCGCTCGGTCACCAAGGAGCAGCTGCGGCAGGCGATCCCCGACTACAGCGCCTGCCCGAGCGCCGAGGCGTTCGAGCGCATGTTCGAGCGGGACAAGAACGAGCTCCGCGAGCTCGGCATCCCGCTCGAGACGGTCGGGGACGGCGCTGACGACGACGCCGGCTACCGGATCGACCGCGACGCGTACGCGCTGCCTCCACTGGAGCTCACCCGCGACGAGACCACGGCGGTCGCCCTGGCTGCCAGCGTCTGGCGGGAGGCCGGCCCGGCGTCGGCCGCGGCCCGGGCCCTGCTCAAGCTGGCAGCCGACGGCGCTGAGACCGGTCCCGAAGGGCTCCCACGCATCGAGCCGCGACTGTCCGGCGGGGAGGCGGCGTTCGCCCCCTTGATCGCAGCGGTCGACGTCCGACGACCCGTCGAGTTCGCCTACCGGACGTCCGGCCAGCCGACAGCCACCCTCCGGCATGTCCACCCGTGGGCCGTGGTGTCCTCGCGCGGGCGCTGGTACGTCGTGGGCCACGACACCGACCGGGACGCCCCACGGGTGTTCCGGCTGTCCCGCATCGACGGCGCGGTCACCGCCACCGGCCGCCCTCGGGCTTTCGAGGTCCCCCCGGACATCGACGCCCGGGCCATGGTCGAGCCCTTCGCCGACCGCGCCCCGACGGGGCGGGCCGTGCTGCGGGTGCGCCCCGGGTCCGGGTACGGGCTGCGCCGTCGCCAGCTGGAGCCGACGCAAGCCGAACGCGACTCGGCCGAAGGCGCGGCTGCAGGGGCAGCGGACGACCGGGGCTGGGATCGCATCGTGGTGCCGTTCGGGAACGCCTGGACGATCGCGGCCGAGCTCGCCTCGTACGGCGAGTCCGTGGTGGTCGACGAGCCGCCGGAGCTGCGCGACGCCGTCGTCAAGCAGCTCCGTGGAGTGCTCGCATGAGCACCGCCAGCGGCCAGCTCGCCCGCCTGCTGTCGCTCGTCCCGTGGTTGCGGGCGCACCCCGGCGTCACCAAGACCGCCGCGGCCGCTGCGTTCGGGATCACCGTCGACCAGCTCGAGAAGGACCTCCGGCTCGCCTTCACCTGCGAGCTCCCTGACCGGCCTGAGGTCTTCATCGACATCGACTACCTCGACTCCGACCGGATCTCCGTCATCGACGCCGCGACGATCGACCGGCCACTGCGGCTGCGCCCAGACGAGGCGGTGGCTCTGCTCGTCGGGCTTCGCGCCCTCGCCGCCGTCCCAGGGCTGCCCGACCGGTCGGCGCTGGACAGCGCCCTCGCCAAGCTCGAGGACGCCGCGGGGCAGGTCGGCCTGGCTGCCCGCACCGAGGCCAGACCGCCGAACGCCAGCGAGGCCGCCGCAGAGGCTGTCCGGGCCGCCCTCGCGAGCGGGCGCAGGCTCCACCTCAGCTACTGGGTGCCGAGCCGGGACGAGGTGACCGAGCGCGACGTCGACCCCATGCGGATCGTGGTCGTCGACGACGTCGCCTACCTCGAAGGCTGGTGCCACGCCTCCGAGGCGGTCCGGACGTTCCGCTTCGACCGGATGGCGGACGCGCGGGTGCTCGACGTCGCGGCGACCCCGCCTCCGGTCGCGGACCGGCCGGCTCCGGCTTCCCCCGGTGGGGTCTTCCAGCCGTCGGAGCAGGACACCGTGGTGACCCTGCATCTCGACCCGGAGGCCCGGTGGGTGCCTGAGTACTACGCGTGCGAGTCGGTGGAGGAGGCTCCGGACGGCGGTCTGGTGGTCACCCTGCGGACGACGGACACTCGCCTCGTGGAGCGGCTGGCGCTCCGCCTCGGGGGCGCTGCGCAGGTCCTCGATCCACATGAACTTCGTGCAAACGTGCTGCTAAGAGCGTCCCAGGCTCTCGCCAACTACGGCGTGTCTTCGTGACACCCGTGCGCCGCTAGGTTCAAGGTCAGGCTCATGAGTGCCGACTTTTCCTTCGTAGCGCCTGGAGACAGCTCCAGGAGAGGCGGAAGGAAGACGTTGATGACCACGATCCGGGCGACGTGCCCCACCTGCGGCGACGTCGAGCTCAAGCCGGCTGACCTGCGACTGCAGGTCTGCAACCGTGCCGAGTGGTCCACCTACGCCTTCGACTGCCCGACCTGCGCCGATGAGGTCAAGAAGCCTGCCGACGAGGAGGTCGTGGCCCTGCTGGTCTCCGGCGGTGTGGTTGCTCGCTCGTGGCACATCCCGACCGAGGCCCTCGAGCCGCACACGGGCGCCCGGATCACCTACGACGACCTCCTGGACTTCGTGCTGTGGCTCGAAGGTCACGACTCGCTCGCGGCGGACGTCCAGCTCGCCGGCAGCGCCTGAGCGCCCGGATCCCACCTCCGACGTCACCAATCCGGCCCGGTCCTCGCCCCGAACACTCGATGTAGCTGCCTGACGGAACTGATCCATTCAGGGAGCGCCGCGACTTCGGCGCGTACTATCGGAGGACCGTTCGACGAGAGAGGCAGTCCCATGGGTGGCTTGTTCGATGGCAAGGGCATCTGGATCGTCCTGCTGGTTGCGGTCGTGCTCTTCGGATCGCGCCGCCTGCCGGACGCAGCGCGCGGTCTCGGCCGGTCGCTGCGGATCTTCAAGGCCGAGACGAAGGGCCTGCTGACTGACGAAGAGGGCCACGCCGCCGCTGGTGAACCGCAGCAGATCGCGACCCAGCAGGTCGCGGCGCCGCAGGCCGTCGTCCAGCAGCCCATGGTCCAGCAGCCGGTCGTTCAGCAGCCCGTGGTCCAGCAGCCCGTCGTTCAGCAGCCCGTGGTTGCAGCAGCCCGTGCAGCCGGTCGTCCAGCAGCCCATGGTCCAGCAGCCCGTCGTTCAGCAGCCCGTGCAGCCGGTCGTCCAGCAGCCCGTCGCCGTCCCGGTCCAGGTCCCCACCGTCCAGGTCCCCCCGAGCGACGTTCCGCACGCCCAGGGCTGACCGGGGCACCCCGTAGCCAAGCCTCTCCCGTCCGAGCAAGACCAGTCCTGAAGGGGCGGCGCAGCCGTGAGCGAGAGCCGATCTCGGCTGGGTTCGCGCCGCAAGCAGAACAAGCCGCCACGCAACCCTGAGGGGCGGATGGCGCTGGTCGACCACCTGCGCGAGCTCCGCAACCGGCTGGCGTGGTCCTTCCTGGCCATCGGCATCGGCACCGTCATCGGCTGGATCTACTACCCCCAGCTCTTCAAGATCCTCTACACGCCGTTCCACAACGCGGCGGTCGGGCTCACCGCGGGCGGGTCGCCGACGATCCTGGCCATCTCCGGCATCGCGGACGCCTTCAACCTCAAGCTGGAGATCGCCGCCGCCTTCGGGCTGATCCTGTCCTCGCCGGTCTGGCTCTACCAGATCTTCCGCTTCATCACCCCGGGCCTGCACCGCCGCGAGAAGCAGTGGGCCGGCCTGTTCGTGGCTGCGGCGCTGCCGCTCTTCCTCGCCGGCGCCACCGCTGCCTACTTCACCCTGCCGCGCGTCCTCAAGGCGTTCCTCGGGTTCACCCCCGAGGGGGTGAGCAACATCATCAGCCTCGACAAGTACATGTCGTTCTTCATCCAGCTGATGATCGCGTTCGGCATCGGCTGCATCGCGCCCGCCGTGATCGTGGTGCTCAACACCGCTGGGATCCTCTCCGCGCAGCGCTTCGCCTCCTGGTGGCGCTGGGTGCTGCTCTTCACCCTCGTGTTCGCCGCGCTCGCCACCCCGACCGGCGACCCCATCAACATGACCCTGTTCGCCGCACCCCTGCTGGCGCTGATGCTCATCGCCTTCGCCATCTGCTGGAACACCGACCGGCGGCGGGCCAAGCGCAGCAAGGACGACGGCTTCGGCACCCTCGACGACCTCGGGGACGACGAGACCTCCGAGCTCGTGCTGCGCCGCGACACCGCGGACGAGGTCGCGAGCCACATCGACGACCTGCCCTGAGCGCACTGATCGTGGGGGCGACGACGCCAGCTGACGTGGGCCGCGGCAGGCAGGACCTCGCGATCTGCCGCACGCCGCCCCGACGGACCGCTACGGTCCGCAGGTGACCCGATCCATCGCGCTCGTCGTGAACCCGACCGCCGGCAAGGGCAGGGGTGCGCGTGCCGGCAGCGAGGCAGCCAGCCGGCTGCGTGACCTCGGCCTGACCGTGCACGAGCTCACGAGCCGCGACGGTCCGCACGCGAGCGCGCTGGCTCGTGGCGCCGTCGAGGACGGGCACGACGTCGTGGCCGCTGTCGGGGGCGACGGCATGGTCCACTTCGTGCTGCAGGCCGTAGCTGGGACACCGTGCGCCTTCGGCGTCGTCCCCGCCGGTTCGGGCAACGACTACGCGCGGCTGCTCGGTCTGGTGCCGCACGACCCGATCGGCGCGGCGAACGTGATCGCTGCCGGGCACCACGTGCCCCTGGACGCCGGGCGGGTCGGCGAGCAGTGGTTCGCCGGGGTCCTGTCGAGCGGCTTCGACTCGAACGTGAACGAGCGCGCCAACCGGATGAGCTGGCCCAAGGGAGCGATGCGCTACAACGTCGCCATCGTCGCCGAGCTGAGGGTGTTCAGGCCGGTGCCGTTCCGGCTCGAGCTGGACGGCACGGTGGTGGAGACCGAGGCGATGCTCGTCGCCGTCGGCAACGGGGTCTCCTACGGCGGCGGGATGCGCATCTGCCCCGACGCGCTGCCGGACGACGGCCGGCTCGACGTCACCGTGCTCGGCCCCTTGAGCAAGGCCGAGTTCCTCCGTGTCTTCCCGCAGGTCTACCGGGGGACCCACGTCAGGCATCCCGCCGTCACCCAGTACCGCGCGGCGCAGGTGCGGCTCGACGCCGCAGGCGTGGTCGCCTACGCCGACGGCGAGTTCGTGGCCCCGCTGCCGGTGGACATCGCCTGCGTCCCGGCCGCGGTGCACGTCCTCGTCCCCGGCTGAGGCGCCCCCGGTCCGGGCGCGGCCGCTCCAGGTCCCCGGGTGCGAGGTTCCCGGCTAACCTGAAGGCATGCCCTCTCCTGCCGAGCGGTTTGCTGCTGCCCGCGTCCGGCAGACGGAGTCCAGAACCCAGCTGGCGGCATTCCGCGACGAGTACCCGTTCGGCCTCGACCCGTTCCAGGTCGAGGCCTGCCAGGCGCTCGAGGCCGGCCAGGGTGTCCTGGTGGCGGCCCCGACGGGGTCGGGCAAGACGGTCGTCGGTGAGTTCGCCGTCCACCTCGCGCTGGCCGAGGGCCGCAAGTGCTTCTACACGACACCGATCAAGGCGCTGTCCAACCAGAAGTACGCCGACCTCGTCCGCCGCTACGGCGCCGAGCGGGTCGGGCTGCTGACCGGGGACAACACCGTCAACGGCGAGGCCGACGTCGTGGTCATGACCACCGAGGTCCTCCGCAACATGCTCTACGCGGGCTCGCACACCCTCGGTGGGCTCGGGTACGTCGTCATGGACGAGGTGCACTACCTCTCGGACCGGTTCCGGGGCGCCGTCTGGGAAGAGGTGATCATCCACCTGCCCGAGTCGGTGCGGCTGGTCTCGCTCTCCGCGACCGTCAGCAACGCCGAGGAGTTCGGCGAGTGGCTGGTGACCGTCCGCGGCGAGACCACGATCGTGGTGGAGGAGCACCGCCCGGTGCCGCTGTGGCAGCACGTCATGGTCGGGCCGAAGCTCTACGACCTGTTCGTCGAGAAGGCGTCGGTCGGCAAGGAGCCGAAGGCGGGCAGCGGGGCCTCGGTCGCGGTCAACCCTGAGCTCATGCAGATCTCCCGGGACGAGGACCGCTTCTACCGCACGTCGGACCGCCGGCCGGGCCGTGGGGGATCGCGCAACCCGCGCAGCCGCTCGACGCCCACCCGGGTCGACGTCGTCGAACGGCTCGACCGTGAGGGGCTGCTGCCGTCGATCATGTTCATCTTCAGCCGGGTCGGGTGCGACGCGGCGGTCACCCAGTGCCTGCACGCGGGGCTTCGGCTCAACAGCCAGCCCGAGCGTGACGAGGTGCGTGCCTACGTCGAGGAACGCTGCGCCGACCTGCCGGACGAAGACCTCGCGATCCTCGGCTACCACGACTTCCTGGAGGGCCTGGTCCGCGGGATCGCGGCTCACCACGCCGGCATGCTGCCGACGTTCAAGGAGGTCGTCGAGGAGCTCTTCCAGCGCGGCCTGGTCAAGATGGTCTTCGCCACCGAGACCCTCGCGCTGGGCATCAACATGCCGGCCCGGTCGGTCGCGCTGGAGAAGCTCTCGAAGTGGAACGGCGAGACGCACGCGGACATCACCCCGGGGGAGTACACCCAGCTCACCGGTCGGGCCGGACGCCGCGGCATCGACGTCGAAGGACACGCGGTCGTGCTCTGGCAGCACGGCCTCGACCCCGAGGCGGTGGCCGGGCTCGCCTCCACGCGGACCTATCCGCTGCGCTCGTCGTTCCGGCCCGTCTTACAACATGGCGGTCAACCTCGTCGGGTCCGTCGGTCGGCACACGGCGCGCGAGATCCTGGAGTCCTCCTTCGCGCAGTTCCAGGCCGATCGGGCGGTCGTGGGGCTGGCCAGGCAGGTGCGCAAGAACGAGGAGGCGCTGGCCGGCTACGCGGAGGCCATGAGCTGCCACCTCGGTGATTTCGCCGAGTACGCCGAGCTGCGTCGTTCGCTCAAGGATCGCGAGGCCGACCTCTCACGCCGGGGTGCCGCGAACCGTCGTGCGGCGGCGGAGCAGTCCCTCGAGGAGCTGCGGATCGGCGACGTCATCCGGGTGCCCACCGGCAAGCGCGCCGGGCTGGCCGTCGTCCTCGACCCAGGTCTGTCGGGCGCGAACGAGGGCCCTCGCCCGGTCGTGCTGACCGCTGACCGGCAGGTGGCCCGGCTCTCGCTGGTGGACTTCCCCTCCCCGGTCGAGGCGCTGGAACGCATCCGGATCCCCAAGGCCTTCAACGCCCGGTCACCGCAGTCGCGGCGCGACCTCGCGGCGAGCATGCGCGCGAAGGTCCCCGATCCCGGGGGTCGGCCGCGCCGCGAACGCTCGATCGCCGCGGACGACGAGGAGATCACCCGTTTGCGCCTGCAGATCCGCCAGCACCCGTGCCACGGGTGCGCCGAGCGCGAGGAGCACGCCCGCTGGGCCGAGCGCTACCACCGGCTGCGCCGCGAGACCGACGCCCTCGAGCAGCGCGTCGAGTCCAGGACCAACACGATCGCCCGCACCTTCGACCGGGTCTGCGCCCTGCTCGAGTCGCTGGGCTACCTCGTCGACGACACGGTCACCGCTGACGGCGAGCGGCTGGCCCGGCTGTACACCGAGCTCGACCTGCTGGCCGCCGAGTGCGTGCGCGACGGCCTGTGGTCGGGCCTGACTGCGCCCGAGCTCGCCGCCTGCGTGTCCTCGCTGGCCTACGAGTCCCGGTCGTCCGAGGACGCCGGCGCACCCCGGCTGCCCAAGGGCAGGGTGGTCGACGTCCTCGGCGAGACGCAGCGGGCCTGGGGGCGGCTCGACCGCGTCGAGAAGGACCACGGTCTGTCCTTCCTGCGCGAGCCGGACCTCGGCTTCGCCTGGATCGCGCATCGCTGGGCCTCCGGCGCCAGGCTCGAGTCGGTGCTCGGCGAGGCAGACATGACGGCCGGGGACTTCGTCCGCTGGACCAAGCAGCTCATCGACCTGCTCGGCCAGGTCGGCCAGGCCGCGGGGGAGGCGGACCCGGAGCTGCGTCGGACCGCGGAGCAGGCGGTGGACGCGCTCCGTCGAGGCGTGGTCGCGTACTCCTCCGTCGGCTGAAGCGGCTGCAGCTTCCGGCGCGGCGATCGCTTGTTACGGTTCCGTAGGTTACGCTCGCGTAGGTAAGTGGCGCACCGCGCGGACCAGGACTCTCGAGCCAAGGGGGCTCTCATGACCAGCACGACGACAACCACTGCGGCAGAGCCGTCGGCTCCGGCAGCGGCCACCAAGCACGCCGTGCTCTCCGAAGAGGCCACGCGTCGCCTGCTGATCGAGCTCGAGCCGGTCGCGGAGGCCGAGCTCAACCGGCACCTCGGTGTCGCCAAGGAGTGGTTCCCCCACGAGTACGTCCCGTGGAGCGAGGGTCGCACCTACGACGGCATCCTCGGTGGTGAGGCCTGGTCGGTCGAGCAGTCCAAGATCCCCGACATCGCGCGGACCGCGCTCATCGTCAACCTGCTCACCGAGGACAACCTCCCGAGCTACCACTTCGAGATCGCCCGCTTCTTCGGTCGCGACGGCGCCTGGGGGACCTGGGTGCACCGCTGGACCGCCGAGGAGGGCCGCCACGGCGTCGCCATCCGCGACTACCTCTCGGTGACCAGGGCGGTCGACCCTGTAGCGCTCGAGCGGGCCCGGATGGTGCACATGGGCACGGGCTTCGAGGCCCAGGACGACGACATGCTCCACACGCTGGCCTACGTCTCGTTCCAGGAGCTCGCCACCCGGATCTCGCACCGCAACACCGGGGCGGCGTCCCAGGACCCGGTCTGCGAGCAGCTCCTGTCCCGGATCGCCACCGACGAGAACCTGCACATGATCTTCTACCGCAACCTGCTCGGCGCGGCGCTCGAGCGCGAGCCCAGCCTGACGATGCGGGCCATCACCAACGTCGTCACGCGGTTCCAGATGCCGGGCCACTCGATCGAGGGCTTCACCCGCAAGTCGGTGCAGATCGCGAACGCCGGCATCTACGACCTCAGGCAGCACCGCGACCAGGTCCTGGTGCCGGTGCTCCGGCAGTGGAAGGTCTGGGACGTCGAGGGGCTGGACGCTGACGGCGAGAAGGCCCGCATGGAGCTCGACCAGTTCCTCGACGGGCTGGACGCCGCGGCCAACCGGTTCGAGGAGCGCCGCGACGAGCGTGCCGCCAGGGTCGCCGCGCGCGACGCCGCGAGCTAGCCCGTCACGCTCTGGGCTGCGGCCAGCCAGCGGTTGATGCTGCTGCCGAGTCCCCAGCGGTCAGCGAGCTCCAGGGTGCGCTCCGGCTGCGCCGGCTCGGCCGGGATGCGGTCGTCGTACGTCGCGACGGGGCAGTCCCTGCGCACCCGGGTCACCCCTGTCGCCACGCTGAGGTAGTCGTAGGCCGGCGCGAGCTTGGCCCGCTGGGTGAGCGCCGGGTCGTCCGCGTCCAGCGCCGCGATGATCGCCTCCATCGAGTGCCACCGCGCGATGAGGCCGGCCGCCGTCTTCTCCCCGATCCCTGGGACGCCCGGCAGCCCGTCGGAGGGATCGCCGCGCAGGGCGGCGAAGTCCGCGTACGCCCCACCCGGTATCCCGTACTTCGCCTCGACGTATGCCTCGTCCATCACCTCGAGCTTGGCCATCCCGCGCCCGGTGTAGAGGACGCGCACCGGGTGCTGGTCGTCGACGAGCTGGATGAGGTCGCGGTCACCGCTGACGACGTCGACCGGGCAGTCGGCCGTGGTGGCCAGCGTTCCGATCACGTCGTCGGCCTCGAACCCGGGGGAGCCCACGCGCGCGATGCCCAGCGCCTCGAGCACGTCCACGATCACCGGCACCTGCGGGGTGAGCAGGTCCGGGGTCTCCTCGATGTTGTCCTTCGGGTTGCTCGCCGGGAGCAGGCGGTGCGCCTTGTACGAGGGCAGCAGAGCCACCCGGAACGCCGGGCGCCAGTCGTCGTCCCAGCAGGCCACGAGCCGGGTCGGCTGGTAGGTCGTCACCAGCCGCGCCACCATGTCGAGGAATCCGCGGACTGCGTTCACGGGAGTGCCGTCCGGTGCCTGCACCGAGTCGGGGACGCCGTAGAAGGCCCGGAAGTACAGCGAGGCGGAGTCGAGCAGCATCAGCTTGTCAGGGCGCTCGGGCATGGCAGGACGTTAGCAACGTGCCTCGCCTAAGGTCGTCCCATGAGCACGACTGGGTACCTCGGGCCGTCCGGCCCCCTGGACCACGAGGTGGTGGGTCGCGCCGGCATGGTCACGGTGACCGTGCCCGGCGGCGAGGTCCCTGGCGAGGTCAGCGTGCTGGTGCGAGGCACCTACGAGACGTTCGTCGCCTACGCGGACGAGCCACTGGCCCTCGGCACCGGCCGTCCTGGTCTACGCGAGCAGGGGGCACCGGGCCGTCGACGTCATGCGCGACCCGGCCGCAGAGCTGTCCTGAGCCGAACGACCGGCACGTACCCGCGACCCGTGCGAGGCTAGGCGCCCGGCGACGGCGCCGGACCCGAGATGAAGAGGCGACGATGTTCGGTTACCGCGTTCCTGCCCCCAACGAAGCCCTGCTCATCAGCGGGGCCCGTCCGCACAAGGACAGCGGCCTGGCCTTCCGGATCGTCGTCGGGCACGGCGCCTTCGTCATGCCGATCGTCCGCAAGGCCTCGCTCCTGACCCTGGCCATGCGGGAGGCCGAGGTGAACGAGCAGTGCGTCAGCCAGCAGGGCATCTCGCTGCGCGTCTCCGCCGTGATCGCGTTCAAGGTCGGCAGCGACGACCCCAGCATCGCGGCCGCGGCGCAGCGGTTCCTCGCGAACCAGGACCAGATGGACGAGCTCACCGGCCAGATCTTCGCCGGGCCACCTGCGCTCGATCGTCGGCAGCATGACCGTCGAGGCACATCATCCGCGAGCGGCAGACGCTGGCCGGCAACGTGCTCGACGCCTCCAAGGTCGAGATGGGCCACCTCGGGCTCGTCGTCGACTCGTTGCAGATCAAGAGCATCGACGACCTCAACAGCGGCTACATCGAGGCACTGTCCGTCGCCCCAGCGTGCCGCGGTGAACCAGGCGGCCAAGATCGCCGAGGCGAAGGCGGCCCAGGCCTCCGCCGAGGCTGAGCAGGAGAGCGCCCGCCGCCAGGCCGAGTACGCGCGAGCCACTGCCGTCCAGCGGGCCCAGTACCAGTCCGAGATCGACAGCGCCCAGCAGATGGCTGCCCAGTCCGGACCGCTCGCTGCCGCCAAGGCCCAGCAGGCCGTGCTGGAGGAGCAGGCCAAGGTCGCGCTGCGCAACGCCGAGCTCCGCGAGGCCCAGCTGTCGCCGAGGTCCTGAAGCCGGCCGAGGCCGAGGCCGAGCGCGTCCGGATCGCCGCCAGGGCCCAGGCCTCCGCCACCCGGATGTCGGCCGAGGCTGCCTCCGCAGAAGGGCCGCATCGCGCTGGAGCAGGCCATCATCGCCCAGCTGCCGGAGCTCGTCCGTGGCGCGGCCGAGGGCCTCAAGGGCGCCAACCTGACGGTGCTCAACGGCGCGGACGGCCTCAACGAGGCGGTAGCCAGCATCGCCAGCCAGGGCGCCGTCGTGCTGCGGTCGGTGCTCGGTGGGCTGGCCGACGTCCGCCAGACGCCGCGGGGCCAGGCTCCGGACGACAACCCGCCGACCCCCGAGCTCGAGAGCTGATCAGGCCAGCGGTTCCTCGCCAGCGCCGGCCACCGACCGGATCCCAGGGACAGGCGACCAGAGCAGCCACAGCACGGAGAGCGTCCCGCCGACGGCGGCGACCAGCAGCGTCGGTCGCAGCCCGAGGGCCGTCCCGAGCACGCCCCCGACCAGGGCACCCACCGGGCGCACGCCGTAGTTGACCGTGCTGAACGCCCCGGCCACCCGTGCTCCGCATGCCGTCGGGGATCGACCGCGGTCTTGAGCGAGTTCAGGTTGACGTCGAAGAGCATCACACCGGCGCCGGCGATGCAGTCGGCCAGTCGCCAGCGTGCCCGCGCGCAGACCAGCAGCGGCCCGTGCGCCGAGCGCAGTGATCGCCAGCGGAGCGGGGAAGAGCACCGCTGCCGACGACGATGCTCCGGCCGAGGCCGATCCGACGCGACAGCCGGGGGGCGAGGACGGCTCCGAGCAGCGCACCGATGCGAGCCGACGCCGAAGGTCAGCGCCGATCACGGCCGGGCGACAGGCCGAGCGGCCGGCTGGCGAAGAGCACGACGAGCCCGCTGCCGGCGACGAAGGTGAAGAAGTTGATCGTCGCCGAGCACGCCAGCCCGGCGCGCACGACGGGATGGCGCAGCACATAGCCGCAGCCCCTCGCGCGAGCCCCGCCACACCGAGGCCTCGCGCGTCGGCCCCGGGCACCGCGGGCTCGTCCTGCCGGATGCGACGGCACGAGCAAGCCGGAGGCGAGGAACGAGAGCGCGTCGAAGGCCACCGCCACCGGCGCCGTCAACGCCTGGACCAGGCCGCCGGCGATGCGCAGGACCGGCGACGTAGGAGGCCGACAGGCTGGCGCTGAGCTTGCTGTTCGCGTCCAGGTAGGACGTCCCGCGGGACGAGGTGCGCGAAGAACGCCGGGTAGGTGGTGTTGAACAGCACGGCGGCCGAGCCCGCGACCAGGGCTACCGCGTAGAGCTGACCGAGCTGGACCGAGCGCACCAGGGCGACCACCGGGATGCTCAGCAGCGTCGACGCGCCCGGACGAGGTCGGCGGTCACCATCAGCCGGCGCTTGCGCCGCGCGACGGTCGACCCAGGCGCCGACCGGCAGGCGCCAGCAGGTAGGGCGTCCAGATCAGTGCCGTCAGCCACGCCACCTGGTTCACCGAGGCGTCCAGCGAGCGGACCGCGATCAGCGGCAGCGCCAGCGCGGACACCTGGTCGCCGAAGGCGGAGACGGTCTGGGCGCCCCAGAAGGACCGGAAGTCCCGGTCCCGCCACAGCGCCGACCGCGGTTGCGACCGGGTGATCGCGCTCACGGCTGCGCCGGCGGCTCGGGCAGCACGTAGCGAAGGAAGCGCACCCCCCGGGCTGACTCGGGACGGTCCTGCGGAGCGCGCGTCACGTAGGGCGCGAGGACGGCGTCGATCGCGTCCTCGAGGTGTTCGAGCTCAGCCGCCGAGACCATGACCCTGGTGTTCCCCAGACCGGCCAGTCGACGCCACCGCGGCTCGAGCTCAGGCTCGACCTGCTCGACCCAGCGCAGTGGCAGCTCCGCCGAGCGCCGGAACAGCTGCTCGGAGAGCTGGCGGGCCGCGGCACGCCCCTGCACGTCAGCGGGGTCTTCCGGCGTCTCGAACGAGAAGCCGCGAGCCACGGCCTCCCACCGGCGCACCCGGCGATCGGCGCTCGGGGCCGCGTCCCGCACCAGCCCGAAGGACGCCAGGTGACGCAGGTGCCAGCTCGTCACCGAAGGGGTGGCGCCGACCAGCGGTGCGAGCGCCGTCGCGGTCGACGGCCCGTTGCGCTGGAGCTCCTCGAGGATGGCGAGCCGCACCGGGTGCGCGAGCGCACGCATCGTCTGCGGATCGGTGAGCTGGACGTCCTCGAAGCGGTTCTCGGCCATATCGTGAGAGTCTTCTCTCAGGGATCGTGAGAGTCAACTCTCAGACTGCGGAGCTGTCCCAGCGCCTGCCGCCCGACGACGTCCTAGAGTGCTGGGGTGACCTCGGACGTTCCCACCGACCGGCTCGCTCGCGCGCAGCAGGCGCTGGCGCGCAGTGGGCTCGATGCGCTGCTGGTGACCCCAGGACCCGACCTGCGCTACCTCGTCGGCTACGACGCAGTCCCGCTGGAGCGCCTGACCTGCCTGGTCGTCCCGCGGTGGGGCGAGCCCAGCATCGTCGTCCCGGCCCTCGAGAGCCGCAGCCGCTGCCGCCAGCCCGATCGGTCCGGCCGGGCTGGCCATCCACGCCTGGGGCGAGCTGGAGGACCCGTACGCGCTGGTCGCCGAGCTGCTCGCCGGGCGCGGGTTCGGTCGGCCTGGACGACCACATGTGGGCCGGCGAAGGTCCTGCGCTGCGGGCCGCGATGCCCGGCGGTCGAGCAGCGCTCGGCCGGCGAGCGTGCATCGACGACCTGCGGATGCGCAAGGCCGCCGCCGAGATCGCCGCGCTCCGCGCGGCGCGGGGCAGGCGATCGACGCCGCGTGCACGCCCGGATGGGGGAGTGGCTGCGCCCCGGCCGCACCGAGGCGCGAGGTCGGCCGCGACATCGCCGACGCGATCCTCGCCGAAGGCCACGCGAGCGTCGACTTCGTCATCGTCGGCTCGCGGCCCGAACGGCGCCAGCCCGCACCACGACGTCTCCGACCGCGTCATCGAGCCGCGGCGACGCCGTCGTCGTCGACATCGGCGGCACGATGCCCGACGGCTACTGCTCGGACTCCACCCGGACCTACGCCGCCGGCGGCCCGGCGCCGGAGCTCCGCCGCTACTACGCGGTGCTGCGCGAGCGCACAGGAAGCGGCCTGCGACGCGGTCGCGGCCCGGGGTCACGCGCCGAGAGCGTCGACGCGGCCGCCCGGGACGTCATCGACGGCCGCCGGCTACGGCGAGCTCTTCGTCCACCGCACCGGCCACGGCATCGGCCTCGAGAGCCACGAGGAGCCGTACATCGTCGCGGGCAACGCAGACGCCGCTCGGAGCCGGGCATGGCGTTCTCGGTCGAGCCCGGCATCTACCTGCCGGCCGCCACGGCGCGCGGATCGAGGACATCGTCGTCGTCACCGCCGACGGCGTCGACCGCCTCGACACCGACCACCGCGACCTCGTCGTCCTGGGCTGATGCGTCGTCGCCGTCGACCGGCTCCTGCCGACCGCCGAGTCCCGCGACCTCCTCGACGCTCGCCCGCGAGCTGGCGCGCGGCCGAGCTCGCCCCGCAGGCGGCCGAGTACGAGCACGACCAGCGTTCCCGCGCGAGTCGTTCCGCACCCTCGGCGAGGCCGGCCTGCTCGGACTCGCCTACCCGGAGGAGCACGGTGGCGGCGGCGCAGCCCTACGAGGTCTACCTCCAGGTGCTCGAGGAGCTCGCGCGCCGGCTGGCTCGCGGTCGGCATCGCAGTCAGCGTGCACACGCTCGCCTGCTACGCCGCTCGCCAGCTGCGGCACCAAGGCGCAGCAGCGAACGCTGGCTGCCCGACATGCTCGGCGGCGACCTGCTCGGCGCCTACTGCCTGTCCGAGCCGGCGTCCGGCTCCGACGCCGGCTCGCTGCAGACCAGCGCGCGTGCCGGCGACGGCGATCGGCGAGCTACGTCTCGTCAACGGCACCAAGGCCTGGATCACCCACGGCGGCGTGGCCGACTTCTACAACGTCTTTGTCCGCACCGTCGGACGACGGCCGCGCGGCGATCTCCTGCCTGCTGCGCCGACGCCGGCACGCCGGGGCTGCTCGGCGAGCGCGCCCGAGCGCAAGATGGGCGCCGACGCCTCGACCGACCGCGCAGATCGTGCTCGACGACGCCCGGGTCCCCGCCGACCGGCTCATCGGCGGCGAGGGCGCAGGGCTTCAAGATCGCCATGTCGGCGCTCGACAGCGGACGGCTCGGCATCGCGGCGTGCGCCGTCGGTCTCGCGCAGGCCGCGCTCGACGCCGCCGTCGGCTACGCCAAGCCAGCGCCGGCAGTTCGGGCGAGCCGATCGCGAGTTCCAGGGCGTGCAGTTCATGCTCGCCGACATGGCCACCGGGGTCGCAGCGGCCCGCGCGCCTCTACCTGGCGGCGGCCCGGCTGCGCGACGCCGGCCGGCCGTTCGCGACCGACGCCTCGATGGCGAAGCTGCTTCGCGACCGACATGGCGATGAAGGTGACCACCGACGCCGTCCAGCTCTTCGGCGGCTACGGCTACATCCAGGACTTCCCGGTCGAGCGCTACATGCGCGAGGCGAAGGTCATGCAGATCTTCGAGGGCACCAACCAGATCCAGCGGGTCGTGATCGGTCGGGCCCTGACGCGCTGACCAACCCGCTCAAGGCTGCCGCGGTAGCCGCCGAGTCCAACAGTGCCCCTTCAAACCAGGAGGGGGGACAGGACACGAAGATCCGGCAGGTCCCCACCGGTCCGTCGCGCTTTCGATCCGTAGGTCAGTGAGCCTGCGGGGCGTCTGAAGGGCGGGCACGGAGACAGCACGGTCGCCCAGGCCAGCCGGGGAGTGAGTGGCGAGACCGGCCAGTCCGCACACGCGGACGGGAGAAATGCTCATGCGGGTCCTCATGTCAGGACGGCGCGCCCTGGCGCTGGCGGTCTCCGCCGGCGTGCTGGCCGTCGCCCTGCCCGCCTCCGCGGGTGCAGCCACTCCGGTGGCCGGGCGCGCGGGGGAGTCCCCAGCGGCGGCGGTGACGACCGGCAGCACGCCGGTCGTGGCAGTCTCCGACGGGGCCACCAGGGTCGCGCTCGGCCCCGCTGTGAAGTACGTCCGCCTACCGGACGGCACCGTGCAGCGGATCCGCTAGCGTCCCGGGCGGTCGTCCGGGGTTCTCCGTCCCGGACGGCCGTCCCCTCCCTGCTGACGGCTGACTGGCCGAGCCGCACACGAAGTGGGCGGCCCGCGATAGGTTTCCGCCGTGGAAGACCTCGACGCCCAGATCCTCGGCCTGCTCGCCTCGGACGGTCGCATGAGCTACACCGACCTCGGGCGAGCGACCGGGCTGTCGACGTCGGCGGTCCACCAGCGCGTCCGCCGGCTCGAGGAGCGCGGTGCGATCAAGGGCTACACGGCGATCCTCGACCCCGTCGCGATCGGGCTGCCGCTGACGGCGTTCGTGTCCATCACCCCGCTCGACCCCGCAGCCCCGGACGACGCCGCCGAGCGCCTCGAAGGGCTGGCCGCGATCGAGGCCTGCCACAGCGTGGCCGGCGACGAGTCCTACATCCTCAAGGTTCGCGTGCCCTCGCCGGCCGAGCTCGAGTCGCTGCTCGCGGAGATCCGCTCGGTGGCCAACGTCCGGACCCGGACCACCGTCGTGCTCTCGACCGCCTACGAGCAGCGCTCGCCCGCCCTGTAGTCAGCTGCCCAGGCGGTGCTGCTCACCGAGAAGAGGTGTCCTCGTGCCTGACGGCACAGCGATGCGCGTCGCCGGCCTGCCGGACGTCGAGGCGTTGACCGAGACATTGACGAGCGCCTTCGCGGCCGACCCCGTCTGGGGGTGGGCCTTCCCGAAGCCGGCGGACGCCTCGGGGTTCTGGCGGATCCTGGTCGAGGGGGCGTTGCGCTACCCGTGGACCCTGATGACGCCGGGCGCGGGCGCGGTGGCCGTCTGGATCCCGCCCGGCGGCGACGAGCTCACGCCCGAGGCAGCGGCCTCGGTGGAGCCGATGATCCGGACCCGGCTCGCAGCGCCCGACGCCGAGCGCGTCCTCGGGGTGATGGCGGGCTTCGAGGCCGCTGGGCGTCCCGACGAGCCGCACTACTACCTCAGCCTGCTCGGGACCCGGCTCGACCAGCGCGGCCAGGGTCTCGGGATGCAGCTGCTCCGCGACTGCTTGGCCGAGATCGACGCGCTGCACGCGCCGTCCTCGCTCGAGTCCACCAACCCGGCCAACCTGGGCCGGTACGAGAGCGTCGGTTTCGAGCGCACCGGGTCCTTCACCGCTGGCCCGGACGGACCGGTCATCACCCAGATGTGGCGCCCCGCTCGCTAGCCGCCGACGAGCTCCTGGTGCTCTTCGTGCTGGGTGGTCGACGTCGTCCGTGAGGCGGCCGCGGCAGCAGCAGCGGCGTCCAGGGTCGCGGCGTCATCCGCGTGCTCGGCCCACCAGGCCTGACCCTCCGCAGGCAGCGTGTCGATCGGGTCGTAGTACTCGTAGGTGCGGTTGAGCGCCTCGGCGTCCTCGAGCTCGATGCCGGTGCGGTAGTTCTTGGTCCAGTAGGAGATCCCGCGCACCTCGTCGTAGGACTCGAGCTGGTGCACCCAGCGCTTGCCGACGTACGGCACGTCGCAGACGATGCGCGGCGTCGCGAAGCCCGGTAGGTAGCCCATGATCCCGTGCTGCAGCCGCTGCGCCTGCTTGACCGAGACGCGCCAGTGCTCGCTGAACGGGATCATGTCGCACATGTAGAAGTAGTAGGGGATGATCGCGGCCCCGTCGAGCAGGCTGAAGCAGAGGTCGAGCAGCTGCTCAGGGGTGTCGTTGACGCCACGCATCAGCACGCCCTGGTTACGAACGTCGCGGATGCCGGTCTCCAGCATCGCCTTGGCCGCGCGCTCCACCGTGGGTGTCACCGACTGCGCCGCGTTCACGTGGGTGTGGATGGCGATCTGCACCCCGCGCTGGCGGGCCGTCGTGGCCAGCCGCTCCATGCCGGCCCTGACCTCGTCCTGCAACCAGTGCTGGGGGAGTCCCATGAGGGCCTTCGTGGCGAGCCGGATGTCGCGGATGTTCTCGATCTCCAGCAGCCGGGACACGAACGACTCGAGGTTCTTCCACGGCATGTTGGCGACGTCGCCGCCCGAGACGACGACGTCCCGCACGCCCGGCTGGGTCCGCAGGTACGCCATCATCGCGTCGTAGCGATCCACCGGCTTGAGGTCGAACTTGAGCTTGTCGATCACGGGCGTCGAGTTGCCGACGAGGTCCATCCGCGTGCAGTGACCGCAGTACTGCGGGCAGGTCGGGAGCAGCTCGGCGAGCACCTTGGTGGGGTACCGGTGCGTGAGGCCCTCGGCCGTCCACATCTCGTGCTCGTGCAGCGAGTCACGGCTGGAGTACGGGTGGGAGGACCAGTCCGTGCGGCGGTCGGAGAACACCGGCAGCATGTAGCGGCGAACCGGGTCGGCGTAGAACGCGGCCGTGAACGCGGCCGGGCTCGGGGCTCCGCCGTCGTGTGACTGGGGGACCATCGTGTTCATCATCTGCGGCGGCACCAGCATGGACATCGTGGCCCGCTCGGCCTGGTCCCGCTCGAGGTCGGTGTAGAAGCGCTCCTCCAGCAGATCACCCATCAAGGCCCGCAGCTGCTTGATGTTCTTGACGCAGTGCGACCGCTGCCACTGGGCATCGGCCCAGTCCGCCGCGGTGGCCGTGGCGAACCCCGGCAGCCGGGTCCAGTCGGGCTCGACGAGCTCGCGCCGCTGGTAGCGGTAGGGCTGCTCGATGCGGTTCAGCGTGCTGGCGGTCACGGGCTCTCCTGCGGGCTCAACCTCGGGTCGGCGTACATTCACGCCACGATTCTGCACAGACTAGAGAAGATTATCCGGCGGATCCACTCCAACACCGGAGAATTTACGGCGAACAGCGACCGGCGATCACTGGGAGGATCGACGGATGCGGACCACCTTGCTCGTGAACGGCTCGATCCTCAGCCCTGCGGACCCCGCGGCGACGGCCCTGCTGGTGCGAGACGGGGCCGTCGCCTGGGTCGGGCGCGAGGACGGCGTCCAGGCGCCACCGTGACTCCGCCGACGAGATCGTTGACCTCGACCACGCCCTGGTCACGCCCGCGTTCGTCGACGCGCACGTGCACGCCACCTCGACGGGGCTCGCCCTCACCGGCCTGGACCTCAGTGACTGCCCGTCCCTCGCGGCAGCCCTGTCCCGGCTCGAGGACTTCGCCCGGCAGCGCGGGGCCGTCGGCGTCATCCTCGGGCACGGCTGGGACGAGACGCGTTGGCCCGAAGGCCGGGCGCCGGACCGCTCCGAGCTCGATCGAGCCAGCTACGGGGGAGTGGTCTACCTGTCGCGGGTGGACGTGCACTCCGCCGTGGCGTCCAGCGCGCTGCTCGCCGCGGTGCCCGAGGCCCGCGCCATGACGGGGTTCGCTCCCACCGGCCTGCTCGCGCTGGACGCTCACCACGCAGTCCGGGCTGCGGCGCTGGGCTCGTTGACGCCACGGCAGCGTGCGTCGGCCCAGCAGGCCACCCTCAGCAGGGCCGCTGAGCTCGGCATCGGCATGCTGCACGAGCTGGGCGGCCCTGACATCTCCTCGCCGGAGGACTTCGCCACGATGCTGGCCCTCGACGACGACCGAGTGGACAGCGCCGAGGCGCACCCCAGCACCGGCAGGCGCTGGCCGCGCATCGTCGGCTACTGGGGGAGCTCGCACGCGACGGAGGCCTGCAGCGTGCGATCGAGCTCGGCGCACGCGGGGCCGCCGGTGACCTGTTCGCCGACGGCGCCCTCGGCTCGCACACCGCCTGCCTGCGGGGCCCCTATGCCGACAGCGACTCGGCCGGGCACGGCTACCTGGACGCGGACGACGTCCGCGACCACGTCGTGGCGTGCACCGAGGCAGGCAAGCAGGCCGGTTTCCACGTCATCGGTGACGGTGCGTTGGACGCCGTGGTGAGGGGGCTCGAGCTGGCGGCCACGATCGTGGGGGACGTCGCGTTCGCCGCGGCCCGGCACCGGCTCGAGCACGTCGAGATGCCGGACCCGGGCCACATCGCCACGCTGGCCAGGCTGGGCGTCCACGCCAGCGTCCAGCCGGTGTTCGACGCGCTCTGGGGCGGCGCCGACGGGATGTACACGCAGCGCCTCGGCCCCCAGCGCGCCCTGGCCATGAACCCGCTCGCGGCGCTGGCCGCAGCCGGGGTCCCGCTCGCCTTCGGCTCCGACTCGCCGGTCACACCGCTCGGACCCTGGGAGGCCGTCCGCGCAGCCGTGCACCACCAGACGCCTGGTTCGGCCCTACCGCTGGACGTCGCCCTGGCGGCCCACACCGTCGGCGGCTGGCAGGCGGCGGGGCTGCGGGGCGGCACGCTCGTGGTCGGGGCGCCGGCCTCGTTCGCGGTGTGGGACGGCGGCCCTGGCCTGCCCTCGCTGGCGCCGGGAGCCGTGACCCCCCGGTGCGTGCGCACCGTCGTCGAGGGCGCCACCGTATGGGACATCACGGGCACGAGCTGAGGGAACCGTCGTCGCGGCGAGGTCCGACGCGCCGAGACGCTTGAGCCCAAGCCGTTGCCAGGTATAGGTTTTCGCCCAGCGGCCCAGCAGTCCGGACGTCGCGCCTTGCCCACCACTACAGGCGCCCCGGGAGTTCTGACCCGACTCTGAGAGGACCCGACCGTCCAGTAGACAACGGCAAGCCCGTCGCATCCCGCGGCGTTGCCTGTCGGTCCGAAGGGCGGTTCGGGTCCTCTCGCATGTCCGGTGCGTTTACCGTTGACGGGTGGCGCATCAGGCAGTGGACGTCGATGCCGCGGCCACCGAGCCTCCCGCGTCGCCGCCGGCCGCGCGCCCCGCTCTGTGGCCCCGGCTCACCCTTGCCGTGCCCGTAGGACTGCTGCTGGCGATCGCGTTCCCGCCCTTCGGCCTGTGGTGGCTCGCAGTGCCGTGCGTGGCCGCCGCGGCGTTGCTCGTCCGCGGCCTGTCCGGCGTGCGGGCCGGGATCGTCGGGCTGGTGCTCGGCTTCGCCTTCTTCGGCCTCCTGCTGCACTGGCTCAGCGTCATCGGCTGGGACGCCTGGGCCCTGCTGGTCCTCGCCGAGGCCGCCTTCGTCGCGGTCCTGCTGGGGGCGGTGGCCGTCGTCCAGCGGCTGCGCTGGTGGCCCCTGTGGACCGCCTGCTGCTGGGTGGGCGTCGAGCTGGCTCGGGCGCACGTGCCGTTCGGCGGGTTCCCGTGGGGACGCCTCGCCTTCGCGCAGGCCGACGGGCCGTTCCTGCCCTTCGCCGCGCTGGGCGGTTCGCCGCTCGTGACCTTCGCGGTCGCGCTGTGCGGCGGGTTGCTCGCGCAGGGCGTGCTGCTGCTGCGTCGACGCGACCGGGCGGCCGCGCTGGTGCTCTCGGCTGCCGTGGCGGTGCCGCTGCTGGCCTACGCGATCCCGCTGCCCACGGACGGCCGTTCCGTCAACGCCGCTGTGATCCAGGGCGACGTCCCCGAGACCGGGCTCGACGCGTTCGGCCAGCGGCAGGCGGTGCTGGACAACCACGTCGCGACCTCCGAGGCGCTCGCCGTGCAGATCGCCGCCGGCAGCAAGCCGCAGCCTGCGTTCGAGGTCTGGCCGGAGAACTCCTCGGACATCGACCCCTACGCGGACCCCACGGCCGCCGCGCTCATCCAGGCCGCGGTCACCGGCACGGGAGCGCCGACCTTGGTCGGAGCCGTCATCGACAACCCCGCCGACCCGCAGACCGTGCTCAACGTCGGCATCGTCTGGGCGCCGCGCACCGCCACTGCTGCCGGCGGACCAGGGCAGCGCTACGCCAAGCGGCACCCGGTCCCGTTCGGGGAGTACATCCCGTTCCGCTCGTTGCTCACCCGGTACATCACCCGGCTGGACCGCATCCCTCGCGACTTCGCGCCTGGGTCGTCGCCGGGCGTGCTGCAGCTCGGCCCCGTGACGGCCGGGGACGTCATCTGCTTCGAGGTCGCCTACGACGGCATCGTGCGGGACGTCGTCAAGGGCGGCGCCCAGGTGCTGGTGGTCCAGACGAACAACGCGACGTACGGCCGGACCGGCCAGCCCCAGCAGCAGCTCGCGATGAGCCAGCTCCGCGCCGTCGAGTCCGGGCGCAGCGTGCTGGTGGCGGCGACGAGCGGCGTGAGCGCCGTGGTGGCCCCCGACGGCCACCTGGTCGCGAGCTCGCAGGAGTTCGAGCGCTGGACGTACGACGGCCCGGTGACCTTGCGCACAGAGCAGACCGTGGCGACCGTCGTGGGCGCATGGCCGGAATGGTTCCTGGGTACCCTTGGACTCGGTGCTCTCGCCCTCGCGATCGCGCGCCGACGCCGCGAGAGGAGCACACCGATCCATGTCCCAGCAGCTGACGCCGCAGGCGTCGACCAGCCCGGCGCCTGACACGGGCACGGCACGCCCGCCGCTCGGCACCGTCCTGGTCGTGATCCCCACCTTCAACGAGATCGAGAACCTCGAACGCATCATCGAGCGCGTCCGCAGTGCGACGCCGGAGGCCGACATCCTCGTCGCCGACGACGGCAGCCCGGACGGCACCGGGGCTCTCGCGGACAAGCTCGCTGCCGCCGACTCGCAGATCCACGTGCTCCACCGGACCGCCAAACAAGGGCTCGGCGCCGCGTACCTCGCCGGTTTCGCGTGGGCCCTCGAGCGCGGCTACGGCGTCGTCGTCGAGATGGACGCGGACGGCTCGCACCGCCCTGAAGACCTCCCGCGCATGCTGGTCGCCCTGGAGGGCGCCGACCTCGTTCTGGGCTCGCGCTACGTGCCCGGCGGATCGGTCGTCAACTGGCCGCGACGCCGGCTGCTGCTGTCCAAGGGCGGCAACACCTACGCCCGGCTGGCGCTCGGGGTGGGCATCCACGACATCACCGGCGGTTACCGCGCGTTCCGACGTCAGACGTCTGGAGGGCCTCGACCTCGCCAAGGTGTCCTCTCAGGGCTACTGCTTCCAGGTGGACCTCGCATGGCGCGCGGTGCAGCGCGGCTTCACCGTGGTCGAGGTGCCGATCACCTTCGTCGAGCGGGAGTACGGCACCAGCAAGATGAGCGGCGGCGTCGTCCGCGAGGCGTTGTGGCGGGTCACCGAGTGGGGGGTCACCAGCCGCACCGAGCGCCTCCGCCGCGGGCGCTGAAGGATGCCGATGTACGCGCTGCTGATCTTCGTGGTCGCACCGGCCATCGAGCTGTTCGTCGCGATCCAGGTCGCGCACGTCATCGGCTGGGGAGTCACCCTGCTGCTGATCGTGGCCTTCGCGTTCCTGGGGGCCAGCGTGATGCGACGGGCGGGTGCCAGCTGGTGGCGGTCGCTGCGCCTCGACCAGTCGACGGGACAGCTTCCGGACGGCCGGGCTGCTGCGAGCTCAGCGCTGCTCTTCCTCGCCGGACTCCTGCTGTTCCTGCCGGGCTTCATCTCCGACGTCGTCGGGCTCCTGCTGCTGCTCCCACCGGTGCGAGGACTGCTCCTGACGGCGACGACCGCCTGGTTCGTGCGGCGGTTCACCGCGGTGACCGCGCCGGGCGGCACCAGGATCTGGACCCGCCCGGGCCGCGTGATCCAGGGTGAGGTCGTCAGGGACGATCTCCATCCGGACCAGCCCGGCGACAGCCGTGGCGGCCCCGGACAGCAGGAAAGGCCGGGCGGAGGGGATCCGCCCGGCCTGCCGCCGGTGAGCTGACCGCTGCTGCCTGGACCTCAGCTGCTCGCCTGAACCTCAGGCGGACTTGCGGTTCTCGGCTGCCTTGCGGTGGTCTGCGTGGCCGGCACGGCTCGGGCCGCCGGCGGTACGAAGCAGCTCCAGGCGCTCGGTGAGAAGCACCTCGAGGTCGTCGAGGGTGCGGCGCTCGAGGAGCATGTCCCACGGCGTGCGCACCTTGCGACCGACCTTGGCCGGGTCTTCCTCGGTGCCATCGCGGCGGTGCGCGGTCGCACCGCACACGCGGCACTCCCAGGTCGCCGGCAGCTCGGCCTCGACCGAGAACGGGACCGAGAACGCGTGGCCGTGCGGGCAGTCGAACCCGATCAGCTCTCGGGGCGCGAACTCGACGCCGCCCTCGTTCTCATAGCTCACAGCACCCATCCGGGTGCCCCTCAGGACCTCAGCCATGGCGCGCCTCCCTCTCAACACCCCAGGAAGGCCTCGGTCTCCGAGGCTTTCCTCTGTCAGGTCGAACGACACAGGCGGTCGCGAGATTCCCGGGCTCCGCCCTCTCACCCGTGTAGACGCGCCGTGCGGCCGCTCGGTTCACGTCGAGCCGGATCCTTAGCGGATTCACAGGTTGGCTCGCCGACAGGGGAGTGGTCACCCCGGATCGGGCCACTGCCCGCGGGCGGCTAGCACGGACCTGAGCACCTGCGGGCGGTCACTGATGATGCCGTCGACACCGAGATCGAGCAGGTGAGCCATCTCGGCCGGCTCGTCGATCGTCCACGCATGCACGGCCAGCCCACTCAGGTGCGCCGACGCCACCAGGCGCTGCGTGAGGACCGGCAGC
Organism: uncultured Actinomycetota bacterium; assembly: GCA_963819215.1. Lineage (GTDB taxonomy): Bacteria > Actinomycetota > Actinomycetes > Prado026 > Prado026 > CAWFVK01. The sequence continues at coordinate 303,416 of CAWFVK010000011.1, read as the reverse complement.
GGCCCGAGGCGAGGGGGCACCTGGACGCAGCGAGCACTGCGGTGCACGCCGGCCCAGCGCTTCCCACGGGCAGCCGCGAGCGCCACCACCTCACGCGGGCCGAGGGAGGAGCAGAGGTCGGGGCCCAGCGCGGACCGCAGCTCCTGCAGCCGACGGTCGGAGAAGGAGGCGAGGCACACCCGGTCGAGCACCCCGCGCGAGCGCAGCAACCGGACGGTCGGCAGGACGGTCGAGGCGTCCTTCACGTCGAGGTTGAAGCGTGCCTGCGGGAAGGCCTCGAGCAGGTCGTCCAGCCGTGGCACCGGTTCCACGCCGCCGACCCTCGCCTCGGCGACCTCGCCGTAGGGCAGCTCGCTGATGCGCCCGGTCCTGTCAGTCACGCGGTCCAGGGTCGCGTCGTGGAAGGCCAGCACGACGCCGTCCGCGGTCGCCCGCAGGTCGGTCTCGAGGTAGCTGAAGCCGAGCTCCACCGCGCGCGCGAAGGTCGTCAGAGTGTTCTCGCGTCCCTCGCCGGCGCCCCCACGGTGCACGATCGCCAACGGTCCGTCGTGGTCCAGGTACGGGTGCACCCGGTCATCCTCGCAGCGGTGCAAGCTCCGCCGGGTCCGGAGTTCTCCACAGGCTCGACATTGCCGATTGCCGCCGTCGCGGTGGGTGCGGTCGGATCAGTGGACCAGGGGACCGGGGTTCGGGACAGAAGGGCAGACTGATCATGGAACGCGCGGGGGAGACAGGCCTCGACGAGGCCACGGTAGGCGGGGTTGATGGCTCAGTGCAGGTGGTGGTCGAGCATCGTCGTCAGGTACCCGTGTTCGGCTACACGACCGACGCGCGGGCGACGATCGGCGCTGAGCTCGTCCTGGCTGGGGGTGCCTACCTCCCGGAGGACGACACTCTCCAGTCGACGCTGCGCCTCCTCGTGCGCGCGCTCGCGGGCACGAGTGCCACCGCATCGGCGACCGCAGCGGCCACCACGAGGCTCGACGTCGAGGCGCTCGGCGAGGTCCGCTTTCGGTGGGTCGACGAGACCTGGGTGCGGGCCCTGGTGTCCGTCCGGTCCGACGGCGCGCCGGTGCTCCAGGTCCTGCTCGACGGTGATCGATCGACGATCGACGTCCCCCGGATGGACCGTCCGTGGAACTCACACGAACAACCGATCTGGGCCTGGCTGCACGAGCCCTGGGTGCATCCTGCTCCCGCCGAGTCGCTGGCCGGGACCAACCTGCGCGCGCTGAGCGGCCATTCAGTCACCTCGGCGATCCGTTGGGAGGAGGACGCGTGGGAGCTCGTCGCCGGTGCGGTCGACGAGGTCACCGAGCAGGATGCCCGGATCGTGCCGCTCGGCACGATGCTGGCCGCCGACCCGTCGCTGACTCGTGTCGTGCAGCTCGACGTCGGCGAAGGCATCCAACGAGCGCGAACGGGCGCGCCGTGGACTGCGCTCGACCTGTCAACCCTCGCCACCTCATGAGAAGTGGCTCCACGATGAGAAGGGGTTCCACGCTCCGGTCTCTAGTGCCGATAAGTTACATTATGTCAGGTTGTGGCCGAGTCGTCCGGGTGGAGTCCCTCCTCCATCTCGTTAGGGTCGTGCCGACAGCCCACCCCGACCAAGGAGCGCGGCATGCCCGAGGGCACCACCGTCGAGACCGACATCGACGACGACCTGCAGCGATCCTTAGCAGAGACCGGACGGTTGGTCGCCTCGGTGCGCGCCGATCAGTGGACGAGCCTGACGCCGTGTCCCGGCTGGGACGTCCGAGGCCTGGTCAACCACCTGGTGCTGGGAAACCTGCGATTCGCCGGGATGCTCGCCGATCCCGCTCGCGACATGAAGGCCACCCTGCGCTCTCTCGGCACCCGTGACCACCTCGGCGAGGACCCGGCGGCGTCCTATCGCGCCTCCGCCGCTTCGCTGGTTCAGGCGTTCAGCCTTCCTGGAGTCCTGGAGACGTCGTTCGACGCTCCGCTCGGCGCCGCGACGGGGAGCCGAGCTGCGTGAGCTGATGATCACCGAGGCCCTCGTCCACGGGTGGGATCTCGCGCGGGCGACCGACCAGCCGGCCGCGTTCCCCCTGGATGTCACCGAGCGCTCGCTCTCCTTCAGCCAGCGCGCCCTTGCTGAGGTGCCGCGCGAGGGCCGCTACGGCATGCGTCGCCCGGTTGCTGCCGAGGCACCCTCGATCGACAAGCTCGCTGCCTTCCTGGGGCGTCTCCCCGACTGACGAGCCGCGCGGAAAACCGTTCCGGCTGGCGTCGGTGCGCTGTGCTTGGCTGTGCCGGTGCCGGGAACCCGCAGGACCGCCGTGCGCACCCGGTTCCCCCGCGAGTACTGGGTGCTCTGGGCCGGCACGCTCGTCAACCGCGCTGGGACCTTCGTCGAGCCGTTCGCCGTTCTCTACCTCACCTCGGCTCGTGGCTTCACGGCCGTGCAGGCCGGGATCGCCATCACCTTCTACGGCCTCGGGGCCGCCGTCTCCCAGCTCATCGGCGGCTGGTTCGCGGACCGCGTCGGTCGGCGGGCCACCTTGTTCTGGGGCCTGGTTGCCGCCAGCGCGTCGCTCGCCCTGCTGGGGGCTGCCCGCGGACTCCCCCAGATCTGTGTCGCCGCCGTGCTCGTCGGCCTGTGCGGCGATCTCTATCGACCCGCCAGCAACGCGCTGGTCGCCGACCTGATCGAGCCGAAGGACCGGCCCCGCGCCTTCGCGCTGCTCTTCTGGGCCGTGAACCTGGGTTTCTCGCTCGCCTCGATCAGCGCTGGCTTCCTCGCCGAACGTGGCTACACCCTGCTGTTCGTGCTGGATGCCGGCACCTGCCTCGCCTACGCCTTCATCATCCGGTGGGGTGTGCGCAGCGATCCGATGCGCCCTGCGCTCGCTGAGCACCAGCGGCCCGGCGGCTTCGGCACCGCGCTGCGCGATCCACTGATGCTCGCCCTGGTGGGCCTGACCATCGCCAGCGCTCTCGTCTACTTCCAGAACTCGATCACGCTGCCGCTCGCCATCACCGGCCGGGGTCTCAGCCCCCTCGTGTACGGGATCGTCCTGTCGGTCAACGGGGTCCTCATCGTCGTGCTGCAACCGCTGTCCATCAAGCTGCTCCGTGGCTTCGACCGCACCAACGTGCTCGCGGTGGGCAGCCTGCTGATCGGACTCGGCTTCGGACTCACGGCGTTCGCGAGCACTCCTGTGGAGTACGCCGGCACTGTGGTCGTCTGGACGCTGGGCGAGGTCGTCACCGCCGGACTGGCGTCCTCGCTGGTCGCCGACCTCTCCCCCGCGGACGCTCGTGGCCGCTACACAGCCGTGTGGGGCAGCTCGTTCGGCGTGGCCGCGCTCCTCGCTCCCGCGCTCGGCACGGTCACGTTCCAGCAGGCAGGTGCTGACGTCCTCTGGGCTGCCTGCGTGGTCGTCGGCGTCCTGGTCGCGGTCGGATACCTGATGATCGGGCCTGCGGCGCGCGAGCGGACTGCGGCTGCCGTGGCGGCCGCGCGCCCCCTCCCCTGACGCTCAGGCAGGTGGCTGCCGCAGCTTCAGCGTGAGCCGGACCTGCATCCGGGCGCACTCCTCGCCGTCCTGGTCGCGCACGAAGACGATCTCGGTGTCCCACTCCGGCCGCTCCCCCGCCGCGAGCTCCGCCTCGACCTCGTCCCCCGGTCGCATCATGGTGGCCGTGGCCGTGACCGAGCTGCGGGCCAGCTTGCTCCACTCGATCGTCCCGCTCATCGCCAGCGGAACCGCCCGATCGAGCCAGGAGGCGAAGCGCGCGGCCATCAGCGTCGCAGCCGCGCTCTCGCCCAGCGTGAAGATCGCTCCGGCGTGCGGGCCACCGAGGTGGTTGTGCGAGGGGACGGTGTCTGGCAGCCGGAGCACGGCGTGGTCGGCGTCGAGCTCGAGGACCTGGATACCCAGCGTCCCGGTCAGCGGCGCCGACGTCTGCAGGAAGGCCGTCATCGCCGCGAGATCGGTGGTGGCGCCGGGCGCACCTTCGATCGCACCGTCCTCGGACTCTCGCTCGTCGTCTCACCCATGACCGCAGCCTAGAGGCGGCCACGCTCACCGGCGCGCGACGACCTGCAGGGTCGCGACGGACGGGTCGGCCGCGTAGGCGATCTTCATGCCCGCCGCAGCCGCGCGCCTGCAGCGCCTCGACGATCGCTCGGGTCACCACCTCGCCCGGCACCAGAGCCGGGATCCCCGGCGGGTAGGGCGAGAGCAGCTCGGTGGAGATCCGTCCCACCGCCTGGCGCGGCCGTCACCGTCTCGTGGGGGGCGAAGAAGGCGTCCCTGGGCGTCATGGCGGCCTCAGGCAGCTCGCGGCTCAGCCACGGGGTGTCGGCAACCGCCCGTGGCTCCGCCCTCCGCTTCTCGATCGCGCTCACCAGCAGCTCGACGAACGGTTCCACGGTGTCGGCAGTGTCGGCCACGGTGACGATGGCGACGATCGTGTCGCGGTCGGCCATCTCGACGGGGTAACCGGCCGCGATCAGGTCGTCCTCGACCGCCATCCCGAACGCGCCGGTCCCCGCCAGTCCCGACCACCAGCTTCGTCGGGTCGACCGATGCCGGCGGTCCGTCCAGCACCAGCAGACCGTCGACCGAGCGCAGCCGCTCGCGGGCCGCCGCGACGAGTGCGATGACGCGTTCGAGGTGCGCAGGTCCGTCCACCGCGAGGAGCCGGCGCGCACCGTCGATGCTCGCCATGATGGCGCCGGCGGGGCTCGTGGTGTGCGTGGCGTCGAAGGCGCGGTCGAGCCGGTCCCGATCCAGCCGGTCGGTCATCGCGAGCACCATGGCGGCCTGCGTGTAGCCGGGCAGCGCCTTGTGGATGCTGGTCACCAGCGCGTCGGCCCCAGCAGCCAAGGCATGCTCGGGCAGGCCCGGATGGAATCCCAGGTGCGCACCCCAGGCCTGGTCCACGACGAGCGGCACCTCAGCCGCGTGCGCTGCCGAGGCCAGCCCTCGGACGTCGGACCGCGTGCCCACGTAGCCCGGCTCGACGACGAAGGCGGCACGGGCGGACGGGTGCTCCGCGAGCGCAGCGGACAGCCGGTCCACCGGGACACCGGTCGGCAGTCCCGAGGTCGCGTCGACGTCGGGCAGCACCCAGACGGGCGTGAGCCCGGCGAGGACGAAGCCCAGCAGCAGGGAGCGATGGACGGCACGGGTCGCGACCACCACGTCACCAGGGGCACCGACGCTGAGCGCGAGCGCCTGGTTGCCGTGGCTGGAGCCGCCGACGGAGAACCGGCACCAGTCCGCGCCCCACAGCTGCGCCGCGAGCGCCTCAGCCTGCTCCAGCGTGCCGCCCTCGGGCCGCAGCGTGTCGATGCCCGGGTACAGCGGCAGGTCACCGCGGACCACCACACCGACGAGGTCGGTCCGGCCCTTGTGCCCAGGGATCGTGAACGGCCGCCGCTCCGCCAGCAACGCGGCCTCGTAGGCGGTCACCAAGGGTGCGTCTCGCTGGTCGCTGTCCACGCCGCCATTGTGTCGGACCCGGTGCGGCCACCGCCGCGCAGTACGGTCGCTGCAGGGACCCGGAGGACACGTGGACGAGCAGCCAGCGCCGATGCCGTACGGCGTCGTGGACATCGACGGCGTGGTCGCCGACGTGCGCCACCGGTTGCACCACATCGAGCGCTCGCCGAAGGACTGGGACCGCTTCTTCGCCGCCGCCGTCGACGACCCGCTGCTCCCTGAAGGCAAGGCCGTCGTCGACCAGCTGGTGGCCACGGGGCATGAGCTCGTCTGGCTCACCGGACGGCCTGAGCGCTGCCGCCGGGACACCGTGACCTGGTTGACGAAGGTCGGGCTCCCCGTCGCGGGGCTGCACATGCGGCGCGACGGCGACCGCCGGCCGGCACGCCAGACCAAGCTGGCGGTCCTGCAGTCGCTCGCTCGGAGCCGACCTGTCGCGGTGATGGTCGACGACGACGCGCTCGTGGTGCGTACCTTGCGGATGGCCGGCTTCGAGGTCCTCCACGCCGACTGGATGACGACCGATGACGCGCAGCCGACGCTGTTCGACGCCCAGGAGTCCGAGGGCCGGACCTAGCTGATCGTCGGCCCAGGGTCCGCGCGCGCGAGGTCCTGGTCGCTCAGGCGAACGCCTCAGGCGGCGGGCACGAGCAGACCAGGTTGCGGTCACCGAAGGCACCATCCACCCGACGGACCGGCGACCAGTACTTGTCCGTGCGCAAGGAGTCGACGGGGTAGGCGGCCTGCTCGCGCGAGTACGGGTGGTCCCACGCGCCGATCACCGAGCTGGCGGTGTGCGGCGCACCCCGAAGCGGGTTGTCCTCGACGGTCCAGGTGCCGGCAGCGACCTCGGCGATCTCGGCCCTGATCGCGATCATCGCGTCGCAGAAGCGGTCGAGCTCGCTGAGGTCCTCGCTCTCCGTGGGTTCGATCATCAGCGTGCCGGCGACCGGGAACGACATCGTCGGCGCGTGGAAGCCGTAGTCGATGAGCCGCTTGGCGACATCGTCGACGCTCACGCCGGTCTCCTTGGTGATGGGACGGAGGTCGACGATGCACTCGTGCGCGACGAGGCCCCCGCGGCCGGTGTACAGCACGGGATAGTGCGGAGCGAGCCGAGCAGCGAGGTAGTTGGCGCTCAGGATGGCGACCTTGGTCGCATCGGTCAGGCCCTCGCCGCCCATGAGGCGGATGTACGCCCACGAGATCGGCAGGATGCCAGCGGAGCCCCACGGTGCGCTCGACACCGGCCCGACCCCGGAGGCGGGGCCGGCGGCTGGCACCAGCGGATGGTTCGGCAGGAACGGCGCGAGGTGTGACCGCACAGCCACCGGCCCGACGCCCGGGCCACCGCCACCGTGCGGGATGCAGAAGGTCTTGTGCAGGTTGAGGTGACTGACGTCCGCGCCGAAACGACCGGGCTGCGCGAGCCCGACCAGGGCGTTCAGGTTGGCGCCGTCGACGTAGACCTGACCACCGGCGTCATGCACCAGCGCGCAGACGTCGGTGATGGACTCCTCGAACACGCCGTGCGTGGAGGGGTAGGTGACCATCAGCGCGGCGAGGTCGTCCGCGTGCGCGGCGACCTTGGTCCGCAGATCCTCGAGGTCGACGTTGCCGTCGGCGTCGCACGCGACCACCACGACCTTGAGGCCAGCCATCACCGCCGACGCGGCGTTGGTGCCGTGCGCCGAGGACGGGATCAGGCAGACGTCCCGATGGCTGTGGCCCTGGCTGCGGTGGTAGGCGCGGATCGCCAGCAGCCCGGCGAACTCGCCCTGGCTGCCGGCGTTCGGCTGCAGCGACACGGCGTCATAGCCGGTCACCTGCACGAGCCAGTCCTCGAGCTGGTGGATGAGCTCGAGCGTGCCCGCAGCCTGCTCGAGCGGCGCGAAGGGGTGCAGCCCGGCGAACTCGGGCCAGGTGATCGGCTCCATCTCGACGGCCGCGTTGAGCTTCATGGTGCACGAGCCGAGCGGGATCATCCCGCGGTCGAGGGCGTAGTCGCGATCCGCCAGCCGCTTGAGGTAGCGCAGCAGGCCGGTCTCGCTGTGGTGGCTGTGGAACACCGGGTGCGTCAGGATCTCCGAGGTGCGCACCAGGTTCGGCGGGATCCCGTCGGGGGTGCGGTCGTCCACGCGCTCCGGGTCCGCGTCCACGCCGAAGGCCGCCCACACGCGCGCGACGTGGTCGGACGTCGTGGTCTCGTCGGTGGAGATGCTCACCGTGTCACCGTCGACCAGTCGCAGGTTGACCCCCCGGCTCGCCGCGGCCGCCACGACCTCGACGGCCCGGCCTCGCGTCGTCACGCGAACGGTGTCGAAGAACGACGTCCCCGCGAGCTCGAACCCGGCCTCCGCCAGCCCGGCCGCCAGCACGACGGCGTGCCGGTGCGTGCGCCGGGCGATCTGCACCAGCCCGTCCGGTCCGTGGTGCACGGCGTACATGCTGGCCATGACGGCGAGCAGCACCTGGGCCGTGCAGATGTTCGAGGTCGCCTTCTCGCGGCGGATGTGCTGCTCCCGGGTCTGCAGGGCCAGCCGGTACGCGGGCGTGCCGTCGCTGTCGACCGAGACCCCGATGAGCCGCCCGGGCAGGTTGCGCTCGAGCCCCTCGCGGACGGCCATGAAGCCCGCGTGCGGGCCACCGAAGCCGAGCGGGACGCCGAAGCGCTGCGTCGAACCGACGACGACGTCGGCGCCGACCTCGCCGGGCGGCCGGAGCACCGTCAGCGCGAGGAGGTCCGAGGTGACGCCGACGAGGGCGCCGCGGGCATGCGCCGCCTCGATCACGTCGGCGTGGTCTCGCAGCACCCCGCTCGTACCTGGGTAGGCAAGGAGCATGCCGTAGAAGTCGCCGGTGGGCAGCGCGTGCCCGACGTCCTGCACTCTGAGCTCGATCCCCAACGGCTCGGCCCGGGTGGCGAGCAGCGCCAGCGTCTGCGGATGGGTGTCGGAGTCCACGAGGAAGACCGGGCTCTTCGACCGGCTGGCACGGCGCAGCAGGGTCATGGCCTCGGCGGCCGCCGTGCCTTCGTCGAGCAGGCTGGAGTTCGCCGTCGGCAGCCCGGTGAGGTCGGACACCATGGTCTGGAAGTTGAGCAGCGCCTCGAGCCGGCCCTGGCTGATCTCCGCCTGGTACGGCGTGTAGGCCGTGTACCAGGACGGGTTCTCCAGCACGTTCCGGCGGATCACCGGTGGGGTGAAGGTGTCGGAGTAGCCCAGCCCGATCATCTGGACCATGGGCGTGTTGCGTGCGGCCAGCGCTCTGAGCTCAGCCAGGACCTCGGCCTCGCTGCGGCCGGCGTCGAGCCCGAGGGGCTCGGTCGCCCTGATGGACTCGGGGACGGCTTCCGCGACGAGGGCGTCGAGCGAGGGGCGCCCCAAGGTGCGAAGCATGCGGTCGCGTTCGGGCGTCGACGGCCCGATGTGCCTGTTGGCGAAGGGGACGGTCGTGCTCGCGAGCTCAGCGAGCGTGCGGTGCGAGCCCTGCGAGCGATCCGGCGTGGTGAGCGTCATGCGGGCGGCCTCCGGCGAGGAGATGCGGTCCGCCGGTGCCTTCCGGACTCAGCAGCTCGTCCTGCCGTGCCCCAGCTCCGACGATCGGATCTCCCCCTCTGTCACGGCAAGCCGCTCCAGAGTCGCCTCACCCCCATGGTCCTTGCGCCTGAGAGGTTCCGGGGAGGATTGCCCCTTCGGCGCCCCCACCCAGCTCGGGCGGAGGACTCTCCCATGTGGGATCACCAGCACGACAAGCGTACGGCAGTCAGCCGGGGCGAACGCGACAGGAGCGCGTCCCCGCGTGTGTCGCCGGACACAGCGGTCGAACACCGCGGTCGGACGCAACGGGCGGACACAGGCACGTGCTTGAGGCGTAAGGCCCCGAGCTGACTGGGCGTTCAGCCCGTGGCGCGGGACCGGCGCCGGTGCGCCAGCTCGTCGGAGGGGTGGTCCTCACCGTCGGCCTCCGCGTCGGCGCGCTCGCTCGGGAGCGCCGACAAGGTGCCCTCGACCTCGCGCCAGACCCGACCGACCGCGATGCCGAAGACGCCCTGGCCGCCCTGCACGAGGTCGACGACCTCGTCCGCGGAGGTGCACTCGTAGACGCTCGCGCCGTCGCTCATCAAGGTGATCTGGGCGAGGTCGTTCACCCCGCGGTCGCGCAGGTGCTGAACGGCGGTCCGGATCTGCTGCAGCGAGACGCCGCTGTCGAGGAGGCGCTTGACGACCTTCAGCACGAGGATGTCGCGGAAGCCGTAGAGCCGCTGCGTGCCCGACCCGGTCGCGGGGCGGACACTGGGCTCGACCAGCCCGGTGCGCGCCCAGTAGTCGAGCTGGCGGTAGGTGATGCCGGCGGCCGTGCAGGCAACCGGACCGCGGTAGCCGATGTCGTCGGAGAGCTCGGGGACGTCGTCCCCGAACAGCAGGCCCTGGTCCCCGGTGTAGCGGGTGACGTCGACGTCGGACGGGTCGACCGCCGGGCGGGTGCCCTGCTGGTCGCTCTCACCGTTGCTGGTCACGCCGGCCTCCGATTCTTGGGCGACACAGCTGCCACGGCGCTCCGGGTGGTGCTCGGACCGCGTGAGCCACGAGCGGGCGTCGCGTGCAGGGGTGCAGCGAACCACAGTCGTGGAGTTACAGGTGCCTGCCTCATGTCCGCGACGCTAGGACCGGCGAGCGACCCGGTCAACGACGTAGCCCCCGACACGCCGACCCCAAAGTCTCAACCTTCAGTAGAGACAAGAGACTCTCGAGGTCAACCTCAGGCTCTATTCGGAGCTGGGTTCAGGCGCGTCCGGGCCCTCGTTGAAGAAGTCTTCGGGCGTGATCTGGTCGAGGAACTCCTTGAACCGCTCGACCTCGTCCTCCTGCTCGTCCGGGATCATGATCCCGGCGTCGGTGAGCACCTCGTCCGAACCGAAGATCGGCGTGCCGGTGCGCAGCGCCAGCGCGATCGCGTCGGACGGGCGCGAGCTGACCACGGTCCCGCTCGCGAAGACGAGCTCGGCGTAGAAGATGCCCTCGCGCAGCGAGGTGATCCTGACTTGCGTCAGCTCGGCCTGCAGGGCCTCGAGGAGGTCTTTCATGAGGTCGTGCGTCAGCGGTCGCGCGGGGATCACGCCCTGCTGGGCGAACGCGATGGCCGTGGCCTCGACGGCGCCGATCCAGATGGGGAGGTAGCGCTCTCCGCCCATCTCGCGGAGCAGCACGATCGGCTGGTTGGACGGCATCTCGACCCTGACACCGACGACGTCTAGAGGCTGCACCGCTCAACCATACCCAGGCCAGGACGAGGCCCGCGGCGGGCTGTCGGGCGCCCCTTCGACGAACGACCGGTCAGCGGTGGCCGCCGAGCGCCAGACCGGACTTCACCAGGGCGGCGTGCAGCCGTACCGACAACGCGGAGAGCTCGCGGACGACCTCTTCGGACCGGGCGCGTGCGTCCGGGTTCCGCTGGTTGCTCATCGGGGCGACGACCTGCTCGACCAGGCCGACCTCACGGTCCGCCGCGGACTTGAAGGCACGCAGGTGCCGCGGCTCCAGCCCGAAGGCGCTCATGTCGGCGACCGTCTTGGCGATGACCAGCGCGTCACCGTCGTAGTGCGACGAGCCGGTCCGGCGGCTGATCAGGCCGTAGCTCTCGAGCGCCGTGAGCTCGGAGTCCTCGATGCCAGCTGCCTCGACCAGCTCGGCGCGCGAGAGCCGGAGCTCGGCGCCGTCACGGCCGAACGACTCCGCCGTCGGGAAGCCGTCCGACGACACGACCGTCATCGGGACCCGCGGGGACTCCCCCGGGCCCTCGGGCGGTTCCAGGCCGCGGTCCATCGCGTCCAGGTGGTCCTTGATCACGCGCAACGGCAGGTAGCGATCCCGCTGAGCGGCCAGGACGTAGCGGAGCCGCTGGATCTCGTCGTGCCCGAACTTCCGGTACCCCGACGAGGTCCGCTGCGGCTCGACCAGGCCCTCCGACTCGAGGAAGCGGATCTTCGAGATCGTGACGTCGGGGAACTCAGGACGCAGCCGTGCCAGGACCTCGCCGATGCTGAGGTAGGCCCGCGCGGGGACGGCGCTCACTGGGCGGCCTCCCGGCCACCGGCGGGTGACTGCTGCTCCGGCGCGACGAGGAACACCAGGCGGTACTTCCCGATCTGGACCTCGTCGTGGCCTTTCAGGCCGGTCTGGTCGATCCGCTCGCGGTTCACGTAGGTGCCGTTGAGGCTGCCGACGTCCTTGACCTCGAAGCGCCCGTCGACGCGGACGAACTGGGCATGCCGACGGGACACCGTGACGTCGTCGAGGAAGATGTCGCTGTCGGGATGGCGTCCAGCGGTGATGACGTCGTCCTCGAGGACGAACCGGCTGCCGGCGTCCGGGCCCTTGCGGACGACCAGCAACGCGGACCCAGGGGGCAGCGCGTCTGCTGCGGCCTGCTCCGGGTCGTGCAGCCCCGGCTCGTTGTCAGGCTCGTGCGGGCTGATCGAGATCGTCGAGGTGAGCTCGGAGGCATCGTGATCGCTGAGGTCGTGCGCGCCCCCCTCGGGAGCTTGCGAGTCAGGCGTGGGGACGCTGCCCTGGTCGGGCTGGTCGCTCTCGCTCATCACCGCACCTCCTGAAGAAAAGTCTCGACCGTACGTCGACGGTCGGGGCCTCGACCCTAGGCGCGGGTGACGGGAGGGTCAACCGCAGGCCGGGGACCCGGGGCAAACTCTCAGCCAGCCTCGTCGCGAGCGTGAGGCAGCATTCACCCTCGACTGGACATCGAGACGACTGTCAGGAGTCAGCAGCGGTCAGCGCGGCATAGCCGGTGGAGTCCAGCAGGGACGCCACCTCGTCGGGGTCCTCGAGCTCGATCTCGACCATCCAGCCCTCGCCATAGGGGTCAGAGTTGATCACCTCGGGGCTGCCTTCGAGCGCCGGGTTCCGCGCGGTCACGATGCCGGCGACGGGGGCGTAGACGTCGCTGACGCTCTTCGTCGACTCGACCTCGCCACAGGTGTCCCCGGGCTGGACGGCCGACCCGACCTCGGGCAACGACACGTACACGATGTCGCCGAGCGCCTCCTGCGCGAAGTCCGTGATCCCGAACCGCACGCGGCCGTTCTCGTCCGGACCGAGGACCCACTCGTGCTCGGCGGTGTACTTGAGCTCGTCGGGGGTGAGGCTCACGTGGGTGGTCCTTCCGTGGGGCGGTTCGCGTCGGTGGTTGGAGCGGGCGACTGGCGGGCAACGGGCGAGCGGCGGTGGTCGAGCGGGAAGGCAGTTAAGGGGCGGCTGACGGGCGAGCGTACTGAGGCGTCGCGGCGACCCGCAACGCGTCGATGTGCAGCTGCGACACCTCCCCGAGGCTGACCTGCCCGCCGTCGCCCTGGATGGTCTCCACGACTCCCCCGGGGATCCGGAGGGCGGCGCTCATCGTGCCCGGATCCCCGATCACGAGCATGGTGTACGGAGCGGTCATCGACACCCCGTCGACGGAGATGGCGCCGGCTCCGTCATCGGCGAAGGAGGTCGACGCGATCACCCGCACGGACCCGATCTGGATGACTTCGGCGCCTGCGTCGCGGAGCTCCTGCACGGCGTCGAGCATGGTCGCGGCACCGACCTTGGCCGACGGGTCGGTGACCATGATCCGCAAGCCAGGGCCGGTGGCCTTCACGGTGCCCGCCAGGATGCCCAGGGTCGCTGCCTGCTCGCGGGCCGCCTGCAGGGCGGTGGCGCTCTGGTCGGTGCCGTTCGCCAGCTGGTCCCTGGTCTCCTGCAGGTCGCGCTGCTCCGACGCCAGGCGCTCGTTGCGGGCCGTGAGGTCGTCGAGGATGCGCACCAGGTCGCTCTCGCGGGCCGTGGTCAACGTGTCGGTGGTCTCGTTCGCCCGCACCTGCAGGGCGAGACCGAGACCCAGCAGCACGAACAGGGCAGCGATCGCCGCCTGGGTCCGCGTGTACCGCGGCGCGAAGGCGACGGCCAGCCGGTGCCTGGCGAGCGCGGTGGGCGACGGAGCTGCGCCGGCGTCGGGTGCTGCGCCGGCGTCGGGTGCTGCGCCGGCGTCGGGTGCTGCGCCGGCGTCGGGTGCTGCCTCCGCCTCGGGAGCCGGGCGGTCGGACGGATCAGGCACCGAGCAGCTGCCTTCGGATCGCGGCCGCGTTGGAGAAGATGCGCACCGCGAGGACGACTACGACCCCGGTCGACAGCTGCGCGCCCACGCCGAGCTGGTCGCCGAGGAAGACGATCAGTGCGGCGACGAGCACGTTGGCCAGGAACGAGATGACGAACACGCGGTCGTCGAACACACCGTCGAGGGTGGCCCGCACCGCGCCGAACACGGCGTCCAGGGCGGCGACCACCGCGATGGGCAGGTAGGGCTGCAGCCAGAACGGCACCACCGGGTGGAGCACGAGGCCGAGGACGATGCCGACGATGAGGCCCAGGATCGCGATCACGGTGATGACTCCTCAGGCTTGGCGTAGCGCAGGTCGGGGGCCGAGGCCGCTGGCAGCGAGAGGTTCCCGGCTTGCTCGATGCGCTCCTGCACGCCGTACTGCTCGCGCAGGGACACGAGTGCCTGGCCTGCCGGGCCGGCTGCGAACGTGGCCTGGAAGGTCTTCGGGTTCCCGATCGCGGAGATCACGTAGGGCGGCACGAGGGGACGGTAGTCCACCAGGATGGCGTCGCCGGCGGACCGGATCGCCGACAGCGCGGTGAGCCGGTGGCCGTTGATCGAGACAGCGTCGGCCCCGGCAGCCCACAACCCGTTGACCGCCGACTGCAGGTCGGTGTCGAGCACGCGGCCGAGCGCCAGGTTCCCGCTGGCGGCCGGGCCCGGGAGCTCGGCGTCGTCCATCGTGACCGTGAGCCCAGGTCCGCTGACGGCCACCGAGCCGGCGAGCAGGGAGGCCGCCGCGACCTGCGCGCTGAGCGCCTGACCAGCGCCGGTGGCGGAGAGCTCGGCGTTCTTCAGGCGGTCGACGTCGGCCGACATGGCTCCGATGGCGGCCAGCGTGCGGTCGTTGGTCGCGGTCTGCTCGTCGATCCTGGAGACGAGGTCGGCGCGTTGCTGGGCCACCGCGGGGCGTGCCTCGTCGGCCTGGACCGCCGCCGCGGCGAGCAGAACCCCCGCGAGCCCCAGCGCCAGACCGGTGCCGAGCCAGCGACGTGACCTGCTGCGAGGGGTCCGGGTGGACGCGCGAGCGGCCGCGGCGGCGTACCCGGGGTCGAGCGCGTCGTCCCAGATCTGGCCGAGCAGCGCCGTCACCGCGTCCGGACGACGGGCGCTGTCGGGCGTGGCCGGAACCCTGGCGCGCAGCGGGGCCAGCAACGAGCGGCGGGCCGGGGCTCTCAGGTCGCTGGCTGGGTCGCTCAACGGCCCGCCAGGTCGATGACTCTGGTCCACTCGTCGAGCAGGTCCGTGGCCTTCTCCACGCTGGTGGCTTCGGCCCACACCCTCGTCACGGCCTCGGCCGGATCCGGCAGCACGAGCGACCAGCTGCCGTCGTCCTCGATGATGCGGACGCCGTCGAGGGTCTCGACCTCGCGGTGCTCGGCGTGCTCGAGCACCGTCCGCATGACCTGCCCCTTGTGCGCCCAGGGGGTCGGGACGTCGCGTCGCAGCACGAACGCCTTGGGGATCCGGCCGTCGATCTGGCTCAGCGTCAGCTTGGTCCGGGCGACCAGGCCGAGCAGCCGCACAAAGGCCGCGTACGGGTCGATCCCGGCGCTGAGCTCCGGCACCACGAACCCGCCCCTGCCGTCGCCGCCGAGCACGAGCCCAGGCGTCGCCGCCACGCGCGCGAGGTCGTCGGGTGCTGTGGTGGTCCAGACGACCTCGACCCCGTGGAACCGCGTGACCTGCTCGGCCACCCTGGTCGTGGTCACCGGGAGCGCCACCCGACCGGTGCCGCGCTCGGCGGCCACGAGGTCGAGGAAGACCAGCAGCGCGCGGTCGTCGTCGATCGGCCGCCCGGTGTCGTCGACGATGGCCAGCCGCTCGCCGACAGGGTCGAACCGCACCCCGAAGGCCGCCCGCGAGGAGGCCACCAACGAGCCCAGCCGGTCCAGTCCGGCGGCCAGCGTCTGCGGGGTGTCGGTGGGCTGGTCGTCGTCGATCCGGCTGTTCACGGTGAGGACGTCGACCTTCAGCCGGCTCAGCAGCGAGGGCAGCACCAGCGACGCCACGCCGCCGGCCGTGTCGACGACGACCTTGAGCCCGGCGGCGTCGAGACCCGTGGTGTCGATCGCGGCGTGGAGCTCCTGCACGTAGCTCTCCACCGCACGGGGCGGGAACGACAGGTCGCCGATCTCGCCCGGAAAGGCGCGACGGAACTCCTGCCGCTGGAAGATCCGCTCCAGCTTGCGCATGGCCGACGGCGAGAGCTCGTCGCCGACGCGGTCGAGGAAGACGATCTCGACGCTGTCCGGGATGCCCCGCAGCGTGCGCAGCATGATGCCGCCGGACGCGCCCGCTCGCCCGGCCTCCATCCGGGTCACCGGTGGTGGGGCGGTCTCGAGGTCGCGGACGTTGATCGCGCTGGACGTCAACGCGCTGATCACCGCCCGCTTGAACGCACGGGCAGCACGCGAGTGGTCGCGCGAGGTGATGACCGTCGAGCCTTTCACCAGCGTCGTCGCGTAGGCCGACGCCAGTCGCACCACCACCTCCGGGGTGAGCTCGACGTTGATGATCCCGGAGACGCCGCGGGCGCCGAACAGGCTGCGTTGACCCCGGGCCTCCCAGATCACCGAGGAGTGGATCACCGCGCCGGCCTCGATGGTCTTGAACGGGTAGACCTTGACGCCGGCGGAGATGATCGCTTCCTCCTCCACCACGCACTCGTCGCCGAGGACGGCGCCCTCCTCGATCCGCGCGGCCCGCATGATGTCGGCGTTCTTGCCGACGATGCAGCCACGCAGGTTCGCGTGCGGTCCGATGAAGACGTTGTCGTGCACCACGGTCCGGTGCAGGAACGCCCCACCACGCACCACGGCGTTGTTGCCCAGCACGGTGTACTCGCGGAGCTCGGCGCCCGACTCGATCTTGGCGTAGTCGCCGACGAACAGCGGCCCCTTGAGGACGGCGTCGGAGGCGATGTCCGCACCCTCCCCCATCCAGATGCCGGGGGCCACCTCGAACCCGTCGATGTCGACGTCGACCCGGCCCTCCAGGACGTCGGCCTGCGCCTTCTGGTAGCTCTCGATCGTGCCGACGTCCTCCCAGTAGCCCTCGGCGACGTAGCCGAACACCGGGCGGCCCTCGGCGATGAGCTGCGGGAAGACGTCGCCGGCCCAGTCCACCGTGGCGCCGGCCTTCACGTAGTCGAAGACCTCCGGCTCCATCACGTAGATGCCGGTGTTGACGGTGTCGGTGAAGACCTGACCCCAGGACGGCTTCTCCAGGAAGCGCTGCACCCGTCCGTCGTCGTCCAGGATCGTGATGCCGAACTCGACCGGGTCGGAGACGCGCGTCAGGCAGACGGTCACCAGCGCCTCGCGCTCGCGGTGGTAGGCCACCAGCGCGGTGAGGTCGATGTCCGTGAGGGCGTCCCCGCTGATGACGAGGAAGGTGTCGTCCTTCAGCGCGGCCTCGGCGTTCTTCACGCTGCCGGCCGTGCCGAGCGGCTCCTCCTCGGTGGCGTACTGGAGCTGCATGCCGAGCTCCTCGCCGTCGCCGAAGTAGTTCCGGACCAGTGCGGCCAGGAACTGCACCGTCACGACGACGTCGGTCATGCCGTGCCGGCTCAGCAGGCGGAAGACGTGCTCGATGATCGGCCGGTTGACCACGGGCAGCAGCGGCTTGGGCATGCTCGAGGTCATCGGACGCAGCCGGGTGCCCTCGCCGCCCGCCATCACCACGGCCTTCACGTCGCGAGCTCCGTCCGCCT
Source organism: uncultured Actinomycetota bacterium (assembly GCA_963819215.1). Taxonomy (GTDB): domain Bacteria; phylum Actinomycetota; class Actinomycetes; order Prado026; family Prado026; genus CAWFVK01. The sequence continues at coordinate 286,064 of CAWFVK010000011.1, read as the reverse complement.
GCTGCGGCGCACCACGCGTCGCACCTGCTCGAGGTAGAGGATCCCGGCCCACCAGTACAGCGCGGTGCCCCAGACGGCGAACGTCCAGCCGACGACCCTCGCCAGGAGCGCCCACGAGCCCGTGCCGTCCCCGAGCAGCAGCAGCGGGAAGCCGCAGAGCAGGTTGAACGTGGCTGCCTTGCCGAGGTAGTGCACCGGCAACGGCCCGGAGCCGACCCTGGCCAGGATCGGGAGCGTGCAGGCGAGCAGCACGTCCCGGCCGACGAGCAGGCCCACGACCCACCAGGGGACGATGCCGCGGATGCCCAGCCCGAGCAGGGTGGCGAAGATGTACAGCCGGTCGGCGAGCGGATCCAGCAGCTGACCGACCCGGGAGATCTGGTTGTAGCGGCGTGCGATGACGCCGTCGAGGTAGTCGGTGAACCCGCTCACCATCAGCAGGATGACCGCGAGGCCGTCGTCCTCGGGGCCAAGGACGAGCCACAAGAAGACGGGTACGCCGAGCAGACGCAGCATCGACAGGACGTTGGGGACCGTCAGGATGCGATCGGTCTGGACCTCGGTCTCCTGGACCTCCACGATTCCTCCCGCACGCCCGGCCGTGGGGGTTGCCCGAGACTGCCACCCACGTTGGCGACGATACCTCGGCGAATGGTCAACGAGGTTTCCTGGCGGCGAACTCGCGTGCCGACTCCCGGATGGGCACCTCAGACGTGCAAGACCCAGCTGAACGCCTTGAGCAGGGCCGCGAGCAGGATCAGGACGCCGCCACCCGCGACCCCGACGAGCAGGTAGCCGGCGACCCGCTGCGAGCCCGTGATCGGCTCAGCCGGCGTCGTGAGGTCGCCACGGTCGGCTGGCTCCGTCATGGCTCCTCCTCTCGGGCACCGATGTCTGGCGGCTGGGATCTTCGCCGGACAGGGTCCAGCCTGCCATGCTGCCGGTGAGGGGACGCACGTCAGGGGACGGAGGGCGCGAGCGTGGTGGTTCAGCAGGCAGACCTGGAGCGGGTGCAGAGGTACGAGGCGAGCCTGCGTGAAGGCCCGCTCACGACCGTGCTGCGCGCGGCAGGGCGGACCAAGGTCTTCTCCGTCGTGTACCGCACCGTCGGGCCCCGGATGGATCCGTGGCTGATGCGTCGGTCCCAGGGTCGGGTCGCCACCCGGCTCTACGGCCTGCCGGCTCTTCTGCTGACGACGACGGGCGCCAAGACGGGTCAGCGGCGTGACTCGCCGCTGCTCTACCTGCGTGCCGGCGACGACCCGGCGAGCGACTTCGTGGTGGTGGGCACCAACTTCGGCCAGCTCCACCACCCGGGCTGGACGGCCAACCTGCTGAAGGAGCCGACCGCGGAGGTGGAGGTCGGCCCCGTCCGCTTGCCTGTCACGGCTCGACTGGCCGACAGCGCGGACTGGCAACGCTTGTGGCCCCAGTTCGTGGCGTTCTACCCCGGGTACGCGAACTACCTGGACCGGTGCGGGGGTCGGGAGCCTCGCATGTTCCGGCTCACTCCGCTGACGGCGGAGGGTCGCGCCTGACCCGAGGGCCACCCGCAGGGCATGATCGAGACGTGGAGGAGCCAACCGTGCCTGACCCAGCAGTGGACGACGGTACCGAGCGCGACCTCGAGGTGACGGTGGTCGACAACCCGTCCCTGAGCCGTTACGAGGCCAGGGTCGGTGCCGAGGTCCCCGGGTACGCCGCCTACCGGATGGCGAGCACCGAGCGGCCTACCATGGTGTTCACGCACACCGAGGTCGATCCCGAGTTCGAAGGACGCGGAATCGGTGGGCGGCTGGCCCGCGGTGCCCTGGACGACGTGCGGGCCCGTGGTCTGGCAGTCATCGCGCTGTGCCCGTTCATCAAGGCCTGGATCGGCAAGCATCCTGACTACCAGGACCTGCTGGCCCGCTGACGTCCCACCGCCGTGCGCCGTGACGGCGGGCACCAATCGACTGGTCCGCGCGTTGGACCTGGCGACCCCCCTCAGCTAGGAGAGTGCTGCCCGAATGAGACGCCGACCCGCCGCCTTGGTCCCCATCCTGGCGCTGATCGTCGCAGGGAGCTTCGTCATCACCCACCAGGTCGCCGCTGGCAGCAGCACCGCCGGTGGGGTCTCCCCCGTCATCCCGGGCTCGCCCTCCGCGTCCGGGTCGAGCACCCCTCCGCCGTCGATCACGCCCTCACCGTCGCAGCAGACCTCCACGTTCAAGATCACCAAGCTCAAGCCGGGTGAGAAGCCCCCGCAGTTCGTGATCGCGGCCTTCGACGGCTCCGGGGACGTCGACCAGCTCACGGACTGGGCCCGCATCACCAAGCAGGTCCATGGCAACGTCAGCTACTTCCTCTCCGGCGTCTTCCTGCTCTACACGGCGAACCGCATGGAGTACCACGGCCCGCACAAGCCCCCCGGCTACTCGTCCATCGGCTTCCGGCAGGACTTCCAGGCGCCGATCCCGGACCTCACCGCCCTGCTCAGCCAGGCCTACCTCGACGGCAACGACATCGGCACGCACTTCAACGGCCACTTCTGCGGAGCCAACGGGGTCGACACCTGGTCCGAGGCTGACTGGGTCAACGAGCTCCAGCAGTGGGACGGCTTCGTCGACAACTGGCAGGCGAACAACAAGATCACCAACGCCCCGCCGATGGCCTTCAACCACACCGTCAGCGTCGGGGGCCGCACCCCCTGCCTCGAGGGCAAGCCTGCCGCCTACCTGGCCGCGATGAAGTCCCTCGGCTACCGCTACGACACCTCCGGCACCGGCTCGCTCGAGTGGCCGAAGAAGACCCCGCAGGGCCTGTGGGAGTTCCCGCTCCCGACGGTCCAGTGGAAGGGCGCGGCCGGCGGCAACAACCTCGTCATGGACTACAACCTCTGGTACGCCTACAACAAGAACAAGCCGATCACCACCGACGCGCAGCGCGCCACCGTCGCGAAGAACGTCGAGGACACCTACATGGCCGCGTTCGACGCGACCTACAACGGCAACCGCGCGCCGCTCTTCTTCGGCAACCACATGAACTACTGGGGCTGCGACCAGCAGTTCAAGGACTGCCTGCACACGGCGACCGGGACCGGCGACACGCCGCTGCAGCACTACGGTCCGTTCACCTACGGCCTGCAGCAGAGCTACCTCAACATCTGCACCAAGCCCGACGTCGAGTGCGTGTCCTACAAGCAGCTGGCCGACTGGCTGGACGCCCAGGACCCCGCCGTCGTCGCCTCGCTGCAGGGGTTGGGCGCCGTCGCCGGCTAGGTCGCGCCGGTCGGGCCTTGCGGATAGCGTGCCCGGGAGCAGGCAGCCCGCGGCAGGAGGTGGACGAGTGAGCCATTCGTCGCAGCAGCCTGGGTATGCGCGCCTGGACCTCGACGAGGACGTCACCGTTCCCCCGCTCCCCGCCGAGGAGCCCGTCGCCCTGTCCACGCCCTCGGTGGAGCGCGTCGAGGCCGAGGGCATCGCGTATCGCCGTGGGGGTCGGACGATCCTCGAGGGGGTCTCGTTGACCGCGCTCGCCGGCGAGGCCCTCGCCGTCACCGGCCCGTCCGGCAGCGGCAAGTCCAGCCTCCTCGCGCTGCTGGCTGGCCTGGAGCTTCCGGACGAGGGCCGGGTGCTGGTCGACGGCAAGCCGGTGGGCCAGGGGTACCGGCCGGCTTCGGGCTGGTGCTGCAGGGCTACGGGCTGGTGTCCGTGCTCACCGCGGCGGAGAACGTCGAGGTGGTTCTCCAAGGTCGTGGGCTGCCTCGCAAGCAGGTCAGAGCGATGGCGGCCGCCGCACTCGCCGACGTCGGCCTGGCCGAGGTCGTCCGACCACCTCGTCGAGCAGCTGTCCGGGGGCCAGCAGCAACGCGTCGCGGTCGCCCGCGCCCTGGTCATCCGGCCGGCCGTGCTGCTGGCCGACGAGTTCACCGCCGAGCTGGACGCCGTGTCCCGCAACCACATCCTGCAGCTGGTCCTCGGCGTCGCCCAGCGTGGGGGCGTGGTGGTGATCGCCACGCACGACCACGCCGTCGCCGACGCCTGCTCGGTCCAGCTCAGCCTGGACGACTGATGGGGCTGCTGGTCGTCATGGGGTCCGGCGAGACCGCTCCGACGATGGTCCGCGTCCACCGTGAGGTGCTCGCCACGGCCGCGGCCGGGCAGCTGCGCGATGGTGGACACCCCGTTCGCCTTCCAGAACAACGCCGACGAGCTCGTCGAGCGCACCCAGGCCTACTTCGCCGAGAGCCTGGGGCGCAAGGTCGACCTCGCGCCGTGGCGCCGCAGCGACGACGCAGCGCTCGAGCACGAGAAGGCGCTGCGCGTGCTGCGGGCCTGCGACTGGGCCTTCGTAGGGCCAGGGAGCCCGACGTACGCACTGCGTCAGTGGGCGGCGACCGCCATGCCGGCAGCGCTGCTCGACGTCGTCCGTCGCGAGCGGCACGCTGGTCATGGGCAGCGCCGCCGCCGCGACGCTGGGAACCCATGCGGTCCCCGTCTACGAGATCTACAAGGCCGGCGCCGACCCGTACTGGGCCGAGGGGCTGGACCTGCTCGGGACGCTGACCGGCCTCGCGGCCGTCGTGATCCCCCACTACGACAACCGTGAGGGAGGCACCCACGACACCCGGTTCTGCTACCTCGGGGAACGCCGGCTCAGCCTGATGGAGCCCATGCTGCCGTCAGGCACCGGTGTCCTCGGGGTCGACGAGCACACCGCGCTGCTGCTCGACACCACGACCCGTACCGCGACGGTCGCCGGCAACGGGCTGCTGACGGTCCGCCAGCCGGGCCGCTCGCAGACCTTCGGGGCGGGCAGCGTCCTCGACCTCGAGCAGCTCGCGGCGCTCCTGCGGGGCGGACGATGCTCCGACGCAGGGTTCGGTCGCACGCGGCCCCGCCGGCGGCTGAGGTCGCTCCGGAGGCGGTGGCGCTCTCGTTGCGTGCCAGCGCGGAGGCGGCCGAGAGCCGCCTTCGAGACGGCTCTGGACGCGCGAGACGTGGACGGCTGCGTGGCCGCGATCTTGGAGCTGGAGCAGGCCGTGCACGCCTGGTCAGCCGACACCCTGCAGAGCGACGACCAGGACCACGCCAGGCAGGTGCTCCGCACGATGGTGGTGCGCCTGGGCGAGGTCGCCGAGGCAGGCATCGGTGATCCGCGCGAGGTGCTGCGGCCCTACGTCGACCTGCTGCTCGAGCTCAGGGCGAGCGCGCGGGCAGCCAAGGACTTCGCGACCTCCGACCTCGTCCGTGACCGGCTCGCCGCAGCCGGCGTGGAGGTCGAGACACCACTGACGGGCGCGACCTGGGCGGTCGCCTGACCGCCTGACCGCCGACCGCCCTGAGTGCGGCAGAAACCGCCCCGGCAGCGCGGCTCAGGCGCTCGTGCGCTGGAACGTCCGGGTCCCCCACCAGGCCAGCAGGGCGGCGAGGACGACGGTGACGACCGCCCCGACCACGACGTCCGTGGCGCCGTAGTCGCCGACGAACAGGCGCGCATCGCGTTCAACGTGTGCGTCAACGGGTTGAGCTGGGACAGGTGGCAGAGCCAGGCCGGGGCGAGGCTCATCGGCAGGAGCACGCCCGGACAGCAGCAGCAGCGGCAGCGAGACGCCCTGGATGAACGGGGCGAACGAGTCCTCGTCCTTGAGGATCAGCCCCATCGAGTAGGAGGCGGCGGACATGCCCGAGCGCCAGCACGCAGATCAAGCACGATCGAGAGCGACGACCCCGCCCCAGACCGGGCGCAGCCCGAACGGGATGGCCACCAGGCAGCAGCACGGCCTGCACCCCGATGGTCACGACGTTGGACAGCGTGCGGCCGAGGATCAGCGACAAGCGGTGCGCCGGCGTCACCCGCTGGCGGTCGATCACGCCCTCGCGCAGCTCCTGGATGATCGCCGAAGCCGCGAACCCGGCGCCGAAGATGCGCGAGCTGCAGCAGCAGCCCGGGCACGAACACCGACCAGGACGCCGATCCGCCCAGCCCGCCGCCGCAGACGTTCTTGAGCAGCGGCCCGAACAGGACGAGGTAGAGGATCGGCTGGGTCAGCCCGAAGAACACCCAGACCGGGTTGCGCAGCAGGATGCGCATCTGGCGCTGGAAGATGACCCAGGTCTCGGTGAGCATCGACGGTTCCGTCTCAGGCCGGGCGGCGTCGTCGTCGCGCAGCGAACGGCCGGTGAGGGTGAGGAAGACGTCGTCGAGGGTCGGGCGGCTGACCTCGACCGACGTCGACCGGCAGGCCGGCGGCGTCGAGGGCGCGCAGCAGCGGGGCGACGGCGACGTCGCCGTCGCTCGACGGTGATGTGGAGCGTCGCCGTCGAAGGCGCTGACTCGCGGACCTCGATCGCCTGCCGCCGCGACCGTCGGCGGCCTCGCGTCGAGGTCGCCCTGGACGCGAACGCTGACGACGTCGCCGGAGACCCGCGCCTTGAGCGCGTCGGGGTGTCGTCGGCGACGATCTCGCCGTCGTCCATGACCATGATCCGGTCGGCAGAGGACGTCGGCCTCGTCGAGGTAGTGGGTGGTGAGCACGACGGTCACGCCGTGGTCGTCGCGCAGCGAGGCGGATGTGCTCCCACAGGTTCGCCCGGCTCTGCGGATCGAGCCCGGTCGTCGGCTCGTCGAGGAACACCAGCTCGGGCGGTGCATCAGCCCGAGGGCGATGTCGAAGCGGCGGCGCTGGCCACCGCGACAGCTCCGAGCAGCGCGCGCGGCCCGAAGCCGTCGAGGTCGAGCGTCGGGGCAGCAGCTCGCCGAGCCGCGTCGTGCGCGGCCGCCTTGGACTCATGCCCTGCAGCCGGGCCTGGGTGATGAGCTCCTCGCCCACCCGGGTGCCCGGCGACGGCGCGGCGCCGACCTGGGCGACGTAGCCGATGCGACGGCGGACCTCGCGCGGGCCGGTCGCGCAGGTCGACGCCGGCGACGGTCGCGGTGCCGGCGGTCGGCTTGAGCAGCGTGGTCAGCATCCGCAGCGTGGTGGTCTTGCCGGCGCCGTTCGGGCCGAGCAGCCCGACGATCTCGCCGGTCGGCGACGTCGAGGTCGATCGCCTTGACCGCCTCGACCGGTCCGGTCTTCGTCGTGAAGGTCCTGCTCAGCCCTCGGGCCGTGATCATCGTTCGCCCCTCTCACGCACATCGGTCGAAGTCTTCGTCAATCTTGAGCATGGTGTCAACGGCTGGCACGACCGCTCCTCCTCGAACACGTAAGTACCCTCTCGCAGCCGTCTGACAAGCCCACGCGACCACTCCAGCTCGGCCCTGGCCTTGGCTGTGGCGAACTCGAGGATCTCGCGGACGTGCTCGGGGATCGTGTCGTCGGCACCGGTGGCGCCGTCCTCGATCGAGGACCGCACGAACCGCATCTCGTCGAGCTGGCTGGTGAGCTGGCTGATCCTCGACCCGAGGGCAGAGACGAGCTCGTCGCGCGGCATGCTCAGCATGAAGCACAACCCTGACACCAAAGGCTCGGTCGCCTGCTGCACGCGCCACCAGGTGGACCGGAGCAGCGTCTGGAACTCCTTCTCCCCCGCCGAGGTGAGGACGTACTCGGTGCGCTCAGGCCGCCCGGAGTCCTGCTCGACCCCGTTGACGGCGATCAGACCGTCGCGTTCGAGCGTCTTCAGCGCCGAGTACACCGAGCCGGGGCGCGCGTTCGGTGAACTCCTCCAGGCGCCAGCTCAGGAGCTCTCGGCGCACCTCGTAGCCGTGGACCGGCTGGGAGAACCGGACCACGCCCAGGACGAGCAGGCGTGTCGACGACATGACGTCGAGGCTAGTCCATCTTGACTAAGGATTGCTAGTGGCTGTTCCGCCAGCTCCCCAGCCTCAGGACGGCGGCGGCGACCCGGTCGAGCTGCGCGGAGGTCGCCGTCGCGGCGAACTCGAACGTGACGGCGGTCGGGCGTCCATGGCTGGCTGTTGTACCAGCCGGTCAGCTCCCCGGGCGCGCCCCGAGCGGACGAGCCGGCCAGCCGGCCGCCGTCGCGAGGAACTGCGTGACCGCGGGGTCGCCGCCCTCGGAGTAGTCCACGGCGTCGAACGGGCTGTGGAAGATGATCACCGTCCGGGGCCGGACGGTGAGCAGGAACGTCGCGAGCGCCTGCGTCTCCGGCTCGGACAGCGGGTGCGTCCCTGACGAGGACGACGCCGCCCACTCGAACGGGAAGTTGCGGTTCTCGTCGACGCCGTGCGCGTTGGTCCTGATGTCCGCTGCGAGGCCGTCCGGGTTCACCGACGGGATGGTCCAGAGATCGACCCCGACCGGCACCGTGCTCGCGATCAGCCGCTGCACCACCCAGAGCCCGAGCTGTTCGTTGCCGTGGATCACCCCGACGACCAGCACCGATGCCCCGCCCGGTGTTCCTCGCTCGCAGGCGGTGATGGGCCGGTGCTGCACTGAGTAGCCCAGCAGCACGGTCCGGCGGCAGCTCGGCGAGGTCCACGGGGCGACCGTGCGCGCCGGGGTAGCGACCGGCACGGGGACCGGCAACGCCGGGGTGGCCGTCGGCTGGGCCACCGCCGACTCGCTTGCTCGAGGCGACGCGGAGGCCGCCACCGGGCGCGTCGCGCAGCCAGCCACGGCAACGGCGGCAGTGAGGGCGGCGACGGAGCCGGCCAGCAGCCGGCACGTCCGTCCCGCAACCACCCTGGTCACTCAGCCACCCTGGTCACTCAGCCACCCTGGTCACGCAGTCACTCTGGCAGATGCCTGTCCGGCACGCCTTAGCCTGTGGTTCCCGAGCCATCGTGACGGCCGGGTCCGTCCCGATGGACACGACGCCCCTAGCCGAGGAGCCCCAGCTATGCCGGTGACTGTCACTGAGGAGCACCTCGGAGGACCGGGGCCCGTCTCCACCGGTGAGCTCCCTGCGCCGGACGCGGTGGCGGCGGCAGTGACCGAGGCCTACGCCCGGTTCGGTCCGGTCACCGACGGTGCCGTCGCCGACTACATCCCCGCGCTCGCGAGCGCCGACCCCGACTGGTTCGGCATCGCCGTGGTCGGGGTGCGGGGCGGGTCGTTCTCGGTCGGCGACGCGACCCGGCCCTTCTCGATCCAGAGCGTCTCCAAGCCGTTCGTGTTCGCCCTCGTCTGCGAGGCGATCGGCTACGACCAGGCGCGCGAGCACCTGGGCGTCAACGGCACCGGGCTGCCCTTCAACTCGGTGATGGCCGTGGAGCTGAACGCCGCCCGGACGATGAATCCGATGGTCAACGCGGGTGCGATCGCCACGACCAGTCTGGTCCCGGGCGCCACCGCGGAGGCGAAGTGGGAGCACCTGCGCGGCCGGGCTGTCCAGGTTCGCCGGGCGTGAGCTCGAGCTCGACGACGCCGTCTACACCTCCGAGGCCGCGACCAACCTGCGCAACCGTGGCATCGCCCACCTGCTCGAGAGCTACGGGCGTATGTACTTCGACCCCGACGACGCCACCGACGTCTACACGCGGCAGTGCTCCCTGTCCGTGACCGCGCACGACCTCGCCGTGATGGGCGCCACCCTGGCGGACGGCGGGGTGAACCCGATCACCCGCGAGCAGGTGATCGAGGCACGGCACTGCAAGCGGGTGCTTGCCGTGCTGGCGACGGCCGGCCTCTACGAGCGTTCCGGCGACTGGCTCTACGACGTCGGCCTTCCGGGCAAGAGCGGGGTGAGTGGCGGCATCGTCACGATGTCCCCCGGCAAGGGCGGTCTCGCGACCTACTCCCCGCCGCTCGACGAGGCTGGCAACAGCGTGCGCGGCCAGCTCGTCACGCACTTCCTCTCCGAACGCCTCGGACTCAACCTCTTCGCCTCCGCGGAGGCGGCCCCGACCAGCCGGGGCTAGCAGACGAGCCAGGGCCAGCAGACGCGCCAGGGCCAGCGGGCCTCACGTCGAGTAGTCACCCGCCTGCCACTTGGTCCAGTCCCACGTCCCGAGGAACTTCTGTCCTGCTCCGAGACCGTTCTGGTAGAGCTTGGCCTTGTCCGCTCCCGTCAGGTGGAAGTCGGTCGCGTTGTATCCCGTGGTGTCCACGAAGACCGTCCTCGACGAGACGGACGGGTCGTCGACGTACACCTGGTCGTGGGCGTTCTGCATGGTGCCCACCAACGACTTCGCCAGCGAGATCGCATCCGCGTCCGGATCCCACGACGCCTGTTGCAGGGACTGCCTGGCCGAGAGCTTGATCCCGAACGTCGGCCACCTCGGCGGCTTTCCGTCGGTGCGGTCGAAGATCCCCACCGGGAAGTTCGACAGCATGCCGCCGTCGGTGCAGAGGATGTCGCCGTGGCCCTGGGTGACCGTCGGGTCGGCCTTCATGTGGAAGGGACGGAAGAAGAACGGGATGCCGGCCGAGCAACGCACGGCATCGGCGACCGACTGCGTGTCGGGGTCGACGCCCAGCAGCGTGCGGTAGTCCCAAGGGAGTCGCAGCATCCGGCCGCGCGAGACGTCCGAGACGATGACGACGAGCTTGTACTGCTGCTCCGGCGGCAACGAGCTCCCTGGGTCCTCGTCCTTCAGGTCGGCCCAGGTGTGGACGCCCTTGGCTGCCAAGGTCTTGGCGATCCAGTCGTGGAGGAACTTGCCTTCGAACAGTCCCTCGTGCACCAGCAGGCCAAGCCCCTCCCCCAGCACTCCGAGGTGGTCGAGCAGGCCGTGCTCGTCCTCGAACTGCGAGAAGTCGAGGTCGGTCATGATGGTGTTGAGCTCGTCGGTCGTGTACCCCGCTGCTACCAGCGAAGCGACGATCGCGCCGGCGGAGGTCCCGGCGACCCGGTGGAACGTGTAGGGCTCGACGGCCTTCGACAGCGCGGTGATCGCGCCGACCAGACCTGTTCCCTTGACTCCACCACCCTCGAGGACGATGTCTGCGTCAGCCATGGTGTTCTCCTTCGCTGCGGTCGGGTGCTGCGGTCGGGTGCGCGGTCCTGCCGGTGGCGGCAGAGGTGGGGGCAGTGCTGGCCAGACTGCTGCTGGCGAGGATCGGTCAGGTGGTGGACGGCGGTGGCCCGGTCGAGCGCAGGCTGCCGAGCCTGCCGAGGAGGTCGAACCAGAAGCGCGCCCCGGGCACCAGCGCCATGATCGTGAGCGCGAACCCCACGAGGACCAGGAGCAGCTGCCAGCCGGATCCGCCGGCGTGGTTGAAGAGGCCGCGCTGGTCGAGCCAGTCGCAGCCGGAGCTGGCGCCGACGCAGGCATCGACGGTCGCCCAGCCGAGGGGCAGCCCGGCGCTCGACGCGTCCGAGAGCTGCTGCTCGAGGTTCTTCAAGCAGGTCGGTTGGTCCTGACCAGCCGGGCACTGCGTGCTCGTCGCGGCCACCGCGCTCACGGCCGCACGCACGTCGTTGTCGGTGTAGAGGGTTCGACCGATGGTTGCTGCGTTGATGTTCACGAGCAGCACCAGGACGGCGCCGACGACCAGGGTGATCTTGGCGACGTGCCGCTTGTACCAGCCGGAGACCCGGCTCATGTGGTCGTCGTACCAGTGCTCGACCGAGGTGCGGAACGCGGCGACGTCGTCCCCCGCGCTCTTCACCAAGGAGCCCAGCGAAGCCTTGAACACGCCCATCGAGTCCGGCAGCGCGTCGACCGAGGCGGCGATCTCGTCCATCGTGGTCTGCCCGCTCGCGTTCGGGACGAGCAGGTCGAGGACCGCCTCGCTGAACGACCGCGCAGGGATGTACGCGGGCAGGCTGCGACGTTGCTTGCGCATCCGGTCGCCGGGGGTGCTGCTGGTCATCGATCGGCGGCCGACCGCGGCCGTGGCCGGCAGCGTGAGCGACCGGTCGTCGAGCTGCCCCGCCAGGCCCTGATTACGAAGGATGGGGCTTCCCAGCAGGGCACCGGTCGCCGACGCCGCCGTGGACAGCGGGGCAGCCGTCAGCGGCGCCGAGCTCGTCGGGCTGGCCACAAGCCGGGTGGCCGGCGCTGCCGACCGTACGAGGTTCACCGTGCTCGCGTAGTCATCCTTGACCTGGGCGAGCGCCATCGTCGAGGACGAGCTGCCGTCGAGCAGCTCGCGCAGCCCCTGCAAGAGGTAAGTGGCCCGAAGGCCGAGGAAGCGCGCGATGAGCTCGGTGATGACCGAGGCCAGCGCAGCCGTCACGCCGAAGACGAACACCAGGCCCAGCGCGAGGTCGGTGATCCGTGAGCTGGGCACAGGTCGCCCCCCTTCCGTGTCGCCGCAAGCAGGCGGACAGCAACGGCGTCGGGGCGATCTTGCTCGCTCAGCCGCCTGAAGTGAAGAGGCAGCAGGGCATGGTTACGTACAGATTTGTCCAGGTTCGTTCAACCAGTTTGTCCTGGTTCGCTCTGGCGGCACGGGACCCCCGCAGTGGGCCTCTGGGATCAGCGCTTGTTGCCGCGACGCGAGCCGCCGCCCATCCCTCGCTCGGACAGGCGTGCAGCAGAGCCGTGGCTGGAGCCAGACCCGCTCGCCCTGCCGCCGGACGTCGCGGTTCCGGAGCTGGAGCTGCCCGACTTGCCGCTGCCCGACTTGCCGCTGCCGGACTTCGAGCTGCCGGACTTGCCGCTGCCCGGCTTGCTGCCCGCGGACTTGCCATGTCCCGCGGCCCCGCCACGGCCGGCCGAGCGCCCGCCACCGGCCCGGCCCGGCTGCCGCTGCTTGCCGGCACCGGAGCGGCCGGCGTTGCTTCCCGGCGCGACCGGGGCGTCCTTGGACGGCATGACCACGGCCGCAGCGGGACCGGTGAGGGCGACGCTCGCGCCGTCGCCGGCCGTCACGCTGACGATGGTCGGCGTGATCTTCGCCTGCTTGGTGAGCAGCCGGACGTCCGCGCGCTGGCCTGGTGTCATCACCGTGACCACGACCCCACCGGCCCCAGCCCTGGCCGTGCGGCCCGATCGGTGAAGGTAGGCCTTGTGCTCAGCGGGCGGGTCGACGTGCACCACCAACGAGATGTCGTCGACATGGATCCCCCTGGCTGCGATGTCGGTCGCCACCAGGACGCGGACCTCGCCCGAGGAGAACGCGGCGAGGTTCCGCTCGCGGGCGTTCTGCGCCAGGTTGCCGTGCAGGTCGACGGCGGGGATGCCCGCGGCGGTGAGCTGCTTGGCGAGGTGCTTGGCGCCGTGCTTGGTGCGGGTGAACATGAGGGTGCGACCTTGCCCGCTCGCGAGCTCTCTGACCACCGCGCCCTTGCCGTCGTCGGAGACGGCGAACACGTGGTGCGTCATCGTGGAGACGGGCGCGACCTCGGGATCGACCGAGTGGGTGACGGGCCGGTCGAGGTAGCGCCGGACGAGCACGTCGACACCGCCGTCGAGCGTCGCCGAGAAGAGCAGCCGCTGCCCGTCCTGCGGGGTGCGGTCCATGATCCGGCGGACGACCGGGAGGAAGCCGAGGTCCGCCATGTGGTCGGCCTCGTCGAGCACCGTCACCTCGACGGCGTCCAGGGTGAGCATGCCTTGCTGCAGCAGGTCTTCGAGGCGTCCAGGACACGCGATCAGGACATCGACCCCGCCCCGCAGCGCCGAGACCTGCCGCACCTGCGAGACCCCGCCGAACACGGTGGTGGTCGACAGACCGAAGGCGGCAGCCAGCGGCGCGAAGGTGTCGGCCACCTGGTTCGCGAGCTCGCGGGTCGGCACCAGGACGAGGGCACGGGGACGGCTGGGCGCTCGACGTGACGTCGAGCGCGCGAGGGTCGCGATGGTCGGCACGGCGAACGCGATGGTCTTGCCCGAGCCGGTGCGTCCACGGCCCAAGACGTCCCGACCTGCGAGCGCATCCGGCAGCGTCCTTGCCTGGATCGGGAACGGGCTGACGATGCCACCCTCGGCGAGCGCGGCGACGATCGGCGCCGGCACGCCCAGCTCGGCGAAGGTGCTGCCCTCGGGCATCGAGAGCGAGGGTGGGGCGGCCTCCAGGGAGGCGGCGCGGAAGCTCGACTGCACGTGAGCCGGTTTGGCCGGCCGGGTGCTCGCTGGTCGCTCGCCGGTGGGGGCCGGCTGGTCGTTCGGGCGACGGCTGCGATGGCGCGCGGGTCGAGAGGGCTTGCTGGTCATGATGGCGACGTCCTTCCAGGACGGGTCAGGGCCGTTGATGCTGGACACCCGCTCGCTGGAGAAGGAGCTACCCGCGCCTGTGCGCGTCGCACGCGACCTCGGGGCAGGCCTTGCGGCCCGCACCCTCACCACCATTGTGCCCTGCCCTGTCGCCCCCGCGTGCCAGGGTGAGGCTGTGCAGGCCGTCCCGTCACCCGCGAACGCCACCGGCGCGGCCCCCTGGCCCGCCGACGTCGAGCGTCTCGTGCTGAGCCCGACCGACCTCACCAAGCACCTCGCCTGTGCCCACCTCACCACCCTCGACCTCATGGCCGCCCGCCGACAGCTCGATCCCCCGGACCAGGTCGACGAGACGCTGGAGCTCATCTTCCGGCTCGGCCTGGATCACGAGCGCGCGTACCTCGAGCGGCTGCGCTTGCAGGGCCGCAGCATCGTGGAGGTCGCCCAGGCGCCGATCGAGGAGATGGTCGAGCAGACGCAGCTGGCCTTGTCGAGCGGGGCGGACGTCATCTACCAGGCGTCCTTCCAGCACGACGGCAACCGCGGGCACGCCGACTTCCTGCTGCGCTCCGATCGCCCGAGCAGGCTCGGTGACTATTCGTACGACGTCGCCGACACGAAGCTCGCGCGCCGGCTGAAGGTGGCGGCCTTGCTGCAGATGGCGGACTACGGCCGTCACCTCGAACGCTTGCAAGGCGTCCCGCCGCAGTGGCTCACCGTCGTCAGCGGCGATGCCGTCGAGCATCGCGTGCGGTACGCGGACGTCGCGGCCTACGCCCGGCGTGCCACGTCGTCGCTCCGGTACGCCATCGAGCACCCACCGCAGACGGTCGCCGAGCCGGTCAGCCACTGCGGCCAGTGCCGCTGGTCCGCGCGATGCGAGGCGGAGTGGCGGCAAGCAGACCACCTCTCGCTCGTCGCCTTCATGCGCGGTGACCATCGCCGCGCCCTGGAGGATGCCGGCATCACGACAGTCAGCTCGCTCGCCGCGACCGACCCTGGCAGCCTGCCGAGCACGTTGGGCCGATCGACTCGCGAGCGCCTGCACGCGCAAGCGGTTCTCCAGGTCCAGGAGCGCCGGACCGGTCGGCCGGCGTACGAGCTCCTGCCGGCCGCTCCTGGGCTCGGCCTGCTGCGGCTGCCGGCGCCCGACCCGAGCGACCTCTACCTCGACTTCGAGGGCGACCCGTACGCCGAGGGTGGCGACGGCCGCGAGTACCTCGCCGGGTTGTGGGACCGCGACGGCAGCTTCACCACCTTCTGGGCCCACTCCGCGGACCAGGAACGTGACCTCACCGCGCAGCTGCTCGAGCTCCTGGTCAGCCGGCTCGACGCGTTCCCGGGGATGCACGTCTACCACTACGCCCCGTACGAGCGCTCGGCGCTGGCCCGGCTGACGCAACGCCACGGCGTGGGTGAGCGTGAGCTCGACCGGCTCCTTCGCGGCGAGCGGCTCGTCGATCTCTACGGAGTGGTCCGGCAGGGGCTTCGCATCAGCAAGGGCAGCTACTCGCTGAAGAAGCTCGAGGCGTTCTACTGGGGTGGGATCCGCGGTGCGGGCGACCAGCCCGACGACGTCGCCGATGCGCTCGCCTCGGTGGTCGCGTACGAACGCTGGCTGGAGTCGGGCGACTCTTCGGTCCTCGCGGGCATCGCCGCGTACAACCGGGACGACGTCCGCTCGACGCACGACCTCCATGGCTGGCTCGAGGACCGCCGCATCGAGCTGGAGATGACACTGGGTCCGCAGCCTCGCCCGAGCCCGCCCGACGGTCAGCCGTCGCAGTCCGTCACCGAGCGAGAGGATCGCGAGCGAGCAGTGGGTGACGACCTCCGGCAGGCCGGGCACGTCGTGCTCGCGGACCTCCTTGGCTGGCACCGCCGCGAGGACAAGCCGCAGTGGTGGGACTTCTACCGCCTGGGCGACCTCACCGACGACGAGCTCGTCCGTGATCCCGCCGCGCTCGGTGAGCTCGGGCCGCCCGAGCACGTACGGTCGCTTCCCCCGCCGCGGCGCTCGACGCTCTGGCGCTATCGCTTCCCGGTGCAGGACAGCAAGCTCAGCGGCAGGGTGGCCGACGTCGACACCCACGCCGGGCTCGGCGAGGTCGAGGCCCTGGACGCCACCGAAGGCTGGGTCGAGCTCGCGTTCGCCAACGGACGCGAGCCGCCGTCCCCTCGTGGGCTCGGTCCCACCGGTCCGGTGATGTCGCTCGCTCAGCAGGACTCCTTGCTGCGTACGGCGAGCGCGGTCCTCGGCGGCGACGATCCGCTCGGCCAGCAGCTCCTCGACCGCGTGGTGCCGGACGGCCTGGCTGCGCTGCCCGGTGAGCTGCCCCGAGACGTCGTGCTCCGGGTCGGTCGGGCGATGCGTCGCGGAGTGCTTGCCGTCCAAGGCCCTCCTGGATCAGGTAAGACCACGGTCGGTGCTGAGCTCATCCGCGCGTTGCTCGACGACGGCTGCACCGTCGGGGTGACCGCGCAGTCCCACGCCGTGATCGGCCACCTGCTCGAAGCCACCGGCCGGCCGGCGCTCCAGAAGTGCACCCCGGAGCAGCACTGCGGCGCCGCTGGCATCGAGCAGACCGGGAGCAACGACGACGTCGAACGAGCCCTCGCGGGCGGCCGGCATCGGTTGGTCGCCGGGACGTCCTGGCTGTGGTCCCGCCCCGAGCTTGCTGGCTCGGCCGACGTCCTGGTCATCGACGAGGCAGGGCAGTTCTCGCTGGCCGACGCCTTCGCGGTCGCCCAAGCCGCTCGAACGCTCGTGCTTCTCGGTGATCCGCAGCAGCTGGCGTCACCCTCCCAGGGCGTTCATCCACCGGGTGCCGGAGCCTCGGCCTTCGAGCACCTCCTCGACGGAGCCGCCACGCTGCCTGCCGACCGCGGTGTCTTCCTCGACCGCACCTGGCGCCTGCATCCCGACCTCGCCCGGGTGGTGTCCCGCCTCATGTACGACGACAGGCTCGAGGCCGCACCCGGTCGGGAGCGTCAGCACGTGCTCGCACCCGAACCTCTCGGCGGCACCGGGGTGCGCTGGATCCCCGTCGAGCACGTCGGCAACGAGTCTGCCTCCAGCGAAGAGGTGCTCGTCGTGGCGAAGGCCGTCGCCGAGCTCGTCGGCTCGCAGTGGGTCGACGCAGCGGGCCAGGCTCGCCCGTTCGAGCTCTCCGACGTCCTGGTGGTGACTCCCTACAACGCGCAGGTGGCGTTGCTCCGCGCCGCCTTGCCGCCCGCAGCCCGCATCGGCACCGTCGACAAGTTCCAGGGGCAGGAGGCCGCCGTGGTGATCTACTCGATGGCCTCGTCGTCCGTCGAGGACGCCCCGCGAGGCGTGTCGTTCCTGTACGACCTGCACCGGCTCAACGTGGCGATCTCGCGTGCCCGCTGCGTGGCCGTCATGGTGGGCGCGCCCGCACTGCTGGACGCCGCGGTCCGCACCCCCGAGCAGCTCCGCGCGGTCAACGGCTTCCTGACCGTGGTCGACGCCGCAACCACTCCGTAGACGGACGCGACCTCAGCAGCGCTCGCCGCTACAGGTGGACGGGTGCGCTCGGACCCCAGGGAATCCCGAGGAGGTACCAGACGACGTAGAACGCCGTCCACACGACGACGAGCACCACCGTGTACGGCAGCATCATGGACACCACGGTGCCCACCCCAGCGCTCTTCTTGTACCGCTGGACCAGCAGCACGATGAACGGCAGGTAGACCATCAGCGGCGTGATGACGTTGGTCGGGCCGTCGCCGACGCGATAAGCAGCGAGCACCGTCTGCGGCGCGACGCCGAGCCGCAGGAACAGCGGGATGAAGATGGGCGCGAAGATCGCCCACTTCGGCATGACCCCCGGGATGATGATGTTGAGCACCGTCACCACGAGGATGAGCCCGACCAGCAGCAGGAGCGCGCTGACGTTGCGGTGCTCGAGCCAGTCGGCGAGCTTCACCGCCGCGACCGTGGCCATGTTGCTGTAGTTGAAGTAGGCGATGAACTGGGCGATGATCAACAACAGGAAGATCAGCCCGCCCAGACCGGCGAACGTCTTGGTGATGGCGGTGATCGCCTCGGTGCTGGTCTTCATCGTTCCTGCGCCGCGCCCGTACGCCAGGCCGGCCACCAGGAAGAACAGCATGATGATGAAGATCAGGCTCTGCATCAGCGGCGACGCCCCGAACAGCGCGTGCGTCTCCGGGTTCCGCAACGGCGCGTGCGGCGGCAGGCTCAGCAGGCAGATGAAGACGAGCACACCGAGGAAGCCGAAGAGCGCCCAGCGCAGGCCTCGCCCCTCGCCGGCCGGCACCTCGACAGCTGCCTCGGCGGCTTCGGCCTCGGGGTCCGCCTCGGCCGGGTCCCACGGACCCAGACCCTTGGTCACGATCCGCTCGGTGAGGAAGGTGATCACCGCGGTGATGAGCAGCGTCGAGCCGATCCCCCAGTAGAGGTTGGCCGTCACCTCGATCGAACGCGCCGGGTCGACCAGGTGGATGGACTCGTTGGTGATCTCGGTGAGGATCGCGTCGAACGGTGCGATCAGGAAGTTCACCCCGAAACCTGCGCTCACCCCGGCGAAGGCCGCGGCGATGCCGACGATCGGGTTGCGGCCCGACTCTCGGAAGACCACCGCGCCCAGCGGGATCAGCACGAGGTACCCGGCGTCGGACGCGACGCTGGAGAGCATCCCGACCAGCACGATGATGAAGGTGATCGCGCTCTCCGGGGCGACCGCGACGAGCTTTCGGATCAGCGCGGCGATGAGCCCGGACTCCTCCGCGACGCCGACGCCGATCATGGCGACGAGGATCACCGCGACCACGCCGAAGTCGTTGAAGTTCTGGATCGGCGAGGTGAACAGGAAGCGGATGCCGTCCGCGCTGAGCAGGCTCTTGATCTCGGTGGTCTCGATGTGGACCTTGTACTCGTCGGGGTCGGCGACGTGCGGCGGCTGCTCGATGCCCGGCACCACCGAACCACCGAGGTAGTCGTTCTCCACCTGGCTCGGCGGGGGTGTTGCCGACTCGTAGGTGACGTGGACACCGATCGCCGCGAAGACCGCCGACAGGACGATCACCAGACCGCACAGGGCAAGGAAGATGATCGCGGGGTGCGGGACCTTGTTCCCCACGCGCTCGATGCCGTCGAGCATGCGTTGCATGCCGGCCTTCTTCGGAACCGGGCTCTCGGAGATGGCCGCCTCGCTCATGAGGTGCTGCCTGCGGCTGCGGGCGGGGTGAAGCGCAGCGCGAGCTCGATGAGCAGGCTGGTCCCGAAGCCGGTCGCACCCTTCGGGCGCCACGTCCGTGGGGTGTCGGCCTGGGCAGTGCCTGCGATGTCGACGTGCGCCCAAGGGACTCCGGCGACGAACTCCTCGAGGAACAGCGCGGCGGTGATGGATCCGGCGTTCACGCCCCCCATGTTGCTCAGGTCCGCGATCGGTGAGTCCAGCTGAGACCGGTAGCGACGGTAGAGCGGGAGCTGCCAGAGGGGCTCGTCGGTGGCCTCGCCCGCGGCGATCAGCTGGTCGACGACGCTCTGGTCGTTGCCCATGACGCCCGCGACCTCGGTGCCGAAGGTGCGCAGGCAGGCCCCGGTCAAGGTTGCGATGTCCACGATGGCATCGACCGGCTCCTCGGTGGCGAGCACCAGCGCGTCGGCCATCACCAGGCGACCCTCGGCATCGGTGTTCAGCACCTCGACCGTCGTGCCACCCCGCATGCTCAGCACGTCGCCGAGCTTCAGCGCGGATCCCGAGGGCATGTTGTCCGTGCACATGAGGTAGCCAGTGACCGCGGTCCGGCACCCGAGCTCGGCCAGGGCGGACATCGCAGCGAGCACCGAGCCCGCGCCCGACATGTCGTTCTTCATCGTGGAGTGCGAGGCGTCGCTGGGCTTGAGGCTGATCCCGCCGGAGTCGTACATGATGCCCTTGCCCACGAGGGTGAGCCGACCCTGCGGCTCGCCGAGACCGGGGTCGGGCAGGTAGGTGAGCTTGATCATCCGCGGCGGCTCCTCGCTGCCGAGGTTCACCCCGAGCAGCCCTCCGCAGCCGAGCGCGATGAGGGCGTCCTTGTCGAAGACCTCGACCCCGAGCCCGGTGAGGGACCCGACCTCGACGGCGACGTCCGCGATCCGACTGGCGGTGAGGATGCCGCCGGGGCAGTTCGCGAGGTCACGCCCGAGGCTGGCCGCCTGGGCGATCACGCTCCCGCGCCGCGCACCCTCGGTCGCGTCGTCCAGCGAAGCCTGGGTGGTGACGAGCACCAGCTCGCTCAACGGCTCCCCCGCCGACCGATCGCGCTTCAGGCTGAACGACCACCGAGCCAGCAGCACACCCTCGACGACGGCCTGGGCGGCAGCAGCGACCGGCAGGAGCTCCGGCGCCGGGAGCCGCACGGCAAGCCGGGCGTGCTGTGGCACTGCCCTCGCGACCTCCGCCGCCAGGTCGCGCAGCGTGTTGACGTCCACCTCGCCCGCAGCGCCGACACCGACGGCCACGAGCTCAGGCCCGGCCGCGCGAGGCACGACGAGCGTCTCGCCGATGCGGCCGGTGAAGCCGCACCGGGCCAGCGCCTCTGCGTCGATGCCGAGCTCGTCCGGAGCGGTGCCGGCGGGAACCGGGACCGCCAGCGCGTCGACGGGCGGCAGCTCGCCGACCACGACGGTGACGGCGGCACCCCGCCCGAAGGACGGGATCGGACTGACGTCCGGAAAGGCGATCACGACGTCCCTCTCTCTCGTCGGCGTGGTGGCAGCTCGTTGACCCCGGCTGCACCCTAGCGAAGCTTGCGGCCCGTGATGCCGGCCGGTCGGCCGACGACGGATCGAGTCGCGGGCGGGATCAGAAGGGCCAGACCAGTGGGATGACGAGCAGGGAAACAGTGAGGAACCAGAGCATGACCGGCAGCCCCAACCGCCAGTAGTCGCCGAACCGGTAGCCGCCAGGTCCCATGACCATCATGTTGGCCGCGGTGGCGATCGGGGTCAGGAACGAGGACGCCGCGGCCACCGTCATGAGCATCAGGATCGGGAGCGGCGAGACACCCACGTCGTGCGCCGCGGACAGCGCGATCGGAATCATGATCAGCGCGGTCGCGGTGTTGCTGACGACCTGACCGAGGACGGCGGTCAGGACGAAGAGACCGAGCATCAGGGCGTAGGGACCGTGGTCGCCGACGACGGTGATGAGGACGTGCGCGATCTTCTCCGCCCCACCGGTCTTCTCGATCGCGGTCGACAGTGGGATCAGGCCACCGACGAGCACGACCGTGGTCCAGGAGATCGACCGGTATGCCTGCTCGGTACGGACCACACGCAGCAGCACCATCGAGCAGGCTGCGAGCAGACCGGCCACGGCCGGCTGGACCAGGCCTAACGCGAGCAGCAGCACCATGCCGGCAAGGACGCCGAGCGCCCGGTAAGCCTTGGGGCCGATGGGCGCTGCCTGTCTGCGCACGAGATCCGGCGAGTCCACGACGAGGACATCCGGGTCTTCGACGTTGCGGTCCAGCGCGTCCCACGAGCCCTGGATCAGCAGCGTGTCACCGACAGCCAGCACCGTGCTCTCAGCTCCGCGGTCGCGACCGAGGCGGTGCACAGCGAGGATCAGCTGGTCGTCGCGGACCATGCCGGGGAACACGGTCTCGCCGACGAGCGAGGACCGCGGAGGGATGACGACCTCCGCCACGCCCATCTCCTTGTTCAGCAGGCTGCCTTCGAGGTCGCCCGTCGTGCGGCGCCATCCCGATGGCGAGCATCTGGTCCACGACCAGCCGGCTCACCGACTCGGGGTCACCGCGGACCACCAGGACGTCGTCCACGGCGACCTCTGGACCGGCCAAGGACGGGTTGCGCGGGTCGCCGTGCTGGACTGCGATGAGGGTCAGGCCAGGTAGGTCGGCGAGGTCGATGCTCTCCTGGGGTACCCCGACGAAGGGTGAGCGCTCGCGCACGCGCAGCCGGTAGAGGTCGTGCTCGAGCGCATAGTGCTGGACGAGCCCGCTGGCGTAGCGGCTGAGGTCCGGCGGGGCAGTCTTGGCCGCCCGGTTCGGCAGCAGGCGTGGCCCGAGGAGCACCGCGATGAGGATCGTCCCGAGCACCAGTGGCACGCCGACGATGCCGAACGAGAAGAAGCCGAAAGGCTGCTGCCCCGCATCGACCGCTGCCTCCGACACGATCACGTTGATCGGCGTGCCGGTGAGCACGAGCAGCGAACCCGCGCTGCCAGCGAACGCGAGCGGCATCGCCATCCGGCTGGTCGGGAGGCCGATCCGTGCGGCCAGGACGACGACCATGGGCAGCAGCGCCGCCACGGCGCCGTTGAGGCTGATGAACGCACTGAGCACGGACGCCATGAGCATCACGAGCACGATCAGCCTGGTCGGGCTCTGTCCCGCGCGTTCGACGAGCTTCTGGCCGGCCCAGGTGGTGATCCCCGTGGAGTCGATGGCCTCGCTGACGACGAACAGCGAGGCGATGAAGATGACCACGGGGTCGCCGAAGCCCGCAAGGCTCTCGCGCAGGGTGAGCAGCCCGGTCGCGTAGAGAGCCAACGCCGTCGCCAGGGCCACGATCTCGACGGGGAACCGGTTCCAGATGAACAGCACCACGGCGCCAGCCAGCACGAGCAGGCTGATCGTCGACTGGTCCACGGCGCGGGCTCCTTCTGCACCGTGCGGCTGGCTGGCCGCTCCGGGCGTGGCCGAGGCTAACAGCGCGCACCTGCCCAGTGCGGGGCCGCCCGCGACACCTCGCGCTGCTAGTGTCCGCCGGGCCGGTCGATGACGCGGCGGACGCCAGGTCGGGGACGGACGGAGGGCTTCGCAGCATGCGCAGGCTTCTTCCGACCGGGTACCGGTTCGGCGGCCTCGTCGTCGCACTGGCGTGCTTCTGGCTCTCGCTCACCCCGACGCTGCTCCCGCGCAGCGGCCTGTTCCAGGGCGTGCTGGGCGGCGCCGCCGCCGCCATCGGCTACGGGGTGGCCGTGCTGCTCATCGCGCTCGGCAGGCTGGTGGTGCGCCGTCCCTGGCAGCAGCCAGCCCGCCCGCTGCTGTGGTTGGTGCTCGCGCTGGTCGCCGTCGTCGGGTCGTCGTTCGTGCTGCTCTGGTACGCCTCCTGGGAGCGCGACCTCCGGGCGTTGATGGGCGTGGAGCCCCTGCGTCCGCTCGACTACGTGGTCCTGGTCGTCGTGGCGGTCGTGGTGTTCGTGCTGCTCGTCGGCGTCGCTCGGCTGCTGCGTGGTGCCTCGCGTCTGGTCGCCAGGCTCGTGGGACGCGTCGCCCCACCTCGGGTCTCGGCGGCGATCGGCGCGGTCGTCGTGGTGGCCGTGGTCGTCGGTGTCGTCAACGGGTGGCTGCTCACCGCCGCGCGCGACGGCTTGGACTCCACGTTCGCGGCCGTGAACCAGGAGACCAGAGCGGACACCGTCCAGCCGACCAGCCCGCAGCTCTCCGGATCGTCGGGCTCGTTGATGACCTGGGACTCGCTCGGCCGGCAGGGCCGAAGCTTCGTCGCCAGCGGGCCCACCGTCGCCCAGCTCACGGCCTTCAGCGGCAAGCCCGCGACGCAGCCGATCCGCGCCTACAGCGGGCTCGCCTCGGCGCCGACAGTGCAGGCGGAGGCCGACCTCGCCGTGCGCGAGCTCGAGCGGACCGGTGGCTTCCAGCGCGCCGTGCTCGGGGTGGTCACCACGACCGGCACCGGGTGGGTCAACGAGAACTCCGCCGATGCCCTGGAGTACCTCTACAACGGCAACACGGCGCTCGTCAGCATGCAGTACTCCTACCTCCCCAGCTGGATCTCGTTCATCGTGGACAAGGACCGCGCGAAGGCAGCGGGCAAGGCGCTGTTCGATGCGGTGCACGCCAAGTGGGAGACGTTGCCGGCGTCGTCTCGGCCGAAGCTCGTCGTGTTCGGCGAGAGCCTGGGCTCGTTCGGCGGCGAGGCCGCGTTCCCCGACGTGCAGGCGCTGCGTGACACCACCGACGGCGCCCTCTTCGTGGGGCCCCCGAGCAGCAACGAGCTCTGGAGCAGCATCGTGGCGAACCGCGATGCGGGGTCACCGGAGTGGCTGCCGATCTACGAGCAGGGCCGGACCGTGCGCTTCGTGGCCCGGCCGTCCGACCTCGGCAGACCCGATGAACCCTGGCAGCTGCCCCGGGTGGTCTACCTCCAGTACGCCTCCGACCCGATCGTGTGGTGGTCGCCCGACCTGCTCTTCAGCAAGCCGGACTGGCTCTCGGAACCGAGGGGCTACGACGTCCTCCCGAGCACGCGATGGATCCCGGTCCTCACCTTCCTGCAGGTCTCCGCAGACATGGCGGTCTCGAACAACGTTCCGGCAGGCCACGGCCACCGCTACGGACCCGACCCTGCCGACGCCTGGGCAGCGATCCTGCAACCGGCCGGCTGGACAGCGGCCGACACCGCCCGCCTGCGCGCAGTCCTGACCGCGGCCGAGGCTGCGCGCGACGCCTCCTGACCGGCGCCTGATCAGCCTCCGACCGGCCGCGGATCAGCTGCCCGATCTGGACCTTCCGTCCGCGATGCCCGAGTTCTACCGTTTCACCCGTACCGACAACGGCGCCGGTGCGGGCTGGGGTTGCGATCCCGGCCTTGGCAGGAGGAGGCATCGTGACCCACGTGACAGACGTGACCGACTCGGGAACGGCGGGCAGGCCGACCGTCCCGGCGGCCGTCGCGGAGATCGCCGACCCAGGGCCGCTAGGGCTCGCCGGCTTCGCCATGACGACCTTCGTCCTGAGCTGCTTCAACGCCGGCCTGATCAAGGAGGGCGAGAGCGTCGTGCTCGGCCTCGCACTGGCATATGGCGGCGGCGCCCAGCTGCTGGCCGGGATGTGGGAGTTCCGTAAGGGCAACACCTTCGGAGCCGTGGCGTTCTCCTCGTTCGGTGCCTTCTGGATCTCCTACTGGGCGCTCGTCTCGTTCGCGAAGGACGCGACACCCAAGGCCATCGGCGTCTACCTGCTCGCGTGGTGCATCTTCACGGCGTACATGACAGTCGCGGCGATGCGAACCTCCGTGGCCGTGCTCGCGGTCTTCGTCCTGCTGACGCTCACCTTCCTCTTCCTGGCGATCGGCGGCCTGGGCGGCAACGCGAACATGACCAAGGTCGGTGGCTGGCTCGGGCTGCTGACTGCGGTCGTCGCCTGGTACGCCTCGTTCGCAGCGGTCACCAACGCGACCTGGAAGCGCAGCGTCCTGCCGACCTGGCCACTCGGCTGACTCGGCTGACTCGGCTGACGCGCGTCCCGGCGAGCGTTCCCCCGGCCGACGGCTAACGTGGGTGGCCTCACCCGACGAGGCCAGGTGGCTGGGGGAACTGAGTGTCAGACATCTTGTGGAAGTCCGACCCGGACCAGCATGACTACCCCGCGGCCGCGGACTATCTCTCGTTGGTAGCGAGCGGGAAGCTGGTCAAGGCCGTGGTCGCCGCGCTCGAGAAGGCGCCGCTGACGCACTACAAGGCGAAGGACATCCTGCGCGCCTCAGGGCTGCCGACTCTCGGGATCGACGACCCGGCCGTCGCCAAGGACGTCGCGAAGGTGAGCGCGGGGATCCAGCTCTCCCCGGTGCTGCTCGTGCGTGGCGCGCTGGAGGTCGGCTACCCGCTGCAGATCGCCGACGGCTACCACCGCGTCTGTGCGAGCTATCACCTGTCCGAGGACACCGACATCCCCTGCCGGATCGCGGAGCTCCCCCGGACGTCGTCCAAGTAGGGCGGGGCACCGGGAAGCCGCGGCACCACAGCCGCGTTGGGCCAGTATGAGCACGCTGCCTGCACTGCCGCTGTCCGTGCTGGACCTCGCCCCCGTAGTGACCGGTAGGACAGCGGTGGAGGCGCTGGCCGCGACGCGCGCGCTGGCTCGCACGGTCGAGAATCTCGGCTTCACGCGCTTCTGGCTTGCTGAGCACCACAACATGCCCGGGATCGCGTCGTCGGCGCCGACGGTCGTCATGGCAGCAGTGGCCGCGGCCACCGAGCGGATCCGGGTCGGCTCCGGCGGGGTGATGCTGCCCAACCATCCACCGCTGGTGGTCGCTGAGCAGTTCGGCACGCTGGCCGCGTTGTACCCGGGGCGGATCGACCTCGGGCTCGGCCGGGCACCGGGAACCGACCAGAACACCGCGCGTGCGCTGCGCCGCAGCGTCGAGGCGTTGTCGGACGACGACTTCCCGCAGCAGCTCGGCGAGCTCATGGGTTTCTTCACCGGGTCCTTTCCGGAGGGGCACCCCTACCGCGCCATCCGCGCGGTGCCTGGTGACGGTTCGGTGCCGCCCATCTGGCTCCTGGGTTCCAGCGGCTACAGCGCCCAGCTGGCCGGGATGCTGGGGCTGCCGTTCGCGTTCGCGCACCACTTCATGGCCCAGAACACGCTGCCCGCGCTCGAGCTCTACCGTGGCTCGTTCCGTCCGTCGGACATCCTGACCGAGCCTTACGCGATGGTGGCCGTGCAGGTGGTCGCAGCCGAGACCGACGAGGAGGCCCAGCGGCTCGCGCTACCCGCGGGGCTCTCCTTCCTGCGGCTGCGGCAAGGAAACCCGTCGACCATGCCCACGGCCGAGGAAGCCGCGGCCTATCCCTGGACCGAGCAGGAGCGCGCCTTCGTCGGTGACCGCTGGCGCGGCCAGGCGATCGGTAGTCAGGCGACGGTGCGCGACCAGCTTGCTGATCTGCTGACGACGACCGCGGCCGATGAGCTCATGGTGACCACGATGGTTCCCGACAGCTTGGCCCGCTTGCGTTCGATGGAGCTCGTCCGCGAGCTGTTCGGCTCTGACGAGCTACCTGTCGGCCTCGGCATCACCGATCCAGCGGTATTAGGACGCGCCGCCGCCGGTCGCTCGCACACATTCAGGAGGTCCTGACTGCGACCCGAGCCAAGCAGGGACGCATGCAGCAGGACGGTGCCGGGCCCTCGAGGACCCCAGTGGTACGCCGGAGGGGCGCGAGCAATTCTCGTTGCGTTCACTCAAGTTCTGCGTTGGTTCACCCTCTTGGCCGAACTCCTCGATCCGTTACAGCGTGTTCATCTAGGCACGCTGCGATAACGCCGAGCCGCCCGTACGCTCAGGATCATGCGCACCCCGTTGATGCTGGCCCAGCAGGCAGCTCGACGGCGTCGGTGGGCGCACGGCGTCCCTCTGTCCGCCACACCGGACGGAGTGCCGAAGCACTGGAATGTCGGGCCGCCGACATGGGTCGGGGTGGGTGTCCAGAAAGCAGGGACGTCATGGTGGGCGGCGATGCTCGCCGCGCACCCGCATATGCATTCGGTACCCGGGCAGCCCAAGGAGCTTCACTTCTTCGACCGGTACTGGAATCGCGAGTTCACCCGGGAAGACGGCGAGCGTTACGCAAGCTACTTCCCTCGCCCCGTCGGCACCCTTGTCGGAGAATGGACTCCTCGCTACCTCTTGGACCCGTGGGTCCCCGAGCTTCTGCATCAGGCCGCTCCGGACGTCAAAGTGCTCGTCCTGCTGCGCGATCCGATCGAGCGTTACCGCTCAGGGCTCAGCCACGACCTCCACAACGGTGCGCCGGCCAATCCTGTGTTGGCATCAGACGCCGTCAACCGGGGGCTGTACCACCGCCAGCTGACCAACCTCTACCGGTTCTTTCCCCCCGAGCAGGTCCTTGTTCTTCAGTACGAACGCTGCTGCAAGGACCCGCGCACCCAGCTACGTCGGACTTACGAGTTCCTCGGCCTGGACCCGTCCGATTTCGTACCCGCTGACGTTGAGGAGACGTTCAACGGGAGCCGCGTGACCAAGGCGACCTTGCCGACGCACATACGGAGCACCCTGCGCTCGCTCTACGAGGACGATGTCGCAGCGCTCGCGCCACTGTGCCCGACGCTCGATCTAGCGCTGTGGCCTAACTTCGCCCATCTCGCGACTGCGCCCAAGCGACCCGCCAACACCTGCGCCTGAGTCAAGGCCCTTACCGCACCGATTTCCGCTCGTAGATCGCCATGGACCACGCGTAGCCGACGACCGCGAGGACGACGGTCCAGGCGATCGCGAGCATCGGGTTCCATCCCATGCTGCTGCCGGTGAGCAGACCCCGCACGGTCTCGACCCAGGGCGTGAACGGCTGGAACTCCGCGAACCACTGCAGCCAGCCCGGCATCGAGTCGATCGGTACGAATCCACTGCCAAGGAACGGCAGGAAGATGAGCACCATCGGCAGGTTGCTCGCCGTCTCCACAGACTTCGCGGCCATCCCCATCGCGACGGCGACCCAGGTGATCGCGAACGCCACGAGAGTCATGAGGCCAGCCGTCGCGAGCCACTGCGCCGCGTCTGCGGTCGGCCGGAAGCCGATGAGCAGTCCCACGCAGAGCACGACCACGACCGCGATCAGTGCCTGCAGCGTGTTCCCGATCACGTGCCCGGTCAGGACGGCCGCTCGGGAGATCGCCATCGTGCGGAACCTGGCGACGATCCCCTCGGTCATGTCCATCGAGACGGTGGTCGCGGTGCCCCCTGCGCTCCCGCCGATGGTCATGAGCAGGATGCCTGGAACCACGTACGCGACGTAGGCCGCCCGCGCGTCGACACCGCTCCCCGCGATGCCCGCTCCGATGGATCCACCGAGGACGTAGACGAACAGCAGCAGGAAGACCACGGGCATGATGACCACGAAGAAGGTCAGGCCCGGGTAGCGAACCATGTGCAGCAGGTTCCGGTTCGTCATCGTCACCGAGTCGGTGAGCACGTGCCCACGGCGGGCTTGGACGGTGGTGGTGGTCATGAGGAGATCCCTTCTTGCTCGACGCTGTCGACCCGACCGGTGAGCGCGAAGAAGACGTCGTCCAGGTCGGGGGTGTGGATGGTGAGGTCGAGGGCCTCGACGCCGCCGCGGTCCAAGCGGTCCAGCACGCTCCGCAGGCTCTGCACTCCCCCGGAGTTCGGGACGTCGAGGGTGAGCGAGTCGTCCGTGCGCACCGACTCGGGGAACAACGCCGCAGCCGCGACGAGAAGCTCAGGGTGCGCGAACTGGAGACGGACGTGACCGCCCGGCACCCTCTTCTTCAGCTCATCGGGGGTGCCTTCGGCGACGACCTTGCCGGCGTCCAGGACCGCGACTCGATCCGCGAGCTCATCGGCCTCGTCGAGGTACTGGGTGGTGAGGAGCACCGTGGTGCCGTTCGCCACCAGGTCGCGGACGATGGCCCACATGGTGTGCCGGCTCCTCGGGTCGAGGCCGGTGGTCGGTTCGTCGAGGAAGATGATCCGGGGCGTGTCGACCAGCGTCATCGCGAGGTCGAGCCGGCGCTGCATGCCGCCCGAGTACGTCGCCAAGGGTTTGCTGGCCGCGTCGACCAGTTCGAACAGCTCGAGCAGTTCTGCGACGCGTGGCTTGACCCGATGGCTGGGCAGGTGACGGAGCCGCGCCATCAGCAGCAGGTTCTCCTCACCCGTCAACAGCTTGTCCACCGCGGAGAACTGGCCGGTGAGACCGATCGCGGCGCGTGCACCGTCGGGGTCGCGCACGACGTCGCAGCCGTCGACGAGGGCCGTGCCGCCATCCGGGCGCAGCAGCGTCGTCAGGATGTTGACCACGGTCGTCTTGCCGGCGCCGTTGGGCCCCAGCAACGCGCAGACCGATCCCCGTGGCACGGTGAGGTCGACGGCGTCGAGGACCACGGTCGAGCCGAACGACTTGCGCAAGCCGCGGACGTCGAGCGCTGGGCTGTCGATGCTCATGCTTACTTCCTCTCCTTCAAGCGTGGCCGTGGTCGCTTGGGCGTGCCTGTCCCGGCTGCCGGGCTCGCCCGGTCGCCAGCGCTGAGGTCGTGCTGGGTTACTTCGTGAGCGCGGGGTGGATGGTGATGTCGCCGTAACCGGTACGGACGCGTACCTCGACGCTGCCCTCGGTGGCTGCGGGACCGTCGTCTGCGTTCATCGCGTTACGCACGACACCGTTCTTGGAGTGGACGTCGAGCCAGGCAGCCACACCGGGTCGGATGCCTACGAGCACCTCACCGAAGGAGGTGTCGAGCTCGATGGCGCCCGACGACACCTCGTCGATGCGGATCTTGCCGTGGGAGTTGTGGGCGTTGACCGAGTCCAGGGCTGCGCCGACGCTGATCGATCCGTTGGCCAGCTTCGCGGTGAGCGCACCGCCGGCCACGCCGACGTGGATGTCTCCGTTCGATGCCTTGAGCGCGGCGGTCCCGCCCACGTAGTCGACCCGCGTGGAGCCGTTGCCGCAGGTGAGCTCGAGGTCGCCGTCCACGTGGCCGACGACCACCTCGCCACTGCTCGCACGCAGCTGCAGCTGCGCCGCGCGCTCGACGTTGACGTCACCGCTCGCGGACTTGATCCGTGTCGCGCCCAGCGGCCCCCTGGTGTGGATCCGACCCACGCTGTTGTCGGCGGTGAGGCGTGAGCCGTTCGGTAGGTCGACCGTGATGTCGAGCGACTCGTTGGGGCCGAAGGGGCTGTACCGGTAAGTGTGCGGAGCCGCGATGGTCACCCGGCCGTCCTTGTGCTGAACGACAGTTTCCGCGGCGCCGCGGACGTCTCCCTTGCGGCTGGGGTTGCTGGGGTCGACCCGCACCTCGACATCGGTGCGGTCGCTGGCCGTGACCTCGATGCGTCCGACCGGGACGTCGATGGCGACGTCGACCGGGCCGTTGGTCTCGTACGTGGGCATGCTTGGGCCGCCTTTCGATCGGGCACTGCTGGGGTGATCCCGCCGGGGCGGGTGGGACTCGAGGCAGAGGGGCTAGCGCACCCAGCCGGCGAACTGGTCTCCGGACCCCGACCCGCGCGGGGTCGATCGCCGGCTCTTGGGTTCCAACGCGGATGCGACCGCACGCACCAGCCAGGAGTTCACGGAGATCCCCTCGGCTGCGGCGGCGTCCTCCACGCGAGCCTTCAAGGCGTCGGGGAGCCGGAGCGTGGTGCGGCTCGTGCTCGCGCCGTCCGCCTCCGTGGCGAGGGAGCCGCGCGAGGACTCCGGTTCGGTGTAGACGGCCTCAGGGGGCAGCGCCAGGACGAACTCCGGGTCGCGGCCGCGCAGCCGGACGTCGACCGAACCGGGCGACAGCTCGCGGGTGATCTCGACGGCCGCGGCCGACAGGGCATCGAGCAGGACCAACCTGGTGGTCGAGTCCAGCGCGGCACCGAGCCGCTCGGCGACGGCGCGGGTCTCGTCGGTGCCACTCTCGGCGGCGACCACGAGGCTGCGTTGGAGCTCTTCGACGTAGGGATCGAGTTGCATGGCACTACTGTGACACCACGGTGGTGTCGTGTCAAGCAATCACGACGTCACTTCGGGGAATTGGTGACACCACAGCGGGCGAGCCGTGGCCTCGGGGTCAGATAGGCTGTCCGACGCATCGCGGGCTGTAGCGCAGCTTGGTAGCGCACCTGACTGGGGGTCAGGGGGTCGCAGGTTCAAATCCTGTCAGCCCGACTGATGTTGTACGCGAAGCACGAACGGCGCCGCTAGCGGCGCCGTTCGTCTTTTGCAGAAGCCGAGAACCGCCCCGGTCGGTGCGACCCGTCGCAGAAGGGTTTCAGCGCCGACAGGCCGCAGCGGCACAAGGCGACGGTGTCTCGTCCAGGGTCGATGGGCATTCCGTCCATGTCACGCAACGAGAACGGACCGCGCACGATCAGCGGTCCGTCCTCATAGACCGTGACCGACGTGACGTCCGGCTCGGATCCAGCGTGTGTCACCGGTTCAGACAGCCCCGCGCCACGCGCCGGATGCATGCGCCTGGCCCTCGATGAAGGTCTTGAACCGCTTCGCGTCCGCCTTGACCTGGTGGTCGTCGACGCCCACGGCTGCACCGAGGTGCTCGACCACGCCGCTGGGGGTCCAGTCGATCTGGATCATCACGCGCGAGGTGGTGTCGCTCAGTCGGTGGAACGTGACGACGCCACCGTGGTCGACCTCGCCGCCGACGCTGTGCCAGGCGATGCGGTCGTCGGGAACCTGCTGGGTGACCTCCGTGTCGAACTCCCGCGTGACGCCGCCGACCTTGGTGACCCAGTGGTTGTGGGTGTCGTCCACCTGGGTGATGGACTCCACGCCATCCATGAACTGCGGAAAGGTCTCGAACTGCGTCCACTGGTCGTACGCGACGCTGACGGGGACGTCGACGTCGACGGACTCCTGAACCTGGCTCATCTGGTTGCTCCTCGAGGGCGCTGCACTGCGCGCCGTTGGGATGGTGTGGCGGGACCGCCACCCCGTCCGGATACCCGGCGAGCGCTCTTCCAATCCATCGCGCCAAAGATTCTTCAACTCAGACCCAGGATGCTTGCCACCTCCCTCGCCGCTCCCCTGGCCGGTCGCCGAGTCGGAAGGTGTGAGGCCAAGGCGACTGGGTAGATGACCACTCCCCTGAGGTGCCGAGCGAAGGACGACCATGCAGAGACCCAGTGCACGCGGCCCCCTGTCCGCCGCGGTGCTGACCATGCTCACGACCGACCAACGACCTGACCCCGCGGACTTCGCGGCACGCGTCCGGGCCGTGAGCGATCCGCTGGCGGACGGCGACCTCCAGCTGGCGCTCGCCTGCTGCTACGAGCTGCACTACCGCGGGCTCGAGGGTGTCGACGACGCCTGGGAGTGGGATCCGGATCTCCTTGCTCTTCGGTCGACGCTGGAGGCAGCCTTCGAGCACGCGCTACCGGCCCGGCCGGTGCCGCGCGACGGGCGCGCTGACCGTATCTGGAGCGAGCTCCGGACCGTGATCGAGACAACCGACGGCCCTGCCGTGTCCACCTACCTCGCGAGGCATGGCCGCCTCGACCAGTTCCGTGACTTCCTCGTCCAGCGCTCGATCTACCACCTGCGCGAGGCCGACCCGCACACCTGGGCCATCCCACGCCTCTCCGGGAAGGCCAAGGCCGCACTCGTGGAGATC
Organism: uncultured Actinomycetota bacterium; assembly: GCA_963819215.1. GTDB lineage: Bacteria > Actinomycetota > Actinomycetes > Prado026 > Prado026 > CAWFVK01. Next base: position 253,163 of record CAWFVK010000011.1, on the reverse strand, counting down.
CAGGCCGACGAGTACGGCGGCGGCCAGGCGGCGCGGATGCACTCTGAGCTGTTCGCGCAGACGCTGCGGACGTTGGGGCTCGACGACACCTACGGCCACTACTGGGACGAAGCCACGCCGCAGACGCTCGCGACGGTCAACCTCATGTCGTTGTTCGGCCTGCACCGCCGGCACCGGGGGGCGCTCGCGGGTCATCTCGCGGCGCTCGAGATGACGTCCACGGAACCGAACCGCAAGTACGGCAACGGTCTGCGCCGCCTCGGCCTGTCCACCGCCGCGACCGCGTTCTTCGACGAGCACGTCGAGGCTGACGCGGTGCACGAGCAGCTGGCGTCCGTGGACCTGTGCGGTTCGCTCGTCACCGCGGAGCCGCGGCTTCGACCCGACATCCTCTGGGGCGCGCACTGCTGCCTGCTGCTGGACGCTCGGGCGGGCGCGGCGCTGCTGAGTGGTTGGGGCGCGGACGAGGTGCCGGCTGTCGCTTGACCGACTCAGCGGGCGACAGCCGTCGCACGGTGACTCGAGGAGCTGGGTCACCGGCTCACCCCGAGGGATCGTCGCAAGCAGCTGCGGTGGCGCTGCCGCCGGTCAGCTCGCCTGATCGAGCTCGAGGTCGAACACCGCCTCGAAGTTGACCAGGGTCAACAGGCGGAGCACCGCCGGGCTGGGCCTGACCAGCGTCACGGATCCATCCCGCTGCCGGCAGATGTTGCGCAGCCGAACCAGGAACGCAAGACCAGTGGACTCGATGAACGTCACCCGCTCAAGATCCACCCGGACATGCGTCGCCGCGCCGTCGCCGAGCTGGCTGACCAGCTCGTCGAGCTCGGCCTGGCGGCTGTACTCGATCTCACCCTCCAGGACCAGTTCGTGCGGCGGCAGCGGACCGGGCTGCGGCGGCAGGTCAGGGTCGGCGGCAGTGACAGACATGACGCGCTCCAGGGGTTCCGAAGGACCATCAAGGTGAGTGACGTGTGCCATCTGCTGGATGAGCACGGAGATCATGCACCAGTCGCCACGGCGTCGCAATCAGCAAGCTCGGCCTGACGGAGCAGGTCGGGACTGCCTAGTTCTTGCCTCGCTTCTCCCGAACTCGCACGCTGATCTCGACCGGCGAACCGATGAAGCCGAACTCTTCTCGCAGCCGTCGTTCGATGAAGCGGCGGTAGGCCGGCTCGAGGAAGCCCGAGGCGAAGATGACGAACTTCGGCGGCCTCGTGGTGGCCTGGGTGGCGAAGAGGATCTTCGGCTGCTTGCCGCTGCGGACCGGTGGCGGAGTCGCCGCGACGAGCTGGCCGAGGAACGCGTTGAGCTTGGCCGTGGGGATGCGGGTCTCCCAGCCGTCCAAGGATGTCTCGAGCGCCCGCACGATGCGGTCGACGTGCCAGCCGGTGCCTGCCGAGACGTTGATGCGCGGTGCCCACTGGACCCGCACGAGGTCACGCTCGATCTCGCGGTCGAGGTAGTAGCGGCGGTCCTCGTCGACGAGGTCCCACTTGTTGAACGCGAGGACCAGAGCCCGTCCGGACTCCTCCACCATGCTGATGATCCGGAGGTCCTGCTCGGTCAGCGGCTGGCTGGCGTCGACGAGCACCACCCCGACCTCCGCCTTCTCCAGCGCGGCCTCGGTCCGCAGGACCGCGTAGTACTCAGAGCCCGACGCCTCGTGCGCGCGTCGACGGATCCCCGCGGTGTCGACGAACCGCCACGTCTTGCCGCCGAGGTCGACCAGCTCGTCGACCGGGTCGACGGTGGTGCCGGCGACGGCGTCGACCACGGCACGGTCCTCGCCGGTCAGCTTGTTCAGGAGGCTGGACTTGCCGACGTTGGGCTTGCCCAGCAAGGCGATGCGCCGTGGACCGCCCGTCGCCCGCTCGCCATCCGCCGGGGCCTCGGGCAGCGCAGCCAGCACGGCGTCCAGCAGGTCACCGCTCCCCCGGCCGTGCAGTGCGGACACGGGGTACGGCTCGCCGAGCCCCAGCGACCAGAGCCCGGCCGCGTCCGCCTCCGTCCGGGCGTCGTCCACCTTGTTGGCGGCCAGCACGACGGGCTTGCCCGCAGCCCGCAGGACCTTGACGACGGCCTCGTCGGTGTCAGTGGCACCCACCGCGGCGTCGACGACGAGGAGCACCGCGTCGGCAGCCGCGACGGCGAGCTCGGCCTGGAGCTTCACCCGAGCCTGCAGCCCGGCCGCATCGGGCTCCCACCCTCCGGTGTCCACGACGGTGAAGCGCCGGCCGTTCCAGAACGCGTCGTAGGCGACCCGGTCTCGGGTGACCCCGGGCCGGTCCTCGACGACAGCCTCGCGGCGACCAAGGATGCGGTTGACGAGGGTGGACTTGCCCACGTTGGGACGGCCGACCACGGCGAGCACGGGGGTCGGGCCCTGGTCCTCATCCACGTCGCCGGTCTCGATGGCGTAGGCGGCGAACTCGTCGTCGGTCTCTGTTGTCTCGTCTCCACCGGTCAGGTCATCTGCGCCGCTCATGGGACCGCCCTGGTCGTTGGTGCCTCGTCTGAAGTCCCGGCTGGTCGGCGGGCTGTCTCGATGTCGTCCGACGGTGCCCTGCGCTCGTGGAGCAGCGCCAGGACGCGGTCGATGACCTGCTCGAGCGAGAGGTCCGTGGCATCGACCTCGATCGCGTCGTCGGCCTTGCGCAGCGGTGAGATGGTCCGTGAGGAGTCGAGACGGTCCCTGGTCGCGACCGACGCAAGCACCGTGGCGACGTCACCGTGGCTCGGGAGCTCGGAAGCCCGCCGGCTCGCCCTGGCCTCGTCCGACGCCGTGAGGAACACCTTCAAGGTCGCCTCGGGAGCAACCACGGTGCCGATGTCCCGCCCCTCGACCACGATGCCGCCGGCGCTGATCGCCTCGCGCTGGACCGCGACGAGGCGCGCGCGCACCGCGGGCACCGCCGACACGGCCGACACCGCCGCTGTCACCTCCGGCGTACGGATGGCGGTTCCGACATCGACACCGTCCACCGAGACGGAGGCGGTGGCGGGGTCGAAGCCGACGACCAGGTGAGGTTCGCCGGCCTTGGCCGCGATCGCGTCGGCGTCCTGGAGGCTGATGTGATTCTGCAGCATCCACCAGGTGACGGCGCGATACATGGCACCGGTGTCGAGGTACCTGAGCCCGAGCCGCTGTGCGACAGCCCGGGCGACGCTGGACTTGCCCGACCCGCTGGGGCCGTCGATGGCGACGACCAGCGGCTCGCGGCGCGCGTCGTCCTGGTTCGGGCGGCTCATCGTCTGCTTCCTGGGGATGGGGGCGCGCGACTCGTTGCTCACGCGGTCCGCCTGATCCCAGGGTACCGGGGACTCAGTAGTGCAGGGCCCACCCTGAGGCGACGAGCGCTGCTGCAAGGACATCCGCGGACTCCGGGCGGACCAACAGCTCAGCCAGACCCACCGGGTGACCGGGTGAGTGCTCGATGCGGACGTCCTCCACGTTGACGCCCGCCTGCCCAGCGGCGACGAACAGCCTGGCCAGCTCGCCCGGCTCGTCCGGCACGATCACCGGCACCGACACGTAGACCGTCCGAGGCGCGCCGTGCTTGCCGGGGATCCGTGCCTGGCCCTGGTTCCCACGCCCGATGAGCTCGCTGATCGCGCGGGCCGCCTCGACCGTCCCGGGCTCAGCGATCGCCGCACGAACGCTCTCCAGATCCGCTGCAAGACCGTCCAGGACGGCGGCGACATGGGCACGGTTAGCCAGGAGGATCTCGGTCCAGAGGCCGGGGTCGGACGCCGCGATCCGGGTGACGTCCCGAACTCCTTGCCCCGACAACGCGACGAGGTCATCGGGGGCTCCGAGCAGACGTGCGGCCATCAAGCTGGCCACCACCTGGGGCACATGACTGATCAAGGCGACAGCCTGGTCGTGGCGCTCAGGCGTCATCAGCACCAGATCCGCTCCACACAGGCGCACGAGCTCCTCCGCGCGGGCTCGTGCGATCGCGGTGACGCCACCGCCAGGGGTGAGCACCCAAGGCCGCCCCTCGAAGAGATCAGCCCGAGCGGCTTCTCCTCCTGAGCGTTCGCGGCCGGCCAGCGGGTGCCCGCCGACGAATCGGGACATATCCGCGCCCAAAGTCTCTCCCTCCCGCTGAGGAAGAGTCTTGACTGAAGCAAGGTCACTAAATGTCGATGTCAGATATGTACGTGCCAGCGCCCGAAGACTAGTGGCCACCGCGGTCGGCGGAACCGCGAGTACGACAAGGTCTGGGTCCCCCACCGGCGCCGCTGGACTCCCCGCCCCTAGTCCAGCGGCGAGCTTGAGAGCAGCCTCGTCACGATCAGCCAGGTGCACCGTCACCCCTGCCGCGGTGAGCGCCAGCGCGGTGGAGGTCCCCATCAGTCCGGTGCCGACCACGAGGACGGTCCGGAGGACAGCTGTTGACCTACCGCCCGGCTGCGTATCGCCAGCCGGCCCATTCCCAGGCTGCCCGTCGTCCTGACGAACGGCAGGGCTCACTGCGCTAGGTCGCGACGAAGAACCTCGGCGCCGCGGAGGTAGACGTGGGAGACCTCGGCCCGGGAGCGCCCGGACTCCGCATGGATCATGACCCTGACAACGCGTGGCAGCGATCCAGGGATGTCGAGCTCCTGCGCGCAGAGCAGCGGGACGTCTCCGAGGCCGAGCTTGCGAGCTGCCGCCGCAGGGAAGTCAGACCGGAGGTCGCCGGTCGAGGTGAAGATGATGCTGATGAGGTCGTCGAGGGAGAGCGCGTTGCGCTCGAGCATGGTGGCAACCAGCTCAGTGACGGCCTCGGTCATCTCGTCCCGGTCGTCAACCTGCAGACAGGTTGCTCCCCGGATGGCACGCACCGCCACGTCGACCTCCTCGATTGTCGGAGGTCAGCCTAACGACGTGGCGGTCTGTAGCGAAGAAGACGTGCCGGGAAACCTTTGAAGATCTTCATCGCGAAAGCACTTTGTCGATACTCGAGACGCGAGGATCACCGCGGGGCCAACCGCGCGGCGGTGTCTCTTTGTCGACGTCAGGGCCGCGCTTCAGCGCTGGCTCATGCAAGCGGGTGGTGAGACCGTCGGATCCGACTCTCAGCGAGAGATAAGTCGACTTTTGACGGTCGGCCTCCACCCCTACCAGAATGCATCCGAGTCGACTTGTCGGCAGATCGCCTCAGCGCTTTGCCTAGAGGTCGACGGACCGGTACAGCTCTCCCAGCTCACTGTGAGACAGCTGGCGGAACCGCCCCGGCCGCAGGTCACCGAGCAGGACGGGGCCGAACTTCACCCGCACGAGCCGCTGCACCGGGTGGTCGACGGCTGACATCATCCGGCGCACGATCCGGTTCCGTCCTTCATGCAGGACCAGCTCGACCATCACCCGGCCGCTGGCGCTTCCCACCAGCTTGAACGAGTCGACCCTCGCGAGACCGTCGTCGAGCTCGATGCCGGCACGCAGCCGCTTGCCTAGGTCGCGTGGGATGGGCCCAGCGACCTCAGCCAAATAGGTCTTGGGCACCTCGTACGACGGGTGGCTGAGCCGGTGACCCAGCTCGCCGTCGTTGGTGAGCAGGATCAGGCCCTCGGTGTCGGTGTCGAGCCGGCCGACATGGAAGAGCCGGTCGACGCGATCCGCCACGTAGTCCCCCAGGCACGGCCGCCCACGGTCGTCGGACATGGCGCTGACGACGCCTTTGGGCTTGTTCAGCGCCAGATGGACGGTTCGTCCGCCTACGGCCACCCGCAGCCCGTCAACGCGGATGACGGCTGTCTCCGGGTCCACCCGCATCCCTTGTTCGCGGACGATCCGGCCGTCCACCTCCACGCGCCCCTCGGAGATGAGCTCCTCGCAGGCGCGACGGCTCCCGACGCCCGCAGATGCCAGGACCTTCTGCAGCCGGATGCCCGTCTGTGTCTGGTCGTCCCGTGCTGCCATGTCTATACCTTAACTTGAGGATAGGAGTGAATCTGGATCGAGGGTATCGACCTCAGGTAGATATGGGGCCAGTCCGGGTAGTTCTTCCAGACTGGTAAGCCCCAGACGCTCAAGGAAGTAGGGCGTTGTCCTGAACAGGATCGACCCGCTCTCGGTGTCCGTTCCCGACTCCTCGATCAGGCCCCTGGCTACCAGCGTCCGGATCACGCCGTCGACACTGACGCCCCTGACGGCGGAGATGCGCGCGCGACTCACTGGTTGCCGGTAGGCCACAACAGCCAGGGTCTCCAGCGCAGCCTGGGTCAGACGTGCCTGCTGACCGTCGACGACGAACCGCTCGACCACACCGGCGTGCTCCGCCCGCGTGTAGTACCGCCAACCGCCCGCCACCTCGCGCAGCTCGAACCCGCGCCGCTGAGCCTCATAGCCCTCGGCCAACGATCGCAACGCCGCCTCGACGTCGTCCTGCGGGAGCTCGACCACCTGCGCCAGCGTCGTCGTCGAGACCGGCTCGTCCACGACCATGAGGATCGCCTCGAGCGCCGGCTCGAGGTGTGTCACTCCCCCGGTAGAGCTCGTCGCGGCGGCCCCAGAGTCGTCAGTTATGTCAGGCAGATCAAGGGTCGCCGAAGGCGATGCATCTCCGAGGGCCTCCGGCTCGTTGGCGACCCGCTCAGAGGCCTGCTCGGCACCCTCACGCTCAGCTCCGCTGTCGCTCATTCGGACTCCTCGTCGGTGATGGTCAGTGGTCCGCCGATGGCAGGGTCTGTGAGGTCGACCACCGTCTCGGGGACAGCGGCATCCGAGCCATCCTCGCCCGACTCCCTGCGCCCGTCTGCTCGCCCTGCTCGCCCCCGACTGCTCGTCCAACGGGTCGCCGTCGAACTCGTCCGCGACGCTGAGCTCACCCTCGTCCGTTCCGGTCCACCGCACGTGCAGCTCTCCCAGGGCCGAGACCTGCTCGAAGGCGACAGCGGACTCGCGGAACAGCTCGAGCAGCGCGAGGAAGCGAGCAACCACGTGCAGCGTGTCTGGGCAGTCGGCCGTCAGAGCGCGGAAGGTCGTCGACCTGACGACGCGTAGCCGGTCGACCAGGATCGCCGCCTGGTCCCGGACACTGACCCTGGCCGTGTGGATGTGCTCGATGGACAGCTGCGGCACCGGCTTCGGCGTGAACGCACGGGCCGCCAGCGCGGCGAACTCGACAGGCCCAAGCCCGAGCAGCACCTCGGGCAGCAGGCCGGAGAAGCGCTCCTCCATCCCCACCGACCGCGGGAACCGCTGTGACTCGTCGAGCAGCCGGGCAGCGAGCCATGCCGCTGCCTGCTTGTAGGCCCGGTACTGCAGGAGCCGCGCGAACAGGATGTCCCTGGCCTCGAGCAGCGCCAGGTCCTCCTCGTCCTCCACGTCCGCTGCCGGCAGCAGCCTGGCGGCCTTGAGATCGAGCAACGTCGCGGCGACCACCAGGAACTCGGTGGCCTGCCCGAGGTCCCAGCTCGTACCGAGCGCGCGGATGTGCGCGATGAACTCGTCCGTGACCTGGGAGAGCGCGACCTCGGTGACGTCGAGCTTGTGCTTGGCGATGAGCCCGAGCAGCAGGTCGAAGGGCCCCTCGAAGTTGGCCAGGTGGACCTGGAAGCTCTCGCTCGAGGCGACCTGGGCCGCCGGTTCGACCGTCGCCAGCGCGTCGATCGGGGGCTGGCCGGGACGCTCGGCAGCTGCCACGACGACGTGTTCGGTCACGCGGGAACGGTAACGGACGCAGCGCAGCAACCGCGCAGCTGACGCTCGGCGATCCCGTGTCGATCCGGTGCTAAGTAACTTGTCGACTTACCTACACATCGCTCAAGCGCCGCGGAGCCGCTTCACCAGTGCGCTGTGCTCGCCTTTGGCATCGAGCTCGGCCAGCACGAGGGCGATCGCCTCGCGCACGATCCGCCCGCGGTCCACCGCCATGCCGTGGTCCTGGCGCAGCGTGAGCCTGGCCCGCTCGAGGTCGATGAGCTCCTCCGGCGAGAGGTACACGGTGATCTTCTCGTCGTGGCGCTCGCGACCGGACGGCCGCCGGTCGTCACCATGCAGGGCACGCGGCCGTGTCGTCTGCCGGACCGATGCGGCCGACGTCCGCGCGGGCACCGACGCCGCTGGTGCAGCAGCCGGCCCGGTGGCCGCACCGTCAGCGGCCCCGGACGCCGGCACGACGGCCATCGGCCGCGACGCGTTCGCCGACCCGGCTGACTCGACCGCCTCGGGGCCGGTACCCGTCGTGCGGAACAGCTCGTCGGCTCCCGGGAGCGCAACCCGTCGGCTCATCGTGCAAGCACCTCCTTGGCGAGCTGCCGGTACGCCTTGGCGCCCGACGAGCTCGGGGCGTACGACGTGATGGGCTCCCCCACCACCGTCGTCTCGGGGAAACGAACCGTCCTGTTGATCACCGTGTGGAACACCTTGTCCCCGAAGGCCTCGACGACCCTGGCCAACACCTCGCGACCGTGCAGCGTGCGGCCGTCGTACATCGTGGCCAGAATCCCCTCAAGTTCAAGTTGAGGGTTAAGCCGATCTTGCACCTTGAGGATGGTGTCCATCAGCAGCGCGACCCCTCGGAGCGCGAAGAACTCGCACTCCAGCGGGATGATCACGCCATCAGCCGCGGTCAGCGCGTTGACCGTGAGCAGACCGAGCGAGGGCTGGCAGTCGATGAGCACGACGTCGTAGTCCGGCAGGACCGGCGCCAGCACGCGCCCCAGCGTCTGCTCGCGAGCGACCTCGCCTACCAGCTGGACCTCGGCCGCCGAGAGATCGATGTTGCTGGGCAGGAGGTCGAGGCCGACCACGTTGGTCTTGAGCAGGATGTCGTCGACGGTCACCTCCCGCTCCATGAGCGAGGTTGTAGACCGTCCGGTCCAGCTCATGCGGGTTGACGCCGAGGCCGACGGACAGAGCGCCCTGGGGGTCGAAGTCGATCAGCAGGACGCGACGGCCGTACTCGGCGAGAGCCGCGCCGAGGTTGATCGTGCTCGTGGTCTTGCCGACACCGCCCTTCTGGTTGCACATCGCGATGACGTGCGCGGGTCCGTGCTCGGTGAGCACCGAAGGTTCGGCCAACCAGGGCATCGGCCGGCCGGTCGGACCCGCGACGTCGCGCTCGGTCTGGACCGAACGCGCTCGGGCTTGCGCCACCTTGTCCGCCGTCCGGCTTGCTTCGTCCAGCACGGCGGTGACCCGCTGGGCTGCGAGCGAGTCGTCAGTGTCCTCATGCCGTGAGGACGGCTCTACAGGCCCCTGACCTGCAGGAACGCCGTCGTCGACCGTCAGGTCGAGGGGCAGGACCGCCTCGTGCGGGGTGTCAGAGCCTTCATCATTTGTCGACATAGCCACAAGCCGTTAGACCCTTCTGGTGACCGATCGGCAAAGAGCCGAACCGACGAAGGAGGACTCTAGGCCCGCCCGAGCAAGGACGGCAAGGGCAGGCAGCTGCTGAGGTTCCGGCCGGACTGCCGCTGCTCCCCTGCAAACGCGCTCAGCCAAGGGCGCGCGGATGCGCAGCGGCGTACACCTCGCGCAGCTTGTCGACGGTCACCATCGTGTAGATCTGGGTCGTCGTCACCGAGGCGTGCCCGAGCAGCTCCTGGACCACCCTGATGTCAGCGCCGCCGTCGAGCAGGTGCGTGGCGAACGAGTGCCGCAACGTGTGCGGCGAGACGTGGGCGGTGTCCAGGCCAGCCTTGTCGACAGCGCTGCCGAGCAACGCCCATGCGCTCTGCCGGCTCAGCCGACCACCCCTGACGTTCAGGAACAGCGCGGGAGTTCCGCGGCCTGCCTGAGCGAACGTCGGCCGGCCGCGGACGAGGTACGCGGAGACGGCCTCGCGCGCGTAGGAGCCCACCGGGACGATGCGCTCCTTGCCGCCCTTGCCTCGCAGCAGCACGGACCCGTGGTCCAGGTCCAGATCGTCGATGTCGAGACCCACGGCCTCGGAGATGCGCGCGCCGCACCCGTACAGCACCTCCAGCAGGGCCCGGTCACGCAGCGCCCGGGGAGTCTGGTCGAAGCCCGCGGCCTCGAGGATGCGCTCGACCTCGTCCAGCGGGATGGCTTTCGGCAGGCGGCGCGGGGGCTGCGGTGGCTTCACTGCGTGCGACGGATCCGCGGGCGCCAGCCCCTCACGTACTGCGAACCGGTGAAACCCGCGCACCGCCACCAAGGTCCGCGCCGCCGACGTCGCGGCCAGCGGCGGGTGATCGGCACTACCCCCGCGGAGCTCGACGAGGAAGTCGGCGACATCCCGCTCGCTCATCGAGGCGGGGTCGTTGATCCCACGGCGGCCGCAGAACTCGAGGTAGCGAGCGAGGTCTCGACGGTAGGACAGCAGGGTGTTCCTGGCGACCCCGCGCTCGACGGCTAGGTGGTCGAGGTAGGTCGAGACAGCCCTGCCCAGGGCGTCGGAGGCCTCGGTACCTGACATAACCACAGGATACCGAGGCCTACCGACAGGTCGCGGCTGCTGGCCGGTGCCGCGTGAGCAAGAAACACCAGGGACAGTCCGCTACTTGAGGGCGTCCTCAAGGCTGAGCGAGGGGAGCTCGAAGGCGTCCGCCACCGCCTGGTAGGTGATCTGGCCCTGATAGGTGTTGAGGCCGAGCGCCAGTGCGCGGTCGTCCCGGCAGGCCTGCTTCCAGCCCTTGTTGGCGAGCTCCACGGCGTACGGCAGGGTGACGTTCGTCAGCGCGTAGGTCGAGGTGTGCGGCACCGCGCCGGGCATGTTGGCGACGCAGTAGAACATCGACTCGTGGACCCGGTAGGTGGGGTCGTCGTGGGTCGTCGCGTGCGAGTCCTCGAAGCAACCGCCCTGGTCGATCGAGATGTCGACCAGCACCGAGCCGGGCTTCATCCTCGAGACGACGTCGTTGGAGACCAGCGTCGGTGCCTTCGCCCCCGGCACGAGGACGGCGCCGATCACCAGGTCGGCATCGAGCACCGCGCGCTCCACCTCGTAGGCGTTCGAGGCGACGGTCTGCATGTGCCCCTGGTAGATCGCGTCGGCCTGGCGCAGCCGGGCGATGTTGCGGTCGAGGAGCAGGACCTCCGCCTGCATGCCCAGCGCGATCGCGGCGGCGTTCATGCCGGACACACCCGCGCCGATCACCACGACCTTCGCTGCGTACACGCCGGAGACACCGCCCATCAGCACCCCGCGGCCTCCGTTCGCACGTTGCAGCGTGGCTGCCCCGACCTGCGGCGCCATCCGGCCGGCGACCTCGGACATCGGGGCGAGCAGCGGGAGCGAGTGATCCGGCAGCTCGACGGTCTCGTACGCGATACCGGTGACCCCGCGTTCGAGCAGGGCGTCGGTGATGGCGCGGCCGGCCGCGAGGTGGAGGTAGGTGAAGAGCGTCTGCCCCTCACGCATACGGCCGTACTCCTCCGCGATCGGCTCCTTGACCTTCAGGACGAGATCACCGGTCGCCCAGACGTCGTCAGCCGTCGGCAGGATCGTGGCGCCGGCGGCGACGTACTCGTCGTTGCTGATCGACGACCCGACGCCGGCCTGGTCCTCGATGAACACCTCGTGCCCGTTCCGCACCAGCTCGTGGACTCCTGCGGGAGTGATCGCCACCCGGTACTCGTGGTTCTTGACCTCTTTGGGGATACCGACCTTCATGGCTCCGGCCTTCCGCATCGCGTTGGGTGGTGTGGGGCTGGGTCGTTGCGGTTGGCTCACTAGCCAACGAGACGATGATGGCCCATTATTCGGGATGGGAGAAGCATCCCGTTGAATATTCTGGAGGACAGCGAGTTGACCGAACTTCACCCGGCCGACAAGCCTCGGAGGATCGCCCCATCGAACTCCGTTCGGGCTCGGCTGGACGCCGTTGACCTCACCTTGCTGCGCATGCTCATGGCCAACGCCCGGGTGGCCAACAACGCGCTGGCCAAGGCGGCCGGGATCGCGCCGTCGACAGCGCTGTCCCGCGTTGCCGGGCTCCGCACCCGAGGCATCGTCAGGTCCTACCGCGCAGAGGTGGACCTACCAGCGCTCGGTCTCGGGCTCGAGGCGATGATCTCGGTCCGGCTGAGCACGCACACCCGCGACGAGATGGACGCGTTCATGGCCACGGTGTCCGCGCTGCCGGGTGTGATCTCGCTCTTCTTCCTCGCGGGCCAGAACGACTACCTGATCCAGCTCGCCGCTCCGGACGCGGACGCCCTGCGGGACTTCGTGCTGGAGCACCTGAGCTCCCACCCGTCGGTCCAGCACACCGAGACCACGCTCGTCTTCGAGCACCGCCCAGGGACGAACACCTTGGGTGCACTGACGTCGTGACATCCCGCTGACCGGCGCGGGCATACGGTCCGAGCTCGAGCTCAGCGCAGCTGCCGGGGCCCCAGCGGCCATGCCGCGTCGGCGGGACGGAGCTGCGCCCAGTGGTCGGCACGAGCCACGCAGGCAGCGAGCACCGAGGTGACCATCACCGGACTGTGCAGCGAGCCGCTCAGCACCTGGGCCCGGAGCTCGTCGAGCGGGACCCACTCCACCGGCATGTCTCGCTCCTCCCCATGCCGCGGGTGGACCTCCCCGCTCGACACCTGAACGCCGCGAGCGAGATAGACCCTGATGGCCTCGTCGCAGAATCCCGGGGAGGTGAAGAAGTCCAGGAGCACCGACCACGTCCCGCCCTCGTGGTTGGCCTCCTCCCAGAGCTCACGTCGAGCCGCGGCGAGCGGGTCCTCGCCGGCGACGTCGAGCAGGCCGGCCGGGATCTCCCACAGCGTCGCTCCGACGGGATGCCGGTACTGGTTGATCACCAGCGCGTTGTCCTGCTCGTCGAGCGCGAGCACGGCCACAGCGGACGGGTGGCGGACGACGTCGCGCACCACGCTCTCGCCCGACGGCAGCAGCACGGTCTCGGTGACCACCGACCACACCCGGCCGTCCATCCGGTGCTCGCTGCGAGCGACGGTGGTCGGCCGCAGCGCGTCGGTGACAGGGCGAGACAGGCTCACGCGGCGGGAACGGGATCGACGAGCAGGACCTCGTCGGAGCCCTGCCTGCTCAGTGCGGCAGCGATCAGCCCGGTGAACAACGGGTGCGCCCTGGTCGGGCGGGAGCGGAGCTCCGGGTGGGCCTGCGTGCCGACGTAGTAAGGGTGGACGTCGACCGGGAGCTCGACGTACTCGACGAGCCAGCCGTCCGGCGAGGTGCCCGAGAAGACCAGCCCGGCCGCGGCGAGCCGCTCCCGGAAGTCGTTGTTGACCTCGTAACGGTGCCGGTGGCGCTCCTCGACGTGCTCGCTGCCGTACACACCGCGCACCACGGAGCCCTCGGCGAGCACCGCCGGGTACAGCCCGAGCCGCATCGTGCCACCCATGTCGCGCTCCCCCGCGACGACGTCGACCTGGTCGGACATCGTCGCGATGACCGGGAACGGGGTCAGGGGGTCGAACTCCGCCGAGTTCGCACCAGGGAGACCGGCCTTGCTGCGGGCGTACTCGATCACCATGCACTGCAGGCCGAGGCACAGGCCCAGGGTCGGGATCCCGTGCTCGCGCGCGTAGGTCAGCGCCCCGAGCTTTCCCTCGATGCCGCGCACGCCGAAACCGCCAGGTACGCAGACGGCGTCGACGTCGCCCAGCCGGCGCTCGGCACCCTCGGGGGTCGCGCAGTCGTCGGAGGCCACCCAGCGCAGGTTGACCCGGCAGTCGTTGGCGAAGCCTCCGGCGCGCAGCGCCTCGGTCACCGAGAGGTACGCGTCCGGGAGGTCGACGTACTTGCCGACGAGCGCGACCGTGACCTCATGCGCGGGACGGTGGACTCGGCGCAGCAGCTCGTCCCAGGCCGTCCAGTCGACGTCGCGGAACGGGAGGCCCAGCCGCCGCACGACGTAGGCGTCCAGCCCTTCGCTGTGCAGGACCTTGGGGATGTCATAGATGCTCGGGGCGTCGACCGCCGCGACGACCGCCTCGGTGTCGACGTCGCACATGAGGCTGATCTTGTTCTTGATCGACGTGGGCACCGGCCGGTCGGCGCGCAGCACCAGGGCGTCGGGCTGCATGCCGATGCTGCGCATCGCTGCGACGGAGTGCTGCGTGGGCTTGGTCTTGAGCTCGCCGGACGGCCCGATGTACGGCAGCAGCGAGACGTGCAGGAAGAAGACGTTGTCCCGACCGACGTCGTGCCGGACCTGGCGCGCGGCCTCCAGGAACGGCAGCGACTCGATGTCGCCGACCGTGCCGCCGATCTCGGTGATCACGAGGTCGACGTCGGGGCCGTCCTGAGCGCGCATCCGCGCCTTGATCTCGTTGGTGATGTGCGGGATGACCTGCACCGTGTCGCCGAGGTACTCGCCACGGCGCTCCTTCGCGATGACCGCGGAGTACACCTGCCCGGTGGTGATGTTCGCGCTGGAGTCGAGGTCGCGGTCGAGGAAGCGCTCGTAGTGCCCGATGTCGAGGTCGGTCTCAGCGCCGTCGTCGGTCACGAAGACCTCGCCGTGCTGGAACGGGTTCATCGTCCCGGGGTCGACGTTGAGGTAGGGGTCGAGCTTCTGCATGGTCACGCGGATGCCGCGAGCCTTCAGGAGCTGACCGAGGCTGCTCGCCGTCAGCCCTTTGCCGAGCGAGGAGGCGACCCCTCCGGTGACAAACAGGTGCTTGGTCGTCTGCGGCGCTGCCACGCGTGCTCCCGCGGTTCATGGTGGCATCCAGGAGGCCGATGGTCGTCGTTCCGCTGACCGTCATCGACACTCTTGAACCGGTAGAAACTCTCCACCGACCCACGGGGTACCAGGTTAACAGTCCGTCGCGTGCCCGACGCCCGCGACGCGACGAACTCGCCGGCCGCTGGAGGGTGAGGGCTGGAGGGTGAGGGCTGGAGGGTCAGGGCTGGAGGGTCAGGGGCGCGGGGCGACCGGAGCCGTCGCGCCGGGGCCCTGCCCGTACTGGCCGCTGGCCGCCGGTCCACCGGAGTGCTGCAGGCCGAGCGCGTAGACGACGCCGACCTGGCCGGAGGTGAGGTCGGCGGTGTCCTGCGTCGCGACCGCGGTCCGCGTGGCGGCGTCCGCACGGATCGCCGCGACGAAGCCGGCGCCGGTGGCCGAGCCGTACGCACCGCCCACGACCGCACCGGTGGCCGTGCGATCCAGGGCCAGAGCGAGGGGCAGGTAGGCCGCCGCGGCCGGCGTGCGCACCGGCGCGACCATCACCGCGAGCTGAGCATGGGCCGCCGGCGTACCCGCGAGCGAGACGAACCCGGCCTCCGCGAGTCCGGTGAGCAGCGCCGTGGCGGGGTCGGTGACGTGACCCACCACGGCGTTGTCCTGGCTCACGATCGCGGCCGCCAGTGACTCCGCGGCCTGGTCGTAGGCAGTACCGGTGACCGTGACCGCCTCCGGGGGAGCGAGCCGGGTCGAGATGTCCGAGAGCACGCTGGCTTGCCGCGGATCGGCCCACGCGGCTGTCAGGGTGACCTGCCCGGTCACGCTGGCGCCTGCCGTCTTGATGCGGTCGGTGACGCCCTTCACCTCGGCGGCCGTCGTGCCCGGCAGGACCACCACGACGACGCTCGACCCGGTGAGGGTGCCCGTGACGAGCGTGCTCGAGGTGGCGTTGGTGAACGCGTCGTCATAACCCACCCGGGCCCGCAACGCCGCGACCTGGGCCTTCGCCGCGCTGTCCGTTCCGTCGGCCGAGGCGACCGTCTGGTTCACCGCTTTCGACAACGGGCCGGCGCCGAGGACGACCCCCAGCGCGAGCGCCAGGAAGAGGGACCCGAGGCTGACGAGGTAGTACCGGAAGCTCACCACGGCAACGCTGCCCGGAGCTGGTGGAACAGCTGCCGCCCGCCGGGCGTGGCCTCGAAGGCGACGACGAGGGCGAGCAAGCCGCAGGCGACGACCGCCAGGGCGCCGAGCCACGAGACACCGGGACGGTGCAGCTCGACGAC
Source organism: uncultured Actinomycetota bacterium (assembly GCA_963819215.1). Lineage (GTDB taxonomy): Bacteria > Actinomycetota > Actinomycetes > Prado026 > Prado026 > CAWFVK01. Next base: position 237,309 of record CAWFVK010000011.1, on the reverse strand, counting down.
GGCCGGGGCATCGACCAACCGCCCGCCGGCGCGCAACCGCACGGCGAGCAGCGCGGCGGCCGCCTGCCGGTCCCGGTCCAGCAGCTCGTCGTACGAGGCGGACGAACCGGTGACCACGATGAGGGCGGCCTCTGCCTCAGCAGCGATCAGGATCGCGACGTCCATGGCGGCCATCCCGCCGGGGAGCTCGCTGCTGGGGACGAGGTTGATCCCCTTGAGCTGCGAGGCCGTCAGGTCGCCGCGGTCACCGACCACCAGCCGCGGCCGTACACCGGCCTTCAGGGCGACCGACGCCCCAGCATCAGCGGCGATCACCACGGGTCCGCGGTCCCGCACCCAGCGACGGAGGTCGCGGAGCTCGGTTGCGGAGCGCTCCCCCGGCGCGACGATCAGCACGACCTTGCCGGCGAGCTCGACGGAGATCGGGGGCAGTCCGCCGCCTTCGATGAGGAGGAGCTCGTGGTCCGCGAGGTAGGCGGCGGCGTCCGAACCGACGGCCTCGAGCCTGGCCGTCATCCCCGTGCGAGCGGCATCCTCGTCGGCTGCGACATCCTCCTCGTTCCGGACGCGCACCGCCCCGAGCATGTCGTCGCCGGCGAACAGCTCGCCGTCGTAGATGCGGACGGCGTCACCGTCGCGCACCGCCGACAGCAGCGCCGGCCCGGCGCTGTCGTACAGCCCGATGCCCGCACGCAGGAGCAGGGCTGGGCCACCCGCCGGGTGCCGGCCCGACAGGCTGTCACGCACGTTGACCACGGCAGCCGGGTGCGCGGCGACCAGGGCCTGCGCCGAGACCCGGTCGAGGTCCAGGTGGTCCAGCAGCACGATGTCACCCGGCTCGACACGGCGCGCGAGGTCCCGGGTCGCACGGGTCGGATCGTGCTCCCCCCGGGCGGCGTGGACCGGCCGGACCGGGCCGAGCACGCCAGGCAGCGACGGCGCCAGGGCACGTCTCCTCAGCCTCATCCTTCGATGCTGCCCCGTCAGCCCCACCAGTCACAGGAGCGACACGCCTAGCCGGTGGACTTCGCGCTTTCCGCGGTGGCGAGCAGCTCGGTCGCGTGCAGGCGTCCCGACGCGGACTCCTCGAGGCCCGCCAGCATGCGGGTGAGCTCGCGGACGCGCCCGGCGTCGTCCAGCACGCTGACCCCGGACCGGGTCACCGCACCGTCGGAGGCCTTCTCGACCACGAGATGGAGGTCCGCGAAGGCGGCGACCTGCGGCAGGTGCGTCACGACGACGACCTGGGACGAGCGTGCGAGCCTGGCGAGCCTGCGCCCGACCTCGACGGCCGCCTTGCCCCCCACCCCGGCGTCGACCTCGTCGAAGATGAACGTCGGGACCGGGTCGGCGCCGGCGAACACGACCTCGACGGCGAGCATCACCCGCGAGAGCTCGCCGCCCGAGGCTCCCTTGGCCAGGCCGCGGGGCGGCGCACCAGGGTGCGGGGCGAGCAGGAGCTCGATCTCGTCGACCCCGTGCGGCCCGAAGGCGAGCAGCCGGCGACCCACCGAGATCCCGCCGGGATCCTCCGTGGTGCGGAGGTCGACGGACACCACGGCGTGCGGCATCGCCAGGTCACGCAGCTCGGCGCTCACCGCCGCACTGAACGTCGTCGCCGCCGCGGTCCGGGCCTTGGACACCAGTGCCGCCTGCCGGCCGAGCTCCTCGCGCAGCTGCGCCTGCTCGGCGACGAGGACCTCGGTGCGGCCCTCCGACTCGTCGAGCAGCCTCACGCGTCGCTCGGCGGCCTCGGCCCACGCGAGGACGTCGTCGACGCTGGGGCCGTACTTGCGGGTGAGGCCCTTGAGCGTCGCCCGGCGCTCCTGGACCCACGCCATGCGCTGGTCGTCGGCCTCGATGCCGTCCGCGTAGCCGCGGAGGTCAGCGCCGATGTCCGCGGCCAGCGCAGCCACCTCGGTGAGCCGGTCAGCGAGCTCACCGAGCCCGCTGTCGTGGGCGCGGCCATGCTCCAGCGCCCTGCGCGCGACCGCCACCAACGACACGACGTCGCTGCGCTCGGCCCCCTCGGACTCCCCGAGAAGCGCTGCATGCGCCTCCTCAGCGGCGCTGCGCAAGGTGTCGGCGTTCGCCAGACGCTCTGACTCCGTCGCCAGCGCGAGGTCCTCCCCGGCAGCGGGGACGCGGCCGCGATCTCCGCGAGGCCGAGCCGCAGGGCGTCGGCTCTCCTGGATCCGCTCGCGGGTCGCGCGGGCGAGCTCGGCCAGGGCCTCCTCGACCTCGCGGAGCCGGGCATACGCCGTGCGGTAGCCGGGCCAGCGGCGCCTCGACGGCCTCGCCCGCCGTACCGGTCGAGCGCGTCGCGCTGCCTGGCCGGGCTCAGGAGGCGTTGCTGGTCGGACTGGCCGTGCACGGCGACCAGGTCGTCGCCGAGCTCGGCGAGCACGCCGACGGGGACGCTGCGTCCACCGACCCAGGCACGAGACCGGCCCTCGGCAGAGACGGTGCGGGCCAGCAGCAGCGTGTCGTCCTCGACGTCTGCCCCGAGCTCGGCCGCGCGCTCCGTCACGCCCGGCGGCGGCCACCAGCAGCACACGGCCCTCGACCAGCGCGCGGCTGCTGCCCGTCGCGGACCGCCCCGGCGTCGGACCGGCCGCCGAGCAGCAGGCCGAGCCCGGACACGACCATCGTCTTGCCCGCGCCGGTCTCCCCGGTGACGACGGTGAGCCCGGGCCGAGAGCTCGAGCACGGCGTCGTCGATCACGCCGAGTCCCTGGATGCGGATCTCCTCGAGCACGCGCGACCTCGGCGTCGACGCGCGCTCGGCGCGCCGCGCCACCCCTCGACCGGCAGCCCGAACTTGGCCACCAGCCGGTCGGTGAACGGCGCGTGGTGAGCCGGGCCAGCCGGACCGGCTCGCTGCCGCGGCGCACCTCGACCCGGGCACCGGCGGAGCTCGACGGTGCCGTCGGCCGTCGCACCACAGGACCCCGCCCGTCGTCGGCTGGGCAGACCTCGACGGCGAGCACCGAGGTAGGGTGCGACGACCAGCGGCCGGGCGAACAGGGCGTGCGCGCTGATCGGGACCAGCAGCAGCGCCTCGACCTCCGGCCACACCACGGGCCCGCCGGCGGAGAAGGCGTAGGCGGTCGAGCCGGTCGGGGTGGCGCACACCACGCCGTCGCGCCCCACCGCGACAGCGGCCGGCCGTCGACCTCGACGACCACCTCGAGCATCCGCTCGCGGGCGGCTTCTCGACGCTGGCCTCGTTGAGCGGCCCAGTGCTGGGCGACTCAGCTCGCCGTCGACGCAGGACCGCGACGTCGAGGGTGAGGCGCTCCTCGACCTCGTAGTCGCGGCTCGACGAGCCGCGTCGACCGTGGCCGCGAGGTCGTCGTGCTCCGCCTCGGCGAGGAACCCGACGTGGCCCGAGGTTGACCCCGAGCAGGGGGCCCGGTGCCGGGGCGAGCTCGGCCGCGCGCAGCAGCGTGCCGTCGCCGCCGAGCACGACCACGAGCTCGCAGTCCGTCGGCAGCCCCGGCCGCGAGCGGCACGACCTCGACGCCCGCGAGGTTCGAGCTCGCCCGGCCTCCTCGCGCGGGACGCGCACGCGAATGACCGGCTCGCGAGCAGGCGCTCGGCGAGCTGAGCCGCGGCGGCCTGTCGTCGCCTCGTCGCGTCCGGTGTGGGCGACGAGCAGGACGGACCGCGACGGCGCTGACTGCCCTCGCTCATGCGGGGCCCTCCTGCGATCGCTCGTCGTAGCTGGCGACTGGTCGAGCTCAGGCGCACCCTGCCGCAGCCACAGGAAGTACTCGACGTTGCCCGGACGGGCCCGGAAGCGGGCTGGCCGTGACGCCGGCAACCCCCAGCCCGAGGCCAGCGCCGCCTTCGCGGCGACCGTACGCACCGACTCCGGCCCGCAGCTCCGGCTCGCGCACGACACCGCCGGAGCCGAGCCGCTCGCGACCGACCTCGAACTGCGGCTTGACCATCAGCACGAAGTCGGCTCCGGGTCCACGGAGCGCCGCAAGGCGGGCAGCACCAGGCCGAGGGAGATGAAGGAGAGGTCGCGCCACGACCAGGTCGACCGCGCCGCCGACGTCGCTCGGGCGTGAGCTCGCGGACGTTGGTGCGGTCCAGCACCACCACCCGCGCGTCCTGCTGCAGCCGCCAGACGAGCTGGCCGTACCCGACGTCGACCGCGACGACCTGCGCCGCGCCGCGACGCAGCAGCACGTCCGTGAAGCCGCCGGTCGAGGCGCCGGCGTCGAGGCAGCGCTTGTCCTGCGACCGTCAGCCCCTGCGGGCCGAAGGCGGCCAGCGCGCCGACCAGCTTGTGCGCGCCGCGGGAGACGTAGTCCGGTTCGCCCGACGCTCGATCACGTGGATCGCCGCCCCGCTCCACCTGGGTCGCCGCCTTGCTCGCGGTCGCCCCGCCGACACGCACCAGGCCCGCGTCGACCAGGACTCGCGCATGCTCGCGCGACCGCGCCAGGCCGCGGCGCACGAGCTCGGCGTCCAGCCGGAGGCGCCGCGTCACGCACTACTCCCGGTCGAGGTCGGTCAGCGCCGCCTGCAGCCCTCGGTGCACGTTCTCGAAGACCTCGGCGTGCTCGTCGGTGGGCCGAGCGTGCAGCTCGCCCAGCAGTGCGACGGCGTCGTCCACGCGCGGGTTGCCGGTGCGCTCGACCGAGTCGAGGAGATCCTGGCTGCCGGTGGGCTGCTCGGCCGCCTCCATCGGTGCGGCCTCCCCGGGTTCGGTCTGGGTCGCCGAGATGTCAACGTCGTCCGCGGGGGCGACGGGCAGGTCGACCTCGGTGCTGCTCGGTTCGCTCATCACCGATCGTCGCCCGAGTCGTCGCGCCGAGCCGCGGCCGGGCCATCGACATCCGGGCCATCGACATCCGGGCCATCGACATCGGGGCCATCGGCCTGCTCCGCCGCGTCGGCGAGCTGCTCGCGCACCTCCTCCTCGAGCACGAGCTCCTCGACGACCTGCTCGAGGATCACCTCACGGACGATCTCCTCGGCCACCGCCTCGCGGACGACCTCGGCGATGGCCTCCTCGAGCACGATCTGCTCGACGGCGTCCTCCAGTGCCGGGTCAACGGCTGCCGGCGGCACGATCGGCACCGGCGGTTCGGTCGGAGCCGCCTTCTTCGCCGGCGCCTTCTTGGCGGCGACCTTCTTCGCGGGTGCCTTCTTGGCGGGTGCCTTCTTGGCGGGTGCCTTCTTGGCTGGCACCTTCTTCGCAGGTGCCTTCTTCGCAGGTGCCTTCATCGCCGTGGTCGGGGACGGGACGGTGACGGGCGGCGCGAAGCCCTCGTCGTCCGCTGGCAACGGGTCGGACAACCGTCGATCCACCTGACGCTGCAGGCGAGCGACCACGGCCGCCAGCTCGTCGCTGCCGACGAGGCCTAGCCGGGCAACGGCCCGATCCACCTCGGACCGGATCAGGCCGACGAGCAGGTCGCGGTTCATCCGGCTGGTCGCGAGCAGCTCCTCGGCGATGCCCTGAACCTGGCGGCTCACCGGGGCCGAGACAGCCTGGTCCACGATGCCGCCACCCTGCTCCAGCAGCTGCCTGGCGGTGGTGACCGCGCGCTGCCGAGTCACGTCCGTGAGGCCGTTCGCGATCTGCACGTATCCACGCAGCGCGTCCAGCGCCATGGCTTCCTCCGAGTGCCTCACCTGCCGGCGCCAGGCGCGTGACAGGACCACAAGTACGAGGGAACCAACCTACTCCGGCGACGGGCGTCGCCCCTGGCTGGTCGGCAGAGCGGCTGCGCTAGCGTTCAACCCATGGCGACCGTCGACGAATGCATGGCCGCGCTGGAACGGCTCGGCGCCGCCCTCGACGAGTCGGACCACCAGCTCAAGAAGCACGCCACGGATCGCACGGTGACCTGCCGCGTCCCTGACCTCGGGGTCACCTTCGCGGGCCGGCTGGCAGACGGTCACCTCAATGACATCCGCGTCGAGGAGAAAGCCGAACCGGCGCACATCCGGCTGACGATCTCCAGCGACGACCTGGTGGCGCTGGTCGACGGCAAGCTGGCCTTCCCGCACGCCTGGGCCTCAGGTCGGGTCAAGCTCGACGCTTCGATCAAGGATCTCCTGCGCCTGCGCTCGCTGCTCGGCTGAGCCGTTCGCCGAGCAGCGACGTCGCGGCTGCCACGTCAATCGTCTGGCCCGCGTCGAGCGCCTGCCAGCTGGCGGCGCACCCGGCCCGCAGCGCGTCGACGACGTCTGCGCCGTCCCCGGTGATGACCAGCTGACCGTCGTCGACGGAGGCCAGCCAGCCGCCGCAGGACCAGCTCTCGCCGTCAGCCACCGGCGCCCGGTGGCGCGCCAGCAAGCCAGTGAGGTCGGCTGCGACGTAGTGGGGACGCTGCACCGGCGGGGCGAGAAGCACGTCGGCCGGGCCGGAGACTCCGGTCAGGACCAGCAGGCTGGGGAGCCCCGCACGGTTGGCACCCTCGATGTCGGTGTCCAGCCGGTCGCCGACGGCGAGGGGGCGAGTCGCCGACGCCCGCGACACCGCGAGGTCCAGCAGCGCGCGCTGCGGCTTGCCCGCGACGGCATCGGGTTGACGTCCGGCGACACCAGCCAGCAGCGCGACGAAGGAGCCGTTGCCGGGTGCGATCCCACGCTCCGTCGGCAGCGTGCGGTCGGTGTTCGTCGCGACCCACGGGACGCCGGTGGCCAACGCGTAGGCGCCCTCGGCGAGCAACGCCCATCCGAGGTCGGGAGACCAACCCTGCAGCACGGCCTGCGGTTTGGCGTCGGCGCTGTCGACGGGGTCGAGGGCCTCGCCCTGGGCGGCCGCGACGAGACCGGCGCCGCCCACGACGAGGACGGCCGCACCCGCCTCGAGCCGCTCGCGGACCAGCCGGGCCCCGGCCTGTGCCGAGGTCACGACGTCGTCGGGCGCAGCCGCCAGACCAAGGCTCGTGAGCTGTGCCGCGACCGCCTGCGGCGTGCGGGAGGCGTTGTTGGTGACAAAGAGCGGACGAAGGCCGGCGTGGCTCGCGGCGGCGACCGACGCAGCTGCCCTAGGGATCCCGCGGCCGCCGGCGTACACCGTGCCGTCGAGGTCGAGCAGCGCGACGTCGAACAGCTGGGCCAACGGCTCCTCCGAGCTGAGCAGCTCGCCGCTCACCGGTCGCCCCGGCTCGCATCGGACGCGGACGACGGGCCGCCGGCCAGCGGGTCGGCCCTGAACCTCAGCGTCGCCCTGACGTCGTCGAGGGCCTTGCGGTAGTCCTCCCGCTCGGGACGCATCACGCTGGCGATCGTCAGATGCTCCGCTGCGACAGCGAAGTTCTGCAGTCGCTGCTCGGCGAGGCCGAGGCCGAACCACGCGTAGTCGTTGGCCGGGTTCGTCTCGGTGATCGAGGCGAAGGACGCCCGTGCGGCGCTGAAGAGCTTCGCGTCGAACTGCGCGCGGGCGAGGGCCTCCCGGACGTTCTCGGCGGCCGGCTCAGCCGCCGCAGCCTTCCGCAGGACCTCGACCGCGGCGGCGGGGTCCTTGGCGTCGATCCGAGCCAGGCCTTCTTGGTACAGCGAGTAGACGTCCTCGTCCGTCAAGGCTGTCCCTCCCGTCGCGGGCGTTCCGTGGCGCCCCCGGGCCAGGGCGCTCCTCGTCGATGACCACCGTACGATGCGGCGTGTGGAGACGCGTACAGGTGGCCCGTCCCCCGGTACCGGGACAGACGCTGCCGCCGGGCTGGTCCTCCGCCCGTTCCGCGGGGTGCGTTTCGATGCTGACAAGGTCGCCGATCTCGCCAGGGTCACCAGCCCGCCGTACGACGTCGTCGACCGCGACGGGGTGCTGAGCCTGGAGTCCGCCGACCCGCACAACGTGGTCCGCCTCATCCTGCCGAGGCGAGAGGAGTGCGGCGACGAGGGCCGCTACGAGCACGCAGCCAGGCTGCTGCGTGCCTGGTTGTCGGAAGGCGTCCTGCGCGAAGACGCCGAACCCGGCCTCTACGTCTACGAGCAGGCGACCAAGGACGGCCGCGTTCTGCAGCGCGGACTGCTCGGCGCGGTCGAGCTTCGTGACCCCGTGCAGCAGGTCATCCTCCCGCACGAGGACGTCATGCCGGGCCCGGTGCAGGACCGGCTGGACCTCATGCGAGCCGCCCAGGCCAACGTCGAACCCATCCTTCTGGTCTACCCCGGTGGCAGCGGCCCGGCAGCCGACGTCGTGTCAGCGAGCACGGTTCGTCCACCGCTCGCCCGCGCGGTGACGGACGACGGGATCGTCCACCGGCTGTGGGCGGTCGTCGACCCAGCGGAGCTGGCGGCGGTCGCGGCCGACCTCGCGGCGCGTCAGGCGCTCATCGCCGACGGCCATCACCGTTACGCGGCCTACCGCCGGCTGCAGGCCGAGCAGTCGACCGCCGGGCCGTGGGACGCCGGCCTCGCCCTGCTCGTGGACACCGACGCCTACCCGCTGCACGTCGGCGCCATCCACCGCAGCATCCGCGGTCTGGCCTTCGACGACGCCATCGCTCAGGTGGCCAGCACCTTCTCCGTCCAGCCCCTGGACGACGGCACTGACCCAGCAGAAGCTGCCCGATCGCTGCAAGCGGGCGAGCTCCTGCTGGCCGGTGCTGATGGTCGCGGCGCAGTCCTTCGGATCGCCAGGCACGACCTCGTCGAGGCATTGGTGCCGGCAGACCATGTGCCGGCGTGGCGTTCACTCGACACGTCCGTCCTCCACCACGTGCTCATCGACAACCTCTGGGAGGCCAGCGAGGCGCGCGTCGGCTACCACCACGACGTCGACGGAGCGCTCCGGGCGGCCAGCCGCGAGGACGGGGTCGCGGTGCTGCTCGCACCGGTCACGGTGGAGACCGTGTTCGAGCTGGCGGCCGCCGGCGAGCGCATGCCGCGCAAGAGCACCTCGTTCGGACCGAAACCGCGCACCGGGTTGCTGCTGCGAACGTTCGAGGGAGGCTAGGCGTGGTCGCTGCTGTGGTGGATTTGGGTCACGAGGTATTCGCGATCGACACGCAGATGTCCGGCTACCCAGGCATCACCTCTGCGTACCTGATCCGCGGCGACCGCCCCTGCTTGGTCGAGACCGGCACGGCGACCTCGGCGGCCGTCGTCACGACCGCGCTGGCTGAGCTCGGTATCGGACCGGACGATCTGGGCACCATCGTGGTGACCCACATCCACCTCGACCACGCCGGCGGCGTCGGTGACCTCGCTGCGGCCTTTCCGGCTGCGCAGGTGGTGGTGCACGAGGCGGGCGCCCGGCATCTGGTCGATCCCGAGCGGCTCATGAGCAGCGCGCGCCGGGTCTTCGGCAGCGTGCTGGACGACGTCTTCGGGGTGCTCCGACCGACCGAGGCGGCGCGCGTGCGAACGATCGGCGCTCAAGGGTCGGTCGATCTGGGCGGGGGGCGGGCCCTGGCGGCCTTCCACTCCCCCGGCCACGCCCAGCACCATCTGGGCCTGGTCGACTCGGCGACCGGTGACCTGTACGTCGGCGACGCGGCCGGCGTCTACATCCCTGAGACGGCTGACCTGCGTCCGGCGACACCGCCACCTGACTTCGACCTGGACCTCGCGCTCGCGTCGCTCGGTCTGTTCGTCGACGTCGCACCGACCCGGTTGCTCTTCAGCCACTTCGGTCCGGTGCAGGAGGTGGACCAGACTCTCGAACGCTCGGCCGAAGAGCTCCGGCTCTGGGTCGAGCTCGTTCGGGAGGCCCGGGTGAACGGCCTCGACCTCGACCACGCCGTGGCCCGGGTGACCGAGAAGACTGCCGCCCGCTACGAGGCTTATCTCGCCAGCACGGAGATCACCGACAAGTTCGAGCACCTCAGCTCGACGGCGGCGAACATCGTCGGGATCAATCGGTGGCTCGACCGGGTCGACGGACCGGCAGCCGAGCTCGCCGACCCGTCGACGCTGCGCTGATCGTCGACGGCTGTCAGGCCGGTGGCTGGGGCTGCGGCTCCTCGAAGACGAGGTCCAGCATCTCGGGCGAACCTGGCGGGAGGACGATCTCGGCCTCGGTCGGCGCGCTGAACACCGGCTCTATGCCGACTGGGAGCAGCGCCTCGGGCTGCGGCACCGTGTCCGCCACAGCAGCCACGCCAGGGCCGGCGTCCACCGCAGCCTCGACTTGCCCTGCCTGCTCTGCCTGCACCTCCACCCCGACGGGCTCCGGCCGATCCCCAGGCTGCGGCTGGTCGACCGGATCCGGCTGCTCGGCTGCCTCGGCTGCCTCGATCAGCTCGACGTCCTCCTCCACCTCGACGAAAACGGTGCCTTCGAGCTCGTCCAAGCGCTCGGCTGCCTCGGTCTCCCCCTCAGGGTCTGCTGCCGCGGCCTTGACGAACCACGTGATGGCCTGGTCCCTTCGACCTGCGGCATCGAGCGCGTCCGCGTATGCATACGCCAGCCGGGCAGACCATGGCTTGCGCATGTCCTTCAGCTCGGGGCACTGCAGGGTCACGACGGCGGCATCGAGCTGGCCGAGGTCCCGCCGCGCGCCCGAGGCGACGATGCGCATCTCCACGCGGCCTGCCTTGTCCAGCTGCTTCACTGAGTCGTTGCCCGCGAGCAGCAACGCGCGCTCAGGGCGGCCGAGGCCTCGTTCGCAGTCGGCCTCCATCGGCAGGAAGTCGAAAGAGCCGGACAGCCGACGCGCGGCTCGGAGCTCCAGCAGTGCCTGGTTCCAGTCTCCGATGGCGTACGCGGTGACGCCGCAGGCCTCGCGGACCGCGGCGACACGCGAGGCAACCCGGGTCGCCTCCAGCGCATGGGCATGAGCGGTCGCAGGGTCGCTGGCGAGCAACCGGCCAGCCGCGACCAGGCGCCGTCCCACTTCCTCGGCTAGTCCCTTCGGCAACGTGCGCAGGGCTCGTTGGATGTCGACGTCGAGCTCGTCGATCGTGACGTCCTCCGGGATGGCCGGGACGTCGGGCGAGGTGCGGCGAGGGGCGCGACCGGCATCGGCAGGAGCGCGGTAAGGCCCGCTCGTTCGACGGGCCGAGCCGTCGTTGCCCCGGGGAGTCGCGACTGGCCGACTGTCGGGCCGCCCACTCGAGGACGGGCGACTGCTCGAGGACGGGCGACTGCTCGAGCCTGTACGCCCACCCGACGAGGATCGACCGTCCTGACTTGGTCGACCACCGGACGACGGACGACCACTCGAGGTAGGTCGGCCGCCCGACGAAGGTCGACCGCTGGACGAAGGTCGACCGCTCGAAGTCGGTCGCCCACCCGACGAGGGCCGCCCACCCGACGACGGAGCGCCAGCCGATGAAGGCCGCCCGGTTGAGGAGGATCGGCTCGCGCCGCTGGATCCCGCAGCCGGCGAGCCCGGCCTGGATGAACCGGGAGCCGGCCGCGACCCGGTGGACGACGAACGGCCGTCGGTCGACCTTGGGCTGGCACCTCGGGAGCCGGAACCCCCGGAGCGGGCCATCCCTCCGGAACCACGCTTTGCTCCTGCGTCGTCACGACGGGGGGCCTGGGGTGACGAGCTCCCCCCACGACCCTCCGGCTTAGGCGTCGAGCTCCGAGACTCGCCGGAGCGCTCCCTGGGCGCGGACGTGCCTCTCGCGGGCGGCTTCGTCTGACTCCCACGACCTCCCGCCTCCCGCTCGGTCGGGCCCTTCTGAGCATCCGGGCGTGGAGCCGGACGCGTGCTGCCTGGCGGAGCGTTCCGCCACGGTGGCGACGCTGGCTGGACCTTCTTCGCAGGCCGCCCCGTCTTGGCCGGCTTCCCACCCCGCGCCTTGGCCTTCGCGTCAGCGCCGACGGCCTTGCCCCGCGATCCGGACGTTGAGGCGGCTCGACCGCTGGTTTCCGACGAGCGTGGTTGCCCCTTGGCCTTGCTCGGGGGCTTCTTGTCCGCCACGTCATCCTCCACTGTTTGAACACGAATGCATTGACCAGGAACGGCCGAAGAATTGAGCCCAGAAATACGAATGAGGGCCACCCCATTACGGGGTGGCCCTCATCGAAAGAATGTCCGGCGGCGTCCTACTCTCCCACCCAGTCACCCGCGCAGTACCATCGGCGCTGTAGGGCTTAGCTTCCGGGTTCGGAATGGAACCGGGCGTTTCCCCTTCGCCATGGCCGCCGAAACTCTATTGAGATGTGAGCCGTTCCCGACCGCATCTCGGGAACCGCACAGTGGACGCGAAACGGCAGTTAAGTTTGTAGTCAAGTCCTCGGCCTATTAGTACCGGTCAGCTCCATGCGTTGCCGCACTTCCACTTCCGGCCTATCAACCCAGTGGTCTGCTGGGGGCCTTACCAGGTTAACCCTGTGGGAAACCTCATCTTGAAGCAGGCTTCCCGCTTAGATGCTTTCAGCGGTTATCCCTTCCGAACGTAGCCAACCAGCGGTGCTCCTGGCGGAACAACTGGCACACCAGAGGTTCGTCCGTCCCGGTCCTCTCGTACTAGGGACAGCCCTTCTCAAGTCTCCTGCGCGCGCGGCGGATAGGGACCGAACTGTCTCACGACGTTCTAAACCCAGCTCGCGTACCGCTTTAATGGGCGAACAGCCCAACCCTTGGGACCTACTCCAGCCCCAGGATGCGACGAGCCGACATCGAGGTGCCAAACCATCCCGTCGATATGGACTCTTGGGGAAGATCAGCCTGTTATCCCCGGGGTACCTTTTATCCGTTGAGCGACGCCGCTTCCACATGCCAGCGCCGGATCACTAGTTCCGACTTTCGTCCCTGCTCGACATGTCTGTCTCACAGTCAAGCTCCCTTGTGCACTTGCACTCGACACCCGATTGCCAACCGGGCTGAGGGAACCTTTGAGCGCCTCCGTTACATTTTAGGAGGCAACCGCCCCAGTTAAACTACCCACCAGACACTGTCCCTGATCCGGATCACGGACCTAGGTTAGACAGCCAGTACGACCAGAGTGGTATTTCAACGTTGACTCCACCGACACTGGCGTACCCGCTTCACAGTCTCCCACCTATCCTACACAATTCGAACCGACCACCAATATCAAGCTATAGTAAAGGTCCCGGGGTCTTTCCGTCCTGCCGCGCGTAACGAGCATCTTTACTCGTAGTGCAATTTCGCCGGGTCCATGGTTGAGACAGCGCTGAAGTCGTTACGCCATTCGTGCAGGTCGGAACTTACCCGACAAGGAATTTCGCTACCTTAGGATGGTTATAGTTACCACCGCCGTTTACTGGCGCTTAAGTTCTGAGCTTCGCAACCCGAAGGCACTAACCCGTCCCCTTAACGTTCCAGCACCGGGCAGGCGTCAGTCCGTATACATCGTCTTGCGACTTCGCACGGACCTGTGTTTTTAGTAAACAGTCGCTTCAGCCTGGTCTCTGCGGCCGAACAACGCTTCGGGAGCAAGTCCCTACACGTCACGCGGCCCCCCTTCTCCCGAAGTTACGGGGGCATTTTGCCGAGTTCCTTAACCATAGTTCGCCCGATCGCCTTGGTATTCTCTACCTGACCACCTGAGTCGGTTTGGGGTACGGGCCGCTAACACTCGCTAGAGGCTTTTCTCGGCAGCATAGGATCACTCACTTCGCCTGAATCGGCTCGCCATCAGGTCTCAGGCTATGTGAGGTGCGGATTTGCCTACGCCTCGCCCTACACCCTTGCCCGCGGTCAACCATCGCCGCGGTTGGACTACCTTCCTGCGTCACCCCATTGCTTGCCTACTACCAGATCGGTTCGCGCAGATCCACCAGCTCGCCCGAAGGTCTGCCGGCTTCACTGCGCTTAGCATCACCTGGTTCAGCATGGGCGCTCTTTTGCGGGTACGGGAATATCAACCCGTTGTCCATCGACTACGCCTGTCGGCCTCGCCTTAGGTCCCGACTTACCCTGGGCGGATTAGCCTGGCCCAGGAACCCTTGGTCATTCGGCGGAGGGGTTTCTCACCCCTCTTTCGCTACTCATGCCTGCATTCTCACTCGTGTGGCGTCCACGGCTGGATTACCCCGCCGCTTCGCTCGCCACACGACGCTCCCCTACCCATCCACACTCCTGGACCCACCCGAAGGCAGGCCGGGAAATGTATGAATGTCACGGCTTCGGCGGTGTGCTTGAGCCCCGCTACATTGTCGGCGCGGAATCACTTGACCAGTGAGCTATTACGCACTCTTTTAAGGGTGGCTGCTTCTAAGCCAACCTCCTGGTTGTCTATGCGACTCCACATCCTTTCCCACTTAGCACACGCTTAGGGGCCTTAGCTGGTGATCTGGGCTGTTTCCCTCTCGACTACGGAGCTTATCCCCCGCAGTCTCACTGCCGCGCTCTCACTTACCGGCATTCGGAGTTTGGCTGACTTCGGTAAGCTGTTGGGCCCCCTAGGCCATCCAGTAGCTCTACCTCCGGTAAGAAACACGCGACGCTGCACCTAAATGCATTTCGGGGAGAACCAGCTATCACGGAGTTTGATTGGCCTTTCACCCCTACCCACAGGTCATCCCCCAGGTTTTCAACCCTGGTGGGTTCGGGCCTCCACGCGGTCTTACCCGCGCTTCAACCTGCCCATGGGTAGATCACTCCGCTTCGGGTCTAGGACACGCGACTCATTCGCCCTATTCGGACTCGCTTTCGCTACGGCTTCCCCTCACGGGTTAACCTCGCCACATATCGCTAACTCGCAGGCTCATTCTTCAAAAGGCACGCTGTCACGACCTGAGCAAGCTCAGGCGACGCTCCAACGGCTTGTAGGCACACGGTTTCAGGTACTATTTCACTCCCCTCCCGGGGTACTTTTCACCTTTCCCTCACGGTACTTGTCCGCTATCGGTCACCAGGGAGTATTTAGGCTTAGCGGGTGGTCCCGCCAGATTCACACGAGATTTCTCGGGCCCCGTGCTACTTGGGATCCCACTCGGAAGTCACTGAAGTTTCGTCTACAGGGGTGTTACCTTCTATGCCGGGCCTTTCGCATGCCCTTCGGCTACAACAGTGATTTCTTACTTCCTGTCGGGTTATCAGCCCCAACTGAGTGGTCCCTCAACCCCGCATACGCAACGCCTGATAGCTATCACGCGTATGTGGTTTGGCCTGTTCCGCTTTCGCTCGCCACTACTAACGGAATCGCGGTTGCTTTCTCTTCCTGTGGGTACTGAGATGTTTCACTTCCCCACGTTCCCTCCGCATACCCTATGTGTTCAGGTATGGGTGACTGGACATGACTCCAGCCGGGTTTCCCCATTCGGAAATCCTCGGATCACAGCTCGGTTGCCAGCTCCCCGAGGCTTATCGCAGGCTCCTACGTCCTTCATCGGCTCCTGGTGCCAAGGCATCCACCGTGCGCCCTTATTAACTTGGCCACAAAGATGCTTTTTCGCGTCCACTGTGCAGTTCTCAAGGTACGGGCGGTAAGCCGGCCCGGGTTCGTCGCGTGCAGCACAGAGTGCTGCCGTCCGACGAGGGCTGGTCCCGACTGAAGGTGAGTTCCGAAGAACCCGCTCCCTCAGGACCCAACAGCGTGCCCAAGACTCCTTCTCGCACGGGACTCCGTTCCTGCTGCAAGCAGCTGTACTAGGAGTTCCGCACGCGGCGGAGGCCAACTGGTCAATGTTCCACCCTTGAGCACCATCCAGAGAACGAAAGTCTCTGGCATGGTTCTGGACGCCTGATCGAAGACCAGGCGTCAAGTGCTCCTTAGAAAGGAGGTGATCCAGCCGCACCTTCCGGTACGGCTACCTTGTTACGACTTCGTCCCAATCGCCGATCCCACCTTCGACGGCTCCCTCCTTAAGCGGTTGGGCCACTGGCTTCGGGTGTTACCGACTTTCGTGACGTGACGGGCGGTGTGTACAAGGCCCGGGAACGTATTCACCGCAGCGTTGCTGATCTGCGATTACTAGCGACTCCGACTTCATGGGGTCGAGTTGCAGACCCCAATCCGAACTGAGACCGGCTTTTTGGGATTCGCTCCACCTTACGGTATCGCAGCCCTTTGTACCGGCCATTGTAGCATGTGTGCAGCCCAAGACATAAGGGGCATGATGATTTGACGTCATCCCCACCTTCCTCCGAGTTGACCCCGGCAGTCTCCTATGAGTCCCCGCCATTACGCGCTGGCAACATAGAACGAGGGTTGCGCTCGTTGCGGGACTTAACCCAACATCTCACGACACGAGCTGACGACAACCATGCACCACCTGTGCAGGACCCTTGCGGACCTCACATCTCTGTGAGATTTCCCTGCATGTCAAGCCCAGGTAAGGTTCTTCGCGTTGCGTCGAATTAAGCCACATGCTCCGCCGCTTGTGCGGGCCCCCGTCAATTCCTTTGAGTTTTAGCCTTGCGGCCGTACTCCCCAGGCGGGGCGCTTAATGCGTTAGCTGCGGCACGGAGGACGTGGAAGGTCCCCCACACCTAGCGCCCAACGTTTACGGCGTGGACTACCAGGGTATCTAATCCTGTTCGCTCCCCACGCTTTCGCTCCTCAGCGTCAGTTATCGGCCCAGAGACCCGCCTTCGCCACCGGTGTTCCTCCTGATATCTGCGCATTTCACCGCTACACCAGGAATTCCAGTCTCCCCTACCGCACTCTAGTCTGCCCGTATCGACTGCAGGCTCGGGGTTGAGCCCCGAGTTTTCACAGCCGACGCGACAAACCGCCTACGAGCTCTTTACGCCCAATAATTCCGGACAACGCTTGCACCCTACGTATTACCGCGGCTGCTGGCACGTAGTTGGCCGGTGCTTCTTCTGCAGGTACCGTCACTTTCGCTTCGTCCCTGCTGAAAGAGGTTTACAACCCGAAGGCCTTCATCCCTCACGCGGCGTCGCTGCGTCAGGCTTTCGCCCATTGCGCAATATTCCCCACTGCTGCCTCCCGTAGGAGTCTGGGCCGTGTCTCAGTCCCAGTGTGGCCGGTCGCCCTCTCAGGCCGGCTACCCGTCGTCGCCTTGGTGGGCCATTACCCCACCAACAAGCTGATAGGCCGCGGGCCCATCCTCAGCCGCAGAACTTTCCACCTTCGAAGATGCCATCGAAGGTCATATCCGGTATTAGCCCCGGTTTCCCGGAGTTATCCCAGAGCTAAGGGCAGGTTGCCCACGTGTTACTCACCCGTTCGCCACTAGATCACCACCCGAAGGTGTGGCACTCGTTCGACTTGCATGTGTTAAGCACGCCGCCAGCGTTCGTCCTGAGCCAGGATCAAACTCTCCATTGATGTCTATATGACACTGGGCCGAAGCCCAGATGACCGACACGGTGAGCGGTGTCCACATGGGAATCAGGTGGACGACCATTAAGATTCTGGCGATTTCAGACGTTACTGTCGTCTGTCTTCACCAAAGGAATTCTGTCTCGGTGCGCGCACAGACCGAATGGCCTGCCGCCAACCCCGAGGACAGGGTTTTTTGGCATTGACTTTTGGCACGCTGTTGAGTTCTCAAGGAGCGGATGCGCACCTGCGTCAGGCCTCTCGGCCTTCGTCGGGGCAACCCTTCTAACTTAGCCCTTGGGACTGACCCGGTCAAATCGCACCAGGTGATCTTGCGGGCTTCCACGCGGCAGCCCAGCACCAGATTGACTGGCGCTGGGAGTTGCATGGGGTGGCCACCCTCGGGATCGGCCACCTTGCGGTGTCCGTTGCTCCCTGCCGGGCGACAGGTGGAACATTACGTAGCGTGCGCGGGTGGAGTCAAATCAGCCCGCCACCCGGGCGTGTCCCGGCCGCATCGTCCCAGGTCAGCAGCCTAGTGGGGGCTGGCCGAGGCCTCGACCCCGGCTACGGTCCGCTTTCCGCGACGCAGGACGAGCCATCGCCCGTGGACGAAGTCCGCGGTCGCGGGCGTCGCCTCTCCGTCGGCGATGCGGACGTTGTTGACGTACGCCCCGCCCTCGGCCACGGCTCGACGGGCGGCGCCCTTGCTGGCGACCAGGCCGGTGGCGGCCAGCAGGTCGATGAACGTCGGGATCGGCCCCGTCCTCGAGCCGGATGTGCGGCGTCTCGAGCATGGCGGCCTCCAGCGTGGCTGGCTCGACGCTCGCTGAGGTGCCCCTGTCCGAACAGCGCCTGGGACGCCAGCAGGGCGGCCCGTGCCTGCTCCGGCGCCGTGCACCAGCGTGGTGAGCTCCTCGGCGAGCGCTCGCTGCGCCTCGCGGGCGCCGGGCGGTCGATGCTGGCCTGGGCGAGCTCCTCGATCTCCGCGCGGGGTCGCAGGCTGAAGATCTCGCAGATAGGTGCGCGACGTCCCGTCGTCCGCGTTCACCCAGTACTGGAAGAACGCGTACGGCGAGGTCAGGCTCGGGGTCCAGCCAGACGGTCCCGGTCTCGGTCTTGCCGAACTTGGTGCCGTCGGCCTTGGTGACCAGCGGCGTCGCCAGCGCGTGCACGGACGCACCCTCCGCCCGGTGCACGAGGTCGAGGCCAGCGGTGAGGTTGCCCCACTGGTCGCTGCCACCGGTCTGCAGCACGCACCCATGGCGACGGTAGAGCTCGAGGAAGTCCAGGCTCTGCAGGACCTGGTAGCTGAACTCGGTGTAGCTGATGCCGGCGTCGGAGGCCAGCCGGGTCGCCACGACGTCCTTCGCGATCATCTTGTTCACCCGGAAGTGCCTGCCGACGTCACGCAGGAGGTCGATGGCCGACAGCTCGGCCGTCCAGTCCAGGTTGTTGACCATGACCGCGGCGTTGCTCGCCGGTGAACGACAGGAACGGCTCGACCTGCTCGCGGATGCGGTCGACCCACGTCGCCACCACGGACGGATCGTTCAACGACCGCTCGGACCCTGGCTTCGGGTCGCCGATCAGACCCGTCGCGCCGCCCACGAGCGCGATCGGGCGGTGACCGGCGTCCTGCAGCCGGCGCAGCACCAGGATCTGCACGAGGTTCCCGAGGTGCAGGCTCGGGGCCGTGGGGTCGAACCCGCAGTAGTAGGTGACCGGGCCCGCGTCCATGGCCGCGCGGAGCTCGGCGAGGTCGGTGGCTGACGGCGATCAGGTCCCGCCACCGCGAGATCGTCGAGGACATGCACTGGTTCGGTCGGTCTCGCTGGTCACGCCGCTCATTCTCCGGCGTACGTCGCGCACGCGGCCGACGGAACTGGCTGACGGTTGGATCGCCATCCACCCAGAACCGCCAGGGCAGGTCCGCGGCCTTGCTGATCCCGACCCGGGGCCCCGGTGCCGACCCGCGGCGACGCCGTGCCCGGCGGCGCCTCGACCAGCTGCAAGGGTCCGCCCGCCAGCAGGTCCACCCCGTCGAAGGCGCCGTCGACGCCGAGGGCAGCGCACAGCCGAGCAGGCCCACGGGCGAGCTCGCGGTCCGTGCGCGCGGCGGGGCGGCGCAGCCGGGCCGGTCTCCACCCCGCGCGACGACCTCGCCGGCGCGCAGCAGCACCGCGGCGGCCTCCCCCACCGGCCCGCACACCACGTTGACGCACCAGTGCATGCCGTAGGAGAAGTAGACGTAGGAGTACCCGGCCGGACCGAACATCACCGCGGTGCGGGGCGTCCGGCCACGGAACGCGTGCGACGCGGCGTCGGCCGCACCGTCGTACGCCTCGACCTCGGTGAGCCGGACGGCGACGCCCGCACGGCACGCAGCAGCGCCGCCGAGCAGGCCGGGCGCCACCGACGAGCACCGGCCGCGGACAGCAGGCGCGCGCAGCGCGGCTCACGTCCGTCGCACGTCGCCCACGGCTGCCGCGGCCGCGACCAGCGTCCGCGAGCGTCGGCGAGCTGCTCGCGGACCCGCACCGGCGCGGTGCCGCCCGAGCGCCGCACGGGCCGCCAGCGCGCCGGCCACGGCAGCACCGTCTCGGACGTCCGGCGTCAGGTGCGGCGCTGATCGCGGCGAGGTCGGCGTCGGACACCTCGTCGAGGTCGCATGTCGCGCTGCTCGCACACCGCGCACGCAGGTCGCCGACCGCCTCGTGGGCGTCGCGGAACGGCACGCCCTGGCGGACCAGCCACTCCGCGACGTCGGTCGCCAGCGCGAACCCGGCGGGGCGGCAGCGGCCGAGCCGTTCGGTGTCGAAGGTCATCGTCGGCGACCATGCCGGTCACGGCCGGCAGCACGCAGCAGCAGCGTGTCGACCGCGTCGAACACCGGCTCCTTGTCCTCCTGCAGGTCCCGGTCGTAGGCGAGCGGCAGGCCCTTGAGCACGACCAGCAGCGCCGGTCAGGTCGCCGATCAGCCGACCCGCCTTGCCGCGGGCGAGCTCGGCGACGTCCGGGTTCTTCTTCTGCGGCATGATCGACGAGCCGGTGCGAGTAGGCGTCGTCGAGCCGCGACCCAGCCGAACTCGCGTGGTCGCCCACAGCACGATCTCCTCGCCGAGCCGCGACAGGTGCACCGCCGATCATCGCCGCCACGAACAGGAACTCCGCCGCGAAGTCGCGGTCGCAGACGGCGTCGATCGAGTTGGCAGCGGCCGCGGTGAAGCCGAGCTCGCGGGCGACCGCCTCGGGGATCGAGCGGCAGCGACGAGCCGGCGAGCGCACCGGCTCCGAGCGGGCTGACCGGCGGTGCGGCGATCCCAGTCGCGCAGCCGGTCGACGTCGCGGGCGAAGCGCCTGCACGTGCGCAGCAGCTGGTGGGCGAACGAGCACCGGCTGGGCGTGCTGCAGGTGGGTGAAGCCGGGGGCCGGCGTCGCCGCGTGCTGCTCGGCCTGGGCGAGCAGCGCCGTCTGCAGGTCGGCCACCGCGGCGGCCAGCCAGCGCGCCGCGTCGCGCAGGTAGAGCCGGAGGTCGGTCGCGACCTGGTCGTTGCGCGAGCGCCCGGCGCGCAGCTTGCCCGCCGAGCGACGCCGACCCGCTCGACCAGGCCGCGCTCGAGCGCGGTGTGGACGTCCTCGTCGTCGGCGGTCGGCGTGAACGCGCCGCTCGCGACGTCAGCGTCCAGCTCGTCCAGCGCGCCGAGCATCGCGGCGAGCTCGTCGTCGGTCGAGCAGCCCAGCCGGTGCAGGACCCGGGCGTGCGCCCGCGAGCCGGCGAGGTCGTACGGCGCCAGCCGCCAGTCGAAGTGCACGCTCAGCGACAGCGCTGCCAGCGCCTCGGCCGGGCCGCCCTCGAACCGGCCGCCCCACAGCCGGAGCGGCGCCTCACCGGGACCGGGTCATCGTCACGCCTGCGCCGTCCGATCATCGCGCTGTCGACGGCGATCTTGCTGGGCAGGCCCCACAGCTCGATGAACCCCTTGGCGAGCGACTGGTCGAAGGTGTCGCCGGTGTCGTAGGTCGCCAGGAGAAGTCGTACAGCGACTGCCCGCTGCGCCGGCCCGGTCACCACGGCGCGTCCGCCGTGCAAGCGTCATGCGGATGTCGCCGGACACCGGACCGTTGACCTCCTCGAGGAAGCGCGTCCAGGGCCCGCTTGAGCGGGCGAGAACCACAGACCGTCGTAGACCAGCTCGGCCCAGCGCTGCTCGACGCCCCGGGTGAACCGGGCGAGGTCGCGCTCGACGGTCACGTTCATGAGCTCCTGGTGCGCGGTGATCAGCGCGATCGCCCCCGGGGCCTCGTACACCTCGCGGCTCTTGATGCCGACGAGCCGGTCCTCGACCATGTCCAGGCGCCCGACGCCCTGCGCACCAGCACGGCGGTTGAGCTCCTCGATCGCGGCCAGCATGGTCGACCGGCCGGCCGTCGAGTGCCACCGGCACGCCGCTCGCGAAGGTGATGACCACCTCGTCCGCGTCCCGGGCGTCGGCCGGGTTCTGGGTGTACGCGTAGACGTCCTCGATGGGGCCGTTCCAGATGTCCTCGAGGAAACCGGTCTCGACGGCCCGGCCCCAGACGTTCTGGTCGATCGAGTACGGGGACTTCTTGTTGACGTCGATCGGGAGGTTGTTGCGCTCGGCGAACTCGATCGCCTTGTCCCGGGTCATCGCGTAGTCCCGCACCGGCGCGATGCAGGTGAGCTCAGGCGCCAGCGCGGCGATGCCGACCTCGAAGCGGACCTGGTCGTTGCCCTTCCCGGTGCAGCCGTGGCCGACGATGGTGGCGTCGTGCTTGCGGGCCGCCGCCACGAGGTGCTTGACGATGACCGGACGCGACAGGGCGGAGACCAGGGGGTACCGGTCCATGTACAGCGCGTTCGCCTTCAAGGCGGGCAGGCAGTACTCGTCCGCGTACTCGTCCTTGGCATCAGCGACCTCCGCCTCCACCGCTCCGCAGGCGAGCGCCCGCTCGCGGATCACGTCGAGGTCTTCGCCTCCCTGCCCGACGTCGGCCGCGACCGCGATCACCTCGGCGCCGGTCTCCTCGGCGATCCAGCCGATCGCGACCGAGGTGTCGAGGCCGCCTGAGTAGGCGAGGACGACGCGCTCCTTCATGGTGCTTCTCCTTCGTACGGGCACTGCTCTGGGTGGGGCACTGCTCTGGGTGGGGCACTGCTCTGGGTGGAGCCGGTGTGAGCTGGGTCTGCCCTAGGCGGGCTCGGCCAGCGCAAGTAGCTGGGCGGCGACGGCGCTGCCGCCCGCGGGGTCCTTGGTCACGAGCAGCACCGTGTCGTCGCCGGCCACGGTGCCGATCACGGACGGAAGCAGGCTGCGGTCGATGCTGGAGGCGAGGTACTGCGCCCCTCCCGGTGGCGTGCGGAGGATGACGATGTTCGCCGAGCTCTCGACCGAGACCAGGAGGTCCTCGCAGCGTCGTCGCAGGCTCTCCACTGCCTGCGTGCTCTGCGTGGCCGGGACCGGTCGGCTGTCGCCGCCTTCGGCGGGCACGGCGTAGACGAGCTGGCCGTCATCAGCGCGGACCTTCAGGGCGCCGAGGTCGTCCAGGTCTCTGGACAGCGTCGCCTGGGTGACGTGGAAGCCGTCACCGGCGAGAAGGTCAACCAGCTGCACCTGCGAGCGGACCGGGACCTGGCTGAGGAGGTCGACGATCCGCTGGTGCCTGGCCGCCTTGGTGTGCAGGACGGTCATGACGTCACCGGCTGGACGGTGTCGGACAGCGCTGCGTCCAGGGCTGCTGGCAGCACCGAGAGGAGCTCGAGCACGTCGGCGTCGCTCAGGATCAGCGGCGGCGCGAGCCTGATCACCGTCGGGCTCACGGCGTTCACCAGCACCCCCCGACTGCGAAGCTCACGCTCGAGCAACGGCGCCGCGGGTTGGCCGAGCACGATGCCGAGCAGCAGCCCGCGCCCTCGGACCTCGGTGACCAAGGGGTGGTGCAGGGCCTCGATGCGCGCTGTCAGCGTCGCGCCCAGCACGGCTGCCCTGGCGATCAGGCCCTCGTCGGCGAGCGTGTCCAGCACGGCAAGGGCAGCCGCGCACGACACGGGGTTCCCGCCGAAGGTCGAGCCGTGGTGCCCGGGCTCGAAGAGCCGGGCCGCGCGACCGAACGCCACGCACGCGCCGATGGGCAGGCCGCCGCCGAGCCCCTTGGCCAGCGTCACGACGTCGGGCAGCACGCCCTCCCTGCGGTGCGCCACCCAGGCGCCGGTGCGACCGACCCCGGTCTGGACCTCGTCGAGGATGAAGAGGGCGTCGACGTCTCTGGCGACCTGCTCGGCCGCGGCGAGATAGCCCGGCGGCGCAGGGATCACGCCGCCCTCCCCCTGGACCGGCTCGAGGAACACCGCTGCGGTACGCGTGCTGACCGCCTCGCGCAGCGCGTCCACGTCGCCGTACGGGACGAAGGTGACGGTCTCCGGGAGCGGCAGGAACGGGGTCTGCTTGGCCGGCTGCCCGGTGAGCGCGAGCGAGCCCATGGTGCGGCCGTGGAAGGCGCCCTCGGCCGCGACCAGATGGGTCCGTCCGGTGAGCCTGGACAGCTTGAACGCGGCCTCGTTGGCCTCGGCGCCGCTGTTGCAGAAGAAGACGCGCGCGTCGGGGCGTCCGAACAGACCTTGCAGCCGTTCGGCGAGCTCGACGGCCACCGGGTTCACCGCCAGGTTGGAGGTGTGCCCGAGCGTGGCGACCTGCCTGCTCACAGCCTCGATCACCGCCGGGTGCGCATGGCCCAGCGCGTTGACCGCGATCCCGGCGACGAGGTCGAGGTAGCGCACCCCGTCCGCGTCCACGACGTGGGTGCCTGTGCCCTCGACGAGCACCAGCGGTGGTGTGCCGTAGTTGTCCATCAGGGCGCCACGCCAACGGTCACGCCAGGCCGCGGACGCCTGCCCGTCGGTCGCTGCGTCGGTGGCTGCGTCGGTGGCTGCGTCGGTCATGGCAGCACCTGGGTCCCGATGCCCTCGGAGGTGAAGAGCTCCAGCAGCAGCGCATGCCGCACCCGGCCGTCGAGCACGTGCGCCTTCGGGACACCTCCGCGCACGGCGCGCAGGCAGGCCTCCATCTTCGGGACCATCCCGGTGGACAGCGACGGCAGCCGGAGCTCGAGCTCGTCGGCGGTCAGCGCGCTGATCAGCTCCTCGCTCGCCGGCCAGTCGGCGAACAGTCCCTCCACATCGGTCAGCACGACCAGCTTCTCCGCACCGAGCGCGACCGCGAGAGCGGCCGCCGCGGTGTCGGCGTTGACGTTGTAGACCTCGCCGTCAGCACCGCGAGCGACCGACGACACCACCGGCACGAGGCCGTCGTCGAGCAGGCCCTGGACGAAGGCGGGTTCGACGCGGACGACCTCGCCGACCAGACCGACATCGGTGGGGACGCCCGCCACGAGGACGTCCCTGCGTTCTGCCGTGAACAGATGGGCGTCCTCGCCGGACATGCCGACCGCGAAGGGGCCATGCGCGTTGATCAAGCCGACGACCTCCCGCTGCACCTGGCCGGTGAGCACCATCCGCACCACGTCCATGGTCTCGGGCGTGGTCACCCGGTAGCCGCCGCTGAAGCGCGAGGCGACCCCGAGCCGCTCCAGCATCGCGTTGATCTGCGGGCCGCCGCCGTGGACGACGACGGGACGGAGCCCGGCGTAGCGCAAGAACATGACGTCCTCGGCGAAGGCCTGCTTGAGCGCGTCGTCGGTCATCGCATGGCCGCCGTACTTCACGACCACCGTGGCGCCCTGGAACCGGGCCAGCCACGGCAGCGCCTCGGCGAGGACGTCGGCCTTCTGCTGGGCGAGGTCTCGCCGGGTGCGGGCCTGCTGGTCGATGCTCACGTCGAGTACGCCGAGTTCTCGTGCACGTACGCCGCCGTGAGGTCGTTGGTCCAGACCGTCGCCGCGGCAGTGCCGGCCGCGAGCGCCACGGTGATCCGGACTGCCCGACCGGAGAGGTCGACGAGTGCGCGGTCGTCGCCTGCGGCGCCGTCCCTGCACACCCAGACCCCGTTGATCGCCACCGCGACCTCGTCCGGCTCGAAGAGCGCGGCCGTCGTGCCGACGGCGGAGAGCACCCGGCCCCAGTTCGGGTCCTCGCCCCCGATCGCGCACTTGAGCAGGTTGCTCCGCGACACCGCGCGCGCGACCTCCAGGGCGTCCTGCTCGCTGGCTGCCTGGATGACCTCGACGGCGATCTCCTTGCTTGCTCCCTCGGCGTCCGCCACCAGCTTGGCCGCCAGCCCCGCGCAGGCCTCGCGCACGGCCAGCCCGAGCTGGGTAGCGCTCGGCTCGACCCCGGACGCACCGCTGGCGAGCAGCAGGACGGTGTCGTTGGTGGACATGCAGCCGTCGGAGTCGACCCGGTCGAAGGTGAGTGCGGTGGCCTCGCGCAGCGCGACGTCGAGGGCATCGGCAGTGGCCACCGCATCGGTGGTGAGGACGACGAGCATCGTGGCCAGGCCAGGTGCGAGCATGCCGGCACCCTTCGCCATGCCACCGACCGAGAAGCCCGCACCGTGCACGGCGACGGTCTTGGCCACGCTGTCGGTGGTCATGATCGCCTCAGCGGCATCCGCCCCACCGGCTACGTCGAGCGCGTCGACCGCGGCGCCGACCGCCGGCAGCAGCAGGTCCATGGGGAGGCGGTCACCGATCAGGCCGGTCGAGCACACCGCGACCGAACCCGCGCCGCAACCGAGCGCAGCAGCGACGTGCTCCGCGGTCGCGTGCGTGTCCTGGAAGCCCGCTGGCCCCGTGCAGGCGTTCGCGCCGCCCGAGTTCAGCACCACGGCACGGAGCTCGCCGCCCTTGAGGACCTGCTGGCTCCAGCGGACGGGCGCGGCCTTGACCCGGTTCGCGGTGAAGACCCCGGCCGCCGCCAGCGCCGGGCCGTCGTTGACCACCAGCGCGACGTCGCGGCTGCCGCTCGCCTTCAGCCCGGCGACGACGCCGGCAGCGCGAAAGCCCTTGGGCACGGTCACGCTCATGGCTGGACCCTCGTCACGGCGTCGTCCCCAGCGCCGAGAGCCCGCTGCGTTCGTCGAGGCCCAGCATCAGGTTCGCGTTCTGCAGGGCCTGCCCTGCGGCGCCCTTGCCGAGGTTGTCGAGCGCCACGGTGACCACGGCCCGGCCGGCGTGGAGGTCGGCGGCTACCGCGAGCACCACGCCGTTGCTCCCAGCGGTCGCCTTCGTCGTGGGCCAGCTGCCGGCGGGAAGCAGGTGGACGAACGTCTCGGCGTCGTAGGCGGTGGACAGCGCGGCGCGCAGCGACGCCTCGTCCGTTCCCGGCGTCAGCCGGGCAGTGCAGGTGGCGAGGATGCCGCGGGGCATGGGGGCGAGCAGCGGGGTGAAGCTGAGCGTCACGGGTGCGCCGGCTGCCAGCGTCAACGTCTGCTCCATCTCGGGCGTGTGCTGGTGCGCTCCCCCCACCTTGTAGGCAGCCACAGCACCGGCAACGGTGCTCGCGAGCAGCGCGTCGGTCGCCTTCCTGCCGGCCCCCGAGGTGCCCGAGGCGGCGACGACCACGACGTCGTCCGGCTCGACCAGTCGCGCCGCCAGCAGCGGGGCCAGCCCGAGCGCCACGGCCGTCGCGTAGCAGCCAGGGTTCGCGACGCGCGCGCTGGCTGCGACCACCTCGCGAGCACCCGGGAGCTCAGGGAGCCCGTAGGTCCACGTCCCGGCGTGCGGCCGGCCGTCGTAGTAGCGCTCCCACTGGCTCGCGTCGCCCAGCCGGAAGTCTGCTCCGAGGTCGACCACCTTGGTCCCTGGCGGAAGGGCAGCCACCAAGGCGGCGGACTCCCCGTGCGGCAGAGCCAGGAACACGAGGTCGGACTCGGCCAGGCTGGCCGGCTCGGTGGGCTCGAAGACCCAATCGGCGAGCGAGACCAGTCCGGGGTGCAGAGCAAGAACCGGCTGCCCGACGCTCGAACCCGCAGCGATCGCGCCAAGGGTGAGGTCGGGGTGCCCCAGGAGGAGCCGGAGGAGCTCGCCGCCGGCGTACCCGCTGGCTCCCGCCACCGCCACTGTCATACCCATGCTGCATGTATACCAGAACCTGCATCTTCATGCAGAGCCGTGCGGGGGCTGTCTAGGCCCGCAGACTGGCCCCGACCCTCGCGGCTGCCTCGGCCACCGCCGCCGCCCGCGCGTCCGAGGCTTCGTCCGCGGTGAGCGTGCGATCGTTCGCCCGGAACCGGAGGGCGAAGGCCAGCGACTTGCGGCCGTCCCCCACCTGGGCCCCGGTGTAGACGTCGAACAGCCGCACCGACTCCAGCAACGGACCGGCGCCGGCGACCAAGGCATCCTCGACCGCTGCGGCCGGGACGTCGGCCGCGACGACGAGCGCGACGTCCTGGATCGCCACCGGGAAGGCCGAGATGTGCGGGGCCTGCTTGAGCGGCTCGCTGGAGCGGAGCAAGGGCTGCAGGTCGAGCTCGAGCGCGCAGGTGCGGGGCGGCACGCCCACCTGAGCGCACACCCGTGGGTGCAGCTCGCCCGCGTGCCCGATGACCTGCTCCGCTCCCCCGACGACAGCGATCAACGCCGCGCAGCGACCCGGATGCCACGGCGCGAACGACGAAGACTCGACCCGGACCTCGACCCCGACGGCCGCCGCAGCGCGTCGGGCGAGCTCGACCGCGTCACCCCAGGTCGCGGTCCGCCCCGGCCCCCACCATCCGCCGTTCTCGGCGGCACCCACGAGCACGACGGCCAGGTGCCTCGGCTGCCGTGGCAACGAGGCGTCCAGAGCGGCGATCTGGTCGTCGGTGGGCGGTCCGTCGACGCCGAGCCGGGGCGGCACGGTCGCGGGTCCGGGTTCAGGGAGGAAGACGCGACCGGTCTCGCTGAGGGCGAGGTCGCCGAATCCCCTGCCGAGGTTGCGGCGCGCCGCAGCCAGCAGGCCCGGGAGCAGCGTGGTGCGAAGGAAAGGTTCTTCGTCGGAGAGCGGGTTCGCCAGCCGAAGGCCATGGCGACGGGTGTCGTCAGGCGCGAGCTCGAGCGCGTCGAAGGCGGCCGTGCCGACGAAGGGATACGTGCTGACCTCGACGCATCCGGCGGCGGCCACGGCCCGCTGGATGCTGATGAGCTCGCGCTGCTCGGCGGTGTACCCGCCGCCGGGCACGACCGCAGGCAGCAGCGAGGGGATGACCTCGTAGCCGTGCAGCCGGGCGACCTCTTCGACCAGGTCGGTAGGCCCGACGAGGTCCGGCCGCCACGACGGCGCCGTCACCAGCACGGTGTCAGCGTCCGTCGTCGGTGCGAGGACGCAGCCCACGGCCTCGAGGTACCCACGCACCTGCGCCGTCGTGTACGGCAGGCCGACGAGTCGCTCGGCGAACGACAGCGGGAAGCTCACCGGCTCGCGCGGGGCTCGCAGGTCGACATCGGTGACGCCAGGATCGGCGCTCGCCCCACCGAGCTGGACGAGGAGCTCCACCACCCGGTCGGCCGCGGCGGGCGCGAGGGCGTCGTCGACGTCTCGCTCGAAACGGCGCGAGGCCTCGCTCGGCAGGCGATGCCGACGAGCGGCCTTGGCGATGGTTATGGCGTCGAAGTGCGCGGCCTCCACGACGACGTCCGTCGTCGACGCGCCGATCTCGGTCGACTCGCCGCCCATCACCCCGGCGATCCCGATCGGGCCAGCGCCGTCGACGATCAGCAGGTCATCGGCCGAGAGGTCGCGAGCCGCGCTGTCCAGGGTCACGATCCGCCCGCCGGCCTGCGCGCGCCGCACCACGATCGGGCCGTCCAGCTTGTCCCGGTCGTACCCGTGCGTCGGCTGCCCGAGCTCGAGCATGACGTAGTTCGTGACGTCGACGGCCAGCGAGATCGACCGCATCCCGGCCAGGCTCAGGCGCTTGCGGAGCCAGAAGGGAGACGCCGCTGTCACGTCGAGACCACGCACCGTGCGCGCGACGAAACGGTTGCAGCTGGCGGCGTCGTCGATGCGGACCGGCCAGCCGGCGTCGTTGGCCGTCGGCACCGCGCGCTCGGCGGGGTCACGGAGCGGGAGCCCGAAGGCCGTCGCCACCTCGCGCGCGATCCCCCGCACGGACATGCAGTAGCCGCGGTCGGGCGTCACGGTGATGTCGAGCACCGAGTCGGGCAGCCCGAGCACCCCGCGGGCGTCGTCGCCTGGCTGCGCGCCGCCGGCGTCGGCGGCCGACAGCACCAGGATGCCGTCATGCTCGTCGCCCAGCCCGAGCTCACGGACCGAGCAGATCATGCCGGCGGAGACATGGCCGTAGGTCTTCCTGGCCGAGATCGCGAAGCCGCCGGGCAGCACGGCCCCGGGTAGCACCACGACCACCGTGTCACCGACCGCGAAGTTGCGAGCGCCGCACACGATGCCCTGCGGCTCGGGGTTGCCGACGTCGACCGAGCACCAGCGGATCGTCTTGCCGTTCGTCTGCGGCTCCTCGACGAAGTCGAGCACTCGCCCGACGACGAGCGGTCCGGCGAGCCCGGCCGAGACCTCCTCGACCGCCTCGACCTCGAGTCCGACCCGGACGAGCGCGGCCTCGAGCTCGCGACCCGTCACCGACTCTGGAAGATCGACGTGCTCGCGCAACCAGGACAGCGGGACGCGCATCAGAGCTCCATGCCGAAGGGCAGGGTGAAGCGGACGTCGCCCTCGATCATGTCGCGCATGTCCTCCACGCCGTTGCGGAACATCAGCGTGCGCTCGATGCCCATGCCGAAGGCGAAGCCTGTGTACCGGTCGGGGTCGATGCCGCAGGCCACCAGCACCCGCGGGTTGACCATGCCGCAGCCACCCCACTCGATCCAGCCTTGCGAGCCGCAGGTCCGGCAGGGCCGGTCAGGGTTGTCCACCGACGCCCCACGACACACGAAGCACTCGAGGTCGACCTCGGCCGAGGGCTCGGTGAACGGGAAGTAGTGCGGGCGCAGCCGGGTGACGATCCCCTCGCCGAACATCGAGGAGGCGAAGTGGTCGAGGGTGCCCTTGAGGTGGGCCATCGTGATGCCCTCGTCGACGACCAGCCCCTCGACCTGGCTGAAGACCGGCGAGTGCGTCGCGTCGAGCTCGTCGGTGCGGTACGTCCGGCCCGGGCAGATGATGTGGATCGGGGGCTGCTGAGACAGCATCGTGCGCGCCTGCACCGGCGAGGTGTGCGTGCGCAGCACCACGCCCGACTCGTCGGAGCCCACCCAGAAGGTGTCCTGCAGGCCCCTGGCCGGATGGTCGGGTGGCATGTTCAGCGCGTCGAAGTTGAACCACTCCGCCTCGACCTCGGGACCGTCCGCGACGGTGTAGCCCAGGCCGACGAAGACGTCGGTGATGCGCTCGACGAGCGTGGTGAGCGGATGACGGGCACCCTGCGGACGGCGGTCGTAGGGCAGCGTGACGTCGACGCTCTCCTCGAGCAGCACCCGGGCGTCGCGCTCAGCCTCGAGGACCTGCTGCCGGTCGGCCAGTGCCGCACGCACCGCTCCCCTGGCCTCGCCGACGCGCTTGCCTGCCTCGGCCTTCGCAGACGGCGGCAGCGCTGCGATCTCCCGGTTCGCCAGCGCCAGGGCGGACCGGTCGCCGTCGTGCGCCAGCCGCACGGCCCGCAGCTCGCTGAGGTCGGCGGCGCCAGCAATCGCAGCCAGCGCGGCGGCACGTGCCGCGGCGACCTCGTCAGGGTGCAACGGGGTGACCTCGACAGGGTCGAACGACTTGTTGGGCGCGGACATGCGGCAATTCTATTGGGTGGGGCCAGCGAGATCGGGCTGTCAGCCCGGGGGCTCGCCAGCGGGCAGCACCACGGTGAAGAGCGCGCCGCCCTCCGGGCTGCGCCCCACCGCGACCGAACCACCGTGTGCCTCGACCAGCCCGCGTACGACGTAGAGGCCGAGCCCGGTGCCGCCGGGGCGCCCGCTGCGCCAGAACCGACCGAACACCTGGCCCAGGTTCGCCTCGGGGACCCCAGGCCCTTCGTCGCTGACGCTCAGCATGGTGCCGCCGTCGACGGGAGCCACGACCACCCGGACCTTGCCGCCCCCATGCCGCACCGCGTTGCCGAGGAGGTTGTCGAGCACCTGGGTCACCTTGTCGGCGTCCGCCCAGGTCTCCACCAGACCGGGCTCGGTGACCACCGAGAACCGCTCGGCGCGCTCGCCGGAGGCCACCAGCGCCCCGACCTGCCTGGTGGCCAAGGCCGGGAGGTCGACGAGGACCGGCCGGATCTGCAGCCGGCCGGAGTCGATCCGCCCGACGTCGAGCAGCTCGGTGATCAGCCGGGTGACTCGGTCGGCGTCGGCCTCGACCGTGGCGAGCATCAGCCGGCGCTGCTCGTCGCTGAACGACTCCCAGCGAGCGAGCAGGGTACGAGTGAACCCCTTGACCGAGGTGAGAGGTGACCGGAGCTCGTGCGCGACCGTCGCCACCAGGTCGGCACGATCGTGCTCGAGCCGGTCACGGGCGGCGGTCCCCCGCAACGAGACGAGCACGGTCGGTGACGGAGGTCCCTGGGCCGGCCTTGCGCTGGTACCTGGCCGTCACGAGCAGGCGTCCACGGCCGGGAAGCATGAGCTCGACCTCCGGGTGACCGGTCCGGGTCACCAGGCCGTCGAACGGACGCGCGCAGGCCCACCACTGACGGTCGCGACGATCACGCAGCGGCAGGACGTCGGCGAGCAGCTGCCCGACCGCCGCTGCCGCAGGCGTCCCGGTCAACCGCTCGGCGGCCGCGTTCCACGCCGTGACCCGGCCGCGGCCGTCGGCGACGACGAGGCCGTCAGGCAGGTCGTCGACCTGGATCTGCTGACCCTGGCCCCGCACCACGCTGATCTCCTACGCCGGCCGTTGCGCGCGGGCCGAGGCGTACAGGCACACGGCGGCGGCGGTGGCGAGGTTGAGGCTCTCGGCGCGGCCGTGGATCGGAACCCGGACCACCGCGTCGGCGAGCGAGGCCACCGAATCCGGGAGGCCCCACGCCTCGTTGCCGAACAACCAGGCGGTCGGGGCGGCGAGCTCACCGGCATCCGCCAGCGCGTCCAGGTCGCGCTCGCCGGCACCGTCAGCTGCGAGCACCCGGAGGCCGGCGGCGCGGAGCTGGTCGACGGCGTCCGCCACCTTCACGCCCGTCACGACCGGAAGGTGGAAGAGGCTGCCGGCCGAGGCTCGCACGCACTTGCCGTTGTACGGGTCGACGCTTCCCTCGCTCAGCACCACGGCACCGGCTCCGGCGGCGTCGGACGGCGCGGATCACCGTGCCGGCGTTGCCGGGGTCGCGGACCTGCGGCGAGGACGGTGACCAGCCGCGGGCGAGCGGCCAGGGCGTGGTCCAGCGGGACGTCGAGGAACGGGCACACGGCGACAAGGCCCTGCGGCGTGACGGTGCCGGACAGCTCGGCCAGCGCGGCCTCCGGCAGCGTGTGCACCGGGATGCCGTGCGTCGTCGCCTGCGCGAGAGGTCGCGGTGCCGCTGCGGCGGCCTCGCTGGTGACGAACAGCTCGCGCACGGCACGGGGGTCGTCGGCCAGACCGGCGAGCGCCTCGCGGACGGCCTGCGGCCCCTCGGCGAGGAAGGCTCGGTCGGTGTCGCGGAAGCCACGCTTGAGCAGCCGACGGGCCGCCGTCACCCGCTTGTTGCGCGGGGACAGCGGCCCGGGGCCGACCGTCATGGGGTGCTGCCTGCCTGGAAGGGTGTCGCGACGGGCTAGGCCGCTGGGGCGTTCACGTCAGCGGGGAGGGCGGCCTTGGCGAGCTCGACCAGCTGGGCGAACGCGGGCGCGTCGTTGACCGCGAGGTCGGCGAGCATCCGGCGGTCGACCTCGATCTCGGCGGCCTTGAGGCCCTGGATGAAGCGGTTGTAGGTCATGCCGTTGAGGCGCGCCGCCGCGTTGATCCGCTGGATCCACAGCTGGCGGAAGTCGCCCTTCTTCTTCTTGCGGTCGCGGTAGGAGTAGACCAGGGAGTGCGTGACCTGCTCTTTCGCCTTGCGGTAAAGCCTCGAGCGCTGGCCGCGGTAGCCGCTGGCGCGATCGAGGGTCGTGCGGCGCTTCTTCTGGGCGTTTACTGCCCGCTTGACGCGTGCCACTGGAGTACTCCTTGGTCATCTGGTGCAGAGGTCGGTCGTACAGAGGTCGTGCAGATCGCTCGAGCGGACTCAGATGCCGAGGAGGCGCTTGATCTTCTTGGTGTCGGCGGGGCTGACGGCGACGTCA
This sequence comes from uncultured Actinomycetota bacterium, assembly GCA_963819215.1. GTDB lineage: Bacteria > Actinomycetota > Actinomycetes > Prado026 > Prado026 > CAWFVK01. The sequence continues at coordinate 203,989 of CAWFVK010000011.1, read as the reverse complement.
GCGGCGAGCCGACGGCGACGCCTGGAGGACTTGACCTCCAGGTAGTGGCGGGCGTTCGTCTGCTCACGCATGAGCTTGCCGGACCCGGTGACCCGGAAGCGCTTCTTCGCGCCGCTGTGCGTCTTCATCTTCGGCATGGCGCCGGTTCTCCTCGTCGTCGCGGCCGTGCTGGCCGGGCGTGTGCAGTGCGTGGTCCGCGGGTGCGGCTCAGGCCTCGGTGCTCTCGGTGGTGCTGTCGATCAGCTCGGGGGTGACCGCTGCCTCGTGGGCCTCGGGGTGCTCCGTGCCTTCGTTCGTCTTGCGCTTCTCCGCCTCGCGCTCGGCCCTGACGTCGGCCTTCCGGCGGGTCGGACCCAGCACCATGATCATGTTGCGGCCGTCCTGCTTGGGCGCCGACTCGACCGAACCGATCTCGGCGACGTCCGCCGCGAGGCGCTGCAGCAACCGGTACCCGAGCTCGGGCCTGGACTGCTCGCGACCGCGGAACATGATCGTGATCTTGACCTTGTCGCCGGCGTTGAGGAACCGGACGACATGGCCCTTCTTCGTCTCGTAGTCGTGCGGGTCGATCTTCGGCCGGAGCTTCATCTCCTTGATGACCGTGTTGACCTGCTTCTTGCGGTCCTCACGGGCCTTCATCGCGGACTCGTACTTGAACTTGCCGTAGTCCATGAGCTTGCAGACCGGTGGACGAGCCATCGGGGCGACCTCGACGAGATCGAGATCGGACTCCGCGGCCAGTCGCAGGGCATCCTCGATACGGACGATGCCGACCTGCTCGCCGTTGGGACCTACGAGCCGCACCTCAGGGACACGGATCCGGTCGTTGATACGGGGTTCTGCGCTGATGGATGCTCCTCGAGACAGGGGACGGGCGTGACCTCAGAGACGGGAAAGGCCCCGCACCTGACGCAGGTGGGGGCCCATGGAACGACCGGCCAGGCACCCGAGCCACCACGGCCACGCCCCCGAGGGCGGTGCCGTCGCGAGCGACGAGCGCCATGCGGGACCCCGGCGAACCGGTGTCCGGACCGGACCTGACAGCCTTGGGAGCCGGCAGGTGGGAGGTGGGCCTCCACTTTGCGGACCGAGCCCCGGTGCCGGCAGGCTGAGCAGCCTTGCGGCTGGACGGCCAGGATCGGCGGATGAAGAAGGCACGGTCGGTCAGTCGACAAGGCTACCAGCCCAGCGGCGGGCCACCGAACCAAGCGGAGCTCGCGTGCGGGCGAGCGGCCAGCGACCGCGCTCGCCGCAAGCTCAGGCCGGCGCCACCGCGAGGTCGAGCCCCTTGGACAGCCGACCCCTGAGCAGCTCGCACGCCGCGAGCCGGTCGGCGGCGAGCTGGGCCACCGCGCGCGTGCTGTCGGCGTCGCCGGCCACGTGCAGGGTGATGCTGAGATCGGCCTCGGTGGCGGCCTCCATGGTCAGGCCGCTGACGCCGGGGAGGTCCTGCAGGGCCTCGCGCACCGTGTCCAGCACCGCCTGGTCCTGGGCCGCCGGAACCCAGCGCCGCCCCTCGGCCAGCGCGAGCAACGGCGGCCCCAGCAGGACCGTCGTCCACGAGTCAGCAGGGTCGACCAGCAACGCGACAGCGCCCTGCTCGTACGCGCCCCGCGCGGCGTCGACGGCCGCGGTGGGGACCGGGCGGGCGCCGGGGTTCCAGGCCTGCAGTGACGCCACCGAGGTGAACACCGGCACGGCCATCCTGCCGTCCCTGCCCTGGACCGTCACCGTGGACATCGCCGCGGACTTCTCGCGGACCCGACCGCTCTCGTCGTACTCGAGCTCGTCGAGCCGGGCGATGATCGGGGTGAGCAACCGGCTGCCGAGGAGCTCGGCCTGGACGGCGTAGAGGTCCGCGTCACCGACGGCATGGGCGCGCAGGGCGCCGAGCAGGGCAGGGCTCGCCGATCCGTCGTCGCCCGCGAACGGACTGGCTGACGGGAGCTCGACCATGGACGAACGCTACCGTCGCGAGAGGTCCGGCGGCGCGAGCGCGGCCGGCTGCGAGCCGGGCGGGAGCGTCAGAGCCGGCAGGCGTGGATGTCAGAGCCGGCAGGCGTGGATGTCGGTGACGAGGATGCCGCGGGCGCCCAGGTCCCAGAGGTCGTCCATGACTTTGTTCGTCCCCTTGCGCGGCACCATCGCGCGCACGGCGACCCAGCCGGAATGGTGCAACGGCGAGATCGTGGGCGACTCGATGCCCGGCGTCAGCAGGACCGCCTGGTCGACGAGCTCGGCGCGGATGTCGTAGTCCATGAGGACGTAGGTCCGGGCGACGATGACTCCCTGCAAGCGGCGTAGCAGCTGGGACACCGCGGGTGAGTCGTCCTCGCCGCGACGGCGCACCAACACAGCCTCCGACTCGAGGATCGGCTCGCCGAAGACCTCGAGACCGGCGTTGCGCAGCGTCGTGCCCGTCTCGACGACGTCCGCGATGACGTCCGCGACCCCCAGCCGCACCGAGGTCTCCACCGCGCCGTCGAGCCGGATCACCTCGGCGGAGACGCCGTGCTCGGCGAGGTGTGCGGCCACCAGGCCGGGATAGGCCGCGGCCACCCGCAACCCGTCCAGCTCCTTCACGCTGGTCGCCGTGCCGGGCCGGGCCGCGTACCGGAACGTCGAGGCCGCGAACCCGAGCGGCAGGATCTCCTCCGCCGCGGCCCCGCTGTCGATGAGGAGGTCGCGGCCGGTGACGCCGACGTCGAGCTGCCCGGACCCGACGTAGACCGCGATGTCGCGGGGGCGCAGGAAGAAGAAGTCGGTGTCGTTCTCGGCGTCGTGCAGCACGAGCTCGCGGGGGTCGCTGCGCTGCCGGTACCCGGCCTCGCGCAGCATGGCGGCAGCGGGCTCCGACAGCGAACCCTTGTTGGGGACCGCGATCCGCAGCGTGGTCGTCATCAGAGCCTGGCGTAGACGTCGTCGAGGCTGAGGCCGCACGCGATCATCAGGACCTGGGCGTGGTAGAGGAGCTGGGCGATCTCCTCGGCCGCGCGTTCGGGAGACTCGTGCTCGGCGGCCATCCAGGCCTCGGCGGCCTCCTCGACGACCTTCTTGCCGATCGTGTGGACCCCGGCGTCGAGCGCGGCCACCGTGCCGGAGCCCGCCGGCCGGAAGGCGACGCGTTCCTGCAGCTCCGCGTAGAGCTGGTCGAAGGTCTTCATGGGGACAGCCTATTGATCGGCGTGGCCGACCCGGCCCGCAGGGGCGGCGAGCGTGCGCAGCGTCAGTGCCGTCGCCAGGGCTGCCTGCGCCGCCTCGTAGCCCTTGTCCTCACGCGAGCCGGCGAGTCCGGCGCGGTCGAGCGCCTGGGCGTCGTCGTCGCAGGTGAGGAGGCCGAAACCGATCGGCACCCCGGTGTCCAGGGCCACCCTGGCCAGGGCGTCCGAGGCCGCCGAGCAGACGTACTCGAAGTGGGGCGTCCCACCGCGGATCACCACCCCGAGCACCACGACGGCGTCCGCACCCGCTCGTGCCGCGGCCTGCGCCGCGAGCGGGAGCTCGAACGCCCCGGGCACCCGGACGACCCTCGCCGTGGAGACGCCGGCCTCGGTCAACGCGCGCTCCGCGCCGGCGACGAGGCCATCCATCACCTCCTGGTGCCAGCGGGCCGCGACCACGGTGACGTCGAGCCCGCTCGCGCCGACGATCTGCAGGTCCGGCGTGCCGCTGCCGCTCATGCGGTGTCGCCATCAGCTGGCTGCAGGTCGGACCCGAGATCGGCAGGCAGGTCGTGGCCCATCCGGTCGCGCTTGCTCCGCAGGTACCGCAGGTTCTGCTTGGTCACGTTCACCGGCAGCGGCACCCGATCGATGATGGAGATGCCGTAGCCCTCGAGCCCGGCCCGCTTGGCCGGGTTGTTCGTGAGCAGGCGCATCGACCGGACCCCGAGGTCCGCCAGGATCTGCGCTCCGGTGCCGTAGTCCCTGGCGTCCGCCGGCAGGCCCAGGTCAAGGTTGGCCTCGACCGTGTCCCGCCCGCTGTCCTGCAGCTGGTAGGCCCTCAGCTTGTGCGCGAGCCCGATGCCGCGCCCCTCATGGCCCCGCATGTAGAGCACGACTCCGCGACCCTCGGCAGCGACCGCGGCGAGCGCTGCCTCGAGCTGCGGACCACAGTCGCAGCGCAGCGAGCCGAAGACGTCCCCGGTCAGGCACTCCGAGTGCACGCGCACCAGGATGCCGGTGCCGTCACCGACGTCGCCCCGCACCAGCGCGACGTGCTCGACGCCGTCGAGGGTGCTGCGGTAGCCGACCGCCCGGAAGTCGCCGTGCGCGGTCGGCAGCACCGTCTCTGCGACACGCTCGATCTGGCGCTCCGAACGCCGCCGGTAGGCGATGAGGTCCGCGATGGAGATCATGAGCAGGCCGTGCTGGTCGCAGAACTCACGGCACTGCGGGGCGCGCATCATCGAGCCGTCGTCGTTGACCATCTCGCACAGGGCGGCGGTGGGGCTGAGGCCGGCCAGCCGCGCCAGGTCGACGGCGGCCTCGGTGTGCCCCGGCCGGCGCAGCACCCCGCCCTCCGCAGCACGCAGCGGCATCACGTGACCAGGCCGGGTGAGGTCGCCGCTCTCGGTCGCGGAGTCGGCGAGCACCTTGATCGTGTGTGCGCGGTCCTGGGCCGAGATGCCGGTCGCCACGACATCGCGCGCGTCGACCGAGACCGCGTAGGCCGTGCCCTTGCGGTCCTCGTTGACCCGGGTCATCGGGGGCAGTCCCAGCCGGTCGAGCTCGGCACCGACCATCGCGACGCAGATGTAGCCGGAGGTGTGCCTGATCATGAAGCCGGTGAGCTCGGGGGTCGCCTTTGCACCGGCGAAGATGAGGTCGCCCTCGTTCTCCCGGTCCTCGTCGTCGACCACGACGATGGCTCGGCCGGCAGCAACGGCCGCGACGGCCTCCTCGACGGTGTCGAGCCGGACCCCACCCTCCGCGGCCACTGGTGCGGCCGCGCCGCCTTGCACGACAACGTGGTCCGCCGGAATCCGCGTCGCGTTGGCTGTCATGCCCGTGCTCCCATCAGCTTCTCGACGTACTTGGCGATGACGTCGACCTCGAGGTTGACCGGCTCCCCCGGACCCTTGTGCCCCAACGTCGTGAGCGCGAGCGTGGTCGGGATCAGGCTGACGGTGAACCAGTCCCCGCCGACCTCGACGACCGTGAGCGAGACCCCGTCGACGGTGATCGAGCCCTTCTCGACGACGTACCGCGCGAGGTTGTCGGGCAGCGAGACACGGACGATCTCCCAGTGCTCGCCGGGGGTCCGGTCGAGCACCGTGCCCGTGCCGTCGACGTGACCCTGGACCAGGTGCCCACCCAGCCTGTCCGCGAGCGTGACCGGCCGCTCGAGGTTCACCCTGCTGCCCTTGTCGAGCGCACCCAGGCTCGACCGCTGCAGCGTCTCGGCCATGACGTCGGCGGTGAAGCTTCCGTCGGCACACTCCACCACGGTCAGGCAGACCCCGTTGACGGCGATGGAGTCGCCGTGGCGAGCGCCTTGGGTGACCGTGGGCCCCGCGATGGTGAGCCGAGCTGCGTCCGTCTGCTCCTCGACGGCGAGGACCTCGCCGAGCTCCTCGACGATTCCGGTGAACATGGTCAGGCCGTCCTCTCCGTGCCGTCGGCGGCGGCCGGGAGGCCGTCACCCTGATCCGCTGAACCCTGCTGGGCCGCGACTCGTGCCGTGATGCGGACGTCGGGCCCGAAGGTGGTGACGTCGGACGGCACCAGGCGCAACGCCTGCGTGATCGTGGTCATGCCCCCGCCGTCCAGTGCCGCCGGTCCGGCGCCCAGCAGCACCGGGGCGAGATAGGCGACGACCTCGTCGACCAGCCCTTGCTCCAGGAGGGCACCGGCCAGCCGTGGGCCACCTTCGACCAGCACGTGCCGCACCTCGCGGCGCCCGAGCTCGGCGAGCACGGCAGGCAGGTCGCGCGTCGCGAGGACGAGGGTGGGGGCCGCGTCGTCGAGCACCTTCGCGGTGCTGGGCACCGCGCGCTCCCCCACGACCACCCGCAACGGCTGGCTGGCGGCGCTCGGACGTCGCGAGCCGTCAGGGCGGGGTCGTCGGCCAGGACCGTGCCCGTCCCGACGAGCACCGCGTCGACGCTGGCGCGGAGCCGGTGGACGTCGGCCCTGGACTGCGCGGAGGTGATCCACCGGCTGGTGCCGTCGGCTGCGGCCGAGCGACCGTCCAGCGTCGCGGCGAGCTTCCAGGTGACGAAGGGGCGGCCGTGGCTCACGGCGAAGGTCCAGTACGGGTTCAGCGCGACCGCCTCGTCCAGCAGCACCCCACGGACGACCTCGACCCCGGCCGCCTCGAGCACGCTGGTCCCCCCGGCGGCCACCGGGTTCGGGTCCGTCTGGGCGTAGACGACCCGCGCCACGCCTGCCTCGACCAGGGCCACCGCGCACGGCCCCGTGCGACCGCGGTGGTTGCACGGCTCGAGCGTGACCACCGCGGTGCTGCCGTCCGCGCTGGCTCCGAGGGAGTCGAGCTGGGCCAGCGCGTCGACCTCGGCGTGCGGCGTCCCGGCACCGCGGTGCCGTCCGACGGCGAGCACCTCGCCGGCCGGACTCAGCAGGACGCAGCCGACGCGGGGGTTCGGAGCGGTGGGGATCCCGGGCTCGCCGGCGGCGACCAGGGCGCGCCGCATGGCGTCGACCTCGGTCCTGCTCGCCTGCTCTGCTCCTGCGACCACCGCGGCCCGGCCTCCGTCACGTCGTCTGGCGACGTGCGTCCGGGGTGCGCGAGGAGGTCACCGACGTAGCGCCCACGAAGGCGCACACGCCGGACAGACTGCCCCGCGGCGTGCGCCTCCCATCCGGACTCTCACCGTCGGTCCAGGAGTTTCACCTGGTCAACCGGCCGATGGCTTCGGCCGGGTCGCGGACTGTCACCGCCGGCTCGGAATTGCACCGACCCCGGAGCACGCTGCGTTGCTTGTACGGCTCAGTCTGCCACGGCGGCAGCGGCAGCCGCACGCAGCCCTTCGACCGCAGCAGCGGGGTCGCTCGCTCCGAAGACGGACGATCCCGCGACGAACACGTCGGCGCCGGCCTCGGCGCACTGCTCGACGGTGCCCAGCGCGATGCCGCCGTCGACCTGCAGCCATACCTGCCCGCCGTTCCGCCTGATCATCGCTGCCGCTGTCCGGACCTTCGGCAGCACGAGGTCCAGGAACGCCTGACCGCCGAAGCCCGGCTCGACCGTCATCAGCAGCAGCATGTCCAGCTCGGGCAGGAGCCCCTCGTACGGCTCGACCGGGGTCGCCGGGCGTAGCGCCATGCCAGCCCGGGCACCCGCGGACCGAAGCGAGCGCGCCAGCCTGATCGGGGCGGTGGCGGCCTCGACGTGGAACGTCACCGACCCCGCACCCGCCTCGGCGTACTGCGGCGCCCACCGGTCGGGGTCGGTCGATCATGAGGTGGCAGTCCACCGGGATCTCGCAGGACCGGACCAGCGCCTCGACCACCGGGAGGCCCGAGCGTCAGGTTCGGCACGAAGTGGTTGTCCATGACGTCGACGTGCAGCCAGTCCGCGGTCGGGGACACCGAGGCGGCGGCAGCGGCGAGGTTCGCGAAGTCGGCGGCGAGGATGCTCGGCGCGATCTGGGGGTTCACGGCGTGGAGCCTAGCTGCCAGCAAGCCTCAGCCCGTGCGGCGGAGCAAGGCCAGGAACATCGCGTCGGTGCCGTGCAGGTGCGGCCACAGCTGCACGTGCGGGCCTGCGCCGAGCGCGGGCACCCCGGGCAGGAAGGGCCGGGCGTCGATCTGCTCGACGTCCGTGCGACGCCCCAGCACGTCGGCCACGACCAGCTGGGTCTCGGCGAGGTGCGGCGAGCAGGTGACGTAAGCGACGACGCCACCAGGGCGGACCGCGTCGAGCGCCGCCGCCAGCAGGCCGCGCTGCAACGGCGCGAGGTTCGCGATGTCACCGGGCCGACGACGCCAGCGGGCCTCCGGTCGTCGGCGCAGGGCCCCGAGCCCGCTGCACGGAGCGTCGACCAGGACCCGGTCGAAGGAGGCCGGCCGCCACGGACCGTCGAGCCCGTCCGCCACCACGACCCTCGCCGACGGATCGCTGCTGCCGTCGCTGTCGTCGCTGTCGTAGCCGGCCGCCGCCGGTCCCAGCCCGAGAGCCTGCGCCACGAGCCTCGCCCGGTGGGGCTGCCGCTCCACTGCCAGCAGCACGGCCGAGCGCTCCGCCGCGAGTCCGGCGAGCAGGGCAGCCTTGCCGCCCGGCCCGGCGCAGAGATCGAGCCACGAGCCGTCCGGGCCGTCGACCGGGGCCGCGGCGAGGGCCAGCGCGACGAGCTGGCTGCCTTCGTCCTGCACCCCGGCTGCCCCGGTCCGCACGGCCGCGAGGTCCCCAGGGGCGCCGCTGGGCCAGGTCGCGGCGTACGGCGACCACCGACCAGGTTCGGCACCTGCGGCGAGGAGGTCCTGCACCGTGCTGCGGCCCGGGCGGGCCACCAGGCTCACCCCTGGGCGTTCGTTGTCGGCAGCGAGGAGCTCCTCGGTCGCCGCGAGCGAGCCGCCCAACGCGTCCCGCATCGCCTGCACGACCCACGCGGGATGGGACTGGCTGACAGCGAGGTAGCCGATGGGGTCGACGCTGCGGTCCGGCGCGACCTCGCTCATCCACTGCTCGAGATCGCTCACCGCCACCCGCCGCAGCACGGCGTTGACGAAGGAGGCGCGCCCTTCACCGACGCTCGCCCTGGCCAGCTCGACCGTCGCGCCGACGGCTGCATGCGAGGGCACGCGCATCGCCAGGAGCTGGTGGCACCCGAGCCGGAGGAGGTCGAGGACTGCCGGATCGACCTGGTCGAGCGGACGGTCCACGCAGCGGGCGAGCACGGCGTCGTACTGACCGCGCCCGCGAAGCGTGCCGTAGGCGAGCTCGGTGGCGAAGGCGGCGTCGCGTCCGTCGAGGCCGCGCTCGCGCAACAACGCTGGAAGGACCAGGTTCGCGTAGGCGTCGCGCTCGTCGACGGCTCGCAGGAGGTCGAACGCTGCCTGGCGCGGCGCGTCCGGGCGCGGGCGGCGGTGCTTGCGAGGCGGTGGCTTGGCGCCGGCCTTGCTGGGCCCCGTCATCGCGGCCTGCCGGTCATGAGCCCAGCCGAGCGGCCGGGTCGAGGCGCAGCCCGCGCGCCCAGTCGGCCGCGGACATCGGGCGGCGGCCCTGCGGATGGACCTCCCCGAGGACCACCGGCTGGCTGCCGGTGCCGACGAGCACGCGGGACCGCTCGACCTGCAGCTGGCCGGCGGCGAGCTCGACCCCCACGCCGGGATCGAGCACCACCGGCCCGAGCCGGAGCCGCTCACCACCCAGCGTCGTCCAGGCGCCCGGGTTCGGCGTCGTCGCGCGCACCAGCCGGTCCACTCGTAGCGCGGGGGCGGTCCAGTCCACCTCCGCATCGGCGACGGTGATCTTCGGGGCGAGGCTGATGCCGTCCGCCGGCTGCGGGACCGGGACCAGCGCGCCGTCCTCGAGCCCGTCCAGGGTGGCGACCAGCAGCCTGGCGCCGGACCGCGCGAGCCTTTCCAGAAGGTCACCGGCCGTGTCAGTCGGTGAGATCTCGTCCGTCACCACGCCGTACACCGGGCCGGTGTCGAGACCCTCCTCGAGCCGGAACGTCGAGGCGCCGGTGACGGCATCGCCGGCGAGCACGGCGTGCGGCACCGGGGCCGCACCGCGCCAGGCGGGGAGCAAGGAGAAGTGCAGGTTCACCCAGCCGAGCGGCGGCACCGCAAGCGCCGCCGCAGGGATGAGCCCGCCGTAGGCGACGATGGGCGCGCAGTCCGGCGCGAGCTCCTGGAGCCGGGTCAGGAACTCCGGGTCGCTCGGCCGCGCCGGGGTGAGCACCTCGAGCCCAGCGACCCGAGCGCGCTCGGCCACCGGCGAGGCGACCGGCTGCCGGCCACGGCCTGCCTTGGCCGCGGGGCGCGTCAGGACCGCCACGACCTCGTGCCGGGAGTCCAGCAGGGCATCGAGGGCCGGCAGCGCGGTGCGCGGGGTGCCGGCGAACATCAGTCGCACGGGCGCGGGCCTAGAGCGCGGTGCCGTAGGTGGCGTGCGGGCTGACCTTGACCGCCGGCAGCGGGCCGCCGGACCACTCCGCCTCGCGGATGGCCTTCAGCGCGGCCTTGCGGGTCTCGCGGTCCAGCCGGTCGATGAACAGGATGCCGTCGAGGTGGTCCGTCTCGTGCTGCACGCAGCGCGCGAGCAGCTCGCTGCCCTCGACCACCAGCGGTTCTCCGTGCTCGTCGAACCCGCGGGCGACGACCGAGAGCGCGCGTTTGGTGTCGAAGGCCAGGCCGGGCATCGACAGGCAGCCCTCGTCGCCGTCCTGCTCCTCGGGGGACAGCTCGAGGACGGGATTCACGAGATGGCCGACGACGTCGTCGACGAAGTAGGTGAACACCCGCAACGACACTCCGAGCTGAGGGGCGGCCAAGCCCGCTCCCGGTGCGTCGAGCATGGTGTCGGTGAGGTCGCGGACCAGGCTCCGGAGCTCTTTGTCGAAGTCCACGACCGGCTCGGCCGGGGTCCGCAGGACAGGGTCGCCGAACAGGCGGATGGGCTGCAGTGCCACCGGTTCGTGCCTCCTGTCCGACCGTCGCGAGCGTGGCCCCAGTCTACGGGCGGGGGTCGAGCAGCCCGAGCCGGACGAGCTCGGCCCTGAGCGCGTCCGGCGAGGTGAAGGTGATGCCGTGCAGCCCCAGGGACGCTGCGGCATCGACGTTGCCCTGCTTGTCGTCGATGAACACCGCTGCTTCGGGCTCGACGGCGTGCCGGTCGAGCAGGATCTGGAACAGCGCGCTGTCCGGCTTGGCCAGGCCCTCGTCGCCCGACACCACGATGCCGTCGAACCAGTGCAGGAACGGGAACCGCTCCAGAGCGGCCGGAAACGTCTCCCCCGACCAGTTCGTCAGGGCGAGCAGGTGCACGCCGCTCGCCCGCAGCTCGGCGAGGACCTCGACCGTGCCGTCGATCTCCCCCGAGACCATCTCCTCGTTGCGCGTCCCCCAGACCCGGATGTGGTCGGCGTGGTCGGGATGGAGCTCGATGAGCTCGGCGGCGGCGTCCTCGAAGGGTCGCCCGGCATCCATCGCGTGGTTCCACTCGGGCGTGGCCACCTGGGTCAGGAAGTGCTCCATCTCCGCCTCGTCGGTGAACAGCTGGCGGTAGAGGTTGCGCGGGTCCCACTCGATGAGCACGCCGCCGAGGTCGAACACCACGGTGCTGACCGACGGCACGCGTGCCTGCGCTGGCTGGCTGACGGGATCCGGCATCAGCCGACCTCCTGGGGATCGATGCGGACCGTGACGAACTCGGGCGCCTTGCGGGCGCTTCGCACGGCTTGAGCGGCCTTGAGAGAGGCGACCAGTGCCGGGCCGTCCCGAAGCTCGGCCCGGACGAGGGCTCGGACGCTCGGCTCACCGCCGCGGCGGTCGTCCTGCCACGGTTGCGGACCCAGCACCTCGGCCGACGGGGGCAGTGACACGTTCGCGACGAACTCCCGCACCGCGTCCGGCGACCCCGACAGCGCCGCGAGCGCGGTGCTGGGCGGGAAGTGGAGCTGACGTCGGTCGGCGAGCTCACGCTCGGCCGCGCCGACAGGGTCCCAGCGCAGCAGGTTCTGCACCGGCACCGCCTCGGCCGGAGCGCCCACGACGACCCGCCCACCCAGGGCGGCCGGTCGGACCAGCGCCGCAGCGGCGAGCCAGCGCCGCAAGGTCTCCTCACCCGCCCGCAGGTCAGGCCGGCTGAGCAGGGTCCAGCCATCAAGGAGCAACGCAGCCGCGTAACCGCCGTCGGCCACCGGCTCGGCGCCGGGGGTCGCGACGACGAGCTGCGGGAGCCCGCTGACCGCGGCCAGCACGCCGTCCCGGCCAGAGGTCCGCACCGGGACCCCCGGAAAGGCCCGCCCGAGCTCTTCGGCCGTTCGGCCCGCGCCGGTCACCGCGGCCCTGAACCGCTCTCCCTCACAGTGCACGCACCGCCAACCGCCGGCCGGGCGACCGCACCAACGGCAGTAGGGGACGGCATGCCCCGACGTGAGCGCCAACGGACCAGCGCAGCTCGCGCACCGCGCCGGCCGCCGGCAGTCGGCGCAGACCAGCGACGGGAGATAGCCCCTGCGCGGCACCTGGACGAGCACCGGCCCCGACTCCAGCGCCGTGCGGGCGGTCTCCCAGGCCACGCTCGGCAGCCGAGCACTGCGGGCGGCGCCGTCGCGGGCGAGATCGGCGTCGTCCCCGGTGGCGCGGACCGACGGCGCGACCGCTCGCACCGTGGGCCGGCCGGCGTGGATGCTGTGCGCGCGGCCGTCCGACACCAGCAGCTGGCCCTCGGCAGTCCTGGCGAGGCCGCCGATCAGGAACGCCGCGCCGACCTGCGCGGCCCTCGCGGCCAGCACGGTCCGCACGTGCGGGTACGGGGCGCGCGGCTCCGTGTGCAGGTCGTCGCCGTCGTCCCAGATCGCCACCAGCCCGAGATCCTCGACCGGCGCGAACATCGCCGCCCGGGTGCCCACCACGACGCGGACCGCGCCCCGGCGGACTGCCAGGAACCGGCGGTAGCGCTCCGCCGGACCGAGGTCGGCGGTGAGGGTGACGTGCTGGCCGGGGCCGAGCAGCGTAGCGAGCTGAGCGCTGACGCGATCCACGTCCCGGTGGTCGGGCACGACCACCAGCGCCCCGCGCCCGGTCGCCCTCGTGGCGGCGACGACCTGCGCGAGCTCGAGCGGCCAGGTCGGACCAGGGAGCGCGGTCCACACCGCGGCCGGGGCGCGGCGTGCGGCGACGGCGCGCAGGAAGGCCGCGCCCGCCGGGTACCGGCCCCACGTCGCGGCCACGGCCTCGACCGAAGGCGGCTGGACCGCGAGCTGCGCCACCGCAGGACGTTCCTCGGACTCCACCCTGGCGTGCCGTGGCGGGACGGCCAGGCGCAGCACGTCCGCGAGCGTCCCCGCGTACCGGTCGGCCACCGCCCGAGCGAGCTCGGCGACCTCGGAGGACAGCACACGCTCCGCAGACACCAGCCGGTCGAGGCGGGCCAGGCGCCCCTCGTGCTCGGAGGCGTCCAGCCGCTCCAGCACGAACCCGGACACGAGCTTGCCAGCGAACCGCACCCGGACCCGGACCCCGGGTAGCGCCGAAGCCGCCGCACCCTCCCCGACCAGGTAGTCGAACGGCCGGTCGAGGTGCGGCAGCGAGACGTCGACAGCCACCCGGGCGACCGGCTGGTCGGTCGCCCGGCCCTCGGGCGGGACAGGCCGCGCCCGCCGGACCTTCTCGCGCACCAGCGCGAGGGAGTCCTGGGCGGGGGCGGCGGTCATCCGTCCGTCCTACCAGACCGGACAGACGGCGACGTGCTCAGACGCCGGCTGCGGCCTTGAGCGCGTCAGCGCGGTCGGTGCGCTCCCAGGTGAAGTCCGGCAGCTCACGGCCGAAGTGCCCGTACGCAGCGGTCTGCGAGTAGATCGGGCGCAGCAGGTCGAGGTCCCGGATGATCGCGGCCGGACGGAGGTCGAAGATCGACGCCACGGCCGCCTGGATCTTCTCGTCAGGGATCACGCCGGTGCCGAACGTCTCGACGAACAGACCCACGGGGTGCGCCTTGCCGATCGCGTACGCGACCTGCACCTCGCAGCGGTCGGCGAGACCGGCCGCGACGACGTGCTTGGCGACCCAGCGCATGGCGTAGGCGGCCGAGCGGTCGACCTTCGACGGGTCCTTGCCCGAGAAGGCGCCGCCACCGTGCCGGGCCATGCCGCCGTAGGTGTCGACGATGATCTTGCGGCCGGTGAGGCCGGCGTCGCCCATCGGGCCACCGACCTCGAAACGCCCGGTCGGGTTGACCAGCACCCGGAAGTCGGAGGTGTCGATGGACAACCCCTCGAGCTCGGGACGGATCACGAACTCCTCGACGTCAGGCTGCAGCAGCGTCGCGAGGTCGATGTCGCCGGCGTGCTGGCTCGAGACGACGACGGTGTCCAGCCGGACCGGCTTGTCGCCGTCGTACTCGATGGTGACCTGGGTCTTGCCGTCGGGGCGGAGGTAAGGGATCGCGCCTTCCTTGCGGACGACGGACAGGCGCTTGGCCAGCCGGTGGGCCAGCCAGATCGGCAGCGGCATGAGCTCGGGGGTGTCGTTGCAGGCGTACCCGAACATGAGCCCCTGGTCGCCGGCGCCCTGACGGTCGAGCGGGTCGACGCTGCCCTCGCTGCGCTCCTCGAACGCGTCGTCGACGCCCTGCGCGATGTCCGGGGACTGCGAGCCGATCGAGACCGAGACGCCGCAGGACTGGCCGTCGAAGCCCTTCTTCGACGAGTCGTAGCCGATCTCGAGGATCTTCTCGCGGACGATCGTGGGGATGTCGGCGTACCCCTGGGTGGTGACCTCGCCCGCGACGTGCACCAGGCCGGTGGTCACGAGGGTCTCGACGGCGACGCGGCTCGTCGGGTCTTCCTTGATGAGGGCGTCAAGGATGGTGTCGCTGATCTGGTCAGCAATCTTGTCGGGATGACCCTCGGTCACGGACTCCGAGGTGAAAAGACGACCAGGCACAGAGCACTCCAGGGTGACGGACTATGGGAGCGCAGAGTCTACCCGCAGTCGCTCCACCACCAGGTCCCACACAGCGTCGGCCAGGCCCTCCTTCGGGCCTAGCGGGATCTTCGTCTCGCTGCCGTCCGAGCCGAGGACCACGGCCGCGTTGTCCGCGGACTCGAAGCCGAGCCCGTCGCCGACCTCGTTCACGACCAGCAGGTCCGCGGGCTTGCGGGCCAGCTTGGCGCGCCCGTGCGCCAGCCAGTCGCCGTCGGCGTCGCCGGTCTCGGCGGCGAACCCGACCACGACCTGCGGCCGTTCCGGCGCTGCGAGGAGCTCGGCGAGGACGTCCGGGTTCGGCTCCAGGACGAGCGTCGGCGCCCCGTCGCCCTTCTTGATCTTGCTCGCCGAGGCCTGCACAGGGCGGAAGTCGGCGACGGCAGCGGCCATGACGACGACGTCGGCGCCCTTCGCGGCCTCGTGGACCGCTGCGCCGAGCTCGCGCGCCGTCCCGACGCTGACCAGCGTGACGCCGGCCGGATCCGGGAGCGAGACGTTGGCCGAGACCAGGACGACCTCGGCACCCCGGGCGGCGGCCGTGCTCGCAAGGGCGTACCCCTGCCGACCGCTCGAGCGGTTGCCGAGGAAACGAACGGGGTCGAGCGGTTCGCGGGTGCCCCCGGCGGAGACGACCACCCGGCGGCCTCTGAGGTCGCCGGCCTCGTCCCGGGTGCGGCCGGGCGAACCCGCGTCCGCGAGGAGCTCGTGCAGGACGGCCAGGATCGCGGCCGGCTCTGGCAACCGGCCCTTGCCGGTGTCGCTGCCGGTCAGCCGACCGACGGCGGGCTCGAGGACGACGGCGCCGCGCTCGCGCAGCAGGGCGACGTTCGCCACGGTGGCGGGGTGCTCCCACATCTCCGTGTGCATCGCCGGCACGTAAACGACCGGGCAGGTCGCGGTGAGCAGCGTGCTCGTCAGGAGGTCGTCGGCGAGGCCGTGCGCCGCACGAGCCAGCAGGTCGGCGGTCGCCGGGGCCACCACGACGAGCTCCGCCGCCCGACCGATGGCGACGTGCGGGACGTCGTGCGCGTCGGTCCAGACGTCGTCGGCGACGGGCTGGCCGGAGAGCGCGGCCCAGGTGGCGGCGCCGACGAACTTCAGCGCCGAAGCGGTCGGGACGACGCGGACCGAGTGGCCGGCCTCGGTGAGCCCGCGCAGCACCTCGCAGACCTTGTACGCAGCGATGCCCCCGCCGACACCGAGCACCACCCGGACCGACCGACCGGGAACGGTCGGCGGCTTGCTCGGGGGGCTGGTCACGACGGGGGCAGCGGCAGCGCGCTCGGCCGAGGAGTTCTCAGGCCTCGGGGATGTGCTCGAGGGTCAGCAGGCCCTCGTTGATCTCACGCATCGCGATCGAGAGGGGCTTCTCCTGGACGTGGGTGTCGACCAGCGGGCCGACGTACTCGAGGAGGCCCTCGCCGAGCTGGCTGTAGTAGGCGTTGATCTGGCGGGCACGCTTCGCGGAGTAGAGCACCAGGCTGTACTTGGAGTCGACCTTCGACAGGAGCTCGTCGATGGGCGGGTTCGTGATGCCTTCGGGAGCGGCGACGGTTCCAGACACGCGGGGGCCTTCCGGGAGAGAGCAGAGGTGCGGGGCGCCTGACGGGCGGTCGTGCAGAGAGCTCACACCGGTCCGGTCAGACCCATCAAGGCTACCAGCCGCGCCGCCGCTCGAGGGACGTCGTCGTTCACCACGACGTCGTCGAACTCGCTCTGGGCGGCGAGCTCCACCTGCGCGGTGTCCAGCCGGCGGGCGATCACGTCGGCCGGCTCGGTTCCCCGCCCCACCAGCCGGCGCACGAGCTCGTCCCAGGAGGGCGGCGCGAGGAAGACCAGCCGCGCCTCGGGCATCGCCGTCCGGACCTGCCGGGCACCGGTGAGCTCGATCTCCAGCAGCACCGGCACCCCGGCCTGCAGCATCTCCAGGACGGCGGCGCGCGGCGTCCCGTAGAAGTTGCCGGCGAACTCCGCGTACTCGAGCAGCTCGCCCCGCTGGACGAGCCCGGCGAACTCCTCGTGCGAGACGAACCAGTAGTTCACGCCGTGCGTCTCGCCCTCACGCGGGCGCCGGGTGGTGGCCGAGACGGACAGCCAGACCTCGGGGTTGGTCGCGCGGACCTGGCTGGCGATGGTGCTCTTGCCGACGCCGGACGGCCCCGACAGGACGGTGAGCCGGGGGGCCGCCGGCGCGTCAGGCTCCGGCACCGAACTCACGTTCGAGCGCGGCCACCTGGTTGATGCCGAGCCCGCGGACGCGCCGGGTCTCGGCGATGCCCAGGCGCTCCATGATCTGCCGAGCGCGCACCTTGCCGACCCCGGGCATCGACTCGAGCAGGGCGGACACCTTCATCTTGCCGATGACTTCGTCGGTCCTGCCCTCGTGCACGACAGCCGGCAACGAGGCGCCGGAGTGCTTCAGCCGGTTCTTGACCTCGGCGCGGGCTCGTCGGGCCGCAGCGGCCTTCTCGAGCGCGGCAGCGCGCTGCTCGGGCGTCAGGGGTGGGAGAGCCACCAGCAGAATCCTCTTCAGTGTGGGGCGGGCGGATCGACGATGCCGGGACGAGCGGTCCGTGCCTGCATGCCGGCGTGCTGTGGTCGCGCGCGGTCCGGACTACGGAACCTAGCGGGGCACGCTGGGGCAGGCAACGACGACCCCGCGCTGTCGGGTCACAAGCGGCTGCTGAGGCTCTCTGCCAGCGCCCTGGCTGCAGCTGCCGGCACCGCGGCTGCGGTGATGGGGCGGCCGATGACGAGCAGGTCGGCGCCGTCCGCCAGCGCCTGCTCGGGGGTCGCGGTCCTGGCCTGGTCGTCGGCGGAGTTGCCGAGGGGCCGCACGCCTGGCGTGATGAGCACGACGTCGGGGCCTACCTCGGCCCGGAGCAACGCGACCTCCTGCGGCGAGCACACGAGGGCGCGGGCCCCCGACTGCACCGCGAGCCCAGCCAACCGCCGGACGGCGTCCTGCGGCGGGCCGACGATGCCGATGGCGTCCAGGTCGCGCTCGGACAGCGAGGTCAGGATCGTCACGGCGGCGATGAGGGTGTCGGGGACTGCCTCCGCGGCCGCGGCGATCATGGCCGGTCCGCCGGACGCGTGCACCGTGAGGATCCATGGCTCGAGCCCGGCGACCGCCCTGGCCGCCCCGGCCACGGTGTTGGGGATGTCGTGCAGCTTGAGGTCGAGGAAGACCGGACGCCCCGAGGCCTGACCGGCGCGCTCGACGGCATCCCGACCGAACCGGACGAAGAGCTCCAGGCCGACCTTGACGGCGCTGACGTACGGCCCGGTGTCGCTCGCCCAGCCGAGCGCGACGTCGAGGTCGGCCGAATCCAGCGCCACGGCCACCGGTGCGAGTCCCACGATGTCGGTCGTCATACGCCTGCCTCCTCGATGTCGAGCTCCACCGGTTCATCGTTGACGGGCGCCAAGCGGGTCGATGACGACGTCGCCCGGCCGGTGCGCGTACCCGACGGCGTCCCGCAGGCGCTCGAAGCCGCGGTCGGCCAGCGCGTACTGGAGCTCACGCTGGATGCGCAGCGGCGCACCGGGATCGTTGAAGATCGCGGTGCCCACCGAGATCGCCGAGGCACCGGCCAGCACCAGCTCGAGCGCGTCCAGGCCCGACCGCACGCCCCCCATGCCCAGGATCGGGATGTCCGGCAGCGCCTGGTGGACCTGCCACACGCAGCGCACGGCGATCGGTCGGATGGCCGGCCCCGACAGCCCTCCGGTCACCCCGCCGAGTGCCGGCCGCATCGTGTCAGGGTCGATCACCAGGCCGAGGCTGGTGTTGATCATGGCCAGGCCGTCAGCCCCAGCCGCGACCACCGACTCGGCCACGGTGACGATGTCGGTGACGTCCGGGGAGAGCTTGGCGATGACGGGGGTGCCCGGCGCGGTCGCTCGCCGCACCGAGGCGATGACGGTCGCGGCAGCGGCTGGGTCGCAGGCGAAGACCTGGCCGCGATCCTCCACGTTCGGGCAGGAGATGTTCACCTCCACCGCCGCGACACCGTCGGTGTTCCGCAGCCGCTGGGCGAGCTTGGTGTACTCCTCGACGCTGCCGCCGGCGATGGAGACGACCGTCCGCACACCGCGGCCGCGGAGCCAGGCGAGGTCCTTGTCGACGAAGGCGTCGATGCCTGGGCCTTGCAGCCCGATGGAGTTCAGCATCCCGCTCGCGGTCTCGGCCATCCGCGGCGTGGCCCGACCCGACCGGGGCTTGAGCATGATCGACTTCGTGACCACGGCGCCGATGGCCGAGAGGTCGAAGAACTGCTCGAGCTCGCGCCCGGAGGCGGCGCAGCCCGAGGCGGTCAGGACCGGGTACGGCAACGCCAGCCCGCCGAGCACGGTGGACATGTCGAGCGGGGGCAGCGGCCGCTCCCCCGGCCTCGTCGTGGTGATGCGCATCCGGGTCATCGCGAGCCACCTGCTCGCTCGGCGACGATCAGTGGCGCGGCCGGTGGCGGCGTCGGGGCCGGCGGGGCACCCACTGCGTCGGCCGGCACGGTGCCGATGTCGTCCCACCGGACACGGTCGCCGCGGAAGACGGGCCCCTCGATGCAGGAGCGCACCATCCGGGTCTCGCCGTCGTCGCCGATGACCGGCATCACGCAGGTCATGCAGACGCCGATCCCGCAGGCCATGGCCTCTTCCACGGCGCACTGCGAATGCGCACCGTAGGCGGTCGCGATCGTGTGCACCGCCTTGAGCATGCCCATCGGGCCGCAGGCGTAGACGACGTCGGTGGCCGAGCGCTCGAGCATCTGCGGCAGGACGTCGGTCACCCGCCCGCGCTCCCCCAACGTGCCGTCCTCGGTGCAGATCGACACCTGGCTGGCCATCCGTTTGGCCTCCAGCGCCCCGAACAGCCGGCCCTCGGTGGCGGCGCCGAGCACGAAGTCGACCCGGCAGCCGCGGGCTCGCAGCTGCTCGGCGAGCGCGAACAGCGGGGCAGAGCCGTAGCCGCCACCCACCAGGGTCGCCGTCAGGGCCTCCTTGGGGAGCGCGAAGGGCTTCCCGAGCGGGCCCACGACGTCGACCGCGTCGTGCGGGTGCCGGTTCGCCAGCCACGCGGTGCCCTTGCCGCTGACCGAGAAGACGATCTCGACCGTCCCGCCGTAGACGCCGCGTTCCTGGACCCGATAGATCGAGAAGGCACGGCGGAGCATCATCGACGAGTGGTCACCGCCGACCGCCAGCGCCACGAAGTGCCCCGGCCGGGCTCCGTCGGCGATGCCGGGCGCCACCAGGGTCAGCGCGTGGTACTCGCCCACCCGCCGGATCGACAGCACCTCGCCGCGCACCTGCACGGGGGTCATCCGTTCTCCAATCGTCGGGCTCGCAGTTCGGCACCGTACTCCTGGAGCGAGCGCACGCCGAGATCGCCCAGGATCAGGGCCTCGATCCCCTGGACCGCCGCGGCGAGCCCCTGGACGGTGGTGATGGACGGCACCCCACGGCGGACCGCCGCCGTGCGGATCTCGTAGCCGTCCAGCCTGGCGCCGACGCCGAACGGGGTGTTCACGATGAGGTCGATCTCGCCGTCGAGGATCCGCTGCACGGTGTCCGGCGTGCCGTCGTCGGGCAGGTAGTGCTTGCGCACGACGGTCGCGACGACGCCGCTGCGGCGCAGCACCTCGGCCGTGCCCTCGGTGGCGAGGATCCGGAAGCCGAGGTCGGCGAGGCGCTTGACCGGGAACACCATCGAGCGCTTGTCCCGGTTCGCCACCGAGACGAAGACCGCGCCCGAGGTGGGCAGGCCACCGGAGTACGCGGCCATCTGCGACTTCGCGAACGCGGTGCCGAACACGGCGTCGATACCCATCACCTCGCCCGTCGAGCGCATCTCGGGCCCAAGGATGGTGTCGACGCCCTGGAAGCGCCCGAAGGGCAGGACGGCCTCCTTCACCGCGATGGGTGAGTCGACCGGCAGCGTGCCGCCGTCCCCGGTCCGCGGCAGGACACCCTCGGCTCGCAGCGCAGCGACGGTCTCGCCGAGCATCACCCGGGCGGCGGCCTTGGCGAGCGGGACGTCGGTGGCCTTGGAGACGAAGGGCACGGTGCGCGAGGCGCGCGGATTGGCCTCGAGGACGTACAGCACGTCACCGGCGAGGGCGTACTGCACGTTCAGCAGCCCGCGCACACCGACGCCGCGGGCGATGGCCTCGGTGGAGCGTCGGATGCGGTCGATCTCGGCGCGCCCGAGGGTGATCGGCGGCAGCGCGCACGCCGAGTCGCCGGAATGGATCCCGGCCTCCTCGATGTGCTCCATGACCCCGCCGAGGTAGAGGTCCGTGCCGTCGTAGAGGGCGTCGACGTCGATCTCGACGGCGTCGTCCAGGAACCGGTCGATCATCACCGGGTGCTCCCACCGCGCACCGACCGAGCTGCCGACCGAGCCGCCGACTGAGCTGCCGTCGCCGTGGATCCGGTCGACGGCGAGGGTGAGCGCCGCGTCGTCGTAGACGATCTCCATGCCGCGACCGCCCAGCACGTAGGACGGTCGTACCAGGACGGGGTACCCGAGGTCGCGCGAGATGGCCAGCGCCTCGTCGTTGCTCGTCGCCATGCCGTACCGCGGTGCGGGCAGGCCGGCCGCGGCCAGCACCGCCCCGAAGGCGCCGCGCTCCTCCGCCAGGTGGATGGCCTCGGGGGACGTGCCGACGATCGGGACGCCGTTGTCCTTGAGGGCCTGCGCGAGCCCCAGCGGGGTCTGACCGCCGAGCTGGACGATCACCCCCGCAACCGGGCCGGCGGCGAGCTCGGCATGCACGACCTCGAGGACGTCCTCGAGGGTGAGGGGCTCGAAGTACAGCCGGTCGCTGGTGTCGTAGTCGGTCGAGACGGTCTCGGGGTTGCAGTTGACCATCACGGTCTCGTAGCCGGCCTCGCGCAGCGTCATGGCCGCATGCACGCAGGAGTAGTCGAACTCGATGCCCTGGCCGATGCGGTTGGGACCGCTGCCGAGGATCAGCACGGCCGGCCGCTCGCGGGGCCGGACCTCGGTCTCGTCGTCGTAGGCGGAGTAGTGGTACGGGGTCCTGGCCTCGAACTCGGCAGCGCAGGTGTCCACGGTCTTGTAGACCGGGCGGATCCCCAGCGCGTGGCGCACCCCGCGGACGACGTCCTCGGGCATGCCGCGGAGCTCGCCGAGCTGGCGGTCGGAGAACCCGGCCCGCTTGGCCCTGCGCAGCAGGGTGGGGCTGAGCTCCGGTGCTGCGGCGACGACGTCGGCGAGGGCGTTGATGCCACGGATCTGCTCGAGGAACCAGGGGTCGATGCCGGTGGCGGCGAACAGCTCGTCGACGCTCGCACCGGCACGCAGCGCCTGCTGCACGATCGTGAGCCGGCCGTCGCGTGGCAGCGCCGCCTGGGCGATGAGCGCCTGCTTGTCGAGCGCAGCGGTGCTCCCGCGCCAGTGCAGGATCGCGTCGGGGCGCTCCAGCGATCGCAACGCCTTCTGCAACGCCTCCGTGAACGAGCGACCCAGCGCCATCGCCTCGCCGACGCTCTTCATCGTGGTGGTCAGCGTGGGATCGGCGCCCGGGAACTTCTCGAAGGCGAACCGCGGCACCTTGACCACGACGTAGTCCAGGGTCGGCTCGAACGAGGCAGGGGTGGCCTTGGTGATGTCGTTCGGGATCTCGTCGAGCGTGTAGCCGATCGCCAGCCTGGCCGCGATCTTGGCGATCGGGAATCCGGTGGCCTTCGAGGCGAGGGCGCTCGAACGGGACACGCGCGGGTTCATCTCGATGACGACGATCCGGCCGTCAGCCGGGTTGACCGCGAACTGGATGTTGCAGCCACCGGTGTCAACCCCGACCGCCCGGATCACCGCGATCGCGATGTCGCGCATCCGCTGGTACTCGCGGTCGGTCAGGGTGAGCGCGGGGGCGACGGTGATCGAGTCGCCGGTGTGAACGCCCATGGGGTCGAGGTTCTCGATCGAGCAGACCACCACGACGTTGTCCGCCCGGTCGCGCATGAGCTCGAGCTCGTACTCCTTCCAGCCGAGGATGGACTCCTCGAGCAGGACCTCGGTGGTGGGGCTCGCCAGCAGGCCCGCCCCTCCGATGGCACGGAGGTCGTCCTCGTCGTAGGCGAGCCCGGAGCCGGCGCCACCCATGGTGAAGCTGGGGCGCACCACCATCGGGTAGCCGAGCGTGGCCGCGCCGGCGAGCAGGTCTTCGATGCTGTGGCAGATCACCGACTGGGCGGACTCGGCGGCGAGGTACGCGGGCAGCGCGGCGACGATCTCCTTGAACTTCTGCCGGTCCTCGCCGCGCTGGATGGCGTCGAAGTCGGCACCGATGAGCTCGACGCCGTACTTCGCCAGCACCCCGCGCTCGTGCAGGGCCACGGCGCAGTTCAAGGCCGTCTGGCCGCCGAGGGTGGCGAGCAAGGCATCGGGCCGTTCGCGCTCGATGATCGTCTCGACGATCTCGGGGCTGATCGGCTCGACGTACGTCGCGTCGGCGAACTCCGGGTCGGTCATGATCGTGGCGGGGTTGCTGTTGACCAGCACGACGCGCAGGCCCTCGGCCCGCAGCACCCGGCAGGCCTGGGTGCCGGAGTAGTCGAACTCGCAGGCCTGTCCGATCACGATGGGGCCGGAGCCGATGACCAGGACGCTCTTGATGTCGGTTCGGCGCGGCATCAGCCAGCCACCCCCTGCGTGCGGTCGGCCGGTGGCTCGCCCGGTTGCCTGTTGGTCGCCATGAGGTCGGCGAAGCGGTCGAAGAGGTAGGCGGAGTCGTGCGGACCGGCCGCGGCCTCCGGGTGGTACTGCACCGAGAACGCCGGGACGTCCCGGCACACGAGGCCCTCGACGACGCCGTCGTTCAGGCTCACGTGGCTGACCGCCACCCAGCCGTACGGCGTCTGCGTCGGGCCGTCGACAGGGGCGTCGACGGCGAAGCCATGGTTGTGCGCGGAGATCTCCACCTTGCCGGTGCTGCGGTCCTGCACCGGCTGGTTGGTCCCACGGTGCCCGAACTTGAGCTTGTAGGTGTCGAACCCGAGGGCGCGCCCGAGGACCTGGTTGCCGAAGCAGATGCCGAACAGCGGGATGCGACGCTCGAGGGCCGCCCTGGTCAGCGCGACCGCGTGGTCCGCGGTCGCCGGGTCGCCGGGGCCGTTGGAGAGGAACACTCCGTCGGCACCCAGGGCCAGGAGGTCCTCGACGCTGGTGGTCGAGGGCAGCACGTGCACCTCGATGCCGCGCTCGGCCATCCGGTGCGGCGTCATCGCCTTGATGCCGAGGTCGATCGCGGCGACGACGAACCGGCGCTCGCCGATCGCCGGGACGATGTAGGGCTCGGCCGTCGAGACCTCGTCGGCCAGGTCCGCACCAGCCATGGACGGCTGCGCGAGGACCCGGGCCAGCAGCGCGCTCTCGTCACGCTCGACCGAGGACACCCCCACGCGCATCGCGCCGCGCTCGCGCAGGTGCCGGGTCAGCGCCCGGGTGTCGATGCCACTGATGCCGACGACGCCCTGCGCGGCGAGCTCGTCGTCGAGCGAGCGACGGGACCGCCACGACGACGGCAGCGGCGAGGGATCGCGTACGACGTAGCCGCTGACCCAGATCCGGCCGGACTCGGGGTCCTCGTCGTTGACCCCGGTGTTGCCGATGTGCGGGGCGGTCATCACCACCACCTGCCGGTGGTACGACGGGTCGGTGAGCGTCTCCTGGTACCCCGTCATCGCGGTGCAGAACACTGCCTCGCCGAACGTCTCGCCGACGGCGCCGTAGGCCTCGCCGCGGAAGGTGCGGCCGTCCTCCAGGACGAGCAGCGCGGGCTGGTCGCTCATGCCAGGACCCCCTCGAGGACGGTGGGGCGACCTCGCAAGAACGTCGCCACCACCTTCGCCGGCAGCACGTGCCCCGCGAACGGGGTGTTCTGGCTCTTGGACGCCAGCCGGGAGGGCTCGACGGTCCAGCTCGCCGCAGGGTCGATCAGCGTGAGGTTGGCCGGGGCCCCGACCTCGAGCGGTCGCCCGTGGCCCTCCAGCCGACCGATCCGGGCCGGCCGGTAGGACATCCGGTCAGCAACCCCGGCCCAGTCGAGCAGGCCGGTGGCGACCATGGCCTGGGCCACCACGCCGACCGCGGTCTCCAGGCCGACCATCCCGAACGCCCCCCACTCCCACTCGCAGTCCTTGTCCTCGACCGGGTGCGGGGCATGGTCGGTGGCCACGGCGTCGATCGTGCCGTCCGCGAGGCCCTCGCGCAGCGCCTCGACGTCGGCCTTCGAGCGCAGGGGTGGCTGCACCTTGTAGATCGGGTCGTAGCTGGCGGCGAGGTCGTCGGTCAGCAGCAGGTGGTGCGGGGTGACCTCGGCCGTGACGTCGACCCCGCGCGACTTCGCCCACCGCACGAGGTCGACCGAGCCGGCGGTGGAGACGTGGCAGACGTGCAGCCGTGAGCCGACGTGCTCGGCCAGCAGGATGTCCCTGGCGACGATGGCCTCCTCCGCGACTGCGGGCCAGCCCGTGAGGCCGAGCACCCCGGACAGCGGCCCCTCGTTCATCTGCGCGCCCTCGGTGAGCCTGGGCTCCTGGGCGTGCTGGGCGACGACGCCGTCGAACGCCTTGACGTACTCCAGCGCCCGACGCATCAGCACGGCGTCCGACACGCACTTGCCGTCGTCGGAGAACACCCGTACCCGCGCGGCCGAGTCGGCCATCGCGCCGAGCTCGGCGAGGTGCTCACCGCCGAGGCCGACGGTGACCGCCCCGACCGGCTTGACGTCGCAGTAGCCTGCCTCGCGACCGAGGCGCCAGACCTGCTCGACCACGCCGGCGGTGTCGGCAACGGGATCGGTGTTGGCCATCGCGTGGACGACGGTGTACCCGCCGAGCGCGGCCGCACGCGTCCCGGTGGCGACCGTCTCGGCGTCCTCGCGACCGGGCTCGCGCAGGTGGGTGTGGAGGTCGACGAGACCGGGCAGCGCGACCAGCCCGGTCGCGTCCAGCACGTCCGCGCCGTCAGGCGCGACCAGCGAGCCGCCGGGGCCCACCGCAGTGATCACGCCGTCCGCCAGCAGGAGGTCGGTGGGCTCACCTCCGAGCAGTGCGGCGTTGCTGACGAGCCAGGCGGTCATGCGCGCTCCTCGTTCTCTGGGCTGGCGGGTTCCGAGCCGACGCCCGGCTCGCTGCCGATCGCTGACTCGCTGCCCCCGAGGAGCAGGTAGAGCACGGCCATCCGCACGCTGACGCCGTTCGCCACCTGCTCGACGATCGTCGAGCGTGGCCCGTCGGCCACGACGGCTGCGATCTCCATGCCCCGGTTCATCGGACCCGGGTGCATGACGATCGCGTGGTCGGGCAGCATCGCGGCGCGCTCGGCGTCCAGCCCGTACCGCCGGCTGTACTCGTTGGTGCTGGGGAAGAACGCGGCGTTCATGCGCTCGCGCTGGACGCGCAGCATCATCAGCGCGTCCGTCTTCGGGAGCGGCGCGTCCAGGTCGTAGGAGACCTGGCAGGGCCAGTCCTCGATGCCGACCGGCAGCAACGTCGGCGGTGCGACGAGCGTGACCTCCGCGCCCAGCGTCGCCAGCAGCAGGACGTTCGAGCGCGCGACCCGGCTGTGCAGCACGTCGCCGACGATGGTGACCCGGCGGCCGGCGAGGTCGCCGCGCCCGCCGGCCAGGTGCCGGCGCATCGTGAAGGCGTCCAGCAGCGCCTGCGTGGGGTGCTCGTGGGTGCCGTCCCCGGCGTTGACCACGCTGCCGTTGATCCAGCCGGAGTGGGCGAGCCGGTACGGTGCGCCGCTGGAGCCGTGCCGGATGACCACGGCGTCGGCGCCCATCGCCTCCAGCGTCAGCGCGGTGTCCTTGAGCGTCTCGCCCTTGGAGACGCTCGAGCCTTTGGCGGAGAAGTTGATGACGTCGGCCGAGAGCCGCTTGGCGGCCGCCTCGAAGGAGATCCGGGTCCGGGTGGAGTCCTCGAAGAAGAGGTTGACCACCGTGCGGCCGCGCAGCGTCGGGAGCTTCTTGATCGGCCGGTCGGCGACCCGGGCGAGCTCGTCGGCGGTGTCCAGCACGAGCAGCGCGTCGTCGTAGGAGAGATCGCGCAGCCGAGACGAGGTGCCGGTTCATGCGGTCCCCCCTAGCGGGGAGCCGAGGATCACGGCGTCCCGGCCGTCGTGCTCGGAGAGCAGCACCTTGACGGTCTCCCTGGTCGAGGTCGGGAGGTTCTTGCCGACGAAGTCGGCCCGGATCGGGAGCTCGCGGTGGCCGCGGTCGACCAGCACCGCGAGCTGCACCGAGGCCGGGCGCCCGAGATCGTTCAGGGCGTCCAGAGCGGCCCGGACGGTGCGCCCGGAGAACAGGACGTCATCGACCAGCACGACGGTCTGCCCCTCGACCCCGCCGCCGGGGAGCTCGGTGTGCTCGAGCGCCCTGGCCGGCCGCAGTCGGAGGTCGTCGCGGTACATGGTGATGTCGAGCGAGCCGACGGGGACGGAGACTGCCTCGACCTGGCTGATGCGCTCGGCCAGCCGGTGGGCGAGGGCGACGCCGCGGGTCGGGATGCCCAGCAGCATGAGGCCGTCGGCGCCCTTGTTGCGCTCGAGGATCTCGTGGGCGATGCGGGTGAGAGCCCGCTGGATGTCGCTGGCCTCCAGCACGGGACGAGCATGTCCCGGTTCGGCCGAGCCGTGATCGGTCAGGGGCGTCATGAAGCGACCTGGACCTCCTTCCCCGCCTCGCAGGACGGGTCGTTAAAGGATGTCGAACACCCGTCACGCTACCAGCCGTCGGGCGTGCTCGACGACGGAGTTCGGGCGCGCCTGCCTGCCCCGCTGGGCCGACCGGGCGTTGGCCGGACGGCCCCGTTCAGCTGGCCGAACGGTCGAACTCTCCGTTGCCGCCTTGACGCCTTTTGATCACTGTCCGTAACTTCACGGAGAGTGACGACGACCACGGACGGTGGTCGCGGCGGCTCGCCCAGCACGTTGGGCGGGGCGCGACCGCCGATCGCGGTCGAGAGACAGTAGGGGGCGTTCGTGGCATCGGACTATGCACGTGCACTAGGGGCTCGGTTGCGCGCCATCAGGACGCAGCAAGGGCTCTCGCTGCACGGTGTCGAGGAGAAGTCGCTCGGACGTTGGAAAGCCGTGGTCGTGGGCTCGTACGAGCGAGGCGACCGGGCGGTCACCGTGCAGAAGCTGGCTGAGCTCGCGGACTTCTACAGCGTCCCCGTCTCCGAGCTGATCCCCGGTGGCTCGGCCGAGGGTGGATCGGCGGAACCACCGCCGCGCATGGTCCTCGACCTGGAGCGGCTGTCGATCGTCCCGGCCGAGAAGGCCGGCCCGCTGGCGCGGTACGTGTCGACCATCCAGAGCCAGCGCGGCGACTACAACGGACGCGTGCTCTCGGTGCGTCAGGAAGACCTGCGGACGCTCGCAGTCATCTACGACGCGACGCCCAGCGTGCTGGTCGAGCAGTTCATCGCCTGGGGGGTCCTCAACGCCGAGGCGAGGCGCGCCCTTCCGCTGGACTAGCGGCGCCGCGCAGCCCCGCTGGACCTGCTCGCGCGGCGGCCCTGCGCAGGCCCAGCGCAGGCCTTGCGGCTAGGTGGCCGGGACGTACGCGGGGGCGACGGCGTTCACGGCATCGCCCATCCGGTGCACGCGCAGGGCGTTCGTCGAACCGGGGATCCCCGGCGGCGCACCGGCGACGACGACGACGTTGTCGCCCTCCTCGCACCGGCCGAGGTCGAGCAGCGCGTGGTCGACCTGCAGCACCAGCTCGTCGGTGTGCCGCACCATCGGCACCAGGAACGCCTCGACCCCCCAGGTCAGCGAGAGCTGGTTGCGGACCTCCGGGATCGGTGTGAAGGCCACCAACGGGATGATGGACCGGTTCCGGGCGAGCCGCTGCGCCGAGGACCCGGTCTGGGTGAACGCGACGAGGTACTTGGCGTCGACGATCGGCCCCACCGTTCCGGCGGCCTGGCAGATCGCGCCGGCCTTCGAGGTCGGTGACCCGGCGAGCTTCGGGAGGTCGGCCAGCGCCTTCTCCTCCACAGCGGTGATGATGCGGGCCATCGTGCGGACCGTCTCGGTCGGGTAGGCGCCCACCGACGTCTCGCCCGACAGCATGAGCGCGTCCGCGCCGTCGAGCACCGCGTTGGCGACGTCCGAGGTCTCGGCCCTGGTGGGGCGCGAGGCACCGATCATCGACTCGAGCATCTGGGTCGCCACGATCACCGGCTTGGCTGCCCGCCGCGCCTTGCGCACCGCGAGCTTCTGCACCAGCGGGACGTCCTCCAGCGGGAGCTCCACGCCGAGGTCGCCGCGCGCGACCATGATGCCGTCGAAGGCGGCGATGATCTCGTCGAGGTTCTCCACCGCCTGCGGCTTCTCGATCTTGGCGAGGACCGGCCGGCGGATCCCCACGGCGTCCATGACCTCGTGCACGTCCAGGAGATCGCGGGCGCTGCGCACGAAGGACAGCGCGATGAGGTCGGCGCCGATGAGCAGGCCCCAGCGGAGGTCCTCGATGTCCTTCTCGGACATCGCTGGCACGCTGACCGCGACGCCGGGCAGGTTGATGCCCTTGTGGTCCGAGACCATGCCGCCCTCAAGGACGGTGGTGATCACCCGGGAGCCCACGATCTCCTCGACGACGAGGGCGACCTTGCCGTCGTCGATGAGGATGCGGTCGCCGGCCACGGCATCGCCGGTGAGGCCGTGGTACGTGGTGGACACCTGGTGGACGGTGCCGGCGACGTCGTCGGTCGTGATGGTGAAGCGCTCCCCGGCCGTCAGCAGCACGGGGCCGTCGGAGAAGACGCCGGTCCGGATCTTCGGGCCCTGCAGGTCGACCAGGATGCCGACCCCTCGCCCGCTCTCGTCGGCGGCCTGCCGGACGTTGCGATAGACCTGCTCGTGGTCGGCATAGGTGCCGTGGCTGAGGTTCAGCCTGGCGACGTCCATGCCGGCGGCGACAAGACCGCGGATGGCCTCGAGCGAGGCGGTGGCTGGGCCGAGGGTGCAGACGATCTTGGCGCGACGCATACGTCGAGCCTATCGAGAATCCCGACCCCGAAAGCCCTCCCGCAGCGGCGAGTTGGTCTAGACCACCATCGAGCGTGTCGTCGGGGCGATGGGGGCCGGCAGGATCGTCGAGCCCGTCAGGAAGGCGTCCACCGCGGCGGCGCAGGCGCGCCCCTCCGCGATCGCCCAGACGATCAACGACTGACCTCGGCCGGCGTCACCGGCGACGAACACGCCCTCGACCCCGCTCGCGAACGAGGCGTCCCGGACGATCGCGCCACGCGCGTCGAGCGAGACCCCGAGCTGGTCGAGCAGGCCGCCCGGCTCAGGTCCGGTGAAACCCATGGCGAGCAGCACCAGGTCTGCCTCGAGCTCGCGCAGCGAGCCCGGGACCTCGGTGAACCTGCCGTCGACGAGCTCGACCTCGGTCAGCTCGATGGCCCGCACGTTGCCGGCGCCGTCGTCGAGGAACTGCTTCGTGCTCAAGGCGAAGAGCCGGTCGCCACCCTCTTCGTGCGCGCTGGAGACCCGGTAGACCATCGGGTGGGTGGGCCAGGGCTGCGCGCTCGGACGCTCCTGCGGCGGGCGCGGCATGATCTCGAGCTGCGTCACCGACGTCGCGCCCTGGCGCAACGCCGTGCCCAGGCAGTCCGCGCCGGTGTCACCGCCACCGAGGATGACGACGGCCTTGCCCTTGGCGTCGATCGGGGACTGCTCGAGGTCACCCTGCTGCACGTGGTTCGACCACGGCAGGTACTCCATCGCCTGGTGCACCCCGGCGAGGTCCCGCCCAGGCACCGGCAGGTCGCGGGCAGCCGTCGCACCCACGGCCAGCACCACCGCATCGAACCGGGCGCGCAGGTCGCTGCCGGTGACGTCGACGCCGACGCTGACGCCAGGACGGAACTTGGTTCCCTCGGCCGCCATCTGCTCGAGCCGCCGGTCGAGGTGGCTCTTCTCCATCTTGAACTCGGGGATGCCGTACCGCAGCAGGCCGCCGATCCGGTCGGCTCGCTCGAGCACCGCGACGGTGTGACCGGCCCTGGTCAGCTGCTGAGCCACCGCCAGCCCGGCGGGGCCTGAGCCGACGACCGCAACAGTCGGCCGGACAGGCGGGACGGCGGCTGCGGCTCGACCCAGCCGGACTCCCAGGCGCGGTCGATGATCGACGACCTCGACCTGCTTGATGGTGACCGGGTCGCTGGTTGATGCCGAGCACGCAGGCGCTCTCGCACGGCGCCGGGCACAGCCGGCCGGTGAACTCCGGGAAGTTGTTGGTCGCGTGCAGCCGCTCGATGGCCGGCCGCCACTCGTCCCGCCAGGTGAGCTCGTTCCACTCCGGGATGAGGTTCCCCAGCGGGCAGCCCTCGTGGCAGAACGGGATGCCGCAGTCCATGCAGCGCCCGGCCTGCGCCTGGGTCAGGCCCTGCTCGGCGGCCTCGTACACCTCGCGCCAGTCCATCAGGCGAAGGTCGACCGGCCGTCGGCGTGGGACCTCGCGAGCCGTCGTGAGGAAGCCCCTCGGGTCAGCCACGGGTGGCCTCCATGATCTCGTCGAGCAGGTTGATGCCGTCGCGCTCGGCGCGCAGGCCGGCGGCGAGCACCCGCTTGTAGTCGCGCGGCATGATCTTGGTGAACCGGGTCTGGGCGACCGGCCAGTCGGCGAGCAGCTCGGCGGCGAGCGGCGAGCCGGTCTCCTCCTCGTGCCGGGCGACCACCGAGGCCAGGAACTCGGTGTCGTCGGCGTCCAGCGTCTCGAGGTCGACCATCTCGCGGTTGACCAGCCCCTCGTCGAGGTCGATGACGTAGGCCACTCCCCCGGACATCCCGGCCGCCAGGTTGCGACCGGTGGAGCCGAGGACCACCACCCGGCCGCCGGTCATGTACTCGCAGGCGTGGTCGCCGACACCTTCGACCACGGCGGTCGCACCGGAGTTCCGCACGGCGAAGCGCTCGCCGACGACGCCGCGCAGGAAGGCCTCGCCCGCGGTCGCGCCGTAGAGGATGACGTTGCCGGCCAGGACGTTCTCCTCGGCCACGAACGGCGCGGCACGGTCGGGCCGGACCACGACCCGGCCGCCGCTCAGCCCCTTGCCGACGTAGTCGTTGGCGTCGCCCTCGAGGCGCAGGGTGATGCCGGGAGGCAGGAACGCGCCGAACGACTGCCCGGCCGAGCCGGTGAAGGTGAGGTCGATGGTGCCGTCGGCGAGCCCGGCGCCGCCGTGCCGGCGGGTGAGCTCGGCGCCCAGCATGGTGCCGACCGTCCGGTTCACGTTGCGGATCGGCAGCGCGGCGCGCACCGGCGCACCGCTTGCCAGGGCCTCCTCGCACAGCTCGATGAGCTCGTTGTCCAGCGCACGGTCGAGCCCGTGGTCCTGCGTCCTGGTGCACCGGCGATCGGTGCCCGCGTGGCAGCGCCGGCACGTGCAGGATCGGGGCTGAGGTCGAGCCCGCTGGCCTTCCAGTGCTGCACAGCGGCCGAGACGTCCAGCACCTCGGCCTGGCCGACGGCCTCGGCGACGGATGCGGAAGCCGAGCGCGGCGAGGTGCTCCCTGACCTCCTCGGCGATGTACTCGAAGAAGGTCTCCACGAACTCCGGCTGTGCCGCTGAACCGCGAGCGCAGCTCCGGGTTCTGGGTGGCGACGCCCGACCGGGCAGGTGTCCAGGTGGCAGACCCGCATGAGGATGCAGCCCGATGACGACCAGCGGTGCGGTGGCGAAGCCGAACTCCTCGGCGCCGAGCAGCGCGGCGATGACGACGTCCCGGCCGGTCTTCAGCTGGCCGTCGGTCTGCACCACGATCCGGTCGCGCAGTCCGTTCAGCAGCAACGTCTGCTGGGTCTCGGCGAGGCCGAGCTCCCAGGGCGTCGCCCGCGTGCTTGAGCGAGGTGAGCGGTGACGCGCCCGTGCCGCCGTCGTGGCCGGAGATCAGCACGACGTCGGCGTGCGCCTTGGCCACGCCGGCCGCGACGGTGCCGACCCCGACCTCGGAGACGAGCTTGACGTGCACCCTGGCGCGCCGGTTGGCGTTCTTCAGGTCGTGGATCAGCTGGGCGAGGTCCTCGATCGAGTAGATGTCGTGGTGCGGCGGCGGCGAGATGAGACCGACGCCAGGCGTGGAGTGCCGGGTCTTCGCGATCCAGGGATAGACCTTGTGCCCCGGCAGCTGGCCGCCCTCACCGGGCTTCGCGCCCTGGGCCATCTTGATCTGGATGTCCTCGGCGCTCACGAGGTACTCGCTGGTCACCCCGAACCGACCGCAGGCGACCTGCTTGATCTTGGACTTGCGGGAGTCGCCGTTCGCGAGCGGCTCGAACCGCTCCGGGTCCTCGCCGCCCTCGCCGGTGTTCGACTTGGCACCCAGCCGGTTCATGGCGACCGCCAGCGTCTCGTGGGCCTCCTGCGAGATCGAGCCGTAGGACATCGCCCCCGTGGAGAACCGGGCGACGATCGCCGAGACGGGCTCGACCTCGTCGATCGGGACCGCGCGGACGATCCGCCTTGGAAGCGGAAGAGCCCGCGCAGGGTCATCAGCCGCTGCGCCTGCTCGTCGACCCGCGCCGTGTACTGCTTGAAGATGTCGTACCGGCCCGCCCGCGTCGAGTGCTGCAGCCGGAACACCGTCTCCGGGTCGAAGAGGTGCTGCTCGCCCTCGCGGCGCCACTGGTACTCCCCACCGACGTCCAGCCTGCGGTGGGCGGGCGAGATCCCCGTGGTCGGGTACGCGGTGGCGTGCCGGCTCGCGACCTCGGCCGCGACGGCGTCGAGCCCGATGCCGCCGAGCTGGGAGGCCGTGCCGGTGAAGTACTTGTCGACGAGCTCCTTGCTGAGGCCGATCGCCTCGAACACCTGGGCGCCGCTGGTAGGAGGCCGACCGTCGAGATGCCCATCTTGGACATGACCTTGAGCACGCCCTTGCCGAGCGCCTTGATCAGGTTGCGGATCGCCTTCTCGGGCGTGAGGTCACCGAGCGCCCCCGCGGCCGCGAGGTCCTCGACGCTCTCCATCGCGAGGTACGGGTTGACCGCGGCGGCGCCGTAGCCGATGAGCAGCGCGACGTGGTGCACCTCGCGGACGTCGCCGGCCTCGACCAGCAGCGACGACCTTGGTGCCGCTCGTCGGCTGCGCACCAGGTGGTGGTGCACCGCCGAGGTCGAGCAGCAGCGACGGGATCGGCGCGTGCTCGGCGTCGGAGTCGCGGTCGGAGAGCACCAGCACGCGGACGCCGCCGGCGATCGCGGCCGACGCCTCGGCAGCAGATCTCGCTCCAGGCGCTTGGCGAGGGCGGCGCCGCCGCCGCCGACCCGGTACAGCCCGCGGATCGTTGGTGGCGTTGAAGCCAGGCAGGTCGCCGTCGGCGTTGATGTGCAGGATCTTGGCGAGCTCGTCGTTGTCGATCACCGGGAACGGCAGCACGACCTGCCGGCAGGCCGCCGGCGTCGGCCGCCAGCAGGTTGCTGCTCCGGCCCGATGAGCGTCGCCAGCGAGGTGACGAGCTCCTCGCGGATGGCGTCCAGCGGCGGGTTGGTCACCTGCGCGAACAGCCTGGGTGAAGTAGTCGAAGAGCAGCCGCGGGCGGTGCCGACAGCACGGCCACCGGCGTGTCGGTGCCCATCGAGCCCGATCGGCCTCGGCGCCGGTGCGGGCCATCGGGGCGACCAGGATCCGCAGCTCCTCCTCGGTGTAGCCGAAGGTCTGCTGCCGGCGGATCACCGACTCGTGGGTGTGCGTGACGTGCTCGCGCTCGGGCAGGTCGTCGAGGTCAGCGAGGCCGGCGTGCAGCCACTCGTCGTAGGGCTGCTCGGCGGCGAGCTCGGCCTTGATCTCCTCGTCCTCGACGATCCGGCGCGGCCGCGGTGTCGACCAGGAACATCCGGCCCGGCTGCAGCCGACCCTTGCGCACGACCGTCTCCGGCGGGATGTCGAGCACGCCGACCTCGCTGGCGAGCACGACCAGGCCGTCGTCGGTGACCCAGTAGCGGCCGGGGCGCAGCCCGTTGCGGTCGAGCACGGCGCCGATCACCGTGCCGTCGGTGAACGTCACGCAGGCCGGGCCGTCCCACGGCTCCATCAGCGTGGCGTGGAACTGCGTAGAACGCGCGGCGCGCCGGGTCCATCGTCGGCGTGGTTCTCCCACGCCTCCGGGATCATCATCAGCACCGCGTGCGGCAGCGAGCGGCCGCCCAGGTGCAGCAGCTCGAGCACCTCGTCGAAGGACGCGGAGTCGCTGCCGCCCGGCGTGCAGATCGGGAAGCAGCCGGCTCGAGGTCGCCCGGGATCAGCGTCGGCTCGCGAGCTGGCCTCCCGGGCGCGCATCCAGTTGCGGTTGCCCTTGACGGTGTTGATCTCACCGTTGTGGGCGACGAACCGGTACGGGTGGGCCAGCGGCCAGGACGGGAAGGTGTTGGTGGAGAAGCGCGAGTGGACCAGCGCGAGCGCGCGACTCCACCCGCTGGTCCGACAGGTCGGGGAAGAACGGCTCGAGCTGGCCGGTGGTGAGCATGCCCTTGTAGACGATGGTGCGGCCGGACAGCGACGGGAAGTAGACGCCGGACTCGCGCTCGGCGCGCTTGCGCACGCACGAAGGCCAGCCGGTCGAGCACCAGGTCGGTGGCGAGCTCGCCGAGGCGAGGGTGGCCGACAGGAACAGCTGGCGGAAGCGCGGCATGGACCGACGGGCGGTCGGACCCACGAGCCCGTCGCCGGTGGGGACGTCACGCCAGCCGAGCACGGTGAGGCCCTCCTCGGCGGCGATCCGCTCGATGCCGACCTCGGCCAGGCCGCCGTCGTCGACCGGGCAGGAACGCGGTGCCGACGGCGTAGCTACCTGCCGGCGGGAGCTCGAAGCCGACCACGGCGCGGAAGAAGCGGTCGGGGACCTGCAGGAGGATGCCGGCGCCGTCGCCGGAGTCGGGCTCGGCGCCGGAGGCGCCGCGGTGCTCGAGGTTGCGCAGGGCGGTCAGCGCCTGCTCGACGATGTCGTGGCTCGGCGCGCCGGCGAGGGTGGCGACGAAGGCGACCCCGCAGGCGTCGTGCTCGCGCGCAGGGTCGTACAGGCCCTGCGCGGGCGGGAGGGTGCTGAAACCGGCGGGCATGGGATGAACCCCGATCGTCGTCTTGCTGCTGGGCTGCAGGGACGACGTTGGCCCTAGTGGTGGACGTACGGTAACACGCCTGAAATGTGCGGGTCAGGTGGGTTGTTCGGACTCCACCGGGTCGGCGGGTTCCTCGTGCGCGACGCTCTCCTCGGGGTTCCTGAGCAGGGAGGTCTCACGTCCGGGGCGGTTGCGCGCCGACCAGATGAACGCCCCGACCGAGACCACGAAGACGATGCTGGACACCCACGTGTTCACCCGCAGACCCAGGATGTGGTTCGCGTCGTCGATGCGCAGGAGCTCGAACCAGAACCGGCCGAAGGTGTAGAGCGCGCCGTACAGCAGGAACGCCCGGCCGTGGCCGAGGTTGAACCGGCGGTCCGCCCAGACGATGACGGCCGCCATCGCCAGGCACCACAACGACTCGTACAGGAAGGTCGGCTGGTAGGTGGCGAACGCCTCGTAGCCGGGTGGCCGGTGCGCCGGGTCGATCTGGAGCCCCCAGGGCAAGGTCGTCGGGCGTCCGAAGAGCTCCTGGTTGAACCAGTTGCCCCACCGGCCGAGAGCCTGGGCGACGAGCAGGCCGGGCGCCAGCGCGTCGGCGAAAGGCGGCAGCAGGATCCCCTGCCGCCGGCAGCCGATCAGCGCACCGAGCGCACCGAAGGCCACCGCTCCCCAGATGCCGAGGCCGCCCTGCCAGATCTTCAGGGCGTCGATCGGGTGGCCGCCCTCGCCGAAGTAGGCCTGCGGGCTCGTGACGACGTGGTAGATCCGCCCACCGATGATCCCGAACGGCACGGCCCAGACCGCGACGTCACCGGTCGTGCCCTTGCGACCGCCGCGCTCCACCCACCGGCGGTCGGTGTACCAGACCGCGAAGATGATCCCCGCGATGATGCACAGCGCGTATCCCCTGATCGGGAACGGGCCGAGGTTCCAGACCCCCTGCGAGGGGCTGGGGATGGACGCGAGGAGGTCGGTCACCGGGATCAGCCCTGCCCGATGGCCGACAGGAACGTGCTCTTCCAGCTCGTGTCGTCGTTCGAGAAGTCGATCTTCTTGCCGTCGACGAGGTACGTCGGCGTCCCGGTGATGCCCGCCGACTGACCCTGCGCGGCGACCGCGTCGACCCAGCCCTTGAAGTGCTGGTCCTGGACGCACTTGGTGAACGTGTCCATGTCAGGGACCCCCGCGGTACGGCCGAACTCGATCAGCTGGGCGTCCGTGTAGCCGGCGCCCTCCTTGCTGGGCTGGTTCTTGTAGACCGTGTCGTGGAACTCCACGAACTTGCCCTGGTCCTGGGCGCAGCCAGACGCGTTGGCGGCCCGGAACGAGGAGTCGTTCCCGAGGTTGTCGTCGAGGAAGTGCAGCGGGTGGTAGACGACCTTGATGTTGCCCTTCGCGACCTGCTCCTCGACGGTCGCGCCGATGGTGTCCTCGAAGTGCTTGCAGATGGGGCACTGGAAGTCCTCGTAGAGGTCCACCACGGGCTTGCTCGCCGTCCCGCTCGGCACGCCGTAGTTGGCGAGGACGCCGGCTGGCTTCGCGGCGTTCGGGTCGACGGTCGTCTTGCGCGTGAGCACCACGATCGCGCCGATGCCCACGACGACGATGACGATGAGGGCCACGATGCCCCCACGGACCAACCTGTCCTTGCGCCGCTGGGCAGCCGCGGCCGCCGCGCGCTCAGCGGCAAGGCGCTCCCGTGCCTCGCGCTTCTTGGCGCCGCCGGTCGAGCTGCTCATCGGTCCCTCTCCTCGTCTCCATCGTGCGCGTGGTCACGCCTAACGTCGAGCGGCTGCCCGCCCGGGTCGTCATCCCAGTCGTCCCCCGAGTCCTCCTCCGGGTCGTCATCATCCAGCTCGTCGAGCAGCCCGAGGTCGCCAGTACCCACTCGGCCGGAGCCGTCGATGGCGAACCGGCTCGCCGGGAACACGGCGATGAACGACGCCATCCCGGCGAACAGGAGATCACGCAGGATCTCGGACGCGTACCGC
Source organism: uncultured Actinomycetota bacterium (assembly GCA_963819215.1). GTDB lineage: Bacteria > Actinomycetota > Actinomycetes > Prado026 > Prado026 > CAWFVK01. The sequence goes on along the minus strand of CAWFVK010000011.1, from coordinate 166,261 downwards.
CAGGCCTTGCCCTCGGGCGAGACCGCACCCCCACCACCGAAGCAGCCGCAGTCGATCGACAGGCCGCGGATCCAGGCGCTCGAGACGGCGACGATGAACACGACCATGAAGATCCCCGCGAGCACGGCTGCGATCCGGGTCCCCAGCCCGATGATCAGCAGCAGCCCGATGACGATCTCCACCAGCGGGAGCGCGTACCCCACGACCTGGTCGATGCCACTCGGCAGGATCTGGTACGCCTGGACGGCTCGAACCGCCTCGTCCGGGTTGCTGATCTTGAGCGCACCGGCGACGACCATGACGAGTCCGAGCGCCACCCTGACGACGGTGGTCGCCCAGAGCTGGGCAGGGGTGCCGGCGAAACGAGGCGTGCGCCCACCGCTCGCCGCCAGGGTGCTCATGGTCAAGAGGCTAGTCGGGCGACGTCCGCGCGCAGGTCATCGACCGGCGTGCCCGGCATCCAGATGACGTGGGCGAGACCGTCCGGGCCGAAGCCGATCACCTGGACGCCGTGCCCGATCGTGTAGCCCGTCTTGGCGGGCTCCCGGCCGGTCAGGGCCACCCCGAGCGCCTTGGCGACGCTGTGCAGGTGATCCTCGGTGCCGGTCAGGCCCACGAAGGTCGGGTCGTACTGGTCGAGGTACTTCCGGAGCACGGGGAGCGTGTCCCGTTCGGGGTCGATGGAGACGAAGAGGACCTCGATGCGCTGCCGCGTCCCTGGGTCGAGTGGTCGCAGCGCCGCCGCGAGATCGGCCAGCACGGTTCCGCACAGCGCGGGGCAGCGGGTGTAGCCGAAGAAGACCAGCACCACCGGCTTGGTCGCGTCGTGCGCGATCGTGAAGGCCTCACCCCGGGTGTCGACGAGCTCGACCCCCGGCTTGGAGTACGGGTCGGCGACGACGTCGCCATGCATCCCGGTGCTGGTGTCGCTGAGCCCCAGGGCATCGAGGGCACCGTCACGTTCTGGAGCGCGCGAGCAGGCGGCCAGCGCCACGACCAGCAGGACCAACCCCACCGAGGACAGGAGCAGCCCTGGTCTGCCGGTCCGCACGAGCACCGGACCCGGAGGTCTCATGCCGGTCCGACGAACGGCGCCGTCAACGGAGTTCCCGCCGGGCACGGGAGTGAGACCACGGACAGGCAAGCCGGCCGGCGAGTGCTCAGGCCGAGACGGGCAGGCGGACGCCCTCGGCGAGCTCGGCGGCCAGCGCGGCGACCGCAGCCACCCCGGCAGCAGGCGTGGCGGCGTCGAGCAGCAGGCGGACGAAGGCCGAACCGACGATGACGCCGTCCGCGTAACCGGCGACCTCGCGCGCCTGCGCCGCCGTCGAGACGCCGAGACCGACGCAGATCGGCAGGTCGGTGGCCTGCCGGGTGCGCGCTGACCAGCGTCTCGGCGCGGTCGGCCACGGCATCGCGCACCCCGGTCACCCCCATCGTCGACGCGGCGTAGACGAACCCGCGGGTGACCGACACGACCCGCTCGATCCGGGCCGTGGTCGAGGACGGCGCGACCAGGAAGACCGGGTCGATCCCGGCGCTGTCGACCGCGGCCAGCCACGGGCCGGCCTCGTCCGGGATGAGGTCAGGGGTGATGACTCCGACGCCGCCGGCGTCGGCGATCTCACGCGCGAACGCCTCGACGCCGAACCGCTCGATCGGGTTCCAGTACTCATGACGAGGGTGGCTGCGCCGGTGGCTGCGACGGCCTCGACCGTGCGTGAGGACGTCTCGGTGGTCGTGCCGGCGGCGAGCGCCTGCTCGACGGCGTCCTGGATGGTCGGGCCGTCCATCAACGGGTCGGAGTAGGGCAGGCCGATCTCGATGATGTCGCACGCCGGCGTCCACCATCGCCGTCAGGGCCTCGATCCCGCCATCGACGCTCGGGTACCCGGCCGGAAGGTAGCCGACCAGCGCCGCTCGGCCTTCGGCTCGGGTGCGGGCGAAGGTCGTCCGCGAGGGTGCTCACAGCTGCTCTCCCGCCGTGATGGTGCTGGCGTCCTGCTCGCTGATGAGGCCGAACCACGCCGCCGCGGTGTCGACGTCCTTGTCCCCGCGGCCCGAGAGGTTGACCAGGACGTCGCGTCCGGCCCGAGCTCGCGCCCGAGTCGACGGCGCCGGCGATGGCGTGCGCCGACTCGATCGCCGGGATGATCCCCTCGGTGCGGCAGAGCAGGGCGAACGCGTCCATCGCCTGCTTGTCCGTGACCGGGCGGTAGGTCGCGCGGCCGGTGTCGTTGCAGCCAGGCGTGCTCAGGCCCGACGCCCGGGTAGTCGAGCCCGGCGCTGATCGAGTGCGACTCGATGGTCTGCCCCATGTCGTCCTGCAGGAGGTACGAACGGGCGCCGTGCAGGACGCCGGGCGCGCCCCCCGGTGATGGTCGCGGCGTGCCGGCCCGTCTCGACGCCGTCGCCACCGGCCTCGAACCCGACCAGGCGGACCGAGGGGTCGTCGATGAAGGCGTAGAAGATCCCGATCGCGTTCGACCCGCCCCCGACCGACGCGGTGACGGCGTCGGGCAGCGCGCCCGGTCAGCTCCAGGACCTGCGCCCTGGCTTCGTCCCCGATCACCCGCTGGAAGTCGCGGACCATCCGCGGGAACGGGCTCGGGCCGGCCACCGTGCCGAGGATGTAGTGCGTGCTGTCGACGTTGGAGACCCAGTCCCGCATGGCTTCGTTGATGGCGTCCTTCAAGGTGCGGCGACCCGGTCGACACCGGCACGACCTCGGCGCCGAGGAGCTTCATCCGCGCGACGTTGAGCGCCTGCCGGCGGGTGTCCTCCTCGCCCATGTAGACCACGCACTCCAGGCCGAGCAGCGCGCAGGCGGTGGCGGAGGCGACGCCGTGCTGACCGGCACCGGTCTCGGCGATCACCCGGGTCTTGCCCATGCGCAAGGTCAGCAGCCCTGCGCCGAGCGACGTTGTTGATCTTGTGCGAGCCGGTGTGGTTGAGGTCCTCGCGCTTGAGCAGCATCCGGGCGCCCCCGACGTGCTCGGAGAGCCGGGTCGCCTCGGTGATCGGGCTCGGGCCGCCCGGTGTAGGTGCGCTGCAGGTGCTCGAGGCGGGCGAGGAACTCGGGGTCGACCCTGGCGGAGTCGTAGGCCGCGGTGAGCTGGTCCAGGGCCTCGACCAGCGCCTCGGGGACGAACCGCCCGCCGTACGGGCCGAAGTGACCGGCGGCGTCCGGCGGTCGCGTCGCCGTCCGGCCTCGGGGATCGACTGGGTGCGTCGTCGCTGGGTGCTCACGTCGGTCATCGGCTCAGGTCATCCTCGGCCGGTCGCACTCGGTCAGGTCGCCTCGGTCGGGTCATCCGCGGCGTCGCAGCGCCGGGTGGCTCGCGGCGTTCACCAGCTCGTGCACGGCGGCGCGCGGGTCGCGCCCGGTGACCAGGGACTCGCCGACGAGCACCGCGTCGGCCCCCGCCCTGGCGTACTCGATGAGGTCGTGCGGACCGCGCACGCCGGACTCGGCGACCTTCACGAGGTGGTCGGGGATCGCCGGCGCGACCTTGGCGAAGGTGTAGCGGTCGACCTCGAGGGTGCGGAGGTCACGCGCGTTGACCCCGATCACCCTGGCGCCGGCGTCCACCGCGCGCAGCGCCTCCTCGTCGTCGTGGACCTCGACCAGCGGGGTGAGCCCGATGGAGTCGGCGCGCTCGACGAGGGAGACCAGGGCGGACTGGTCGAGGGCGGCGACGATGAGCAGCGCGAGGTCGGCGCCGTGCGCCCTGGCCTCCCACAGCTGGTAGCTGGTGACGATGAAGTCCTTGCGCAGCACCGGGATGTCGACGGCGGCACGCACGGCGTCGAGGTCGGCGAGCGTGCCGCCGAACCGGCGCTCCTCGGTGAGCACGCTGATCACGGCCGCGCCACCGGACTCGTAGTCGGCGGCCAGCGAGGCAGGGTCGTCGATGGAGGCGAGCTCGCCCCTGGACGGGCTGCTGCGCTTGACCTCGGCGATCACGGTGACGCCGTCGTCCTTGCGCAGTGCGGAGAATCCGTCGCGGGCGGCCGGGCGCTTCGCCGCGCGCTCCTTGAGATCGTCGAGGGAGACGAGGGCCTGCCTGGATTCGAGGTCGGCGCGGACGCCGGCCAGGATGTCGTCGAGCACGCTCACTCGAGGTCCTCCTTCGCTGCGCCAGCGCTGCACCTGAACAGGCGCCTGGATGTCAGGCTCGGACCGCCAGGGTATCGGGCATACGGGACACCTCGTGCACGGCGCCTGTCGAGGCACTGCTCCGGGTCAGGCGAACCCGGTGCGGGCGCCGGCGCGAGCAGCAGAGCAGCCGTTTCAGGGCAACGACGGAAGGGCGGCGCTGAACCTGGCCCCACCCTCGGGAGCGTGCCCGGCCGTAGCGGTGCCCCCCAGGCGTTGGGTCAGGCCCTGGACCAGGGCGAGGCCGAACCCGGTCCCCACCCGCCGGACCCCGCGGTACCGCTCGTACAGGGCTGCGCGGTCGAACGCCACCCGCAGGTCGTCGTCCGAGAGGCCGGGGCCACCGTCTCGCACCTCGACGACAGCACCGCCCGCGAGCGGGTGCACGGCAAGGACGATCGGGGCGCCGGACGGCACCACCCGCAAGGCGTTCTCGGCCAGACCGTCGATGATCTGCCGCACCCGGACCGGGTCGGTGCGGACGACCACCGGGAAGGCCGGCACCTCGACGCGGAGGTCGACGCCGTACGGCAGGCACCTCGCCCGCCACACCTCGCCGGCCTGCTTCACCAGCCCGCCGAGGTCGACGGGAACGACGTCGAGCCGGAAGTCCTGGGCTCGGAGCCGGGCGAGGTCGAGCAGGTCGGCGACGAGCCGTTCCAGCCGGTTGGCTTCGTCCAGCACGGTCGCGCCGGTGCGGGCCACCTCGCCCGGCGGCACCACACCGTCCGCGAGCGCCTCGGCGTACCCGCGCACCGCGGTCAGCGGGGTGCGGAGCTCGTGCGAGACGGACAGCAGGAACTCGCGCTCCCGTCCCTCGCTGGTGACCAGCGCGCCGTTCAGCGCGTTCAGCGCCTCCGCGAGCTCGGCGACCTCGGCGGGGCCGGCCGGCTCCAGGCGCACGTCCCTCGCGCCGCTGGCGAGGCGGTGCGCACCGCGCGCGGCGTCCTGCAGCGGGCGGGCCAGCCGACGTGAGAGCAGCCAACCGGCCAGCCCGGCGCCGACCAGGCCCAGCAGCAACGGGATGACCAGCCGGCGCCTGGCTGCCGACTCGTCGGACGCCGCGGCCGACGCAGGTTGCTCGACCACGACGGAACCGCCGTCGGCCAGCGGGCGGCCCTCGACGAAGACCCGCTCGCCGTTGACCGTCGCCTCGATCGAGAGCGGCTCGCCGGCCGCGAGGACCGCCTTGTCGTCCGCACTGAGGTAGGCCGGCCCGGTGCCGTTGGCGCCGACGACGTTGATCCGGATGCCCTCGCGACGAAGCACCCGCAGCAGGGCCACCGGCTGGGTGTTCGTGCGGTCGAACTGGGCCGCGATCAGATCTGCCTGCCGACCGAGCGCGTTGCGCGCCTGGTCCTCGGCCGCACCCCGTACCAGGCTGAACGACACCAGCCCGGTGATGAGCACGGCGACCACCGCCACGGCGACGGTGACCAGCGTGATCCTGGTGGCCAGCCCGGAGCGGCGCGGCCCGGCCGGGGCCACCGGGGGGAGCCGCGGCTCAGCCATCGCCGCGCTCGTCGGCCGCGTAGCCGACCCCGCGCACCGTCCGGATCGGGCTCGCTGCGCCGAGCTTGCCGCGCAGCTGGGCCACGTGGACGTCGACGGTGCGGGTGCCCGCTGCGGCCGCGTAGCCCCAGACCTCCGAGAGGAGCTGCTCGCGGGCGAAGACCCGGCCGGGACGCCGGACCAGGTGCAGCAGCAGGTCGAACTCGGTCGACGTCAAGGACACCTCGGTACCGGCGGCGGTGACCCGTCGACGGGTCGGGTCGACGGTGACGGCGCCCACCGAGTACGCGCGCTCCTCCCCCGGACCCGCCGTCCGGCGGAGCACCGACCGGACCCTCGCGACGAGCTCGCGCGGGCTGAACGGCTTGGTGATGTAGTCGTCGGCGCCGAGCTCGAGCCCCAGGATGCGGTCGACCTCGTCGTCGCGCGCGGTGACGAACAGGACGGGCGTCCAGTTGCCCTCGGCACGCAGCTGGCGGCAGATCTCGGTGCCGTCCAGGGACGGCAGGCCGACGTCGAGCACGATCGCCACGGGATGCAGGGTTCGAGCAGCCGACAGACCGGCGCGACCATCGGTCTCGACCTGGACGCCGAAGCCGTCCCTGGTGAGGTACATGCGGACCAGGTCCGCGATGGCGCGCTCGTCCTCGACCACGAGCACCAGCCCGCGGGAGGGCTCACCACCGGTCGAGGGCTGGTCCACCGTGCCAGCGTCCCACGCGCATGTTCGCGCGGGGTGCAGGTGAAGATCAGGGTCTGGTAAGGCGTGGCGCCCGACCGACGAGCGAGGTCAGTCCGTGCTGGCGGCCGCCGGCGCGTGCGCACCCAGGCCCATGAGCTGGAGCACCTTGCCGGCGATGACCCCGAGCACGATGATGCCGATCGAGGCGTAGAAGATCCACGGCTTCGCCATCATCACCCCGAGGCAGCCGATGAGGCTGCCCAGCATGATGATCCCGACCGCGACCCAGGCCGCGATCGAGTTCCCGTGGGACTCGTGCGCGGGGTGTGCTTCGCCGGCCATGGAGGTCCTTCCGTTCGCTTCGATCGTGCGGTGCAGGCGGGCGCGGGTCCCGCGTCGGTGCCTCGTCGGGTCATTCTGGCAGGTCGGTCCCTTGGCGTGGAGCACCCGGGTCGGACACGTCCTCCGTGGGGTCCTCGCCCCGGTCGAGGGCGGACCACGGATCGGTCCGGCGCGGCGAGCTTGACCGGTCGTAGCGCGCGCTCATCGTCGCCCAGGACCGCCCCCCGCGGACCGTCGCCACCCCGCCGCTGATCACCAGCAGGCCACCGACGACGGCGAGCACCCACCACAGGGTGCCGTCGGTCTCCAGCGTGCCGGTGACCGAGCCGACCTGGTTCACCACCGGCCCGCGGGCCGCCTCGGCCGGCCGCACCCCAGGAACCGTGGCGAGCGCGACCATCCCGCACCCGACCAGGGCGACGAAGACGCCGACGAAGGTCCTGGTCCGGCCGCCGGTGGCCAGCACGGCGACCGTCCCCGCGAGGGCCACCAGGGACATCGCCACCAGGCCGACCGCGGCCTGCGAGCCCGATACCGTGAACGTGGACGTGCCGAGGCCGGCCGTGGTGATCGTCGCGGTGATCCAGGTGGGGACGCTCGCGAGCAGCGCGAGCCCGGCTCCGGCGGCGATCGCCACCAGCGCCACCAGGTACTGCCGGCGTTCCTTCACGACCCGGCGGCGGCGGCACTGCCGGCGGCGAGCTGGTCTGCCCTGCCGACCGGCCGGAACGTCCCGGCCACCGCGATCGCCTTGAGCACCGCGGCGGCCTTGTTCCTGGACTCGGTGTCCTCGGCCACGGGATCGGAGTCCGCGACGATGCCACCGCCAGCCTGGACGTACGCGACGCCGTCGCGGAGCAACGCGGTCCGGATCGCGATGGCTGCATCCAGGTCACCCGCGAAGTCGAAGTACCCCACGCAGCCTCCGTAGAGACCGCGACGGGTGGGCTCGAGCTCCTCGATGATCTCCATGGCGCGCGGCTTGGGTGCTCCCGAGAGAGTGCCGGCCGGGAACGTCGCCGTCAGGACGTCGAACGCGGTGCGGCCGGGCGCGACGCTGCCCACCACCGTCGACACGATGTGCATCACGTGGCTGTAGCGCTCGACGCTCATGAAGTCGACGACCTCGACCGTTCCCGCCGCGCAGACCCGACCGAGGTCGTTGCGCCCGAGGTCGACCAGCATGAGGTGCTCGGCGCGTTCCTTCTCGTCCGCGAGGAGCTCGGTCGCCAGCGCGGCGTCCTCCTCGGGGGTGGCCCCGCGCCAGCGCGTCCCGGCGATGGGGTGGAGGAGGGCGCGGTCACCGGTCACCTTGACCAGGGCCTCCGGGCTCGAGCCGACGATGTCGTACCCGTCGAGACGGAGCAGGTACATGTACGGGCTGGGGTTCGTCACCCGAAGCACCCGGTAGATGTCGAGCGCGCTGGCTGTCGTGGGCTGCTCGAAGCGCTGGGACACCACGACCTGGAAGGCCTCGCCCGCCCTGATCTCCTCCTTGGCCTGCTCGACCGCGGCGAGGAAGTCCTCGCGCTCGGTGTTGCTCGTGTGGGTCGGCGTCGCCGTCCAGTCGACGCTGACCGCGAGCGGGGTCGCGGACTCGGCGAGCTGCTCGGTCATCACGTCCAGCCGGGCGACCGCGTCGGCGTACGCCTCGTCCACCCGTTCGTCCGTGGCGTCGTAGTTGACGGCGTTCGCGATCAGCAGCACCGAGCCGTCCTCGTGGTCGAGCACGGCGAGGTCGGTCGCGAAGAGCATGGCGAGCTCGGGGAGGTGGAGGTCGTCCTTGGCCTTGTCCGGGAGCCGCTCGAGCCTGCGGACGACGTCGTACCCGAGGAAGCCGACCATGCCGCCGGTCAGCGGCGGAAGGTCGGGCAGGCGCGGCGTGCGCAGCAGGTCGAGCGTCGCGCGCAGCGCCGCCAGCGGGTCCCCCGACAGCGGGACGCCGAGCGGTGGCTGGCCCGTCCAGACGGCTTCGCCGTCCTTCTCCGTCAGGGTCGCGGCCGACCGCACGCCGACGAAGGAGTACCGGGACCAGACCCTGCCGTGCTCCGCGGACTCCAGCAGGAACGTCCCCGGACGGTCCTGCGCGAGGCGGTGGTAGAGCCCCACCGGGGTCTCGCCGTCGGCCAGCAGGCGGCGGGTCACAGGGATCACCCGGCAGCCCTTCGCCAGGACCCGGAACGTATCCAGGTCGGGTGCGGCGTCTCCCATAGTCATGCGGGCAGTCTCCCGCACGGAAAGACCGGTCTGCGAGTCACCCCCACAAACGGGGCAAAGATCGCTAGCGTTCGTCATCGCAGTTACCGCGAGGCCGGTAGTCGGCCGCGCGAACGGCCTCAGGAAGGTGCCCTATGTCGGACTCCGCTCCTCCACCGCCCCCCGAATCCGTCGAACCCGGTGCGGGCGGAACGCCACCCCCGCCACCACCTCCGCCCGCTCCACCTGCGCCGCCCGCGCCGCCCGCGCCGGACTACGGGTCGGTCCCGCCGCCGCCCCCGCCGGCGCCACCCGCGCCCCCCGTGCCCCCTGCTCCGCCGGTGCCGCCCGCGCCCGACTACGGCTCGGCACCGCCGCCTCCTCCGCCCCCGCCGCCCCCGCCGCCCGCGTACGGGTCTGCTCCGCCACCGCCGCCCCCGCCTGCCTACGGGTCCGCTCCCCCACCGCCACCGCCGGGATACGCCGCAGCACCGCCGCCGTCCGCCGGTTACGGGGCGGTGAGCCCTGCTGACGGCCCGTTCTCGGTGGGCAACGCGTTCAGCTGGGGCTGGGCGAAGTTCCAGCAGAACGCTGCGGCGATCGTGGTGGCGACGCTGATCTACGTGGTCGCGCTGGCGGTCGTCGAGGTCATCATCGGCGCGATCGCGAGCGCGGTCTTCCTCACCACGGCAACCATCAACATCGACCAGACCACCGGGCAGATCACGACGACCGGCGGGACAGGGTTCGCTGGACGCTTCTTCTTCCAGCTCGTGCTGACGTTCGTGCTGTTCCTGATCCTTGCTGTCGTCCAGTCAGGCATCGTGCACGGGGCGCTGGACATCGCCGACGGCAAGAAGGTCGCGGTCGGCGACTTCTTCAAGTTCGAGGAGATCGGCAAGGTCCTGATCGCCGGCATCATCGTGGCGATCGTGAGCGCGATCAGCATCATCATCATCATCGGCCCGCTGATCGTCGCGTTCTTCACGCCCTTCTACCTGTTCTTCATCCTCGACAAGAAGCTGGACCCGTGGGAGGCGATCATGGCGAGCGTGAAGCTCGTCGCGAGCAACCTCGGTGCCATGGTGCTGCTCATCCTCGGCGTGATCCTCGCCTACATCGTGGGGCTCGTGCTCTGCGTCATCGGCCTCATCGTCACGATGCCGATCGCGCTTCTCGCACTCACGTACGCGTACCGCAAGTTCCAGGACGTGCCCGTCGCCGTCTAGCCACAACGCGTCTCACCAGGGGGTCATCGGCTCAGGCCGGTGGCCCCCTGGCGCGTCCGCGGGCGGCGGTGGTGACCTCAGGCGGTCGATTGACCCTCGACGGCGTGGACCGGGACGAGCCCGGCGTCGAAGCAGCTGCGGTCGCCCGTGTGGCAAGCAGCGCCCGACTGGTCGACCTTGACCAGCACGGCGTCACCGTCGCAGTCCAGGCGCACCTCGCGAACCAGCTGGACGTGCCCCGAGGTGTCACCCTTGCGCCAGTACTCCTGGCGGCTGCGGCTGAAGTAGGTGACCCGACCGGTCGTCAGCGTCCGGTGCAGCGCCTCGTCGTCCATCCACCCGACCATCAGCACCTCGCCGGTGTCCCACTGCTGGGCGACGGCGGCGACCAGCCCGTTCGCGTCGCGCTTGAGTCGCGCCGCGAGGGCCGGGTCGAGCGGGGACGCCGCGGACGACGCTGCGAGTGACATGCGTCCCATTCTGCCGTGCCGATGGCCGGGCACCGCCGCAGCCTCTGTCAGGATCCGAGGGTGACGGGTCAGCGCGATCGCTCCGGGCGGGCGCCGACGGACGGGTACGCCATCGCCTCGCTCGTCCTCGCGGTGCTCGGGGTCGGGATCGTCGCGGTGGTCTTCGGTCTCGTCGGACTCAGCCGGATCAGCCGCAGCGGGCGCCCGGGCCGCGGGCTGGCCATCGCCGGGGTCGTGATCGGCATCATCGAGAGCGTCGCCGTCGCGGCGGTGGTCGTCGTGCTGCTGATCTCGGGGGCGAGCGACCGCCTCGACGCCGGCATCAGGCGGTCGACGGCGTCGACGTCCGCGACCGGCTCCCAGATCGACACGAGCCAGCTGAAGCTCGGGGACTGCCTCAACCTGCCTTCCGCCGACCAGGCATCGGTCACGACGGTGCAGCTCGTCTCGTGCGGTTCGCCGCACGACGCCGAGGTCTACCTGGTGAGCAAGGTCAAGGAGACCGGCGAGTTCCCGGGCGATGGCGCCATCGGCGACGAGGCGGACGACATCTGCCAGGCCGGCTACGCCTCGTTCGTCGGGGTCGCTTTCGCGGACTCCTCGTTGGAGTACAACGACTTCCTGCCGAGCCAGGGGACGTGGGCGCAGGGCGACCGTGTCGTCACCTGCGTCCTCGACGACCCGTCCGGCCAGGTGACCGGGACGCTGCGGGGGTCAGCGAAGTAAGCACTGCGCCGGGCCCCGGGGACAGCCAGCTCTGAGGGCGCTCGCGGTCTCAGCCCTGGAAACCCAGATGCACGTGGTCGTGGTGGGTCAGGTCGCTGAAGTACTGGGAACCGTTGAGCAGGACGGGCCCACCGACGTTGTAGGCCCCGAGCGAGACCGCCAGGCGCATGGCCTGCTCGGCCAGCGCGAGGTGATCAGGTTCGACCAGCGCGGCGCCGTCCAGCGCCCAGACGTCGACGGCACGGCCTTTCGGATGGTCGCTGGGACGGTCCGTGCCGAACACGTCGATGGGGTGACCGGAGCGCACGATGCTGACGTCGACCACGTGGAGCGTCGAGAGGCTGGTCAGGGTGCGCAGGACGCTGTCGACGATCCCGCCGGCCTCGATGTCCGCCCTGGCCGCGTAGGGCAGGCGGATCCGGCTGTTCCCCAGGACCGCTCGGGCCAGCGGGCTGAGCGAGGTGGTCGCGACGCGGCCGCCGGGCTTGGCCGGGAGCACCTCGACGATCCGCCAGCGTGGCGAGGCCTCGACGAGCCGGACGTCGACCGTGGTGCCACCGGGGCTGATGCTCCCGTCCGCATGCCGCAGCCACTGGTCGACGACGACGAGCACGCTCGAGGAGGACGTCAGGATCCCGCCGTACTGCGCATCGACCACCTGCAGCGCCGCCGCGGGGTCGTTGGTCACCAGCCCTGGCATCGACTGCGCCAGCGCTGGGTCGAAGCCGGCCTTGGTCAGCCGGGCCGCTGCCGCGCTCGTCCCACCACCGCCCTCGGACCATGCCCCCACGGTCTGCAGAAGGTCCACGGCGACGGCCTTGACGTCGGGCCTGACCTCGCCGGCCCTGGCAGTCCACGGCGTGGTCGGCGGCAGCGCTCGGGCCGGTTTCGCCGTGGGGGCGGGCGTGATCGTTCGGGCCGGCGTGGGCACCGGTGTGGCAGCCGTCGGGCTCGCAGCAGCCGAGCTCGCGGGCGAGGTCGGCGCAGCGGTCTGGCTGCACGCCGCGACGCCTCCCGCGACCCCCACCAGCCCCGCGAGTCCCGCCAGCAGCTGCCGGCGGCTGGGCTGAGCCGGGACGTCCAGGCTGGACTTCATGCCCGTTCAACGCCGGATGGACGGCTCGACGTTCCCCCTGCAGCGGCTGGTCCCGGTTGCCCGCCCGGCGCAACCTGCCCATCCGGCATGCCCGACCGCGCAAACATGCCTAGATTGGCGGCATGACAACGCTGGCCGGTTCACTGCGGATGTCCCTGGCCGATGCTCTAGAGCTCACGGGCCCTGACGCACCCACGCTCTGCGAGGGCTGGCAGACCCGGGACCTGGCCGCGCACGTCGTCCTCCGGGAGCGCCGTCCCGACGCCGCCATCGGCATCGTGGTGAAGGCGATGGCCGGGCACACCGAGTCGGTGCAGCGTTCGCTCGCCCAGCAACCGTGGCCGCAGCTGGTCGACAAGGTGCGCAACCGGCCGATGCTCCTGATCAGCCCGATCGACAGCCTGATCAACACCAGCGAGTACTTCGTCCACCGCGAGGACGTCCGCAGGGCCGAGGACGACTGGAAGCCCGAGCCGGACGAGCCAGCGCTCGAGGAGGCGCTGTGGCACTTGCTCAAGCAGCGTGGCCGGGCCTTCTTCCGGCGCTCGAAGGTCGGCGTCATCCTGGAGCTGCCCGACGGTTCGACGCACGTCGCGAAGGAGGGCGAGCCGGTGGTGACGCTGGTCGGCCCGGCCACCGAGCTGACCCTGTACGCCTTCGGGCGCGGGGACCATGCGCTGGTCCAGGTCCAGGGCACGCCGGAGGCGATCGAGATGTTCCGGGTGACCCCGCTCGGGGTGTAGCACCGCGTCGCTCTGGCTCCGACCGCCGCAGGGCTGGCTTCAGCGGACGGGGTAGCCCGCCTCCGCGAGGGAGCCCTTGACGGCGCCGATGCGGAGCTCGCCGAAGTGGAAGACGCTGGCCGCCAGCACGGCATCAGCCCCCGCTGCCACGGCTGGCGCGAAGTCCTCGAGCCGGCCGGCGCCCCCCGAGGCGATGATCGGCACCGTGACCTCGGCCCTGACCTGCCGGACGAGGGGGAGGTCGTAGCCGTCCTTGGTGCCGTCGGCGTCCATCGAGTTGAGCAGGATCTCGCCGGCGCCGAGGCCGGCCGCACGCACGGCCCACTCGACGGCATCGATCCCGGTCCCCCGTCGACCGCCGTGCGTGGTGACCTCGAAGCCGGACGCGGTGCCGGTCGCGCCTGGCAGGGTTCGCCGGGCGTCGACGCTGAGGACCAGCACCTGGTCACCGAAGCGGTCGGCGATCTCGGCGACGAGCTCGGGGCGCTCGAGAGCCGCCGAGTTCACGCCCACCTTGTCGGCGCCGGCCCGCAGCAGCCGGTCCACGTCCGCGACGGAGCGGACACCGCCCCCCACCGTCAGCGGGATGAAGACCTCCTCCGCCGTGCGGCTGACGACGTCATAGGTCGTCGAGCGGTCGCCGCTGGTCGCGGTGATGTCGAGGAAGACGAGCTCGTCGGCTCCTTCGGCGTCGTAGCTGCGTGCGAGCTCGACGGGGTCGCCCGCATCACGCAGGTCGACGAAGTTCACCCCCTTCACCACCCGGCCGGCGTCGACGTCGAGGCACGGGATGACGCGGACGGACAGGGTCATGCGACGGCCGCGCAGCGCTTCGGGCAAGGTGAACGCCTGGGCGTACAGGGCCTTGCCGACGATGGCGCCTTCGACGCCGAGCGGCACCAGGCTGGCGATGCTCTGCAGGTCGGCCAGGGAGGAGACCCCGCCGGAGGCGACCACGGGCTTCGCAGTGCGGGCGCAGACCTCGCGCAGCAGGTCCAGGTTCGGTCCTTGCAGGGTGCCGTCCTTGGTGACGTCGGTGACGACGTACCGGGCGCACCCCGCACGCTCGAGCCGCTCGAGGACCTCCCAGAGGTCGCCTCCCTCCTGGGTCCAGCCCCGCGCGGCCAACGTGGTGCCGCGGACGTCCAGCCCCACCGCGACCTGCTCACCGAACTCGGCGATCGCCCGCGCGCACCACTGCGGGTCCTCCAGCGCGGCGGTGCCGATGTTCACCCTGGTGCAGCCGGTGGCGAGCGCAGCACGCAACGACGCGTCGTCCCGGATCCCGCCCGACAGCTCGACCTTGACGTCGACCTTCGCCACGACCGAGGCGATCAGCTCCGCGTTCGACCCACGCCCGAACGCGGCGTCGAGGTCGACGAGGTGGATCCACTCGGCCCCGCCGGACTGCCAGGCCAGCGCCGCGGCCAGCGGGTCACCGTACGAGGTCTCGGACCCGGCTGCCCCCTGGACGAGGCGAACTGCCTGCCCGTCGGCGACGTCGACCGCGGGCAGGAGCTCCAGCGACACTCAGGTCCTCCGGTTGGACAGGACCGCGAGGACGGCCGGGGTGAACAGCAGGGACAGCAGCAGCACCGTGACCCGGGTGGACCAGGCGTCGTCGAGCAGCCACACGACCACCTGGACGAGCACGAAGACGATGACCGCGATGCGGAAGCGGCGGCGACGACGGGCCTCGACGATCCCGACGTCGCGGCCGCGCTTGTTGCCGTGGGCCGTCGACTCAACGGCTCGGCGACGGCGTCCCGCCTTGACGGCACGGCGCTCCGACTCCTGCACCCGCTTGGCGCGCTCGGCGGCGGCCTGCTCCTCGCGTTCGGCTCTCAGTCGCGCACGGTCCTTGCTCACAGTCAGGCTCGCTTTCGGGCCGCGGGGTGGTCGGGCTGGTCGGGGCTTGGGGTGGCGGGATGGTTCGTTTCGTGGGCCTCGCGTTCGCGGCGCTCCATCTCAGCGGCGATGACGTGACGACGAGTCCACAACCACCATGCCGCAACCAGGACGACCGCGCCCACGATGCTGAGAATCTTGACCCATCCGGCCAGCGCGTTGAACCACAGGACCGCCCAGACGACGGCCGCGACGAACAGGCCACCGACGACGAGCCGGATCCACCAGGGCCAGCCGCCTCGCCGACGGCGGCTGGAGCGCGACGACGAGCTCCGGCGCCTGGCGGGGCGTCGAGTGGTCACCGCAGGCCGTCCAGCCAGTTGCGCAGCAGCACGGCCCCGGCGTCACCCGACTTCTCGGGGTGGAACTGCGTCGCGCAGAGCGGGCCGTTCTCGACGGCGGCGACGAACCGGTCGCCGTGCTCGGCCCAGGTGACCTTCGGCGCGGCCAGCCCGGCATGGGTCGGGACGTCGGACGTGCCCTCAGAGCTGCCCTCAGAGTGGCCGGCGAAGTCGGAGCGGCCCGGGAAGTCAGAGCGGCCCGAGAAGTCAAGCGGCCCGAGAAGCCAGACCCGCCTGAGTGCTCGGCGTTGCCGCCCGGATCCGTCAGCTCCCACCGGCGGGCAGCGTAGGAGTGCACGAAGTAGAAGCGCTCGCCCTCGACGCCACGGAACAGCGCCGAGCCGCGGGCAGGGTCCACGGTGTTCCACCCCATGTGCGGGAGGACTGGCGCGTGCAGCGCCTCGACGACGCCCGGCCACTGCCCGCACCCCTCCGTGGTGACGCCGTGCTCGACGCCGACCTCGAAGAGCACCTGCATGCCGACGCAGATCCCCAGCACGGGCCGTCCACCGGCGAGGCGCTTGCCGATCACACGGGGGCCGTCGACCGCAGCGAGGCCGCCCATGCACGCCGCGAAGGCGCCGACGCCGGGGACGACCAGGCCGTCGGCGGCGAGCGCCTCCGCCGCCTCAGACGTCACCGCTGACCTCGGCACCGGCGCGGGCGAGGGCGCGCTCGACGCTGCGGAGGTTGCCGGAGCCGTAGTCGAGGACGGCGACGGAAGGTGCGGTCACAGGCTGCCCTTGGTCGAGGGCACCCCGACGACCCTGGCATCGAGCGCGACGGCTTCGCGAAGCGCGCGCGCGACGGCCTTGAACTGGGTCTCGACGATGTGGTGCGCGTTGCGGCCCTCGAGCACCCGGACGTGCAGCGCGATCTGCGCGGAGGCGACCAACGACTCCCAGATGTGCCGGGTCAAGGTGGTGTCGTAGGTGCCGATGAGCTCGACGATCTGCGGCTCGACGTGCACGAGGTAGGGCCGGCCCGAGAGGTCGACGGCCGCCTGCACGAGGCACTCGTCGAGCGGGACCGTGGCGTCGCCGAACCGGCGGATGCCGGCCTTGTCTCCGAGCGCCTCGCGCAACGCCTGACCGACGGCCAACGAGGTGTCCTCGACGGTGTGGTGGGCGTCCACCTCGAGATCGCCGGTGGTGCGCACGAGGAGGTCGAACCCGCCGTGCTTGCCGAGCTGGGCGAGCATGTGGTCGAAGAACGGCACGCCGGTCTCGACGTCGGCCGTGCCGGTGCCGTCGAGCTCCAGCTCGACCAGGACCTCGGACTCCTTGGTCTTGCGGTGGACCTTGGCGAAGCGGCTCATCTGGTGACCTCCAGTAGGGCGGTGCGGAAGGCAGCCATCTCTGCCGGGGTTCCGATGCTCACGCGCAGCCAGCCGGCGGGACCGGTCTCGCGGATGAGGACGCCGCGGTCGACCAGCGCCTGCCAGCTGGCATGCCGGTCGGCGAACGGCCCGAAGAGCACGAAGTTGGCGTCCGACTCGGCCACGGTGAAGCCGTTCGCCGTCAACCACACGACGAGCTCGTCGCGCTCGACGCGCAGCGCAGCCACGGCGGCGAGGAGCTCGTCCGAGTGCGCGAGGGCGGTCCGCGCGACGGCCTGGGTGATCGCAGACAGGTGGTACGGCAGCCGGACCAGCTGCACGGCATCGACGACCTCGGCCGACCCGGCGAGGTAGCCCAGCCGAGCGCCCGCGAGGGCGAACGCCTTGCTCATCGTCCGGGTGACGACCAGGCGCGGGTAGGTCTCCAGCAGGCTGAGCGCGGTCGGCGTGCCGGGCCTCCTGAACTCGGCGTAGGCCTCGTCGATCACCACGAGCCCGCTGGCGTGCTGGCAGGCGACCTCGACGACCTCGAGCGGCAGCGCGGTGCCCGTGGGGTTGTTCGGTGAGGCCAGCAGCACGATGACCGGGTCGTGCTCCTTGATCGCCGCGACGAGGTCGTCGGGCGCCACCGTGAAGTCGGGGCGGCGTTGCTCGGTGATCCAGCGCGTGAACGTGTCCCGCGCGTAGTCCGGGTACATCGAGTACGTCGGGGCGAACCCGAGCGCCGAGCGGCCGGGACCGCCGAAGGCGCTGAAGAGCTGGTGCATGACCTCGTTGGAGCCGTTCGCGGCCCACACCTGCGAGGCGTCGAGACCGTGACCCAGGTAGCTGGCGAGATCGGCACGCAGCGCCAGGGCGTCCCTGTCCGGGTACCGGTTCAGCGTGCGGGTGGCCTCGGCGACAGCGTCGGCGGTGGCCCGGACCAACGCCTCGGACGGCGGGTAGGGATTCTCGTTCACGTTGAGCAGCACCGGGACGTCGAGCTGCGGGGCACCGTACGGGTGCTGCCCCCGCAGGTCCTCGCGCAGGGGCAGCTGGTCACGAGCGTTCACCGGGGCTCAGCCGACCCTGGTGGTTCGCTGAGCCGCACCGCGACTGCGGCACCGTGCGCGGGCAGGTCCTCGGCGCCGGCGAGGGTGATGACCAACGGCCCGACGTCACGCAGGGCCTGCTCGGAGTAGTCGACGACGTGGATGCCCCGCAGGAACGACTGCACCGACAGACCGCTGGAGTGGCACGCACAACCGCCGGTGGGAAGGACGTGGTTCGAGCCGGCGCAGTAGTCGCCGAGCGAGACCGGAGCCCAGGACCCGACGAAGATCGCACCCGCGTTGCGGACCCGGAGCGCGACCTCGCTGGCGTCGGCGGTGACGATCTCGAGGTGCTCTGCGGCGTAGGCGTCGACCACGCGCAGACCCATCTCGAGGTCGTCGACGAGGACGATCGCGGACTGCTCGCCGCCGAGCGCTGCGGTGATGCGTTCGGAGTGCTTGGTCGCCGCCACCTGCAGGCCCAGCTCGGCCTCGACAGCGTCGGCCAACCCGAGGCTCGAGGTGACCAGGACGGCCGCAGCGATGCTGTCGTGCTCGGCCTGGCTGATGAGGTCGGAGGCGACGAACGCGGGGACTGCGGTCTCGTCCGCCAGGATCGCGATCTCGGTCGGGCCGGCCTCGGAGTCGATGCCGATCCGGCCCTTGAGGAGGCGCTTGGCGGCCGCCACATAGATGTTGCCAGGGCCGGTCACCATCGCGGCTGGCAGGCACTCGCCGGCGCCGTAGGCGAACATCGCGACAGCCTGGGCACCGCCGGCGGCGTACACCTCGTCGACGCCGAGCAGCGCGCAGGCAGCGAGGATGGTGGGGTGGGGCAGACCCCCGAACTCGCGCTGGGGCGGGCTGGCCAGCGCCAGCGAGCCGACGCCGGCGATCTGCGCGGGCACGACGTTCATGACGACGCTGCTCGGGTAGACCGCGAGGCCGCCGGGGACGTAGAGACCGACACGCTCCACCGGCAACCAGCGCTCCGTCACCGACCCGCCGGGCACGACCTGCGTGGTGACGTCCGTGCGACGCTGGGCCTCATGGACGATCCGGACCCGACGGATGGCCTCCTCGAGCGCGACCCGGACGTCGGGGTCAAGCCCCTCGAGCGCCTGCGCGATGGCCTGCACCGGGACACGCAGGCTCGGCGGACGGACGCCGTCGAAACGCTCCCCCAGCTCGAGGACGGCCTCGGCACCGCGGTCTCGGACGTCGTCGCACAAAGGACGGACCACAGCCATGGCGGACTCGACGTCGAGTGCGGCGCGCGGCACGGCGCCCCGGAGCTCGGCGGCGGACAGCGACGTCCCGCGCAGGTCGAGTCGACGAATCATGCGGCCAGTCTAGGGAACCCGCGCGGCGGCACGGGACAACCCTCGGCGGGCTGGGGACGGCGCGCGGCCTGTGCACGAGGGCCGGACGCGATGCCTCGGGCCACTGCCCCGGGCGCTGCGTCGGGGCGTTGCGTCCGAGGCCGTACGCTCGCGACGTGACCCAGCGCATCCCGCTGTTCCCGCTCGGCACCGTCCTCTACCCCGGCCTGGTGCTCCCGCTGCACGTCTTCGAAGAGCGGTACCGGCTGCTCGTGCGCACGCTGATGGACCGGGACGAGGCGCTCGGACCCAAGCAGTTCGGTGTCGTCGCCATCCGGCTGGGCCGGGAGACCGGCGCCGACGGCGTGGTCGCGCTGCACGAGGTGGGCTGCACCGCTGAGGTCCGGCGGGTGCACGCCTTCGCCGATGGCCGGTTCGACCTCGAGACGGTCGGCACCCGCCGGTTCAGGCTGGTCTCGGTGGACGCCAGCGGCGAGTACCTCGAGGGTGAGGTCGAGTGGCTCGACGAGC
Source organism: uncultured Actinomycetota bacterium (assembly GCA_963819215.1). Taxonomy (GTDB): domain Bacteria; phylum Actinomycetota; class Actinomycetes; order Prado026; family Prado026; genus CAWFVK01. Next base: position 146,634 of record CAWFVK010000011.1, on the reverse strand, counting down.
TCGCCGGCGAGGCAGCGCCGGTCCTCGCGGCCAGCGTCGAGCGCGCCTTCCACGACTACCGGGTGATGTTGGAGGCGGCGACGACGCAGAGCAGATGCCGACCGACCCCCGGGTGCTCTCCTACCTGGTGGCCGCGACCATGGTGCTCGACCTCGCCGACCAGCAGGCCCTGCTGACGGCGCCCGACACCGGCGCTCGGCTGCGTCTCGCGCTCAAGCTCCTGCGGAGAGAGACCAGCATCCTGCGGGTGCTGCCCAGCCTGCCTGGCATCGAGTACACCCACGCCGCGACCTCGCTGAGCTGACAGCAGGGCCACAGGCCGACCGGGGCGCACGCACGGCCGCACCGCAACCGAGTCGAGGAGAGTCGATGGCGAAGAAGGGGGCCGGGGGCACCCCGGCCACGGTCGCGCTCAGCAGGCGCCGCCATCGCCTTCACCGCACGGGCCTACGACCACGACCCCGGGGTGAGCTCGTTCGGGCTGGAGGCCGCGACCGCGCTCGGCGTCGAACCCGAGCGCGTCCTGAAGACGTTGCTGGCATCCGTGGACGGGGCTTGTGGGTCGCGGTGGTGCCGGTGAGCGGCTCGCTGGACCTCAAGGCGCTGGCCGCCGCCGCAGGGGGCAAGCGCGCGGAGATGGCTGATCCAGCGGTGGCGGAGCGCTCCAGCGGCTACGTGGTCGGCGGGATCTCGCCGATCGGTCAGCGCAAGGCGTTGCCCACGGTGGTCGACGCCAGCGCGCTGGAGCACGCGAGCGTCCTGGTGTCCGGCGGGCGTCGCGGGCTCGACCTCGAGCTGGCGCCGGCTGACCTCGTCAGGGTGACGGCGGCGCGGGTGGCCCCGATTGGTCGCCCGGGTTGACCGCCGAGCCGGGATTCACCGCCGAGCCGGGGTTCACCGCCGAGCCGAGGTTCACCGCCGAGCCACGGTTCACCGCCAAGCCGGGGTTCACCGCGGCGCCGAGCGGAGCTGCGCCGTCGAGGCCGGCCGTGGGCACGTCCCAGGATGGCGCCGGCGGCACCTCGGCCTGGGCGGCCCTGGCGCGCCTGCTCGCCACGGCGCCCGCGACGAGGTCGCAGACGAGCCAGGTCGCCAGCGCCGCGACAGGGTAGAAGGTGAGGACTCCCGTGGCGGTCAGGTGCAACGGGGCGTTGAACATGGTGCCGTCCGGGGCCTTCTGCTTGGCCACGACGTCGACCCGGCCGAGGAACGTCCCGACCCACCACGCGCCGAGGGCTCCCAGCACCGTGCCGACAGCGAGACCGATGACCGACGGCAGCGGCCGTCTCCGCAGCGCGCGGATCGCCCAGACCACGCCGCCGAGGACCACACCGCCGAGGGCGAGAACCAGCCCGAGGCGGAGGTCGCCCTTGATGAAGGCGGTCGGCTGGGGGTTGACGTAGTAGGCGGCCCCACCGCTGACACGGAGCGGCTCGGTCGGGCTGACCAGCCACCACAGCACACCGAGGAACAGGCCCAGCACGGCGCCGCACCACGCGACGACGGCGCCCGGCCAGCGGGACAGGGCGCTCGGTTCGGCTGCCGGCTCGACCTCCACGGTCTCGGAACTGCTCACCAGCGCAGCCTACGTCGGCGGACCGGCACGAATCCGGTCAGGCCACGCAGCCCGGACCGAGCAGCGCCTTGAGGTCGCCCATCAGCGCCGACGCGCGGTGACCCGCAGCCGGTCGTCGAGCCGCAGCACCGTGGTGCGGCCGCGCCGCTGCTGGAGCTGGAGCTGCACCTCGGTGGTCCCGGGATGCGTCGCGAGCACCTCCTTGAGCCGCTCGACCACCGGCGGCGTGCACCGGGCGGCCGGCAGCGTGATCACGACCGGCCCCCGCGGGCCGTCGGTCACGTCGGGCACCGTGAACTCCATGGCGATGAGCCGGGGCGCGTCCTCGCGCTTGTCGAGCCGGCCCCGGACCAGCACCACGGCGTCCTCGGCGAGCTGGTGGACACGCAGCTGGTAGGTCGCGGGAAGAACATGCACCTCGATCGCGCCCTCGAGGTCCTCGACGGTGGCGATCGCCCAGGCGTCGCCCTGCTTGGTCACCTTGCGCTGCAGCGCCGAGATGAGCCCGCCGATGGTGACGATCGCGCCGTCCTGGCGGTCGTCGTCCGCGTGAGCTGGGCGACCGAGCAGTCGACCGCGGCGGCGAGCACGTGCTCGATGCCGAAGCAGCGGGTGGTCGGAGACGTAGAGCCCGAGCATCTCGCGCTCGTAGGCCAGCAGCGCCGTCTTGTCCCACTCGCCGACGGGGATCGGCGAGGTCGAGCCACGACGTCCGTGCTCGTGCCTTCGTCGCCGGTCGCCGAACAGGTCGAACTGCCCGATCGCCTCGGCGCGCTTGGTCTCCATGACAGGCGTCGATCGCGTCGGCGTGGACCCGCGAGCAGACCGCGCCGGGTGTGGCCGAGCGAGTCGAAGGCGCCGGCCTTGATCAGCGACTCGACGGTCTTCTTGTTGCAGGCGACGGCATCGACCTTGCGCAGGAAGTCCGAGAAGTCGGCGAACGCGCCCTTCGAGCGACGGGTCGCGACGATCGACTCGACGACGTTGTCGCCGACGTTGCGGATCGCCGCCAGGCCGAAGCGGATGTCGGTGCCGACGCGGGGTGAAGTCGGCGTCGGACTCGTTGACGTCCGGCGGCAGCACCTTGATGCCCATCCGCCGGCACTCGTGGAGGTAGAGCGCGCGACTTGTCCTTGTCGTCGCGGACCGAGGTGAGCAGCGCCGCCATGTACTCGGCCGGGTAGTTGGCCTTGAGGTACGCCGTCCAGTACGAGACGCAGGCCGTACGCCGGCGCTGTGCGCCTTGTTGAAGGCGTAGTCGGAGAACGGGACCAGGATGTCCCACAGCGTCTTGATCGCGCGGTCGCGAGTAGCCGTTGGCCCGCATGCCCTCGGAGAACGGGACGTACTCCTTGTCGAGGATCTCCTTCTTCTTCTTGCCCATCGCGCGGCGCAGCAGGTCGGCCTTGCCCGAGGCGTGTAGCCGGCGAGCTTCTGCGCGATCGCCATGACCTGCTCCTGGTAGACGATCAGCGCCGTAGGTCTCGTCGAGGATCTCGGCCAGCGGCTCGGCGAGCTCGGGATGGATCGGCACCACGGGCTTGCGGCCGTTCTTGCGGTCGGCGTAGTCGTTGTGCGCGTTCGCGCCCATCGGGCCGGGCCGGTACAGCGCGCCGACGCGCGGAGATGTCCTCGAAGCTGTCCGGCTGCATCGAGCGCAGCAGCGCGCGCATCGGCGCCGCCGTCGAGCTGGAAGACGCCGAGGGTGTCGCCGCGGGCCAGCAGCTCGTAGGTCGCCTGGTGTCGTCGAGCGTCGAGGTCCTCGAGGACGACCGTCTCGCCGCGGTTGGCCTTGATGTTGCGCAGGCAGTCGTCGAGGACGGTGAGGTTGCGCAGGCCGAGGAAGTCCATCTTGAGCAGGCCGAGGGACTCGCAGGCGCCCATGTCGAACTGGGTGATGATCGCGCCGTCCTGCTCGCGGCGCTGGATCGGGATGACGTCGAGCAGCGGCTCCGCGGACAGGATCACGCCGGCCGCGTGCACGCCCCACTGCCGCTTGAGCCCCTCGAGCCCTCTGGCGGTGTCGACGACCGTGCTTGACGTCGGGGTCGGCCGTCGTAGAGCGCGCGGAACTCCCCGGCCTCGCCGTAGCGCTGTGTGCTGGTGTCGAAGATGCCGGCGAGCGGGATGTCCTTGCCCATGACCGCCGCCGGCATCGCCTTGGTGATGCGGTCGCCGAGCGCGTACGGGTAGCCGAGCACCCGCGCGGCGTCCTTGATCGCGGCCTTCGCCTTGATCGTGCCGTAGGTGATGATCTGGGCGACCCGCTCCTCGCCGTACTTCTCGGTGGCGTAGCGGATCATGTCGCCGCGCCGGCGCTCGTCGAAGTCCATGTCGATGTCGGGCATCGAGATGCGCTCGGGGTTGAGGAACCGCTCGAAGAGCAGCCCGTGCTCGATCGGGTCGAGCTCGGTGATCCCCAGCGCGTAGGCGATGAGCGAGCCAGCCGCCGAGCCACGACCCGGACCGACCCGGATGCCGTTCTCCTTGGCGTAGCGGCACGAGGTCGGCGGTCACCAGGAAGTAGCCCGGGAACCCCATCTGGACGATGACGCCGACCTCGTACTCGGCCTGCTTGCGGTGCGTGTCCGGGATGCCGCCGGGAAGCGCTTGCTGCAGCCCGACCTCGACCTCCTTGACCAGCCAGGACTCCTCGGTCTCGCCCGTCGGGCACCGGGAACCGCGGCATGAGGTCGCGCGCCCTCGTTGAACTCGACGTCGGCAGCGCTCGGCGATCAGCGAGGGTGTTGTCGCACGCCTCGGGCAGCTCGGTCCACACGGCGCCGCATCTCGGCGGCGCTCTTGAGGTAGAAGTCCTGTGACGTCGAACTTGAAGCGGTTCGGGTCGGCCAGCGTCTTGCCGGACTGGACGCAGAGCAGGACCTCGTGCGCCTCGGCGTCGGCCTGGTAGGTGTAGTGCAGGTCGTTGGTCGCGAGCAGCGGCAGCCCGAGGTCCTTGGCGAGCTTGATGCAGGTCGCCGCGCGTCCCGCTTCTCGATGTCGAGCCCGTGGTCCATCAGCTCGGCAGAAGAAGTTGCCCGGCCCGAAGATGTCGCGGTACTCCGCGGCGGCCGCCCTGGCTTTGTCGTAGTCGCCGACCTGCGAGCCAGCGGTCTGGATCTCGCCGGACGGGCACCCGGTGGTGGCGATGATGCCCTTGGCGTAGCGCTCGAGAAGCTCGCGGTCGATGCGGGGCTTGCAGTAGTAGCCCTCGAGGCTGGCGAGCGAGGACAGCCGGAACAGGTTGTGCATGCCCTCGGTGGTCTCCGCGAGCAGCGTCATGTGGGTGTAGGCGCCGCCCTGGCGAAGACGTCGTCCTCGCCGCCGTCGGCCGAACCCGACCCGAGTCGAAGGGCTGGCGGTCGAACCGGGAGCCGATGGGGACGTAGGCCTCCATGCCGATGATCGGCTTGACCCCGGCGGCGTTCGCCTGCTTCCAGAAGTCGTAGGCGCCGAAGACGTTGCCGTGGTCGGTCATGGCGAGCGCCGGCATCTCCAGGCGGGCCGCCTCGGCGAAGAGGTCCTTCAGTCGCGCCGCGCCGTCCAGCATGGAGTACTCGGTGTGGACGTGCAGGTGCACGAACTTCTCGCCCATCCGGACCCTGCCTTCCTCACGCGTACGCCGAGATGACGCTGCGGCGACCGGGGGAAGACGGCCGAGCCAGCTGAAGGAACGACTCTAACCGCCGCCACCGACTGTCTCCGCGCGTCCCCCGGCCGCCACGCCGTCCGCCTGTTGGACGTCAGCCGGCGCTGGCGCCCATCGACGACAACGCGGCCCACTGGGCCTCGTCCAGGACGATCGAACCGGCGGCGACGTTCTCCTGGAGGTGCGCCACCGAGCTCGTGCCGGGGATCGGCAGCATGACCGGCGAGCGCTGCAGCAGCCACGCGAGCGCGAGCTGGGCTGGGGTGTGCCCGGACTCAGCCGAGAGCGCCGCCAGCGGCCCACCCGGCTTGGCGAGCTCACCCGTCGCGATCGGGAACCACGGGATGAACCCGATCCCCTCGGCAGCGCAGTAGTCGAGGACGTCCTCGGAGCTTCGGTTCGTGAGGTTGTAGAGGTTCTGGACCGCCGCGACGGTGACGTGCTGGCGGGCCTCCTCGACCTGCGCCACCGTGACCTCCGAGAGGCCGACGTGCTGGACCTTGCCCTCGTCCTGCAGCTCCTTCAGCACGCCGGCCTGGTCGGCGAGGGGCACCGTCGGGTCGACCCGGTGCAGCTGCAGGAGGTCGATACGCTCGACGCCCAGCCGGCGCAGGCAGGCCTCGGTCGCCGCGCGCAGGTACTCCGGCCGACCGACCTCCGACCACTGGCCGGGGCCCGTGCGGACGAACCCCACCTTGGTCGCGATGACCACGCCCTCGTAGGGGTGGAGCGCCTCGTGGATGAGGTTCTCGGCGACCTCCGGCCCGTAGGCGTCGGCCGTGTCGATGAAGTTGACGCCGAGCTCGACCGCTCGCCTCAGGACGGCGATGGCCTGGTCACGGTCGGCCGGCTCACCCCAGACGCCGGGGCCGGTGAGCTGCATGGATCCGTAGCCGAGCCTGGCGACCTCGAGGTCGCCGCCGAGCCGGAAGGTCGAGGGGTGGGTGGTGAGCGTCATGCTGTGGCCAAGTCGGCGAGGCGTCCGGCCATTCCCGCGCTCGGTCGACTGAGCTAGAGCACCCGGCTCATGTGGCGGTGCGGCAGGCCCGCATCGTCGAACTCGGGGCCGAAGGCCTGGTACCCCAACCGGGCGTAGAAGCCGACGGCGTGCGTCTGGGCGCCGAGGTAGACCACCGTCAGCCCGCGTCCGGCCGCACGGACCTCGATCGCCTCGACCAGCGCGATCCCCAGCCCCGTGCCCCGAGCGGGCGGGAGCACGGCAAGCCGCCCCAGGTGCCCGACCGGCCCCAGCGAGGCGGCGAGGCCCTCGAACCCGGGCTCCTCGACGACCAGCCGACCTGCGCCGACGGGCTCTCCGCCGAGCCTGGCCAGGAAGTGGTCGGCCGTCGGGTCGCGCTCGTCGCGTTCGAGCTCGACCGGAACGCCCTGCTCATCGACGAAGACCGCGTGCCGGATGCGCAACGCGGCCGCGACGTCGTCGGCACTGGTGACCAGCTCGGTCACCGCGTCGGCCTGGTGCGGCTGGCTGCTCATGACTCGGCCCGCACGACGTCGAGCGCATGCTGGAGGTCCGCCGGGTACGTGCTGGTGAACTCGACCCAGTCACCGGTCCGCGGGTGGTGGAGGCCGAGCTCCATGGCATGCAGCCACTGCCTGGTCAGTCCGAGCCGCTTGGCCAGGACGGGGTCGGCGCCGTAGGTGAGGTCACCGGCGCAGGGATGCCGAAGGGCGGACATGTGCACCCGGATCTGGTGCGTCCGACCGGTCTCCAGCGTGACCTGGAGCAGCGAGGTGGCTCGCATCGCCTCCAGCGTCTCGTAGTGGGTCACGCTGTTCCGGCCGCCGGCGACGACCGCCCACTTGTAGTCGTGCGTCGGGTGCCGGTCGATCGGCGCGTCCACCGTGCCGGTCGCCGGGTCCGGATGGCCCTGCACCAGCGCGTGGTACCGCTTGACGACGGTGCGCTCCTTGAAGGCGCGCTTGAGCGCGGTGTAGGCAGGCTCGGACTTCGCGACGACCATGAGACCGCTCGTCCCGACGTCGAGACGCTGGACGATCCCTTGGCGCTCCTCGGCGCCACTGGTCGAGACGCGGTAGCCGGCGCCCGCGAGGCCACCGATCACGGTCGGGCCGTTCCAGCCCGGGCTCGGATGGGCGGCCACCCCCACCGGCTTGTCCACGACCACGATGTCGTCGTCGTCGTAGACCACGCGCATGCCGGGGATGACCTCGGCGACGAGGCCGACCGGCTTGCTCGGCTCAGGGATGTCGACCTCGAGCCAGCTCCCCCCGTGCAGGCGCTCGGACTTGCCGACCACGACGCCGTCCAGGCTCACCCGACCGTCGGCGGCGAGCTCGGCGGCGCGGGTGCGCGAGAACCCGAAGAGGCGGGCAAGCCCGGCGTCGAGACGCTCACCCTCGAGGCCGTCCGGGACGGGCAGCGCACGCAGGTCACTCATGCGGGGCACCCTGACCGGCTGCGTCGCCGGCGGACGGCTCCTCACCGGCGACCTGACCGCTCGCGGGCTCCCCGCCCGGCGCGTGCCCTTCGATGTCGTGGCCGGTCACCGACAGCAGGAACATCGCGATCGCCGAGCAGACGATGGCCGAGTCCGCGAGGTTGAAGACGGCGAAGTGCGGAACCTGGATCCAGTCGACGACGTGCCCTCGACCGACCGCCGGAGCCCGCAGCATGCGGTCCGTCAGGTTCCCCACGGCGCCGCCGAGGAGGGCGCCGAGCGCGATGGCCCACCCCACCGACCGCAGTCGCCGGGCGGTGCGCAAGATGACGACCACCACGGCCACTGCGACCGCCGTGAAGACGAAGGTCACCCCGGTTCCGAGGCTGAACGCGGCGCCGGAGTTCCGGGTGTAGGTGATCGTCACCAGCCCACCGAGCAGGCTGATCGGCTCGCGATCGGCCATCTTGGCCACGATCAGCAGCTTGGACACCTGGTCGAGGACCAGCACGACGAGCGCGACAACCACCAGCAGGCCGACGCGCCGCGGCTTGACCGGCGCGGTCGGACGGACAGACGGTGCTGGCTCGGAATCTGGTCCCGGACCGGGCAGGTGGGGGTCGTCGCCGCTCAGCGGCGCTCTTCCTTCTGTTTGCATGAGACACACAGGGTCGCACGTGGGAAGGCCTGCAGCCGCGCCTTGCCGATCGGGCTCCCGCAGGACTCGCAGATCCCGTAGGTGCCGTTGTCGATCCGCTGGAGGGCGCGCTCGGCCTGGACGAGCATGTCCCTGGCGTTGTTCGCAAGGGACATCTCGTGCTCGCGCTCGAAGGTCTTGGTGCCTGCGTCGGCCTGGTCGTCGCCCGCGCCGTCGCCCGAGTCGCGCAGGAGGTCGGCGATGTCCTCCTCGGCCGAACTGATCTCCGAGCGCAGGCGGTCGGCCTCTGCCTCGAGCTGGGTCCGCACCGCAGCGAGCTCCTTGGCGGTCCAGGGGGACTCGTCGGCCCGGACGGCAAGCCGGGTCGGGGCGGCCTTGGCGGGCGGAGCCTCGCTCACCGGAGCTGCCTTGACCGCGGACGCTGCCTTGACGGCGGGAGCTGCCTTGACGGCGGGCGCCGTCTTGGCCACGGGGGATGCCTTGGCCGCGGGCGCCGCCTTGACCGCAGGCGCCGCCTTGGTGGGCGCCTGCTTCGCGGGTGCCTTGGTCGCTACGGCCTTGGTTGGCGCAGCCTTCGTGGGAGCAGCCTTGGTCGGCGCGGCCTTGACCGGGGCGGCCTTCGCCGGCGCCTTGATCGCGGGAGCCTTGCTTGCTGGAGCCTTCACGGGCGCAGCCTTGGCGGGCGGGGCCTTCTTCACGGCGCCCTTCACTCCGGCCTTGGCTGGTGGGGACTTGGTCGCCTTCGCCGACGGGACGGACTTTGCGGTGGCCCTGGCCGGGGCTGGCTTGGCGGGAGCTGCTTTCGCTGGAGCTGCCTTCGCCGGCGCAGCCTTCTTGGCAGTCGCTGCCTTCGCCGGCGCAGCCTTCTTGGCAGTCGCTGCCTTCGCCGGCGCAGCCTTCTTGGCAGTCGCTGCCTTCGTGGGCGCTGCCTTCGTGGGCACGGCCTTGGCGGCCGGAGCCTTCTTGGCGGGCGCTGCCTTGGCGGGCGCCGCCTTGGCGGACGATGACTTCGTCGGCGCTGGCTTGTTCGCGGGAGTGGCCTTGGTCGGGGCGACCTTCTTCGTCGCGGTCACCTTGGTCGGGGCGGCCTTCGCGGGGGCGGCCTTCGCGGGGGCGGCCTTCGCGGCGGCGGGCTTGGTCGCCGGGGCGCTCCCGCCCGCGGGCTTCTTCGACGGCGCGACCTTGCCAGCGGCCTGCGCGACCCCGGAGACAGCACGACGGAACCGGCTCCCTGCAGTGGCCCGGGTCTCGGCCATGGGGCGCCCCCTAGTGCTCGATGACGTTCACGGACGTGCGCGATCGGCTCCTCCGTGATCATGGTCACGGATCGTGACGAAGGTTAGGTCCGCCGAGCCGGATGAGCAATCCACCACGCCGGGCAACCTTCGCCCACCTGAGCGACGGCTGGCCTACGATGTATTCCGTCTGAGCCAGCGTGGATGGGGACGAGTAGTCCCGAACGCAGCCTTGAGCGACCCGGGGACGGTGCGAGCCCGGGGGCGTGCGCGGGATGAAGATCACCCCCGGAGCCGGCCCAGACGACAAGAGAGGGTGCTCGTCCGTCCCGTACGGGCGCCAAGGAGGGTGGTACCGCGGGGCGCCGTTGCTGGCGCACCGTCCCTTCGTCGCAGCAGGCAGACCGCCGACGAGAAGGACCCGCGATGACCGAGCCCGTAGCCACGACCGCCGACCAGGCACGCACCTACCGGGCCGTCCCGGGCCAGGTCGACCTCCCCGCCGTCGATCATGAGGTCCTGGACTTCTGGCGTGAGCGGGACATCTTCGCCCAGTCCATGGCTGCGACCGCCGGCGGCGAGCCGTGGGTCTTCTACGAGGGTCCGCCCACCGCGAACGGCATGCCCGGCGCCCACCACGTCGAGGCCCGCGTCTTCAAGGACGTCTTCCCGCGCTTCCAGACGATGAAGGGTCGCTACGTCAACCGGAAGGCCGGCTGGGACTGCCACGGCCTGCCTGTCGAGATCGCGATCGAGAAGGAGCTCGGCTTCACCGGCAAGGGCGACATCGAGCGCTACGGCATCGCCGAGTTCAACGCCAAGTGCCGCGAGTCGGTCCTGCGGAACGTCGACGCCTTCGAGGCGATGACGCTGCGCATGGGCTACTGGGTCGACACGACCAAGGCCTACTGGACGATGGACAGCTCTTACATCGAGAGCGTCTGGTGGTCGCTGCAGCAGGTCTACGACAAGGGCCTGCTCGTCCAGGACCACCGCGTCGCTCCCTACTGCCCGCGCTGCGGCACCACGCTGTCCGACCACGAGCTCGCGCAGGGCTACGAGACCGTCACCGATCCGTCGGTCTACGTCCGTTTCCCGCTCACCAGCGGACCACTCGCCGGCCGGGCCGCACTGCTGGTCTGGACGACCACGCCGTGGACCTTGGTCTCCAACACCGCAGTCGCGGTGAACCCCGCCGTCGACTACGTCGCGGCCCGTACAAGCGCGGGCGAGCTGCTCGTCGTCGCCGAACCGCTGCTGGCAGCCGTGCTCGGCGAGGACGCCGCCGTCGAGCAGCGCTGGACCGGGGCCAGCTCGAGCACTGGACCTACACCCCGCCGTTCGACCTGGTCGAGGTCCCGGACGCGCACTACGTGGTGCTCGCCGACTACGTGACGATCGAGGACGGCACCGGCCTCGTCCACCAGGCGCCGGCCTTCGGCGCCGACGACCTCGCGGTCGTCGCGTCGCTACGGGCTTCCGGTGATCAACCCGATCACCAGCGACGGCCACTTCGACGCCGACGTCCCGCTGGTCGGTGGCCAGTTCTTCAAGAAGGCCGACGAGACGCTCGTCCCTGAGCTGGAGCGCCGGCGGGCTGCTCTTCCGGCACGTCCCCTACGTGCACAGCTACCCGCACTGCTGGCGCTGCGAGACCCCGCTCATGTACTACGCGCAGCCGTCCTGGTACATCCGGACCACCGCGATCAAGGACGCCCTCATCCGGGAGAACCAGCGCACCAACTGGTACCCCGCCACCATCAAGAACGGGCGCTACGGCGACTGGCTGGACAACAACATCGACTGGGCGCTGTCCAGGAACCGCTACTGGGGCACGCCGCTGCCGCTCTGGCGGTGCGAGGAGGGCCACCTCACCTGCATCGGCTCGGTGGCCCAGCTCAGCGAGCTGGCCGGCCGCGACCTCACTTCGCTCGACCTCGCACCGGCCCGTACGTCGACGCGATCACCTTCGACTGCCCCGAGTGCGCGACGCTCGCGACGCGGGTGCCCGAGGTGATCGACGGCTGGTACGACTCCGGCTCGATGCCGTTCGCGCAGTGGGGCTACCCGCACACCGGCGTCGCAGAGTTCGAGGCCGCCTACCCGGCGCAGTTCATCTGCGAGGCGATCGACCAGACCCGCGGCTGGTTCTACACGCTGATGGCGATCGGCACGCTGGTCTTCGACCGGTCCTCGTACGAGAACGTGGTCTGCCTCGGCCACATCCAGGACGAGCTCGGCCGCAAGATGTCCAAGCACCTCGGCAACGTCCTCGAGCCCATCTCGCTGATGGACGAGCACGGCGCCGACGCGGTGCGCTGGTTCATGGCGGCGAGCGGTTCGCCCTGGCAGGCGCGACGCGTCGGCCACGCCACGATCCAGGAGGTCGTGCGCAAGACGCTGCTCACCTACTGGAACACCGTCTCCTTCCAGTCGCTGTACGCGCGAAGCTCCGGTTGGTCGCCCCGCGTCGGCGGCGCCCTCCCCCGTCTCCAGCCGACCCGTGCTGGACCGCTGGGCCGCTGTCCGAGGCCCACCGGCTGGCCCGCGACGTCGACGCCGCGCTCGAGCAGTTCGACACTCAACGGGCCGGGCGGCTGCTCGCCGGCTACGTCGACGACCTCTCGAACTGGTACGTGCGGCGCTCCCGCCGGCGGTTCTGGGCCGGTGATTCGGACGCGCTCGCCACGCTGCACGAGTGCCTGCAGACCGTCACGCTGCTCATGGCCCCGCTGACGCCGTTCATCACCGAGCGCGTCTGGCAGGACCTCTTCGCCTCGACCTCGGACGACGTCGCCGAGTCGGTGCACCTCGCAGCCTGGCCCGTGGTCGACGACTCCCTCGTCGACGACGGCCTGGCTCGCCAGGTCGCACTCACCCGACGCCTGGTCGAGCTCGGCCGCGCCACCAGGGCGGAGTCCGGCACCAAGACCCGGCAGCCGCTCGCCGCGGCGCTGGTCGACCGTACGGCGTACGCCTCGCTCGGTGACGAGCTCCGCGCCGAGCTCGCGGCGGAGCTCAACGTGCTCGCGATCGGCGAGCTCGGTGATGCGTCCGGCCTGGTCAGCACCAGCGCGAAGGGCAACTTCCGCGCCCTGGGTCGACGCTTCGGCAAGCAGACGCCCGTAGTGGCCCAGGCCGTCGCGGACGCGGATGCGGCCGAGCTGGCGCAGTCGCTGCGGTCGGTCGGCACCGCTACCGTCCTCGTCGCGGGCGAGCCCGTGGAGGTCGGCGTCGACGACGTGATCATCACCGAGACTCCGCTGGCCGGCTGGGCGGTCGCCACCGACAGTGGCGAGACCATCGCTCTTGACCTGGCGCTCACTCCTGAGCTCCGGCGAGCGGGTCTGGCGCGCGACGTCGTCCGCGCGATCCAAGAAGCCCGCAAGGGCTCCGGCCTCGACGTCTCGGACCGCATCGAGCTCGAGTGGACGGCTTCCGGCGAGCTCGCCGAAGCTCTCCGTGAGCACGGCGCCGCGGTGGCGGACGAGGTCCTCGCACTCGCCTTCACCGAGGGGGCCAGCGGCAGCGAAACGCTCGTGGACACCGCTGACGGGCCCGCGCAGACGGACGTCTTCCGGCATCGTGACGCCGAAACCGGCCTCGAGTTCTGGTTCGTTCGCACCAAGCGCTAAAGCCCGGCCCTTCGACCGACCGATACCTCCAGACAGCACGAGTCTTCGGGCGCCCCCGGATACCGCGCTTCTCCCTCCGGAGGCCGTCATGACGCTCCACCCCGTCCCCCTCGGCGGGCCGACACTCACCGGCCTGCGCCTCAAGGCGTACGCTATCGCGACGCCGGCACTGTCCAGCCACGTGCGGCCGGCCCTCGTGCTCGCCGAGCGCGAGACCCGAGCACTGCTCGACGCGGCGAAGAACCAGGACGTGAACGCAGGGGGCCGCTTCAACGCCGGCCCCGCGTGCATCCAGGTCTGGGACCGGCCCTGGGACTTCAGCGACGAGCCCGGCTCGTCGATCCACCTCGGTTCCGTCGACTGGAGCCAGGACACTCCCGTCCGGCACTACCTCACCATCTACCGCGTGATGATCACCGCCGCCGGCGTCGAGGCAGGCGAGAGCACGCTGTCGATCCTGCAGGCCGTGATGGCGCTCACCAGCATCGTGGTGGACAGCACCCGCATCACGCTGGCCACCGCACCGCCACGCGACCCCTTCCGCAAGCTCGCCTAGCAAGGCCAGCGGCTGGCGCACGGCGCTCGGAGCACGGCCCAGCCCCCACGCTTCGCCCCTCAGCATGAGGGAACCCTGCTGCCAGCTAACGGCAGCAGGGTTCCCTCATGTCTGGAGCTGTGGGGGTGGCTGTCGTGCCACCACCCGGCGCTAGCCCTGGCTCGGGGGTCCGGCCGGAGGCTCGACGCCGGGGACGACGGGTGGCGGCGCTGGCGCGAAGGGTGTCGACTGCCGGGCAGGCTGGCCCGGCGCCGGGTAGGCCGGCGGCGCCGGTGGGGCGGTCTGCGGAGGCGCGGCCTGCGGGGGCGCAGGTGGGGCCGGTGGGGCGGCAGCGGGCGGTGCTCCGCCACCCTGCGCCGGCGCCGGCGTTCCGGGCTGGCCAGCACCAGCGCCGGTCGGTGCGGCGCTGGTGGCCTGACCCGCCGGTCCGCTGGGGACCTGCTCGCGCTGCTCCAGCTCGTGCAGCTGGCCCTCGAGGTAGGAGCGCAACCGGGTGCGGTACTCACGCTCGAACTGCTTGAGGCCGTCGACCTTGGCCTGCAGCTCGGCCTGCTCACGCTGGAGGTCGCCGGTGACCCGGGCGGCCTCGGAGCGCGCGCCGGACACGATCCGGTCCGCGTCGTCCTTCGCCTGCGCCATGGTCTGCTCAGCTGCGGCCTTGGCCTGCGCGACGTGCTCGTCCGCGGTGCGCTGCGCCAGCTCCAGCATCTTCACGGCGCTGTCGCTCGGGGCCTCGACGGGAACCGGAACCGGCGGCGGAGGCGGGGGCGGGGGTGCCTGCACCACGGGTGCCGGGGCCGGCTCGCTGACCGGCGCCTGCACGGGTGGCGCGGCAGGCGCCGCGGCAGCGACCCTCGACGCGGTGGCGACCCGGGCCTGCAGGTCGTCGTTCTCGCGGGCCAGCCGGGTCAGCTCGGCCTCGACCTCGTCGAGGAACGCGTCGACCTCGTCCATCTCGTAACCCTCACGGAGACGGACGGTGCTGAACTGCTTGTTGCGGACTTCCTCGGGGGTCAGCGGCATGGGTCACCTCATCGTCATTCGCGGATCACGTTGCGTGACCGCAGCCTAGAGCAAGGGAGCAACGACGTAGATGAGCACCGACGTCGCCAGGAGCAGAACCATGAACGAGAGATCGAGCGAGACTCCCGCGATGCGGAACGGCGGGATGAAGCGGCGGAGCAGCTTGAGTGGCGGATCGGTCACCGTGTAGATCGACTCGACGAAGACGAGCAGTGCGCCGTGCGGCACGAAGTCTCTGGCGAAGAGCGCGACGTAGTCGAAGACCAGCCGCGCGATGAGCAGCAGGAAGAAGACCCAGCCGATCCAGTAGACGGTCGTCCCGACCACCGTGGTGGCCGCAGTACTGGTACCCACGGCTACGACTGGTTGAAGAAGCCGCCCTCGGCGAGCCGAGCCTTCTCCTCTGCGGTGACGACGACGTTGGCCGGGGAGAGCAGGAACACCTTCGCGGTCACGCGCTCGATGGTGCCGTGCAGGCCGAACACCAGCCCCGCGGAGAAGTCGACGAGACGCTTCGCATCGGCGTCGTCCATGTCCGTGAGGTTCATGATCACCGGGGTCGCGTCGCGGAAGTACTCGCCGACCGTCCTGGCGTCGTTGTAGTTGCGCGGGTGGAGCGTGGTGATCTTGTACGAGTCGACCGGCTCCGCCCGAACCGTCCGCTGCGGCGTCGCCGGGGCGACGGTCAGCCTTCTCGTCGCGGACCGGGTGCAGTGACCGGGTGGGCTCGGGAGCGGGCTCCCGCCGAGGCTGACCGTCGTACTCGTCGTACTCGTCATACTCGTCGTAGTGCTCGACGTCGTCTTCGGCAAGACCGAGGTAGACGCCGATCCTGCGCAGCGCGCTGGCCATATTCCCGAAGCCCTTTCGTCCGGACGGCCCTGGCCGTCGAGACTGAGGCTACCCGAGAGGCGGTCGCCCACCGAGGATCGCGCTGCCGACACGCACGTGAGTCGCACCCGCTCTGACCGCTGCCTCGAGGTCCCCGCTCATCCCTGCCGAGATCACGCCCGCGCCAGGATGGTCCTTGACCAGGCTCGCGGAGAGCTCGGCCAGGCGGGCGAAGGCGATGTCCGGGTCGAGCGCCAGCGGAGCGACCGCCATCACACCGGCGAGCTCAGGCCCTCCAGCCCGGCGACCTCGTCGGCGAGCGGCGCCAGGTGCTCGGCAGCGACCCCGCCCCGGCTGGTGTCCCCGTCCAGGCTGACCTGCAGCAGCACCGCCGAGCCGGCGGCCGGCCGCGAGCGCTCCCTTGCTCAGCGCGGTGGCGAGCCGCACCCGGTCCACCGAGTGCACGACGCTCGCGTACCGCGCGACCGAGGCTGCCTTGTTCGTCTGCAGCTGCCCGACGAAGTGCCAGCGAAGGTCGCGGACGCCGAGCGTCCTCGGACGCCGCGACCTTCGCCGCCGCCTCCTGATCCTTGTTCTCCCCGACGTCGCGCACCCCGAGCCCGGCCAGGAGCAGGACGTCGGAGGCCGGCCAGGTCTTCGTCACCACGACCAGCGCTGACGTCGCCGGGATCTCGACCCGCGGCGTTCGCGGCGGCACCCTCGATCCGAGCCGCGCACGCGCTGCAGTCCGGCGGCGAGCTCGGTCGAACGGTCCCGGGTCCGCTGCTGCGTCACGGCTCCCGCCAGATGACCCCGGCGAACCGGCCGGTCCTGCGTCTCTCGGCGGTAGGAGTAGAGCTCCGGCGTCTCCCTGGTGCACGGCCCGATCGAGCGCGCCATCACTCCGCGTCCCGCGAGCTCACGGGTGAGGCCGGCCCGCAGGTCCAGCGCCGGCGTCCCCGTGCGGCTCGTGGCCCAGGCGCCGGGCGCGACCGCAGCGACCTCTGCACGCATCTGCTCAGGCACCTCGTAGCACGCGCCGCACACCGCAGGCCCGAGCAAGGCGGTGACGTTGGTCGGCAGCGCCCAGCTCGATCATCCGATCGAGGGCGCGGTCGACGACGCCGGTTCTGCACACCCGGTCGGCCGGCGTGCACGGCCGCGATGACGCCGGCGTCCGGGTCGGCCATCAGCACGGGCACGCAGTCGGCGACCAGCACGGCGAGCGCGATGCCCGTGGCGGTGGTCACCTGGCCGTCGTACGGAGCCGTGTCGACCGCGGCCTTGCCGACAGCGGTGGAGTCGTCGACGACGCGGACGTCGTCGCCATGGACCTGGTCCATGAACAGCAGGTGGGTCCGGCTCGAGCCCGAGCTGACGGGCGAGCGCGTCCCTGTTCGCCTCGACCGCGTCGGGGTCGTCACCCACGTGACCACCCAGGTTGGCCGAGGCGTAGGGCTCCGGGCTCACCCCGCCGTTGCGGTCGGTGAAGAGCCAGCGGACCGAGGTGCCGAGCCGTCCATGCTCCATGCGCCGAGCCTATGTCCGGGATGCCTCTGGCTGGATCTTGGCCGGCGAAGGCCAGGCCTGCCGCGGACCAGGGCTACTTGAGGAAGTCCGGGACGTCCAGCTCGTCGTCGACGGTGGAGTCGTCGAAGACGATGGTGCGCTTGGGCCGGGGCTCGCTCGGCAGGCTGATCTCGCGCTCCGGCGAGACGAGCGGGGTCGGCGATGCGGGCGCCGACGAGGCTGCCGTTGCGGCCTCCGGCTCGGCGTGCTGCTCGGAAGCCGGTGCGGGCACGGCGGCGACGAGCGGCTGCGAGGCGAGGGACTTCGGCTGGCCGCCGTCGAACCCGGCCGCGATCACGGTCACCCGGACCTCGTCGCCGAGCGCGTCGTCGATGACAGCGCCGAAGATGATGTTGGCTTCGGGATGCGCGGACTCCGAGACCAGCCGCGCCGCCTCGTTGATCTCGAAGAGGCCGAGGTCCGAACCGCCGGAGACCGAGAGCAGCACGCCGCGCGCGCCCTCGATCGAGGCCTCGAGCAGCGGGCTCGACACGGCCATCCGCGCGGCCTGCACGGCGCGGTCGTCACCGCGGGCCGAGCCGATGCCCATCAGGGCCGAGCCGGCGCCCTTCATCACGGACTTGACGTCGGCGAAGTCGAGGTTGATGAGGCCGGCCGTGGTGATGAGGTCGGTGATGCCCTGCACACCGGAGAGCAGCACCTGGTCGGCGGACCGGAAGGCGTCCAGGGCGGACACGTTGCGGTCGGAGATGGAGAGCAGGCGGTCGTTCGGGATGACGATCAGCGTGTCGACCTCGTCCCGCAGACCGTCGATGCCGGTCTCGGCCTGCTGCGCACGGCGGCGGCCCTCGAAGCTGAACGGCCGGGTCACCACGCCGACGGTCAGCGCGCCCAGCCCACGGGCGATCCGCGCCACGACGGGCGCGCCACCGGTGCCCGTCCCTCCGCCTTCACCCGCGGTCACGAAGACCATGTCGGCGCCCTTGAGCACCTCCTCGATCTCGTCCGCGTGATCCTCGGCAGCCCGCGCCCCCACCTCGGGATCGGCGCCGGCGCCCAGGCCACGGGTGAGCTCCCGGCCGATGTCGAGCTTCACGTCGGCGTCGCTCATCAGCAACGCCTGCGCGTCGGTGTTGATGGCGATGAACTCCACGCCCTTGAGCCCGACGTCGATCATCCGGTTGACGGCGTTGACGCCGCCACCGCCGATCCCGACGACCTTGATCACGGCGATGTAGTTCTGCGGTGCGGCCACGGTGGGTGCCTCTCGACGCTGCTTCTCGACCCTGACCCTCAGGTAAAGGGTTATAGTTATGTCAACCTGAGGTTTGGCACGACGGTAGGCGAGGCCGCGCCCCACGGTCAACTCCTGTGCGCCCTCACCGCAGCAGGCGAGGCCGGCCGGGCTCGGTCAGGAGGAGCCACCTGTCGTGGGCGAGTCGGGGGCGCTGACGTTGTAGCGCATGGCTTCCTGCGACAGCAGGGTGTGCAGGATCCGGGCCTTCTCGGCCCCCTGGCTGGCATCTCCCCAGTGCACCAACGCGCCGCCGACCAGGTGCAGGTCGACGGAGTTGGCAGTCCCGGCCGAGACGGAGGTGACGACCGACCGGAGGACTGCCGGAAGCCCGGCCACCACGGCTGCCGCGGCCTTGAAGGCGGCTGGGTCGGCGGTCGCGGGATCGAGTGAGATCACCGTCAGACCCGGCGGGGCGGTGGGTGTTCCGGCGAGGTCGTTGCCGTCCTTGTCGATGAGCCGCAGTCCCGTCGCGGACTGCGCCACGGCCACCGGCACCCGCTCGACGACGGTGATGGTGATGGTGCTCGGCCACGAGCGCACGACGGTCGCGGACGCGACCAGCGGGAGCTGCTCGACCCTTCGCTCGACGGCGCCGACGTCGATGCGTGCGAGGGGTTCGCCCTTGGGCACCGCCGCGGTGAGGTCGATCAGCCCTTTGGTCGTCCGATGCGTCCCCGTGATCGTGACGTTCCGAACCGCGAGCAACGGCGAGGCGAACACGACCCACGCAGTGCCACCGACGAGGACGACGACAACGACGGCGATCCCGATCCGCAGCAGCCGACGCCGTCGCGCCGACAGGCGCCGTTGCTCGAAGCGCTCGATGGTGGGGGTGGCGGTGGACGGACGGCTGGCCGCTCGCGTGGCGCTCATGTCTCCTCCAGGCGTTCGCTCAGCAGGGCAACGGTCTCCGGGCCGATCATCGTGATGTCGCCGGCACCAAGGGTCAGCACCACATCGCCTGGCGCGGCGCGGTCGGCGAGCCGCTCGGCGACCTGCGACCACGACGGCTCGAAGAGCACGCGGTCCGCAGGCAGCGGGACCGCGGCCGCGACCCCGGCGCCGGACGCGCCAGGGATCGGGTCCTCCCCCGCCGCGTACACCTCGAGCACGACGACCTCGTCGGCAGCACCGAGCGCCACGCCGAACTCCTGCCGGAAGGCCGCGGTGCGCGAGTAGCGGTGCGGCTGGAAGGCGACGATGACCCGGCCGCCGCCAGCGACCTCCCGCGCCGCCTTGAGCACGGCCACGATCTCGGTGGGATGGTGCGCGTAGTCGTCGAAGACACGGACCCCGCCCACGGAGCCCTTGAGCTCGAACCGGCGCCGGGTCCCCGTGAACCCGCCCAGCCCCTCGCGCAGGACATGCTCGGGGAGCCCGAGGGCGAGGCCGGCGGTCATGGCGGCAGCAGCGTTCAGCGCGTTGTGCGCACCGGGGACCTTGAGCTCGAGCGGGCCGAGCCGCCGGCCGCGGGCCACGACCTCGAAGGAGGAGCCGAGCCCGTGCAGGCGCAGCCCCTCGATCCGCAGGTCGGCGTCCTCGCTGCGGCCGTAGGTGCGGACGTCGACACCGTTGGCTCTGGCCTGCGCGGCCAGGCGGACCGCTCCGGCGTCGTCGGCGCACGTGACGAGGAAGCCAGTCGGGTCCAGGGTCGCCGGCGAAGGCCGTGAAGGCTTCTTCGACCGCCTGGGCCGTGCCGTAGTGGTCCAGGTGGTCGGGCTCGACGTTGGTGACGATGGCCGCGAACGGGTGGAGCAGCAGGAAGGAGCCGTCGGACTCGTCGGCCTCGGCGATGAAGAGGTCCCCGGAACCGTTGTGCGCGTTGACCCCTGAGCCGCTGAGGCTCCCGCCGATCGCGAAGGACGGGTCGGTGCCGGCGTGCTGGGCCGCGACCGTGAGCAACGAGGTCGTCGTGGTCTTGCCGTGGGTGCCGGCGACGGCGACCGAGCGGCGGTCCGCCATCACCGCGGCGAGCGCCTCGGCCCGGCGAAGGACGCGCAGGCCGAGCTCGTGCGCTCGCGACCAGTTCGGGGTTCCGTCGCGCGGATCGCGGTCGACACGACCACCGTGTCCGCGCCGTCGACCTGCTCGGCGCGGTGGCCGACGTGGACGTCCGCGCCGAGCACCGCCAGCGAGTCGAGCTCTCGCGAGGCCTTGGCGTCGCTGCCCGAGACCGTCAGCCCACGCGCGAGCATGATGCGCGCGATGCCCGACATGCCGGCTCCCCCGACGCCGATGAAGTGCACGCGACCGAGCTCACCGACCAGCGGGCACGCTGGCCGGCGTCATCGAGCAGCGCTCCGACGGCTCGCTGCTGCTTCGAGCACGAGGTCCGCCAGCCGCTCGTCCGCATCCCGGCGCCCGAGCCCTGCAGCGGCTCGCCCCATGCGGTCCAGCCGCTCGCCGGTCGACGAGCAGCGGCAGCACCGTGGAGCGCACCCACGACGGTGTGCAGTCCTCGTCCGCGACCAGCAAGCCCCCGCCCGCCGCGACCACGGGCTCGGCGTTGAGCCGCTGCTCGCCGTTCCCGATGGGCAGCGGCACGAACACCGCCGGCAGACCGACGGCGCAGACCTCCGCCACCGTCCCCGCCCCGGCCCGGCAGAGCACGAGGTCGGCGGCTGCGTAGGCGAGGTCCATCCGGTCGCAGTAGCCGAGCACGATGTAGGGCGGCGTCCCGGGGCCGGCAGCCACCGGCTCCGTGCACCTCGGCGAGGCCCTTCGGCCCCGCGACGTGCAGCACCTGAGCACCTGCCGCAGCGAGCTCGGTTGCAGCGCCGGACACCGCCTGGTTGATCCGGCGCGCGCCCTGCGAGCCGCCGGTGACCAGCAGCGTCGGCCGGTCCGGATCGAGACCGAAGTGCTGCCTGGCCTCGGTGCGCACGGCCGCCCGGTCGAGGGTCGCGATCGCTCGCCGCAGCGGCAGCCCCGAGGAACTGCGCGTGCGGGCAGCGAGGACGCCGGCGTCGACGTCGCGACGAACCGGGTCCCGCGCGCGCCGAGCCGGTTCGCGAGGCCAGGCCTGGCGTTCTGCTCGTGCACCACGTACGGCACGCGCCGCCGCCGGGCCGCGAGGTAGGCCGGGGTCGAGACGTAGCCGCCGAACCCGACCACGACGTCGGCAGGCCCTCGATCGAGCACCGCCGAGACCGCGGTCACGGCAGCGCGGAGCCGGGGGCCGACGGAGAGCATCGCCCGCGACGGCCGGCGCGGCAGCGGCACCGCGGGGATGAGCGCGAGCTGGTACCCGCGCTCGGGGACGAGCCGGGTCTCGAGCCCGCGCTCGGTCCCGAGGGCGACGATCGACGTGCTGGGTCGCGCCGGCGCAGCGCGTCCGCGAGGCTCAGCGCGGGCTCGATGTGCCCGGCCGTGCCGCCGCCGGCGAGCACCACGTGCAAGGGCTTGTTCCGCCCTGCGCCGTCGGCTGCGGCGGTTCGGGGTGCCGGGTTCCGCGCTCATGCGGTCCGCCGGAAGCGCCCGGCGAACCGTGCGAGCGGGCCGGCCTTGCGCGCGGCGAGGGCCTCCGCGGCCCCGGGCTCGTTGCGGGCGAAGCGCGAGGAGCAGGCCCAGCGCGAGCAGCATCGGCAGCAGCGCCGAGCCGCCGTAGGAGACCAGCGGCAGGGGCACGCCGGCGATCGGCAGCAGTCCGAGCACGGCACCGATGTTGATGAGCGCCTGGATGGCGATCCACGCGGTGAGGCCGCCGGCGCACAACCGGACGAAGAGGTCCTGCGAGCGGAGCGCGATCCGGATCCCGGCGTAGATGACGAGCCCGAAGAGCGCGAGCACCGCACCGGTACCCATCAGCCCGAGCTCCTCGCCGATGACGGCGAAGATGAAGTCGGTGTGCGGCCTCCGGGAGGTCGCCCCACTTCTGCCGGCTGGCGCCGAGCCCGAGACCCCACCAGCCGCCGCTGCCGAGGGCGAAGCGCGCGTGGACCGGCCTGCCAGCCCGCACCGAGGTAGGCGGCCTCCGGGTCGAGCATCGTCTTGAACCGGCTGAGCCGGTGCGGCGAGGTCACCGACAGCAGGCCCACCCCGAGCGAGCACCGAGCCGCCCAGCAGACCGAAGAGCCGCGCGGGCGCACCGACGACGAACAGCAGCGACGCACGATGACCAGCAGGATGACGGTCGTCCCGAGGTCGCCGCCGGCCATCACCAGCGCGACCACGAACCCCGTGACCGGCACCAGCGGGACCAGCAGGTGCCGCCACTGGGTCAGCAGCTTCTCCTTGCGGGCCAACAGGTCTGCGCCCCAGACCACCAGCGCGAGCTTGGCGCTCTCGGACGGCTGGATGCGGAACGGACCACCGAAGTCGATCCAGTTCTGGTTGCCGTTGACGCTCTTGCCGATGCCGGGGACCAGCACCAGGCAGAGCAGCGCGCACGAGCCGATGAGCAGCGGGATGGCCGCCATCCGGATCCAGCGGATCTTGGCACGCGACACGGCCCACATGGCCGGCACGCCGATGACCGCCCAGATGCGCCTGCTTCTGGAAGATCGACGTCGAGGAGCCGGTGAGCTTGAACGACTCGACGCTCGACGCCGAGAGCACCATCACCAGGCCGAGCGCGAGCAGCAGCGCGGTGCAGCCCACGAGCAGGTGGTACGAGGTCAGCGGCCGGTCGAGCAGCCGTCCGGACGTCCCGGTCGTCGAGACCCGAGCCGGACGCACCGGCCGCGGAGCCGTCGCTCGATGCGTCGAGCCGGTGGTCGTGACGGTGCTGCGACGCCGGGGCGTCCGAGGGGCCGTCCGGCGGGCGCTGCTGGGTGGTGCTCACGCGCCGGCCCCGTCAGGTATCGGCGCACCGCCTCCGCGAACGCGTCGCCGCGTGCGGCGTAGTCGCGGAACATGTCCATCGACGCGCAGGCGGGAGCCAGCAGCACGGTGTCGCCCTGGGGCAGCGGCGCCGCTGCGGCAGCGCGCACCACGAGGTCCATGACGTCAGTCTCGCTGCTCTCCACCTCCACGACCGGGAGACCGGGCGCGTGTCGCGCGAGCGCGTCCGCGATGACCGCGGCGATCGCGGCCGAGCAGGACGACGCCGCGCAGCCGGGCGCGCACCGCGAGCACGAGCTCGTCGAAGCTCGGCGCCCTTCGCGAGGCCGCCGGCGACCCAGACGACGTGGTCGTAGGCGGCGAGCGAGGCGCAGCGCGGCATGCGGGTTGGTCGCCTTGGAGTCGTCGACGTAGCTGACGCCGTCCCTGGACGCGACGACCGCGATCCGGTGGGCGTCGGGCGGAAGGCCCGCAGGCCGTCCCGGACGCGCCCGGCGCGGCACGCCGTGCGACCGCGCCAGGGCCGCGGCCGCCAGCGCGTTGGCGACGTTGTGCGGCGCGGACGGGCTCGACGTCAGCGACCTTGCGCGAGCTCGGCCGCGGGTCTGCCGGCGCTCGACGAAGGCGCGGTCGACCAGGACGTCGTCGACCACGCCGAGCATGCCGACCGAGGGGATGCCCAGGGTGAAGCCGATGGCCCGGCAGCCCTCCTCGACCTCGGCGTCGCGCACGAGCTGCTCGGTCGCCGGGTCGGCGACGTTGTAGACGCAGGCCACCCGGTTGTTCTGCGTAGATCCGGCCCTTGTCGGCGGCGTAGGCCTCGAGCGAGCCGTGCCAGTCCAGGTGGTCCGGCGCGACGTTGAGCACGGCCGCCGGACTGCGGCGCGCATCGAGTGCGGTCCAGTGCAGCTGGAAGCTCGACAGCTCGACCGCCAGCACGTCGTACGGCTCGTCGGCCATGACCGCCTCGACGAGCGGCAGGCCGACGTTGCCGCGGCGACCGCGCGCAGACCGGCCGCGCGCAGCATCGCCTCGAGCATCCGCACCGTCGTGGTCTTGCCGTTGGTGCCGGTGACGCGCCAGCCACGGCGCCGGGTGCCTGCAGCGGCCGCGCAGCCGCCAGGCGAGCTCGACCTCGCCCCAGACCGGGATCCCGCGTCGCGGCTGCCGCCAGCAGCAGGGGCGCGTCGGCCGCCAGCCCGGCGAGGTGACCACCAGGTCGGTGTCTCGGGCAGCGGCGCGCGACCGGGCCGAGGCGGACGTCGGCGCCGAGGATCTCCAGCAGCTGTCGCGCGTCGCCGACGCAGCGTCGGCACCGCATCGTCGACGACGACACCCGCGCGCCGAGCGAGAGCAGGGCGTCCGCCGCGGCGAACCCGCTACGCCGAGCCCGGCGACGACGACGCGGAGCTGCTCCCAGGGACTGGACGCACCGCCTGCGCCAGCCAGCCGGTGCGGCGAGGGCTCAGCCGCTCACCGACGCCGGCGACCCACTCGGCGTAGAACGACCCCGAGCCCGGCCGCGACGCAGATCCCGGCGATGAGCCAGAAGCGGATCACGATCGTGACCTCCTCCCAGCCCAGGAGCTCGAAGTGGTGCTGGAGCGGCGCCATCCGGAAGATGCGTCTGTCGGGTCAGCTTGAACGAGGCCGACCTGCAGGATCACCGACAGCGTGATGATGACGAACAGGCCGCCGAGCAGCAGCAGGAGCAGCTCGGTGCGGGTGGTCAGCGCGAGCCCGGCCATCGCGCCGCCGAGCGCCGAGCGAGCCGGTGTCACCCATGAAGATCTGCGCCGGCGAGGCGTTCCACCACAGGAAGCCGAAGCAGGCGCCCATCAGCGCCGCCGCGACACCGCGAGGTCGAGCGGGTCGCGCGACGGAGTAGCACTTCGGTCGCCGCCGAGCGTGGTGCCGCAGGCGTTGCGGTACTGCCAGACGCCGATGATCACGTAGGCGCCGAAGCACCATGCCGAGGCGCCGGTGGCCAGGCCGTCGAGGCCGTCGGTCAGGTTCACCGCGTTGCTCGCGGCGGCGATCATGAGGTAGACCCAGACCACGAACGACCGGCCGGGATCAGTCGAGGCGCGTAGTCGCGGAGTGAACGAGATGCGTGCGAGGCCGGGGTCGAGGCCGTGCCGGTCCGGGAACTGCAGCGCGAGGAAGCCGAAGACGAGCGCGACGACGGCCTGACCGACGAACTTGGCGCGGCGCCGCAGGCCGAGGCTGCGCTGCTTGAGATCTTGATGTAGTCGTCGAGGAAGCCGACCGCGCCCAGGCCGATCATGAGCAGCAGCACCAGCATGCGCCGAGGCGCTCGGCCCCGAGAGCACGTACGAGGTGGGCCGGCGAAGTAGCCGAGCGATGCCGCCGCCGACGATGACGACGCCGCCCATCGTCGGCGTGCCCCGCTTGCCCTGTGGTGGGTAGCCGTCGGCCGTCGTCGCGGATCAGCTGGCCGTAGCCGTGGCGCGCGCAGCACCGGATCGCGCAGCGGGGTGCCGAGCAGGACCGACGACGAGCCCGATCGCCGGGCGACCAGGATCGACGCCTCACGCCGGTACCTCCTCGAGCAGCGGCCGCCTCGGCCACGCGTTCCAGACCCGGCGGCCCGTGGACGCCTTGACCAGGACGACGTCGCCGGGCCGCGACCTCGGCGCTCGAGCACGGCGATGGCGTCCTCGACGTCAGGCACGAAGGTGGACCCGCCAGCGGCTCCGCCGCGTGCCTGCGCCGAGGTGCAGCGTACGTGCGCCCGCGCCGACGACCAGCAGCTCGACTCACGTCCAGCTCGGTGCACGATCTGCGCCGACCGCCCGGTGCTCGGCTCGGCGTCGGGCCCCGAGCTCGCGCATCTCGCCGAGCACGGCCCAGGTGCCGGCGACCCGCGCCGCGAGCGCGACCAGCGCCTGCAGGGCCGCCCGCATCGACTCGGGGTTCGCGTTGTAGGCGTCGTTGACGACGGTCACGCCGTCCGGCGCTCGGTGACCTCCATCCGCCACGCGGCTGCCGCGGCTCGCGCGCTCGACAGCCCGGCGGCGACGCTGCCGGCGGGACAGCCCGCAGCGCAGCGCGGCGGCGGCGGCGGCCAGCGCGTTGGCTGACTGGTGCGCTCCGACGCAGCTGCAGCGCTGACCGTGCCTCGGTCGCCGACCGGCGCGCGAGAGCCGAACGCGGGCCGGCCGTGGCGTCGAGGACGACGTCGACGGCGATCGGACGTCGGCGCCCGGCGACTGCCCGAAGGTGACGACCCGGGCCGCGGTCCGGCGGCCATCGCCGCGACGAGCGGGTCGTCGGCGTTCAGCACGGCGACGCCGTCGGCGGCCAGCGCCTCGACCAGCTCGCCCTTGGCCACGCGCGATCGTGCTCCCGGGAGCCGAACTCGCCGAGGTGGGCGACGCCGACGTTGAGCACCAGCGCCGACGTCGGGCGGCGCGATCCCGCACAGGTAGCGCGATGTGGCCGACGCCGCGCGCGCCCATCTCCAGCACCAGGAGCCGGGTCGCCGGGTCCGCCAGCAGCACGGTCAGCGGCAGGCCGAGCTCGTTGTTGAAGCGAGCCCGGCGTCGCGACCGTCGGGGGCCGCCTGCTCGAGCACGTGCGGCCACAGGTCCTTGGTGCTGGTCTTGCCGGAGGAGCCGGTGAGGCCGACCACCGTGGTCGGGTGAGCTGGCCGAGGACCGCCGGCGCGAGCCGGCCGAGCGCGGCCGACGACGTCGGCGCACGACGACGGTCGGGACGTCCGGCCGCGCCCGGGCGCGAGCACCGCGACGGCGCTCCGCCGTCGACGGCGCGCGGCCGCGAAGTCGTGGCCGTCGACCCGCTCCCCCACGACGGCCACGAACAGCGCCGCCGGGCCGGACCGCGCGCGAGTCGACGACGACCGGACCCGTGACCACGGTCGCCGGGTCCGCGCCGCGCAGCGTCCCGCCCGTCGAGCACGGCGATCTCGGCCAGCCTGCAGCGCGATCACGGCGAGCCCGCCACAGTCCGCAGCGGCCAGCGCCGCCCGTGACCTCGACCCGGTCGTCGAACGGGCGCGACCTCGCCGGCGACCTCCTGGCCCTGCTCGTGCCCCTTGCCCGCGACGACGACCGTGTCGCCGGGCGCGCGCGACGGCGACCGCCTCCGCGATCGCCGTCGCGCCGGTCGGGCTCGACGATGCACGGCGTCGGCCGATCGGCGCCGCGGGCGCCCTGCGACCATCGCGTCCAGGATCGCGGCCGGGTCCTCGGAGCGCGGGTTGTCGCCGGTGAGACGACCAGGTCGGCGCCGCGCACGGCCGCGGCGCCCATCACCGGTCGCTTGCCCGGGTCGCGGTCGCCGCCGCACCCGAGCGACCAGATCAGCCGGCCGTCGGTGATCGGCCGCAGCGCGACGCGAGCAGCGTCTCGATGGCGTCCGGCGTGTGCGCGTAGTCGACGAGCGCCACGAACGGCTGCCCGCGTCGATCCGCTCCATCCGGCCGGGCACGCCGCGCAGCGAGGCGACCCCGGCCACCGCGGCGTGCAGCGGGACCACCGGCCACGTCAGCGCGACGACGGCGCCGAGGGCGTTGGAGACGTTGAAGCGGCCGGGCAGCCGCGACGCCGCCGGTGCGCGCTCGCCGGCCGGCCCGGCGACCGTGAACGTGCGAGCCGTCGCCGCGCAGTCGGACGTCGTGGGCGCTGCCAGTCCGCCGGAGCGCCGCTGGCGCGAGAAGGTGGTGACCGGCACCTGCGCCTCGCGGGCCAGCCGCCGGCCGTGCGCGTCGTCGACGTTGACCACGCCCGCGCGCGTGCCGCGCCCGGGTGAACAGCGAGGCCTTGGCGCGGTAGTACTCCTCGAGCGTCGGGTGGAAGTCCAGGTGGTCCTGGCTGAGGTTGGTGAACACCGCGACGTCGTAGCGGACGCCGTCCACCCGGCCCAGCGCCAGCGCGTGGCTGGACACCTCCATCGCCGCCGCCGTGCACGCCCCGCTCGACCATCACCGCCAGCAGCGCCTGCAGCGTCGGGCGCCTCCGGCGTGGTGCGGTCGCTCGCGAGCACCTGGCCGGCGACCCGCGTCTCGACGGTGCCGACCAGCCCGGTGACGTGGCCGGCCGCGCGCAGCCCGGCCTCGAGCAGGTAGGTGGTCGTGGTCTTGCCGTTGGTGCCGGTGACCCCGAGCAGCAGCAGCTGGTCGGCCGGGTCGGCCGTAGACCGCGGCCGCGACCGCGCCGAGGCGACGCACGCGGGTCGGCGACGACGAGCACGGGCAGCCGGTGGAGGCAGCCCGGGCCTGGCCCGTCCGGGTCGGTGAGGACCGCGCTGGCACCGAGGCCGGCCGCCTGGCCGGCGAACTGCGCGCCGTGGGTGCGGCTGCCGGGCAGCGCCGCGTAGAGGTCGCCCGGACGCACCGCCCGGGAGTCCAGGGTCACGCCGCTGACCGTCACGCCGACGCGCTCGTCGAGACCCCCAGCAGCTCGGCGAGCGAGGACAGCGTCCGCGGCGGGACCGAGGGTCGCGGGAGCGCCGACGCCTCAGGACCAGACACGTCGCAGGCTATCCCGGACGCGTCGAGGCTCATGGCGCGACCAGCTGCAGCTTCGGCGGCAGCGTGCCCGTCGGCGGCACGTCGAACGTCTGCAGCGCGAACGACATCACCTGCTTGAACACCGGGCCGCCGAGCGCCCCACCGAAGTGCACGCCGCCCGTCGGGTTCTGCAGGGTCACCGAGACGACCAGCCGCGGCGCGTCGGCAGGGGCGAAGCCGATGAAGGAGGCGGTGTACCCGCGGTAGCAGCCGCAGGTGGGGTCGACCCGGTTGGCCGTGCCGGTCTTGCCGGCGACCCGGTAGCCGGGGATCTCGGCCATCGGCGCGGTGCCCTCGTCGGACACCACGCTCTCGAGCATCTCGCCGCAGCTCGGTCGCGGTCTCGGCGCTCACGACCCGGGTGGCCTGGCCCGGCGGGCGACGGCGTGTAGGTCCCGTCCGGCGCGGTGGTGCCCGCGACGAGCGAGGGCGTGACCCTGACACCGTTGTTGGCGATCGTGGCGTAGACGCTGGTCGCCTGCACGGTGTTCACCGACAGGCCCTGGCCGAAGGCGACCGTGGCTGCCTGGGTGCCGGACCACGTGCTCGGAGGCGGTCAGCACGCCGCGGCTCTCGCCGGGGAAGTCCGAGCCGGTCGGGTCGCCGATGCCGAACTTCTTCAGGTACGAGTACAGCGTGTTCTTGCCGATCGGTCTCCGAGGCCTGGATCGCGCCGATGTTGCTGGACTTCGCCAGGACGCCGGTCAGGGTGAGGTGCTCGTCCGGATGGTTCTCGGAGTCGTGGAACGTCTTGCCGGCACGCTGCAAGGTGTTGGGGATGTTGATGACGGTGTTCGGCGTCATCGTGCCCTCCTGCAGCACGGCCGCCGCGGTCATCACCTTGCTCGTCGAGCCGGGCTCGTAGATGTCGGAGAGGGCCCGGTTGCCACGGTCCTCGACCGGCGTGGCGCCAGGGTCGGACGGGTCGAAGCCGGGAGCGGTCGCGAGGGCGTAGATGGCGCCGGTCTTCACGTCCATCACGACGACGGTCCCGCTGTCGGCGCCGGCCGCCTTGACCTGCGCCGCGATGGCTTGCTGCGCCTCGAACTGGATGTCACGGTCGATGGTCAGCCGGACCGTGGAACCGGGGACGGCTGCCGTCTGCTGGGAGACCGTGGTCGGGATCTGCGTCCCGCGCACACCTTCGAAGGTCGAGGAGCCAGGGACACCGGCGAGCAGCTGCTGGTCGGCGAGCTCGAGCCCGCCGAGGCCGGTGCCGTCGCGCCCGACGAAGCCGACGACGTTCGAGGCTAGCCCGCCTGCCGGGTAGATCCGGCGCGTCGTGTCCTCGCTGAGGATGCCCGGGATCTTCAGTGCGGCGACCTGCGCCCAGACCGCCGGCGTCACCTGCAGGGCGACGTAGTTGAACCGCTTGGTGCCAGTCAGCTTCTGCTGCACGGTCCGGACGTCCATGTTCAGCAACGGCGCGAGCTCCTCGGCCGCGACCTGCGGGTCGACCACCTGGGTCTGGTCGACGGTGACGTTCTTCGCCGCGACCGAGGTCGCGAGGACCACCCCGTGGTCGTCGGTGATGTCACCGCGAGCAGCAGGCAAGCGTGACCGTCTGCAGCAGCCCGGCGGCGGCGCGCGCCGCGTACGCCGGCGCCTCGACCGCCTGCACCTGCAGGAGCCGACCGACGAACAAGGTCAGGACGACGACGAGGACGACCAGGGCGCCACGCAGCCGCTTGCGCGGGTCGCCGAGCCGCAGCAGCCGAGGGCCTCGGGAGCGGGGTGGCTTGCGGGGTGGCCGCACCTGACGCTGCGGGCGTCGGGCGACCCGCCGCCGGGCGCCGTCCGCCGGCCACCGGCCGTGCTGCGGGGCGGGCCGGGCGCTGGCGGGTACCGGTCACCACACGCTCGCCGGTGGACGGCCGGCGAGCGGTGGTGGTCCGGCTGGCCGGGCGTGCACCCGGCCGTGGGGGCGGTGGAGTCATCGAGGCGTCACCGGGTTCGTCGCAGCGGGCTTGGGCGTCGCGGGCTTGGTCGTCGCGGGCTTTGTGGCGCGCCGGCTTGGTTGTCCCTGGCTTGGTGGTCGGCCGGCTTGGTCGTCGCAGGCTTCGCGGCGGCGGTGCCAGTTGACGCGGCAGCGCTCGGTGTCGTTGCTGGCTTGCTCGCCACCGGGGCGGGCGGGGCGGGCGTCGGAGCCGCGACCGGCACGCCCAGCACCTTCCCGGTCCTCGGGTCGAGGAAGACGGGGTTCTGCCCCTCGACCATTCCGAGCGCCGCGGCGCGCTGGGCGAGCTCCTGCGGGGACTGCAGGACCGCCACCTGCTGCTGGAGGGCCTGCTCCTGGTCGGTGAACGCCGCTTGCTTGGTGGTGAGGTCCTTGACGGCGAACGCGTTCTGCGCCATGACGGTGTTGAGGGCGAGCAGCCCGAGCAGCCCCACGGTGAGCAACGCGCCGACGAACAGGGCGAACGTGCCGGTGGATGCCTGCTGGGCCCGCCGCGGGACGACCCGCAGGGCCGCGGCCCCGGCCGCATTGGCGGTGCTGCTGACCGTCCGCGGGCTGCCGCACCCGGGCAGCGGCCTCGGCGTTCACGCCGCCTCCCGGACGCGCTCGGCGGCCCGCAGCCGCACCGAAGCGGCACGGGGGTTGGCGCGCCACCTCGTCGTCGGGGGCCTTCTCGGCGCCGCGGGTCAGCAGGCGCAGCCGCGGCTGCATGGACTCGGGGACGACGGGCAGGTCAGGCGGCGCGGTGACCGCGGCGCCATCGGCGAGCACCCGCTTGACGATCCGGTCCTCGAGCGACTGGTACGACATGACCACGATGCGGCCGCCGACAGCCAGCGAGGCGACCGCGGCCGGCAGTGCGGCCTCGAGCGCCGCCGAGCTCGCCGTTGACCTCGATCCGCAGCGCCTGGAACGTCCGCTTCGCCGGGTTGCCACCGGTGCGTCGGGTCGCCGCCGGGATCGCGTCGCGGACCAGGTCGACCAGCCGGGCCGAGCGGGTGAAGGGCTCGCTCGTCGCGGGCCCGCACCACGCCGGTCGGCGATGCGCCGGGCGAACCGCTCGTCGCCGTAGTCGCGCAGCACGCGCGCCAGGTCGGCCGCCGGGTAGGTGTTGACGACGTCGGCGGCGGTCACCCCGTGGTCGGGTCCATCCGCATGTCGAGCGGCGCGTCGTGCGCGTAGGAGAAGCCGCGCGTCCTCCTCGTCGAGCTGCAGGCTGGACACCCCGAGGTCGAACAGCACGCCCTGCACCCGTGGCAGCCCGAGGCGGGCCAGCACTGCGGGCAGCTCGTCGTAGACCGCGTGGACGAGCGTGATGCGGTCCTCGAACGGCGCCAGCCGGTCGCGCGACAGGGCCAGCGCCTGCGGGTCGCGGTCGAGCCCGACCAGGCGCAGCGCCGGGAACTCGCGCAGCACGCGCCTCGCTGTGGCCGCCCATGCCGAGCGTGGCGTCGACGCAGCACGGCCCCGTCAGCACCCAAGGCAGGGGCGAGCAGGGCTACACAACGCTCGAGCAGCACCGGCAGATGGCGGTGCTGCTCGACAGGCTGGGGCACCCGGTCGGGGTCGAGGTCAGGCACGAGCTCGCTCAGCCGCCGCTGACGATGGATACGACGGCGAACGCGATGACCACCAGCGCGAGGGTGGCGAAGCCGGCCAGAGCACCGCGAAGAGCTGCCCGCGAGGATCGAGCACGCCTTCGAAGGCCAGACCCTCCCACCACTCTCGCTCGCCGAGGTCCTCCACCGACGCGTCGTCCTGGGCCGGTGCGTCCTGGAGCAGGTCGTGCTCGAGCAGGTCGTTCTCGAGCAGCTCGGTCGCGGCAGCTCCGGTCGCGCAGCTCGGGGCACCAGCCCGGCTGAACACGTGCTGAACAACCTCGACGCTCATCTCGACCCTCTCGTCCTGCCGTCGTCCTGTCGTCCGGTTCGTGTCGTCGTGGTGCCAGGTCCCCAACCGCTCCAGCGGGGGGAAGCCGCCGTCGCCTGGCACCGGGGAAGGTGAGTCAGGAGCCCGAGCGGGTGGAGACCTCGCAGCACGTCGATCGACGTCGCGTCTACATGAGTCCTGGAAGCACCTCCTCGGAGACGTCGGCGAAGGCCTGCTCCTGGGATGCGAGGTAGGACTCCCAGGTCGCGGAGTCCCAGATCTCCATCCGGGTGTTGGCGCCGATGACCACGCACTCGCGGTCGAGGCCGGCGTAGGCGCGCAGCGGCGCGGGGATGCTGACCCGGCCCTGCTTGTCCGGCGTCTCGTCGCTCGCGCCGGCGTACATCACGCGCATGTAGTCGCGGCCGCGCTTGTCGGTGACCGGCGCCGCCGCCAGCCGCTGGGCCATCTCGGCGAACTGCTCGGCGGGGAAGACGTAGAGGCAGCGCTCCTGCCCCTTGGTGATGACCAGCCCGGCAGCCAGCTGGTCGCGGAACTTCGCCGGCAGGAAGAAGCGGCCCTTGTCGTCCAGGCGGGGGTGGTGGGTGCCCAGGAACACGGCGCCACCTCCCCTTTCGGACCGTCCCTGCTCACCAGCAGGATCCCTACGACTCCAGTGCGCGCCACAGTACTCCACAACACTCCACCGTCAACCATCAACTGCGGCGTTTTGCGCTCGGTTCTGCCCAAAGACGCAGGTCAGCACGGTGGTGCGAAGTGGAGGGCGCAAGCCGCCCCAGGTCGGGATGCGGCGTCTGACTGCTGCGTCGGGCCTGCCTTCGAGCGTGCAGACGGTCACCGGCTGGCCCGGGAGCGCTCACGAGGCGGGAACGCGGCATGGGCCAGCGCACCGGTGGAGCAAGGTGGAGCAAAGTGGGGCGTTCGGCTGGATTACCTCCGCACTGGGGCGCAACGGCGAAAGTGCGGCTTTAATCTCTTCATGAGCACCGACGCTTCCCCAGCGCCCGCCGCCCTCGACGAGTTCGGTCTGTCAGCCGCCCGGATCAGGACAGCGGTCGAGACCGTCATCGAGGGCAAGCCCGAGGTCGTCCGCCTGGCGCTGACCGTCCTGCTCGCCGAGGGTCACCTGCTCATCGAGGACGTCCCCGGCGTCGGCAAGACGATGCTGGCCAAGGCGCTCGCCCGGGCCGCTCGACTGCTCGGTGCGCCGCATCCAGTTCACCCCCGACCTGCTGCCCAGCGACATCACCGGCGTCTCGGTCTACAACCAGGAGACCCGCGAGTTCGAGTTCAAGCCCGGCGCGATCTTCGCGAACATCGTGGTCGGCGACGAGATCAACCGCGCCTCGCCGAAGACGCAGTCGGCGCTGCTCGAGTGCATGGAGGAGCGCCAGGTCACCGTCGACGGCACGACCTACGAGCTCGCGCCGCCGTTCATGGTCATCGCGACCCAGAACCCGGTCGAGATGGAGGGCACCTACCCGCTCCCCGAGGCCCAGCGCGACCGGTTCATGGCGCGGGTCTCGATGGGCTACCCGGACGCCGAGGCCGAGCTCGCGATGCTCGACAGCCACGGTTCCGGCGCACCCGCTGGACGACCTCCAGCCGGTCGCCGACGCCGCCGAGATCGCCAAGCTGATCGACGTCGTCCAGGCCACGCACGTCGCCGAGGGCGTCCGCCGGTACGCCGTCGACCTGGTCGGCGCGACCCGGACGTCGCCCGACCTGCGGCTCGGCGCCTCCCCGCGGGCGACCCTGCACCTGCTCCGCGCCGCCAAGGCGCAGGCCGCGCTGGACGGCCGCGACTACGTGCTCCCCGACGACGTGCAGACGCTCGCGGTGCCCGTGCTCGCGCACCGCCTGCTGCTCACCGCCGAGGCCCAGATCGGCCGGCGCACCCCGGCCCAGATCGTCAGCGAGCTCGTCGCGCGCACGCCGCTGCCGGCCGGCTGAGGGCGGCCAGGAGACCCGTGCGCCAAGCCATCCGCGGCCTGACCACCCGCGGACGCTGCTTCCTCGCGGCCGGCATCGCCGCGCTGCTCTGCGCGATCGTGTTCGGCCAGCGCGACCTGCTGCGCGCCGCGGTGCTGCTCATCGCGCTGCCGCTGGTCAGCGCGCTGGTCGTCGCTCGCACCCGCTACCGGCTGGCCAGCAGCCGGCGGATGGAGCCGGTGCGGACCACGGCCGGCCAGCCGTCCCGGGTGCGTGCTGCGGCTGGAGAACGTCTCCCGGCTGCCCACCGGGCTGCTGCTGGTCGAGGACCGGATCCCCTACGTGCTCGGGCACGCGGCCGCGGTTCGTCCTGGACCGGGTGGAGCCAGCGGGCGTCCGCGAGGTCGCCTACAGCGTCCGGTCGGAGCTGCGCGGCCGGTACCCCCTCGGCCCGCTCACGATCCGGCTCGTCCGACCCGTTCGGGATGTGCGAGCTGGTCCGGTCGTTCACCCGCTCCGACGCGCTCGTCGTGACGCCGGTGACCGAGAAGCTGCCGAGCGTGCCGCTCGGCGGCGACTGGGCCGGCTCCGGCGACAGCCGCTCGCGTCGCTGGCCTCGGCCGGCGACGACGACGTCATCACCCGCGAGTACCGGCGCGGGCGACGACCTGCGCCGCGTGCACTGGCGGTCCACCGCCAAGTACGGCGAGCTGATGGTGCGCCGCGAGGAGCAGCCCTGGGAGAGCCGCGCCATCGTCCTGCTCGACACCCGGGCCGCGGCCCACCGCGGGGACGGCCCGGCCTCCTCCCTCGAGTGGGCGGTCTCGGCGGCGGCCTCGATCGGCATCCACCTGGCGCAGGCCGGCTTCGCGATCGACATGATCACCGACGACGGCAGCGTGGTCGGCGGGAACGCAGACGGCACCCAAGGCGTCGGAGCCAGCATGAGCGGCACCCACACCGAGCTCCTCCTCGACTCGCTGGCCGTCGTCGAGGGCTCCGCCGGACGCACCCTGCACGGTGCGATCCCTGTGCTGCGGGCCACCGGTGACGCGCTGACGGCCGTCGTGCTCGGCGAGGTGACCGCCGCCGAGGCCGCCGATCTGGTCAGGGCCCGGCACAGCTCGGGAACCTCGGTCGCCGTCCTGCTCGACGTCAGCACCTGGCAGACCGGCAGTCATCGCGACCGCCTGCAGCACGACGGACTCCGGAGCCGCGGCCGCCGTGTTCGCCGGAGCCGGCTGGCGCGTGGTGCCGCTGAACGCCGGGCAGCGGCTCGCTGACGTCTGGGCCCACGTCGCCTCACCCGGCCACCTCGTTCGCCGACCGCGGCGCATGAACGCCCGCCTCAAGCTGACAGCCCTCGCTGCCCTGGCCACGCTGCTGGGCTCGGCGTCGCTCAGCGTCATCTTCCTCGACTCGAGCTGGTTCGGTCAGACCCTGGTCGCCGTCATCGTCGCTGCGGGGATGTGCGCGCTGGGCCGTCGGATCGGGCTTCCCCGGCTGATCGTGCCGCTGTTCGCGCTGCTCGGCGTGGCCTTCCTGCTCACCTGGGTGTACGCCCGCGACGTCGCCGTCCTCGGGTTCTTCCCCGGACCAGGCGCGATCCGGTCGCTGAACGAGACGGCCCTGCTCGCCACCCGCGCCTCCAAGCACACCGTGGCGCCGGTGGCCGTCAACGACGGGTTCGTGCTGCTCACCGCCGCCGGG
Organism: uncultured Actinomycetota bacterium; assembly: GCA_963819215.1. Taxonomy (GTDB): domain Bacteria; phylum Actinomycetota; class Actinomycetes; order Prado026; family Prado026; genus CAWFVK01. The sequence goes on along the minus strand of CAWFVK010000011.1, from coordinate 110,399 downwards.
GTCGCCGGCATCGACCTGCTCGTCGACACCCTCGCCGTCGGCTTCCGGTCCGCGGCTTTGGCCGGGATCCCCTTGCTGGGGCTGTACGCAGTCCCCGTGTCGGTGTCCCGCGACGGCGTGCCGTGGCCCTACTTCGCCCTCGGGGCCGTCGGCTGGTCTGCTGCTGATGCTCGTCGAGGGTCGTGACCGGCTCTCCGGCTGGGGACGCACGCTGGGCGGACGACGGCGCCCGGACAAGTCGGTGCCGTTGCGCACCGGACAGCCGAGCTCGGCGGAGCCGCTCGGCCTGGTGGGTCGGCGGATCGGGGTCGCCGCACTCGGCCTGGCGGTCGTGGTGCCGGCGTTCATCCCCGGGCTGGACACCAGCCTGTTCGCCAGTGGTGGCGCGCGGCGTTGGCGGGAGCGGGAGCGGGCACTCCGGCAGCAGCGGAGCCGTCACGCTGAACCCGTTCGTCAGCATCAAGGGCGACCTCCTCACGCTCCGCGACGAGGAGGCGCTGCGCTACACGACGGACGATCCGAGTCCTGGCTACCTGCGCATGGTCACGTTGGACAACTTCGACGGCGCGACCTGGCGGGTCGGCCGCGCTGCAGGGCACCTCACCGGCTGACGGCCCCGTGCCACCGGTAGCAGGCCTCGCCGAGGCGCAGTCGAGCGGCATCGCGAACAGCAGCTTCCAGACCAGCGTCAACGTGACGGGACTGCAGAACACCTGGCTGCCGCTCCCGTACCCGTACACCGCGCTGAGCGGGCTCGACGGCAGCTGGCTGTACTCCCAGAAGACCGGCGTCGTGTTCACGCACAACGGTGACTCGTACCAGCGCACCTACACCGTCACGAACGTGGACGTGAACCCGTCCGTGGCCCAGCTGCGCGCTGCGTCCTCGTCGGACGACCCGACGCTCGCGCAGTACACGGCCCTGCCCGCCGGCATCCCCGCGATGGTGCGACAGACCGCGTTGGCCATCACGGCCGGCAAGACGACGGACTACGACAAGGCCATGGCCTTGCAGAACTTCTTCCTCGACCCCGCCAACGGCTTCACCTACTCCCTCGACGTCCCCACGAGCACGCTCAACCCGATCCAGGCGTTCCTCACCAACAAGACCGGGTTCTGCCAGCAGTTCGCAGGCACCTTCGCGGTGCTGGCCCGCGAGGCCGGCCTGCCGACCCGCGTCGACGTCGGCTTCACGCAGGGCAGCAAGGCGGGAGCCACCGACAGCTACACCGTGACCCTGCGGAACGCGCACGCGTGGCCCGAGGTGTACTTCAGCGGCATCGGGTGGGTGCGGTTCGAGCCGACCCCAGGCGGGGTGAACACGGTGGGGATCTCCGGGCCGTCATACGCGCCGCAGCCCACCGCGGTGGCGCCCGTCGGCGGGAACACGCACCAGACCGAGCATGACGGGACGGCGGCGTCGAAGCTCGCGGACAAGGACGCCAGGGACAGCGGCGGCGCCACGGGCAACCCCGAGCAGGCCGGGGCGGCCGCGGTTGCCCAGGCGTCGTTCCCGTGGCGGCGGGTGGGGGCCGGCGTCGTGCTGCTCGCCGCGCTGGTCGCTCCGTGCCTTGGTGGCCTCGTGCGCCGGCGCCGGCGGCTGAGCCCGCGACGAGCCCTGCATGTGGCCCGGCCGGCGCGGTGACTGCCGCGTGGCAGGAGATCGGGGACAGCGCCCGTGACCTCGGTCTGCTGTGGCCCAGCTCGCGGACGCCCCGCGGCACGGCGCGCTGGCTGGCGTCGCTGCCCGTCGACGGTCCGACGCTGGAGGCCGCCCGCCGGCTGGCGTCGTCGGTCGAGCAGGTTCGTTATGCGCCGGCGGACGTCGTGGAGCTGGTTGCGGACGGATCCGCGGCTGACTTGGCCGGCCGTCAGCTCGCCGCTACGACGTCGGCCGACGCGCGTGCCGTGATCAAGGCGATGACCGCGGCAGTACCGGCGAAGGCGCGGTGGCGGGCCAGGCTGCTGCCTGCCTCGGTGCTGACGACGTTCTCGGAGACTGCCACCGACGCGATGGACCTGTTCGACCGCGGCCTGTCGTCGCTGAGCGGCGGGCTGCGCTCGCTGCGGCCCCGCACCAGCAGCCGGTAGCGCCAGCCGCTCAGAGCTCAGCAGGGGCTTCAGCGGCGGTGTTCAGCCGGGCGGCGTCGGCAGCTGCCGCGTGGACGGGCTGCGGTCAGGACTCGCTGGGATCAGGACTCGCTGGGGTCAGGTGTCGCTGGGGTTCGAGCTTCTCTGGGTGGGCGGCCGGCCCGGTGGGTCAGCGGCCGTCTTCCTCGCGGCGGCGACGCCAGCGCTCCTCGAGGCGATCCATGTAGCGGACCTTCGGGGGCTTGGACTTGCGAGCCTGCGCCGAGGCCGGTGCGGTGGCTGCTCCACCGGTCTCGCCGGCGAGTGGCGCGCGACGCCAGTTGGTGATGGCCCAGATCGCTGAGCCGAGCATGATCAGGAAGCCGGCGACACTGACGACGAGGAGCTTGCTGCCGATCCCGATCGGCAGGAGCGCGAGCCCGACGACGACGCCGAAGAAGCCGAGGAATGCGCGCCGACGGTAGCGTCCGCGCAGGTCGGAGCCGCGAAGCGCCGACGCGAACTTGGGGTCCTCGGCGTACAGCGCTCGCTCCATCTGCTCGAGCATTCGCTGCTCGTGCTCGGAGAGCGGCACGGCTCCTCCTTGCGGGCTGGTCACTGGCGGACCGGTGGCGTTCCTCACAGCATAAGCAGGCATCGGCGTGCGCGAAACCCGACTGTAGGAACGTTCATCTACGGCTGGGGGTTCCGGCGGTCCCGGAGCTCGGGTCGGGGTCGATGTCGCGCTGGTTCGTCGTCCGCCCTGCGCACCAGTGCAGCCGGTCGAACCACCCCGGCACCGAACCGTCTGGTGGCGCGGTCGACGGCCTGGTCGGCCTCGCGCCAGCCGTGCTCGGGGGCGTCCAGGACCAGCTGTTCGGCCACCGTCTCGGCGTCGACCAGGCCTTCGGCGCGGACTCCGACCAGCCGGATCCGGGCGCGGTCCAGGCCCAAGGCGTCGAAGAGGGACGCGGCTACGCCGTAGATGTCCTGGGTGACGTCGGTCGCCTCACGCAGCGTCCGGGCGCGGGTGATGGTGGTGAAGTCGGCGAACCGGACCTTGATCGACAAGGTCCGGCCGCGATAACCCTGGGCCCGCAACCGGGCTCCGACGCGCTCGGAGAGCCGGAGGAGCTCGCGCCGGACGAGGGCCGGGTCGTCGATGTCTGTCGCGAAGGTCTCCTCGTTGCCGATCGACTTCTCCGGCTCGCGAGCGACCACCGAACGCTGGTCACGACCCCACGCGAGGTCGGCGAGGTGGCGTCCGGCCGCCGGGCCGAGCGCGCGCTCGAGCGTGCTGACGGGGATCCGTGCGAGATCGCCCACGGTCAGGAGCCCCAGCCGCGTCAGCTGCTGCTCGGTCTTCTCTCCGACACCCCAGAGCGCGCCGACCGGCAAGGGATGGAGGAACTGCACGACCTGCTCGCTCGGCACCACCAGCAGGCCGTCGGGCTTGGCCCTGGTCGAGGCGAGCTTGGCGACGAACTTGGTGGAGGCGACGCCGACGGAGCAGGTGATGCCTTGCTCGTCGTAGACCCTGGCCCGGATGAGCTCGCCGATGTGGGCCGGCGAACCCACCCGACGCAGCGCACCGGAGACGTCGAGGAAGGCTTCGTCGAGGGCGAGGGGCTCCACGAGCGGGGTGACGTCACGGAAGATCTCCATGACGCCGGCCGAGACCTGGGCGTACGACTCGTGGTCGGGCTCGACGAGAACGGCATGCGGGCACAGTCGTCGAGCCCTGGTCATGGGCATGCCCGAGTGGACACCGAAGGCCCTGGCCTCGTAGGTGGCGGACAGCACGACTCCCCTGGTCCCCCCACCGCCCACGATCATCGGGAGCCCGACGAGCTCGGGCCTGGTCAGCAGGGCGACCGAGGGGTAGAAGGCGTCCATGTCGATGTGCAGGATCGGACAGCCGGCGTCGTCGCCACCGCCTTGCTGAGGGCTGTCCGGTCGTTGCAGCTGGCTGCGGCTCACGGGCCCATCATCCTCCCGAGCTCCCCGGGCTGGAGTGCCAGAGCTTGCGTGGCGGGAGGTTGCTCGGCAGGCCCTTCTTGACGTCCTCTCCTGGGGTCCCGACATCGGCGTACGGGGACTGCCGGAAGCCGCTGGGATGGACGAGCACTCTGCGCTGGCCCATGCCTCCTGCTGTTGACCCGCCAGCTCGGTCGGGGACACCGCTCACCACGGGGCGGGTGGAGCGGGACTCGGCAGCACCGGCCACCGCCTGGTCCAGGGACTCGCCGGTCAGGACCTCCACCGGTGCGGTGATGATCGACCAGGCGGCCTCTGCTCCGCCGGACTCCCAGGCGGCGAACAGGGTCGAGAGCTCCCAGGCGCCGGTCGCCCTGATCGAGATCCCCCTGGGGCCGGTACGCCGGACGTGCCCGCGGACCACGAGCAGCCAGGAGTGGAAGACCGTCGCTGCGTACGGACCCTGGGCGTCCTCGAAGAAAGTGGCATCGACCGGTCCGGTGGCGTCATCGAGGGTGAGGAAGACGACCCTGCGGCCGGAACGGATCGGTGGTGTCTGGGTGGCGACCTTGACTCCGGCGACGAAGATCTCGGCCTTGCTGCGACGAGTGAGCAGGTCACGCGAGCGGGTGACACCGAGCGCCTCGAGCAGCGGCGTGTAGAAGTCGATGACGTGCCGGCTGGCGTCCAGGCCCAGGATCTCGAGCTCGGCTCTGGCGCGCTCCGCACCCGTCATCTCGGGAAGCCCTGACCCGACCATCCCGAAGAGGTTCGAGCTCTCTGCGCGGGCGGTGCCGGCTTCGCCCGGCTCGCCGGGCTCGCTCGAGAGGAGGTCCAGGGTGAGCTGGACGTCGGGCTCACGGACCAGCGCAGCGGCCTGCGACTGGCGGGCCGCCGCCGCGACGATGGCCTCGCCGGCCTCGACAGGGATGGTTCTGCCGTCCGGGCCGGCCTTCGCTCGTCGGCGCTGGCGAGGAAGGCCGGTGCCAGCAGCACGGCTCCAGCGGTCGAGGTCGGCGACCTGCAGCAGGAGGTCGCGACGGGTGACCTGGCTCCGCCGGCGTACCGGAACCGGTGAGCCGATGCCGTAGAGGGAGTCGAGCGCGCCGGCGACGACGAGGCGCTCGACCACGGGACGGGCGACCCTGGCGCGGGTCCAGAAGTCCGAGAGCGACGCGTACGGACGGCCTGCCACGATCCGGGCGACCTCACCGTCGTTGATCCCCTTGACGTCGGCAAGGCTGAGCCGGATGCCGTACTCACGGGCGTCGGGTACTCCGGGCACCGAGGGCGGAGCCGGCCGGGGCGGGCCGCCGAGGATCGATGGAGGGGGTTCGTCGTAGCGGCCGACTTTCTCGACGCGATAGCTGCCGTCGGAGAGGTTGACGTCGAGCGGGAGCACGCTGATCCCGAGCTGCCTGGCGTCGTCGAGGATCAGTCGCTTCGGGTACATCCCTGGGTCGTAGGTGAGCACGCCGGCGAGGAACGCTGCTGGATGGTGGGCCTTCAGCCAGGCGGAGTGGTAGGTGGGGAGCGCGAAGGCGGCCGCGTGCGCCTTGCAGAAACCGAACGACGCGAACGCCCGCAGGACCTCCCAGACCTTCTCGACGACCACCAGCTCGTAGCCGCGGCCGAGCGCCAGGGGGTAGAACCACTCCCGCACCAACGGCTGGCTCTCGGGCGAGCCGAGATCTCGCCGGACCTCGTCGGCCTCCGCGAGCGTGCAGCCCGTCATCACGCTGACGATCTTCAGCACCTGCTCGTGGAAGACGACGACCCCGCAGGTCTCGGCCAGCGCGGGCACCAGGCTCGGATGGAGGTACTGGGGGTCCTCCCACCCCTGTCGTGCCCGCAGGAACGGGGTGACCATGTCGGACTTGACCGGCCCGGGACGGAACAACGAGATGTCCGTGATGAGGTCGCCGAACGTCTCCGGCCCGAACTTGCCGATGAGCTCGCGCTGACCCGGTGACTCGATCTGGAAGCACCCCAGCGTGTGCGCCGAACGGATGAGCGCGAAGGTGGCGGGGTCGTCGAGCGGCAGGCTGTCGAGGTCCGGGGTGGCGGCGGGGCCGTCGATCCTGGTGACCTCCTGCACGGCGTACGCCATCGAGGACTGCATGCGGATACCGAGGACGTCGAGCTTCAGCAGGCCGAGGTCCTCGACGTCGTCCTTGTCGAACTGGCTCATCGGGAAGCCCAACCAGCTGGCCTCGACCGGGGTGCGGTCGAGCAGCGTGCGGTCGGACAGCAGCACGCCGCACGGGTGCAGGGCGACATGCCGCGGCAGGCCGTCGAGCCGCTCGACCAACGTGAACATGCGGTCGAGCCCCGTCTCGCCGATCCGACTGGCCCTGAGCTCAGGGAGGTCGACGAGCGCGGCCTTCGCGTCCCTGGCCCTGATGTGCGGGAAAGCCTTGGCCAACGTGTCGACCTCGCCGGGCGGCAGGCCGAGCGCAGCACCGACGTCCCTGATCGCGTGCCGCACGCGGTAGGTGTCCATCATCGACACGCACGCGCAACGCTCACCGCCGAAGCGGGCCAGGATCCGCTCGTAGACCTCGGTGCGACGGCCGGACTCGACGTCGATGTCGATGTCGGGCAGCGCCCTGCGGAGCGGGGAGAGGAAGCGCTCCATGAGGAGGTCGTGGGCCATGGGGTCGACGCCGCTGATCCCGAGCAGGTAGTTGACCAGGCTGCCGGCCCCTGACCCTCGGGCGGCCACCCTGACCTCCATCTCCCGGATGAGGTCGACGACGTCGCCGACGGTCAGGAAGTAGGTGGCGTAGCCCAGCTCACCGATGATCGCGAGCTCGGCGTCGAGACGGTTCCGGACCGCCTTGTCCGGGGCGCTGCCGTAGCGGCGCACCAGGCCGGACTCCAGCCGGTCACGGAGCACGACCATCCCGCGCTCGCTCCCGGGCTCGCGTCCACCTCCTGCGCTGGAGCCGGCGAGGACCTCGAGCTCGGGGAGGAACACCTGGCCAAGACCGAGGTCGGCGTACGGGTCGAGCACGGTCTCCGCGGCCAGCGCCACGGTGGAGTCGAGCAGCGCCCGGGAGCTGCTGCGCTCGGTACCGCGGCCGCCACCAGCCAGCCGGACGACCTCGGCGGCCACCGACGCCATCTGCGGCCCTGCCTTGAGATAGCCCTCGGCGTTCGGTCGGTCCACGTGGCGGAGGTCGAGGGCGACCAGACGGCGGGCGGCGTCAAGGATGTCCGCGGTGACGGCGCCGTCGCGCTCGGCGTACCGCACGGCGTTGGTGAGGACGGTGGTCAGGTGGTGCTCGTGGGCGAACCCGAGCATCCGGGCGGCCTGCGCGCTCGACCGGGCAGCGGGATCGGTGCCGTCCACCCGACCGCGGTAGGAGACGAGCTCGACGACGAGCCGGCTGGCGTCGACCTGGTCGCGCCAGCGGTCGAGGACCTGGCGCCCGAGGTCGGGACGGCGAGCGGCCGACGCGCGGCCCAGCTCGGAGTCGGGGCCGAGGAGGATCGTCAAGGCTCCGCCGGCGGCATGCTCCGCCACGAGCTCGAGGGTGGTGACGGGCTTGCCGCGCTCACCGGCGAGGTGAGTGGCCGAGATCAGCCTGCAGAGTGCGGCCCAGCCGGCCTTGCCGCGAGCCAGCACGGTGATACGGGGGTGCCGCGGATCGACGCTCGCTCCCCCACGCACCGGACTGCGTCGCGCTACGCCACCGGAACGGCCGGCCTGACCTGAGGGCAGGACCCCGGACGGCGAGAGGGCGAGATCAACCCCGAGGATCGGCTGGATCCCTCCGATGAGGCAGGCCTTGGCGAACTTCACCGCCCCGTAGACACCGTCTCGATCGGTGAGCGCCAGCGCAGGCTGGCCGTGCTCCACGGCGCGAGCGACGAGCGCCTCGGGATGACTGGCTCCGAAGCGGAGCGAGTACCCGGATGCGACGTGGAGATGGATGAAGGGATCGGTGGCCATGGATGGGTTAGGAGCTCGACCTGAGGTCCGGCTCAGCCGACGAGCGGGAAGGCGGACTGGTGCGGCACACCGAGCGTGGACTCGACGAGCTCGACGAAGAGGCTGGCGTCCCTGAGGAGGTCGTCGGCCTCGCGGCTGGAGACCACGCCCCTCAGCCCTGCCTCCGCGGCAGCGCGCTTGCTGGCACCCGCCGCGAAGAAGGCCGCCCACTCGGTGAGGTCGGGGGCGACCTGCGGCAGCACCACCCACACGCTGCGCGGACCACGCCGCGAGCTGCCGGGCCTGGCTCGGGAGGCGAGCACAGCGGCGGCTGCGCGCAAGGCCGCGAGGTGGGCACAGGCATAGCGCTCTGCCGCAGTGCCCGCGGTGGCGGCCTCGGCCAGGCCATGGCGCGCGATGTCCAGGAGCTCGAACGAGGCGACGGGCACCGGGGCGGACGAGCGTGAGGTGTGAAGCACGGTGGTCGGGCTGGACATGGTTCCTCCTTCAGAAGGTCGAGCAGCCGAGGGATCGAGCAGGACGCAGCGGGATCGGTCAGTCGAGTGCGCGGGCGAGGGTCCACGCGGAGGTGGCTTCGTCGAAGGTCAGGTCGAAGACACCGACAGCAGCGCCGCGCCCTGCTCCTGCCTCCACCCGCCAGACCTGGCACCCGGCCTCGTCGATGCGCGCCGGGAGGCCGTCAGGCAGGCGATCGCGCCACCACGTACCGATCTCGACCCAGTGAGCCAGCACCTCACGGACGAGGTAGAGGCGACCACGCCACAAGAACTGCTCGGGCAGGGCGCCGCGGTCATCGCGGCGGACGTCGATGACATCGACGGCATCACGAGCTGGATCGCCGTAGAGCCGGACCATGATTTCCCCTCAGCAGCCGAACCGAGCTGGTCTTCCGCCGGAGGGAAGGCGACGGACACCAACGGATACAAACCAACGGATACAAGGACGGAAGCCGGCCTGGGATCTGCGCTTCCCCACGCATCACCCAGAGCCGACGTCCCGTCCGGAGGCGTGGGGGTCGAGGTCCACGCCCCCGGACTTTCGAACAGGTGTTCGAATAGGAGGAGACTACAGCGCAGCCCCGACAGGGCGTCAAGAGGTGAGCGCCGACACGAGCCTCCGGTTAGCCTTCCGACGTGCCTCTCAACCACCCCACCGTCGTCCGGGTCACCCAGGCGCTGCAGGCCGCCGGCGCCCTGGGCACCCCGATCGTGCTGCCCGAGATCGCCACCACGGCAGCCGCCGCCGCAGCCCAGCTCGGCGTCGAGGTCGGCGCGATCGCGAACTCGTTGGTCTTCGACGCCGGCGGCACCCCGCTGCTCGTCATGACCTCCGGCGCCCACCGGGTCGACACGCTGCAGGTGGCGGCGGTCCTGGGCATCAGCGCCCTCGGACGCGCCGACGCGGACTACGTCCGCCGCTGCACGGGGATGGCGATCGGCGGCGTCGCGCCGCTCGGGCACACCCACCCGATCAAGACGCTGGTCGACGTCGACCTCGCCCGCTACACCGTCGTGTGGGCGGCAGCCGGGCATCCGAGCACCGTGTTCCCCACGAGCTACGACGAGCTCCTGCGCATCACCGGTGGCACGCCAGCCGAGGTCGCATGAGCACCCTCGCCCACACCCGCGCCGGCGAGGGACCACCCCTGGTGCTGGTGCACGGGCTGGGCTCGGCGCTCACCACATGGTCGTTGCTGCTGCCCGACCTGGTCCGGCGCTACGACGTCATCGCGGTCGACCTGCCGGGCCACGGCGGCTCGCCGGCGCTCCCTCGGACCGAGCCGCCGACACCGCAGCGCTGCGCCCGACTGGTCGCGGACCTGCTCGACGAGCTCGGCCTCGAGCGCGCGCACGTCGTCGGCAACTCCCTCGGTGGCTGGGTGGGCCTGGAGCTCGCCGCGGACGACCGCGCGCTCTCCTTCACCGGCCTCGCCCCAGCGGGGCTGTGGAAGCAACCAGCCTTGCGCCGCAGCTCCCTGCTCCAGGTCAACCGCAGGCTGGCGCGCTCGACCCGGCCGCTGCAACCGGTGCTGCTCCGTTCACGGATCGTCCGCAGCATCACCTTCGCGAGCGGCTCGGCCCGACCGGCTGAGGTGCCGTACGAGGTCGCGCTGGCTGCCGCGCGCGGCCTGGCAGGCTCCCCCGGGTACCTGGCCGCCCTCGACGGGACCCTCGACAACCGCTTCGAGCGGGCCGCGATGGTCAAGCCCGACGTCCCCGTCACCGTCATGTTCGGCGACCGCGACCGGATCCTGCCGCCACGCCTGCAGCAACAGGACGTCGCACCGGCCCACGCCCGCTGGCTCGTGCTGCCCAGCTGCGGGCACGCCCCGCAGTGGGACGCGCCCGGGACGGTCCTGCGGGAGCTCGACCGCACGACCGGGAGATGACTGCCGCCACGGATCCAGGGGCAGTCCCGGGCAGGCGCACCAGCGCGGCCGAGCCCCAGCACGTCACCTTGCACGTGTGGGGGGTGCCGACCAGCCAGGTGGCCTCAGCGCTGCTGGCGATGGCGCGCGACCGAGGTCCCGTCCGGCGCACCCGAGGACTGACCTTCGGCAAGCTCCTCGGCACCGGCGACGGCCGGACGTTCACCGTGCGCGACGCGGATCCGCACCACTGGGCGCTGCTCGCCTGCTGGTCGGACGTCGAGGCCGCGCTCGCGTTCGAGGCTTCGCCGCTGGTCCGCCGGTGGGACGCGCGGGCCTTCGAACGGCTGACGGTGACCATGACACCGGTGGCCTCGACGGGACGCTGGAGCGGCACGCAGCCCTTCGAGACGCTGACGGAGCCACCGCGCACCGGCCCCGTCGCCGCCATCACCAGGGCCAGGCTGCGGGCGTCGAAGGCACGGACCTTCTGGCAGGCGGTGCCGGCGGTCAGCCGTCGGCTGCAGAGCTCACCCGGGCTGCTCGCCTCGCTCGGGATCGGCGAGGCACCCGTCGGGCTGCAGGGCACGTTCTCGCTGTGGGAGTCCGCCGCTGCCCTCCGCGCCTTCGCGTACCACTCCCCCGAGCACCAGGCCGTCGTCGCCCGCACCGCCCCGGTCGGCTGGTACGCCGAGGACCTCTTCGCCCGGTTCGCCGTACGGTCGGTCGAGGGGACGCTGGCGGGGCGTCGGCTGGACATCAGCACGAGCACGCAGCCGGACGCGGCCGGAGCGGACCAGACACCTCCCCCCGTCACCTAGGCTTGGGCACCGTGCCCGCCTGCCGACTGCTCGTGACCTCGCTCCTGACCCCGTCGGGTGCAGGTCCGTGAGCGTCCGCGTCTACTCCGGGCAGCACTCGGACCGCCGGCGCCGCCAGGGCGGCGTGCTCCGGTTCATCCCCGTCCTGCTGGCTCTTGCCACCATCGGGCTCGACATCGCGTACCCGCTGGTCCACGGGGTCCACCGGCGCGACGTCGTGGTCGCCACGGTCGTCTGCTTCTTCCTCGCCAGCGCCCTGCACGCGCTGATCTGGCGCGGCTTCCTCTGGACGCTGGGGATGCTCGTCGTGACGGTCGGCGGCGGGCTCGCGGTGGAGGCGGCCGGCATCCGCACCGGCGTCCCGTTCGGGGACTACACCTACGGCGCAAACCTCACCAAGACCGTCCTCGGGGTTCCGTGGGTGATCCCGTTGGCCTGGGCGATGATGGCGTACCCGGCGCTGATCGCTGCCCGCCGGATCAGCCGGTCCCGGCTCTTCACGCCCTTCATCGGTGCGCTCGCGCTGGCTGGCTGGGACCTCTTCCTCGACCCGATGATGACCGGCGAGCGGTACTGGACGTTCACGCACCCGTCGCCGGCGCTCCCGCACGTGCCGGGCATCCCGGTGGCGAACTTCGCCGGCTGGTTCCTGGTGGGGCTGGCGATGATGGCGCTGCTCGACCGCCTGGACCGCCGGCCGGCGCCCGACGCCGTGCCGTCCGTCCTGTTCCTCTGGACCTACGTCTCCTCGGTGGTCGGTGCGCTGTTCTTCTTCCACCGGCCATGGGTCGCGCTGTACGGCGGCGTGGTGATGGGCCTGGTCGCGCTGCCGTTCGCGTGGGCGTTGTGGACCGGACGGGACTGAGCCTGCGGCGCCCCGCGGCTGCCTGGCACGTCGCGGTCACCCTCGGCAGCATCGGCGCCGTGGCAGCGACGACGCACACGCTCTACAACCTCACCCGGCTGCAGGTCCCGCAGGCCAGAGGTCCGGTCAGCGACAAGGTCAGCGTGCTGCTGCCCGTGCGCGACGAGGCCCTGCACGTCGAGGCCTGCCTGCGGGCGTTGCTCGACCAGCGCGACGTGCCCTCGCTCGAGGTGATCGTGCTCGACGACGGCTCGACCGACGGCACCAGTCAGATCGCGCGGTCCGTCGCCGCGGCCGACCCCCGGGTGCGCGTGCTCACCGGTGCCCCGCTGCCGGCTGACTGGCTCGGCAAACCGTGGGCCTGCGCCCAGCTGGCGGCCCAGGCCGACGGTGACGTCCTGGTCTTCGTCGACGCGGACGTCGTCCTGGAGCCGAACGCGGTCGCGGCCACGGTCACGCTGCTCCGCGACCGCGAGCTGGACCTCGTCTGCCCCTACCCACGTCAGGTGGCCGGCACCGCGGGCGAGCGGCTCGTGCAGCCCTTGCTGCAGTGGTCGTGGCTCGACGTCCGTCCCGCTGGCCCTCGCGGAACGCTCGCCGCGGGCTTCGCTGGCGGTGGCCAACGGTCAGCTGCTGGCCGTCGACGCCGCCACGTACCGGGAGGCAGGCGGGCATGCCGCGGTCCGGGCCGCCGTCCTCGACGACCTCGCCCTGCTGCGAGCCGTCCTCGGCGCGGGCGGTCACGGCATCGTCGCGGACGGCACCGCGCTCGCGACCTGCCGGATGTACGACGGGTGGGGTGCGTTGGCGCAGGGCTACGAGAAGTCGCTGTGGGCGGCGTTCGGCTCGCCGGCCGGCGCACTGGCCGCGCAGTCGCTGCTCGCCCTGCTCTACCTCGTCCCCCCGCTGGGGGCCCTGACCGGCTCTCGGACCGGTGCGGTCGGCTACGCCGCGGCGGTGATGGGGCGCGCCGCCGTGGCACGCCGGGTCGGCGGCACCGTCTGGCCGGACTCGCTGGCGCACCCGGTGTCGATCGCGGCGCTGGCGGCCCTGACCGCGCGGTCGCTCGCCGGACGCAGGCGCGGGACGCTCGTCTGGAAGGGACGCCGCCTCTCATGAGCCGTGTCGTGGTCATCGGTGCCGGCATGGGCGGGATGGCCTGCGCCGCCCGGCTCGCCGCGCAAGGCCACACGGTGACCGTGCTCGAGCAGCGCGCCACCTTCGGGGGCAAGCTCGACTCGTACGCGCGCGACGGGTTCGTCTTCGACGTCGGTCCCTCGCTGCTCACCCTGCCGGCCGTCTACCGCGACCTGTTCCTCAAGACCGCCGTACGCAGGGCGCGCGCGAGTCTCGAGGACAACGTCGACCTCCGCCCCGTCGAGCCCGCGTTCCACTACCGGTTCGCCGACGGCACCGAGGTGGACCTCCCCAACGCGTCCAGGGCCGGGATCTCCCAGGCGTTGGACGCCAGCCTCGGCGCCGGCACCGGAGCTCAGTGGACGGCGTTGATCGACCACGCGGCAACCGTCTGGCAGCTCACGCGCGCGCCCTTCCTCGAGTCGCCGCTGACCGGTCCCGTCGACCTGCTCCGGCAGTCCGTGCGCCTCCGCGACCTCCGGACCGTGGCGCCCTTCTCCTCGCTGCGCAAGCTGGGCTCCAGATATCTGAAGGACCCTCGACTCGCGATGATGCTCGACCGGTACGCCACCTATGCGGGCTCGGACCCGCGCCGCGCCCCGGCCGCGCTCTCGGTGATCCCCTACATCGAGCAGACGTTCGGCGCCTGGCATGTGGCCGGCGGTCTGCACCTGCTCGCCGCCGCCGTCCACGAGCGGTGCGTGGAGCGGGGCGTCGGCTTCCGGTTCGAGGTCGACGTCGCCGAGGTGGTGCTCGAGTCGGGTCGCGCCAGCGGGGTTCGGACGGTCGACGGCGAGCTGATCGCGGCTGACGTCGTGGTCTCCGACGCGGACGCGAACGAGCTGTACGAGAGGCTGGTCGCTCCCGCCGCGGCGGCCCCGGCGCTGAAGGGTCTACGCCGGAGCACGCCGTCCCTCGCGGGCTTCTCCCTGCAGCTCGCCCTTCGTGGGCGCACGCCAGGGCTGCGGCACCACACGGTCCTGTTCCCGGCCGACTACGACGCCGAGTTCGACGCGGTGTTCGGTCGCTCGCCGGAGCCGGTGGCCGACCCTGCGGTGTATGTCTGCGCTCCCGACGACCCGGCGATGCGTCCTGACGACGCGCACGAGGCCTGGTTCGTGCTCGTCAACGCCCCTCGCCACCAGCCCGGCGGCGGCGTGGACTGGGACGAGCCAGGTCTCGCCGAGCGCTACGCCAGTACGCGTGCTCGACGTGCTGGCAGCGCGCGGTCTGGACGTCCGGTCCCGGGTGCTGTGGCGCACCGTGCGGACGCCGGCTGACCTGCAGCGAGACGTCAGGGCACCCGGCGGATCCATCTACGGCTCCTCGTCGAACGGGCCACGCGCCGCGTTCCTCCGCCCGGCCAACCGCTCGCCGGTGCCGGGACTGTTCCTGGTCGGCGGTTCGGCCCACCCCGGTGGCGGCCTGCCTTTGGTCGGGATGTCTGCCGAGATCGTCGCCGGCCTGGTAGGCAAAGCCTGACCTCGTAGACCTGGTTGACCTGATACCTCGTTGACCTGGTTGACCCGTTGCCCCGCCTGAGGAAGGGAGCCCGCGATGACCAAGGGTGAGCTGCTCGAGCACTGCCTCGCCCAACCAGGCGCCTGGCAGGACGAGCCCTGGGACGGCGACGTCGTGGTCAAGGTCGGGAGCAAGATCTTCGCCTTCCTCGGGTCAGCGGACCAGGCCGACGCGTCGGTCGGTGTGAAGTGCGGGGCCAGCAGGGACGAGGCGGACGAGTGGCTGCGCCGATACCCGTCCCAGGCTGCGGCGATGGCGTACATCGGCCGCTTCGGCTGGAACACGCTCAGCATCCGGCCGGGGCATTCCTGACGACGAGATCCTCGACGCCGTCGACGCGTCGTACCAGGCCGTGGTCAGCAAGCTGCCCAAGCGGGAGCGGCCCTGACGAGATACACTTCGGTTGTGCACAATCAAAATGTGCGTGACTCGATGCTTCAGCATCGGAAGGCTGTCGCGCTGAAGGCGGAGGACCTCATGAGCGAACCGGCGGGCAAGGCGGCCAACCCGGGCAAGGCGAGCCCGGCTTCCTCGCCGTCGTTCGGGACCAGGGTGTACCGCGGGCTCTTCCGGGTGTTCGGACCGGCCCAGCTCGGCGACCCGCACGAGGCGCCGGCCACCGCTCCCCCGCCCGCAGGGGCGTGCCCACGGTGCGGCTCGTCGATGGAGGCGCACACCTACGTGCAGACCGCCGGGCGCAAGCGGATGCGCTGTCCCGAGGACGCCGGCGCAGCGCCGGACACCCTGCCTGGCCAGTTCGGGCTGGCCGGCCCGCACGCTGGCCGCTAGGCGAAGGTGAGGTGCGAACCCTCTGCTTTGACGGCCACCACGGGGCAGGGCGCCTCGAGCAGGATCTTCGCGGCCGTGCTGCCCAGCACGAGCTTGCCGACGGCGGACCGGCGGCGCATCCCGATGACCACGAGCTCGGCTTCGACCTCACGCGCGGTGTCCACGATGATCTCGGCGACGTTCTGCCCGACCGACACCTGCCTGATCTGGTTGGCGATGCCCGCATCGGTGAGCGCAACGCGAACGCCGTCGAGCTCCTGCTCCTCAGACACCGGCTCCGGGTAGCGCTCGGCGGGCAGCGTCACGTTCACGACGACGAGATCGGTCTCCGCGGAGCTGGGCTTCCCGCTCAGCGACGGCGAGCGCGGCGCGACCCTCGTCTGTCGCGATGTACCCGAGGACGATCGACATGCTGGCTCCAGTGGTCGCGAGCGATGGTGCGCCGACAGTCTGGCGCAGGAACGAGGCGCCGCGGGGAACCTTCGACGCAACGAATCACTCGCCCGGGTAGACCACGCCGACCTGGCGGCGGATCTCGTCGGCGGTCTCCAGGATCGACAAGGTCTCCGCGAGCGGCAGCAGCGGGGACTCGGTGGCGCCGTCCGCCACCAGCCGCGCGACCGCGCTGGCCTGGAAGCACAGACCCTGGTGGCCGTGATCGTGTTGGCGTCCCACACCAGTCGCTGGCCGTCGCGACCGACGAGCGTGACGCTGGACGGGCGAGTAGAAGTCGCCGGCCATCTCGATGCGGGCCAGGCTGCCGGAGATGGTCGCCGTGGTCGGCGTCTTCGCGAACAGGGTGGTGTTGACCATCGCGTGGGCACCGGACGGCGCCTCGAGCACGGCCGACACCTGACCGTCGACGCCGGTGAACGCCTTCGTCCCGACGGCGCGCACCGAGTCGGGCCTGCCGAGCACGAAGGACGCGAAGGACAGCGGGTAGATCCCGAGGTCGAGCAAGCGCCCCGCCGGCGAGCTGCGGGTGCGAACAGCCGGTGCGCGGCATCCGGCGCGAACCACTGCCCGTGGTCGGCGACGACGGTGGTGACCTCGCCGAGGGCGCCGTCGGCGAGCAGCTGACGCACGACGTCGACGTGCGGCAGGAACCGCGTCCACATGGCCTCCTGCGCGAGGACGCCGGCCGCGGCGGCGGCCTCGATCGACCGCACGTGCCTCGGCGGCGTTGCGGGTGAAGGCCTTCTCGACGAGGACGTGCTTGCCTGCCGCGATGGCGAGCAGCGCCTGGTCGTGGTGCTCGGAGTGCGGGCTCGCGACGTAGACGACGTCGACCTCGGGATCGGCCACCAGCGCCTCGTAGCCGCCGTAGGAGCGCTCGATGCCGAAGCGTGCCGCGAACGCCGCCGCCCGCTCTGCCGATCGCGAACCGACGGCCACCACCCGCTGGGTGGTCCATCGCTGCAGGCTGCGACGAACTGCTCCGCGATCCACCCGGGCGCCAGGACGCCCCAGCGCAGAGGCGGGGCGTCGCGAGGGATCGGGCGTGCTGGGGGCAGGGAGGTGCAGCGGAAAGCTGCCGGTAACGGTGCTCATGGCCCGAACCTACCTCGGCGAGCGCGGCTGCGGCGCTCCCTTCGATGATTGTGCCAATCGGTATAACGCTGATCGGTATAATGCTCGTTGAGCACAACGCCAGGTGGCGTGACGCTGCTTGGTACCGTGGCTCATGGCTGCGAACCCGTTCCACTACGGCACCCCGGCAACCGGCGACAACTTCGCCGGGCGCGCCGCAGAGCTCGAGACACTGCTGAGCAGGATGCGCGGCAGGGTCAACGTCGTCGTCGTGTCGCCACGCCGGTACGGCAAGACTTCGCTGATCCTGCGCGCCACCGACGTGCTCGCTGCCGGCCGGCCGCGGGCCGCGATCGTGTCCACCAACGTCTTCGTCTGCCGGGACCTCGGCACACTCGCCGGGCGGCTGCTCTCGGGTGTCTACCGGATCCCCGGCGGCGGCTGGCACCGCGCCCGGACGGCCGTGCCCGAGTTCCTGTCCCGGGTGCGCGTCACGCCGACGATCTCCTTCGACGACCAGGGCAACCCCCTGTTCGCCTTCGGCCCGAGCCTGCTGAGCGCCGATGCGGACACCATCATCAGCGACGTCTACGCCATCCTCGCGACCGAGGCCGACAAGCGCCCCGCCGTGCTCGTGCTCGACGAGTTCCAGGCGATCACCCGGCACGGCGAGCACCTCCCCTTCCTGCTCAAGGGGCTGGCCGACGAGCACCCCGCCGTGTCACTGGTCGTCGCAGGATCCCGGCGGCACCTCATGGAGCGACTGGTGACCGATGAAGGCTCACCGTTGTACGGCATGGCGCAACGGCTGGCGCTCGGCCCGATCGACGAGGCCGAGATGGTCCCCTACCTGATCGCCAGAGCCCGGGCCGGCGGCAAGGCGATGGACGACGCGACAGCCCGGCTCGTCGTGGCCATCGCCGGCCCGGTCCCGAACGACATCCAGCACCTCGCCTTCGAGGCCTTCGAGCTGGCCGGCCGGCGGATCACCGGCGGCGAGGTCATGGCCGGCCTCGCGCAGGCGGTCGCGCACGAGTCGGACCTCTTCTCCGACCGGCTGGCGGCCATGTCGCTCGGCCAGGCCCGCGTGGTGGTCGCGCTCGCCGCCGGCCATGACGGTCCGATCTTCACCAGCGACTTCGCGCGGTCGGTCGAGCTCGCCGGACCGGCGTCGGTGCGCAAGGCGCTGCTCGCCCTCGCGGAGGACGACACGATCACCAACCGGGGCGGCCGCTGGGTGGTCACCGATCCGTTCTTCGCGGCCTGGCTGGTCCAGGCGCTCTGAGCGCTACTGCCGCTCGCCGTGCTCGCCGAACCACCCTGCGAGCACCCCGCGCCGGCTGACTGCCCGCAGTCTTCGCTCGGCCTGGGCCCGCACCCGCGCCGTGGTCACGACCAGCAGGCGGTCGTCGGTGACGAGCCGGGTCTGGGCGTCGGGCACCAGCGACTCCCCCTTGCGGACCACCAGGGTCACCGCGGCACCGTGCGGGAGCCGCAGGTCCGAGACGTACTGCCCCGCGAGCTGTGAGCCCGGTGGGACGGACACGTCGAGCAGCAAGGCGTCCATCTCGTCGAGCGGAGCGGCGTCGACGGTCAGCTCGCCGTGGCTGTCGTCAGCAAGGACGCCGAGCCGGCCCGCGAACCACGGCAGCGAGGGCGCCTGCGCCGCCGTGAACACCAGGACGAGCACGAAGGTGAGGTCGAAGACGCGGCCCGCGCCCGGGAGGTGCTCCGACAGCGGGATGGTGGCGAGCACGATCGGGACGGCCCCCCGCAGACCGGCCGCGGAGAGGAACGCCTGCTGACGCCACGGCACCTTGAACCACGTCGTGGTCAGGGCGACCGAGAGCGGGCGCGCGACGAACGTCAGGACGACCCCGATGACCAGGCCCGGGACGATGACGGCCGGCAGCCGCGACGGTGAGACCAGCAGTCCCAGGAGGACGAACAGGCCGATCTGGGCGAGCCAGGCCAACCCCTCGGCGAACCCGAGCACCGCACCGCGGTGGGGCAGCCTCGACGAACCGATGAGCACCGCACTGACGTAGACCGCGAGGAAACCGCTGCCGTGCGCGAGGCTGGCGGTCGCGAAGGCAGCGACCACGATGGCCAGCGCCGCGATGGGGTAGAGGCCGACCGCGGGCAGCGCGATCCGCTGCAGGAACCACCGCCCCGCCATGCCCAGCAGGTAGCCGACCGCAGCGCCGGCCGCGAGCTCGTAGACCACCAGTCCCACGGTCTGCCACCAAGGGTCCGAGCCCAGCGAGCCGGAGACCAGGAGCGTGACGATGACGACGGACGGCGCGTCGTTGATGCCCGACTCCGCCTCGAGGATGCCGCTCACCCGCGAGCGCAGGCGAAGGCGTCGCAGCACCGAGAAGACCGCTGCGGCATCGGTCGAGGAGACCACGGCCCCCGCCAGCAGCGCGCTCCGCCAGTCGAGCCCGACCAGGAAGCGTCCCGCGAGCGCGGTCACGCCCACGCTGATGACCACGCCGACCGTCGCCAGCAACGAGGACACCGCCAGCACTGGCCGCACCGCGGACAGCCGCGTGGTGAGCCCGCCTTCAGCGAGGATCACGACGAGCGCGATGAGGCCCAGGTCGCGGGTCAGGCTGACGTTGTCGAACCGCAGGCCGAGCCCGGACTCCCCGATGGCCATGCCGAGCGCGAGGAACAGCAGCAGGCCAGGGAGGCCGAGACGCAGACCGACCCGCACGGACAGCGCACCGACGAGGACGACGGCAGCGCCGATCAGCAGCCCGAGCTCCAGGTTGGCGTGCATGCCCCATGATCGCGGAACCGTCAGCCAGAGGCGAACGCCACCGAGATCGCCGCGAGCACCAGCCCGGCTGCCTGCACCCGCCGGATGGGCTCCGCGAGCACGATCCGGGCGAGCAGCACCGTCACGGCCGGGTACAGCGAGGTGATCACCGCCGCGAGGGCGAGCCCACCGCGGCCCGAGGCGACCAGGAACAGCACGCCGGCAGCAGCGGCCAGCACGCCCGCCGCGGCAGCCGAGCCAGCGCCTCGCGCGGTGATCGGCAGCGCGCGGTCCCGGCCTCGTGCGGCCAGCCACGCCGCCGGGCCGACGACCACCAGCGAGACCAGCATCTCCAGCACCACCGGCCACGTCCCGTGACCACTCCCTGCCTGGTGCAGCCCGATGTACATCAGGGTGAACCCCGCGCCGGCCAGCAACCCCTCGACCAGTCCCGAGCTGCGTCCGTCGTCGTTCGTGTCGCCCACCATCGACACCAGCGCCGTGGCCGGGATGGCGAGCGCGATGCCGCACCACGCGAGCGCTGGGGGCCGCTCACCGCCGAGGACTCCCACCAGGGTCGGCAGTGCCGCCGACACCACCGCGGACACCGGCGCAACCACGGACATCCGGCCCACCGACAGGCCGCGGTACAGCGCCAGGGTGCCGGCCCCGGAGCCGATCCCAGCCACCGCACCCCAGACCGCGGTGTGCGTCCCGAGCGAGGCGCCCGCGACCAGGGCGACGACGAGCGCCGCGAGCCCGCCGCTCCCCTGGGCGACCACGGCCACCGTGGCGGGTGCGGCACGCCGGCTGGCCACCCCGGCCACGAAGTCGGACAGCCCGAACCCGGCGGCCGCCAGCAGGGCGAGCAGCGCCGGCACAGCAGTGGGCACGGCAGACATGAGGGGCCGAGGCTAACCGACCTCCCGCCCCGGCCTCCGTCGATTCAGCTGAATCGGCGAGGGCGCCGGAAGGGGCGTGCAGCAGTCACCCAAGCCGGCGGCGGACGACGAGCAGCAGCTGCCCGAGGCCGATCACCCCGAGCGCGAGCCACGCCAGCGCCCCCGCCTCGGCCCACCGCGTCGCAGCGCCCTGGTAGATCGCCGCGCCCAGCAAGAACATGGCCGTCACCACGATGCGCGTGGGGCGCTCCCACACCGTCACCACACCGATGTCCGCCATCCCGACCGCCGACGCCCGGGCGCGCACGTACTCCTGGAGCATCATCAGCACCCCTGCTGCGACGCACACCCGCCACGGCGCTCCGACCAGCCCGAGGGCCAGCAGGTACAGCAGGTCGGCCACGCGGTCGACGACCGAGTCCAGCACCGCCCCGAACGGCGACTCGCGCCCCGTCATGACGGCGACGGCACCGTCGAGGCTGTCCGCCAGCCCAGAGCCGACGACCAGCAGCACGCCCAGCCAGGTCCAGCCACCGCCGGCCCAGCACGCCGCGACCACCCCGAGCGCCACCACCAGCCCGAGCAGGGTGACGACATCGGGGGCCACGCGGAGCAGGACCAGCGGCCGTGCGCACCAGTGGACCAGCGCCAGCCAGCGCCACGAGAACCTGCGACGTCGTGGGGTCGTACCCACCGTGCAAGGCCGACCAGCGCGCGAAGTACTCGGCGCGCGACGGGACCTCGGCCCGACCCGTCATGGCAGCGACGCTAGCGGCTCGGCACCATCCCGAGCGAGGCGTAGATCTCGCGGGTCGCCGTGGAGCGGTTCAGCGTGTAGAAGTGCAGGCCGGGAGCGCCGCCGGCGAGCAGCCTCCGGCAGAGCTCGCTCGCGGCCTCGACCCCGATGGCGCGCACCGCTTCCGGGTCCCCCTCGACCTCGTGCAGCCGGGCCACGAGCTCGGGCGGCACCACGGCGCCGGAGAGCTCGGCCATCCGCTTGATCTGCGCGAGGTTCGTCACCGGCATGATCCCCGGGATGATGGGCAGCGTGGCCCCGTGCGCGGCGACCCGGTCGACCAGCCGGAAGTAGTCCTCGGCACGGAAGAACAGCTGGGTGATCGCGTACTGGGCGCCGGCATCGGCCTTGCCGGCCAGCCGCCGGGCGTCGCTGTCGAGGTCGGGCGCCTCAGGGTGACCCTCCGGGAAGGCGGCGACCCCGACGCAGAAGTCCCCGAGCTGGCGGATCAGCGAGACGAGCTCGTCGGCGTGGCTGAAGCCCTCCGCGTGCGCCTCCCACGCCGCGCCCGGGCCCGACGGCGCGTCGCCGCGCAGGGCCAGCAGGTTGCGCACGCCGACCTCGGCGTAGTGCCCGATCACCTGGCGGAGCTCGCTGACCGGCGACCCGACGCAGGTCAGGTGGCCGACGGGGACCATCGTGGTCTCCTCGGCGATGCGCTCGGTGACCCTGACGGTGCGGTCGCGCTCGGACCCACCGGCCCCGTAGGTGACGGAGACGAACGACGGGCGCGAGCGACTCGAGCTCGCGCAGGCTCTGCCAGAGCGCGCGCTCGCCCTCGTCGGTCTTGGGCGGGAAGAACTCGAAGGAGAACGACGGCTTGCCGGACGCGAGCAGCTCCCCCACCGAGACGGAGGCGGCGGACGACGAGCCGGAGGCGGCGGACATGCGTCCATTGAACCAGCAGGGGCGGCGGGCTCTCGTGAGGCCGAACCGAAGCAGCGGCCTTACCCTGACGACGTGAGCGAGTCACCCCTGGACGCCGAAGACCTGCGCGTTCGCGTGCAGAAGACGCTCGACGCGTTCGTCGCCAGCCAGGTCGCAGTCCTGGACACGATCAGCGAGGACCTCGGCCCGCTCGTCGAGGCCATCGCCGCACTGGTCTCCGGGGGCAAGCGACTGCGTGCGGCGTTCGCCTACTGGGGGTGGCGCGGGGCGGGTGCTGCCGACCACGACCAGATCATCAGGGCGGTCACCTCGCTGGAGCTCCTGCAGGCCTGCGCCCTCATCCACGACGACGTCATGGACGGCTCCGACACCCGCCGCGGGCAGCCGAGCGCGCACCGACGCTTCGCCGCCCTGCACCGTGGGCACAGCTGGCTCGGCTCGCCGGAGTCGTTCGGCTCCGGCGCGGCCATCCTCGCCGGTGACCTCTGCCTGGCCTGGGCCGACGAGCTGCTGTTCACCTCCGGCCTTGCTGCCGCCGAGCCTGGCGTCGGCCAAGCCCGTGTACGACGTGATGCGGACCGAGCTCATGGCCGGGCAGTACCTGGACCTGCTCGAGCAGGCCATGGGCGGGGGCTCGCTGGAGCGCGCCCGCCGGGTGATCACGTTCAAGAGCGCGAAGTACACGGTCGAGCGGCCGCTGCACCTGGGTGGCGCGCTGGCCGGGGCCAGCCCGGCGCTGCTCGCCACCTACAGCGAGTACGGCCTCCCGCTGGGCGAGGCCTTCCAGCTGCGTGACGACGTGCTCGGAGTGTTCGGGAACCCGGAGGAGACGGGCAAGCCGGCCGGGGACGACCTGCGCGAAGGCAAGCGCACCGTCCTCATGGCCACCCTCATGGAGCGCGCGACCCCGGCCGAGGCCGCGTTGGTCCGCAGGCACCTCGGCGACGCCCACCTCGACCCGGCCGGTGTCGAGGCGGTGCGCACGGTGATCCTCGAGAGCGGGACGCTCGACCGGGTGGAAGCCATGATCTGCGAGCGGACGGAGCAAGCGCTGGACGCCCTCGACGGCTCGAGCGTCGAGCAGCCGGCGCGCGACGTGCTGGTCGAGCTCGCGGCAGCAGCGACCACGCGGCGCGGCTGACCCGTCCCTGGCTCCGTGCCTCGGTCGAGAACGGACTCAGGCCGAGACGAGCTCAGCCACGCCGCTGGTAGACCCGTACCAGCCGGACCACCACCTCGAGAGCGACGATCGACGCCCCGGCCACGCCGAGAGCCACGAGCCCGTCCAGGTACGGCGGCAGGGTGAAGGCGAAGAAGCGCCGGAACGCCGGCACGGCGAGCACGAGCACGAACCCGCCGACCAGGCCGAGCGCGAGCAGCAGCCGGAACGGCGTCAACGGGCGGGCGATCATGATCACCACCCACCAGGCCACCAGGAAGAGCACGATCGCCGCCATCGACCGCGCCTGGTCGTCGGACACGTCCGAGTCGACCAGGCCGAGGTAGTAGGCAGCGAACGCACCTACCGCACAGACGATGCCGGCCGGGATCGCGAACCACAGCACCCGGCGGACGAACCCGCGTCGCGCGAGGTGGGTGTTCGGGGCGAGCGCCAGGAAGAAGCCGGGGATGCCGATCGTGAGTGCCGAGACCACGGTGAGGTGCCGGGGCAGGAACGGGAAGGCCAGCCCGGCCACCCCGGAGAGCACCGCGAGCACCGTCGCGTAGACGGTCTTGGTGAGGAACAGGTTCGCCACGAGCTCGATGTTGTTGATGACGCGGCGGCCCTCGGCGACCACCCCGGGCAGGTGCTGGAACCGGTTGTCGACGAGCACGAGCTGAGCCACCGCGCGGGTGGCGTCGCTGCCGGACGCCATGGCGATGCCGATGTCGGCGTCCTTGAGGGCGAGCACGTCGTTCACGCCGTCACCGGTCATGGCCACCACGTGACCGTTCGCCTGCAGCGCGCGCACCATGCGCTGCTTCTGCACCGGGGAGACCCGGCCGAACGCGACCTCCCGCTCCATGACCTCCGCCAGCGCGGCGTCGTCGTCGGGCAGCTGCCGCGCGTCGAAGCCGCGCGCCGCCTCCCCGTCGGGAGCCGGACACCCAGCTGGGCCACCACCGCCCCGACCGTGACCGGGCTGTCCCCCGAGATGACCTTGACCGCGACGCCCTGCTCGCCGAAGTAGCGCAGCGTCTCGGCGGCGTCCTGCTTGACCCGCTGCTCGATCGAGACGAGGGCGACGGCCGTCAGGGCGCCGGCGTCGTCCGGCCGGTCAGGGCCCCCGACGCGCGCGCGACGACGAGCACCCGCAACCCCTGCTCCGCCAGCGCCTCCGACCGCTCCAGCGCGGGGTCAGCCTCGGCCAGCAGGACCTCGGGGGCACCCGAGGACCCAGCTGCCCTCCAACCCGAAGCTCGACCCCGCTCCACTTGCGCGCCGACGAGAACGGGACAGCCGCTGCCACCGCCCAGCCCGGTGCCTCCGGGTACCGGTCGCGGATCGCCTCGAGGCTCGGGTTGGGGTGGTCCTCGGCGGCCGCCATCGCGGCGAGCACCTCGTCCACCGGCGCCGCGTCGTCGAGCACGAGGACCTCGCTGACGCGCATGCCCGGCTCGGTCAGCGTGCCCGTCTTGTCCAGGCAGATGACGTCGACCCTGGCGAGGCCCTCGATCGCGGGAAGCTCCTGCACCAGCACCTGCTGGCGGCCCGAGCCGAACGACCCCGGCCGCGAAGGCGATGCTGGTCAGCAGCACCAGCCCCTCGGGGATCATCGTCACCACGCCCGCGACGGCGCCGCTGACGGCCTCCGGCGACCGACGACCGGGTCCGGAACTGCGCTCCACACCAGCAGAGCGCCGACCGGGACGATCAGCATCGTCATGATCTTGAGGATCCGGTTGACGCCGTCGCGCAGCTCCGAACGGACCAGGGTGAAGGTGCGCGCCTCGGCCGCGAGCGAGGCGGCGTAGGCCTGCTGGCCCACCCGGGTCGGCGACGTAGCGACCCTGGCCGGCGACCACGAACGAGCCGGACATGACCTGCTCGCCGACCTGCTTGAACACCGGGTCGGCCTCGCCGGTCAGCAGCGACTCGTCGACCTCGAGGCCCTCGCACTCGAGCACCTCGCCGTCGACGACCACCCGGTCGCCGGTCGAGACCAGCACGACGTCGTCGCGGACGACCTGGTTCAGGGCGACGACCTGCTCGATGCCCTCGCGCCGCACCCGTGGCCTCGCCTCGCCGACGACCGCGAGCTGGTCCAGGGTTCGCTTGGCGCGGAGCTCCTGGACGATGCCGACGCCGGTGTTCGCCAGCGCGACGACGCCGAAGAGGCCGTCGCGCCAGTTCCCGAAGATCATGATCAGCGCGAAGAGCACGGCGATGACCGCGTTGAACAAGGTGAAGGTGTTGGCCCTGACGATCTGGCCGAGCGTCCGGCTCGTCGCCTGCTCGACGTCGTTGCCCTCGCCCCGTGCCAGCCGCTCGGCGACCTCGCGCGCTGTCAGCCCGTGCTGGGCCGTAGCGGTCGCGGAGCTGGTCCATGCCGTCAGGCTAGGGGTTCGCTCCGACCAGGCGCGGGCCAGCAGACGCACCTACGCTGACGGCATGCGCACCGTGAGGGCCCGACCGACCACGTCGTCGTCGTTGGTGCGGGTCTTGGCGGGCTGTCCGCGGCGCTCCGGCTCGCCGGCGCGGGGCGAAGGGTGACCGTGCTCGAGCGCGCGAGCGTGCCGGGTGGGCGCGCGGGGCTGCTCGAGCTCGGCGGCTACCGCTTCGACACCGGCCCCACCGTGCTGACCATGCCCGACCTCATCGCCGACGCCCTCGGCTGCGTCGGCGAGGAGCTCACCGACTGGCTCGAGCTGCTGCCGGTGGACCCGCTCTACCGTGCGTTCTTCCCGGATGGGTCCGTGCTCGACGTCCACAGCGACGCCGACCGGATGGCCGACGAGATCGCCCGCGTGTGCGGCGCCCGCCGAGGCAGCTGGGTACCGCCGCTACGTCGCAGTTCGTGACGGAGCTCTACCGCCTGGAGATGCGTGACTTCATCGACCGGAACATCGACTCGCCCCTCGACCTGCTGACCCCGAACCTCGCCCGGTTGGCGGCGGCTCGGCGCCTTCCGCCGGCTCGCCCCGAAGGTTCGCGAGTACCTCAAGGACCCCCGCACCGAGCGCATCTTCTCGTTCCAGTCCATGTATGCCGGGCTGTCGCCCTACGACGCGCTCGCGCTCTACGCCGTCATCGCCTACATGGACTCGGTGGCCGGGGTCTTCTTCCCGAAGGGCGGCATGCACGCCGTGGCTCGGGCGCTCGCCGGCGCGGCGGAGAAGCACGGCGTCGACATCCGCTACGACACGCGAGGTCACCTCGGTCGAGCTCGTCGGCGACCGGGCCACCGCCGTGATCACCGCGGAGGGCGAGCGCGTCGCCGCGGACGTCGTGGTGCTCAACCCGGACCTCCCGGTGGCCTACCGCGACCTGCTGGGACGCGAGCCCTGGTCGGTGCGCCGGCTGCGCTACTCACCGTCGTGCTTCCTGCTGCTGGCGGGCTCCACCGCGCGCTACGGCCGCACCGCGCACCACAACCTGCATTTCGGCCGGTCCTGGAAGGGGGTGTTCAGCGATCTGATCGACCGCGGACGCAGCCATGACCGACCCGTCGTTCCTGGTGACCAACCCGACGCGCACCGACCCTGGCCTGGCGCCGGCGGGCAAGCAGAGCTACTACGTGCTCTTCCCGACACCCAACCTCTCGGCCGGGCTGGACTGGACCGAGCTCGGGCCGCGCTACCGCGACGAGATCCTCCGGACGCTCGAGCGGCGCGGTTATGTCGGGTTCGGCGACGCGATCGAGGTCGAGAGCGTCGACGACGCCGCTCGACTGGCAGGCGCGGGGGCTGGAGCAGGGCGCGCCGTTCGCGGCCGCTCACTCGTTCTTCCAGACGGGACCGTTCCGGCCGCGCAACACCTGGGGGGCGAACGTGGTCTTCACCGGCTCGGGGACCACCCCAGGCGTCGGCGTCCCCATGGTCCTGATCAGCGGCCGGCTGGCTGCCGAGCGCGTGCTGGGTACGGACCGCGGCTACCGCTCGCGCGCGTGGCGCTGAGCGCCAGAGTGCCCGCTCACCTCTGGACTTAGGGACATGCCCGCCGACGGGGGCAGCCGATATCCTCGCTGGATGAGATTCCCGGGTCGGAGCGCTTTCGCCGACTGGGGACGCCGAGCCAGTGAGGCCGCGGCCCAGATCGACGAACCTCCCGTCGAGTCGGCGAACGCCCTCGTCCGGCAGTTCGCGCTGCCCGGCCTGGCCGGCTCGCTGCTGGTGGGGGTCGGCGCGGTGGGCGTGGGCTGGATCTCCATCGCCTCGGGGCTCGCCAGGGTGCCCGTCATCGAGAACATCCGCGACGATCCGGCGACCAAGCTCGGCAGCAAGGTCCTGATGGTCGTCGGGGTGGCCGTGCTCCTGGTCGTCTGGCTGAGCCTGGGCCACCACGTCCGCACCAGGACCATCACCAACCCGCGACGGCTCAGCCGCCTCATCTACTGGTGGTCGGCCCCGCTGCTCGTCGCGCCGGTGCTCTTCAGCCGGGACCTCTTCAGCTACATCGCGCACAGCCGACTGCTGCCCAACGGCATCGATCCCTACCAGTACGGCACCTCGGCCTTCCCCACCTGGAACACCGACGGCGCGGACGCCCTGTGGAACAAGGCCCCGGCGCCCGTACGGCCCGCTGTGGATGGGCCTGTCCAACGTCGTCTACTGGCTGACCCACGCCGGCCCGAACACCGCGCTCCTGCTCTTCCGGCTGCTCGCCTTCGCCGGGGTCATCCTCATGGCCATCTTCATCCCGCGGCTGGCGGCGGCCTGCGGGGTCGACGAAGCGAGAGCCGTCTGGGTCGGGCTGCTGAACCCGTTGGTGGTGCTGCACTTCGTCTCGGCCGGGCACAACGACGCGCTGATGGTCGGCCTGCTCGTCGCGGGGATGGCCCTCGCGATGGAGCGCAAGCCGTGGCTCGCCCTGCTGCTAGTCGCGCTGGCCGGGGCGGTGAAGGCCCCCGCCCTGGTCGGCATCCCGTTCGTCTGCCTGGCCTGGGCCGGCCCGACCTCGACCTTCGGGCGCAAGGTCAAGCTCTGGGCTGTCGGAGGCGTCTTCACCGTCGCCACCTTCCTGGTGCTCAACGTGATGACCAGGCTCGACTTCGGCTGGCTCGGCGGTCTGGGCACCCCCGGCAAGGTCCGTACCTGGCTGTCGGTCACGACCGGCCTCGGGATGCTCACGGGCAACATCACCGACGTCCTCGGCCTCGGCTATCAGGTCGACGGCGCCGTCGCGGTCTTCCGCGACCTCGGCACGCTCGTCACCGTGGGCATCGTCGGCTACCTGCTGCTGACCGGGAACCGCCGCTCGCCGGCGCGCGGCCTGGGGCTCTCGCTGATCGTGATCGTGCTGCTCGGTCCGGTCGTCCAGCCCTGGTACACGCTGTGGGGCATCGCGATCCTGGCCGGCGCCGGCCTGCGTCGCAACGAGCTGCGAGCCATCGTCCTGGGCATCACGGGGCTCGTCGTGTACAGCGTCGCCAACGGCGGAGCCACGGTCACCACGACCTACTACCTCTCCGACGGCCTGGCGGTCGTGCTCTCCCTCGTCGTCGTGGGCTGCCTGCTGGCCGCGTCCAAACGCTCCCGGGCGGTGCTGCTGGAGGACGCCATCCCCTCGCTCCGGGTGCCCGACACGGTGCGGACCGCCTGAGCGCATCCTCCCGAGCAGCAGGTCCCGAGCAGCAGGTCCCGAGCAGCGGCTGGCGCTTCCGACGGGCACCCGCAGCGCCTGGCCGGTACCGTGACGCCGTGGCTGGTCGTGATCTCGATGCGGCAGGAATCAGCGGCGAGGATCTCCGCCGCTCGTACGCCGCCTGCCGCCGGCTCAACGCCGAGCACGGCCGCACCTATTACCTCGCCACGCTGCTGCTCCCGCCCGCCAAGCGGCCGTACGTCCACGCGTTGTACGGCTTCGCGCGGTACGCCGACGAGATCGTCGACGACCTCGCGTCCACCCGGAGCCCGGCCGAGAAGGCCGACGCGCTGCGCGCCTGGGGCGACGGCTTCTTCGCCGACCTCGACCGTGGTCACAGCGAGGACCTCATCGGGCGGGCCGTGGTCGACACGGTGCTGCGCTGGGACATCCCGACCGCCCACTTCAAGGCGTTCCTCGACGCGATGGCGATGGACCTCACGGTCACCGAGTACGCGACCTACGACGACCTCCTCGGCTACGTCCACGGCTCGGCGGCGGTGATCGGCCTGCAGATGGTGCCGATCCTGGGGCCGCTGTCGCCGCTGGCCTACGCCCCCGCGCAGGACCTCGGCATCGCCTTCCAGCTGGCCAACTTCGTGCGCGACGTGGGTGAGGACCTCGACCGTGGCCGGGTGTACCTGCCGCTCGACGAGCTCGACCGGTTCGGGCTCAGCCGGCACGACCTCGAGCGACGCGTCGTCGACGACCGGGTCCGCGACCTGCTGCGCTTCCAGATCGCCCGCGTCCGCCGGCTCGAGCGCGCGGCCGCACCCGGCATCGACCTGCTGGAGCCCGCCTCACGCCCCTGCATCGACGCCGCCCGCATCCTCTACTGCGGCATCGTCGACGAGGTCGAGCGGATCGACTACCAGGTGTTCGACCAAGCGCGCCTCAGTCCCGAACCGTCGTCGCCTCGCCGTGGCCGGGCGTGCCTGGGTCCGCGCGGTGCGGTCCCGCTGACAGCCGTCGCCCCCAGAACACCCACCAGGCGAGGGTCGAGGTCACCAGCGCGAAGCCGAAGAGCAGGTCCTCGACCGGCGCCCAGACGAGCCGGCCGTCCCCGACGAACGCCGGCGCCCCCGAGCCGACGATGGCGGCACCGGAGTAGCGCACCACCGCGAAGCCGGTGAGCACCCCGTTGGTGACGAGCTGGAAGCCCAGCACGATCGCGTACGAGACCCAGAACAGCCGCCGCCCGAGCACCCTCGTCCGCAGCAGCACGACGTCCAGCAGCACCGCTGCTACGGCCGCGACCACCGCCAGCGCCGTGTAGCTCACTCGTCCCCCGCCGGCCAGCCGCGCACCGCGCGCACGGCCTCGAGGCAGAGCACCGCGCACAGCGGGATCACGACGAAGAAGAGGAGCTCCTCGAGCGGCAGCCGCCCCGGCAGGAGCACCCCGGTCGTCCGCGCCGGGTCGAACGTCCACTGCCCCCGCGCGATCGCGTAGACGTCCCAGGCCACGAACGGCGGGATCACGCACCCCAGCGTGAGCAGCAGCCGGCGCCACTGCCGGTACACCCCCACGTGCAGGACCACCTCGAGCCAGGCGGTCCCCACCAGGCAGAACGCGAGCACGCCGAGGTAGGCGAGATGGCTCACGTGGCGGCGCCCTGCCCCCCGTGGCTGATCTTCGCGTGGTCCCAGGACACGACGCGGGTCGGCCGCAGCCGCATCGCGACCTGCTTGCCCGCGCGAGCGAGCGCAGCGTCCCTGGCGACGGGGACGTCCCGCGGCGCCAGCCCTTCGTACTTCACCGCGAGCCCGACGACGGTCTCCGCCACCAGCTCGGGGTCGTCGATGAGCTGGATCTCCCCGGTGAGCTGGACCCCGCGCAGCTCGGCGTAGCGATGGCCGTCCTCCACCAGCGCGGCGAACCGGGCGTCCCTGCTGAGGTTGACGACCTTCTGCGACTTGGTGAACGTCCGCATGAGCAGGGCGCCGGCCTCGTCCACGAGATACCACATGGGCACGGGGTCGGGCAGGCCGTCCGGTCCGAGGGTCACGAGCACGCAGACCCGGCCGTCGCGCAGGAACGCGTCGACCTCGCCGGCGGTCATCGCTATGTCGGCACGCTGGCTGGCCACCGCCGCTCAGAACCCCAGCGCCTGAGCACGCCGCTTGATCTCGGTGCCCCTGTTCTCGCGCAGCGCCTGGATCGGCGTGCCGGGGATCGAGTCGTCCGGCCGGAACAGCCAGCTCAGCATCTCGGCCTCGGTGTAGCGCGCGTCCCCCAGGAGCGTCAGGACCCCGGGCAGGCCCTTGGTGACCCGGCCGTCGAGCACGAACGCTGCGGGGACGTACAGGATGCCGTCGCGGCGAACCGCAAGCAGCTGACGTTCCCGCACGAGCTGGCGCACCTTGACGACGTCGATGCCCAGGGCCTCGGCGACATCGGGGAGCGGGAGCCATTCGCCGACCGGATCGGTACCGGTGGAGGCGCCGTCGGCGAGCTGCGCTGGGTCGGTGGTGCTGCGGGTCGTGTCGGTCATCCGCCCAGCCTGCCACGCGTCGTAGCGTCCGTCGTCATGACGGAGATCATCGGGCACGACGACGAGCAGCGCCCGCGTGGCTGGCGGGACGTCCCGGACCCGTACTCGGCGGCGGACCTCGACGAGGACGACCGGGAGCCGGTCGAGCCGCACGACCTCGACGAGGACTGGGAGCCGCCCGAGGACGAGGACCGGCCGTCCGTGCTGGCGGCGTTCTGGGAGGCGCCGTCGCTGGCGGTGCTCGCCGCGCTCGGCACCCTGGGCACCTTCACGATCGGCGTGAGCCACCAGTTCTTCGCCTACCCGTTCTCGCTGGGCGTCAGCAGCCTCGACGGCAACTTCGCGAACATCCACCCGCTGCGTGACTACCTCAGCGCGATCCTCGCGCCCGCCGTGTTCGCCGTGGTGGGTTTGCTCGCCGGGCTGGTCGCGCTGCGTCGCGGCCGGTCGCACGACGCCAGCTGGGTGCGACCGCTCGCTGCCGGCGCGGCACTGGCCTGCATCCTCGCCGTCGCACTGTTCGCCCTGGGCGCGTATCGCACAGGCTCCGAGCAGCTCGACCTCGGCACCACGTCGACCGGCAGCGCCTGACCGGTCCGCCGGGTATCGTCCGGAACGCAACAGCCGCAGCACCGGAAGGGACCGCCATGGCGACCGAGGAAGAGCTGCCCGGGCTCGAGGCGCGCCGGGCCGAGCTCCGCGCCCGCTACCTCCTCCCCACCGACGAACGACCACCGACGCCCGGTGGGGGGATCCACCACGCCGCGCTGATCTGCTCGCGACGTCGAGCGCACCATCGGCTTCTACCAGGGCCTGCTGGGCTTCCCGCTGATCGAGCTCGTCGAGAACCGCGACTACCCGGGCTCCTCGCACTTCTTCTTCGACCTCGGCAACAACACGCTGCTCGGGCTTCTTCGACTTCCCCGGCCTCGGCCTGCAGCCAGGGGTCGAGGCGATCGGCAGCGTGCAGCACATCGCGATCTCGTGTCCGCGACCCGCAACTGGCACGCCGACTGCGCGGCCGGCTCGACGCCGCCGGCGATCGCGTACGACGGACCGCACCGCGGCATCGAGGAGTCGCATGTACCTGCGCGACCCGGACGGCATCGGCATCGAGCTGCTCAGCGACGAGCTCATGTACTTCGGCGGCGCCGTGGCTGGACGGCCGGTAGCGGTCCCCGTCGGCACCGGACTGCCGGTCTCGGGGCCCGTGGGCCACGCCGGCCATCATGCGTCGCGTGGCCCAGCTGGCCGAGGAGCTCGGCTACCCGCGGCTCTGGACCTACCAGCGCCTGCTCCACCCGCTCGACGACGACCTCGGGCCCAGCTACCACTCGGTGCAGGATCCCGTCACGGCGCTGGCCTACGTGGCGGGCGCGACCTCGCGGATCCGGCTCGGCCTCGCCGTGGTGAACGCGCCGTTCTACGCCCCGCTGGTGCTCGCCAAGGCGCTGACCACCCTCGACATCGTCTCCGGGGGTCGCCTCGACGTCGGGCATCGGCCTCGGCTGGTCGCAGCTGGAGTTCGAGGCAGCAGGGGTGCCCTTCGACGGCCGCGGCAGGCGCGGCGAGGAGTTCGTCGCCTGCCTGAAGGCGATCTGGACCGCCCCGGAGCAAGGCTTCGCCGGTGAGTTGTACACGCTGCCGCCCTGCCGGGTGGAACCCAAGCCGGTCCAGCGGCCGCACCCTCCGCTGCTCCTCGGCGGCACCGCGGACGTCGCGCTTCGCCGGGCCGGCCGGATCGCGGACGGCTGGATCAGCAGCAGCCGGCTGGACCTCACGGGCATCGGGCGCTCCATCGCGGTGGTGCGCGAGGCGGCTGCGGAAGCCGGTCGCGATCCGTCCACGTTGCGCTTCGTGGTGCGCGGCGTGACCGTCCACGGAGCGGACGGCCCGGCTGACCGCAAACCGTTGCAGGGCAGCACCACCCAGATCCAGGACGACCTCGGCCGGTTGGCCGAAGCCGGCGTGAGCGAGGTGTTCCTGGACCTCAACTACGACCCGCGGGTGGTCGCCGACGACGCCGACCCGGCGTGGGCGCTGGCCCACGCGGAGGAGGTCCTGACCGCCCTGGCTCCCGGCTAGCTGCTGCTGGTCGCTGCCCGCACGGCGTCCATCGTGCGCGCCACCGCCAGCGAGTGCTCCTCGTCGACCAGGAAGGCCGGCTCGCCGTTCACGGCTGCCGACACCGCTTCGATCATCAGCTGGTAGGTGCGCTCGGCCGGGAACGCGTGGTGGTGGACGAGCCCGCCGTGGCCGAGCAGGAGCTCGCTGGGTTCGCCGTCGAGGCTGAACGAGTCACCAGGGAGCTCCAGCGTCCCCTTGCTCCCGATGATCCGCAGCCACTGCGCGGCCGGGCCGTTCATACCGCACTGCACCGAGGCGACCGCCCCCGACGGGAAGCCCAGCTGAGCCGCCGTGGTGAGGTCCACGCCCGAGGGAGCCCGGACCACGCTCGCGTCCACCACGTGGTCGGCCGACTGGTCGAAGCTGCCGTCCATGGCGCCGTCGCCGCCGCAGGCCCAGACCGCGGCCGAGATCGCGTAGCAGCCGACGTCGTACAGGGCCCCGCCGCCGAGCGCGGGGTCGAGCCGGAAGTTGCCCGTGAGGTCGTCGTCGAACGTGAAGTTGCTCTCGACGGCCTCGACCTGGCCGATCGCGCCCTCGCGCACGAGGTCGACGGCCGCCCGCACCCGCGGGTGCCAGCGATACCAGAACGCCTCGACCAGCTTCCGGTCGGCAGCGCGGGCGGCAGCGAACATCTCCGCGACCTCGTCGGCGTCCAGGCCCAACGGCTTCTCGCACAGCACGTGCTTGCCGGCTGCGAGGGCCGCGAGCGTCCACGGCTTGTGCTGGTCGTTCGCGAGGTTGATGTAGACGACGTCGACGTCGGGGTCGGCCAGCAGTGCGTCGTAGTCGGTGTAGACGGCGCCCTGCGGAGCTAGACCCTGCGCTCGCTCGGCGCTGCGTGCGGCGACGGCCTGCAAGGTCGAGCCGGCCGCGGCGTGGACCGCCGGGGCGAGGCTGCCGGTGGCCAGCGAGCCGGCTCCGAGGAACCCGTAGCGAACCGCGCGACCCGTCATGAGCCAGTCCTTTCTCGCTGTCAACACCCGCCCATGCCTGCCGGGCCTTCCCTGCTTCGGAAGGTACTCTCGCATGATGGACACGACCGTCACAGATGCGCTCATCGGGCGACTCGTCGACGGCCGCTACCGGGTCGAGGCGTGCTCGCCCGCGGCGGCATGGCCACCGTCTACCGCGCCATGGACACCCGGCTCGACCGGCCGCGTCGCGCTCAAGGTCATGCACCCTGCCCTGGCCGACGACGAGGCGTTCGTGACCCGGTTCATCCGCGAGGCACGCTCCGCAGCCCGGCTCTCGCACCCCGGATCGTCGTGGCCGTCTACGACCAGGGCGAGGACAACGGCCGGTCTTTCCTGGCGATGGAGTACGTCCAGGGCAGCACGCCTGCGCGACCTCATCCGCGAGCGCGGCGCCGCTCCCCGCGCGAGTCCCTCGACGTGCTCGAGCCGGTGCTGTCGGCGCTGGCCGCCGGCGCACGACGCCGGTCTCGTCCACCGCGACGTCAAGCCGGAGAACGTCCTGCTCGCGCCGACGACGGCCGGGTCAAGGTCGCGGACTTCGGGCTGGCTCGAGCGCGCTCGCCTCGGCGACAGCGGCACGCACCCAGGGCGTCCTCATGGGCACGGTCGCCTATCTCGCACCCGAGCAGGTCGAGCGCGGTGTCGCCGACCAGCGCACGGACGTCTACTCGGCCGGGATCATGCTCTTCGAGATGCTGACCGGCAAGCCCCCGTTCGCCGGCGAGACCCCGCTCGCGATCGCGTACCAGCACGTCAACACCGATGTCCCCGGCCCGTCGACGATGGTCCCCGGGCTCGCCGACGACCTCGACGTCGTGGTCCAGGCCGCGACCGACCGCAACCCGGACGGTCGACCCGCCGACGCCTCGGCGCTGCTCCGCATGGTGCAGGGCATCCGCGACCGGCTCAGCCCGGCACAGCTTGCATTCGCCCCGGCGGACATCGACCTCACCCAGACGCTGGTGGTGCCGCTCGGCGGCGCTGCGGGCTTCGCCGAGGCCCGCCGCAGCACCGCGCCCCAGCTCGTGGCGCCGCAGGCCCCGGGTCCGGTCGTCGCGAGGTATGCGCCCGCGCAGCCCAAGATCGGTGGCCCGGCGGAGCTCCCTCGGGCCGCGGTGCACCAGCATCGGCTGCGCAACCTCCTGCTCATCGTGCTCGCGCTGCTGGTGCTGGCGGCCGGCGTCTTCTTCGGGGTGCAGTACCTCACCAACGCCGCGAAGGTGGCGGTGCCGAGCGTGGTGGGTCAGAAGGCCGACGTCGCCGGACGGACGTTGCAGACGGCGGGGTTCACCCTCGGCAAGCCGGTCAGCGCCTTCAGCGAGACGGTCGGCAAGGGCCTGGTGATCAGCAGCAACCCCACCCAGGGCACCGAGGTGAGCAAGGCGTCGACCGTCACGCTCACGGTCTCGGCCGGGCCCGAGCGGTTCCCGGTGCCTGACCTCGTGAACTTCAAGCAGGCCGACGTCGCGAACGCACTCGCCGCGCAGCATCTCGTCCCAGGCACGATGACGACCGCGTCGTCCGAGACGGTCCCTGCCGGACTCGTCCTGTCCACCGACCCTCCCTCAGGCACCCAGGTCAAGCGCAACACCGCGGTGCGGTACGTCGTGAGCAGCGGTCTGCCCCCCAGCACGGTGCCCAAGCTCACCGGCCTCAGCATCAACGCCGCGGAGAACGCAGCCCAGGCCGCCAAGGTCACGCTCAAGCAGACCGGGTCCGCGTACAGCACCTCGGTCGCGAGCGGCGTCGTGATCAGCCAGAACGTCAACGCGGGCACGTCGGTGGCGCGCAACAGCCAGGTCGGCGTCGTGGTGTCCCTCGGTCCGCCGCTGGTCGAGGTCCCCAACGAGGTCGGCAAGGATGTCGATCAGGCCACCAAGGCGTTGAAGGCCAAGGGTTTCAAGGTCCAGGTCAACAACATCCTCGGCGGTCTCTTCGGCCTGGTTCGCACCCAGGACCCGAACGGCGGCAAGCAGCCGCTCGGCAGCACGATCACCCTCGGCGTCATCTGAGCTCGGGGTACCGCCCTCCCTCCGCCTGCCCGGCCTGTATGGTTTCACCCATGCAGCAGCGCTGGTACTTCTACGGCTTTCCGCCCGGGGCTCCCGGGTGGGACGTCTAGTCGACCTCGACTGACCCCACCGCACGCCGAGCCCCGGGAGTACCCCCGGGGCTCTTCTGTTGTCCGCCACCGTTTCTTCAACAGCTTTCTTCATCCCCCAGGAGCAGGTCATGGTCGTGGTGATGTCGCCGGAGGCGACAGACGCTGACGTGTCAGCAGTGGTCGCACGAGTCGAGGGCGCGGGCGCCGAGGCCTTCGTCAGCCGCGGGGTCTCTCGCACGATCGTCGGGCTGGTCGGCGACATCGAGGTGATCGGCGCGCTCGACCTCGCCGGCATGGCCGGGGTCAGCGACGTGAAGCGCATCACCGCCCCGTACAAGCTGGTCGCCCGCCAGCACCACCCCGAGATGACCACGGTCTGGGTGGGCGCCGCCGGCCACCAGGTCCCGATCGGGCCGGACACGTTCACCTTCATCGCCGGCCCGTGCGCCGTCGAGACGCCGCAGCAGACCCTGGAAGCCGCCCACATGGCGCAGGCGGCGGGCGCCTCGCTGCTGCGTGGCGGCGCGTACAAGCCGCGCACGTCGCCCTACGCCTTCCAGGGGCTCGGCCGACGCGGCCTGGAGATCCTCGCGGAGGTCCGCACCGAGACCGGCCTGCCGATCGTCACCGAGGTGGTGGACGCCGCCGACGTCGAGCTCGTCGCCTCCTACGCCGACATGCTGCAGGTCGGCACCCGGAACATGTCGAACTTCGCGCTGCTGCAGGCCGTGGGTGCGTGCGGCAAGCCGGTCATGCTCAAGCGCGGGATGACCGCCACCATCGAGGAATGGCTGATGGCCGCCGAGTACATCGCCCAGCGCGGGAACCTCGACGTCGTCCTCTGCGAGCGCGGCATCCGGACCTACGAGACGGCCACGCGCAACACCCTGGACATCTCCGCCGTCCCGGTGGTGCACGGGCTCTCGCACCTGCCCGTCATCGTCGACCCCTCGCACTCCGGTGGGCGGCGCGACCTGGTGGTCCCGCTGTCGAGGGCAGCCATCGCGGTCGGCGCGGACGGCATCATCGTCGACGTCCACCCGCGACCGGAGGAGGCCTGGTGCGACGGCCCGCAGGCGCTGGTCGGCGCGGACCTGCGGTCGCTGGCGTCGGCCGTCCGCCAGCTCCCGCCCCTGCTGGGACGCCGGCCGGCCTCGGACGCCGTCGCCGTCCGGTAACCGGGCTGGCGCCCGCCGGCTGAGCCCTCAGAGCTGTTGCTGACCACCCTCGTGGGCGAGCAGCCACTGCTTGACGCCCAGGCCGTAGTAGTAACCGCCGAGCGAACCATCGCTGCGGACCACCCGGTGGCACGGCACGAACGGCGCCACCATGTTCCGGGCGCACGCGGTGCCGGCCGCCCGCACCGCGTGGGCGTTGCCAGCCTTCGTCGCGAGCTCGGCGTACGAGAGCGTCT
The DNA here is from genome assembly GCA_963819215.1 of uncultured Actinomycetota bacterium. Lineage (GTDB taxonomy): Bacteria > Actinomycetota > Actinomycetes > Prado026 > Prado026 > CAWFVK01. The sequence goes on along the minus strand of CAWFVK010000011.1, from coordinate 72,093 downwards.
GCCCGGCGGGGATCGACCGCATGGCCTCCCAGGCGTGCTGGCTGAAGGCTCCCCCCGGCTGGCGCACCGGGACGTCGTCGAGCGCGTCGACGTCACCCTCGAAATAGCGCGTGACGGCATCGCTCACGCCGGGGACAGCGTCGACCTGACGCAGCCCGCGGGCCACGACCTCGTCCGGGAGGCGGTCGGCCTGGTCCGCCAGGGACGTGAAGCCGGAGGCGATCACCGCTCCGTCGTCGGTGATCACCACGAGCTCTCCTACGGGCGTGCGGATCGTCAGGACGTCGAGGGGGGTCATGCTGGCTCCTTGGTCGGTCTGGTTGCTGCGTGCGATGTCACTGCTGGCGTGGGCGGTGCTGGCGGGGGCGGTGCTGGCGTGGGCGGTGCTGGCGGGCTCGGCCGTGGGTGGGGACGACGCGGCCGACCAGAGGTGCAGGGCCGCGTACGCCCGCCAGGGGCGCCAGTGCGTGGAGTCCGCGTCGTTGGCAGCGGTCCAGCGGTCCAGGACGAGGTCGTTGCTCGGCCAGCCGTCGGGATCACCGAGCGCGCGCATGGCGATGTAGCCGGCGGTCCAGGGTCCGACGCCGGGCAGTGCCAGCAGACGCTGCCTGGCTTCCTCCCGGTCAGCCCCGGCGTCCAGCACCAGCGAACCGTCGGCCACGGCCGTGGCCAGCGCACGCAGCGCCCTGCTGCGACCACCGGTCAGGCCGAGCCCGTCGAGGCTCGCGTCGGCGACGGCTTCCGCGGTGGGGAACGCGCGCGCCAGATCACCCGCCGGCTCGCTGAGCTCCTCGCCCAGCGCCAGCGCCAGCCGGCCGGCGAGGGTACGGGCACCGGCGACCGAGACCTGCTGGCCGAGGATCGCCTTCACCGCGAGCTCGAAGCCGTCGACGGTCCCCGGCACGCGGAGGCCGGGGCGGCTCGCCACGAGCGGGGCGAGCGCACGATCCTGGCTGAGGGCTTGGGCGACGGCCAGCGGATCAGCGTCCGAGTCGAGCAGGCGCCGGAGCCGAGCGACCAGCGAGCCGAGGTCGGTGAGGTCGGGCAAGGCGATCCGGGCGGTGACATGGCCGCCCGCGGGCACGAGGTCCACGGTCGCGAGACCGTGCGAGGTGCGGACCACCCGGCGCAGTCCGTGCACGTCCCCGCTCTCGACGCCGGGGACGGCCCGCATCGCCAGGAAGCCGAAGAGGGTCTGCGCGTCGTACGGCTCACGGTGGACGAGCCGCAGGACCAGTCCCCCACCGGACCGGTCGACCAGCAGGTTCGTCCTCCGGAAGGCGGACGGCGAGCAGCCGAACTCGGTGCGCATCACGTCGTTGAACTGGCGGATGCTGGCGAAACCCGAGGCGAAGGCCACCTCCGTCATGCTCAGCGCGGTCTGGTCGATGAGCAGCCGCGCGGTCTGGGCCCGTCGCGTCCTGGCCAACGCCAGCGGGCCGACGCCGACCTCCGCCACCACCGAGCGGTGCAGGTGGCGTTCGCTGACCGAGAGCCGCGCCGCGAGGCCCGCCACGCCCTGCTCGTCAACGGCGCCGTCCGCGATGAGCCGCAGGGCCCTGGCGACGAGGTCACCACGGTGGTCCCAGGCACGCGATCCGGGGAGGGAGTCGGGACGGCAGCGGCGGCAGGCCCGGAACCCCGCGGCGACCGCGGCCGCCGCGCTCCCGAAGAAGCGGACGTTCATCCGCAGCGGGAGCCGCGACGGGCAGGAGGGGCGGCAGTAGATGCCGGTGGTGAGCACTGCGGTGTAGATCACGCCGTCGAAGCGGCTGTCCCGCGCCTGCACCACGCGGTAGCAGCTGTCCTGGTCGGTCAGCATCTCGGTGGGCATGCCTCGAGTCTGACGCACGGCACCGACGTCGACTAGCGGAAATCGGACCAGGCGCCGGGATCACGGCAGACCACGCCACCCGGCGCCCGCGATCCGTGCCTGCCAGCTACCGGACGGCCAGCATCTCCGCGACCAGGAAGGCGAGCTCGAGGGCCTGCTCGCGGTTCAGCCGTGGGTCGCAGGCTGTCTCGTACCGGTCGCCGAGCTGGCTCTCGTCGAGCCCCGCCGAGCCGCCGACGCACTCGGTGACGTCGTCCCCGGTGAGCTCGACGTGGATGCCGCCAGGGACGGTGCCCAGCGAGCGATGGACCTCGAAGAAGCCACGGACCTCGTCGACGACGTCCTCGAACGAGCGCGTCTTCACCCCGCCGGCGGTCTCGCGGGTGTTCCCGTGCATGGCGTCGCAGACCCACACGACCTCGGCGTCGCTGGCCGCGACCTTCTCGACGATCGCGGGCAGGACGTCGCGGACGTTGGCCGCCCCCATCCGGGTGATGAGGGTCAGCCGACCCGGCTCACGGTCGGGGTCCAACCGGTCGATGAGCTCGAGGACCTCTTCGGGGGCCGCGGTGGGGCCGACCTTCAGGCCGATCGGGTTCCTGATCCTGGCGGCGAAGTCGACCTGAGCGCCGTCGAGCTGCCGGGTGCGCTCGCCGATCCACAGGAAGTGCCCGGAGACGTCGTAGGGCAGGCCGGTGCGCGAGTCGATCCTGGTCAGGGCCTTCTCGTAGTCCATGACGAGCGCCTCGTGCCCGGCGTACAGATCGGCGCGGCGGAACTCCTCCGGGTCCGCGCCGCAGGCGTGCATGAACGCGAGCGCGCGGTCGATGTCGCCGGCCACCCGCTCGTACCGCTCCCCGGCCGGGCTGTCCCTGACGAAGTCCTGGTTCCACGCGTGCACCTGCCGGAGGTCGGCGTAGCCGCCCTGGGTGAACGCACGGACCAGGTTCAGCGTCGCGGAGGCGCGGTGGTACGCCTCGACCATGCGGCCAGGGTCCGGGGTCCGGGCCTCCTCGGTGAACGGCAGGCCGTTGACCATGTCGCCGCGGTAGGCGGGGAGCTCGACGTCGCCGCGGCGCTCGACACCGGACGAGCGCGGCTTGCCGTACTGGCCTGCGATGCGACCCACCTTCACCACCGGCATCGACGCGCCGTAGGTCAGGACGATGGCCATCTGCAGCACGGTCTTGAGCTTGGCCCTGATGGCATCGGCGCCCACGCCGTCGAAGGTCTCGGCGCAGTCGCCGCCCTGCAGCACGAACGCCTTGCCGCGAGCCGCCTGCGCCAGCTGACCGCGCAGCAGGTCGCACTCACCGGCGAACACCAACGGCGGGAAGCTGCGGAGCTCGGCGACGGCCTTGTCCCGAGCGGCGAGATCAGGCCACGTCGGCTGCTGCGCGGCGGGGAGGTCGGGCCAGTCCAGCGGCAGGCCAGGATCGAGCGTCACGCGGCAAGCATATTTGCCACCCGCCGTCCCCACGGCCACGCGTGCCGCGAGCTGCGGCTCAGCCGAAGAGGACTTTGGCCTCGGCGTAGCGCTCCGGGGGAACCGTCTTGAGCACCGTGGTCGCGTCGGCGAGCGGAACCCTGGCGATGTCCACGCCCCGCAGCGCGACCATCTTGCCCCAGTCCCCCTCGGCCACGGCGTCGATCGCCGCCAACCCGAAGCGGGTCGCCAGCACACGGTCGAAGGCCGTCGGGGTACCGCCGCGCTGGATGTGGCCGAGCACCGTGGTGCGGGCCTCCTTGCCGGTACGGGCCTCGATCTGCTTGGCCAGCCACTCCCCGATCCCGCCCAGCTTCGCGTGCCCGAACGCGTCGAGCTCGGCATCGGCTGTGGACAGCGAGCCGTTGGCCGGGATCGCTCCCTCGGCCACGCAGATGATCGGCGCGTACGAGCTCTTGAACCGTGACTCGACCCAGCCGCAGACCTCGTCGAGGTCGAACTTCTCCTCGGGGATGAGGATGACGTTGGCGCCGCCGGCCATCCCGGCGTGCAGCGCGATCCAGCCGGCGTGCCGGCCCATGACCTCGACGATGAGGGCTCGGTGGTGGGACTCGGCCGTCGTGTGCAGCCGGTCGATCGCCTCGGTCGCGATGTTCACCGCGGTGTCGAAGCCGAACGTGTAGTCCGTGGCGTTGAGGTCGTTGTCGATCGTCTTCGGGACTCCCACGACCTGCACGCCCTGCGCGTCGAGCGCGGTCGCGACGCCGAGGGTGTCCTCGCCGCCGATGGCCACCAGGGCATCGACGCCGGTGCGCTCCAGGTTTGCCCTGATCCTGTTCGACCCCGCCCTCGATCTTGATCGGGTTCGTCCGCGACGAGCCCAGGATGGTGCCGCCGCGAGGCAGGATCCCGCGGACCGCCTGCACGTCGAGCGGCATGGTCAGACCCTCCAGCGGACCCTTCCAGCCGTCCCTGAAGCCGACGAACTCGAAGCCGTACGTGGCCACCCCCTTGCGGACGACCGCCCGGATGACTGCGTTGAGACCGGGGCAGTCGCCACCGCCGGTCAGGACTCCGATACGCATGACGTGCTCCTCGGGTTGGGTGCTTGAGCGGTCGACGACGCTGTCGACGGGTGCCGGCCAATCCAACCAGGTCCGGCACTTCGGTGACTAACCTCGCGCCATGACCTTCTCGATCGTGGCGCGCAGCGCCGACGGCACCCAGCTCGGCGTGGCAGTCGCCTCGAAGTTCCTGGCCGTCGGGGCGGCTGTCCCCGCCGGCGCAGCGGGTGTCGGGGCCATCGCCACCCAGGCCAACGCCAACCTGACCTACCGTCCCGACGGGCTGGCCCTGCTGCGCGCAGGCAGCAGCGCCGTCGACACCTTGACCGCGCTGACTGCGGCTGATCCCGACCGCGAGCACCGGCAGGCCGGTGTCGTCGCCAGCACCGGCCTCGGCGCGACGTTCACCGGCGCGAGCTGCTTCCCTTGGGCGGGCGGACTGGTCGGGGACGGCTACGCCATCCAGGGCAACATCCTCACCGGGCCGTCGGTGGTCGAGGCGATGGAGCGCGCGTTCCTCGCCAGTGCCGAGGCGAGCGCCGCCCCGCCGCTGGCCGACCAGCTGCTTGCCGCCCTGCGGGCCGGGGACGAGGCAGGCGGCGACCGTCGCGGACGGCAGTCCGCTGCCCTGCTCGTCCTTGAGCTGGGCGGCGGCTACGGCGGCGGCAGCGACGTCCTCGTCGACCTGCGGGTCGACGACCACCCGGATCCGGTTCCCGAGCTCGGCCGGCTGCTCGCCCTGCACGACGCTGTACTTCGGTCGCCCTGATCCGGCGGACTGCCTGCCCTTGACGGGGGAGCTCGCCACCGAGGTCCGGACCCGGCTCGCCTCGCACGGCTTCGTCGACGCCGACCTCGACGACGCGTTGGCCGCCTGGGCGGGCGTGGAGAACCTGGAGGAGCGGCTCGTGGAGGGCCTGATCGACCCGCTGGTCCTCGCCCACCTGCGTCACGAGGGCGGCCTGCCCCAGTGACGGCGGGCGGCAGGACAGCAGCGCGCGGGACAGCAGGGTGAGCGTCCTCGCCATCGACGCGGGCACCACCGGCGTGACCGCGCTGCTCGTCACCGAAGACGGCCGGGTGGGTGCGCGCGGCTACCAGGAGTTCGGGCAGCACTTCCCGCGGACGGCTGGGTCGAGCACGCCCCCGAGGAGATCTGGCGGCGCCACCCTGGAGGCCGTGCGGCTCGCGCTGGCCGAGGGGGCGGCGGCGAGCGTCGAGCCACCGACCGCGGTCGGCGTCACCAACCAGCGCGAGACGGTGGTGCTCTGGGACCGCGAGACCCTCGGCTCGCCCCGGCGAGCCATCGTCTGGCAGGACCGGCGTACGGCCGGGATCTGCGACGAGCTGCGCGAGGCGGGCCACGAGCCGCGGGTCACCGAGCTCACCGGCCTGCGCCTCGACCCGTACTTCTCCGGGCACCAAGCTGACCTGGCTCGCCCGCAACGACCCGCACACCTGGGCCGGTGTCAGCAGCGGGCGGACGGCGATCGGGACGGTCGACTGCTACCTCATCGCCCGGATGTCGCGCGGGCTGCAGCACGTCACCGACCCGTCGAACGCCGGCCGGACCCTGCTCTTCGACCTCCGGACCGGGGCCTGGTCGCGACGAGCTCTGCGAGCTCTTCGGCGTGCCGATCGACGCCCTGCCCGAGATCGTCCCGTCGTGCGGCGTGCTCGGCCGCACCGACCCGGCTGCCTTCCTCGGGCTCGACCTGCCGATCGCGGGCATCGCCGGCGACCAGCAGGCGGCGCTGTTCGGCCAGACCTGCTTCACGCCCGGCTCGAGCAAGTGCACCTACGGCACCGGGTCGTTCATCCTCGTCAACACCGGCAGCGAGCTGGTCCGCACCGAGCGCGGGGCTGCTCACCACGGTCGCCTGGGGCCATCCGGACGGGCGGCTGGACTACGCGCTGGAGGGCGCGATCTTCGTGACGGGCGCCGCCGTCCAGTGGCTGCGCGACGGCCTGCAGATCGTCGGCTCGGCCGCCGAGACCGAGGCGGTGGCCAACGTGGTCGCGGACGCCGGCGGCGTGGTGTTCGTCCCGGCCCTCACCGGGCTGGGCGCTCCGCACTGGGACCCCTACGCCCGCGGCAGCATCTTCGGGATCACCCGCGGCACCACGCGCGCCCACCTGGTCCGCGCGACGCTCGAGGCGATCGCCTTCGAGGTGCGCGACGTCGTCGAGCTCATGACGGCGGAGGCCGGGGTGCAGGTGCCGGTGCTCGCCGTCGACGGTGGCGCGAGCGCCAACGACCTGCTCTGCCAGCTGCAGGCCGACCAGCTCGGCCTCCCGGTCCAGCGGCCGGTGGTGCAGGAGACGACGGCGCTCGGAGCGGCCTTCCTCGCGGGGCTCGGGACGGGGGTGTGGTCGTCCACCGACGAGCTCGCCAGCACGTGGCAGCTGGAGCAACGGTTCGAGCCTGGCCCGCGCGACGACTCGGCGCACCGGCGCTGGCGCGCCGCGGTCGAGCGATCGAAGGGCTGGGCGCTCGAAGGCTGAGAAGCCGGGGCGCGAGGAGCCAGCGGGTCAGGCGGCGGGGCTGACCGAGCGGTCGGCCGGCGCGTCCGCGACCGAGATGACCGTGACCGGTCGGCGCGCCGGCAGCGATCTCGCTCTTGGCCTTGGTGGCGTAGATGTCGACGTACTGCTGGCCGGACAGGGTCATCAGCTCGTACATGATCTCGTCGGTGATCGAGCGCAGGACGAAGCGGTCGCCCTCCATGCCGGCGTAGCGGGAGAAGTCGAGCGGCTCGCCGATCCGGATGCCGACGCGCATGATCTTCGGGCGGACGCTGGCCTGGCGGCTGGACCTTCTCGGTGTCGATCATCGCGACCGGGATCACCGGAACGCCGGCCTCCAGCGCCATCCGCGCGACGCCGGTCTTGCCGCGGTAGAGCCGGCCGTCGGGGGACCGGGTGCCTTCGGGGTAGATACCGAGCAGCTCGCCGTTGCCGAGGACCTTCATGCCGGTCCTGATCGCGGCCTCGCTCGCCTTGCCGCCGGAGCGGTCGACCGGGACCTGACCGATGCTGCGCATGAAGAAGGCGGTGAGCCGACCCTTGACCCCGCGCCCGTCGAAGTAGTCGGACTTGGCCATGAAGGTGATGCGGCGGGGCGCGACGAGCGGCAGGAAGACCGAGTCGCTGAAGGAGAGGTGGTTGCTCGCCAGGATGGCCGGGCCCTCGGCCGGCAGGTTCTCCATGCCCTCGACCCATGGGCGGAACACCAGCCGCAGGAAAGGACCCAGCAGGACGTACTTGAGCAGCCAGTAGAACAAGGGTCACCTCCCGGCCTGTCAGACCACCCTAGAAGTGGTGTCCACCTGCATCAATGCCCTGCCGTCACGTTCAGCCGAACGAGCGAGCCACAGCAGCCTTGCCCGCAGAACCTGCCGCACCCGCGAACCCGAAGGGCATCGCGCGCGCGTCGGGTGGCGTGCGACGATGCATCCAACGCCTCACACCGTAGTCGCTCGGGGCGCACTCAGGAGGGAAGCACCGCCCTATGCCCATCATGGCTGGCGCCGAGCCGTTCGCGCATGACGCCCCGATCTCGGAGTCCGGCTCCGGCGTCGGCGTCCTGGTGCTCCACGGCTTCACCGGCTCGCCGAAGTCGATGCGCCCCTGGGCCGACCACCTCGCCGCCGAAGGCCTGAGCGTGCGGCTCCCCCGCCTCCCCGGCCACGGCACCACCTGGACGGACATGAGCGTGACCCGGTGGGACGACTGGCTGGCCGAGGCCGGACGGGCGTTCGACGAGCTCGCGGCGACCTGCTCCGACGTCTTCGTGGCCGGGCTCTCCATGGGCGGCTCGCTCGCGCTGCGGCTGGCCGAGACCAAGGGCGCTGCGGTCAAGGGTCTGGTGCTGGTCAATCCTGCGGTGCACACCGAGAACAAGGCTTTCGTCGCGCTGCCGGTGCTCAAGCACGTCGTGCCGTCGCTCAAGGGCATCGGGAACGACATCGCGAAGCCCGGCCAGGACGAAGGCTCCTACGACCGCGTCCCGCTCAAGGCCCTGCACTCGCTGACCGTCGGGTGGGCCCAGATCAAGGCCGACATCGCGAGCATCGACCAGCCCCTGCTGCTGTTCCGGTCCGCGACGGACCACGTCGTCGAGGCGTCGAACGCGGCATGGGTTCTCTCGCACGTCCGTTCCAAGGATGTCGAGGAGCGCGTCCTGCCGGACAGCTTCCACGTCGCAACCCTCGACAACGACGCCCCGTCGATCTTCGCTGGCAGCGTCGACTTCATCCGCAGGCTGGCGCCGGCCGCCAGCACGGCCTGATCAGGAGCATCCAGTGCGTGGCAACGGGTTGACCGCCTCGGCGTACGTCGCCGTCGCGGACCTCGACGCCCACACCGCCGACTCGCTGCTCGTCGCGCTCGGCGAGCGAGGCGTCGCCGCGTACGCCGAGGCGTCCCCGGTCGGCGAGCCGGAGGTCGGCTCGAGCACGCTCGAGGTCTTCGACCGGCTCTACGTCGACGTGCAGGGCGAGGCGGAGGCGCGTGCGTTGATCGACGCGCTCGCCGACCAGGAGCTGCTGCAGGACGGCGACGTCCTGGCCCCCGGGGAGCCGGTCGACGACCCCTTCGACGCCCTGGACTTCGACGCCGCCTTCTCCCAGATCGTCGCCGGGTTCGACGCGAGCCCTAACCCGCCGCGCCCAGGCGAGCCGGTCGCACCGCCGGCGGCAGCTGTCCGGCCAGCCACCCCGATCGGCTGGGAGGACCTCCTCCGTCCGCAGCCGCCCGCCGCGCCGGAGCCCGAGGAGCGCTACGTCCCGCCGCCGCCTCCCCCGTTGCCACGCATGCAGGTGTCGACCCGCATCGCGTGGGCCGCGGCGCTGTTCGGCCCGCTGCTGCTGTTCGTCGCCGTGCTGGTCAACTGGCAGCTCCCCGACTACGTCCAGCTGCTGGCCGCGATCTCGTTCCTCGCCGGGTTCGTCACCTTGGTGACCAAGCTGCGTTCCGAGCGCGACGAGGACGACGACGATGACGGCGCGGTCGTCTAGGTGCCCGTGAGCGAGGCGGTCGAGCTCCGCGGCCACATCCTGGACGCCGGGACGCTCTCCCGGTCCCTGGACGACGTGCTGGACATCGGCACGGACTACGCCATCGAGCGGTTCGAGGTCGGCAAGCGGCCGGAGGACGAGTCCTACGCCCGCATCCGGGTCAGCGCCCAGGACGACGCCGCCCTGCAGCTCCTGCTCAGCCGGTTGCAGACCCACGGCGCCAACCTCGTCGACCCCGGGGAGGGCCTGCTGCGGCCGGCCCCGAGCGACGGCGTGTTCCCCGAGGACTTCTACTCGACGACCAACCTGGACACCGAGGTCCGCATCGACGGCCACTGGGTCCGCGTCCCGAACCCCGAGATGGACTGCGGGCTCGTCGTGACCCGCTCGGACGACGGCCCGCAGGTCCGGACGGTCCCCGTGAGCGACGTCAGGGCCGGCGATGCGGTGGTCTGCGGCTCGCACGGAGTGAAGGTGCTGGTCCCAGCGAAGGAGTCGGCCGGCGAGAGCGTGTTCGAGTTCATGAACTCGGTGGTGTCGAGCGAGAAGCCGCAGGGCCTGCAGGTCCGGCAGGTCGCTCAGCAGATCCGGGAGGTCAAGGCGGCCGGCAAGAAGATCCTCTGGGTGGGGGGCCCGGCGGTCGTCCACACCGGCGCCGCGCCGGCGTTCTCCGCGCTCATCGCCGGCGGCTTCGTCGACGTCCTGTTCGCTGGCAACGCGCTCGCCACCCACGACATCGAGTCCGCCCTCTACGGGACCTCGCTCGGCGTCGACCTCGCCAAGGGGTCCGGCGTCGACCACGGGCACGAGCACCACATCCGCGCCATCAACCGGGTGCGCGCCGCCGGGTCGATCGCCGGTGCCGTCGAGAGCGGCCTGCTGACCTCCGGGGTGATGCACGACCTCGTCGTGCACGGCAAGACCTTCGTGCTCGTCGGCTCGGTCCGCGACGACGGCCCGCTGCCGGACGTCTACACCGACGTCATCGAGGGCCAGCGCGCGATGCGGGCAGCGCTGCCCGACGTCGGCTACGCGATCATGGTCGCGACCATGCTGCACGCGATCGCGACCGGCAACATCCTGCCGGCCTCGGTGCCGCTGGTCTGCGTGGACATCAACCCCGCCACGGTGACCAAGCTCTCCGACCGCGGGAGCGCCCAGGCCACCGGCATCGTCACCGACATCGGGCTGTTCCTCGAGCAGCTCGCCCTCGAGCTCACCGGCTACCGCAGCACCTGAGCGGCTAGGCCCGCCGGCGGGCGAGGTCGGCCGCGCCCACGACGCCCGCGGTGTTGCCGAGCGCCGCGACCAGGATGTCCGCGAACGGACGGACGTCGGCCGCGACCAGGTGCTGGGCGAACTCGGTGCGCGCCGGGGCTAGCAGGAGATCGCCGGCCTCGGACACCCCGCCCCCGACGATGAAGCACGACGGGTCCAGCGTCGCGGCCAGCTCAGCCATCCCCCGGCCGAGCCAGAAGCCGATCTGGTCGAAGGCCGCCCTCGCGACGGGGTCCCCCTGCATCGCCGCGGCGGTGACGTGCGAGCCGGCGACTCCTTCGGGCGTGCCGTCCCCGAGCGAGAGGAGCAGCCGCGCGCTGTCGCGATCGTTCGCGGCCCGGCTCCTCGCCTCACGCAGCAGCGCGTTCCCGCTGGCGTACTGCTCCCAGCAGCCCCGCCGTCCGCAGCCGCACGGACGGCCGTCTGGCACCAGGACGACGTGCCCGATCTCGCCGGCGAGCCCGTAGCGCCCTCGGTAGAGCTGGCCGCCGACGATGATCGCGCCGCCGATGCCCGTCCCGACGGTGACGACGGTGACGTCGTCGCGCCCCTCCGCGGCCCCGAACCGGTACTCGGCCCAGGCCGCGGCGTTCGCGTCGTTCTCGACGACGACGGGCAGCCCGGTGTCCTTCTCGAGGATCTTGCGGAGCGGTTGCTCCTTCCAGCCGAGGTTCGGCGCGAACCGCACGACCGAGCGGGTCTCGTCGACGAACCCGGCAGCCCCGATCCCGACAGCCTCGACGGTGTGCCGGCCCGCGAGCTCCCGGATCACCTCGGCGATGGCGTCCTCGGCCGCGCCGACCTGCTGCACCAGGGTGGCTCGGCGGACCAGCTCGACGACCGTGCCGTCCTCGTCCACCACCCCGGCGGCGACCTTCGTCCCGCCGACGTCCACCCCGATGGTCAGGCTCACGGTGCCATCACCCGATGTCGATTCGTTCGACGCCGGGTGCCCGGCGCGCGGTCCAGTCACGCTCGTGCGCGTCGATCGCCGCGCGCAGGGCCGCCAGCAACGAGCCGGCCGCGTCCGCGAGGTGCTCGACGACCTCGGGCCGAGTACCCCGAAGCGCACCGATCAGCTGGCAGATCGGGCAGAGCTGGCACTCGGCCGAGCCGGTCGCGACGTGCTCGCTGACCCCGCCCTCGGCGCTGTGACGCGCCCACTCCTGCACGGCCTCGAACAGCCGGCTCGCCTCCTGGGCAGCCGACCCGACGTGCTCGTCGCTCATCGCTCGCCCCCGGTCACAGCGAGCCCCAGAGCGCGGGGTCGGGCTCGAACCGGACCCGCAGCCGGCCCTCGCGCAGCACCGCGCCCACCACGGTGCAGCGCTGCAAGGCGCTCGGCAGCGCCAGGATGCGACGGTACGACCCGACCGTGACGACGAGGTCGGTCCCGGACCGCACGAGCTCGGTGTCGGTTCGTTCGGCCAGCGGGAGCGCGATGGACAGCACGAACTCGCGCCCCGAGCGCTCCACCTCGAGCAGCTCCTGCTCGGGAGGGTCGGCGAACGGGTCGTCGATCCCGGCGTAGAGGTCCTCGGCGAACTCCACCAGCGCCTCGACCCCGACCGGCTCGGCCGCCTGGTAGGCCGAGCGCAGGACCGGGACGGGCGCGAACGAGCGCTCGGTCTCCGCCAGCTGGGCCGCCTGCGCGCGCACCCACCGCGCCCGCCACTCGTCAGCGCCGTCCGCCGGGAACACCCGGTTGGCGACGACGCCGTCGACCCGGTAGCCGAAGAGCGCCAACGAGGTCAGGGTGCGGCGCGCCTCGGCGACGACCACCGACTCCGGGGTGAGGACGAGCCGGACGGAGGTGCTGGGTGCCGTGAGCAGGCCGCGCACGTCGGCGAGGTCGTCGGCGAGCCTGCCCACGACGTCGAACACGGCGTCGCTCGGCATCGGGACGCCGACCGCCCGGCCCAGGACCGGCCGCAGCGACCGCACCACACGGCGCTCGGCCGGGAACATCCGGTCGAGGTACCAGCGAAGCGCTTCGGGGAGCGCGAGCAGCCGCAGGGTCTCCGCCGTCGGCGCGCAGTCCACGACGACGAGATCCCAGCGACCGGACCGGACCTGATCACGGACAGCCAGCAGCGCGAGCACCTCGTCGGCACCCGGGAGCACCGTGAGCTCCTCCGCGGCGATGGCGTCGACCCCGACGGCGTCGAGCACCGAGACGAGGTACTGCCGGATCTCGTCCCAGGACTCGGTGAAGCGGCGCTGGGTGTCGACCTGGGCGACGGAGAGGCTGCCCTCGACCTCGCTCGGCTCAGGCCCTGCGCTCACCCCGAGCGCGTCGGCGAGCGAGTGCGCCGTGTCGGTCGACAGCACCAGGGTCTTCGAGCCACGGCTGGCGGCGAGGGCAGCCGTCCCCGCGGCGACCGTCGTCTTGCCGACGCCCCCCTTGCCGGTGAACAGCAGGACTCGCATGGGGGCAAAGGCTACCTGCCCGGCAACGAACTGAAGATGACCACCGCGAGAACACGGGTTGCCTGCGGTGGCCGTGCCCGCTCACCGCAGTGCTGCGCTCCGCCACGTCGTCGAGCCTCAGCCCTCCACGCGCTCCTTGAGGCCCTTGAGCGCGCGGTCGATGATCACCTTCTCGGCCTTGCGCTTGATCATCCCGATCATGGGGATCTTGACGTCGACCGCCAGCCGGTAGAGCACCGTGGTGCCGTCGTCGTGCGGGGTCAGCTGGTAGACGCCGTCCATCGCCTTGAGCATCGTTCCGCTGGCCAGCACCCACCGGAGCTCGGAGTCGCTGACCCAGGTGTACTCCAGGACGTAGTCGTCCTTGATCGCCCCGGCGTCCAGCACGAACCTGACCTCGGCGGGCTGCTCGGTGTCCTCGTAGACGCTCAGGATCTCGACGAGCTTGACCTCGTCGTTCCACTCCGGATAGGCCTCGAAGTCGGCGATCACCGCCATGACCGCAGGCAGCGGCGCCGAGACCGTGATGCTCGACTCGGTCTGCTCGGCCATGGTGCATCCCTTCGGTCCCGCGCGTCGTCGCGGTGGACCCGCGCGTCGTCACGGAGAAGCAGTCGTCAGTAGGACCGGAGCCTAGTCCTCACCACTGGAGGACGAACGGCCTGCCGGTCGCGCGGAAGTGCCCGACGTTGACGACCTCGGTGCGCCCGATCCGGGTGCGCCGTACGAGCGGGTTGTGGACGTGGCCATGCAGCAGCAGCCGAGGCTGCGTGCGCCGGACCGCTGCCAGCGAGGCCCTGCTGCCGCGCTCGAAGCGTCGAGCCGCCGTGTCGTAGGTGATCTCGGGCAGGGCTGGGGGGACGTGGCAGCAGAGCACGTCCACTGCGCCGACCGCCTCGACCTTCGCCGCGAACTCCTCGTCGGTGATCTCGTTCGGCGTGCGGTACCTGGTCTGCAGCCCGCCACCGACGAAGCCGAACGTGAGGCCGTCGAGCTCCACCGTCGCTCCGTCAAGAACGTGCTGGCCAGGGCGGAGGAAGTCGGGCCACAGCTGCGGCTGGTCGACGTTGCCCGGTGTCAGGTACGAGGGCGTGGGCATGGCCGCGAAGATCGCGGCGTACTGCCCCTGGACCAGCGCACCCATCACCTCGCGCGTCGAGCGGGTGTCGCCGGTCTGCTCGGCCCTGCGCGCCCACAGCGCAACAGAGAGCTCGCGCGCCTCCGCGTATCGGTGCTCGTAACGCAGCCGGAGGTACTCCCGGGACGCCGCGGGCCCGAACAGATCCGCGAAGATGCCCTGCTCGGGGTCGTCGTAGTCCAGGAACAGGAGCAGGTCGCCCAGGCACACCAGCGCGTCGGCGTCGTCACCTGCTGTCGACAACGCCTTGACGCTGCCGTGCACGTCGCTGACCACGTGGACTCGCACGGGCCGACGCTACCCGGTCAGTGCAGGATCGAGCCGAGCACGAACATCGCGGCGATCGCGGCGCCGGTCACGAGCAGCCAGCCGACGGTGATCGCGACGGTCCGCTGCCCCTTGGTGGCGAACCGGCGGTTGAACTCGCCGACCAGGGGGTCCTCGTCCTTCGCCAGCTCGGCCAGCATGGCGGCGATGTCGACGCCGGCCAGACGCGGGTCGACCGGTCCGGCGGTCGCGGCCTCCACCGCGGCGCTGCGCCGGGAGGGCGGGGTCGAGGAGGCGAGGAGGTCAGCGACGTCGAGCGTCGGGCGGGCATGCCGGCCGCGTGGCGCGGCCGGCTGGGTGGGCAGCGCGAGGTCGGTCAGCGTCAGCGTCGCGATGTCGGTGTAGTCGGCACCGCCGTGCGCGGACTCCTGGGCGGAGGCACCCGCTGGCTCCGGCACGGTGGCCTCGGGCTCGACGGGTCGGGCGGCCGCGCGCTCCTCCTCGGACCTGAGGTCGGCGTGGCACAACGAGCACCACGACGCGCCAGGACGCAGGGACGCGCTGCAGGCGGGGCAGCGAAGGTCGTCGGACGTCACAGTCCACCGTCGACACGTTCGGCCTAGTCCTTGACTGTCGTCGCCGAACTCTCCGGCCGGGACTGCCCGGGCCTTCGACCAGCTTCGAGCTCGTCCTTCAGCGCCCAGACGTCCCTCTTCCACCGCCGCGTGCGCGCGCGCCGGAGCCGAGCCGCTGCCCGGGTCGCGCCTCGACCCTCGCTGGCGCCGCCCGCTGGGTCGGCCCGCAGGTAGTAGTGCACGATCACCCCGTCGCCGTGCGGCTCGAGCCAGATCTCGCAGCTGCCCTGGAGCGCTCCGGTGACCGACCAGCGGATCCCCGCGTCCGCTCGATCCATGAACACGGTCAGGTCGAGGTCGGGCCACCACGCCCGCCACCGGGCCGGATCATGCACGACCAGCGCGACGGTGGACGCATCGGCGACGATGAACGTCTCGTCCAGCAGGTCGATCGTGGGCACCGGCCCATCATGGCCTCTCGTGCACCGGCGCCGCGGCTTTCCACCACCGGCCCGGCGAAGGCCTTACCTTTGAGGCCGGCAGTGCTGCCGACGACAGGAGGCCTCCGTGCGCGAGACGACCGTGCCAGCCCGCATCACCATCGCTCCCGAGGCCAACATCGCAGCCCTCGTGGTGCAGAACGCGGTGAAGAACCCGCACGGGGTCCAGTTCCGACGGGAGAACGCCGGCCGCTGGGAGGACGTCACCGCTCGCGACTTCCTCGCCGAGACCACGGCCCTGGCCAAGGGCCTGGTCGCCGCCGGCATCAACCCCGGCGACCGGGTCGCCCTGATGTCGCGCACGAGGTACGAGTGGACGCTGGCCGACTTCGCGATCTGGACGGCCGGTGCGGTGTGCGTGCCGATCTACGAGACGTCCTCCGCAGAGCAGGTCGACTGGATCCTGGAGGACTCCGGCGCCGTCGCGTGCTTCGTCGAGCAGCCGGCGCACCTCGCGATCGTCGAGGAGGTCCGGGGCACCCACCCGGCGCTGCAGCACGTGTGGGGCTTCGAGGCCGGCGCGATCGGCGAGCTGGTCAGCGCGGGCAAGGGCGTCGACGACGCCGAGGTCGAGCGCCGGCGCAACGCGCTGACGTCCTCCACCCTGGCCACGCTGATCTACACGTCAGGGACGACGGGGCGCCCCAAGGGCTGCGAGCTCACGCACGGCAACTTCCTCGCCAGCTGCGAGAACGTCACCGCCTCCATGGGCGAGATCTTCGGGCCGGGCGCCTCGACGCTGCTGTTCCTGCCGCTCGCGCACGTGTTCGCCAGGGCCATCCAGGTCGGCTGCGTGGCCGCCGGCGTCACGATGGGGCACACGCCCGACGTCAAGACCCTGCTCCCCGACCTCGCCGTCTTCCGACCGACGTTCGTCCTGTCGGTCCCCAGGGTCTTCGAGAAGATCTACAACGGCGCTCAGGCGAAGGCGACCGCCGACGGCAAGGGCAAGATCTTCGACCGCGCAGCAGGCGTGGCCATCGCCTACAGCCGCTCGCTGGACACCGGCGGTCCCGGGCTCGCGCTGCGCGTGCAGCACGCCGTGTTCGACCGGCTGGTGTACAGCAAGCTCCGGGCGCTCATGGGTGGCCAGACGCAGTGGGCCGTCTCGGGCGGCGCGGCACTGGGCGAGCGCCTCGGGCACTTCTTCCGTGGCATCGGGATCACCATCCTCGAGGGTTACGGCCTCACCGAGACCTCCGCCGCCTCCACGGTGAACCGACCCGACGCGATCTCGGTCGGGAGCGTCGGGCAGGCGATCCCGAGCGTCTCGCTGGCCATCGCGGACGACGGCGAGGTGCTGATCAAGGGCCCGCACGTGTTCACCGGCTACTGGAACAACCCGGCGGCGACGGCCGAGGCGATCTCCCCCGACGGCTGGTTCCGCAGCGGCGACATCGGCATGCTGGACGACCGCGGCTTCCTGTCCATCACCGGCCGCAAGAAGGAGATCCTGGTGACCTCCGGCGGCAAGAACGTCGCCCCGGCGGTCCTGGAGGACCGCCTGCGGGCGCACCCGCTGGTCAGCCAGTGCATGGTGGTCGGGGACGCCCAGCCGTTCATCGCGTGCCTCGTCACGCTCGACCCCGAGGCCGCCCCGGCCTGGCTGGCGGCTCACGGTCGGCCGGCCGACACCCCGATGGCCGACCTCGTCGACGATCCCGAGGTGCGGGCCGCGGTCCAGACCGCCGTCGACGACGCGAACAAGGCGGTCTCGGCTGCCGAGGCGATCAAGAAGTTCACGATCTTGCCGATCGACTTCACAGAGACCGGTGGGCAGCTCACGCCCAGCATGAAGCTGAAGCGTGCCGTGGTCGCGAAGGAGTTCTCCGCGGACATCGCTGCTCTCTACCACTAGCGCGGCAGCACCAGCACCAGCCTGGTGTCCGCGGCCGGCACGGCGACGAGCAGCGGAGGCGGACAGGGCGTGGTCACTGCTACGGCGTCGCGCGTCCTGACGATCCTCGGGACCGAGTCGGGCGCCGGCCGCACCACGATCGCGACGAGCCTTGCCTCAGCGCTCGCCGCGCAGGGGCGGCGCGTCGTGCTGGTCGACCTCGACCTCGCGTTCGCGGGTGCGTCGTCGGCGCTGGGCTTCCCCAGCCAGTCGATCGGCCTGCAGGCACTGCTCGCGGCCGGTGGCAGCCTGCCCAGTGCGGCCGCGACGCAGGCGGTGATGCTGACCCTGGCGTCCGGTGTCGCGCTGCTGCCGCCGGGCGACCCCCCCAGCACGGCAAGCGTCGACGCCGCCAGGCTGCCCGCCGTGCTCGCGCCGCTGGAGGCCGACGACATCGTGGTCGACACCCCCGCCACGCTGGACGACACGGTGCTCGCTGCCGCGTCGGTGAGCGACCTCCTGCTGGTGGTCGGCGGCTCGGACACCCAGGGGCTCGACAGCATCGCGCTGACCGTCGAGAGCCTGGACCTGCTCGGCGTCGGCACCGACCGGGTCCGGGTGATCCTCAACCGGGGCGAACCCGTCGGGGCGGCGGTGGCCGACACCGAACGGCGCGTGGGTGCACCCGTCGTCGGCGCGCTCCCCACGTTCCCCGAGGTCACGTCCGGCGCTGCGTTGGTCAGCGGCCAGCCCGAGCACCCGTACTCCGTCGCGGTGCGACGCCTCGTCGGCGGCGAGCTGGGTGTGCGGCAGGGCCGCCGGCGGCAGCGATGATCACCGGTGACGACAGGCCAGCGACGGCGATGAACGGGTGGGAGCAGGTCCAGGCTGCCAGCCGGGAGGCGGCGGAGGGCTGGCAGGGATCAGTCGTCGACGAGCGTGCCATGGCTAACGAGGACCCGGTGTGGCAACGTCGTAGCGTGAAGGTGAACGCCCTGTTCAGGGATCCGCGCGGCGTCGTCATCGTGGCGCGCGTGGCTGCCTTCGGGCTGTGCCTGGCACTGGCCCTGATCCGGGGCACCCAGGACGAGCAGCGCGCCGCGCTCATCACCCTGCTGGTCATCGGCTCGCTGGCCTCGCTCTCGTACCGCTGGCCCCCGCAGCCGTGGCTGCCGTTCGTGGAGTCCGCCGCTGCCGCTGCCGCGATCGCGTACCTCACCCCGATGGACCCGATCGGGCTCCCCTACCTGCTCGCCCCGGCAGTGGAGGCCGGGCTCATCTGGGGCGTCGGCAACGTCATCACCACCGTCGCGCTGGCGGCGTTCGCGCTCACGCTGGCGCCGCTCGTCGCCCCGGACAACATGGACATCCGCAGCTACGAGTCGCTGGTGGCGCAGTGGATCGTCCTCGCGCTCGGCACCGGCCTGGTCGCCGCCTGGGTGCGGCGCGTGCGTTCGGCGAACGTCAGCCTCGACACCTCCGCCGCCTCCTACGCCGCCGCGTACCGGCTCCTCTCGCAGCTGCGGGTGGTCTCGCGGAGCCTGTCCGGAGGTCTGGACGCCTACAGCCTCGGCAACGCCCTGCTCGAGAGCCTGCGCACCGCCATGCCCTACGAGCGGGCCGCCGTCTACGTCAGGTCGGAGGGCGGCCGCCTGATGCCGCTCGCCTTCGGCGGGACCGTACGAGCCGACTGGGTCCCCACCCTCGACGACGACTCCGCCTGGGCCGAGGCCTGGACCTCAGGGGTGCCCCAACGCCATGCGGGCAGCTTCTCGTACGGCGCAGGTGGGCACGCCGCCGTGTTCCCGCTCCGCGTCGGGGTCCGCATCGTGGGCCTGGTCGGCCTGGAGCGGGAGGACCACGCCTTCACCTCCGAGGAGTTCGGCCTGGCCGCCGAGGTCGTGGACGAGGCCGCGCTGCGGATCGAGACCGCGCTGCTGTTCTCGGACGTCCGGCAGATCGCCACCGCGGAGGAACGGCGCCGGCTGGCCCGGGAGATCCACGACGGCATCGCGCAGGAGCTCGCCTCGCTCGGCTACATCATGGACGACCTCTCCTACCGCGCCAGCGACGACGCCCAGCGCGAGGAGCTCCAGTTCCTGCGCGGTGAGCTCACCAGGATCATCTCCGAGCTGCGGTTGTCGATCTTCGACCTCCGCAGCGAGGTCCTCGCGACGACCGGCCTCGGCGCCGCGCTGTCCGACCACGTCCGCACCGTGGGCGCGACCTCCAGCCTGACCGTCCACATCGAGCTCGACGAGTCCCCCCAACGGCTGCGCACCGAGGCCGAGGCGGAGCTCCTGCGCATCGCGCAGGAGGCCATCGCCAACGTCCGCAAGCACGCACGTGCGGCTAACCTGTGGGTCACCGTCCGCACCGCCCCACCCGCGGCGCTGCTGAGGATCGAGGACGACGGGCTCGGGTTGGGTACCGGACGTGCCGACAGTTACGGCATGGAGATCATGCGGGAGCGGGCCGACCGGCTCGGTGCCGCGCTCAGCGTCAGCCCCCGCACCGGCGGGGGAACCGTAGTCGAGGTCGCACTGGGCTCGACGACAACGCGTCCCAGGACGCTCGAAGGAGGTTCCCGTGTCCACGACGGTGCTGCTCATTGATGACCATGAGCTGATCCGCCAGGGCCTGCGCCGCGCGTTCGAGCGCTCGGCCGACTTCGAGGTCGTGGGTGAGGCCGCAAGCGTGGCTGACGGGTTCCGCAAGCTCGAGGCGCTGGCGCCGGACGTCATCGTGGTCGACATGCGCCTGCCGGACGGCAACGGGCTCGAGATCGTCAAGGAGGCCCGGCGCCGCCGTGCCGACCTCGGGATCGTGGTGCTGACCATGTACGCGGGCGACGAGCAGCTCTTCGGCGCGTTGGACAACGGCGCCTCCGCCTTCGTGCCCAAGGACGCCCCGACCGACGACGTCCTCTCCGCAGCACGCCACGCGGCCGTCTCGCCGCAGGCCTTCACCGCGCGCGACCTCGCCGAGGCGATGAAGCGTCGGCTGGCTCCCACCGGTCCACAGCTCTCCCCGCGCGAGAAGGAGGTCCTGGCGCTGCTGGCCGACGGCCTCGGGGTCGCCGCGATCTCCCGCCGGCTCTACATCTCCGAGTCGACGGCCAAGACCCACATCTCCAAGCTCTACGAGAAGCTCGGCGCGGCGAACCGGGCCCAGGCCATCATGTCCGCGCTCCGGCTCGGGCTGATCAGGCAGGACGGCCCGCAGACCCACGTCTGACCAGTCCGCGGGCGCATCGGCAACCACGTCGGGCAGCACTGCGCTGCCGCGTCCGATTTGCCGCTCTTGGGGCTCAGCCGTTCGGCCGAACGGGTGTATCCGCGCGGTCGATACTCCCGAGTAGCTTTCCGGGAGATGCTCGGTCAACAAGAGGCCCCCCTCAGCCTCGTCGTTGTCCAAGGAGCTGAAGAGCAATGCGGCACATGGTCCGGGCGGACCCCTCCCGCCCGACTCGGCGCCGACCGTCCCCGGTCGAGTACGCCCTGCTCCTGGCAGCGATCCTGCTCGTCCTGTTCCTCGTGGTCTTCGAGTTCGACCGGTACGTGCAGGCCGCCGACGGCAGCCCCTGTGCCCGCAGCACGCTCTCCGCCGTGACGTGCGCCGATCCCTCCGTGCGCTAGCTGTGGTTCACCGCTAGCAGGGCGTCGAGCCGCTCCGAGACCCGCTCCCAGCGCCAGCTCCGCTCGACCCAGTCCCGGCCGGCGCGACCCAGCTCGGCCGCCCGTTCGGCGTCCACGAGCAGCTCGGTCAGCCGGTCGACCACGCGAGCGCGGTCACGACCGGCGACCACGTGCCCGCTCACGCCCTCCAGGACGGCGTCCGGAGCGCCACCGGAGTCACCGGCCAGCACCGGCAGGCCAGTGGCCGACGCCTCCAGGTAGACGATGCCAAGCCCCTCGACGTCCAGCCCTCGGTTCCGGGTGCGGCATGGCATCGCGAAGACGTCCCCGGCCGCGTAGTGGGCCGGCAGCTCGGCCCACGGCACCGATCCGGTCATGACGACGTGGTCGCGGACGCCGACGCGCTCGGCGAGGCGCTCCAGGTGGTCGCGGTAGGGGCCACCTCCGACCAGCAGCAGGGCGGCGTCCGGGACCCGAGCGCGCAGCGCGGGCAGTGTCTCGACGAGGACGTCCTGCCCCTTGCGCGGCATCAGCCTGGACACGCAGACGACCACCTTGCGGCCGACCAGACCATGGCGCTCGCGGATCGCAGCTCCGTCCACGCTGGGGTGGAAGAAGTCGGCGTCGACGCCGGGCGTGAGCCGAGCCATGCTGGCAGCTGCCTGCGGCGAGAGCGCCGCGGCGATCTTCGCCCGGGTGTACTCCCCCAGGTAGGTGACGACGTCCACCCCGTCGCCGATGCGCCGGAGCAGCGGGCTCCCACCAGGCACGCCCGCCCAGCCAGCCTCGTGACCGTGGGTCAGGGCGATGATGCGGCGAGCGCCCGCAGCCCGCAGCCGGGGCCCCAGCAGCCCCAGCGGGGCTGCCGCACCGAAGAGGACCGTGTCGCAGGTGTACGCGTGCAGCAGCGCCTCCGCCCTGCGCGCGACGGACGGCACCGGCAGCATCACCGAGCGCCGGTAACGGTGGACGGGGAAAGCCTGCGCCTGGTCGAACTCAGCAGCCCCAGGCCAGCTCGAGGTGAACACCACGACCTCGTCCGGCTGGCGACGGCGGGCCAGCTCGTGCAAGAAGGTCTGGATGCCGCCGAGCCGCGGTGGGAAGTCATTGGTGACGACGAGCGTGCGGCTCATCCGGGTCGTCGCAACCGTGGCAGGCCCTGAGGCGGCGACGCGACGGCTGGGGACACCCTGGCGATCCTAGGCCGCGGGCCGCACGGAGCTGTGCCAGGACGCAGTCGAGCCCGCCTCCGTTGCGGGAGGCGGGCTCGACAGAGGTCGAACGGTGGTTAGTACGGACGCACGATCGCCGAGACGGGCATCTCGTCCATCGGGGCGACCTGGACGCCCGCGCTGGGGTTCGCCGCGTGCACGATCATCCCGCCGCCGATGTAGATGGCGACGTGGTGGATCGGTGAGTAGTAGAAGACGAGGTCGCCCGGCTGGATCTGGCTCTCGCTGATCTGACGGCCCTCGCTGGCCTGACCGGCCGACGAGTGGACGAGGCCGATGCCTGCGTGGGCGTAGGCCCACATGGTGAGGCCGGAGCAGTCGAAGGCGCTCGGTCCGGTGGCGCCCCAGACGTAGGCGTCGCCGACCCGCGACAACGCCGCCTTGATGGCGATCTGCGCGATCGTCCCGCTGTAGGAGCCGCCGTCGGACGAGCCCCCGGAGGAGCCGGAGCCCGAGCTGGTCGCGACAGTGGCGGTGTGGGTGCTGCTCGAACGGTTGGCGCGGGTCGCAGCGAGCTCACGGGCTGCTGCAGCGGCGGACCGGGCGTTCGCGGCCTTGCGAGCCGCGAGCAGCTCGGCCTGGACCTGGGCCTGGAGGCTGTCGACCAGGCGCTGGGCATCTGCCTTGCGGGCGTTGACCGCCGCTTCGTTCTTCGCGGCGACGTTCTTGAGGTTCGTCAGCTGGCCGACGAGCTGGGCTGCGGCGAGCTTGTCCTGGGCGAGGCGCTGCTTGGCGGCGGTCACCTTGACCAGGACGTCGCCCTGCTGACGCTCCACGCCGTCGAGCTCGGAGGCCTGCGCGAGGAACTTGGTGGGGTCGTCAGAGGTGAGGAGCTGCAGGGTGGTGTCGACCCCGCCGGAGCGGTACGCGTTCGCGGCGAGCTGACCGACGGTGGCCTCGGCCTTGTCGACGAGCTTCTGCGACGCGGCGACACGGGCCTGGATCCCGATCAGCTTCTTCTGGCCGGCTGCCAGCGAGACATCGGCCGCGTTGACGGCCTCCTGCGCGGCCTCGGCCTCGTTGTCGAGGGCGTTCAGCTGTGCTTGCGCCTGGGCCAGCGTCAACTGGGGGGCTGCCTCACCCACGGATGGGAGGAGCGTCACGCCCAGGACGGCGGCGGCGACAACAGCTACGGCAATGCGGATCTGGCGTTTTGGGTAGGTCGCCACTGAGGCGGCTCTCCTTAACTTCCTCGGCCGCTTGCCGGGTTAGCTGTCGGGTTCGGGCGGGGAAGTGCGCCCTACCACGAGGCCTGCGAAGCACCTCGTCGATTCACCCCAGGGAACGGTGGGTCCCCGGCTCCGGACTTCCCATGAGCGCGCCGTTGCGCCACGGTGATCCAGATTCAGCGGAGGCTCCGGCCGAGCCCCTGTGTGGGACGCGTTCTTCCGGTGCCTGCAGAGACCATAACGGGATGGTTGCGACGCAAGCAATTCAACCCGCCGTCTCCTTTCGGACGAACAAAGGGGACGAACCGTCGCGAACCCCTCGCTCGGGCCCGGCTTGCGGGCGTGGTTGAAGGGGTGCGACCAGGCGCAACGGCGGCACCAGGCCGGAGGCCGCAAGGACGTCCAGCGCGGCGCGCTCCTCACGATCGAGCTCGACGCCCTCGGGCGCGGAACCGAGGAGAAAGGTGACGACGCAGTCGCCACAGGCGAGGCCACGGACCTCGCAGGTGTCGCAGTCGATCTGCATGGTGGCTCCTGATCGGGGAAGAGAGGTAACGGTCGATGTCCCAGCAGGAACGACCGTAGGAGCAGGGTCCGACAGGACGCCGTCAGCTGCGTTCGAGGCGCCGCAGGAGCGCCACCGAGGCCACCGGACGCGCACCGGAGCGACGCACCCCGTCCGCGACCTCCTTGTCGCTCGAGACCACGATCACCGCCCGCCCAGCCGGCTCGGCCCGCACCAACCTGCGGATCAGCTCGTCCGCCGTCTCCCCCTCGATCGAGAAGAGCACCCGCACGCCGCGTGGCGCCGACGCGAGGACCGGCTGCGCGGCCAACGTCGTGCCGTCGAAGACGCAGGTCACCTCGGCCCCGGTGCGCCCAGCCAGAGCCGCCAGCCCTGCGAGCAGGCGCCGCCGCTGGTCCTCGAGCGTCAGCGTTCCGTACCCCGTCTTCGTCACGTTGTAGCCGTCGACGACCAGGTGAGCCTGCGGAAGCGCGAGGAGCTGGTCGAGCAGGGCCGGATCGGTGACGTCCAACCCGCGCACCGCGAGGTCGTCGACCCCGGCGACCGAGGGCTGGGCCGCCGCGACGAGGTCGGCCGGCCGCATGGTGCCAGCGGGGGGCAGGGCGAGCTCACGTCGCAGCCCTGCGGCGGCGTCAAGCACGGTGTCGAGCAGCAGGCGGAGCCGCATGTCGTCAGCGCTGCGCCCCTCGCGCGCCGAGCGGCGGGCGCTCTCCAGCGCCGACTCGGCTGCGGCGAGCTGGGCGCGTAGCCGCCGGGTCTGGGTGGCTGCCTCGCTGCTGGCAACCTCAGCTGCTTCGCTGACCCTGGCTGCGGTCTCGACCGCGGCATCCCTCGCCGCCAGCGCGCGTCCGAGCTCCGCCTCCGACACGCGCAGCCGTCGGCGTAGCTCGCTCGCCTCGGCCGCGCTGGCCGCGAGCTCCTCGCGCAAGGCCGCCTGGGCGGTCCGTGCAGCCTCGCGACCGCTCGCGACCTGCTCGCGGAGATCCGCGAGCACGCGCTCGTGCTCCACGAGGTCCGAGGTGCGTTCGTCGGCGAGCACGGCTGCCGCGGCCTCGCCGACCATCTCCGGCCAGCCGTTCGGGCGAAGCAGGAAGGCCACCGCAGCCCGTTCTACCTGACCGGCGCTCGACCCCTGCTCCAGCTCACCCGACGGCTGCTCGACGAGGGCAGCCAGCCCCGGCTGCTGCGCCCTGATCCAGACGGCGACCCGTTGCCGGAACACCGGATCGGCGCGCACGGCAGCCGCGATCTGCGTGCCGCCCGCCCGGGCCCGCTTGCGCGGGGTGAACCGAGCCACTGCCCGCAGCGCCGGCGGCACCTCGTCGGCGGTGAACATGCCCAGCGCCTCGGCCGCGAGCGCGATGACGCGCAGCCGGACAGGCGCCGGAAGCTCGCCGTCGAACGAGGCTTCCGGCTCGCTCGAGGTCTCCGGCTCGCTCGAGGTCTCCGGCTCGCTCGAGGTCTCCGGCTCGCTCGAAGCCTCCGGCTGGGCCATGGCCGCCGGCTGGGCGTCGCCCGGTCCGTCCGCTGGGTCCACGGAGTCCTCAGCCCGGCTCGTCGGTCGGTCCGCCCGCGGCTGGTCGCGCGACGAGCACCACGGCGTCGATCGCGTCGCACCAGCGGCACCTGACCTGGTCCACTCGCTCGCGCAGGACCTCGGTCTCCTCGACGGTGGCGTCGCCGCCGAGGTCGAGGTGCCAGAACTCCCGCACGGTGCTGGTCCTGGTGACGTCGAACCGGGTCAGGTTGCCGCATCGGCTGCAGCGCCACCGGGTCTGGTCGGTGGGCAGAGGCACTGGCACGTGGACTCCTGCTGGTGTCGAGGATGCGGCGCGGCTGGCTGGCGGAGCTGGGCACGAACGGGCGTACGTCCAGAAGGTTATGACCTCGTGCGGAGCGCCTCCGCACCTGATGTCGGTGGGCGTCCGTACGGTCCAGGCATGACCTTGTCGGCCGGCCCCAGCACGTCGGGCAGCGCCGTGCCGGCCGGGCCCGGACTCGCCCGGCAGGCGAGCTTCGACGAGCTCGGCACGCCGCTGCGGGACGTCGTGTTCGTGGTCGTCGACCTCGAGACCACCGGCGGCTCGCCGCACGACTGCGGGATCACCGAGATCGGGGCGGTGAAGGTCCAGGCCGGCCAGGTCCTCGGTGAGTTCCACACCCTGGTCAACCCCGGCTCCGCCATCCCCGCCTTCATCCAGGTCCTCACGGGCATCTCGGACGCCATGGTGGCCGGCTCGCCGCAGGTCGAGAGCGTGCTGCCGGAGTTCCTCGCCTTCGCGCGCGGGGCTGTCCTGGTCGCCCACAACGCCCCGTTCGACCTCGGGTTCCTGAAGGCCGCCGCCGCCAGGACCGGCTACGAGTGGCCGACCTTCGGCGTGCTCGACACAGCCCGGCTCGCCCGCCAGGTCCTGCTGCGCGACGAGGTCCCGAACTGCAAGCTGAGCACGCTCGCCCGGCTGTTCAGAGCCACCACCACGCCGAACCACCGCGCCCTTGACGACGCCAGGGCCACCGTCGACGTCCTCCACGGCCTCATCGAGCGCGTCGGCACCCAGGGTGTGGACACCCTGGAGGAGCTGACGACCTACTCCTCCCGCGTCTCGCCGGAGCGCCGACGCAAGCGCTACCTCGCCGAGGGCCTTCCCCGCGGCCCCGGGGTGTACGTCTTCGAGGACGACCGCGGCCGGGTGCTGTACATCGGCAAGTCGAAGGACCTCCGCGCCAGGGTTCGCTCGTACTTCACCGCCAGCGAGACCCGCACCCGGATGGGCGAGATGGTGCGGCTCGCGGAGCACGTCAGGGCCATCCCCTGCCCTACCTTGCTCGAGGCGGAGGTCCGGGAGCTCCGGCTGATCGCCCAGCACAAACCGCGCTACAACCGGCGCTCGCGGTTCCCCGAGCGCATGATCTGGCTCAAGCTCACCGTCGAGGCCTTCCCGCGCCTGTCGCTGGTACGAGAGCTGAAGGACGACGGCGCCTGCTACCTCGGCCCGTTCGGGTCGCGGCGCACCGCGGAGGCCGCCATGGTCGCGCTGCACGAGGCTGTGCCGCTCCGGCAGTGCACCGGCCGGCTGTCGCCGAAGCGCCACACGCCGTCCTGCGCGTTGCTCGGGATGGGGCGCTGCGGCGGCCCGTGCGAGGGCCTCGAGGACGTCCCGAGCTATTCCGTGCACGCCGAGGCCGTGCGCACCGCCGTGCTCGACGACTGCCGCCCGGTGGTGTCCCGGTTGGAGGAGCGCATCGCCAGGCTCGCCGCGGCGCAGCGGTACGAGGACGCCGCCGCCCACCGCGACAGGCTCGCCGCCTTCGTGCTCGCCGCCGCGCGGATGCAGCGCCTCGCCGGTCTCACCCGCTGCCCCGAGCTCGTCGCGGGGCGCCAGACCGCAGACCTCGGCTGGGAGCTCGCCCTGATCCGCCACGGCCGGCTGGCCGGCACGGACCTCGTGCCCCGAGGGGTGCGGCCGGCGCCGTTCGTGGACGCCCTGGTCGCGACCGGCGAGCGCGTCGCGGTGGTGGGGCCCGGCCCGGTGCCGGCGGCCAGCGCGGAGGAGACCGAGTGCCTGCTGCGCTGGCTGGGGTCGTCAGGCGTCCGGCTGGTCCGCATCGAAGGCAGCTGGACCTCACCCGCCACCGGAGCAGGTGCGCTCCGCGAGAGGTTCGCCGTGCTCTCCGGCGCGGGCGAGCCGGACGTTCCCGGCGCCGACCGCCGGGGTCTGCGCCCGGTCCGGTGATACGGACAGCCATGCCCTCGCGTCGTAGGCTCGCCCCGTGATCACCGCCATCGTCTTCGTCCAGACCGAGGTCGACCAGATCGGCGAGGTCGCCGAGACCCTCGCCGGGCTCCCTGGTGTCAGCGAGGTCTACTCCGTGACCGGCGACGTCGACCTCGTCGCCATGGTGCGCGTCAAGGCGCACGAGGAGCTCGCTGACGTCATCGCGGGCACCATCAACAAGGTCCCAGGCGTGCTGTCGACCGACACCCATATCGCCTTCCGTGCCTACA
Organism: uncultured Actinomycetota bacterium; assembly: GCA_963819215.1. GTDB lineage: Bacteria > Actinomycetota > Actinomycetes > Prado026 > Prado026 > CAWFVK01. The sequence goes on along the minus strand of CAWFVK010000011.1, from coordinate 44,134 downwards.
GCCGGCACGACCTCGACGCCGCGTTCTCGCTCGGACTCGATGAGGTCGGGCTCGACGGCGGCAGCTGACCTCGGGGCGCCGGTCGCTGCGGCGCGGCTGCGCCGAGCCGCCCTGGGGACCGCTGCCGTCTTCGCGCTCAGCGGCTTCCTCATCGCGGCCTGGCTCTCCCGGCTGCCCGCGACCAGGGACCGCCTGCACGCCGACTCCGGATCCCTCGGCATCGCCCTGCTGATGACCGGTGTCGGCTCGCTGGCCTTCATGCCCTTCACGGGGTGGCTCTGCGCGCGGCTCGGCAGTCGGGCGGTGGTCGCAGGCACGGCGCTTCCCGCCTGCGCGGTGCTCGTGGCCCTTGCCTACGCACCGACCGTCTGGGCCACCGGTGGGCTCCTGTTCCTCATGGGCGGTCTGTACGGCTCCTGGGACGTCGCGATGAACGTCCAGGGGTCGTTCATCGACCGCCAGACCGGACGCGACCTGATGCCGAGGTACCACGCCTGCTGGAGCGTGGGCGGCATCATCGGAGCGGGCTGCGGAGCGTTGGCGGCGCACGCCTCCTTGGCGCCGCCCGCGCACTTCCTGCTGGCCGCGTTGGTGACCGCCTGCCTGCTCGGGGTCGCACTGCCGTTCTTCCTGCCCGACCGGGGGATCGAGGACCTCCCCTCGGAGCAGGCGGGCGCCCCCGAGGACCGGCCACGCCTGCTGTCCCGGACCTTGATCCTCATCGGGCTGGTCACCCTCTGCGCCACCTGGATCGAGGGGGCGGCCGGGGACTGGTTGGCGCTGTTCCTCACCGACGGGCGCGGGACGGACCAGAGCGTGGCTGCCGTCGGCTACGCCGTCTTCGCGGTGGCCATGGCCTCCGGACGCTTCTCCGGCACGACCGTCATCGCCCGGCTGGGACGGGTCAGCGCCGTCCGGCTGGGCGGGCTGGTCACCGGAATCGGGGTCGCCGCGACGGTGCTGCTGCCCGGCCTGGCCGGCTCGCTGCTCGGGGCCATGGCGTGGGGACTGGGCGTGTCGATCGTCTTCCCGGCCGCGATGAGCGCCGGCGGGGAGACGCCCGGCCGGGCCACCGACGGCATCGCCGCCGTGTCGACGATCGGGTACGGCGGCTTCCTGCTCGGGCCGCCGACGATCGGACTGCTCGCCCAGCACGTCGGGCTCGGGTCGGCGCTCCTCGTCCTGGTCGTGCTGGCCGCCGGCATCGTCACGATGGCACCGGCGCTCACCGCGCGGGCCGCCGCGGGTGCATCATCAAGGCGAGCGGCTGGGCGTCCGACAAGACAAGGGTGACGAGCTCGCACACGTGCACCTGCGGAGCCGCCCTCAGCAAGGGCGCGCTGGCGTGCGGCCTGTGCCATCGGCCGGTCGTCGCGCCGGCCGCGGACGAGGCCCCCACGACCGCCAACGGGTTCCTGGCGCCACCGCCGCGCGAACCCGGGCCGGACCCGAGGGCCGGCTACTCGCGGACGAGCAAGGGTGTGACCAGCTTCGGTCCGCTCGGCCGGGTCATCATCACCGTGCTCGTGCTGCTCCCGCCGACCGCGTTCTGGTTGCTGGGAGGGGCCTCGCTGCTGGTGCCGATCGTCGTCTGGTGCCTGATCGCGGTGCCGCTCGTCCTGCGGGATGCGTGGAAGCGCGAGCGGGTGGCGGCGCCGGAGTGGCTGCTCGCGCGTCAGGTCATCAAGAAGCTCGAGGACTGACCCGCCCGGAGCCGCGGCGAGCCTGCCTCAGCCGCCTGCTTCAAGCAGCCTGCTCAGCCCGCGCTCGCGTGCGACTGCGTGGCCGAGACCCACCCTTCGAGCACCGCGGCCGCCCGTCCGTCGTCCACCGCCGCGGCAGCGGTTACCAGACCGGCCGCCAGCAGGTCTTCGAGGTCCTGCTCACCGGCGTCCAGCCCTGCGAGCGACGCGAGCGCGGCAGCGGCGTTGAGCAGCACGGCGTCCCGAACCGGACCCTTAGCGCCGGCCAGGAGCTCGCGCACCACGCCCGCGTTGAAGGCGGCGTCGCCACCGCGCAAGGCGTCCAGCCCGGACTGCGGGACGCCCAGGCGAGTGGGGTCCAGCGTGACCTCCTCGACGGCCCCACCGCGAGTCAGCCAGACGTGCGACGTCGTCGCCGTGGTCAGCTCGTCGAGCCCGTCATCGCCACGCACCACGAGCGCCGACACCCCGCGCTGCGCGAAGACCTCGGCCATCACCCCTGCCATCCGGCTGTCGGCACAGCCGATCGCCTGGGCCGCGGGCTGGGCCGGGTTGGTCAGCGGGCCGAGGAAGTTGAAGAAGGTCGGGACGCCGAGCTCGCGGCGCGAGGCGGCGGCGTAGCGCATCGCCGGATGGAACACCTGGGCGAAGCAGAACGTGATCCCGGCCTCGAGCGCGACAGCAGCGACCTGCGGGGGCGTGAGCGTGAGCGCGACGCCGAGCTCCTCGAGGACGTCCGCGGCACCCGTCGTCGAGGACGCCGCCCGGTTGCCGTGCTTGACGACCCGCGCGCCGGTCCCCGCCACGACGAGCGCGGCCATGGTGGAGATGTTGACGGTGTGGGCCTGGTCGCCCCCGGTGCCGACGACGTCGACGCAGGGCCCAGGGACGTCGATCCGGTGCGCGTGCTCGAGCATCGAGCGCACCAGGCCGGACATCTCCGCCGCGGTCTCGCCCTTGGCGCGCAGCGCGATCATGAAGCCAGCGATCTGCGAGGGGGTGGCGTCCCCGCTCATGATCTGCGCCATCGCCCAGGCGGTGTCGTCCGCCGACAGCGTCCGCCCGCGCAGCAGCGCACCCAGCAGCTGCGGCCACGAGGGCTGCTTGGGCTGGGCGGGCTGGCTCACCTGGACCGGCTCACGGGGAACGCTCGGATCAGCTGGCGCGGGTGGGGGCGAGCCGCTCACGCAGCAGGCTCGCAGCCGACCCGGCGAGGACCAGGGGGTCGACCGGGTGCGCCACCACGGCGTCGGCGCGCGACCACGTGGCCAGCCAGGCGTCGTCGGGCCGCCCGACCAGCACGAGGATGGGCGGGCAGCGGAAGATCTCGTCCTTCAGCTGTCGGGCGATCCCCATGCCGCCCGCAGGGACCGCCTCGCCGTCGAGGATGACCAGGTCGATGCCGCCGGCGTCCATCCGGGCGATGACCACGGGCTCGGTGGCGCACTCGACGTAGCTCACGAACGGCAGGTCGGCCGCCGGACGGCGCCCCAGTGCGGTGATCACCTTCGCCCTGGTGTTGCGGTCGTCGCTGTAGACCAGGACGGTCAGGGTCGGTGCGTCCGCAGCCGGACCTGACGTACCGGCGGTGCCGTGGGAGCCCTCTGAGGGGGTCGCATGCGTGCTCACGAAGCGGATCGTACCGGGCGCGGATGCCGCCCGGACGCGGCCGGCGTCGCGGGTCCGCGGGCGCGTCCGGAATCGTGACCCGGAAACCGGGGGGTCGGGGTCGCTGGCGGAGGTCGGGCCTGCCAGAATGACCGCCGTGGCGACTGCAACCGAACCCCTGGCGACAGCCCGACCTACCGTCAACCGACCAAGCTCGGTCGCTGTCGGGACCATCGTGTGGCTGTCCTCCGAGCTCATGTTCTTCGCCGCGCTGTTCGCGATGTACTTCACGGTGCGCGCCGTCAACGGACAGCTCGTCTGGCACGAGGCCACCGCGCACCTCAACGTCCCCTTCGCGGCGGTCAACACCACGGTCCTGGTGCTGTCCTCGGTGACCTGCCAGCTGGGCGTCTTCGCCGCTGAGCGCGGCCAGGTCGCCCGCACCGCGCGGCTGTGGAACGTCGCCAAGTGGGGTCTGCGGGAGTGGTTCATCCTCACGTTCATCATGGGCGCGGTCTTCATCTCCGGTCAGCTGTACGAGTACACCGGGCTGGTCCGCGAGGGCGTCACGCTGCAGACCACCTACGGCTCGGTCTTCTTCCTCACCACCGGCTTCCACGGCCTGCACGTCACCGGCGGCCTCATCGCCTTCCTGTTCGTCCTCGGGCGGACCTACGTCGCGCGTCGCTTCACGCACAACCAGGCGGTGACCGCCATCGTGGTGTCGTACTACTGGCACTTCGTCGACGTCGTCTGGATCGGCCTGTTCACCACCATCTACCTGATCAAGTGACGGGGACGACGTGAGACGCCCGCTCTGCCACGCCGCCGCTCGAGGATGGACGGAACCCCACCTGTGAAGACCGCTGCACGCCTGTCGGCCCGCCGACGCCACCCGCTGGCCTTCGGCCTGGTGCTGTTCATCGGGCTCTCGGTCACCGGTGGGCTCTACGCCGCGCTCTCCACCGGTTCGGCGTCAGCGGCGAGCACGGACGCCACCCCGCAGCAGGTCACGCAGGGCAAGCAGATCTTCCTCGAGGGCTGCTCCTCCTGCCACGGGATCAACGCCCAGGGCACCAACACGGTCGCTCCCCCGCTGGTCGGCGTCGGGCGCCGCGGCCGTGGACTTCCAGGTCGGCACCGGCCGCATGCCGCTGCAGCAGAACGGCCCCTACGCCAAGGCAAGCCGGTCATCTACACGCAGGAGCAGATCGACGCGATCGCCGCGTACATCGCCTCGCTCGCCCCGGGCCCGGCGATCCCGGCCGCCTCCCAGTACGACACTTCGGGCGCCGACCTCCAGGAGGGCGGCGAGCTCTTCCGGACCAACTGCGCGCAGTGCCACAACTTCGCCGGCAACGGCGGCGCGCTGACCGACGGCAAGGCAGCCCCGTCGCTGGCTGACGCCACGCCCAAGCAGATCTACGAGGCCATGCTCACCGGTCCCGGCCAGATGCCCGTCTTCAGCGACACGGTGATGACCGAGCGCAGAAGCAGGACACCATCAAGTACCTCCAGACCATCAAGGACGCCCCGAACCCGGGTGGCCTGCCGCTCGGCCGGATCGGCCCGGTGTCCGAGGGCCTCTTCCTCTGGGTCGTCGGCATCGGCCTCGTCACGATGGTCGCCGTGTGGATCGGGGCGAAGTCCTCATGACCGACATCCAGCGGGCCGACGGCCACGGTGACCTCCCAGCGGGTGGCCACGGCGCAGCCGACGAGCATGTCTCGCACGAGGTGAACCCGCTCGCCCCCGGACTGCCGCCGCACACGCTCCGCCGCACCGATGTCGACCCGCGCGCGACCCGCAGGGCCGAGCGCCAGGTCTCGTTCCTCTTCGTCCTGGCGAGCATCCTGTTCATCGGCTTCGTGGCTGCGTACGTCATCTACTCCACGCGCGACTACTTCACCCTCCCCGTCTTCGGCGAGGTCAGTGCGTCGAACTTCTCGTTGGGGCTCACGCTCGGGATCGGTCTCTTCTGCCTCGGCGCCGGCGCCATCCACTGGGCCAAGAAGCTCATGCCGGACGTCGAGGAGGTCGACGAGCGCCACGAGTTCCGCGGGAGCGAGGAGGAGCGCTCGGAGGCCGTCACCAAGTTCATGGAGGGTGTCGACCAGAGCGGCTTCACCAAGTTCCCGCTCATCCGCCGCACCCTGATCGGCGCGCTGGCGCTGTCGCCGGTGGCTGCCGTCGTGCTGCTGCGCGACCTCGGTCCGCTCCCCCAGCAGTCCTTGCGCCACACGCTGTGGGCTCCGGGCGTGCGCATCGTCGCCGACGTCTCGCTGTCGCCGCTGAAGCCGTCGGACATCGTGTTCGGCGGGCTGGTGTCGTGCGTGCCCGCCAACCTCCAGGACATCGAGAACGAGACCGGCAACCTGGACGCCAGGGCCAAGGTCCCCGTCGTCCTGGTGCGGCTGCGTCCGGAGGACATCCGCGACAAGCAGAGCGCCAACTGGGGCTACGAGGGCATCCTCGCCTTCTCCAAGATCTGCACCCACGTCGGCTGCCCGACGGCGCTGTACGAGCAGCAGACGCACCACCTGCTCTGCCCGTGCCACCAGTCGACCTTCGACCTCGCGGACGGCGGCAAGGTCGTCTTCGGCCCGGCAGCCCGTTCCATGCCTCAACTCGCGATCACCGTCGATGCGGACGGATACCTGGTTGCGCAGCACGACTTCACGCAGCCGATCGGCCCGAGCTTCTGGGAGCGCGGATGAGCACGACGGTCAACGGCTCTGCCACCGGTCTTCCGGGCGATGGCACCGGCCCGGTCATCAAGGCGGGCGGTGCTGCCGCGGACTACATGGACGAGCGCATCGGCGTCTCCAAGTTCCTGAAGAAGAACCTCAGCAAGATCTTCCCCGACCACTGGTCGTTCATGCTCGGCGAGATCGCGCTGTACAGCTTCATCGTGCTGCTGCTGACCGGCACCTACCTCGCGCTCTTCTTCAAGCCCTCCATGACCGAGGTCGCGTACCACGGCTCCTACGTCCCGCTCAACGGCATCCGGATGTCCGAGGCTTACGCCTCGACGATGAACATCTCGTTCGACATCCGTGGCGGCCTGCTCATGCGGCAGATCCACCACTGGGCCGCGCTGCTGTTCGTCGCCTCCATCACGGTCCACCTCTTCCGGGTGTTCTTCACCGGCGCGTTCCGCAAGCCGCGCGAGCTCAACTGGCTCATCGGCAACGGGCTCCTCACGCTCGGCATCCTCGAGGGCTTCGCGGGCTACTCGCTCCCTGACGACCTGCTGTCCGGCACCGGCCTGCGCATCGCCGAGGGCATCATGCAGGGCATCCCGGTGGTCGGGACCTACGTCGCGAGCTTCGTCTTCGGTGGCGAGTTCCCGGGCTCCGACTTCATACCAAGGCTGTACATCGTCCACGTGCTGCTGATCCCTGGGGCAATCCTGGGACTCATCACGTTCCACCTGATGCTCGTCTGGTACCAGAAGCACACCCAGTACCCCGGGCCCGGGCGCACCGAGAACAACGTCGTCGGCTACCGCCTCTTCCCGATCTACACGGCGAAGGCCGGCGGCTTCTTCTTCATCGTCTTCGGCCTCACGGTCTTCCTCGCGGCGATCGCGACGATCAACCCGGTCTGGATGTTCGGCCCGTACACGCCCACCCAGATCACCGCCGGGTCGCAACCCGACTGGTACATCGGCTGGATGGACGGCGCGCTCCGTGTGATGCCCAACATCGAGTTCAACGAGCTGGGTCACACGCTGAGCCTCAACGTCCTCGTGCCGTCGTTGATCATCCCCGGCATCCTGTTCACCGCCCTGGCCCTGTACCCGTTCCTCGAGGCCTGGATCACCGGCGACAAGCGGATGCACAACATCCTCGACCGGCCGCGCAACGTCCCCACCCGCACGGGGATCGGCGCCATGTCGATCGCGTTCTACATCCTGCTGTGGATCGGTGGCGGCAACGACATCATCGCCACCCACTTCGACCTCTCCATCAACGCGATCACCTGGTCGTTGCGCGTCATGCTCTTCGTCGTGCCGCCGATCGTGTTCGTGATCACCAAGCGTGTGTGCCTGGCCCTGCAACGCCGTGACCGGGACAAGCTCCTCCACGGCTACGAGACCGGCACCATCGTGCAGATGCCGTCGGGCGAGTTCATCGAGATCCACGCCCCGGTGTCCGACGAGGAGCGCGCGGTGCTCCTCGCGGGCGTCGTGTACCAGCCGATCGAGCTCGACGAGACCCCGGACTCCAACGGCGTCCCGCCGAGGGTCAACCTCCTCCACCGCGCTCGCGCCAAGCTCTCCAAGGCGTACTTCTCCGAGCAGATCGCCAAGCCCACCGCGGCGGAGATCGAGGAGAGCGAGCACCACGCGCACGCGCTCGGTGAGACCTACGCCCAGCAGCTCGACGCGGACCACACCCACACCTGATCCACCTGCGCGGCTGTCCGCTGACCGCGGTGCCCGGCAGGCGCCAGTTGTCAGCAGGTCTGTCCGCACAGCCACACCACGGACTGGTGCCACGGTTCGAGCCTGCCGCGCGTCTCAGTGGGTGTGGAGGTGTCTGTGGGCGAGGACGGGGCGTACGCGGCGTTCGTACGCACCCACGCGGACACGCTCTACCGCACCTCCTACATGCTCACCGGCCGCGCTGCCGACGCGGAGGAGCTCCTGCAAGACACCTTGGCCCACCTGTACCCGCGGTGGCACCAGGTACAGGCAGCACGGTCTCCGTTGGCCTACGTGCGCACCTCGCTCGCGAACCGACTGGTCAGCACCCGTCGGAGACCGAGCCATCGAGATCTGCTCGTCGCAGACCCTCCGGACGGTCCCCTCCGGGGCGACCTGTCTGACGAGCTGGCCACCCGCGACGAGCTCTGGCGGCTGCTCGGCGCGCTCCCCCGGCGACAACGGGCGGCGCTGGTCCTGCGCTCCTTGTACGACCTCCCCGACGACGAGGTAGCCCAGGCCCTCGGGTGCCGCGTCGCCACGGTCCGAAGCCTTGCCAGTCGTGGCGCGGCGACCATCCGACGGGCGAGTGCGGACCCCCGGTCAGCGGAAGCAAAGGAAGGCCTGCGATGAGCCCAGACGACGACGCGGTCCACGGGCAGCTGCTGACGCTGGCCGACTCCGTGCGCACCCCGGAGGCGCTCGCTGATCGACTGCTGGCTTCGACCACCCGCAGATCAGCGTCGCCGGGTCCGGAAACGCCCGCACGCGGTCGAACGGTGCGGCGGTGGTTGGTGCCCGCGGCCGCCGCCGTGGTCCTGGTGGCTCTCGCGACCGGGGTCGCCGTGGTTCGGGGCCAGCTCGCTGAGCCACCCGCGGCGGCCGGGTCGCAGCCCGGGGGCGTCGTGCCGTGGAAGGCCCTTCCTCGGCCGGTTGACGAGAACGCGATCACCACTCCGCAGCAGACGCCCGCGCCTGCCGGCGCCCGAGCCTGCGTCGCCAAGGACTTCACGCTGGACTCTGCAGCGTCCGTGCCGTCGGAGAGCGAGCCGGGCTACGTCAGCACCACCTACGTCCTGCGATCGCAGGCAGCCACTGGCTGCGTCCTCAGCATCTACGGGCCGGTGACGGGCATGGTCGGCGAGGATGGCGGTGCGTTGACCAACGTCCCAGATCTGTCCATAGGCCCGTACCGCGGCCCCGACCCGTATGTCTCCCCCGGCACTTTGGTCTTGGGTAGCGTGGAGTGGGCCTGGCACCTCGGGCACTCCGCTCGTCCCGCAAGGATCCTGCTCTTCGCTGACGAGGGTGCCGGCGCTCCGCTCGCGGTCTCAGTCGCGAGTGCCAGCATCCCCCCTGCGCCCGAGGTCCCGGGTGCATCCCCGCATTGGCAGGCGATCTGGCGCGGCGGTGTCCGATCCTGGGTCGACGAACCTGGGAGCCAGGAGTCGTTGTCACTCGTGCTGCACGTTCCCAGCGCGGTGGCGATCGGCGAGGTCCTGCGGTACACGGTCGAGCTCCAGAACCCGACCACGACGCCGGTCAGCCTGGCCGCCTGTCCTAGCTTCTCGGCGACTCTGAGCACGATGGGGCCGACCGATCTCAAGCTCTCCCACAACGCGAGCTTCCAAGGGTTGCTCAACTGCCAAGCCGGCCCGCGGACCATCGCCCCGCTCAGCAGCGTCAGCTTCGCGATGGAGCTCAGCACGAAGGGCACGGTCGTTGCCGACGGTCAGCTGATGTGGCGTCTCCTGGATGGCACGACGCAACTCAGCAGCACCGCAGCACGGGTGCAGGTGACGCCTTAGGGCCTGGCCTCAGCCCTCGGCGTGGTACCCGCGGTAGTACTCGAAGACGAAGCCGACCGCCGACATGATCAGCAGGGCCACGCCGAGCACGACGATCCACCAGCCGAAGGCGAAGCCGAGGCAGACCATCGCCGCCGAGCCGGCCACCGGGAGGGGCCACCAGCTGTGCGGGCTGTAGAAGCCGTACTCGCCGGCACCGTCCGCGATCTCGCTGTCCCCGCGGTCCTCGGGGCGATCACCGATCCGCCGATGCGTGACGAGGCAGTAGAAGCCGATGATCAGCGACAGGCCGGCCGTGAGGATCAGACCGGTGGTCCCGATGACCTCGCGGGACAGGATGCCGTAGAGGGCTGCGACGGCCCCGAAGAAGACGGCCAGCGTGGTGAACAGGATGCCTTCGGCTCTCACGCGTCGTCTCCGTTGCTCGAAGCCTCCGCGGACGCGGCCGGCTCCGACGGTGCGCCCGCCGGCGACAGCCGATCGGCGACCTCTGCGGAGGACTGCGCGGGCGAGGCGTCGGCGACGGTCGAGCCGACCTTGACTGACACGTACCCGGTGAGCTCGGGATGGTGGAGGTCGAACGCGGGCGACTCGGAGCGGATCCTGGGCAGCGACACGAAGTTGTGGCGCGGCGGCGGGCATGACGTCGCCCACTCGAGCGAGCGGCCCCAGCCCCACGGGTCGTCGCTGGTGACGCGCGGTGCGTGCTTCCACGTCCGGTACACGTTGTAGAGGAAGGGCAGCGTCGACGCGCCGAGCACGAACGCCCCGATCGAGGACACGGTGTTCAGCGTCGTGAAGCCGTCAGCTGCCGAGTAGTCGGCGTACCGACGCGGCATGCCCATGACGCCCAGCCAGTGCTGGACCAGGAACGTGGTGTGGAAGCCGATGAACAGCAGCCAGAAGTGGATCTTGCCCAGGCGCTCGTCGAGCATCTTGCCGGTGAACTTGGGCCACCAGAAGTAGAAGCCGCCGAACATCGCGAACACCACGGTGCCGAACACGACGTAGTGGAAGTGGGCGACCACGAAGTAGCTGTCCGAGACGTTGAAGTCGAGCGGGGGCGCCGACAGGATGATGCCCGTCAGACCGCCGAACAGGAACGTGACGAGGAACCCCAGCACCCACAGCATCGGGGTCTCGAAGGTGACCTGGCCGCGCCACATCGTGCCGATCCAGTTGAAGAACTTCACGCCGGTCGGCACCGCGATGAGCATCGTCATGGCCGAGAAGAACGGCAGCAGGACCGCACCAGTGACGTACATGTGGTGGGCCCACACGGCCATCGACAGCGCCGCAATCGTCAGCGTCGCGAAGACCAGACCCTTGTAGCCGAAGATCGGCTTGCGGCTGAAGACCGGGATGATCTCGGTGACGATGCCGAAGAAGGGCAACGCGATGATGTAGACCTCGGGGTGGCCGAAGAACCAGAAGAGGTGCTGCCAGAGGATCGGCCCGCCGTTGGCGGCGTCGAAGATGTGCGCCCCGAGCGAGCGGTCGACCTCGAGCGACAGCAGCGCCGCAGCCAGCACCGGGAACGCCATCAGCACCAGCACCGACGTCACGAAGATGTTCCAGGTGAAGATCGGCATCCGGAACATGGTCATGCCGGGCGCCCGCATGGTGAACACGGTGGTCACGAAGTTCACGCCGCCGAGGATCGTGCCGAGCCCGGACAGCGCCAGGCCCATGATCCAGAGGTCGGCGCCGACGCCGGGCGAGTGCACGACGTCGTTCAGCGGGGCGTAGGCGAACCAGCCGAAGTCGGCCGCGCCGCCGGGGGTCAGGAACCCGAGGACGACGATGATCCCGCCGAACAGGAAGAAGTAGAAGCTGAGCATGTTCATGCGCGGGAACGCGACGTCCGGCGAGCCGATCTGCAGCGGCATGATCACGTTGCCGAAGCCGATGAACAGCGGGGTCGCGAACAGCAGCAGCATGATCGTGCCGTGCATCGTGAAGAGCTGGTTGTACTGCTCCTTGGACACGAACTGCAGCCCTGGCCGGGCGAGCTCGGCGCGGATGATCAGCGCCATGACACCGGCGAACAGGAAGAAGATGAACGAGGTGATGAGGTACATGTAGCCGATGACCTTGTGGTCGGTCGAGGTCATCCAGCTGACGACGATCTGGCCCTTGGTCATCTTGCGGGCGACCGGCCTGGCCGTGGCCTGACCCTCCTCCGCCTCGATCGGGCGGTCACCGAGGATGGTCACGAGCTGCCTCCGATCTCGGTCCGGCCCTGCACGTCGCCCGTGGCCTGCATGCGCACCTGTCCCGACTCGTTGAGACCCGTCTGACCCGCGTCACGCAGCGCCTGCATGTGGGCGGCGTACTCGTCCGGGGTGACGACCTTGACCCAGAACAGCATCCCGGAGTGGTTGACCCCGCAGAGCTCGGCGCAGCGGCCGGCGAACGTGCCGAGCTGCGTCGGGTCGATCTCGAACTCGTTCGTGCGCCCGGGGATGACGTCCTTCTTGTACCAGAAGCTCGGCACCCAGAAGGAGTGGATGACGTCGGGCGAGTTGAGCTTGAACCGGACCGTCTCGCCTTGGACCAGATACAGCGTGGGGAGCTGGGAGGGTGACCCGACCTCGTGCGTGTCGTCGTCGAGGTAGTTGAACACCCAGTTCCACTGGAACCCCACGACCTGCACGGTGTGGGCCGGCGTTCGGGTGTTGTCCTCGATGGCCGAGGTGTCGCGCTGGGTGAAGAAGAAGAGGGCACCCACCACGAACAGCGGGATCACGGTGTACATGATCTCGATCGGCAGGTTGTACCTGATCTGCACCGGCGGGGCGTCACCGCGCTTCCGGAAGGCCACGATCGCGTAGATGATCAGGCCCCAGGTGATCACGCCGACCCCGAGGGCAGCCACCCAGGAGCCCTGCCAGAGGCTGTGCATGCGCTCGGCCTGCTCGGTGGCGGGCGCCGGCGCGTTCATGATGTTGGGGATGTCCTGCACGCCGCAGCCGGAGAGGGCGATCGCGGTGGCCGCGACCGTCGCCGCGAGCACCACGCGGCGCCGCAACGACGACGACGGCACAGGGGTTCTGGGGGTGCGGCTCACAGGGCAAACCGTAGCGCAGGGCCGACCACGATGCGGCGTCGGGTGGTCGCTCGGCGGGTCCTCCGCACGGTGCCGCTGCGGAGCCCCCGTGCAGTGCCTCGATCGGACCTCTGCTGGAGGTCCGTCGGCGCGCATGGCAAGGTCGAAGGATGCCCCTTCCAGGAGTCGGCGAGCCCACCGGGCCGGCCTCGCCCGCACCCGCTGGATTCCTTGACGCCGCGTCCGGCGAACCCCTCCACCCGGCGGCGAGGGACGCCCTCGAGGCGATGGGTCCAGCCGCCTGGGCCGACCCCAGCCGGCTCTACGGCGCAGGCAGGCGGACCCGTCAGCTGCTCGACCGTGCCCGTGACTCGCTGGCCCACCAGCTCGGGGGCACGCGCCGACGAGCTGTTCTTCCCGCCGTCGGGTACCGCAGCGATCCACCTCGGGGTGGCGGGGCTGGCTCTGGGGCGCGCCCGGGTCGGCGGCCACGTGGTTGCGTCAGCCGTCGAGCATGCCGCGATCCTCGCCGCCATCGACGCGCTCCGCACGAGCGGCGACGGAGCCGACCACGAGCCGACCCTGGTGGGGGTCGACCGCACCGGCCGGGTCGACGCGGACACGTTCGTGGCGGCGCTACGGGCCGACCACCGCGTTGGCCTGCCTGCAGTCCGCCAACCACGAGGTCGGCACCCTGCAGCCCGTCGACGGCGGTCGGAGCAGGGTGCCAGCAAGCCGGCGTGCCGCTGCTGGTCGACGCCGCCCAGAGCATCGGCCGGCTGACCGCCCGGCGGCTGGTCGCGTGCTCACGGCCAGCGCGCACAAGTGGGGCGGTCCGCGGGGGTCGGGCTGCTTGCGGTGCGCACCGGGGTCCGGTGGCGCTCCCCGCTGCCCGTTCGACGAGCGCGGGTACGGCGTGGTGCCGGGCTTCGAGAACGTCGCCGGGATCGTCGCGGCGGCCGCCGCGCTGGAGGCCGTGGTCGCGGAGCAGGCGGCGGAGTCCGAGCGGCTGCGCGCGCTGGTCGACGGTCTGCGCCCGGGCTGCCGCTGGCGGTCCCCGACGTGGAGGTCGTCGGCGACCCGGCGCCGGCTGCCCCACCTGGTGACCTTCTCCTGCCTGTACGTCGACGGCGAGGCGCTGCTCGAGGAGCTCGACCGCGCGGGCTTCGCGGTCTCCTCCGGCTCCTCCTGCACCTCGTCCACCCTCGAGCCCGAGCCATGTGCTGGTGGCGATGGGGGCGCTGACGCACGGCAACATCCGGGTCTCGCTGCCGCGGGGCGTCGACGGACGGAGACGTCGAGCGCTTCCTGGCCGTGCTGCCGGGTGCCGTCGCAGCGGGTGCGCGACCGCGCTCGGAGCCGACCGGGCTGTGAACGAGGCCGACGCTGACATCGACGCGCGGGGCAGCCGCTGCCCGCTGCCGATCATCGAGCTCGCCAAGCGCATCGCCGAGGTCCGCGCCGGCGGGGTGGTGGTGGTGCTCGCCGACGACCCTGCCGCAGCGGCCGACGTCCCGGCCTGGTGCCGGATGCGCGGCCAGGAGTACCTCGGCGAGGCCGACCCGCAGGCCTACGCGGTCGCGTCGGCTCAGCTGAAGCGGCAGGCGGAGCGCGGCAGCCGGACTAGGCGACCGCCAGCCGCTCGAGGTACTCGGCTCGCGGCACGTCGACGACGCCGAGGCTCGCGAGGTGCGGCGTCGTCCACTGCACGTCGAGCAGCCGGTCGCTCCGGCCGTCCTCCGCAGAGATCTGCACGAGCGCGACGAGCGCGACCTTCGAGGCGTCCGTGGCACGGTGGAACATCGACTCGCCGGCGAACAGGCCGCCCAGGCTCACGCCGTACAGGCCGCCCTCCAGCGCGCCGGTCGCGGGTCACGGACCTCGACGCTGTGCGCGGCTCCGAGCTCGTGCAGCGCCCGGTACGAACGCCTGATGTCGGTGCCGATCCACCCACCGGGCCGCCGGCGGTCCGCGCAGCCCGCGACGACGGCGTCGAAGTCGTCGTCGACGGTGACGGCGAAGCGGCGGCACGAGCGATGCGAGCGAGCGGCGAGACTTGAGCCCCGTGAGCGGGAGCACCCCGCGCGGGTCGGGCGACCACCAGCCGAGCGGGCCACGGCGACCAGCCAGCCGCATCGGGAACAGGCCCGACCGGTAGGCGGTCAGCAGCGTCTGCGGCTCGAGGTCCAGCGCCGACCCCGACGAGGTCGTCATCGCCCATCGGGCGTCACCACCGGCCGTCGCCGTAGGCACGCAGGCCAGGCGACGGTCCAGCCGAAACGCCCCGGCCCGGCAGCGCCGCGACCCGCCACTGCCATGGCCTACGGCCGCGCCACCGCGAGGTGCGGCTCGACCTCGGCTGCGGCGTCGTCGCCGTAGGCCTTCGCGAGCCGCTCGAGGAACGGCGGCCGGCTGAAGTCGTACTCCTGGGTGCCGACCGTCTCGATGCACGTAGGTCGCCAGCAACGACCCGACCTGGGCTGCAGCGCTCCGGCGTCGAGGCCCCAGCCGACGCCAGCGAGGTAGCCGGCACGGAAGGCGTCGCCGACCCCGGTCGGGTCGGCCTTGCGCTCCTCCTGGGCACCGGCACGCCACGACGTCGGGCTCGCCCTTGACCTGGACCATCGACGCCCTTGGCGCCGAGGGTGGTGACCCGCACGCCGACCCGGTCGAGGATCTCCGCCTCGCTCCAGCCGGTCTTCTGGTCGATGCAGCGCCGACTCGTACTCGTTGCTGAAGAGATAGGCGGCACCGTCGATGAGCTGGCGGATCTGCGGACCCTCGAGCCAGGCGAGCTGTTGGGAGGGGTCGGCCGCGAACGGCGTACCCGGCTGAGCGGCACTCGTCGGTGTGGCGCGGCCATCGCGTCGGGGTCGTTCGGGCCGATCAGCACGAGGTCGAGCCCGCCGATGCCGGCCAGCGACCGGCGCGAGCTCGATGTCCCTGGCCTCGCTCATCGCGCCGGGGTAGAACGACGCGATCTGGTTGGCCTCGGAGTCGGTCGTGCAGATGAACCGCGCCGTGTGCGCGGAGCTCGGAGACGTGCACCGAGGCGGTGTCGACCCCGTGCCGGTCGAGCCAGGCGCGGTAGTCGGCGAAGTCGTGCGCCGACCGCCGCCGACCAGCACCGGCCGCAGCCCGAGGCAGCCAGCCGAACGCGATGTTGGCCGCGACCCCGCCCCGGCGGATGTCGAGGTCGTCGACGAGGAACGAGAGCGAGATGTGCTCGAGCTGGTCGGCGACGAGGGAGTCCGAGAACTTGCCCGGGAACGTCATCAGGTGGTCGGTGGCGATCGAGCCGGTGACGGCTAGGCGCACGGGACGCTCCTTCGGCTGGTTGCGTGAGCAACGCAGACTACCGGCGGCCCGCTGACGGGGCCGCCGGTGACGTGCAGGTGGTGCCTAGTGGAAGGAGTCGCCGCAGGCGCAGGAGCCGCCGGCGTTCGGGTTGTCGATCGTGAAGCCCTGCTTCTCGATGGTGTCCACGAAGTCGATCGAGGCGCCGGCGAGGTACGGGGTGCTCATGCGGTCGACCACGACGTTCACGCCGCCGAAGTCGGTGACGACGTCGCCGTCGAGCGAGCGCTCGTCGAAGAAGAGCTGGTAGCGCAGACCGGAGCAGCCGCCGGGCTGGACCGCGATGCGGAGCGCGAGGTCGTCGCGGCCCTCCTGCTCGAGCAGGGCCTTGACCTTGGTCGCTGCCACGTCGGTGAGAAGGACACCAGAAGCGGTGGTGGACTCGACGGCGGTCTCGTCACGGATCGTCATGGGTAGGGCTCCCTGCACGTCAGCGGATGTCTGGCTTGGACTGCACTGGACAAATCACTCTCTGAACGGGCCAACAGCGCCGCCAGCTGATGTGTTCCATCGTCGCACAGGTCGTGGCACCGGTCGTCGCACGGCGTCGCTAGGCGTTGCTAGGCGTCGCTCAGGTCGCCCAGGTCGCTCAGGTCGAGCGCCACCGCGGCCGCCGTCACCGTGGCGTCCAGGTGCGGGCGACCCTGGCCGCGAGGTCGCTGAGGCGGGCTGCCGGCTCAGCCATGGCGGCCTCCACCGACCCCGCGAGCTCGGAGACCGAGTACGCGGAGTCCACCCCCGCGGAGGAGAACTCCCGGCGCCCGACCATGACGCGCCCGGCCAGCACGACGCAGGGTCGCCCGCTGCGCTGCGCCACCCAGGCGACGCCCTTGATCACCTTGCCCTGCAGCGACGTCGCGTCGAAGCTGCCCTCACCGGTGACCAGCAGGTCGACCACGGCCGCGCGCTCCGGCAGCCGCAGCGACTCCAGCACCGTCTGGACCCCCGAGGCCCGTCGCCCGCCCAGCAGCATGAGCCCGAACCCCAGGCCGCCGCCGGCACCGGCACCGGGGCTGTCGACCAAGGCCGCGCCCCCGCTCTCGTCGGCCCAGGCGCGCAGCCGGGCCTCGAGCTCGACGACCTGGGCCGGGCTCGCGCCCTTCTGCGGGCCGTACACGACCGCGGCCCCGTTGCCGCCGAGCAGCGGGTTGTCCACGTCGCTGGCGATGACCAGGGGTACCTCAGCCGGCCACTGCCTGCCGAGGACCCGGACCACCCCTGCACCGCCGTCGGTGCTCGCCGTCCCACCGATCCCGACCACGACCTTGGTCGCGCCGGCGTCGAGGGCGGCGGCGATCATCTCGCCGACCCCGAGCGTGCCGGCGTCCATCGGAGACAGCCCACCCGGGGGCAGGAGCGCCGTCCCGCAGGCCTGCGCAGCCTCGACATAGGCGGTGCCGTCCGCCGCGAGGAAGACCTGCGCCGGCGTCGGGTCACCCAGCGGACCGCGCACCACGACCGGCACCAGCGAGCCGTCGGCTCCCCGCGACATGGCCTCGACGAACCCCGGGCCGCCGTCCGACATCGGCGCGAGGTCGAGCTCAGCGGCGGGGTCCTGCCGGAGCCAGCCGGTCGCGATCGCCTCGCTCGCCTCGGCAGCCGTGAGCGTCCCGGTGAAGCAGTCAGGAGCGATCAATACCTTCATGGCCAGTCCTCGGGTCGAGCGAGCGCCGGAAGAATTCGCCGAGGCGCCCGCCCCGGCATGAAAGCATGAGGGTATGAGTACCCGTGCTGATCTCGATCTGCCGGCCGGTGTACAACCGACCCCCCTGGCTCTGCTACTGCTCGGGCGCGACGCCGACCCAGGCTCCGAACGCGGCGTCGAGTGTCCCGGAGACCTGCCGCCGGCCTCCGACCCCGACCTCGTCGCGCGAGCGAGAGCGGCCAAGGCCAAGCTCGGCGACCAGGTGTTCGTGCTCGGTCACCACTACCAGCGCGACGAGGTCATCGAGTTCGCCGACGTGACCGGCGACTCGTTCAAGCTGGCCCGTGACGCCGCCGGTCAGCCGGACGCCCCCTACATCGTCTTCTGCGGCGTGCACTTCATGGCGGAGTCCGCGGACATCCTGACCGGTCCCGACCAGCAGGTGATCCTCCCCGACCTCGCAGCAGGGTGCTCGATGGCCGACATGGCCGCGATCGCGCAGGTCGAGGACGCCTGGGACGTCCTCACCGACGCCGGCGTGGCGGACCGCACCGTCCCGGTCACCTACATGAACTCGACCGCCGCGATCAAGGCGTTCACCGGGCGGCACGGCGGGACCGTGTGCACGTCGTCGAACGCCGAGCGCGCGATGCGGTGGGCCTTCGAGCAGGGCGAGAAGATCTTGTTCCTGCCGGACCAGCACCTCGGGCGCAACACTGCGGTGCTGCAGCTCGGGCTCTCGCTGGACGACTGCGTCGTGTTCGATCCCGCACAAGGCCGGCGGCGGCCTGACACCGGAGCAGCTCCAGGCGGCGAAGGTGATCCTCTGGAAGGGACACTGCTCGGTTCACGGGCGCTTCTCGGCGGAGACCGTCAGCGATCTCCGCGCCCGCATCCCCGGCGTCAACGTGCTCGTCCACCCCGAGTGCAAGCACGAGGTCGTGACGGCAGCCGACTACGTCGGCTCCACCGAATACATCATCCGGACGTTGGAGGCCGCACCCGCCGGCTCCGCCTGGGGGGTCGGCACCGAGCTCAACCTGGTCAAGCGGATGGCCGCGCTGCACCCGGACAAGCAGATCGTGTTCCTCGACAAGACCGTCTGCTTCTGCGCGACCATGAACCGCATCGACCTGCCGCACCTCGTCTGGGCGCTGGAGAACCTGGTCGAGGGGCGCGTGGTCAACCCGATCACCGTCGAGCCCACCGTCGCGCACTGGGCACGGGTGGCACTCGACCGCATGCTCGCGCTGCCGGCGTGAGCACGGCGGCGCCGAGCCGCTCGATCTCCGGCGTCGGGTTGGTCCTCGCGGCCGTCTGCAGCGTCCAGGTGGGCGCCGCCCTCGCCAAGAACCTCTTCGCCACCCTCGGTGCCCCAGGTGTGACCTGGCTGCGGTTGTCCATCGCGGCGCTGATCCTGCTGGCGGTGTGGCGGCCGCGGGCCTGGACCTGGGACCGCCGGACGCTCGGCCAGGTCGCGCTCTTCGGTCTGGTCATCGGCGCGATGAACTCGACGTTCTACGCCTCGCTGAATCGCATCCCGCTCGGGATCGCGGTGACGGTCGAGTTCCTCGGCCCGCTGGCGCTGGCCGCGGCCCTGTCGCGACGCAGGATGGACGTGGCCTGCGTCGTGCTCGCCCTGCTCGGGATCCTGCTGCTGGTGGAGACGAGCGGGGGGCAGAGCCTCGACGTCGTGGGGCTGGTCCTCGCGGCGGTCGCCGGCGGCTTCTGGGCCTGCTACATCCTGCTGTCGTCGCGGGTGGGCGAGCGCATCCCTGGAGGCGCTGGACTGGCTGCGGCGCTGGTGGTGTCTGCGTTGGTGACCGCACCGGCGGGGATCTGGTCGGTGTCCGGCAAGCTCACCTGGGCGGCGCTGGCGGCCGCCGCGGGCGTGGCCGTGCTGTCGTCCGCCCTGCCGTGGTCGCTGGAGATGGAGGCCCTGCGCCGCGTCCCCACCGGCGTGTTCGGCATCTTGATGAGCCTCGAGCCAGCGGTCGCGGCCCTGTCGGGCTGGCTGCTCCTGCACCAGAGCCTGTCGCTGCGGCAGTGGCTGGGCATCGGCCTGGTCGTGCTGGCCTCCGCAGTGGCGACGGTGACGAGCTCACGGGCGGCGAAGACGGTGGCGACCGCACAGGCCTGAGCCGGCCCTGGCCCACGAACGTAGACACCGGCGAGCGGACTCAGCCGGGGATGAGGCCGTCCTGGCCGAGCAGCTGCGCCACCTGAGCCATCGTCGCGCCCTCGGGCGGGAGGACGAGGTCGGACTCCTCGAGGGAGTCGTCCGGCAGAGGGACTCCGACGGCGCGCACCCGGTCGAGCAGGCCGGCGAGCTCGGTGCGGAACTGTGCCTCGTCGGTCGCGTCGATCGCCGCGGCCAGCCTGGCGTCCATCTCGTTCAGCTCGTCAAGAGCCGAGTCGGCGACCTCCAGCTGACCCTCCCCGAGGATCCGGACGATCATGCCTTGGCCTCCCCCTGCTCCACGGGGGCCGGCGCGGCGTCGGCGGGCGCGGCGTCGGCCGGCGCGGCAGCGATCTGCGGCGTGGCGGGCGCCGGCGCGATCTCGTTCTTCAGCCTCGCGAGCTCGGACTCGACCTCCGCCGACCCCGACAGGCGCTCGAGCTCGACGGTGATGTCGTCCTTGCCCATCCCCGAGGCATCCGACAGGGCGCCGCTGGAGATGAGCTCGTCGATCGCCCCGGCCCTGGCCTGCATCTGCTGCGTCTTGTCCTCCGCGCGCTGCACCGCGAGGCCGACGTCGGAGAACTCCTCGGAGATGCCGGAGAAGGCCTCGTTGATCTTGGTCTGGGCCTCGGCCGCGGTGTAGGTGGCCTTGATCGTCTCCTTGCGCGTGCGGAACGACTCGACCTTGGCGGCCAGGCGTTGCTGCGCCGTGACGAGCTTCTCCTCCTCGGCCTGCAGCTGCGCGAGCTGGGTGTTGAGGTCGCCGATCTGCTGCTGGACGGTCGCCCGCCGGGTGAGCGCCTCGCGCGCGAGATCCTCGCGGCCTGCGGCCAGCGCCGCCCGGCCTTGGCCTTCCAGGGTTCCGCTCTGCGTCTGGAGCCCCTGGATCTGCAGCTCGAGCCGCTTGCGGGACGTCGCGACGTCGGCGACCCCCCGGCGAACCTTCTGCAGGAGCTCGAGCTGCTTCTCGTAGCTGTAGTCGAGGGTCTGTCGTGGGTCCTCGGCCTTGTCCAGAGCCGCGTTCGCCTTCGCCTTGAAGATCGACGTCATCCGCTTGTACAAACCCGCCATCGCCGCGCACTCTCCTCAGGGCTCGAGCCGACCGCCTGTGGGCCTCTCCCAGCAGCCTAGGCGCTGCCAGCCAGCCGAGCGAGGCCCCCGAGTGCTGGGCCGACGCTGAGCTCCGCACGGGCTACCCTTGCCGGGTGTTCACCCGCCGCTCGACCAAGACCGCCACCGACGAGGCCGCCGCCGCCCAGGTGGAGGCAGACAACCTCGCCGCCGGCAAGGGCAGGGCCACGCCCAGCCGCAAGGAGGCCGAGGCGGCGCGCAAGGCCAGGGTCAGCACCACCGCGACCAGCAGCGGCCGCACCGGCCGCGGCGCCAGCAAGGCCGACCGCGACGCCGCCCGCGCCGATCGAGCGCGCAAGCGAGCCGCGCTCTACGCCGGTGACGACCGCTACCTCCCGGCCCGCGACCAGGGCAAGCCCCGCAAGTACGCCCGTGACCTCGTCGACGCCAAGCGCACCCCGAGCGAGTTCATGCTCCCGTCGGTGCTCGTCTTCCTCGTGCTGAGCTTCCTGCCGTTGCCCGCCGGGGTGAAGCTCGTGCTCATCCTGGGCTTCTACGTCTACATGCTGCTGCTGGTCGGATCGGTCATCCTGCTGGCCCGACGGGTCGGGCGGCTGGTCGCCACCAGGTATCCGGACGAGCTCACCAAGGGCGTCGGCGTGTACGGCGCGATGCGGTCCATGCAGATCCGGCGCATGCGGATCCCCCGTCCCCAGGTGAGCGTCGGCGACAGCCTGAGCTGAGGCGAGGCGGTTCCCTTGGTCGGCTGACCGTCGGCGCTCAGCTGGCCGTGCGACCCTCGCGGTTGCCGGTCTAGGCTCGCGGCATGGAATTCAGGAAGCTCGGCAACAGCGGCCTCAAGATCAGCTCGATCGCCTACGGGAACTGGATCACGCACGGCTCCCAGGTCGAGGAGGACGCCGCCCTCACCTGCGTCCGCGCCGCGCTCGACGCCGGGATCACGACCTTCGACACCGCGGACGCCTACGCCGGGACCCGGGCCGAGACGATCATGGGCAAGGCCCTGGCCGGCGAGCGACGGCAGAGCCTGGAGATCTTCACCAAGGTGTACTGGCCGACCGGCCGGGGGCCGAACGACCGTGGCCTGTCCCGCAAGCACGTCATGGAGTCGATCGACGCGTCCCTGATCCGGCTGCAGACCGACTACGTCGACCTCTACCAGGCGCACCGTTACGACCACGAGACCCCGCTCGAGGAGACGATGCTGGCGTTCGCCGACATCGTCCGAGCCGGCAAGGCGCTCTACATCGGGGTCTCGGAGTGGGACGCCGACCAGATCCATGCGGCAGCAGCGCTCGCCCGCGAGCTGCACGTCCCGCTGGTGTCGAACCAGCCGCAGTACTCGATGCTCTACCGGGTGATCGAGGCCGAGGTGATCCCCGCCAGCATCGAGGAGGGCCTCAGCCAGATCGTCTTCTCCCCGGTCGCCCAGGGCGCGCTCACAGGCAAGTACCTCCCCGGTCAGGCGCCGCCGGCGGGTTCGCGCGCGACCGACACCAAGGGTGGCAGCGACTTCATCAGTGAGTGGATGGAGGACGACGTCCTCACCAAGGTCCAGCTGCTGCGTCCCATCGCCGACGAGGCTGGCCTGACGCTGGCCCAGCTGGCCGTGGCCTGGGTGCTGCAGAACCCGAACGTCGCGGCCGCGATCATCGGCGCGACCCGCCCCGAGCAGGTCGCCGAGAACGTCAAGGCCGCCGGCGTGACGCTCGACCCCACCGCGCTCAAGCAGATCGACGAGGTCCTCGCGGGCTCGATCATCGACGACCCACGGTTGACGCTCAGCCCGGACCCGCGGGCCTGAGCGGCCCGGCAAGCCGCAGGATCAGGGCCGCAGGATCAGGGCCGCAGGATCAGGGCGGCGGGATCAGGGCTGCAGGCTCATCGGGCCGTACACGGTGCTGTCGTCCTCGAGCAGCGAGACCGAGGCGACACCGGCGTCGGCCAGCTCCCGCCACGTCTCCCCCACCCACGACTCGGCGTCGGCCTGGCTCGGGAACTCAGGGGACGGCAGCGTCGCACCGCTCCCGGCCGGTTGGTACTGCCACGTCCATGCCATGCCACGCACTCTAGGGCGCGCGCCTGACGGCGGACGGTCGAGGCTGGGTGAACGCGAGTTGATGGACGTCCTTTGACTTCCGGGGAGCTCCGTGGTTTCGTCTGCCTCGCACAACCACGCGTCACTGCCTGGGGGAAGACCGGTCGAAGTCCGGCGCTGACCCGCAACCGTAGGCCGCTCACGAGCGGCGAGCCGGAGCACCCGAGCAGGGACGAGCGGCTCCATCGATACCGCCGAGGTCTGCGGGGCGGAGCCCGGATCGAACTCGGTCCGTGCCACGCCTTCCTGTCGTCTCCGTCTGCCGGAGCGCCCCAGGAAGCGCGCTGTCACGGACCCGTGCGACCGGTGCCCATCGCGCGACGGTTCCAGAAAGGGCACCATGCGCACGAGCATCCGTTCCGCCCGCAGCGTCGCTGCCGGCTCCCCTTCCGAATCCCTTCCCGACGCGCCTGCCGGCTCACACCCCGGCTCGCGCCCAGGCCCACGCCGGCGCCTCGGCGTCCGCCTCGGACTGCTTGCGGGCGTGGCCGCCACCGCAGCGGGCGGACTCCTTCTGCTCCCGATGGTCGGCACCGCGAGTGCGGCCACCACCACCGATCCGGTCAAGGTCGGGCTCTACGGCAGTCAGGACCCGACCTACGACGGCGTCTACCGGCAGTCCCTCGCGCTGCTCGCGATCGAGGCCAGCGGCGGAACCCCGGCGCCTGCCGCGGTGACCTGGCTGCTCGACCAGCAGTGCGCCGACGGGTCGTTCGAGGCCTTCCGGTCTGACCTCGCCACCGCGTGCACCGCACCCAGCTCCGTCTCGTTCAGCGGCCCGGACACCAACTCGACCGGCCTCGCGGTGCAGGCGCTGGTCAGCGTGGGAAAGACCACCGCGGCCACCTCGGCCCTGACCTGGCTCGCAGCGCACCAGAGCACTGACGGTGGCTGGGCCTACTACCCCGACGGCGCCGCGGGCAACGACCCGGACGCCAACTCCACGGCGATCGTCGTCTCGGCCTTCCGTGCCGGCGGGCTGGCGCTCCCCAGCGTCGGTGGACTGACCGGTGACGACTGGCTGGTCGGCAACCAGCTCGGCTGCTCCGCTGCTGCCTCCGACCAGGGAGCCTTCAGCCTCGGCGGCGCAGCGAACGACTTCGCCTCCGTGCAGGGGACCCTCGCGGTGGCAGGTGGCTTCCTCCCGGTGGCGTCTGCGGCGCCCATCCCCACCGACGAGCCGACCATGGTGTGCCCTGCTGCCGGCACGCTGACCGCGCCCGAGGCAGCAGCCGATGCCGCCGGCTACCTGGCACGGCGGCTGGCCGCGAACGGCGGGGTCATCCCGGATCCCTTCACCGCGGGGCAGGCCGACCTCGGATCGACCGCCAACGCCGTCATCGCCCTCGCGGCCACGAAGCACGGTGGCACGCAGGTCGCTGAAGCGATCGCTGCCCTCGGCAGCGGTCAGGCGTCCTTCACCACCAAGGCCGGCGCCGACGTCCCTGGCTCTCTCGCCCTGCTGACGATGGCCGACGTCGCGTCTGGTGGCGACCCGTCGTCGTTCGCCGGGACGGACCTCGTGAGCAGGCTGGCCGCCACGATCACCACCGCGGCGGCCACGCCCACACCGACGCCCACCCCGACCGCCACCAGCACGCCGACCACCGCACCCACCCCCGCCCCGTCCACCGAGGCTTCCTCGGGCGGGGCCGTCCTGCCTGACACGGGTTCGCCGCAGGGCACCACCGGCCTTGCTGCGCTTGGTGCGGCGCTGCTGGTCGCCGGCGGGGGCCTGCTCCTGCTGACCAGGGGCTTGGCCAGGCGGTCGTCGCGAGCATGAGCCGTGCACCGCTGCGCAGCGTCGTCACCGTGCTGGTGGCGGCGCTGCTGGCGGTGGTCGCAGGGATGGTCGTCGTCGCCGGTCCAGCGGATGCGACCGCCTACCGCTACTGGTCCTACTGGCACGGCGGCAGCGGACCCTGGACCTTCGCGAACGTCGGCGCCTCGGGCCTCGCCCATGCCGGGACCGTCGAGGGCTGGCGCTTCGCGGTGAGCGGTGTGGCCGGGACCACGGCGCCCCGTGCCTCGTCGAGCTTCGCGTCGATCTGCGGGACGACGCCCGCGGCCGGTCCCGGCAAGATGCTGGTCGGCATCGTGGTCGACTACGGGACCCAGTCCGACGCGCCCCCAGGCGAGTCACCGCCCCGCGGGATCGACGAGCACTGCGCCACGCTCCCGGTCGGGGCGCGCGGCATCGACGTGCTGAGCTCGTTCGTCACCTTCCGCTCGCAGAGCGGGCTGATCTGCGGCATCGACGGCTACCCCAGGACCGAGTGCGGCGTCGCCGTCGCCCCTCCTCCGACCAAGCCGCCGACGAAGCCACCGACCAAGCCACCGACCCAACCGCCTGGCACGCCCGCGACGACACCTCCCCCGACCACGACGCACCCGTCGAGCGGCGATCCGTCCAACGATCCCGGCGGCGCCACGGCGACCGGCACGGCCACGTCTGGCCAACCTGGCGGGCTGTCAACGCCGTCGACGAGCACGGCGACGGGCGGCTCCGGCGCCAGCCCCTCGGCATCGAGCGACGACGGTCCGACGACTCCGGTCGAGGCTGCGTCCTCCGGAGCGCCCACGCCGGTCGTGGTGCCCAGCGGTGAGCAGGTCTCCACGGCCAGCTCGGGTGGCTCTCCGTGGGGCTTCCTGCTCGGGGTCGTCGTGCTCGCGGCCATCTTCTCCGCCGGGGTCATCGCCGCGCGTCGTCGCAAGCTGTAAGCCTGGCCGGCTCGTCTCCGGTCGATGTCGCGGGCAGCGGGGGGCCAGCGCCCCACCGGGTACGGTTTCGCCCTGGAACCGTCGTCCCAGCAGGTCGCCCACCCGTTCGACCAAGGAGCCCTGTGACCACGCTCGACGCCCAGGACATCGCGGCCTTCGCCGAGCGCATCACCGCCCCGGACCTCGACGCCCGCGAGGAGGCCCGGCAGCGCCAGGCCGTCCTGGCTAAACCGCCGGGGGCGCTCGGTCGTCTGGAGGAGCTCTCGATCTGGCTGGCGGGGGTTCAGGGAGTCTGTCCACCACGACCCCTCGACCGTGCCCGCGTCGTCGTGTTCGCCGGGGATCACGGCGTCGCGCGACGCGGGGTCTCGGCGTACCCGCCCGAGGTGACCGCCCAGATGCTGCGCGCCTTCGTCGGCGGCGGCGCCGCGGTCAACGTGCTCGCCAGGCTGGCCGGAGCAACCGTCCGCGTGCTTGATCTCTCCGTCGACGCTGACCTGTCTGACCTTCCGTCCGAAGTCACCCGGCACAAGGTCAGGCGCGGCTCGGACGACATCTCGGTCGGACCAGCCCTGACGAGGGAGGATGCCGCGCAGGCGTTCCTCGCTGGTGTCGCGATCGCGGACGAGGAGGTCGACGCCGGAGCGGACCTGCTGATCGCCGGTGACATGGGGATCGGGAACACCACGCCGGCCGCCACGTTGGTCGCCGTGCTCACCGACGCAGACGTCGCGAGCGTCGTCGGTCGCGGCACCGGCATCGACGACAACGCCTGGATGATCAAGTGCGTGGCCGTCCGGAACGCGGCCCGACGCGGGCGGCTGCACCGCGGCGACCAGATCGCGCTCCTCGCCGAGGTCGCTGGCGCGGACATCGCGGCGATGGCGGGCTTCGTGCTGCAGGCCGCGGTACGCCGGACGCCGGTCATCCTCGACGGGGTCGTCTCCGGCGCTGCTGCACTGGTCGCCCACCGGATCGCCTACCGGGCCAGTGCGTGGTGGCTGGCTGGGCACCTGTCGCCGGAACCGGCCCACGCCAAGGCGCTGGAGTGGCTGGACCTCTCACCGTTGGTGGACTACGAGCTGCGGCTGGGCGAGGGGACGGGTGCGCTGGTGGCTCTCCCGGTGCTGCGGGCCGCCGGGGCGACGCTCGCCGAGATGGTGACCCTGGGCGAGGCCGGGATCAGCGACCGCGCGGCTCCTGACCTGCCCTGACGCCTTTCCTCGCTCGATTTCCCTCGCTCGTGTCCCTCTCGCCTCATCCGGGTGCCTGAGCATGCTTCATCTGGAGCAGCTGCCGGTTGCCCAATGGCTGCTCCAGCGTGACGGTGTCGCTGACGGCATGGGCCACGGTCATGCACTGGACATGGATGTCTGTCTCGACCGACGGTTCGACGATGACCTGACGCGCGGTCTGGGTCACGTAGAGCACGGTGACGTTCCCGCAGCCTGGTTGCGGCCCCTCGAGCCAGACCAGCTGCAGCCGGCGCGAGGAGGGATCCGAGGCTGCGACATAGACGAGCGTGCGCGCGATGTCCTTCGGTGCAGGACCGGGTCGGAGGGTCGGGTGCCCGGGCCGGGCGTCCTTGAGCATGCCGTCGCCCGGATCGACGGAGCCCAGCACGAACGCACCGCCCGAAGTGGCCGGCTGCGAGCAGCCGGCCACTCCGAGCGCCGCGGTGACGACCACCGCCGTGAGCACCGCGACGAATCGCCCTCCGCGCGTGCTCACGTCAGGTCGCAAAGCTGAGGTGCAGTCCGACATCGGGCACGTGGGTCGCGCGCGAGAAGACGCTGATCGACGAGTTCACGCTGGCGGACATGATCCCGACGAGCGAGCTGCCGGCGATGATCGGCGCACCGCTGTCGCCGCCCTGCGCGTGCGCGTCAACCTCGACACAGTCGTAGAGCACGAAGACCAGAGAACGGTCAGGCGTTGCCTCCTGGGTGCTGAACGCGTTGTCGGCGACCGGTCCGCACTGCAGGCTGCCGAGGCTGTCGTAAGAAGACGCCCCGCTCTGGCAGACGACCTCGCCCTGGTAGGTGCTGTCGTACGCCGTCAGGGTGCGCAGCTCGTTGTTGTTGATCAGCACCTGGTTGGTACCGAACCCGGGTGCGGGCGTCGGGCCGACCGGCGCGCAGTCGCACTCCGTCTCGGTGTGACCGTAGGTGCCATCGGAGTGAACCGTGCCGATGCCGCGCGTCCCGTAGCCCTGGTAGAACCGGGTTCCGTTGGCACCGCAGTGGCCTGCCGTGATGGCGTACGTCTCGTTGTAGGCGCTCTTGGCGTCCGCGTAGGTGACCGTGCAGGCACTGGTCGAGCTCGTGATCCACTCGCCGCCGAAGAGCCGGCCCGAGAGAAAGTTCCGGCCGTCGTCGAGGGTGGCGGCGTTGCCGCGGGTGACCACCACGCCAGACGGACCGAACCGAGCGAGGACCGCACCCTCCGCGGCCGCCGGTGCATCCGCCGCGATCGTGATGGTCACGGCGTTGGCAGCGAGATCCACTCCCGCGCTCACCTCGGTCGACTGGTGCTTGGCCGTGGCGGCGACGATGTCGGCGGTGACGCGGGCCTCGATCGAGTCGAGCTGACGCAGCGAATGCGCCACGACCTGCGTGGTGGCTGCCTGGCCGCTCAGCAGCTGCGCCGCGAGCTTGCGCGCCCCCGCGGCTCCGGGCTTGCGGGTGAAGGCGACGCGCAGCACCCCGCCGGCTGCTTGGTCGAGCCACGCACCCGCGTAGGTGGGGTCGGACGTGAAGCTGGAGTCGATGCTGCGCACCCTGCTGCCGAGCGCCGCCCTTCGACGCATCTCGAGGTGCTCAGCCGGGCTCAGGGCGATCCCGAGGTCGCTGGTCGTGGAGTCCGCCGACGACGCCACCGCCCTGACGTGGTCGAGGTCGTCGTCCAGGCCCATCGAGGCGCGCAGGCTGACACTCCTCGTCTCGAGCGGGGTCATCCTGGCGTTCGGGGCCGCACCTGCCGGCGACGCCTCCGGGATACCCACCAGCAGTCCTGAGCCGGCTATCACCAGTCCCCCCAGCGCGGCCGTCGTCCACGTCGAGCGCTTCCTCTTGAACACGTGCATCCCCGTTCATCCCGTTGAAGGTACCGACGTTGGTACCTTCCAGGGACGCTAAGAGGAAGATCATCAAGGAACAAGATTGGTACCTCGGTTGGAAGGGCTGGCGACAGCGAGAGGTCAGACGTGCGACAGCACGAACGGTGGGCGCACCACCTCGACCGCGGAGGGTCTTCCTCGCACGTCGACGGTGAGCTCGTCGCCGACGGTCACGCCGCGCTCGAGCAGCGCGAGCCCGATCCCCTGGCGCAGCGTCGGCGAGAACGTCCCGCTGGTGACCTCGCCGACCTGGCTGCCGTCCTTGAGGACGACCATGTGCGGGCGAGGGATCCCGCGGTCGAGCGCGCGCAGGCCCCAGAGCTGACGGGCAGGGCCGGCCGCGCGCTCAGCGAGCAGCGCAGCGCGTCCCCAGAACTCTGGCTTGTCCCAGCCGACGGCCCAGCCGGACCGCGCCTGCACCGGCGAGATGGACCTCGAGAGATCCTGGCCATGCAGCGGGTACCCCATCTCCGTGCGCAGGGTGTCCCTGGCGCCCAGGCCGCACGGCCGCGCACCCAGCGACTCCCCCGCCCGGAGCAGGGCGTCCCACAGCAGCGGAGCGTCCTCCCAGCGCGGCAGGATCTCGAAGCCGAGCTCGCCGGTGTAGCCCGTACGGCACACCACCAGCGGCACCGAGGCGTCCGCGCGGTCGTCGGTCGAGCCGTCAGGGCCGACGGGAAGGGCGGCGTCGACGAAGGACATGTACGCGTGCTCTGAAGGAAGGCCCACCCGATCGAGCAGCTCGGCGGCGCGGGGGCCCTGCACTGCGAGGACGGCGAGCTCCTCGTGCTGGTCGGTCACCTCGATGTCGAGGGGGGCCTGCCCGGCAAGGAGCCGCAGGACCTCGCCGGTGTTGGCGGCGTTGGGCACGAGGAAGACCTCGTCGGGACCCCGCAGGTACGCGATCAGATCGTCGACGACGCCGCCGTCATCGGCGCAGCACAGGGTGTACTGGGCCTGGCCGGGGCTGATGCGCCCGAGGTCGTTCGACAGGCACCGGTTGACGTAGTCGGCGGCACCTGGCCCGGCGATCGTCGCCTTGCCGAGGTGCGAGACGTCGAAGACACCCACGGCCTCGCGGACCGCGGCGTGCTCCTTCAGGACGCCGCCCCCCGGGTACTCGATCGGCATCTCCCACCCGCCGAAGTCGGCGAGCTTGGCGCCCAGGGCGACATGCCGTTCGTGCAAGGGGGAATGCCGAAGGGACGAGGTGGGCTGAGTCACCTCCCGCACGCTACTAGGCTCGCCACCGTACGGATGGCTCGTGCTCGCGAGCTGTTGACAACGTTTCGAGCGGGTCCGCGCAACGCCACCAGGGCAGCGCGGCACCGGCTCGCCGAAGGCGCCCGTGCCGAGCGGGTGCACCGACTGGAGCCCGCATGGCCACGATCGCCCTCAGTTCCGCAGCCCCCGCCGAGACGAAAGGTGACGCGCTCGTGGTCGGGCTGGCCAAGGGCCCGAACGGTCTGGTCGTGGTCGCCCCCGGTGGTGCGTCCGGACCGCTGCGCGGCCTGGCCTCGACCTTCGCCGCCATGGGCGCGAGCGGGATCGACGGACGAGGTGGTGAAGATCCCCGCGCCCACCGGCGTCAGCGCGAGCCCTGGTCGTCGCGAGCGGCCTGGGCGAGCAGCGCCGCCGCTACGAGCCCGAGACGCTGCGTCGGGCGGCGGGATCGGCCGCTCGGGCGCTCGCGGGACCAGCAAGGTCGTGCTGGCGCTGCCTGCGGGGACTGCAGCCGAGGTCGAGGCGGTCGCCACCGGAGCGCTGCTCGGCGCCTACGCGTACACCACGTACCGGAGCGCGTCGGCGGCGTCGGTGAAACCTCCGGTCGCGTCGTTCTCGCTCTGCGCCGGTTCGACCGAGGGGGCCAGGGCGGCTCTCGCTCGCGCCGTGGCCATCGGGCAGGGCATCACGTTGACCCGCGACCTCGTCAACGCCCCGCCCAACGCCCTGACCCCGAAGGCTTTCGCCGACCTCGCCACGACCCGCGGCACGGCGGCCGGCCTGACGGTGACGGTGCTCGACGACAAGGCGCTGAAGAAGGGCGGCTACGGCGGGCTCATCGGTGTCGGGCAGGGCTCGACCAACCCGCCCCGGCTGGTCCGGCTCGCGTACCGCCACCCGAAGGCCACGAAGCACCTCGCGCTGGTCGGCAAGGGCATCACCTTCGACTCCGGCGGCATCTCGATCAAGCCGGCCGCTGCACATGGAGGCCATGAAGTCCGACATGGCCGGCGCGGCCGCGGTCGCTCGGCGCGCCTGCTCGCCATCGCCAAGCTGAAGCTGCCGGTCAACGTCACCGGCTGGGCCGCCATGGCCGAGAACATGCCCTCCGGCACGGCGCAGCGCCCGTCCGACGTCATCACGATCTACGGCGGCCGCACGGTCGAGGTCCTCAACACCGACGCCGAGGGACGGCTGGTGCTGGCCGACGCCCTGGTCGCCGCGGCCGAGGACGACCCCGACCTGATCGTCGACGTCGCCACCCTGACCGGTGCCGCGCTGATCGCGCTGGGCACCCGCACCGCGGCGATCATGAGCAACGACGACGCCACCCGCTCGCAGGTGTTCGACGCCGCCGAACCGCGCCGGCGAGGCGATGTGGCCGATGCCGCTGCCGGAGGAGCTCCGCAAGGGCCTGGACTCCCAGGTCGCCGACCTGGTCAACGCAGACAACGCCCGGCTCGGCGGCATGCTCTCCGCCGCCCTGTTCCTTCGGAGTTCGTGTCCGCCGGACCTCCCGTGGGCGCACCTGGACATCGCCGGGCCGTCGTACAACACCGGTGCGCCGTACGGCTACACCCCGAGCGGCGGCACGGGCTCCGCGCTGCGCACCTTCGTCCAGCTCGCCGAGGACCTCGCCACCTGAGCCGAAGCCGACTACGGGTGCTGCTTGCGCTCGGCCTCTGCGGCCTTCTGCTCGGCTGCCCTGCGCGAGGTCCAGTCCCGCATCCGCTGCGGGTAGCCGACGACGGCGGCGTCGTAGCGACGGCACCCGAGCTTGTTCGGCCCAGTCGTGGCAGACGGCCGGTGATGGCACCCGCCGCCGGGTCCACTCGCCCGTCGGCGGCGACCAGCACCACCGTGGTCTCCGTCACCGTGGTCCGGGGCTCGACGAAGGCCTCCACGCCTGGCCGGGTCGCGGACGAACTCCTCCAGATGCGCGCGGTCGGCCGAGACCGCGCCGCGAACCGTGCCTGGACGCTGCTTCCCGCGGCCGAGGCGTCCGAGCAGACCCACAGACCCTCCTCCGGACCACGTTGCACGCTCGGCTGCGCAGACTCACCGTATCCGGCCTGACGGCCCCCCTCGGCAACGACACCGGGTGGCGCACCCGGTACGTCTGCCGCTGCCGGAGGTGAAAGGATGACTTCGCCGCCGCGAGGCGTTGGAACAGGAGCATCCGCACCGTCGTGCTCGTGTGCGGTCCAGCGAGCCCAGGAGTCCTTCGTGGCCGATTCTGCCGACAACACGTTCGACGTCGTCATCCTCGGCGGCGGGAGCGGTGGCTACGCCTGCGCGCTCCGCGCGGCCGAGCTCGGGATGTCCGTCGTCCTGATCGAGAAGCGGCAAGCTCGGCGGCACCTGCCTGCACCAGGGCTGCATCCCGACCAAGGCGCTGCTGCACGCCGGCGAGGTCGCCGACCTCACCAGGGAGAGCGAGCAGTTCGGCGTCAAGGCGACCTTCGACGGCATCGACATGCCGCGCGTGCACTCCTACAAGGACGGCGTCGTCAGCCGGCTCTACAAGGGCCTGCAGGGTCTGGTCAAGGCCCGCGGGATCACCTACGTCGAGGGCGAGGGCCACCTCTCCTCGCCGACCACGGTCGACGTCGGCGATGTCCGCTACACCGGCAGCACGATCGTGCTGGCCACCGGCTCGGTACCCCGGTCGCTGCCCGGCCTGGAGATCGACGGCGACCGGGTCATCACCAGCGACCACGCGCTCGCGCTCGACTACGTGCCCCGCTCGGCGGTGATCCTCGGCGGCGGCGTGATCGGCGTCGAGTTCGCCAGCGTCTGGAAGTCCTTCGGCGGCGACGTCACGATCGTCGAGGCCCTGCCGCACCTGGTGCCCCTGGAGGACGAGAACCAGCTCGAAGCTGCTGGAGCGCGCCTTCCGCAAGCGCGGCATCGAGTTCTCGACCGGCGTCCGGTTCGCCGGCGTCGAGCACACCGACGCCGGGGTGAGGGTCTCGCTGGAGAACGGCAAGACGTTCGAGGCCGACGTGCTGCTCGTCGCCGTCGGGCGCGGGCCGGCCACCGGCGGCCTGGGCTACGAGGAGGCCGGCGTCGCGATCGACCGCGGCTACGTCACGGTCGACGAGTACTGCCAGACCATCGTGCCCGGCGTCTACGCGGTCGGCGACCTCCTGCCGACCCTGCAGCTCGCCCACGTCGGCTTCGCCGAGGGCATCCTCGTCGCCGAGCACGTCGCCGGGCTCGCGCCGCGGCCGATCGACTACGACGGCGTGCCCGCGGGTCACCTACAGCGAGCCCGAGGTCGCCTCCGTCGGGCTGACCGAGGCCGCAGGCCGTCGAGCGCTACGGCGCCGACGGGGTCGACGGGCTTCGGCTACGACCTCGCCGGCAACGGCAAGGCGCAGATCCTGCAAGACCGCGGGCGCGGTGAAGCTCGTGTCGCTCGATCGACGGCCCCGTCGTCGGGCGTCCACATGGTCGGGCAGCCGGGTCGGCGAGCTCATCGCCGAGGCCCAGCTGATCTTCAACTGGGAGGCCGACGCCGACGACGTCGCCGTCGCTGATCCACCCGCACCCGACCCAGTCGCGAGGCCATGGGCGAGGCGCACCTCGCGCTGGCCGGCAAGCCGTTGCACGTGCACGGCTGAGCGCCGCCCGGCAGAATTCCGGCGACACCCCGAGCTTCGCATCCGTTCCACCAGCACCAACCGGACCCAAGGAGTCGACGCCCATGACGGTCTCCGTCACGCTGCCCCAGCTCGGTGAGAGCGTCACCGAGGGCACCGTCACGCGCTGGCTGAAGCAGGAGGGCGACACGGTCGCAGGCCGACGAGCCGCTGCTCGAGGTCTCCACCGACAAGGTCGACACCGAGATCCCGGCGCCCGCGTCCGGGGTCCTGGTGAAGATCGTGGCCCACGAGGACGAGACGGTCCTGGTCGGCGCCGAGCTCGCGGTCATCGGCTGAGGCGACCGACGGCGCCGCCGCACCCGAGTCAGCGCACCAGCGAGCCGCGCCCGTGGCCGCTCCGGCTGACGCCGCTGCCGCTCCGAACCGCTCCAGCTCCGGTCGCCGCGGCTCCGGCACCGCAGGCTGCACCGCCTGCAGCGGCTCGCCGCCCCGGCCGCCGAGCCAGCACCGGCCGCACCTGCCTGCCGCTGCGTCGACGGCGGGCGGCGCCTCGACCTCGGTCGTGCTTCCCGCGCTCGGCGAGAGCGTCACCGAGGGCACCGTCACCCGCTGGCTCAAGGAGGTCGGCGACACGGTCGCGGCCGACGAGCCGCTGCTCGAGGTCTCGACCGACAAGGTCGACACCGAGATCCCGTCGCCGGTCGCCGGCGTCCTGCTCGCGATCTCCGTCGAGCGAGGACGAGACCGTCGACGTCGGGGCCGAGCTCGGCGTCGTCGGCCCGGCGTCCGGCGCTCGCGGCGGCTGCCGCCCCGGCCCCGGCCGCTACCGCGACTCCGCGCACCGGCTGCCGCGCCAGCGCCGCGCGGCTCCGCGCCCGCAGCAGCGGCGCCGGCCGCTCCCGCCGCGCCGGCCCCGGCGCCCGCCGCCGCTCCGGTCGCAGCAGCCCCGCCGTCCGCTCCGCTGCTCGGCAGCGGCAGTCCTCGGACGGCACGACGCCGAGGCGCTACGTCACCCCGCTGGTCCGCAAGCTCGCCGCCGAGAACGACGTCGACCTCGCCGCGCTGACCGGGCACCGGCGTCGGCGGCCGGATCCGCAAGCAGGACGTGCTCGACGCGGCGGCAGCCGCGGCAGCGGCCGCAGGCGCCTGCGGCGCGCGGCTGCCGCCGTCGGCACCGGCCCCCGCCGCCCACGGCGGCACCGGCCGCCGACCCGCGCCAGCAGCAGCGCCGCACGCCGCGCGTCCGCGACCATCGCGTGGGCGGACCGAGAAGCTGACCCGGCTGCGCAAGGTGATCGCGGCGCGCATGGTCGAGTCGCTGCAGGTCTCGGCGCAGCTCACCACCGTCGTCGAGGTCGACGTCACCCGGGTCGCGCAGCTCCGGGAGCGCGCCAAGGCCGACTTCGAGGCGCGCGAGGGCGTCGAAGCTCTCGCTTCCTGCCGTTCTTCGCCAAGGCCAGCGTCGAGGCGCTCAAGCTCGCACCCCGCGGTCAACGCGACCATCGACACCGACGGCGGGCACGGTCACCTACCACGCGTCCGAGCACCTCGGCATCGCCGTCGACACCGAGCGCGGCCTGCTCGTGCCGGTGATCCACGACGCCGGCGACCTCTCATCGCCGGCCTCGCTCGCAAGATCGACCGACCTCGCCGCCCGCACCCGCGGCAACAAGATCACCCCGGACGAGCTCGCCGGCGGCACCTTCACGCTGACCAACACCGGCAGCCGTGGCGCCCTGTTCGACACCCCGATCATCAACCAGCCGCAGGTCGGCGATCCTCGGCACCGGTTCGCGTGGTGAAGCGGCCCGTGGTCGTCGACGGACCCGAACCTCGGCTCGGACAGCATCGCGGTGCGGTCGATGGTCTACCTGGCCCTGACCTACGACCACCGGCTGGTCGACGGAGCCGACGCCGCGCGCTTCCTGGTCGCGATCAAGCACCGTCTCGAGGAAGGCGCCTTCGAGGGAGAGCTCGGCCTCTGACCCGAGCACGCCAGGAGCTCCCGGTGGCCGGGCCGGCGCTTTGCCGACACGATGGGCCTCATGAAGATCACGATCACCGGAGCCTCCGGGCTCATCGGCTCGGCCTTGGTCCCTGCCCTGCGCTCGGACGGTCACGAGGTGCTCCGGCTGGTTCGGCGGGCCCCTGCGGCGGCGGACGAGGCGCGCTGGGATCCCCGGACGGGCGACGTCGACCTGCAGGCGCTGGCCGGTTCCGAGGCGATCGTGCATCTCGCGGGGGTGGGCGTCGGCGACAAGCGGTGGACCGAGGCGTACAAGAAGGAGATTCTCGACAGCCGGGTCGACGGCACGACCACGATCGCCAAGGCCGCTGCTGAGCTCGACCCCAAGCCGTCCGTCTTGGTCTCGGCTTCCGCGATCGGCTACTACGGCGACACCGGCACCCAGGCTGTCGACGAAGACGCACCGAAGGGCGAGGGGTTCCTCGCCGATGTCGTCCAGGCGTGGGAGTCCGCCGCGGACGTCGCCAGTGAAGCGGGGATCCGGGTCGTTCACCCTCGCAGCGGACTCGTCCTGAGCAAGCGCGGCGGCGCCTACGGACGGATGCAGCCGCTGTTCCGGCTGGGCCTGGGCGGACGCTTCGGCAGCGGCAAGCAGTACTGGAGCTTCATCACGATGGCCGACGAGATCGCCGCGCTGACGTACCTGCTGACCTCGGACCTCGAAGGTCCGGTGAACCTCACCGCCCCGCACCCGGCGACGAACGGCGAGGTCACCGCGGCGCTCGGCGACGCCCTGCACCGACCGACCCTCCTGTCGGTGCCCGAGATCGCGCTGAAGACGGCGCTGGGTGAGCTCTCGACGGAGGTCCTGGGATCGACGAGGGTGCTGCCGCACCGGCTCGAGCAGGCGGGCTTCACCTTCCTGCACCCCGACATCGCGACGGCGGCAGCAACTCTCGTGTAGGCGACGGTCAGGCTGGCGCAACGTTCACCACCATCCACTCGCCACGCACCTGGACGAGCTGCTCCTGCCACCTCGCCGGACCACGCGCGGTCCTGGTCTCGGCGGCGCTGCCGTCGACGTGCAGGAGTCGGTAGGCCGGCCGCACGTCGGTGACCGCCAGCGTCACCCGCCCCCCTGCGTCCTGGAGCAAACGCACCGACCGCACCACCGAGCGAAGCCCCTCAGCGTGGACGCCGGCGGCAAGCAACGACCGCAGCGCGCCCATGTCGGACGTCAGCGCGGCGGAGCCGGCGGCGTCGACCTGGGTGAGCAGCGCCGCGTCCAGGCGGTCGAAGGCGGCGGCTCGCTTGCTGTCGAGCCGGGCCAGCACGACCGCCCAGTCCGGCGCAGGCGGCGGAGCTGCTCGGCTGGGTGACCGGAGCTGACGCTCCCACGGCTGATGGCGCCGCGGGCGCCGGCCAAGGGGCTGCGCCCGGCGCCCTTGCTCGAGTCGGCCCATCCCGACCACACGACGCCAGCGCCAACGGCGAGCGCGAGGGCCAGCGCAGCCACCCCAGTGAGCACGACGGGACGCCGCACCCTGGTCAGCCGGGACGCTCTGACCGGGACCGGCACCGGCAGAGTCGTGGTCTCGAGCACCGGCTCAGGCGGCACGGCGGCGCTCGCCCGACGGACGAGCTCGACGGCAGACGGCTCGCTCTCGCCTTGACCACCGGCCCACGCGAGGACCGACCGGAGCTCGGGCGGGATGGGGGTGTGCACCAGCGACCCCACCAACGCCGCCAGGGCCATGACGTCTCCGGCAGGTGTCGGTCTGCCGCGGCTGCCAGGGACGTCGCGGTCGGTCGTGCGTGAGGCAGCCCCGTGGCCCGCCCCACGCACGAGTCGGTAGCCGTCCAGCGACGGCTGGCCGTCCTTGTCGAGCAGGACGTCGGAGGCAGCGACGTGACCGAGCACGATGCCGGCCTCGTGCAGGACCGCGAGGGCCCGTGCGACACCGACGGCCACCGCAGCCGCCTCCCCTGCGCGAAGGACGCCGCCAGAACCCCCGGCGGGCGTACCTCCTCGACGGGTCACGAGCCGGTCGAGCCCGCCTCGGTCGAGCTGCCTGCTGACCAGCCAGGCGTCGGCGGCGGCCGGCGGTTCGTCACCCGAGCCGAAGCCAGGGTCGTCATCCGCGAGCACCAGGCTCGGGACGACTAACCGCTCGTGGTGCGGGAGCTCGGCAAGACGCCGTCGTAGGCCTTCGGCGCCACCGTGCTCGGCCAGCGCCGACTGAGGGACCCGCCGGACGACGACCCGCAGGCCGGTGCTGAAATCAAGCGCGGTCCACGGCGAGCCACCCGAACCAGGAACGAGCGCCGCGCACTGCACGTACCCCGGCACCTGCGGCGCAGGATCCGCGTGCCGGCGCGGGCGAGCGACCGACTGCAGGCGCGCGACGGGACGGTCCCGATCAGCTCGCCCGGAAGGTCCCAGCCTGGAGATCACCATCGGCCCAGCCTGCCTTGATCATCGCGGTCGCAACGCGTTGTCCACAGGGCAGTTCCGGCGACGAGGGCGTGGTGGCACCTGTGCGCTGCCGTGTAGGTTCGCGGCTTGTTGCCATCGCGCCGAGCACGTCGCACCGTGCGAGCACCGAAGGAGTCGCATGCCCAGCACCCCGCGCATCCTCGCCACCTCGGGCGGGTTCCGTCCGACTGGACGGTGGGGGGTGATGGAGCCGGCCGGGCTCATGGCCGAGGCCCTGCGGCTCACCGGCAAGGAGCGCCCCAAGGTCGCCTTCCTGATGACGGCGAGCGGGGACGACCGCTCCTACCTGACGCGAACGTATGCGGCGTTTCGTGGCTGGTCCGTCGACCTGCTCGCACCTCGAGCTCTTCACGATGCCGAACGTCGACCCGCGCGAGCTCCTGCTGGGCAGGACCTGGTGTGGGTCGGCGGCGGATCGGTGGCGAACCTGCTCGCGGTGTGGCGCGTGCACGGGCTGGACGTCATCTTCCGGGAGGCGTGGGAGTCCGGGCATCATCCTGGGCGGGGTGAGTGCAGGCTCGATCTGCTGGCACCTGGGCGGCCCGACGGACTCCGTTCGGTCCGGAGCTGAAGCCGGTCACCAACGGCCTCGGGTTCCTGCCCTACGGCAACGGCGTGCACTACGACAACGAGGAGCAGCGCCGCCCGCTCCTCCACCGTCTCGTCGCCGACGGAACGCTGCCGACCTCGTTCGCGACCGACGACGGCATCGGCGTGCTCTACGAAGGCACCGAGCCGGTGGCCGTCTCGCGGACGAGTCCGGACACGACGTCCGCTGCCTACCGGATCGAACGCAGCGACACGGGAGGAGGCGGTCGCGGTACGCGCTGTCGAGACCCGACTGCCGATTGGACCGGTTCGCTGATCAGCGGTCCAGCGTGACCACGCGGTGCTCGCTCGCGGCGATCCGAGCGGCTTCGATGACCTCGAGCGCGCTCACCGAGTCCCGCGGGTCGACGGGCATCGGCCCCTCCCCCGCGACGGCCGACGCGACCTGCGGGTAGAAGCTGTCCCACCTGCCGGGCTCCGACGGGACCTCGACCGACGAGTCACCCCGAACCAGCCTCCCCCAGCGGCTGGCGTCCTCGACGAAGCCACCGGTGCTCGGATGCCCCGTCGCCCGCAGCGCGTCCTCCTGGCCGTCCAGGGCGTCGACGACGAAGGCGCCACGCGTGCCGAGCACCCGCAGCCGCGGGCCGGGCGAGCCTGCGAGCGCGCCGGCCCACAGGTGCGAGCGGGTGCCGCTGGCGTGCGTCGATGGCGAGGAAGACGTCGTCGTCGGACCGGCCGCGGCGCGAGTCCACCTCCGCGTACACGCGCAGCGCCGGACCGAACAGGTGCAGGGCCTGGTCGACGAGGTGGCTGCCGAGGTCGAGGAGCAGCCCGCCGCCCTCGGTCGACGGAAGGCGCTCGCGCCAGGCCGTCCGGTCGGGCCTCGGGACGCCAGCGCTCGAAGCGCGACTCGTAGCGAAGCACCTCGCCGAGCGCCCCTTGCTCGCGGAGACGGCGCAGCGTGAGCTGGTCGGAGTCCCAGCGCCGGTTCTGGAACACCGTCACCAGCGCTCCGGTGGCCTCAGCCGCCGCGACCACCCGCGGGCGTCCTCGGCCGAGGCGGCCAGCGGCTTGTCGACGACCACGGCCTTCGTGGCCTCGATCGCCCGCAGGGCCGAGGGACGTGCGCGTCGTTGGTCGTGGCGATGACGAGCAGGTCGAAGTCATCCGGCCGGGCGAACAGCGCATCGACGTCCGGCAGCACGACGGCGCCGGGGTGGTCCTCGACGACCTCGGCCGCGCGGGCCGGGTTGCTCGTGACGACCCAGTCCAGGCTGAGCCCCGACGCGTCGGCGATGAGCGGGGCGTGGAAGACCTTCCCTGCCAGGCCGTACCCGACCAGCGCGACCCGGGCGTCAGACACCTGCGGTCTCCTTCAGCGGCTCTGCACCGGGATCGGGATCGGCCATGCGCCCCAGCCGGCTCGGCCACCAGATCGGCCGACCGATGTCGTAGGTGAGCGCTGGCACCAGGATCGAGCGGACGACCAGGGTGTCCAGGAGCACGCCGAAGGCGACGGCGAAGCCGAGCTCGGCGAGGAACACCAGGGGCAGCGTGCCGAGGACCGAGAAGGTCGCCGCCAGCACGATCCCCGCCGACGTGATGACGCCACCGGTGACGGTGAGCCCGCGCAGGATGCCGGGTCTCGTGCCGAGGACCGAGACTCCTCCCGCACCCGGGTCATCAGGAAGATGTTGTAGTCCACCCCGAGCGCCACCAGGAAGGTGAAGGCGAAGAGCGGGAAGGAGGTGTCTGCGCCGGCGAAGTGGAACACGTGGTTGAAGAAGATGGCGCACACGCCGAGCGTCGCCGCGAACGACAGCACCACGGTGATCACCAGCAGGACCGGAGCGACGATCGCCCGCAGCAGCAGCATGAGGATCAGCAGGATCACGACGAGCACGATCGGGATGATGAGGGTCCGGTCATGCCGGGAGGCCGTCTGCGTGTCGAGGTTGATGGCGCTGAAGCCGCCGACCTTCGCGTCCGCCCCCGGGATCGCGGCGAGGTTGTTCCGGAGGGTCGTGATGGTCTGCTCGGCGGCCAGCGAGTCGGACTGCTCCGAGAGCGTCGCCTCGAACTGCACGAGCCCGTCGACCACCACCGGCGCAGTCGCCCCGGACGTGGGGTTGTCGCCCGTGAACGGAACCACGGCCTCGATGCCAGGGGTCTTCGCGATGGCCGCGGCGACCTCGTCGGCCGCCTCGGCGTTCGCGATGATGATGGCCGGGTTGCCGGCGCCGGCCGGGAAGTGCTGAGCGAGGACGTCCTGGCCCACGACCGAGTCGGGCTTGGACGTGAACGAGTTCGACCTGGCTGATGCCGTCGGCGTGCAGCGTGGTGACGAAGAACGCCGCCACCAGCAGCGCGACGGTCGTGACCGCCCACGCCACCCGCGCGTGCCGGCCGATCCAGGCCGCCGCCGTGGACCAGATGCCGGTGAGCTTCTCGTCGGCGGCACCGAAGGCCGGGACGCGTGGCCAGAACACCCAGCGGGCGCGCGGCCACGACATCCAGAACGCCCAGCCCGGTGCGGCATGCCCGCGACGGGCCCTGGCCCGGGTGACGCCGGCGACGACGAACGCCGATAAGCAGCAGGAGCGCCCAGATCCCCGCTGACTCCGGGCGCTCCGAGCACCGCCGCGACCACGAGGCCGAGAGCGGCGACGAGGAGGTAGCGGCTACCGAAGGGACCACGAGCAGCGCGGGCAGCACGGTCATCGTCGCGAGGTACGCGCACACGATCCCGATGGCCGCGACCGGCCCCGTCGACTTGTTGCTGTTGAGCTCGGAGAACAGCAGGCAGAGCAGGCCGATCGAGACCGTCGCCGCCGAGGCGGACAGCGGCTCGAGCACCCCGCGCCAGGCCGACCGCATGGCGTCGAAGGGGCTCTCGACCGGTGGAGGTCTTCGCGGTAGCGGGCGACCATCAGCAGCGCGTAGTCCGTCGCGGCGCCGAAGACGAGCACGGTGAGGATGCCTTGGCTCTGACCGTTGAGCGTGAGCACGTTGTTCTTGGCGAGCAGGTAGATCACACCGCTGGCGGTCGACAGGGCGAAGATCGCCGACAGCAACGGGATGAACCAGAGCACGGGACTTCGGTAGACGATGATCAGGATCAGCGCCACCACCGCACCGGTGATCAGGAGCAGCGACGAGTCGAGCGAGCCGAACACCTTGAAGAGGTCGGCCAGGATCCCGCCGGGTCCGGTCAGGTAGCGCGTGAGTCCGGGTGCCACCGAGCTCGACGAGTAGAGCAACGTCTGCGCGACCCCGACGACCGGGGACTTCCCGTTGGGCATCACCTGTGCCGACTTCGTCGAGTCGAGCGGGACGTCGATCAGGATCGCCTTGCCGTCCTTGGACGGGATCGGCACGATCGGGCCGGGAGCCAGGTAGTCGCCGACCGTCTTGTCACCCTCGAGCTTGACGCCCTTGTCGTCGGTGAGCGGCAGCGACGGGATCGTCTGCGCGTACGCGTTGACCGCACCGACGTCCGAGCTGGTGAGGCCGGCGTCGCGGGTGAAGAGCAGGAACATCGGGAAGGTCTGCTGCTGGGAGAACTTCGCCTGCAGGTCCAGCACCTTGGTGGACTCGGCCGACGCCGGCAGGAACGAGGCGTTGTCGTTCTTCTGCACCTCGCTGAGCTTGCCGGCCAGCGGACCGAGGACGCTGCCGATGCCGAACCAGACGAGCAGGACCAGGATCGCCCAGAACAGCGGCCTCTTGAGGAGCGGCCGTCGGGCCGGCTGGATCGAGCTCTCGGGCGGTGCAGCTGGCTCGGACAACAGGGCTCCCCAATGCTCCCCGGCGGATGAAGATCGATGCAGGTGAAGATCGATGCACGCGCCAGCCTAGAGCCGAAGACCGTCAGTCCGCCCGCTGCCAGGCTGGGCGGCGCGAACCGGCGTTAGGCTCGAAGGGTGCCGACCGAACCCACCGTCCTCCCCGACACCGATCAGCTGCGCGTGGTCCATCTCGGCTTCGCGCCGTCCTTCGTGCCGTACGAGCAGGCCTGGGCAGAGCAGCGACGTGTCCACGAGGAGGTCGTCGCGGGTGGCCAGGACACGGTCCTGCTGCTCGAGCACGAGCCGGTCTACACGGCAGGCAAGCGCACGGCGTCCTGGGAGCGACCCACGACCGGCGCTCCGGTCGTCGACGTCGACCGTGGCGGCCGCATCACCTGGCACGGGCCCGGGCAGCTGGTCGGCTACCCGATCGTGCGGCTCCCGGAGCCCTTCGACGTCATCGAGTACGTGCGCCGGGTGGAGCAGGTCCTCATCGAGCGCGATCGCCGAGCTCGGCTGGCCACCACCCGGGTCGAGGGCCGCAGCGGCGTCTGGTTGCTTGCTGATGGGGACAAGCCGGACCGGAAGGTCGGGGCGATCGGCGTGCGGGTCGCGCGTGGCGTCACCATGCACGGCTTCGCGGTCAACTGCGACCCGGACCTCGGCTGGTACTCCTCGATCGTGGCCTGCGGGATCGAGGACGCGTCAGTCACCTCGCTGAGCGTCGAGCTCGGCAGGGTCGTCACCGTCCAGGAGCTCCTGCCACTCGTCGAGGCTCGCCTGACCCAGC
The DNA here is from genome assembly GCA_963819215.1 of uncultured Actinomycetota bacterium. GTDB lineage: Bacteria > Actinomycetota > Actinomycetes > Prado026 > Prado026 > CAWFVK01. The sequence continues at coordinate 899 of CAWFVK010000011.1, read as the reverse complement.
TGGTTCAGCCCAGCGCGACCAGCACCACCTCGCCGCGTTCGGCCGCGACCCGGTAGAACGCCACCAGCCGCTCGTAGGCGGGCGCGAGCTCCTCCTCGAGCACACCGTCCTCGTCCCACTCCTCGGGGTAGATGCCGAGCCCGTTCATCCGGTCCGGGTCGAAGCGGGCCGCCAGCGTCTCGAAGGGCGTCCCGTCCAGATGCGCGGCCACCGCCTCCACTTCGCCCGGCACCAGGTAGCGCACCGGCCCGTACCCGACGTCGTCGCCGATCTCGGTGCCGCCGAGCACCGCCTGGGCGGCGACGCGGTCCTCCTCGCCGTCGACGAGCAGGAAGTGGATCGCGTGCCACATCTTGTCGAGGTCGATGACCTGCGGGTCCACCCCGTCGAGCAGGTCGTCGTCCTCGGCGAACACGAGATCGCCGGCGCGGGTCGGGTCGTCGAGGATCTGACCGAGCCGGGACGCCGGGATCCGGCGGTAGGAGATGCGCATGCCCATGCCGCGAAGCGTAGGACGGCGCCCGGCCGACGGTGGACCACCTATGCTGAAGGGGTGACTGTCGCTCCCGAGGGTCGGCGCATGCTCCGCCTCGAAGTTCGCAACGCTGCCGTCCCGGTCGAGCAGAAGCCGCCGTGGATCAAGACCCGGCTGCGCACCGGGCCTGAGTACACCGAGCTCAAGGCGCTGGTGAAGCGCGAGGGCCTGCACACGGTCTGCGAGTCGGCCGGCTGCCCCAACATCTACGAGTGCTGGGAAGACCGAGAGGCCACCTTCCTCATCGGCGGCGACCAGTGCACCCGGCGCTGCGACTTCTGCCAGATCGACACCGGCAAGCCGCAGGACCTCGACAGGGACGAGCCGCGCCGCGTGGCCCAGTCCGTCCAGGCGATGGGCCTGC
>CAWFVK010000010.1:0-30296 GCA_963819215.1 uncultured Actinomycetota bacterium | reverse complement strand
GGTGGCCAGGGGCGGGGTCGAACCGCCGACCTTCCGATTTTCAGTCGGACGCTCGTACCAACTGAGCTACCTGGCCTTCATGGACCACCAGAGGTGGAGCGACCCCGACGGGACTCGAACCCGCGACCTCCGCCGTGACAGGGCGGCGCGCTAACCAACTGCGCTACGGGGCCTCGACGAGCGAAGCCTTCAAGCTGTGGAACGTGCCCCCAACGGGATTCGAACCCGTGCTGCCGCCTTGAAAGGGCGGTGTCCTGGGCCACTAGACGATGAGGGCCAGTACCCGTCAGGGACCTGAGCAGCATAGGGGAGCCTCCTGCCGTTCTCCAAAGCGACTATCCCGCCGCCGGACCGACCGCCAACCGGCACCCGGACCGCCGCCAACCGGCACCCGAACCCGGCCTCGGAACCGGCATGCGTCCGCTCCGGGTCCGCCCGAGGTGCCCCGCGGGGGATGATGGGCCAGTGCCCGTGACCTTCGATGCTGACGAGTTCGACACCCTCGTCGGCGAGGCGCTGGACTCCATCCCTGCGGCGCTCGGCAAGGCCATGCGCAACGTCGGGGTCTTCGTCGAGGACGAGTCGCCTGCTGGGATGCCGGAGCTCTACGGCCTCTACCAGGGCATCCCGCTCACCGAGCGCGGCGACTGGTACGCCGGGGTGCTCCCGGACCGCATCACGATCTACCGCGGACCTGTCCTGCGCCACTGCTACACCCGCGATCAGGTGGTCGAGCAGATCAGGATCACCGTGGTGCACGAGGTCGCCCACCACTTCGGTATCGACGACCACACCCTCGGCGAGCACGGGTACGGCTGAGCCGAGCCGCACCGGTCGAGCCGCGCCGAGCCTGCAGACGAGCTCAGGACTCCCGGAGCACGGGAAGGTCGAACCGCCCTGCCGCGATCAGCGGCTCCAGCAGCTCGAGCGGTGCAGGCATCCCTGTCAGCGCCCCCTGGATCGAGTCGCAACCGAACGAACGCAGCAGCTCCAGCTGCTCGAGCGTCTCGACGCCCTCGGCGACCGACCTCCGCCCGGTGGAGCGGCAGGCCTCCAGCACCGCCTTGACGATCGAGGCGTCGTCGGGGTCCTCGTTGATCGTCGCGATGAACGAGCGGTCGATCTTGATGGTGCTGATGGGCAGCCGTTTGAGGTAGGCCAGTGAGGAGTACCCGGTCCCGAAGTCGTCGATCGCGATCTGGACGCCACTGGCCTGGAGCTCGCGCACCTGCTCGACGACGGCCGCGGTGTCGGCCAGCTGGTGCTCCAGGATCTCGATGGTCAACCGCTCGGGCGCGACACCGTAGGCGGCCAGGGCCTCCTCGACCTCGGCACCGAAGCCGGCACCGGCGAGCCGGTCCACCCCGATGTTCACCGAGACCCCGACGCTGTCCTGCCAGGTCGCGGCCGCCTCGAGCGCTGCGCGCAGGACCCATGTCGTGATGGCACCGTTGCCATCGGTGTGGCTGAGAGCGGCGGCGAAGTCGGTCGGGCCGAGCAGCCCACGGGTTGGAGTGTCTCCAGCGCAGCAGCGCCTCGAACGCCTCGAGCCGTCCGTCGACCGAGGTGATCGGCTGGAAGTGCAGGACGAGCTCACCTCGGCTCGGCGGCCGCCCGGCAGCTCGCCCTCGAGCAGCAACGCGCCCTCCTCGGCGGCGTCGGGCTGCAGGAAGTCGATGATGTACCTGGCCTTGCCGCCGTTCTTCGCCTCGTACATCGCGGCATCGGCGGCGCGCAGCAGGTCCTGCGGACGGTCCGACGGCGACACCGGCGTGACGACGCCGATGCTCGCGGTCACGACGACCGTCTCGCCGCCGACGTCCACCGGGATCCGCACCGCGTCCAGCACCCGCTGGGCGAGCGCGACGAGCTCGTCCCGGCCAGCGACCTGCTCGCACACGAGCACGAACTCGTCACCGCCCAGCCGGGCGACCGTGTCCACGTCCCGCACGACGGCGGTGAGGTTCTTGGCGACCTCGATCAGCAGCTGGTCGCCAGCCTCGTGCCCCGAGCGAGTCGTTCACCCGCTTGACCGAGTCGAGGTCGAGGAACAGCACGGCGACGTCCTGCCCGTCCCGGCGTGAGCGAGCCAGCGCCTGCTCCAGCCGGTCCAGCAGCAGCCGGCGGTTGGGCAGGCCGGTCAGGCTGTCGTGCAAGCGCGAGCGCGATCAGCCGCGCCCTCGGCCTCCTTGCGCGCGGTGATGTCCTCGAGCGCGGCGAGCGAGAACGGCCGCCCGGAGTCGTCGAAGCGGCGGGTGTTGAACCGAGCCCAGAGCACGCTGCCGTCGGCCCTGATCAGCCGGCGCTCGGTGTGGACGACCGGTCGGCTCTGCTCGATGACGTCCTGCCGGCTCTCCTCCGCCAGGCCTGGAGTCCTCCGGGTGCACGATGTCGACGTAGGGCGTGCCGATGAGCTGCTCGCGCTCGTAGCCGAGGATCTCGCAGAACATCTCGTTGACCTCGACGAAGCTGCCCTCGTCGTCGAGCAGGCAGATGCCGATCGGGAAGTTCCGGAACAGGTGCGAGAAGCGCCGCTCGTCGACGTCCGGCTCCTCGCCCACCCTGCGTGGAGCCGACGACGAGCTGGGTGCCCCCGACGGTGACGAGCCGGGCTCTCGCCTGCAGGCTGCGACCGCTGACCATCGAGCGGTACGAGCAGGTCGCGGAGCCGCCGCGCTCGGCGAGGTGCCGCCAGGTGGCGTCGAACCCTGCGCGATCGGCCGGGTAGATGAGCTGCGAGCAGCGTCAGGGTAGGAGGTGACGGCCTCGTCGACGCCGTGCATCGCGGGCATGGATGTCGACCAGGTGACGAGGTCGGTCACCGGGTCCCACGTCCATAGCCCGCTCACTCGTCCAGCATCACCCGGCAGGACTAGTACAGCAATCCACCGTCCGTGTCTGGGGTAGTCGTGTCGTGCCCCCGTTCTCTAGTGAAAATGCACTAGGCTCGTGCCGCAGATGCGGCTAGTGCGGCAGCCAGGAGACGTGCCCGACGAGCTCGAGGTAGCCCACGAAGGTCACGGAGTCGATCAGGGTGTGCGCGATGATCAGCGGCGCCACCCGGCCCCAGCGCTGGTAGATCCTGGCGAAGATGAGGCCCATCACCGCGTTGCCGAGCCCGGCCCCGAAGCCCTGGTACAGGTGGTACGAGCCCCGCACCAGCGCGCTGACGACCGCTGCCGGCCACGGGTCGCCAGCCGAGCTGGGCCAGCCGGTGGAGCAGGAAGCCGACGACCAGCGTCTCCTCGAGGATCGCGTTCTCCAGCGCGAGCAGCAGCAGGACCGGGATCCGCCACCAGTTCGGGTTCAGCGTGGTCACCACGACGTTGACCGAGCCGCCGAGCTCGTACGAGATCAGGTAGAGCGCGAGACCGCTGCCGCCGATCACGGCGGCCAGCAGCGCGCCGACGCCGAGGTCCTTCCATGGCTGGCTGCCGTCGATGCCGAGGACCTTCTTGACCTTCTCACCGCCGATCGCGATGAAGTAGCAGGCCAGCAGGACCGGGACGAGGGCGAACGCGATGGCCAGCAGCTGGTAGACGAGGTCGAGCGTCGGGCCGGTAGGCGGGCGCCCTGCGGCCCGACGACGTTGGCTGCCTGGTTCCGCAGCGGCGCGCCCGCGGTGAGGTCGGCGCCGAGCTGGACGAAGGCGTACACCCCGCTCTTGCCGAGCGAGAGGGCGAACAGCAGGAAGATCTCGAGCGTCCACCGGAGCCGGTTGCTCATCAGCGGCACGGGCCCCGCCGGTGCCGTCTCGAGGACGTCAGGCGGAGCGGGCACGTCAGGAACCTCGGGCACGTCAGGACCTCGGGCACCCCGGGCAGGTCAGGCACGGGCACCGCCCCTAGCGCAGCGTGGCGCGGTAGACGTCCACCGTCTGCTCGGCGATCGTCCCCCAGCTGAACGTCCTCGACCGCCCGGCGTCGACCGGCCAGTCCCATGGCCGCCGCGCGCTCGCGGGTCAGCGACGAGCGCGTTGACCGCCTCTGCGAGGTCTCGCTCGAACGCCACCGGCGTCGCGCTCGTCGTAGTGCACGAGCAGTCCGGTGCTCGCCGTCGACGACGACCTCGGGGATGCCGCCGACGTCGGAGGCGACCACCGCCGTCTCGCAGGCCATGGCCTCCAGGTTGACGATGCCCAGCGGCTCGTAGACCGAGGGGCAGACGAAGACGGTCGCGCCCGTGAGCAGCTCGATGACGTCCGGGCGCGGCTGCATGTCGGCGATCCAGACCACGCCGTCCCTGCTCGCCTGCAGCGCCTCGACGGCTGCCTTGGTCTCGGCGCCGATCTCGGGGGTGTCGGGAGCGCCGGCGCAGAGCACGACCTGCACGTCGGGGTCGAGGTGATGCGCGGCGGCGACCAGATGGCCGACGCCCTTCTGCCGGGTGATCCGCCCGACGAACAGGACGTACGGGCGGCTGAGGTCGATGCCGAAACGTGCTGCTACCCCGCTGTCGGGCGCCGGCTGGTAGAGCTCGGTGTCGATGCCGTTGCGGACGACGTGGACGCGGGCCGGATCGAGCTCGGGGTAGCAGTCGAGGACGTCCGCCCGCATGCCGTCGCTGACGGCGATGACCCCGTCCGCGGCCAGGTAGGCCGTGCGCTCGATCCAGGACGAGACCCGGTACCCGCCGCCGAGCTGCTCGAGCTTCCAGGGCCGACGGGGCTCGAGCGAGTGCGCCGTGACCACGTGCGGGACGTCGTGCAGCAGGCCGGCGAGGTGGCCGCCCAGGTTGGCGTACCAGGTGTGCGAGTGCACGACGTCGACGCCGTCCGCGGCGGCGGCCATGGCGAGGTCGACGCCCGAGGGTCTGCAGCGCGAAGTTCGCGTCCGCGAGCTCGGCAGGCGGCTGGAACGCCCTCGCTCCGGGGCGCGGTTCGCCGAAGCAGGAGACCTCGACGTCCACCAGCCGCCGCAGCTCACGGACCAGGAAGTCGACGTGGACCCCGGCCCCGCCGTAGACGTCCGGAGGGAACTCTCGCGTGAGCACTGCGATGCGCATGCTGTGAGCCTAAGGTGCCCCCATGGCTAACAGCAGGAAAGTCCTCGGGATCGTGCTCGCCGGCGGCGAGGGCAAGCGGCTCATGCCGCTCACCGCCGACCGCGCCAAGCCGGCCGTTCCGTTCGGTGGCCAGTACCGGATGGTCGACTTCGTGCTCTCCAACCTCGTCAACGCGGGCTTCGTCCGCATCTGCGTGCTCACGCAGTACAAGTCGCACTCCCTCGACCGGCACATCACCACGACGTGGCGGCTGTCGACGTTGCTGGGCAACTACGTCACGCCCGTCCCGGCCCAGCAGCGCCTCGGCCCGCGCTGGTTCACCGGCAGCGCGGACGCGATCTTCCAGAGCCTGAACCTCGTCTACGACGAGCGCCCGGAGTACATCTGCGTCTTCGGCGCCGACCACGTCTACCGGATGGACGCCTCGCAGATGGTGGAGGAGCACATCGCCTCCGGCGCGGGCGTGACCGTGGCGGGGATCCGGGTGCCCAAGGCGCAGGCGTCCGGCTTCGGCATCATCCAGACCGCCGCCAACGGCGAGGACATCGAGGCGTTCCTGGAGAAGCCGGCGGACCCGCCGATCATCCCGGGCTCGGACGACCTCTGCTACGCCTCCATGGGCAACTACGTCTTCTCGACCGACGTGCTGATCGAGGCGCTAAGATGGACGCGCGGCGACGACGGCTCGGTGCACGACATGGGCGGCAACATCATCCCGATGATGACCAAGCTCGGCGCCGCCAAGGTGTACGACTTCGACAAGAACGAGGTGCCGGGGGCGACGCCACGCGACCGCGGCTACTGGCGGGACGTCGGGACGCTCGACTCGTACCACGACGCGCACATGGACCTCGTGTCCGTGCACCCGATCTTCAACCTCTACAACCGGCAGTGGCCGATCCTCACCCAGATGCAGCCATGGCCGGCAGCCAAGTTCGTCGAGGGTGGCGAGGCCCACGAGTCGATCGTCGGCGCCGGCACCATCATCTCCGGGCGGCCTCGTCGACCACTCGGTCGTCGCCTTCGACGTGCACATCGGGCACGGCTCCGAGGTCAGCTCGTCGGTGCTGCTGCCAGGGCGTGCAGATCGGCCGGAACGCGATCGTGCGCAGGGCGATCCTCGACAAGAACGTCATCATCCCGGACGGCGCCCGGATCGGCGTCGACCCGGTGCGTGACGCCGAGCTCTACACCGTCTCCGAGAGCGGGGTCGTCGTCCTCGGGAAGGGACAGCGCGCCGTACTCTAGGCCGGTGGGGAACCGGTTGGCCCGCTTCGGCGCGGGCCTGCGCGCAGCGTCTGCGCACGCCGACCGGGATCGCGCTGGCCGTCTGGGCCGTGGCGTTCGTCGTCTTCCTCGTCGTCAAGGGCGTGCCGCTGGACCGCGGCACCCAGACGGTCTGGTTGCTGACCGCGATCTTCGCCGCGAACTACGGCCGGCCGTGGCGTTCGCAGCTCAAGATCCTCGTCGACTGGATCCCGTTCGTCGGCTTCCTCTTCGTCTACGACTACACCCGCGGCATCGCCGACAAGATCGGGACGCCGACGCACGTCACCCAGCCGCTCGCGGCCGAGAAGTGGCTGTTCCACGGCACCGTTCCCGACGCAGTGGCTGCAGGCGCACTTCTACACGCCGGGCACGATCCACTGGTACGACATCGTGGTCTCGCTCGTGTACTTCTCGCACTTCTTCGTGGTGTGGATCTTCGCCGCTGTGCTCTACGTCCGGAACCGGCCGCGGTGGGGGCAGTGGGCCCGGCGGCTGCTGCTGCTGAGCTACGCGGGGCTCATCACCTACATCGTCTATCCCTCGGCGCCCCCCTGGTACGCGGCGCAGGAGGGCTACATCGCAGGACGTCAGCCGGATCGCGACCAGGGGCTGGGACGCCTTGGGCCTGCACGGCGCGGCGTCGCTGATCCAGAACGGCCAGGCGCAGGCCGAACGACGTCGCCGCCATCCCGTCCCTGCACGCCGCCTTCACGGCGCTGCTCACCGTGTTCGTCTGGAAGCAGCTCGGCCGGACCGGCCGGATCCTCATGACCATCTACACGCTCACCATGGCGCTGGCCCTGGTCTACGGCGGCGAGCACTACGTCGTCGACGTCCTCATCGGCTACACCTACGTCGCCCTGACGGTGCTCGCGGCTGGCTGGTGGGAACGCATGCGGGCGCGGCAGCGAGCGCTGGCCCCGGACGTCCAGCAGCCCGAGGTGTCAGTCGCCCCGTAGCGTGAGGTCATGACCGCGACCCTGCTCGCCCGCGGCGTCGCGGCGGGCCACGGCCACCGCTCGCTCTTCTCCGGGCTCGACCTGGTGGTCGCGCCCGGCGACGTCGTCGGCCTCGTCGGCGCCGAACGGCGCAGGCAAGTCGACCCTGCTGCGGATCCTGGCCGGGCTGACCGAGCCGGCGGCCGGCACCGTCCAGCTCAGCCCCGCCGTCGGCGATCGTCGGCTACCTGCCGCAGGAGCCAGAACGTCGTGCCGGGCGAGACGCGTGGCTCAGCTGCTCGCCCGCCGCACCGGAGTCGCACAGCGCCCAGGACGGCGATGGACCGCGGCGCCGAGGCCCTCGCCGCGGGCGGGGACGGCGACGTCCTACAGCGAGGCCCTCGAACGCTGGCTCGCGCTCGGCGGCGCCGACCTCGAGGAGCGGGCCGCCGCGGTGGCCGCGGAGCTCGGCCTCGAGGTCGGACCTGGACGCGGAGATGGTCACGCTGTCCGGCGGCCAGGCTGCTCGGGTAGGGCTGGCCGCGCTGATGCTCACCCGCTACGACGTCTTCCTGCTCGACGAGCCGACCAACGACCTCGACCTGGACGGCCTCGAACGGCTGGAGCGCTTCGTCGGCGCAGCTGCGCGCGCCGCTGGTCGTGGTCAGCCACGACCGGGAGTTCCTCGCGCGGACGGTCACCTCGGTGGTCGAGCTCGACCTCGCCCAGCAGGCGGTCAACGTCTTCGGTGGCGGCTACGAGTCGTACCTCGACGAGCGCGAGGTCGCCCGACGGCACGCCCGTGAGCGCTACGACGACTACGCGCGACACGCGGCGACCTCGAGGCCCGAGCCCGGATGCAGCGCGCCTGGATGGAGAAGGGCGTCAAGAACGCCCGGCGGAAGGCGCCGGACCACGACAAGAGCATCAAGGCCTTCAGGGTGGAGTCCACCGAGAAGCAGGCCTCGAAGGCACGGCAGACCGAGCGCCGGCTGGAGCGCCTGGACGTCGTCGAGGAGCCCCGCAAGGAGTGGGAGCTCCAGATGGAGATCGCCGCAGCACCCCGGGCGGGTGCCGTGGTCGCCGTGCTGCGCGGGGCCGTCGTTCGTCGCGGCGGCTTCACCCTCGGGCCGGTCGACCTGCAGCTGGACTGGGCCTCCCGGGTCGCGATCACCGGCGCCAACGGGTCGGGCAAGTCGACGCTGCTGGCGGCGCTGCTGGGCCGGGTGCCGTTGGACGCCGGTTCGTCCTCGCTCGGCCCTGGCGTCGTCGTGGGTGAGGTGGACCAGGCGCGGGGGCTCTTCCTCGGGGGCGAGCCGCTGGTCGAGGCCTTCGGCACCGCGGTGCCCGACTGGCCGACCGCCGACGTCCGCACGCTGCTGGCGAAGTTCGGGCTGCGCTCGGACCACGTCGAGCGTCCAGCCAGCACCTTGTCGCCGGGCGAGCGCACCCGGGCAGCCCTCGCACTGCTGCAGGCACGCGGGGTGAACCTGCTGGTGCTCGACGAGCCGACCAACCACCTCGACCTGCCAGCGATCGAGCAGCTCGAGCAGGCCCTGGACAGCTACGCGCGGCACGCTGCTCCTGGTCACCCACGACCGCAGGATGCTGAGCGCGGTGCGGTTGGACCGGCAGCTCGTCGTGGCGGAGGGCAGGGTCACGGAGAGCGGGTAGCCGGCTGCTTGAACGCGGATCGGCTGCTTGAACGTGGCTCGGCTGGTTGAACATGGCACGGGCCGGCAGGAGGATGCAGGCATGAGCAGACCGGAGGTCGACGTCCGGCCGTCCGCGCTGTCGGTGAGCGACGGCAGGGCTCCGTTGCTGCTGGCCGGGGTGGCGCTGCTCGGCTGCGGCTACCTCGCCCTCAACGACCCCAACAACCCGCAAGCGTTGATGCCGGAATGCCCGACCAAGATGCTGACCGGGTTGGACTGCCCGTTCTGCGGCGGGCTGCGCATGGTGCGCTCGCTGCTCACCGGCCACTGGACGGCCGCCGCACACGACAACCTGCTGCTGCTGGCCTGCCTGCCCGTCGTGCTCGTGCTCTGGGTGCGCTGGCTCGTCGGGTCGCTCCGGGGCGCGCCGCCCAGCTTTCACCTCGGCAAGCGCGCCGGACTGGCGATCGTGGGGGTCGCCGTGGTCTTCACCGTGGTGCGCAACCTGCCGTGGTGGCCGCTGCACCCCGTGAGTTGGTAGGCATCGCGCGGGTTCTTGCTCGCGCTCTGCCTACCAAGTCGGCGGCTTGGGAGGTCTCCCGGCGTTTGTCCGACACGGTGCCGGGTACCTGGGAGTCGTGGCAGACGAGGTGAACGGGTTCAAGCGTCTGCTCGAGCGGGTGGACGGGTTCCAGCAGCGGCACTCCTGGCTGGGCCTGCCGGTGGCGGTGTTCAAGAAGTACGGGGACGACCAGGCAGGGCAGTTCGCCGGACTGCTGGCCTACTACGCGTTCCTCGCGACGTTCCCGCTGCTGCTGGTGCTCGTGAGCCTGCTCGGGATCGCGCTCAAGAACAACCCCGACCTGCAGAACCGGATCCTGACCTCCAGCCTGTCGGAGTTCCCCGTCATCGGCGACCAGCTGCGGCAGAACATCCACTCCCTCTCGGGTTCCGGGATCGCGTTGGTGGTCGGGCTGATCGGCACCTTCCTGGGCGCGCGGGGGCTGACCGACACGATGCAGAGCGCTTTCAACGCGTTGTGGGGCGTGCCCTACGTGCGCCGTCCGGGGTTCCCGAAGAGCTTCCTGCGCAGCATGGGTCTGCTGGGTCTGCTGGGTCTGGGCGTGCTCGCGACTGCCGTGCTCGCCAGCCTCAGCGGGGGACTCTCCGGTCTGGGTCCGGTCGGCAGGGGAGGTGTCCTGGTCCTCGGCTTCGTGGTGAACGCCGTGCTCTTCACGCTGGCGTTCCGGCTGGCCACCGCGGCCGAGGTCCGGACCCGGGACCTGGTCCCCGGAGCGGTGGTGGCCGCACTGGTCTGGCAGGTCCTGCTCTCCCTGGGCGGCTTGATCGTCAGCCACTACCTCGCCCACGCGAACCAGGTGTACGGCGTGTTCGGCACGGTGATCGGCATGCTGGCGTGGTTCTCGCTGCAGGCGCAGGCCACGTTGTACGCCGTCGAGATCGACGTCGTGCGAGCCAAGGGGCTCGCCCCGCGGAGCCTGAGCGCGCCGCCGCTCACCGAGGCTGACCGCCGTGCGCTGAGCTCGTACGCGCAGACCCAGGAGCGCGTCGACAAGCAGGCCGTCTCTGTCACGTTCCCGGAGCGAGAGGCAGGATGAACCCATGGACGACAAGCAGATCGCCAAGAAGGTCGCCGCGCTCCCGCCGGAGGTCCGCGAGCACATCACGGCGTACCCGCACGCCTCGCTGCCTGCTGACATGTACGAGCAGCTGAAGGGCTTGACCGAGCAGGCTCCCGTGGACCCGGCGGACGCGACCGGCAAGGGCGAGGAGCGCTTCCAGCTGACGAGCCAGGTGCAGGCCTACCTCAAGGCTCAGCAGGAGCGGAGCTAGCAGGCAGGCCTGACCTGGCACGTCGGGCCGTGGAAGAAGGAGCTAGTGCATGGCGTAGAACGGGTCCTTGCCCATCGCGGCGAACGCGGTGAGGCTCGTGCCGCTCAACGTCCAGTCGCAGGTAGTGCCCGCACGCTTGGAGTTGAAGTAGCTCGCGCCGGCGAACTGGCTGTAGGCCGGCTGCTTGAACATCGCCTCGACCGCCGTGATCCAGGCAGCCTTCGAGTTCGTGGTCGAGCTCACCGAGTCCCACTCCGGCAACCACAGCGGCTTGCTCGGGTGGGCCTTTCCGAAGGCCACGAAGCCCGAGATCTTGTCGGCCAACGACGTCCAATGACCGCCGCTGTCGCACGATGCCTGGTTGCCGGCGTCGGCGCCCAGCGCGTCGACCTCGGAGTCACCCGGGTACCACTTCGCCGCTGCGCGATGGTCGGAGGCCGGGACCTGGAACGAGAAGCCGGTCATGATCCACAGGAACTTCGCGTTGGTCACACCCTGGGCCTTGAAGACGGCGTGGATGCGATCCCAGGCTGCGATGAAGTCGGCCGATGTTCCCTTGCCGGCTGCCCCGGACGCCTCGGGCTCGTGGTTGAACGTGAAGTACATCGGGTGACCGAAGCTCTTCACCCGCGTCGCCCACGACACGATCTGGTTGTAGAGGGCCGAGCCCGCGGGCGCCGTCGCGATGGAGTGCCAGGAATTGGAGCCGGGCTTCACCGACAGCAGGATCTGCGTGCCGCGACCGGCGAGCCAGTCGACGTACGAGTTCGGGAACGTCGAGGTCCAGTCGTAGTAGACGCGCGTGACGCCGAGCTGGCGGCCGATCTTGGCCTCGAGCCCCTGGACTGCCTGCTGCTGGCTCTGCGATCCGACCGTTGGCTGGTATGCGCCCCAGGCCATCTTCGAGACGGCCGTCGAGGTGGCTGCTGGTGCTGCGGTGGTCCTGCTCACGACGGCCTGTGGAGGGGTCACGGCTGCGTTCGCGGTGAGGGTGAGGGCGCCGGCGCCGAGGGCGAAGACGACCAGCACAGAGAGGGAGGTGGAAAGCCTGATGTGTTGCCGTTTGGTGCGTTGCCTACGTGCCATAAATCGGCCTCCTCGGATCAGCACGCGCCCGCGCGAGGTGCACGAGCGCGCGGCACGTCGCACGACGGATCCGGGCCGCCCACACCGGAGGGGTTGGTGCGTGGCTGCCCGGACGAGGGCGTCGCAGGACGTGCCTTCTGCCCGACCGCGGTGTCCGTGCGCAGCCGTTCCCCTGGCAGCTTCCCGACAGCCAGAAGGCGTTGAGTGACAGCGGGAATTGGGCGAAACCCTATCCGAACGGCTGATGCGAATGCGCCCCCAGATGTGCGCGATCGGCATGTCGGATGTGGGCCCCTGATCGCCGACCAAGATCGACATCGACCTGACCTGCAGTGATCCAAAATCCCTTTACGCAGGCTTATCCCGCTGATGGCGTCGACTTGTCTGACCGACACGCCACTGGGTGAGGCCCATGTGATCGTTGGTGCTGAAGGGTTTGCGGCGGACAACGCAACCTTGTGAAGTGGTTCGCGGACCAGCCCCGGGTCAGGCGTCGATCACGATCGGCAGGATGATCGGGCTGCGGCGGTAGCTGTCGCGTGCCCAGCGACTCACCGCCCGCAGGATCAGCTGCTCGAGGGCGTGCGGGTCGCCGATGCCCTCGTCGGCGGCCTTGGCCAGCACCTGCTCGATCATCGGCACCACGGACGTCGAACATCTTCTCGTCGTGGACGAAGCCACGGGCGAGGAAGTCCGGCGGCTCGGTCAGCTTGCCGGTGTCGGCGTCGACCAGCGCGACGATGGTGATGAAGCCGCCCTCGGCCAGCGTCCGGCGGTCCTGCAGCGAGTCCTCGGTCGCACCGCCGACGGTCATGCCGTCGACGTAGACGTAGCCCGGCCGGGACCTTGCCGGTCACCAGCGCCCTGCCGTCGACGAGGTCGACCACCACGCCGTCCTCGGCGATGACCACGCGGTCGGCTGGGCACGCCGGTCCGGATGGCCAGCGCGGCGTTCGCGGTCAGGTGGCGCCACTCGCCGTGCACCGGCATCACGTTGCGACGGCCGGACGATGTTGTAGCAGTAGACGAGCTCGCCCGCGCTGGCGTGCCCGGAGACGTGCACCTTGGCGTTGCCCTTGTGCACCACGTTCGCGCCCCAGCGGGTCAGCGCGTTGATGACCCGGTAGATCGCGTTCTCGTTGCCGGGGATCAGCGAGCTGGCCAGCAGCACGGTGTCGCCCTCGCCGATCCGGATCATGTGGTCGCGGTTGGCCATCCGGGCCAGCGCGGCCATCGGCTCGCCCTGCGATCCGGTGCAGACCAGCGTGATCTTGTTGTCCGGCGAGCTTCTCCAGCTGCTTGAGGTCGACGACCAGGCCCTTGGGGATCTTGAGGTAGCCGAGGTCGCGCGCGATGCCCATGTTGCGGACCATCGAGCGGCCGACGAAGGCGACCTTGCGGCCGTGCTCGTGCGCGGCGTCGAGCACCTGCTGGATGCGGTGCACGTGGCTGGCGAAGCTGGACACGATGATCCGGCGCGGCGCGGTGCGGAACACCTCGTCGATGGCCGGCGCGAGATCGCGTTCTGAGGTGGTGAAGCCGGGGACCTCGGCGTTGGTCGAGTCGACGAGGAAGAGGTCGACGCCCTCCTCGCCGAGCCGGGCGAACGCCCGCAGGTCGGTGATGCGGCTCGTCGAGCGGGAACTGGTCCATCTTGAAGTCGCCGGTGTGCAGCACCAGCCCGGCCTCGGTGCGGATGGCGACCGCGAGGCCGTCCGGGATGGAGTGGTTGACCGCGACGAACTCGAGGTCGAACACCCCGAGCTTGCGGCGCTGCCCCTCGGCGACCTCGACGGTGACCGGGGTGATCTGGTGCTCCTTGAGCTTCGCGGCGAGGAACGCCAGCGTCAGCTTCGAGCCGACCACGGGGATGTCGGGCCGCTCGCGCAGCAGGTACGGCACGCCGCCGATGTGGTCCTCGTGGCCGTGCGTGAGGACGATCGCCTCGACCTTGTCGAGCCGGTCCCTGATCCAGGTGAAGTCCGGCAGGATCACGTCGACCCCGGGCTGGTGCTCCTCGGGGAAGAGCACCCCGCAGTCGACGATGAGCAGCTGGCCGTCGTGCTCGAAGACCGTCATGTTGCGGCCGATCTCGCCGAGGCCGCCGAGCGGGACGACGCGCAGGGCGCCCTTCGGCAGCGGCGGTGGCGGACCTAGCTCGGGGTGCGGATGGCTCACGGACTCAGTCCTGTCGTCGTGGTGTGCTCGGTGTCGTTCGCCGCGTGCGGTTCGGACCGCCGCGGAACTGCTCGCCCTGGGTGCGCCCGTCGTCTGGCTCCTTGTCGCGCGGGGTGCAGCGGTTCAGGAGGCTTCGAGCACGGTGAAGGCCGGGGTCGTTGGCCCGTGACCTGGAAGACTTGGCGTCGTGCGCTCATCGTATCGGTCAGGATGAAGACCAGTGCAGGGCTCCTCGTCTACCGACGGAGGTCCGAGGGTCTCGAGGTGCTGATCGGCCACATGGGCGGGCCGCTCTGGTCGCGTCGCGATCTCGGCGGCTGGTCCATCCCGAAGGGGGAGTACCTGCCGGACGAGGCGCCGCTGGACGCCGCCAGGCGCGAGTTCACCGAGGAGCTCGGGCTACCGCCTCCCGAGGGAGAGCTGCTCGCCCTCGGCGACGCCACGCAGCGGTCCGGCAAGGTCGTGACGATCTGGGCGGTCGAGGGTGGCCTCGACCCGGCGGACATCGTGCCGGGCAGGTTCACCATGGAATGGCCGCGGGGCTCCGGGCAGCTCGCGGAGTTCCCCGAGATCGACCGGGTCGGGTGGTTCTCCCTCGCCGACGCCGCGGAGCGGCTCGTCCTCGGCCAGCGGCCGTTCCTGGACAGGCTGGCGGCCCTGCTCGGCGGGTGATCGCCGCTGCTCAACGTGAGTTACGGGGACCCTCCTCGCCGCGCGGTCGGGCCGCCTAGGCTGCGAGCAGTGCCGGTGGTCATGACCGTTCCGCTGAAGGATGGACGATGACGAAGCCCACGATCGTCACGGTGGACGACGACCCCATGGTCTCGGCCGCCCTCACTCGTGACCTGCGCGCCCGGTACGCGAGCGCCTACTCGGTGCGTCGCGGTCGACTCCGGCGCCGAGGCCCTCGACCGTGCTCGCCACCGGCTCGCGCTGCGGGACCGGCCGGTGGCCCTGATCATCGCGGACCAGCGGATGCCGGGCATGACCGGCATCGAGCTGCTCGCGCAGGCGCGCGTGCACGCGCCGACCGCCAAGCTGCTGCTTCTCACTGCGTACGCCGACACCGACGGTCGCCATCAAGGCGATCAACGACATCGGGCTCGACTACTACCTGCTCAAGCCGTGGGACCCGCCGGCAGAGCGGCTCTACCCGGTCGATCGACGACCTGCTCGGCGACTGGCTGCAGGCGAACCCCGACCACTCCGCCGACGTACGGGTCGTCGGTCACCGGTGGTCCGAGCGCAGCCACGAGGTCAAGACGTTCCTGGCCCGCAACCACGTGCCCTACCGCTGGTACGACGTCGAGCGCGACGCCGAGGCGCTGCGGCTGCAGGCGATCGCCGAGGCCCCGGCGCGAGGACCTCCCGCTCGTCCTCGTGCCGGACGGCGAGGCGCTGCGCGCGCCGACGAGCCGGGACCTCGCCGACGCGCTGGGCCTGCGGACCCAGGCCGACCAGCCGCTCTACGACGTCTGCATCGTCGGGGCCGGTCCGGCCGGCCTGGCTGCCGCGGTGTACGCGGCTTCCGAGGGGCTGCAGCACCGTGATCGTGGAGCGCGAGGCGCCCGGCGGCCAGGCCGGGCAGAGCGCGGCGATCGAGAACTACCTGGGCTTCCCCAAGGGCCTGACGCGGCTCTGACCTGACGCAGCGGGCGGTGGCGCAGGTGACCAGGTTCGGCGCCGAGATGGTGCTGGCCAGCGACGTCGTCGGGCTGGAGCAGCGCGGCCCGGTCCGTGCGGTGACGTTCGACGGCGGGGGCGAGATCGAGGCCCGCGCGCTGATCGTGGCGACCGGTGTCTCCTACCGGCGGATCGACGCCGCCGGGCCTCGACGAGCTCACCGGGCGCGGCGTCTACTACGGCGCCAGCGCGACCGACGCCAGCCAGTGCGCAGGGCGACGACGTCTACGTCGTGGGCGCCGCCAACTCGGCCGGGCAGGCGGTCGCTCAACCTCGCGCGCTACGCGAAGCGCGTCGTCATGGTGGTGCGGGCCGGCGTCGCTGGAGGCGTCGATGTCGGCGTACCTGGTCGAGCGGATCGAGGCGGCCCCGAACGTCGAGGTCCGGCTCAACGCGCAGGTCGTCGCCGGTCGTGGGGACGGGCACCTCGAGGCGCTCACGATCGCCGACCGGGCCACCGGCGAGCAGGACGAGGTCGGCCACGAGCTGGCTGTTCGTGTTCATCGGCGCCACGCCGCGGACGGACTGGCTCGGCGAACCCGTGGTCCGGGACGAGCACGGGTTCGTCGTCACCGGCCAAGACCTTCTGCTCCCCGGCCGTGCCGTGGGCTGGTCGCTGCCGGCGCGCGCGCCCTTCGCGCTCGAGAGCAGCGTGCCCGGGGTCTTCGCGGCCGGCGACGTCCGCCTCGACTCGATGAAGCGGGTCGCGTCGGCGGTCGGGGAGGGCGCGATGGCCGTCTATCTCGTGCACCGCTATCTGGCGACCAGCTGATGAGGGTCGACGACCTGCGGTCCATGGAGCTCTTCGCCGGCATGAGCGACGAGCAGCTCCAGAGCCTGATCGACGCGAGCGACGAGGTCTTCTTCGGCCCGGGCGAGACGCTCTGGCGGGACGGCGAACCGGCGGACTACTGGTGGGTGATGGTCGAGGGCACCCTCGACCTGCTCAGGCTCATCGGCAGCGAGGAGGTCGTCTTCGGTCGCTTCGACGTCCCTGGGCGATGGGCCGGCGGGTTTCGTGCGTGGGACACGTCCGGCGTCTACCTCGCGACCGGTCGCTCGACCAGCAGCGGCCGGATGCTGCGAGTCCCATCGCCGGCGCTGCGGGCCTTCGTCGACACCTATCCGCTCATCTCGCACCTCCTGGACGGGATGATGCACACCGCGCGGAGCATCGAGGCCGGGGCCCGGCAGCGGGCGGCGTTGGTGACTCTCGGCACGCTGTCCGCGGGGCTGGCGCACGAGATCAACAACCCGGCCGCTGCCGCCACCCGGGCGGTCGACTCGCTCAAGGACGAGGTCGGGGTGCTGCTCGGCTCGTTGGGCAGGCTCGCCCGTGGGGACATCACCGCAGGCCAGTTCTCTGCGCTCGACGAGCTCCGCCAGGAGGTCGAGCCGGGTGTCGGTCGTCGCGACCCGGTGGCGCGCGCGGACCTCGAGGAGCGGCTCGCCGACTGGATGCGAGCGCGTGGGATGGCGGACGAGTGGACGATCGCCGCGCAGCTCGCTGACGCCGGCGTGAGCGTCGGGTGGTGCGACCGGGTGGCGGAGGTGCTCGAAGACGACCGCGTTGCGCCCGGGGCTGGAGTGGCTGGCGAGCACCTTCGCCGTCAACGCGATCGTCGGTGAGGTCAAGGAGTCGACGCAGCGGGTGTCCGACCTGGTCGGCGCGATCAAGTCCTACTCGCACATGGACGAGGGTTCCCTGCAGACCGTCGACGTCACCGAGGGCATCGAGAGCACGCTGCTGATGCTCGGCTACAAGCTGCGGGGCGGGGTGAGCGTGGAGCGGGAGTTCGGTGCGGACGTCCCGCTGATCGAGGCCTACCCCGGGGAGCTCAACCAGGTCTGGACGAACCTCATCGACAACGCGGTGGATGCCATGGACGGCGTGGGGGTGCTCCGGCTGGCGGCCCGGGTCGACGGTGACGCGATCGTCGTGGACGTCGGCGACAGCGGCCCTGGCATGCCACCCGCGGTCGCTGCCCGCGCGTTCGACGCGTTCTTCACCACGAAGGACGTCGGCAAAGGGACCGGCCTCGGCCTCGACATCGCTCGCCGGATCGTGGTGGAGCGCCACGGCGGCAGCATCGACATCCGTTCGAGCCCCGGCGACACCGTGATCGCGGTCCGGCTGCCGTTGCGGCACAGCTGACCGCAGCTCGGATCCAGAAGGAGGATGAGGTGGAGTACCTCGTCAGCATGACCACGCGCGTTCCTGACGGGACGTCGGAGGCTGCGGTCCTGGACATGAGGAGCCGTGAGGCGGCTCACTCCCGGACGCTCGCGACGCAGGGCCATCTGCTGCGGCTGTGGCGCCCGCCGTTGCAACCAGGGGAGTGGCGCAGTCTTGGACTGTTCGCGGCCGCCGATGAGGCCGAGCTGCAGGAGGTTCTCGAGTCGATGCCGCTGAAAGTCTGGCGCACCGACGAGATCACCCCGCTGACCCCGCATCCGAATGACCCGGCAAGCGCAGTCAGCTGATCGCCACTCTCGGCTAGGCTCCGCGATGTGCCTGATGAGTTCGAGCAGGAGCTCCTTGCGGACATCAGCGAGGCCGAGGCTCTCGGCGAGGACGACCTCGCCGCTGCTTGGCGCTTTCAGCTCACGAGCTACCGCGCAGCCCGGGAGCAGGCCAGCCGAACCGAGCAGGCCAGCCGAACCGAGCAGGCCAGCCGAACCGACGAGTCCACAGCGGCCCGACGCGACGAGCTAGCCAAGCGGCGAGGCGAGCAGCTCTGATTCGAACGGTGGCTTGATGTCGTCGTAGATGCGAGCCGCCGCCAGCAGACCGTCGGGGCTGCGCTCGTAGACGCCGACTCCTGCTTGCGGCTGCAGCGGCTGGCTTCCCCAGCCGAGGCAGTTGTACTCGACGACGCACCGCACACCGTCGTCGGTGACCACGCAGGTCTCGAGGTCGATCCCACCCCCGGCGCTGAAGCAGTCCGCGAAGTAGGCGCGGAGCTCGTCGGTACCCCGGTGCAGTGAGCGCGGACCTGCGAAGGACCGCAGATAGGCGTCCGGCGCGAACGTCCGGAGCACGGCCTCGACGTCGCCCGCGTCCAGGGCCGACTGGTGCCGGCTGACGACGTCACCGGGGGCCTCGCGGCCGCGCGGCAGGATCGGGGGGCGGACGTGGCGCCGCCCGTCGACCGGCCATTGCGAGCAGTAGGTCCGGAACATGACGGACTCCTCGTCGGCGGACTCGGCGACGACGGCGATCGGCCAGGCCCAGTCCCGGCCGCCGTCCGCGAGGTGCGCGAGGAGCTCGACGACAGCCCTTCCCTGCGTCCGGGTCGAGGCCACGACCTCGGTGCGGACGTGATGCTCGGCCATCCAGGACCTGTTGCTGGCGACGAACTTGCGCAGGTGCCGCGGGCCGCGGATCTCACCGGCCCTGGGGTCGAGAACGACGATGTCGCCGGGCCAGGAGTCTTCAAGCGCGGCGTAGTCCCCGTTGCTGAGCGACGTGAGGTACTCGCCGACGGGGTCGGCGTGCCCCGCCGCCCGGGTCTCGACCCTGGCGAGCTCGACGGCGCTGACGAACTCCGGGAACCACGGCATGTGCTGCTCCTTCGACGGCCGGGCCGTTACGAGGGCTTGGTCGCTAGGACGGCTCGGTGGGTTCGGCCGCCCGTCGATCCCAGCCATGGAAGGAGGAGTGGTCACCGGCGTCCCACGCCGCACGCAAGCCGGGCTTGCTCAGGTCCCAGTCGGGCCGGACCTCGCTGGTGGCCGACCGGAGGTCGCGCCAGAGGTCGGCGGTCGACGGGCGTCCCCAGAACCAGTAGCCGTTGTAGATGGTGTGGACGACCAGCCCCGGCTTGAGCACCAGCGTGTGCGGGATCATCGGGTCGTGGTCGGGGTCGGTGTACTCCTGGATGTCGAGGTCCCGCTGCACGATGCGACCGGGATCGGAGAGGAAGGGCCACCACGCGCCGACAGACGCGCGGAACTCCTGCAGGGTGTGGTGCTCGTCCGTGGCGATGGTGACGATCTGCGTGTATGCCACGGCGATCTTCGGCTGGAAGGCCGCGAGGTCGAGGTGCTGCTGATGCTCCTTGGGGCAGTAGTGACCGCGGGCGAGGGTCAGGATCATCGGGTCGTCGCCCTGGAGCTCGCTGAGGCTGCGCACCGTTCCGGTGTGGTCGGGGAGGGAGTAGTCGGGGAACGTCCCGCCGGGGACGATGTCAGCTCGCATCGTTCACTCACCGCCTTGCAGTTGTTGGCGCCCGAGGCCGCTCATCGACGCGCAGCCTTGATGGTGTCGTGCAGGGACTTGATCGCGGCGACGTAGATCTCGGAGAACGTCGGGAACGGTTGGATGGTGTCGCGCAGCACCTCGACCGGAACGCGTGCCCGGATCGCGAGCGTGGCCTGCTGCAACCACTCGCCTGCCTCGGGGCCGAGCGCATAGGCCCCGGTCAGCACCTCACCGTCGCTCAGCAGGGTCAGGAAGCCGTTCGACTGGGCGTACGCCCGGCTGTAGGTCTCCATCTTCGCGACCTGCGACATCGGCGCGGTCCCGCTGAACGCCGCCTCGGTCGCGCCCACCGCCGCCGCCTGCGGATCGGTGTACGTGATGCGAGGCACCGCACGGTAGTCGGCGTCGCGGGGCTCACCCAGGATGTTCGAAGCGACGACCTCGCCCTGGTACTTGCCGACGTGGGTCAGCGGGAAGAGCCCAGTGACGTCGCCGATCGCCCAGAGCCGGTCACCGACCTGCAGCTTCGCGTCGACGGGGATGCCGTGGCTGTCCGCCTTGACTCCCACGGTCTCCAGCCCGAGGTCGGTCACCCGCGGGCGCCGTCCCGTGGCTACCAGCAGCTTGTCGCCGCGCAGCTCGCGGCCGTCGTCCAGCACCAGGACGTAGTCGTCGCCCTCCTGCCGGGCGGAGCTCGCTCGGGCACCCAGGTTGAGCTGGATGCCCTCCCCGCGGAGGACGTCGCCCAGTGCCTCGCCCAGCGCAGCGGCCTCGCGGGCGAGGAGGCGGTCAGCGCCTTCGACGAGCGCGACCTCCCCGCCGAACCTCCTGACCACCTGGGCGATCTCGACGCCCACCGGCCCACCGCCGAGCACGATGAGCCGGCGCGGAACGGCTCGCATGCTCGTGGCTTCGCGGCTTCCCCACACGCCCGTCAGCTCACGCAGCCCGGCGATCGGCGGTGTGATCGGGTCGGACCCGGTGGCCACCACGACATGGGTTGCCGTGTGCCGCACACCGTTGACCTCGACGATCCCCGTCCCCTGCAGCCGGCCCGTGCCGC
This sequence comes from uncultured Actinomycetota bacterium, assembly GCA_963819215.1. Taxonomy (GTDB): domain Bacteria; phylum Actinomycetota; class Actinomycetes; order Prado026; family Prado026; genus CAWFVK01. Next base: position 9,362 of record CAWFVK010000010.1, on the reverse strand, counting down.
GTAGCAAGGTGATGCCGTTGCTCTTGAGCCAGCTCTCCTGGCCGGCGTCGGAGTAGTCGGAGACCATGTAGTCGCGCCAGGCCAGCGCGGCCTTGACGTCGACCTCGGCGGAGGCGGTGGCGTCGCGAGCGGCCTGGACGGCTTCGCCAGGACGCAGCAGCGTCTTCGACGGGATGCACGCCCAGTACGAGCACTCGCCGCCGACCAGCTCGCGTTCGACCATGGCCACTCGCAGGCCACCGTCAGCGAGCGCACCGGCGCAGTGCTCACCGGGCGAGCCGGCGCCGAGGACGATGACATCGAAGTCGTCGCTCATGTTGGCAGCGCCTCTCCGGCCTGCTCACGCACCATGTACTCGGCGTACCAGTCCGGCCAGTCGGCGTCCCCGTGCCCGGTTCGCTTCTCGTGCTCGCCGTGTGCGGCGGCCGCGCGTCGCATCGCACTGGCCAGGTCGGCGGCCGAGGCGAACGCGGTGGCGGCCGGGTCGACGCGACCGGGAAGCCGGGAGGTGACCTCCTGGAAGAGCCAGCTGTTGCCGTCCGGGTCGGTGAGCGACATGAAGGAGGAGTAGCTGGCATCGGCCGGCGCGCGACCGCTGACCCGCCCTGGGGTGGCGTCGGCGCTGAACCGACAGGCGAAACCGGACTCGCAGTGGAACACCCCCGTGACCGGGAAACCCCCTGCTGCCAAGCGGTCGTGCACTGCCTCGATGTCGTGGACAACCAGGTGGACTGACTGCGCGGAGCCGGGAGGTGCCGAAGTCATCGAGGTGCCGAACTGGACCGAGCAACCTGAGCCGGGGGGAGTGAGCTGCACGAGCCGGAACCCGTCGGGCGTCGAGACGTCGGCGTCCTCGCGCCAGCCGAGCCGGACGTAGAAGTCCTTCGCGCGATCGATGTCGGAGACGGGAAGCACCAGCACTTCGAGCTTCATGTCGATGGCGGGGGACTCGATGGTCCTGGACTGCTCTGCACTGGAGACGTCGATGCTGGTCATGACGGCCTTCCTGAGAGGTGGGAACAGGCTCGCGCGTGGAACTCCGCTCGCTGTCGGTCCACGCTCGCTTGCGACGGACCCCCGTGCGCCGAATTCTGCTCCTGCGACTGGTCAGCTCGTAAGCCCCTGCTGGGCGCCGGTGGACAGCCGGCGGGGCGGCTGTGGATGGTCGCTGTGGAAGCGGCTGAGGCTAATGTCGCTGCATGCAGACCGACGTCGACAAGAGCTCAGCCGGCGCCCGCGCCTGGGCGTACGAGGCGATCCGCAAGGTCGAGGCGGACGCCAACCGCTCGGCCGACACCCACCTCGTGCCGTTCCCGTTGCCTGCGAGCTGGGACGTCGACCTCTACCTCAAGGACGAGTCGACGCATCCGACCGGTTCGTTGAAGCACCGGCTGGCGCGCTCGCTCTTCCTCTACGCCTTGTGCAACGGCTGGATCCACGAGAAGACCACGGTGATCGAGGCGTCGTCCGGCTCCACGGCGATCAGTGAGGCCTACTTCGCCCGGATGATCGGGCTGCCCTTCGTCGCGGTCGTCCCGCGGACGCTCTCGTCGGAGAAGGTCGCGCTGATCGAGCGCGAGGGTGGTCGCTGCCACTTCGTCGACAACCCGACGGCGGTGTACGCCGAGGCGGCTCGGCTCGCGCAGGAGACGGGCGGTCATTACCTCGACCAGTTCACCTATGCCGAGCGGGCGACGGACTGGCGCGGGAACAACAACATCGCCGAGTCGATCTTCGATCAGCTCAGCCTCGAGCGGCACCCGATCCCGCGCTGGATCGTGGTCGGGGCAGGCACCGGCGGCACCAGCGCGACCATCGGCCGGTACATCCGCTACCGCAGGCACCCCACGGGGTTGGCCGTCGTCGATCCGGAGAACTCGACGTTCTTCACGGCCTGGAACGACGACGACCGGACGGTGACCAGCGAGCGCGGTTCGCGGATCGAGGGCATCGGCCGACCACGCGTCGAGCCGAGCTTCATCCCGACGATCGTCGACCGGATGATCTGCGTCCCCGATGCCGCCTCCATCGCGGCCGCGCACGCGGCTGGGCCGATCATCGGCCGACGGGTCGGCGCGTCGACGGGGACGAACCTGTGGGGAGCCCTGCGGCTGGCCTGCGAGATGGTCGGCGGACGGCGAGCACGGCAGCATCGTGACGCCTCATCTGTGACGGCGGCGAGCGCTACGGCCACACCTACTTCTCCGACGAGTGGCTCGCGGCCAACGACCTCGACCTCCAGCCGTACCTCGAGAAGTTCCGCGAGGTGCTGGCCACCGGCCGATGGCCGGCTGACGGGCTGGGCTGTTAGCGCGCCACGTCAGCCTTGAGGGGGTGCCCCCTCAGGGCACGACCGAGAAGTACTCGGTGCCCAGCAAGGGTTCGAGCACCTGGCGCGGGAGCAGGTCGCGGTCGAGCGCGTACTGCGACCGGTGCGCCGCCAGGGCGTCGATCTTCTGGTCGAGGGCGGCCCGGACGTCGATCGCCGCCGACGTGTCGACGGACTCGACCGGAGCATCGGCTGTCGTTGACACCGTCGGGAGCGTCGCTCCGGGCCCGCGACCGGCCGCGAGGTCACGGCTGCGTGGGGCGAGCACGAAGCAGGTCACGTCGTTGCGGGCGATCACGTGCGCGTTGCGCGGGCGGTTCGTGGCTAGGCCGTCCTGACCGACGAAGGCGCCAGGACCCGCCGAGTCCACCGTGCGCAGCTTGCCGTCCGGGGCCTCGACCACGATGTCGACGTTGCCCGTCAGGATGCAGAACAGCTCGTTCGGTGGCTCACCCTGCTCGATGACGAACGCACCGGCCGGGAACCACTCGACCCTGAGGTGGTCCGCGGCGAAGCCCAGCATCGAGGATCCGTCGGCGAAGAGCCGCAGCGCGCGGCCGAAGGCCTCGGTACCGCTGAAGCGTTGCTCCTCCGAGGTCAGCCACTCGACGAGCAGGTCGAGCAGGAGCTGGTCCTGGGCCGGGAAGCGCGCGTGCAGCAGTCGTGGTGGCCGTGCCAGCTGGGCGCGGGCCGAGACCATCGCGAGGCTCGACGTCTGGTGGTCAGGGTGCCCGAAGCCGCCGTCGTCGCCGAAGGTGACGACTACGTCCGGCTCCACGCGTTCCAGGACGGACCCGACGACGTCGACGAGCTCGGGAAAGGGCAGGCCTGCCAGCTTGCCGTCGCCGAAGTCGAAACATTCCGTGGTTCGGACGCCCAGCGCAGCCGCCGACAGCTCGAGCTCTCTGGCCCGCACCTCGCCCAGGGTCCTGCGGGTGGCGACCGCAGAGTCTCGGATCTCGCCGGCATCACCGCGGGTGAGGGACACGACCGTCGTCTCGGCTCCGGCCGAGCTCGCGAGGGCCAGCGTGCCGCCGGCACAGAACACCTCGTCGTCAGGGTGGGCGAACAGCCCCAGGATCCGCAACGGTCGATCGTCGGGCAGGGGCGCGCCCAGCAACGTACCCAGGTCGAGCTCGACCGCCTGGGGCTCGGCGCGCCTCATCTCTCGCACGATATCTCGGCCCAGCTGCGGCGTTGATCACCGGTGGCGCGAGACGGCGCGAGAAACCCTTGCCGGTATTCCCCGCATTTGGTTAGGTTAGCCTAACCTTACTCGTCCTGGAGGTTCACCATGGAGCACGCGCAGGCCCCGCCGGTGTCGGCCAGGGATGTCGCGCTCGACGACGGTGACCTTGCTCGTCGGGCTCGGACGACACTGGCGGGCGCCGATCGCGGCGCCCTGCTGCTCAACGGTCCCTACCGTCTTGGCGGCAACGGCGTCCCCGTCCCGGTGGCCGACGACGAAGGTGAACCGCTCATCGTGTGTCAGCGGGATGGCGCGCTCGCACGGACTGCGCGAGCACGTCGGCTGGCTGGCTTGATCCTGGCTCCGACGCCCGAGCACGGCGTTGGTCTCACGCTGGTCGGTCGGCTGCTTGCAGTTGATGACATGGATCCCGCGGTGCGCGACCGCTCCTACAGCGCCGCTCGCCGGATCCCGTTGAAACCCGAGGCTCACGAGCTGCTGACGCTCCGCGTGGAGCACGTCCGCGTGACCTGCCCGCATGCCAGCCGGCTTCGCCTGACCACCACGGGCATGAACGTCCCGCTGGGTCGGTACGTCGATGCAGAGCCGGACCTGGTCGCTGCCAACATCCCGCGCATCCGCCGCCACCTGAACGTCGACCACGCGGAGCACCTGCGGCACCTGGCAGCCCACGCCGCAGGCATCACGGTTGCCGACGTGCTCTCGGCTTCGCTTGGTTCGCTGCGTGCTGACGGGCTGACCCTCGACGTCATCGACACGTGGGGCATGCGTCCGCGGGTCATTCGCTTCCGCCGCCGCGCTGAAAGTGTGGAGGAGCTCGCCGCGATGCTCCGGGCCTGCGTCGAGCACGCCAGCCGCGAGGCCTAGCCAGACGTTCGAGGCCTTCGGAGCCGACGAGCTTGGCTATGGTTGCGCAAGGCAGAGCGATCTCACGTCTGGGTCAGCGCGACGAGGTGTCGTGGGAAGAAGGAGGAAGGACAGACCCTGACCACCTGGTGGTCATCCCGACGGTCACGGCAAGAGCTGGACCTTCAGGGCCGTTAGCTCAATTGGCAGAGCAGCGGACTTTTAATCCGCGGGTTCTGGGTTCGATCCCCAGGCGGCCTACCCCTGTGAACTGTGACGATGCCGGACTCTGGGGTCGACGAGGCGTGTGCGCCCTGCCGTGGGTGGTGTATCGGGTGGTGTATGGAGCTAAACGATCGTGAACTCATGCGGTCCTCCCTCACCTCAAAGCGCGCGCTGCATCGACTCCGCAACCGGGCCGAGAAGAGCGCCGGCATGACGTGGCTTTAGGTGTTCGATTCTCGCCGCCTGCGTCGAGCCGTTCGCCAGTCACATACGGCACTCGGAATCAGGAGGTCGCCCTACATCGTGACAGCCCTGGGCCCGCGTCGGTAGCTCATCGGAAGGCAGACCCGTTCGGGTGGACCGCTGGGCAGTTTTGTGAAACTGCCTTCACGCCGGGTGACCGCGGGTCTACGTTGCCTCCAGGTGATCGTGCGAGCCGTTGCTAGCTGACTGGCTGGTTCATCGCAGGTCAGGAAGCGTTGCGCGGGAGCGGGAGACGTCTTTGCCGGTTTGGGCGGCCATCGGTCTTTTGCCTTTCGTTTGCCGCGTTCGGCGCGTGGCGTTCTGATTTGCGGGGTGACGGGGTTCGCCCTGCTGGCTGCCAGGGGCAGGCGGCCGCGTCGCCGGCGATGGTGTCCGCGTCGATTGTGCCGGCTCCGGTGACCTCGGTGCCGTCGTCTTCGTTGCCAGCGGGTTCGGGTCCAGTGAAGTCGGAGACGGACACGATCGTTTGACTGCCCCGCCGAAAGTGGTGTTGCCGGCGGCTTCTTCGACGGCGGTGACGTTGACGCCACCCTCGGGCACCGCGGTGGCGCAGGCTCAGCGGTTGGCGTCACAGGCCACGGCCTGGCCGTCGTTCGTGGGCGGGACCGGTGGGGCTGTGGGGTCCCGTGGCGGTGGGGTCGTCGCCGGTATGGTGGGCGATCCGGTGCAGCCGGCGCCGTCGACGGCAGCTCCCGGGGACGGCGCTCGCGAACTCTAGCTCGGAGTACGCGACGTGCCCACTCCGGCGGGCTCGTTGCACGCTGTCGACATCTGGAACACTACGACGGGTTCAACCGGTTCGACGAGTCCTGGGATGAGTCTGCAGCTCCGGCGCTGGACGCCGTCAGCGCCGCCTGCGCCGGTCCCGGCGTGTCGATCGACTACATGAAATACGTGTTCCAATACGTACGGCGGGAACCGGGTCCAGGCGCCACCATGTCCAGCGGCGCGCTACATCGACAGCAGCCGGAACACCACACGACGCAGACCTTCACCTACGGCACCAGCACCATGCACCAGGGCGGCCGCACGCTGTTCGACAGTGAACGCCGGCGCCACGTACACGTACAACGCCGACGGGCAGATGACGCGCCCAAACCGTCGGCAGTCCACGGCCACCCAGTACGGCTGGGACGTCCGGTCGAGTGGACTTCGCTGGAGGTCACCGCCCCTACCGCGAGCACTAACGTGTACGACGCCGCCGGCAACCGGCTCGTCCGCGGCGACTCCTCCGGCACCACCCGTACGTCGAAGGCGAAGAAATCCACGCCAACGCTCGGTAGCTATCGACCGCCACCGGGACCCGCTACTGCACCTGCGGTACGCCACCGTCGCCATGCGCACCGCCAGCGGCCTGTCCTGGCTCGCCAACGACGACCAAGACTCCTCCCAAATCGTCCTGCCCGACTCCACCGGCGTCGAAGCCCGCGCCCTCTACACCCCCTACGGGCAACTCCGCGGCGCCACCAGCAGCCCCACCCCCCAGGCCCTGCTCGGCACTGACCGCGGCTACCTCGGCAAAACCAACGACCCCAGCACCAGCCTCGACCTCCTCGGAGCCCGCTACTACAACCCCGCCCTCGCCCACTTCACCTCAACCGACCCACTCAACAGCAGCGCCAGCGCTGTCAGCGCCGACCCCTACGCCTACGCCAACAGCAACCCCACCAGCCTGTCCGATCCAAACGGGCTTGCCGGATGTCCGCCTCCCGGACACGGGAAAGCCAGACAATGCCCAGGGGGGAACCCAGACCCCGGCAAGCCGGTGGTCGTACCACCGCCAACCGGACCGGGCAAGCCGCCTCCGAAATGGACACCACCTGTGACTGTAACCGTGGATCTACCTAAGACCACCCTCACAGATGGAGCAGGCGAACTTACCTTGAGCGGAAGCGTTGACATCGCCAGCGATGAGTCCAACTGGGCTCTTACCGTGTCCCCCGATGGGGCGACGATCGAGCTGATCACAGACGGGGGGACGGTCCTGAGCTGGGATCTCGCTCGGGCCCTCAAGGATCTAGCTGCCTCGCCAGAAACCGTGATACCACGGCGGGGAGGGGGGTACACGACAATAAAGGGCCTAGAAACTCAAGTGGGCGAGTCTAAGGTCTCGCTCGAGGTGTCGGCAGGATCCGTTGGCATCGAAGACACGGTCGAGCAGAATCTGCCGGGCGGTGACGGCAAGGTCAGCGGTACGATCACTCTGACATACAGCCAGAAGAGTGACCTGGGTCCACTTGAGAAAGGCGGCGAAGCGGTGGGCATAATTGCGGTGGTGCCCGTAATTGCCTTGTTGCTTGTCGCGGGCGGTGACTCTGGTTCCGATCTGCCTGATGTCGGACCCGGGCGCCAGGCAGCGTTGACGTCCTAGTCGTGCGACCTCGAAACAGAACATGAAGGCTGAGGCCGTGGTTCAACATTGGAGATCCTCTCTTCTGAAACCTCAATTTCGTCGCACGATGAGTGGACAAAGAGGCACACCCCGAGGGCAAATACTCATTTGCCTGCTTGTGGCAACGGCTGCCGGTGCGCTGGCGGCTCTAAGAGTCACGGGGGTGTCCGGGGTACAAGCGTGGAGTGATGTCGTCCTAGTAGCCTGGACTGGTGTAGGACTATGGATTCTGAGCCCATATTTAAACTACCCGTATAACCTATTCGGGGCAATTCTAATGACGGAATCGCTCGATCCCCTCATCTCAGGACGTCTGACCCGCACCGAGATGACGAGCCGTTTGGCTGCAAGGTTGGGGACGGAGAGTTTGACTTCCATTGACTCTGTGTGGCGTGTGGGCCGAATTCGCGCGCGACTGAGCTTTCTTGCATACTTAGCCTTCGGGGTTTTTATCAGCCTCGTTGTCGGGAATGCTGTTCCCCTCTTCATCACTGCAGGCGTCCTGGGGACCTTCGTGATCGCAATTGCTGGTCTTGGGCATATAGTAAAGTTGGATCGACGTGCCAGAGCGAGCGCGGCTATCGCGTTGTACAACCACTTTGGTGTTCAGGTACGAAAGCTTCCACTAGCTCCGTCTCAGTTCAACGAGTGGCAAGATGCATTGAGGACGGGTTGATTGTAAAATCTGCTGTCCAGTCCCGGTGCCAAAGCGGCCGAACGTCGAACGGAGTGAGCGAAAAGGCTGTGGGGGGCGGTCGGCGGTATCTGGCCTGAGCGGATCGTGTTGCACCCTGCAGGCGAGCGGATGACCGGACTGGGGTCAGGGTTTCGGCCGGCCGGATCGATGGCTGACCTCAGGACGGTGAAGCGTCGGTGAATACGGGACTGCCCAGACTTTCGTTGACTCGCTGACCTGCCCTACGGCCTGGTTACCCGTTGAGGTGTGAATCTCAGGCGGGGAATGCGGTAGTTGGGACGCTATCTCGAACTGGTTCGGGGTGAGGTAGCCGAGCGCGGAGTGGCGTCGTTGGCGGTTGTGGAAGATCTCGATGTAGTCGAAGATCGCGTTGGCCAGCTCGACTCTGGTCTGCCACTTCTGGCGGTTGAGTAGCTCGATCTGCATCGAGGACCAGAACGATTTCCATCATCGCGTTGTCCAGGCCGTCGCCGACGGTGCCGAAGGACGGCATCAGGCCCGCGGAGCGGATCTTCTCTCCGAAGGACCATGAGGTGAACTGGACTCCGTGATCGGCGTGGACGATGCCGCCGGGTTCGGGTCGGCGGTTGCGGATGGCCATGTCGAGGGCGTTCACGACCAGCGTCGAGTCCTGCCGGGAGTCGATCGACCAGCCGACGATCCTGCGGCTGAACGTGTCCATCACGCCGCGCAGTAGACCTTCCCTTCCCGGGTCGGATGTTCGGTGATGTCGGTGACCCACAGCTCGTTCGGGCGGTGCCGGCGGAACTCGCGGTTGACCAGGTCGTCGGCGGTGACGATGCCGCGCTGCCGGCGTTTGACCCGCGCCGGCCCGGGAAGCCCGTAGATCCCGGCCTTGCTCATCAACACCGAGACCAGCCGGCTGCTGACCTTGACGCCCATCCCGATGGTCAGCTCGGCATGGATGCGGCGGTAGCCATAGGTGCCGCGCGAGGCGACGTGGACTTCCCGGATCAGCCCGGTCAGCCACTGCCGGCGCATCTGCGTCGGCGACGATCGGGCGGCGTTCGGTACCTGTAGTAGCCCGGGCTGGTGATCCCCAAGCACGCGGCAGCAGCCTTCGCCGGCAGCCCGGCGTCGACGAGTCGGTCGATCACCGGGTGAAGCCTTTTGGGTGGGGCCGCTCCTCGCCGAGGAACGCCGACGCCTGGCGTCAAGATCTCGACCTGCTTCTCCAGCTCACGGATGCGCTTGCGGGCCCGGCTGCAATCTGCGCTCTCGCCGTCGTGACCCCGGCCAGCTCGCCCGGTCGATGCGATCTTGACGGACCCAGTTGTAGACACGTGTTGTGCTCGGCCGAGTTCGTAAGCGACCTGAGTCTGGGGCTTGCCGGCGCGCAGAAGCGCGACAGCACGAGAACGGAACTCAGCGGGGTAGG
>CAWFVK010000009.1:0-472089 GCA_963819215.1 uncultured Actinomycetota bacterium | reverse complement strand
TTAGGTTCGCGTCGCGAGCGCCGATACTGGTCCTGTGTCGGACGATTTTGAGCGCGAGCTGGAACTGGCCAGGGAACATCAGCGCGCCGTTGGGTGGTCAGACCTGGCCCGAGCCGCGGAGGCACGAGAGCGACTCCTCATCGCGGAGAGGGACTTGGCTCGCGAGCGCGGCTGGCCGTATGCCGAGGTCCTCGATCTTGGTGTCGGCTGGGACGGCGGCGCACCGTTGCCGCACGTTGTCGCGAGCAGCGGCAAGACGGTCGTTGTGTGCCACGCAGCAAGCACCCCCTTGGACTGGGACGGCTCGTGGGCCCAGTCGGTGTCCCCGTCCGATACCCGAGAGGAGCCGTTTCTGCTGATCACGTTCGAACGCTGCTACGCACTGCGATTTGGGCCGCCAAACGATGAGGCTCTTCACGGGCACCCGTTGATGGGCCGTGGGCTGGAGTACTACCGCGCACATGAGGTGACGAACTCGGACTGGCTGGCGGAGGCGATTCGGATCAACTCCGTTCATCCGCAGCACGACGAGACCCGGTACCGCGCTCTCCACCACTACTTCCTGGCCTTCCACGATGAGGTCTTCGAGGCCCTGTCCCCGGGACTGTCCGTCCGCCAGGTCACTGGCACCCTCGAATCCCTCCTGATTGCAGAGACACGGGGCTTGATCCACAACGGTTAGGAGTCTGCCCGCGAAGTGCCGATCACGGGCGGATCGATCCGGCAGTATGAGCGGGTGCCAGAAATCGAAGACGTGGAACGCAGGACGTTCGATCTGCTCCGCGCCAATGTGCGCGCGGAAGTCCTCGTGCAGAACGGCATGTGGTCCTTGGGCCTCTCAGACGAAACCGTGGACAGGCTGGCCGAATCGATCGCCGTGAATGTCGACTACGCCTTCTCCATCCGGTGGTCACCTGACTGGGTGAAGGATGGGGATCTTCACCAGTGGGACGACGACGGGGAGCACTTCGCTCGCTGCCCTGAGTGCCTCATCGACAGCCCTGCAAGCCCTTCGGAGCCTGCTGCCCGCGCCTGGGTCGCTGAGCACCGACGGGTTGAGCACCACGCATAGGTGCCGATCGGGGTGGATCTTGGTCGGGCATGATGGAGCGGTGGAGTCGGACTGGCAGGCATCGGTCATCGAACCTGTCGAGGCACTCTTGGAGCGCTGGCTAGACCGTGGCGACACCGAAGCGGTGCAGCGGCTCATGCCCACGTGGCGTGCGAATAGTGGTCTCACTGACGGGTGGCTTGCCGTGGTGACAGCCATGTCGGACACCCTCGCCTCTGCTCACTTGCCGACCGACGAAGCTGACACGCTCGGAGCCGTCGCGGCGCGGATCAAGCAGGCTGTTCAGTCGCAACAGACAGCAGCACAGACGTGCCGATCTGTGCTAGCGGACCATCGGCCGCACCCGCCCTGACTCATCGAGGCGCAGGCTCAGCATGTTGGTCCAAAGTACTAAGGTGACGTACTTCTGATCGTGCGGGACAAGGCGAAGGTTGTATCCCTCCGCCGCCGCCAGCGCCGACGCTTCATCGGCTGTGAGACCCCGGTACCGCTCGAAGGGATCGTCGGGGGACTCGCTCGGACTCATGAGGTCGAAGGTACGCGTATACGCATGGGAACGTGGGGGCTCCTCGACCATCAGCTGCCCTCTTGCCTCGACTTCAACGCGCAGACGTGCCGTTCCCGGGCGGGTCGATCCGGCAGGATGTGCGAGTGAAGCCCGCTGACCCAGCGCCGACCGGCGTGCTGCTCGAGCAGCTTCGGACCACCCTCTTAGACATGCACGCAAATCGCATCGAGGCCGGGGGGACGTCCCGGACTTGGAATCGCCTGTTCAACCAGGCCCAGGCGCTCCACCTGATCCTGCGCGAGCGGCCCGACGGCCGCGAAGGCATCTCTGCGCTCTTGGCGTCGGACGTGGAGACGGTACAGATGTCGGCCGCGGCCTGGTCGTTGTCCTGGGACGAGGCGCGGGCTCGTCAGGTTCTCACTGAACTGGAAGCGGCAGACGGGCTCGTCGCGGTCGACGCCAAGTGGACGCTTCGCGAGTTCGACCGGGGTCGCCTGAACACGACTTGGGAGCCGAGACGCGGTTAGCTCCGGGCGCTCTGGGAGTGCCGATAGAGCGCGTCGGCTGACCCGTTGTTGCGTTGCTCAGGGCGACCGGCTGCCAGACTGAGTCCATGTTCGGTTTCGAGGAAGAGTGGCGACGTGAACTTCCTCTGACGGTCGCCACGGTGACGACTCGTGACACCTGGATAGCCCTGGGTGGGCCAGGTTGGGGCATCAACTTCGAGGCCGCATGGCGAGTCAAAGAAGGTGAGGCGACCATCTTCGGGTGGTCGTCTCCCCAAGTCGCTGAGTCCGCTCAAGAGCTGTGTGGTCTCCTCGTGGAGGACTTCCGGGTCGATGACGACTGGGTCGAGTCCTTGACGCTTAGTAACGGCTGGCGGTTCGAGGTCTTCAACGATGTTGGGCATGGAGGTGGGTCCGCGAGCATTACTCCGCGGTTCAGGACTCTGGCTCGCCATTGGATGCGCGACAACGATGCGGGACGCAGCAACTAGTGCGACCGAAGGTGCATACAGATGTGCCGATCGGTGCGCGCCTCGATCGTCTGCCAGACTTCGAGTTGCGTGCCTCAGAGCGAGTCGGGCGGTAGCCCTGAGGCTCTTTCATGGGAGTCGCTCCGGGGTGCGCCCGCCAGTTCACCCCGGGCGGACGCCCGCGCCGACGTGCCGATCACGGGCGGGTGCCCTGCGATCATCTGAACGTGCCCGATGTCACGGAGCGACTGGCCGCCCGCGTCCGCCGCGACTTCCCCGAGAAGGGCAGCGCAGACGATCTGATCCGGCGCTTGGGTGAGTTGTCCGACTCTGAGCGCATTCAGTCGGCCATCGTGCTCTGGGCTGCAGGCGATCTTGCCCGGTTCAACGACTCAGTTGCCTTGGCTGGCATCGACTGGCGAGATGTGCTCGTTCGCGGGGGTCTAGCCGACGACGACTGGCCGACCCGACTCGATCAGGAACTCGGGTGGTCGGAAGCCTGACCCACGCCGAACCTATGTGCCGATCGGTGCGCATTCAGTGTTGTGCCCAAAGAGTGATGTGGCGAAGATGTCATCCGTACCCAACCGGGATGGGGAGCGCTTGGACGCCATCGGTAGCCAGACCTCGACGCCCGGGACGCTTGTCTCGGTCGAAGGGGCAGCGTTGTGGGTCGAGATCGCCGGTGAAGGCACCCCAGTGGTGTTGCTCCACCCTGGCCTGTGGGACTGCCGGACGTGGGACGACCAGTGGGATGCCTTCGCGGCGCGGCATCGCGTGCTGCGCTATGACTTTCGGGGCTACGGAAGGTCGGACCGCCCGTCGGCGCATTCGTACTCCCATGTTCGCGACCTGTTCGGGGTGATGGACGCGGCGGGGATGCGTAGCGCAGCACTCGTGGGCTGCTCCATGGGAGGCGGCGTCGCTCTCGACGCTGCGCTGACCGATCCCTCCCGCGTGAACGGCCTTGTCCTGGTAGCGGCCGCGCTGGGCGGCAACGAGGGGACCGACGAAGACCAGCGAGAGTGGGAAGATCGGTTTGGGGCCATACAGGGTCTCGTGCGGGCGGGCGAGCTCGAGCAGGCGCAGGAGCTGCGGCTCAGATCCTGGGCGCCGCTGGGATTCGGGGACCCTGCCGGTCGCCGGATCCACGAGATCGCGTTCGACAACCTCCACGAGCTGACGATGGACGTCAGCGCAGCCGAGGAGTTGGATCCGCCGGCGATCGAGCGCCTCGAGGACGTGCGCTGTCCGACTCTTGTGCTGCCGGCCGATCACGATCCCGTGTTCTCGCAGCGCGAGTCTCAGATCATGATGGATCGGATCCCCGGTGCCCGAACGGTGGCAATCGCCAACGTCGACCATGTGATCAACATGCGGGCGCCCGAGTTGTTCAACGACGCCGTGCTGCCCTTCCTGTCCGAGGTCTAACGAGAGATCAGCGCACCGAGGTGCGATGGTCTCAGGTCGTCGACGCAACACCATTCTGTTCGGGGTTGTCGTCTGCGGTTGTCGGTCGGTGAGAAGGCTGTGATTGCTGAGCGTTCGGCGGCGGGGGTGGCGGCCACGGGGCAGATCCCGGCGCTCCTGACCGAGCAGCCCAGCCCGCGATCCAGCGCCTACAGCGGAGTGACGTAGGCGCCGGAGATGCCGCCGTCGACCAGGAAGTTCGACGCGGTGATGAACGAGGAGTCGTCGCTGGCCAGGAACAGCACGGCGTCGGCGATCTCCTCGGGCTCGCCGAACCGGCCCATCGGGATGTGCACGAGCCGGCGGGCGGCGCGCTCGGGGTCCTTGGCGAACAGCTCCTGCAGCAGCGGCGTGTTCACCGGCCCGGGGCAGAGCGCGTTGACGCGGATGCCCTCGCGGGCGAACTGCACGCCGAGCTCGCGGCTCATCGCCAGCACGCCGCCCTTGGACGCCGTGTAGGAGATCTGCGAGGTCGCCGCGCCCATCACCGCGACGAACGACGCGGTGTTGATGATCGAGCCCTTGCCCTGCTCGCGCATGTACGGCAGCGCGGCCTTGCAGCACAGGTAGACGACTGGTCAGGTTGACCTCCTGCACCCGCCGCCAGGCGTCGAGGCCGGTGTCGAGGATCGAGTCGTCGTCCGGCGGCGAGATGCCGGCGTTGTTGAACGCGATGTCGACCGAGCCGTAGGTCTCCTTCGCGGTCGGCGAACATGCGCGTCGACCTCGTCCTTGGTCGGTGACGTCGACGTGCGACGAACAGGCCGCCGAGCTCGTCCGCGACGGCCCCGCCGGCCTCGGCGTCGTCGATGTCGCCGACGACGACCTTCGCGCCCTCGGCGGCGAACCGGCGCACGGTGGCCAGGCCGATGCCGCTGCGCGCCTCCGGTGATCACCGCGACCTTGCCTTCGAGCCGGTCCATGCCGTGTCCTTCCCTGCTGAGTCAGCTGGACGAGCTCGTTACGTGGCGATGAAGACGTTCTTCTCCTCGGTGAACGCGTCGAGCGCGTCCGGGCCGAGCTCGCGGCCGAGGCCGGACTGCTTGAAGCCGCCGAACGGCGTCCAGTAGCGCACCGAGGAGTGCGAGTTGACGCTGAGGTTGCCGGCCTCGACGGCCCGGGAGACCCGCAGGCGCCCGGCCGAGGTCGCGGGTGCAGATCGAGCCCGACAGGCCGTACTCGGTGTCGTTGGCCAGCGCGATCGCGTCCGCCTCGTCGTCGAACGGCAGCACCGCGACGACCGGGCCGAAGACCTCCTCGCGCCACACCGGGTCGTCCGGTCGTCGCCGGCAGCACGACCGTCGGCGGGAACCAGAAGCCCGGCCCGGTCCGGGGCACGGCCCGCGGAACGCCACGTCGGCGCCGTCGGACGTAGCGCGGCACCGTCTCCCGCTGCTCGCGCCGAGATCAGCGGGCCCATCTCGCGTCGGCGTCGGCGGCGGGTCGGCGACCCGCATCGCCCTTGACGGCCGGCTCGAGCAGCCCAGGAACTCGTCGTACGCCGATGCGCTGCACCAGGATCCGCGAGCGCGCGCAGCAGTCCTGGCCGGCGTTGTCGAAGACGGCGTACGGCGCCGTCGCCGCTGCCTGCTCGAGGTCGGCGTCGGCGAAGACGATGTTGGCGCTCTTGCCGCCGAGCTCGAGGGTCACCCGCTTCACCTGGTCGGCGCAGCCGCGCCATGATCCGCTTGCCGACCGTCGGTCGAGCCGGTGAAGCACGACCTTGCGCACGGCGGGGTGGGTGACGAACCGCTCGCCCACCACCGAGCCCTTGCCCGGGCACGACCGTGAACACGCCCTCGGGGATGCCCGGCCTCGAGCGCGAGCTCGCCGAGCCGGATCGCGGTCAGCGGCGTCAGCTCGGCCGGCTTGAGCACGACGGTGTTGCCGGCGGCGAGCGCGGGCGCGAAGCCCCAGCCGGCGATCGGCATCGGGAAGTTCCACGGCACGATGATGCCGACGACGCCGAGCGGCTCGTGGAAGGTGACGTCGATGCCGCCGGCCACCGGGATCTGCCGGCCGAACAGCCGCTCGGGCGCGGCCGAGTAGTAGTTCAGGCACGTCGCGGACGTTGCCCGCCTCCCAGCGCGCGTTGCCGATGGTGTGGCCGGCGTTGCGCGACCTCGAGCTGCGGCCAGCTCCTCGATGTGCGCGTCGACGACGGCGGCGAACGCGCCGCAGCAGCCGCGCCGCGCTCGCCGGGCGCGACGTCGCGCCAGGCCGGGAACGCCGCGTGCGCGGCCGCTCGATCGCGGCGTCGGTCTCCGTCGCAGCGCCGGCACGGGCGATCGTCGCGGATCGCGTCGGCCGGTCGGCCGGGTTGATCGACGTCGTGCATGGTGCTCACGCGGCTCACATCCTCTCGAAGCCGCGGCAGCGCTCCCAGTCGGTGACCGCCGCCTCGAAGGCCGCGAGCTCGACGTCGGCCATGTTCGTGTAGTGGTCGACGACCTCGTCGCCGAAGGTCGCGCGCGCGACGTCGCTGCCGTCGAAGAGCGTCGCGCGCCTCGCGCAGCGTGTGCGGCACCCGTCGGCGTCCGAGGTCGTAGGCGTTGCCGACGAGCGCCGGCTCGAGCTCGCAGCCCGTTGCTCGATGCCGTGCAGGCCGCCGGCCAGCATCGCCGGCGATCGCGAGGTAGGGGTTCACGTCGCCGCCGGGCACCCGGTTCTCCAGCCGCGCGCCCGGGCCGTGGCCGACCAGCCGGACGGCGCAGGTGCGGTTGTCCTCGCCCCAGGCGATCGCGGTCGGCGCGAACGAGCCGTCGGCGAAACGCTTGTAGGAGTTGATGTTGGGCGCGTAGAGCAGCGTGAAGCTCGCGCATCGTGCGCGAGCACGCCGGCGACGAAGCTGTCGTACGAGCGGCGACCTGCCGGCCTCGTGGTCGGCGTCGTCCCAGAAGCACGATCGCGCCGTCGTCGCCGCGCAGCGAGAGGTGGATGTGGCAGGAGTTGCCCTCGCGCTCGTTGTACTTGGCCATGAAGGTCAGCGCTACGCCGTGCTGGGCGGCGATCTCCTTGGCGCCGGTCTTGTAGACGACGTGGTTGTCGGCGGTGGCCAGCGCCTCGGCGTACAGGAAGGCGATCTCGTGCTGGCCGAGGTTGCACTCGCCCTTGGCGCCCTCGACGTCCAGCCCCGCGGCGTACATGTCGTTGCGGATGTCGCGCAGCAGCGGCTCGACCCGGGCGGTGCCGAGGATCGAGTAGTCGACGTTGTACTGGTTGGCCGGCGTGAGGTCGCGGTAGCCCGTCGTCCAGCGCCTCCTCGTAGGTGTCCTGGAAGACGATGAACTCCAGCTCGGTGCCGGCGAAGGCGTCCATGCCCGCAGCCGGCGAGCCGTGTCGAGCTGCGCTGCGAGGATCTGCCGCGGCGACGCGCACGACGTCGCTGCCGTCCTGCCACTGCAGGTCGCACTGCACGATCGCCGTGCCCGGCTGCCAGGGCAGCAGCCGGAGCGTGTCGAGGTCCGGCACCATCGCGATGTCGCCGTAGCCGCGTCCCCCACGAGCGTCATCGCGTAGCCGTCGACCGTGTTCATGTCGACGTCGACGGCCGAGCAGGTAGTTGCAGCCTTCGGTGCCGTGCCCCAGCACCTGTCGAGGAAGTACTGGCGCGTGCAGCCGCTTGCCCTGCAGCCGGCCCTGCATGTCGGTGATCACCACCAGGACGGTGTCCACGGTGCCCGCAGCCACGTCGGCGCGCAGCTGCTCGACAGTCAAGGCAGGGATTCGGTCCATCGCAGCAACCTCCGTCAACGGCTCGGCAGGACGGACCCGCCAATGGTTTGAAACCGTACATTTACCAAGCCCTTCCCGGCCACCACTTCGGACAAGTCGCCGTCGCGATCCTTCCCGCGGACTGTCCCCCGACGGTCACCGGTCCATGCGGCGGTGCCGTGGCTGGCAACCTCGTGCGCGCTTGGGCACCCACCAACCAAAGGACTCCTCGTGCGCACGATTGTTCGATCCGCCGCAGCCACCGTCGCCACGGCGGTCGCTCTGGCGCTGCTCAGCCCGTTCGTTCCCGCCGCCTCAGCGGACAGCGAGCCGCCCGCTCAGTCCGGGACGACCATCACGTGGGCGGCCGGCACCAAGGTCATCGACCTCGACATCGGTCCGGTGACCTTTGACAACGGCTGCATGACGTTCGCGTACGCCTGGATCCGCAACACCTACATCGATGCCGGCGACGTGTACCTCCACGAGTACCTCCCCACCTATGCCCTGCGGATGATCAACGATTCAACACACGATGTGCAATGGCAGTCCAACCAGACCTTCAACAACGACGGCGTGGATTTCACCGCGGACGGAAATCTCGTGGCGATGACCATCATTGCCTCGCGGTACAGCAGCCACGACCTGCACACCTACCACTCCGTCACCGCTCCTTTCCTCGCGTGGCAGAGCGACACGCACTCGACCGGTGCTCCGACCCTCGTGCTGACGGCAACCGGGAACTTGGAGATCCACGACGGCACCGGCAAGCGGATCTGGCAGACCAACACCCACTGCTGACCTGAGCGCGCCATGGCGGCCGTCCGGTCGCGGGGATGTTCCCCGACTGGACGGCCGCTGTCATGCGTCCTCAAGAGCAGCTGGAGCGTGCGAGGCTCCCGTCTTTCCGGGCAAATCGCCTCATATCACTCTCGGGAGGACCACCTGTGATCAGGCTTATCCGTAGCATCCTGGCCGCGACTGCCGCGACCCTTGTCATCGCCCTGCTCGTCCCGCTCAACTCCGCCTGGGCCAATGCCTCGGGCGGCGACAACGTCTCATGGATCGCTGGCGCGCCGACTTCTCAATTCGCGCCTTTGGCCAACAAGCTGAACTCCACCGGCTGCATGTCCTTCCGAATCGGCTACGTCCGCGACACGACTTTGGACACGCCTGGCCCGGACGGCCCGTCGGCGCCCACCTACGCGATCCAGATGTTCAACGAAGAGAAGAACAAGGTCGTCTGGCAGTCCGACCAGACATTCACCGGCACGACCTCCTTCGGGTCCGATGCCAATCTCGTCGCGATGACTAACGTGCGCTCCGTCGATCGCAAGGTGCAGTCGACGCTGCACTACTGGACGTACACACCGTTTACCGCGTGGCAGAGCGACACCCACTCCGGGCCGGGCTCGATCGGACTACCCACACTCGTGCTGGACTCGACCGGCAACCTCAAGATCCTCGATGGCAACGGATTCACGATCTGGCAGACCGGGACCCACTGCTGATCGCGGCCTACCCGTCGCGGCTTCCTCGGCTGGCCTGTGTCAGCCGAGGAAGCCGCGGAGCAGGGCCGACGTCCCGTCACAGTGCTGCTCCATCGCCAGGCGCGCCTGGGCCGGCTCACGGTCCAGGATCGCCGCCACGATCTCCGCGTGCTGAGCGTCAGAGTGAGCGATGTTGCGGCGCAGCACCGGGATCGCGGCCAGCAGTTCGCCGACGCGGAGCTGGACGTCCACCACGGCGGCGAGCAAGAGGTCCGACCCCGCCAGCCCCGCGATCATCAGGTGCAACCGGGAATCGGCACCGCGCATGGCGCGATCCTCGGTAGCGGCGGTGCAGGCATCGAGCGAAGCGACAAGGGCGGCACGATCGCCCGCCGACAGATCGCGCGAGGCCGCCAGCGCTGCCGCTCCGGGTTCGACCACCCGCCGGAACTGCAGGGCGTCGTCCAGCCGGGTCCCCATCGACCGAGCGATCGTGGCGGCGTCGGCTGACGGCTGCGCGCGCGCGTAGGTGACGAACGTGCCGCCCCCACGACCACGCCTGGTCTCGACGTAGCCCGCCTGCCGCAGAGCCTCCAGCGCCTCCCGCAGCGTCGTCCGGCCCACCTGCAACGCGGCGGCGAGCTCGCGCTCGGGCGGCAGCCGCTCACCAGGCGCGATCACGCCGAGCTTGATCGTCTGCACGAGACGCTCGACGGCCGTCTCGAAGGCGTTGCCGTCGCGCACGGGGCGCAGCAACGACGGAGGCACCTCGACGGTCATCCACCGATCATGGCCCCACGCAAGCGCTGCCGCTGCGTTTCGCGCCCACCCGCGTCTTCCGACCACGGGCTCGGTTCGCGTGTCCTCGGCCTGTTCGGCAGAATCGAGGGACCGCCCTGGACATGACCTGTCAGGAGACTCGAGTGGCTCTCAGCACTCTCGCGCGCGGCACGCTCGGAGGACGCACTCGCGCGCCGGGCACCCTTGCGCGACGGACGGCGCCCTACCTCGTCCTGCTCCTGGTGAGCGCGGCGTGCTGCTACTTGATCGCCTTCCACCTCAGCAGGGTGAACCCCGTCGACTTCCTGGTGTACCGCTACGGCGCCGGCGCGGCCCGCGGCGGCGCGAACATCTACGACGGCAACCTCGCGGGGCCAATGCTGCCGGCTGGGGGGTTGCCCTTCACCTACACGCCGTTCGCCGCACTGGCGCTCCTGCCGACGACGCTGCTCCCGTGGAAGCTCGCCTTCGCGCTGTGGGGGATCGCCAGCCTGCTGGTGCTGGCCTGGACGATCGAGCGGTTCACGCCGCTGGACGTGCAGCGTCGGACCACGGTCATCGGTGGGCTGCTCGCGCTCGCGGCCCTCACGACCATGCTGGTCGCCGGCCTCGGGTTCGGGCAGATCAACGTGCTGCTCATGGGCCTGTGCCTGGCCGACCTGTACCGGTCAGACACGAGCCTGCTCGGGCGGTACCTCCCGCGTGGGGTGCTCGTCGGTGTGGCGGCTGCGATCAAGCTCACCCCGATCCTGTTCATCGTGTACTTCGTGGTGACGCGGCAGCGCCGGCTGGCGGCCTGGAGCGCAGCGGGGCTCGCCGCGACCTTCGCGATCGGCGGCGTTGTCTACCCCGCGATGACGCACGACTTCTTCACCACTGTGGTGTGGTCGCTCTCCGGCCGGGTCGACCTCGGAGGCGCCTTCGCGACCTATGGCAACAGCTCGGTGCAGGGAGCGCTCGCGGCCTTGGCGCAGTGGAACGGCTGGGGCAGCTGGAGCCAGCACGCCGCGACCGTCGCGTCGGTGGTCGTCGCCACCTGCTGCCTGCTAGGCGCTCGCACCACGTACCGGCGCGGTCGCATCGTCGAGTCGTGGCTGATGGTCGGCCTGACCGCTCCCCTGGTCTCGCCGGTGAGCTGGGTCCACCACTGGGTCTACCTCGTTCCCGCGCTGGTCATGCTCGGGTTCCGCGCCCGCAGCACGCTCGCGCGGACTGCAGTCGGTGTCGGCACGGTGATGCTGCTGTTCGGTCCCAAACCCGGGCAGCTCCTGCTCGAGCACGGTGGCCCGCTGCTCGCCCCGCTGGCCCTGCTCCAGCGCGAGTGCCTCATCGTGGTGACCGTCGCCTGCCTGTGCGCGCTCCGTCTCGGCCGGCCGTCGGACCGGCCTTTCCCTCAGCCGCGCAGCCTGCTCCCGTCCGGGTCGTACACCGGCTCGGACACCACGACGGCCGGCACCCACTCGCCGAACACCAGCACGGAGACCTCCGTCCCGGGTGCGACGCCGGAGGTCGGGAGGTAAGCGAACGCGAGGGCGGCCCCCACGCTGTAGCCAACCCCGCCGCTGGTGACCCGGCCCACCGACTCCCCGGTCACGCGCACCGGCTCGTTCCCGAGAACCAGCCGCCGCTGGTCGGCGATGCGCAGGCATGCGAGCCGGTGGCTGGGCTCACCCGCGGCCACGAGCGCGGCGCGTCCGACGAACTCGCGCGGGCGCCCGTCGGCGTCGTCGAGCTTGACTGCGAACCCGAGCCCGGCCTCGTACGGCGTCTGGTCCGGGGTGACGTCGGAGCCCCAGTACCGGTACCCCTTCTCGGCGCGCAGCGAGTCGATGGCCTTGTAGCCGCACGCCACCAGCCCGTGCGGCTGCCCGGCCTCCCACAGCGCCTGCCAGAGCGCGAGCCCGTACTCGGTCGGGGCGTAGACCTCCCAGCCGAGCTCTCCGACGAAGGTCACCCGGACCAGTCGCACCGGAGCACCGGCGACCGTGGTCTGCTGCATGGTCAGGTAGGGGAAGGCGCCGCTCTCGAGCGACGCCGGAGTCAGCGGCCCGAGGATGTCGCGGGCGCGCGGCCCCCACAGCCCGAAGCAGGTCCAGGCGCTGGTGACGTCACGGAGCTGCACGGAGCCGGCGCGTTCCTGCTCAGTGAGACGCGCCCGCAGCCACGCGAGGTCGTGGCCGGCGAACGCCGTTCCCGTGACGACCTGGAACAGATCCTGCGCGATCCGCGTCACGGTGACGTCGCACTCCACGCCGCCTCGCTCGTTGAGCGCCTGCGTGTAGGTGACCTGCCCGACGCGCCGAGCGACCCGACCGGCGAAGACACGGTCCAGGAACAGGCTCGCGCCCGGGCCCGCGACCTCGAGCTTGCCGAAGCTCGACTCGTCGAACAGGCCCGCCGTGGCCCGGGTCGCGCGGTGCTCGGCCTCGATCGCCGGTGACCAGTGCACCCCGGCCCAGCCGAGCGGACGGTTGGCCTCGTCACCGGCGCTCTCGTTGCTGGCATAGTAGTTGACGCGCTCCCAGCCGCTCTTCTCCCCGAACGACGCACCGTGCGCGGCATGCCACGGGTACGCGCTCGAGGTCCGCAGCGGCCGTCCAGCCGTGCGCTCGTGCCCGGGGTACTTGATGTCGTAATAGCTCTCGTAGTTCTCGGTCACCCGAGCGAGGGTGTAGCTCGGGGACCGGTAGGCCGCACCGAACCGGCGGACGTCCATCTCCCACAGGTCCATGCCCGGGTCACCGTCGAGCACCCAGTCGGCCATCACCTTGCCGACGGCGCCGGCCCCCGCGATGCCGTGCGCGCAGAACCCGGCCGCGACCCAGAAGCCACGGACGTCCGTCGGACCGAGGCAGAACTCGTTGTCCGGCGTGAAGCCTTCGGGCCCGTTGATGACCTTGCGGATCTCGACCTCGGCCATCGCCGGCACCCGCACGACCGAGTTCGCGTAGATCTCCTCCAGGCGCCCCCACTCCTCCGGGAGCAGCCGTCCGTTGAAGTCGCCAGGGACCGCGTCGAGGCCGTCCGGACCAAGCGCGAAGGGCCGCGACTCACGCTCGTAGCCGCCCATCACCAGACCGGCACCGTCCTCGCGGTAGTAGACGAGCAGGTCGGGATCGCGCAGGGTGGGCAGCCGCGGGCTCGACGCGTCCACGGCACGGAACAGTTGGGTGACGACGTACTGGTGGCTCATCGGGATGATCGGCACGCGCACCCCGACCATCCGCGCGATCTCGGCTGCGTACATCCCCCCGGCGTCGATCACCGTCTCGCACTCGATCGCGCCGGCGTCGGTCTGCACCTGGGACACCGCGCCGTCCACTGTCTCGATCGCGAGGACGCGCGTCCGCTCGTGGAACTGGATGCCGCCTGCTCGCGCCCCCTTCGCCAGCGCGTACGTGAGCTGCGAGGGGTCGAGGTACCCGTCCGTGGGCAAGAACGTCGCACCGAGCACGCCGTCGGTCGAGATCAGCGGGAAGAGCTCGCGGGCTTCGTCCGGGCTGACCCGGTGCAGCGGGAGCCCGAACGTCTCGGCCCAGCCGACCTGCCGCTCGAGCTCCTCCATCCGCTCCGGCGACGATGCGAGGCGGAGCCCGCCGCACTCGACCCAGCCGGGGTCGGTGTCCGGGTCCTGCGCCAGCTCCCGGTAGAGCTGCGCGCTGTACATCATCATCCGGGTCAGCGTCACCGAACCTCGCAGCTGGCCGACGAGGCCGGCCGAGTGGAACGTCGACCCTGAGGTGAGCTCGCCCCGCTCGAGCAGCACGACATCCTTCTCACCGCGGCGGGCGAGGTGGTGCGCGATGCTCGTCCCGCCGACACCCCCTCCGATGATGACGATGCGGGCACGGGACGGCAGGTCGGTCATCGGTGGGATCCCTCGGCGAGTGCGGCGATCATGTGGTCGTACCTCGGGCTGTGCAGCTCCTCCTCGGCCGAGGAGTACTTCTCCATCCCCCAGGACCAGAAGTCGAAGTCGATGGGTGAGACGCCGTCCTGGATCGAGGCCCACAGCGTCCAGCCGTAGCGAGCGAGCAACGACCACGCCTGGGCACGGGCCAGCTTCTCGGCGGAGTCCTTCCCCCAGTAGGCAGCAACCATCGCGGCCGTCTGCGCGTCGTCCAGCTTCGACTCGGCTGCGGCGTTGCCGAGCTCGAAGCTCGCCTCGTTCATGCCGCCGTACTCGTAGTCGATGATCGCGATCCGCTCGCCGTCGTCGATGAAGTTCCCGGCTAGCAGGTCGTTGTTGCACGGCACCAGCGGCTCGTTCCCCGGCTTCATCGCCTCCTCCAGCGCCTCCACCCGGGTGGCGAGCGCGTCATAGCCGGCGGGCAGCCGGAAGCCCTTGCTGCGCACGATGTCGAGGTAGCGGCGCCGGATCGCGCGCATGTCGAAGGTGCCGACGAACGCCGGCCCGGAATGCAGCTGCCTGATCGCCGCGGCCACCCGCGGGATGAGGGCGGGATCGCGCAGGTCAGCCGGCTCGAGCGTGCGGCCCGGCAGGAAGCCGATGACGAGCACGCTGTCGGCCGGCAGCACCTGGACCACGGGCGCACCGACCCCGGCCTCGCAGGCAGCTCTGGTGTTGCTGTACTCGGCTTCGCGGTCGATCGCCAGAAGCCCGGAGGACTCGTTCGCCGACACCCGGACGACGAGGTCGAGCGGCGCGCGGTCGGGTGCGGTCAGGTCGTCGGTCGTGCGGACCCGGTAGTTCGCGTTCGTCAGCCCGCCGGTGAGCTCGCTGACGGTGAAGCGACGCCCGCGGAGCACCTCGATGCGCGCGAGCACATCGGCGTCGAGCGGCGGAGGCATGTCCGCAGACTAGGGCTTCGGGGGTCCCGAGCTGGCGCGAAACGGCACGCTAGCAGCGCGAAACGGCACCCTAGAACGGAGCCGGCACGGCAGTGTCGAGGAAGTCCCGGACGAAGTGCTCGACGATGTCCGGGTGCTCCAGCTGGGCCACGTGGCCGGTGGAGGGAAGCATCACGAGCGTGGCGTCGGGGAACGTCGAGGCGGCCTTCGGGCCGACCTGGTGCGCGACCAGCCGGTCCTCGCGCCCGTAGAAGAGCAGGGTGGGCGCAGTGATGGTCGCGGCCTTCGCCCACACGGAGTCGGTCCCGCGGCTGAGGTAGGCCGCGAGGTAGGTCTTGACGATCCCGCGGGACGATGCCGCCATCGCCTCGACCGCGTAGGGCAGCGACGCCCGGCGCTCGATCTCGGCGGCTGCCTCGCTGCGCCGGTCGGCGCTGACCCGGCTGGGATCGGCGAAGACGAGGTCGAAGAGTCCGTCCACCCGCTTCTCGACGGGAAGGCGCGCGAGCCGCTCCGAGACGAAGGGACCGATCACCGGGGCGGCCAGGATCATCACCTGGGTGCGCCAGCGACCCGGCCGCAGGCTCGGCAGCGCCGGGGACACCAGCACCAGGCTGCGCACCAGGTCGGGCCGTTCGGCGGCGACGACCGTGCTGACCAGGCCACCGAGGGAGTTGCCGAACAGGTGGACGGGACCGCGGTCGTCGGCTTCGAGGAAGGCGATGACCGCAGCCGCGAGCCCCTCGACGGAGTAGTCGTGGTCGGCGGCGCCCGGCGAGAACCCGAACCCGGGCAGGTCGATCGCCTTGCTGGCTAGACGGTCGCCGAGCAGGCCCATGAGGTCGGTCCAGTTGAGCGAGGAACCACCGAGACCGTGCACCATCAACGCCGGCTCGCGCGGGCCGGGGCCGGGCGGGCCGGTGCGGACCGCGAGCGTGCGGTCACCGATCTCGACGAGGTCAAGGGGCCAGGGTTCGTGCTGGACAGTGCTCACACTGACAAAAGGTACGTCTCCAGGCGCCGGTTCAACGCATCCAGGGTGGCTCTGATGACTGCCTGCCGCGCGTCCTCGCGGACGGCACTGATCCCGGTCAGCCGTTCGCTGCCGTGCGTGGTGATCAACGAGACCTCGACGATCATGGCCTGGTCTCCGCCCAGCGGTGCGCTCTGCACGGTCTCGAGCTCGAGGCGGACGATGCCGCCGACCACCTGCTCGACTGCGCGCAGGGTGGCTGCGGCGACGGCGCGGTGCACGCTCGACGGGGTGGTCGCCGCCTCCGCCGCGCCGGTGTGGCTCGAGCCGCAGTAGTCGAGGGTGACCTCGCTGGTCACGCCCTGCCGCGCCGAGACCAGCTGCATGCGCTGGATCAGCAGCCGCTTCGGCCGGACGTCGACCATCGGCTCGCCGTGCTCGCCGTGCTGCGCGGCTTCGTCGGGTTGCGCGGCTTCGCCGGGTTGCGCGGCTTCGTCGGGATGCCCTGCGCTCTCGACGAGAGCGGGGCCGGGCACGGCAGCCGGGCTCAGGCGGGCGGCGTGCCTCGGCACGGCCTCCTCGACGACCTGGACGCGGCCGGCGTCGACGCCGAGACCGAAGCGGTCCCGCAGCAGGCGGTGGATGGTCGTCGCGACCAGGACCTCGTCGGCGCCTGGCGCGAGCTGGACCCGCAACGTGCCTGGGCCGCCGGTCTCGTCCGGCTGGATGTCGGCGTCCGTCACCCCGGCTACGGCGCGCAGCGCAGCAACCAGTTGGGCGCGGTCGTCGCCCAGCCCCCCCAGGCTCATGGTGCGAGTGTGACAGTCGTGACGAGCCGGCCTTGCTCCCGACGGGACTGATTCGCCCGCTCGGCCCATCAACGTGGAAGAACCCATCACGCTCCGCGTTCGCCCCGTTCCGCTGTCTGATCTGCTGCCCGATCGGCCGACTGCTCGGCGCGCGCGGCCTTCGCCGCGTCCACGCTCGCGCGCAGCGCCGCCATGAGGTCGACGACCGTGCCGGCCTCGCCTTGCCGCCGTCGGCACCTCGACCACCGCACGTCCGGTGGCCTTCGCCGCGATGAGCTCCTCCAGGGCGCCGCGGTACTCGTCCGTGTACTCCGCGGGATCGAAGTCACCCGACATCGCCTCGATCAGCGACTGCGCCATCGCGACCTCCTGCGGCCGGGCGCCGACCGCGGTGTCGAGGAAGCCGAACGCCGGCTCACGGACCTCGTCGGGCCAGAGCATCGTCTCGAGCACGAGCAGCCCGTCGCGCGCGCGCAGGCACCCGAGGCTCTCCCGTTGCCGCAGCGCGACCTTGACGACCGCGACCCGGCCGGCCTGCTCCAGCGCCTCGCGCAGCAGGACGTAGGGCTTGACGCCCGCCTCGTCCGGCTCGAGGTAGTAGCTCTTCTCGAAGTAGATGGGGTCGACCTGGTCGAGCGGCACGAACTGCAGCACCTCGACGGTCTTGCGGGTGGCGAGGGGCAGCTCGGCGAAGTCGGAGTCGGTGAGCACGACGACCTCACCCGTCGGGAGCTCGAAGCCCTTGGCGATCTCGGAGTAGGGGACCTCCTCGCCGTCAGCCGCCGCGACCCGCTTGTACTTGATCCGGCTGCCGTCGCTGGCCCTGACCTGGTGGAACGAGACGTCCTTCTCCTCGACCGCCGAGTACAGCCGGACGGGGATCGTCACGAGCCCGAAGGACACCGCGCCCTTCCAGATGGTGCGCACGAGCCCTCCTCGGTCGTCCGACGGGTGCGAACTGCTGACTTCGCACGTCGGCGGAGTCGCCCGCGTGCGACAAGCAGGATCGCACGTCGGAGCGCGCTAGCGTCGGGGGATGGCTGGACAGAAGGCTGGCGAGAAGGTCAGCGTCGACGTCGGTGGGCGGCAGCTCGCGCTGTCCAACCTGCACAAGGTCCTCTACCCGGAGACCGGCTTCACCAAGGGCGAGGTGATCGACTACTACGCCAGGGTGGCCCCGGTGATGCTCCCCCACCTCGCGCAGCGGGCCGTGACGTTCTCCCGCTGGCCGGACGGCGTCGGCGGCAAGGCCTTCTACGAGAAGAACGCCCCGCGGCACGCCCCCGCGTGGGTCCGCAAGGCGACCCTCCCCTCACCCGGCTCGGGCATGAACCGGGACACCATCGACTACGTCGTCATCGACGACCTCCCGACGCTCGTGTGGGCGGCCAACCTCGCGGCGCTGGAGCTGCACGTCCCGCAGTGGAAGGTGGACGCCGACGGCCAGCCGCTCCCGGCCGACCTCCTCGTCTTCGACCTCGACCCGGGCGCGCCTGCCACGGTCGTCGAGTGCGCGCAGGTCGCGCGTGCTGCTGCGCGAGCGCCTCGCGAGCGACGGCCTCACCGCGTTCGCCAAGACCTCCGGCTCGAAGGGCATGCAGCTCATGGTCCCCATCGAGGGCGCCGACCTCGGGGCCACCAGCACGTACGCGAAGCAGCTCGCGGTCGAGCTCGAGGCGGCGCACCCCGACCCTCGTCGTCAGCCGGATGGCCAAGGACGCACGAGGCGGCAAGATCTTCATCGACTGGTCCCAGAACAACGCCGCGAAGACGACCGTGGCGCCGTACTCGCTGCGCGCGCGAGCAGCGCCCGACCGTGTCGACACCGCTTCGGTGGGACGAGGTCGAGACCGGGCGGCGCGCGAGCTCGTCTTCACCGCCGAGGACGTCCTCGGCAGGGTCGAGGCGCACGGCGACCTGATGGAACCGCTGGTCGACCGGCCCGCGCGCGCCGCTACCCGGCCCGTAGGCTGCCGCCCCGACCCGGACAGGGCTGTGACACCAAAGCCCGGCCCCCCAGGGTTACCCATCGGTAGGCTGCTGCCCGTGACGCTCACCGACCGCACCGAGCCCGAGTCAGCGGGACGCGGCACCCGGATGCCGCGCAGGCCCGCCGGGCCCAGCTGCTCGGACGCCGCGCGCGACGTCTTCGTCGCTCAGGGCTACCACGCCGCCGCGATGGACGACATCGCCGAGCGCGCCGGGGTGTCCAAGCCCGTGCTCTACCAGCACTTCCCCGGCAAGCTCGAGCTCTACCTCGCGCTGCTCGACCAGAGCATCGACGCGCTGGTCGAGGCGGTGCACGCCGCGCTTGGCCACCACCACCGACAACAAGCACCGGGTGCACGCGACCATGCAGGCGTACTTCGACTTCGTCGCCGACGACGGCGGCGCGTTCCGGCTGGTCTTCGAGTCCGACCTGACCAACGAGCCGGCGGTCCGCGAGCGCGTCGAGCGGGTGCACCCAGAGCTGCGCCGAGCTCGTCAGCGAGGTCATCGCCGAGGACACCGGGCTCTCCCCCGAGCGAGGCGCACCTGCTCGCGGTCGGCCTCATCGGCAGCGCCCAGGTGTCGCGCGCGCTACTGGATCACCCAGGGCCAGCCGATCGACCGCGCCGAGGCGGTCGAGCTGGTCTCGACGCTGGCCTGGCGCGGCATCTCGCCGGCTTCCCGCGACGCGGTGACTCGCGCTGGGCGTGAGCGCGACCGTCGCGCCGCGACCGTTTCGCTCGCGGCGTACCGCGGAGGCCCCCATCTGGCCGGACCCGCTCGCTCGCTCGACTAGCCTGGAGGAACTGCTCGTCCCCATAAGCGCGGAGGTTCCACGGTGGAGGTCAAGGTCGGCGTCAAGGGTGCTCCTCGCGAGCTCGGGATCGACGTCACGCTGACGCCAGACGAGCTCACCGCCGCGATCAAGGCAGTGCTCGTCGGCGAGGAGAGCATCCTCGTGCTCGCCGACGACAAGGGCCGCCAGATCCTGGTCCCCGCAGACAAGCTCGCGTACGTCGAGATCGGTGAGCCCGTCGAGCGCAAGGTCGGCTTCGGCACGATGTAGACCCGGGCCGAGGTCTCCGATCAGCCCGTCAGGCGCTGAGGCCGAGCGCGCGCATCCGGCGGGTGTGGTTCTCGGTGAGCCGGGCGAACATCCGACCGACCTCGGCGAGGTCGAAGCCCTGCATCCCGGCCGCGCCGCCACCCACCAGCAGGTTCGCCAGCGCGTCCCGCTCGGCGGCGGTCCGCTGCGCCTGGGAGAGCATCTCGCCGATGAGCCGCCGACCCCACAGCGCGAGCCGTCCGGCCACGGGCGGGTCGGCGGCGATCGCCTCGCGGATGGTCGTGACCACGAAGGCCGAGTGCCCGGTGTCCTCGAGCACGTCCAGCACCAGGGCCTGCGTCTGCGCCGTCGAGGAAGCGCGCGACCTCGCGGTAGAAGTCCTCGCCGACCCCGTCCCCGACGTAGGCCTTCATCAGCCCCTCCAGCCAGTCCGCCGGCGCGGTGGACTCGTGGAAGGCGTTGACCGGTGCCACGAAGGGCCGCATGGCCTCCTCCGGGTCTGCCCCGAGCTCGGCGAGGCGCTCGCTGAGCCGGCTGAAGTGGCGGAACTCGGCGACGGCCATGCCCGCGAGCTGCGCCTCGTCCCCGATCCGGGGAGCGAGCGCGGCATCGGCGGCCAGGCGCACGAACGCGGAGAGCTCGGTGAAGGCCAGCACGCCGAGGAGATCGACCACCGCCGCGCGGTAGGCGGGGTCGTCGAGGCTGGGCCCGTCGGGCTGAGGGCCGTCGAGGCTGGGGCCGTCGGCCAGCTGATCACTCACGCGTCGCAGCGTACGCGGCTCGTTCGCCCGTCCCGGTACACTGGCAGCACGAAGCAGTGGTCGACCCGTGTCGACCGAGCACCGCGGGTAGGGCATTCCACGCCGCAGAGCGCGCGACAGCAGCACCCAGATCACCAGTCGCAGCGCCCGGCCGCCGGGTTCGTCCACGCCCCCCGGACGTGAACCACCCGTTCGTCGGCGGAAGCCGGCAGAAGCAAGGAAGAGGCGACCCGCCCTGAGTACGTTCCGAGAGCTCGGAGTCCTGCCCGCGATCTGCGAAGCCCTCGAGGCGACCGGCATCAGCGAGGCGTTCGCCATCCAGGAGATGACCCTGCCGCTGGCCCTCGCGGGTCAGGACGTCATCGGCCAGGCCAAGACCGGGACCGGCAAGACCCTCGGCTTCGGCATCCCGCTGCTCCAGCGCATCGTCGCCCCTGTCGACGACGCCGCCGCCGCCATCGAGGTGCCCGGCAAGCCGCAGGCCCTCGTCGTCGTCCCGACCCGCGAGCTCTGCATCCAGGTCGCGAAGGACCTCCGGCAGGCCGGCTCCAAGCGCGGCATCCGCGTCCTCGAGATCTACGGCGGCCGGGCCTACGAGCCGCAGATCGAGACCCTGCGAGCCGGCGTCGACGTCGTCGTCGGCACCCCCGGTCGGCTCATCGACCTCGCGAACCAGCGCCACCTCGATCTCGGGTACGTCCGGGTCCTCGTGCTCGACGAGGCCGACGAGATGCTCGATCTCGGCTTCCTGCCCGACGTCGAGAAGATCGTCGGGAGCACCCCGGCCGGCCGCCAGACCATGCTCTTCTCGGCGACGATGCCGGGCGTGATCGTGAACCTGGCCCGCCGCTACATGACCCAGCCGGTGCACATCCGTGCCGCCCAGCCGGACGACGAGACCGCCATCGTCGACACCATCGAGCAGCACATCTACCGCGCCCACGAGATGGACAAGCCCGAGCTCCTCGCCCGCATCCTGCAGGCCGAGGGCCGTGGCCTCACCATCGTGTTCTGCCGCACCCGCCGGGCCTGCGACCGGGTGGCCGCCGACCTCGGCGAGCGTGGCTTCTCGGCCGCCGCCGTCCACGGCGACCTCGGCCAGGGCGCTCGCGAGCAGGCGCTCCGGGCCTTCCGCACCGGCAAGGTCGACGTCCTGGTCGCGACGGACGTCGCCGCCCGTGGCATCGACATCGACGGCGTCACCCACGTCATCAACTACACCTGTCCTGAGGACGAGAAGACCTACCTCCACCGGGTCGGCCGCACCGGCCGGGCCGGCAACGACGGCGTCGCCGTCACCCTGGTCGACTGGGCCGACGCCACCCGCTGGCAGGTCATCAACAAGGCGCTCGGGCTCGCCTTCTCCGAGGTCCCTGAGACCTACTCCACCTCGCCGTGGCTCTACACCTCGCTGAACATCCCGACGACGGCCACCGGCGTGCTCCCCCGCGCGCAGCGGACCAGGGCGGGGCTGGACGCCGAGACCGTCGAGGATCTCGGCGAGACGGGCAAGCTGCGCAAGCCCAAGGCCGGCGACGACCGCGGGCGGGGCTCACGCCCGAGCGGCTCGAAGCCCGCTGGTTCGAGACCTGCCGGTTCGAAGGCCGCTGGGTCGGCGTCCGGCGGGTCGGCGACGCACGGGTCGGCGTCAGGTGATGGCCAGCCGGCAGGCAGCGCGCCGTCCGACGACACCCCGCGAGCGCCCCGGCCCCGCCGGTCCGGCACCCGGAAGCGCACCCGTTCCGGCGCTGTCGTGGCCGCCAGCGGCACCTCCGAGGCCAGCAGCAGCGCCAGCACCACCGGGGCCGACGCCACCCCAGCGTCTGGAACCGCGACCACCGCGGGAGCCGCCTCAGCAACGACGGCGACCGAGGGCGCTCCTCGTCGGCGGCGGCGCGGTGGGCGCGGCCGAGGCGCCGGCAGCTCCACGGCGGCGACGTCCGCACCGAGCGGCGAGGCCGCCAGCTAGCTGTACTGCCTTCCGAGCGCCCGGCACGAGGTGCGGGACCGACCGACGGCTACTGGACGACGACGACCGTCGTCCCGATCGCAGCCCAGCCGTACAGCCACTGCGCATCCACGTCCCGCTGCCGGATCCAGCCACCGTGCCGCACCGGCGAGTCGAGCCCGACCTCCGATGCAACGACCACGCCGGTCGACGTCGAGCGCGGCACGTCGTGGAAGCTGATCTCGGTAGCGCCGCGGTGGGCGAACGACACCACCCAGTCATAGGTCACGCCGTAGCCCCCGACCGCGTCGGACGCCGCCTTCGCGTACACCTGATACGTCCCGACCAGCGGCCAGCCATGGCGCCCTGCGACCGCGTAGTCCCGCACGATGCGACCGTCAGCCTCGATGACCCAGACGTGCGCCGTGGAACGCTGGTACACGATGCGGCGGCCGGTGCCGGAGGCGTCGGGAAGCGGCTTGCCGGTGTGGCTGAGGCCGGGCGGAGCCGCCGCGACGCCGACGATCTTCGGGGCGGCGGCCTTCGACGCAGCGGGGCTGGCCGCTGGCTTCTTCGACGCTGCAGCTGCGCTGCCAGCTGGCTTGGCCGTGCTCCCGGCGCTGCCGGCCGCCGAGGGAAGGCCACGCCCGTGGCAGCCGGCGCGGCCGTGCTCGACGTCTCGAGCGAGACGTTCCCCGAGGTCAGCGCGGAGGCCGCCGTGCTGAGCAGCCCCCCGACGGCGAAGCCCGCGACGAGCACCACGCCGACCAGCGCGATCCACACGTGCCGCGGACTCCGGGCCGGCGCAGCGACACCAGGAGGGCGCCCGGCCGGACCGCCCGGCTGCGGCGGTTCGGGCACGGCGGGATCGGGTCGAGCAGGGTCATGCAAGGACACGACGACGCTCCTGGGGAAGTCCGGGCGAGCCCGGCGGCGCGACAACCTCCTCAGACTCCCCGTCAGCCCCACCAGCCTCAAGGACCACACCCGGCGTGTCGGTCGTGGGCTTGCTCGGTCAGCACCGCACCGGGTGACGCCTGGCAGGCGGCGATGCGGTGAGGGATTGGGGAGGGATTACAGCGCGAGCTCGAGCTCGACCCAGGTCCGGCGACCGCAGGCCGGGCACTTCATCCACGACCAGGGGGCGGTGCGGAGCAGCGGCAGGTGCAGCGACGGCACGGCGAGACGGGTCGCCCTGCGAAGCGAGACCACGGTGCGCTCACCGCAGGCGGAGCAGCTGATCGTCACCGAGCCGAACGCCGGCC
Source organism: uncultured Actinomycetota bacterium (assembly GCA_963819215.1). Taxonomy (GTDB): domain Bacteria; phylum Actinomycetota; class Actinomycetes; order Prado026; family Prado026; genus CAWFVK01. Next base: position 448,456 of record CAWFVK010000009.1, on the reverse strand, counting down.
TCGAGTCCACCGCACTGAACAGGGCGCGCTTGCCCTGCTGGTCCGGGACGGCATCCCCACCGACCTGGGCAGGCTCGGTCGGCTCGTGGGTGCGCAACCGGTCGAAGCCCGGGTTCTTCGCGGTCGCGCGCTTGCGGGTGGGACCCGTCGGATCGGTCATCGCGCGCTTGCCTGCCCTGCCGAGGTGCTGGCCAGGAGCTTGACGGCGTGCTCGCGGTAGGCGGCTGCGCCCTTCGACCCGCTGGCGGTCGCGAGCACGGACCGCCCGACCGCCGGTGCCTCCGCGAAGCGCACCGACTTGGGGATGGCCGGGGTCAGGACCGTGATCGAGTAGCGCTCGGCGACGTCGGCGAGGACGGCCTGCGCGTGGTTGGTCCTGGCGTCGAACAGCGTCGGGAGCACGCCCATGACGGACAGGCTGCGGTTCGTGAGCCGCTGCACGTCGCGCACCGTGTCCAGCAGCTGCCCGACCCCGCGGTGGGACAACGTCTCGCACTGCAGCGGGATCAGCACGGCGTCGGCTGCGGTCAGCGCGTTCAAGGTGAGGACGCCGAGGGACGGCGAGCAGTCGAGCAGGATCCAGTCGTAGTCACCGCGGGCCGACCCTGCCGAACCGTCCTGCAGGTCGGCGAGCGCGGTGCGCAGGGCGTACTCGCGGCCGGTGCGGGTCAGCAGCATCGCCTCGGAGCCCGCCAGATCGATCGTCGCAGGGAGGAGGTCGACACCGTCCGCCGTGCTCTGGATCGCCATCGCCACCGGGACTCTGCCGAGCAGGACGTCGTGCACCGACAGCTCGAGGGCCTCAGGGTCGACGCCGAGGGAGAAGGTCAGGCAGGCCTGCGGATCGAGGTCCACGAGCAGCACGCGCTGCCCGAGCTCGACGAGGCCAGCACCCAGACGACGCCACCGTCGTGGTCTTGGCGACGCCGCCCTTCTGGTTGGCCACCGCGAGGATCCTCGCCATGGAACCCCCTCGCCCTCCTGCTGGTCGTTCACCCGCCCGCTGCCCGTGCTCCTCGCGGCGGGTTGCGCGGCGGCCCGACCCGCGCGGTCCTATTGTGCCCTGAGTGAGCACTCCTCCGTTCCTCGTGCTGCCCCAGGGTGCCCACCGGACGACCCTGGAAACCCGCCGCGGATCGTTCGCGGCCTTCGAGATCGCCGCTGAGCCCGCGCCCGGCGCGGCCGCCGAGGCCGGCGAACGGGGGACAGCCCTGCTGGTGCCCGGGTTCACGGGGAGCAAGGAAGACTTCATCGCGATCCTGCGCCCGCTGGCCACGCGAGGGTTCCGGGTGGTGACCTACGACCAGCGCGGCCAGTTCGAGACGCCGGGGCCAGCCGGGCCCGAGGGCTGGAGCCTGGAAGCCTTCGGGCAGGACGTCCTGGCGGTGGTCGAGGCCGTCGGAGGCCCGGTCCACCTGCTCGGTCACTCGTTCGGCGGCCTCGTCGTGCGGCAGGCGCTGCTGGCAGACCCGGCGGCGGCGCGCTCGCTCGTGCTGCTGTGCACCGGCCCGGCGGCGTTGGACGGCGACCGGCCCGGCCTGCTGAACCTGATGGCGGACGGCGTCGAGTCGGTCGGACTGGCGCAGGTGCGGGCGATCACCCGGGCGATGGACCTCGAGAACGGCTGGGTGCCTCACCCGGATCCCGCGGTGGAGGCGTTCCTCGACCGCCGCTTCCTGGCCAACGACCCAGCCTCGCTGGCCGCCATGGCCCGCATCCTGGCGAGCGCGACGGACCGTACGTCCGAGCTCGCACAGCTCGATCTGTCCATCCTCGTAGCCTGCGGAGAGGACGACGACGCGTGGAGCCCGAAAATTCAGGAAGAAACCGCGTCACAGCTGGGGGCCAGGTTCGTCTCACTGCCGGAAGCGGCTCACTCGCCAGCGGCGGAGAGCCCGGAGGCCACGGCGAGGCTGCTCGCGGGTTTCTGGGACTCGGTCGAGGCCGGGGTTGCCTTCCCGAGCTGAGGGAGGGATCTGTGTCGGTCATGCTGGAGCTGCGAGCGGTGCTGAGCGGCGAACCTGAGCAGGTCGCGGAAGCACGCCGCCTGGTGGCTGGGTACCTCCGTGAGGTCGGCGAGGAGGACGGCGAGGTCGCGGTCCTGCTGGTCAGCGAGCTGGTCACCAACGCCATCGTGCACGGTCGTACCCCGCTGGAGCTGCGGGCCGCCGCCGCCGGCAGCGCGCTGCGCGTCGAGGTGCACGACCAGGACCCGCGCCGGGCACCCGTGCTGCGTGAGCAGGTCGTGGGCAACCCCGACGCCCTCAACTCCGGCGGACGTGGCCTGCAGCTCGTCGACACGCTCGCAGATCGCTGGGGCTGGTCCGACAACCCCGGCGGGAAGATGGTCTGGTTCGAGCTCGACGCCTAGCCTTCCTCGCTCACCGCGGCCCAGGGCAGCTTCGCCGGCGCCGCCGCACGACCCTCCGGACAGTGCCGGGCGAAGTCGCACCACCCGCAGAGCACGCCCGTCCGTGCCGGGAACAACGCATCAACCTCCGCGCTCGCGCGCGCGTCTGTCGGCTCCCAGCCAGCCTGGACGGACTCCCCCACCTTGTAGGCCGCCTCGGCGGCACCGGCTTCCGCGGCGATCGACTCCGCCCGTCTCAGGTGTCGCGCCAGGGACTCCTCCGTGTGGTCCCAGCCGACGATCTCGCCGCTCGGGACGTGGTGGAGCTCCACGCGATGGCTCGCCGCCCGCAGCGTCCGCCTGGTGGCCAGCACGTAGATCGCCAGCGCGAGAGACCCCCGCGCGTCGTCGACAGTGCTCGGCCGGCGTCCCGTCTTGTAGTCGACGACCACCAGCTCGTCCTCGGCGGCTCCGGCCGCAGCCGCCGCGGGACGGGCGTCGATCCGGTCGACCCGGCCGCTGACGGCGAGGCGGTCGGTCTTGACCGCGACCGTGCGCTCGACGGCCCTGGGCTCGGCGGCGGGGTCGAGGTGCTCCGTGTAGCGCTCGACCATCGCCCTGGCCCGCGCCCGCCAGCTGCTCGACTGGGCGTCGTCCTTGAAGCCGTCGCTGATCCAGCCGGACTCGACCAGCGCCCCAGCCGCCTGCGGGGTGCGCCGGGCGAGCGGGACGTCCCACCAGGCGCGGAGGGCGTTGTGCACTGCGGCACCGAGCGCGTTGTGCGCCCACGGCGGACCTTTGGGTGGGGTCGGCCGGTCGATGTACTGCATGCGGTAGCGCCGCGGGCAGTCCAGCCAGGTGTTGAGCCGGGTCGGGGTGCACGAGAAGAGCCGCGTCGGCATGCCCTCGAGGCCGAGCTGCTCGCTCACCACAGCGGGCCGGCCGAGGTGATCAGCATCCGGGGCGTCGGACCTAGTGACCGCGCTGGACCCATGCGTCGTAGTCTGCGGCCTCCGCGCCGATGCTCGTGCGCTCGCCGTGACCCGGAAGCACGCCGGTCTCGGGCGGAAGGGTGAGCAGCCGCTCCCGGATCGAGTCGAGGATGGTCGGGAAGTCGCTGAAGGACCGTCCTGTCGCACCGGGGCCACCGTGGAAGAGCGTGTCGCCGGTGAGGACGACACCCAGCGACGGGACGTGCAGGCTCACGGCCCCCGGCGAGTGCCCCGGCGTGTGGAGCACCCGCAGCTCCGCGCCCGCGACCTCCACGATGTCACCGTCGGCGAGCTGCGACGGTGTGCGATCGGGGTACACGACCTGCCAGAGCATGAGGTCGTCCGGGTGGAGCAGGATCGGCGCCCCGCTCGCGTCGGCGACCGCACCGGCGGCGTCGATGTGGTCGTCGTGCCCGTGCGTGCTCACGATCGCGACCAGGCTGCGGCCACCTACCGCGGCCAGGATGGCGTCGGCGTCGTGCGCGGCGTCCACGACCACGACCTCGTCGTCGTCACCCAGCAGCCAGACGTTGTTGTCGACCTCCCAGGTGCCGCCGTCGAGCGAGAACGTCCCGCTGGTGACGAGGTGATCGATCCGAAGCGCCATGCCAGGCCGCCGGTCGCTAGAGGAGGACCACGGAGCGCAGGACGTCCCCGTGATGCATCTTGGTGAAGGCCTGCTCGACGTCGTCGAGGCCGATGGTCTCGGAGACGAAGCGCTCGAGCGGGAGACGGCCCTGCAGGTACAGGTCGATGAGCACGGGGAAGTCTCGGGTCGGCAGGCAGTCGCCGTACCAGCTGGACTTGAGCGCGCCGCCCCGGCCGAAGAACTCGATCAGCGGGAGCTCGAGGGTCGCGGTCGGGTCCGGCACGCCGACCAGGACCACCGTGCCGGCGAGGTCGCGCGCGAAGAACGCCTGCTTGTAGGTCTCCGGACGCCCGACGGCGTCGATGACGACGTCCGCGCCGAACCCGCCGGTCAGCGCTCGGATCGCCTCGACGGCGTCCTCGGAGCGGGAGTTGACGGTGTGCGTCGCGCCGAAGTCCTTGGCCCAACCGAGCTTCCGGTCGTCGACGTCGACCGCGATGATCGTGCCGGCGCCCGCGAGGCGAGCACCGGCGATCGCGGCGTCACCGACCCCGCCGCAGCCGATCACCGCGACGGAGTCACCGCGGCCCACGTTGCCCGTGTTGATCGCCGCGCCCAGGCCGGCCATGACGCCGCACCCGAGAAGGCCGGCGACCTGCGGCGGCGCCTTCGGGTCGACCTTCGTGCACTGACCGGCCGCGACCAGGGTCTTCTCCGCGAACGCGCCGATACCCGAGCGCCGGCGACAGCGCGCGTGCCGTCGAGCAGCGTCATGGGCTGCTTGGCGTTGTGCGTGGCGAAGCAGTACCAGGGCCGGCCACGGCGACAGGCCCGGCAGTCCCCGCACACGGCGCGCCAGTTGAGGATGACGTAGTCGCCGGGCGCGACGTCGGTGACGTCCGCGCCGACGGCCTCGACGATGCCGGCGGCCTCGTGGCCGAGCAGGTAGGGGAACTGGTCGTTGATCGCACCCTCGCGGTAGTGCAGGTCGGTGTGGCAGACCCCGCAGGCCTGGATCTTGACCTTGGCCTCGCCGGGACCGGGGTCGGGGACGATGATCGTCTCGACCGACGACCGGAGCGCCCTTCTCCCGGGCGACGACCCCACGCACCTGCTCAGCCATGCCGTACCTCCACCTAGGGGACGCAAGCAGGGATCCCTGCTGCGACCGGCTCCGACGCTTCGAGCACCCTAGCGCCCTGCTGACCGGCGAGTCAGGCCAGCGGGACCGGCCGGCCGGCCTGCTCGCCGCCGCGAGCATCGCCGTACGGAACGCTTGGGCACCATCACCTTGCGCCGGAACACGCACACGACCGTGCCGTCCTGCTTGTAGCCCTTGGTCTCGACGGAGACGATGCCGCGGTCGTCCTTCGACTTGGACTCGGTGACGTCGAGGACCAGCGTCTCGCCGTAGATCGTGTCGCCGTGGAAGGTGGGCGCGATGTGCCGCAGCGACTCGACCTCGAGGTTGGCGATCGCCTTGCCGCTGACGTCAGGCACGCTCATGCCGAGCAGCAGCGAGTAGATGTAGTTGCCGACGACGACGTTCTTGCCGAACTCGGTGGTCTCGGCGGCGAAGTGGGCGTCGAGGTGCAGGGGGTGGTGGTTCATCGTGAGCAGGCAGAAGAGGTGGTCGTCGTACTCGGTGACCGTCTTGCCTGGCCAGTGCTTGTAGACCGCGCCGACCTCGAACTCCTCGAAGTACCGACCGAACTGCATCGCACGCTCCCTGGATCGTCCCGGAGTCGCCAGCCACGATCGCGCTGGACGGGCTCGACTGTACGGACCGCCCCCGACCGTGGCGCACGGGGCCGCTCAAGTCATGGTCCCGAGCCGTCGATCTGAGCCGGAGACCCCCGGGAGGCCCCTCGATGTCCGACACGATGGCGAACCAGCGAACCGCGCCCGCGGCCGGCTGGTACGCCGACCCGTCGGACGCCGGCTCGGTCCGCTGGTGGAACGGCGCGAGCTGGACTGCGTCCGTGCGCCCGAACCCGAGCCCGGCGACGACGACCCAGCAGCCGACCGGTCAGCCGGCCCACGAGCCCTCGCAGCAGGCGGGCCAGGGTCAGGAGGAGGAGGTCGCGCCCCGCTGGCATGCGCCGGCGCACCGGGTCCAGGTGCTCCCCGTCCCTTACGAGCCCGGGCAGCCGCGGATCCCCGAGCCGCCGAACATCAGGCGGATCGCGATCTGGGTGACAGTGCTGGTGGTGCTCGCCGCCGTCGCGGTCGTGGCGGTCAAGCTGACCTCGGGCACCGACGCGACCCCGGCCGGGCCGGTGCCGCACGCGGCGGCCTCCGGTGCTGGACAGCTCGCCGCCGCGAAGACCGACGTCCGGACGATGGCGGTCGCCGAGGAGAAGCAGTTCACCGCGCATCACTCGTACTACTCGGTCCGGCGCCCCGCGAACGTGGTGGTGTTCGACGGCACCAGGGTCGCGATCACGGCGGGCGACCAGGAGTCGGTGTGGCTCGACGCCGCCGGGTCCGCGTACTGCATCGTCGCGACCACGTCGAGCGGCCGCAGTGCTGTCTACGTCTCGGACCGGGGCGGCCTGCAACCCGGCACCGTCCACCGCTGCCCGGCCGGGTTCGCCGCCGAGAACTAGCCCTGCTTGCGCCCCTCGCGCAGCATCTCGACCGCCTTGCTGACGCGGCCCGCTCGCGTATCGGCCTTCTTCGCGCCTTCGATCCACAGCTGGTACCACCGCTGGTTGCTGAACGAGAGGCCCTCGAAGAACTCGCTGGCGACGGCGTCCTGCGCCAGCGCGGCTGCGAGGTCCGGCGGGACCTCCACCGCACGCTCCTCGGTGTCGAGCTCCACCTCCACCTCGACCTCGTCACCGGCCGAGACCCCAGCGGCGGCGCGGTGCTCGGCAGCCAGCGGCAGCAGGTACTGACCGGAGCGCTGCCCGATCGTGCTCCGGTACGTGTGGCCGCCGACGGTCACCCGGACTGCGGGCTTGCGGGACGGACCCAGGGCCTCGACGACGTCGGCCGGCACGGTCAGGCCGGTCGCGGTCTTGCCGCCCAGCAGGACGGTCGAGCGGAACTTCATGCCCGACAGTATGGACGGCCAGTATGGACGGCCGCCCTGGGCTGCTACGGGGTGGCCCGCCAGTGGACGGGGACGCCGTGCGGGGGCGCGGTCCCCACGAGCTCGTCGACCCCGTCCGGCCAGCGCTGGAGCCGGACCTCGTGCCAGCCGCCGGCCCCGGCCACCGCCGGCTCGAAGGTGAGGTGCGCGAACGGGCGCTCCCAGGACGCCTGCGCGGCCAGCCGGTCGATCGCCGCGAGGATCCTCGCCCGCTCCGCCTCAGCGACGTACTGCCACATCACCGAGTGCCAGAGCACGGTGACCGTGCCGTCGGCCAGGGCGAGGCTCTCGACCAGGTCGGCGGCCGGCATCCGACGCAGGTCGACCGGAACCGTCGCGGCGACGTCGAGCGCCGCCCGCAGGCGGTCGAGCCGGAGCCGGTCGTCGGGCCAGACGTACGACGTCAACGTCAGCCGCCCCTGTGTCGTGGTCGTGTCGAGGGGGAAGAGGTCGGCCCCGACCCGCTCGACGATGCGGAGCTCGCCCAGCGCCGGAGGCAGGCCGTCCGGCCCGGGGTCGATCGGCAGCCCTGGGCCGATGGGGAGGTGGTCGACCCGCAGGTTGAGGCCGGCGCTCGCGCCGATCTCGAACAGGCGCACCGGACGGCCCCCCGACCAGCCGGCCAGCAGACGGAGCCCGCCGAGCAGCGGCAGCGCACGGCCCACCTCGTTCGTCTGCGGCACGCCCTCGACCCCGTCCTGCAAGGCAGCGGCGTGGGCCACCAGCGTCGCCTGCAGGACTGGCCAGATCGTGCTGGGGTCGGCGTGTCCGCCGACGCTCGGGTAGTAGAGCGCGAGCTCCGGCGCCCGCCGCTCGAGCACCAGCCGGTGCAGCGCGCCCAGCAGGCGCAGGCCTGGCACCTCGGCGCCGAGCAGCCCGTGGCTGACGTGGTCACCGGTCCACCGGTGCAGCAACCGGGCGGTCTCCCCGCCCGAGTCGACGTCCGAGGCGAGCAGCTCGCAGAGCGTGCCGTACAGCGGCGACCCGGCCCCCGCGCAGAACCGTCCCTGCGAACGCAGGTAGTCGGCGAGCGGGCTCATCCGAGCTCCACCCCGCGCCGGTCCGGGTCGCGCAGGTCCGTTCCCGCGAGCAGCCAGCGCTCCTCCAGCGCCGCGGCCCCGCGGACGCGCTTCCAGGCGGCCTCCTCCGGCGTCATCGGAAGCACCGGGAAGAAGCGCACGGGATCCCAGCCCGGCACCGGCAGGTCGGCCACCAGTCCGGCCGGCTCCCCCACCAGCACCGCCGTGCAGCGCGACCCAGGCCACAGCGGCTCCTGCAGGTCGACCGAGGCGCCGGCCGTGACGACCAGGCCCTCGACGAACGGGCTCATGGCCAGCACCGCGAGCTGGCGGAAGACGGCGTCCCGTGGACTGGAGAGGGTCAGCACCAGCTCGGCCCGCGGGCCGGCGACCGGATCGGCAGCGACCAGCGACGGGTCGGTCATCGGGTGCGCGGACATGCCGAGCGTCGCGTACCGGACGGACGGAGACTGCTCGCTCGGGCCGAACCGGAGGATCTCCAGCCGGTCGGTCCCCACGAAGGTGACCGAGGCACGACCCAGCACCGGCCCGAGCGCCGCGACCAGATGGTCCGTGACCTCGGACAGGACCTGCGGCGTCGCTGCCACCCGCGCTCACCCCCTGGTCTTGTAGTCCTCCAGCAACCGACGGCCGATGATCATCCGCTGGATGTCGGCCGTGCCCTCGCCGATCAGCAGCATCGGAGCCTCGCGGTAGAGGCGCTCGATCTCGTACTCCTTGGAGTAGCCGTAGCCGCCGTGGATCCGGAAGGAGTCCTCGACGACGTCGCGGCAGTACTCGCTCGCGAGGTACTTGGCCATGCCTGCCTCGAGGTCGTTGCGCTCGCCCCGAGTCCTTGCGGCGGGCGGCCCTGATCATCATCTGGTGCGCGGCCTCGATCTTGCTCGCCATCTCCGCCAGCCGGAACAGCACGGCCTGGTGCTCGGCGATCGGCTTGCCGAAGGTGGTGCGCTGCTGGGCGTAGGCGATCGCCGAGCTCGAAGGCGCGCATGCGCGAGCCCGCAGGCCCGCGCTGCGACGTTGACCCGGCCCACCTCGACGCCGTCCATCATCTGGTAGAAGCCCTTGCCGGTCTGCGCCGCCCAGCAGAGCGGACTGCCGGGAGCTGGAGCCCGTCCATGATCAGCTCGGTGGTGTCGACGCCCTTGTAGCCCATCTTCTCGATCTTGCCGGGGATGACCAGGCCGGGCAGGACCTCGCCGAAGCCGGCTCGGCTTCTCGACCAGGAACGTGGACATCTTCCGGTAGACGCTCGCGCCCTCGACGGCGCCTTCGTCGGTACGGACCAGCACCGCGACCAGCGTCGACGAGCCGCCGTTGGTGAGCCACATCTTCTGGCCGGTCAGCGACCAGCCGTCGCCGCTCGCGCACCGCCTTGGAGGTGATCGCCGAGACGTCCGACCCGCAGTCCGGCTCGCTCATCGAGAAGGCGCCGCGGACCTCACCGGTCGCCATCCGCGGCAGGTAGTGCTGCTTCTGCTCCTCGGTGCCGTGCTGCATGAGCATGTAGGCGACGATGAAGTGCGTGTTGATGATCCCGCTGACGCTCATCCAGCCGCGGGCGATCTCCTCGACGCACAGCGCGTAGGTCAGCAGCGACTCGCCGAGGCCGCCGTACTCCTCGGGGATCATCAGGCCGAAGATCCCCATCTCCTGCATGCCTTCGACGATCTTCTGCGGGTACTCGTCCGCGTGCTCGAGGGCCTGGGCCGACGGGATGATCTCGTTGTCGACGAAGTCTCGGACCGCCGCCAGGATCTCCTCCTGGACGTCGGTGAGGCCTTCGGTCTGCGCGAGGCGGCCCATGCGTGCTCCTAGTCGTGTGGTGCCGAGCGCGCCCAGCCGCGGACGCCCCTGCAGTATGGCTCGACCCTCGGCTGGTGAGCCCGGGGGGGCATGGACTGGTTGGATACACGCACGTGCCCGTGTCAGTGGGGCCGCGATCTTCCACAGCTGGGTCAGCTGCGCGGCTGACCCTCGGCGAGAGGCAGGTTGATCCATGCGGGTGCTCGTGACCGGGGTACGCGGCAAGGTGGGGCGGACGGCCGCCTCGACGCTCGCCCACCGTGGCCACGAGGTCGTGGGCACCGACCTCACCAGGCCGGTCTACGAGACCCGCGAGCCGGGCCAGGTGCCGTACGTCCAGGCCGACCTGACTGATGCCGGCAGCGCGTACGCCGTCGTGGCTGGCTTCGACGCCGTGGTGCACGCAGCAGCGCTGCCCGAGCCCGCGCAGAACGTCCCGCACGACGTCTTCCGGACCAACACGATGAGCACCTTCAACGTGGTCGAGGCCTGCGTGCAGCTCGGTGTCACGCGGCTGGTGAACCTCTCCAGCGAGGCTGTCCTCGGCGTGGTGTTCGCCGCCCAGCCGTTCCTGCCGGACTACTGCCCGGTCGACGAGGCCCATCCCACGCTCCCGCAGGACGCCTACGCCCTCAGCAAGCTGGTCGGCGAGCAGATCTGCGACGCGGCGGTGCGGCGCAGCGCGCTCACGGCGGTCTCGATCAGGTCCAGCTGGGTGCAGTGGGAGGGCAACTACGCACGCAACGTCGGGCCCTTCCTGCTCGATCCCGACCTGCCGAGCACGACGTTCTGGTCCTACGTCGACGCCTACGACCTCGGCCAGCTGATCGCGCTGGCGATCGAGTCGGCCACGCCGGGGCACGAGGTCGTCTATGCAGCCCAGCCGGACAACGTCGGGGGCCGCGACCTGGCGACGGCGATGGCGCGGCACTTCCCGACGGTGCGAGTCCTGCCGCTGGAGCGCCCCGACGCCGGGGGGATCTCGATCGAGAAGGCACGCCGGCTCTTCGGCTGGGACCCGCAGCGCTCGTGGCGCGACTACCTCGACCCCGCCGGGCACGCGATCGCCGCCTACCGTCTCGGCTGAACCCAGCCCCTCGCGAGGTGCGGGCACGGGGTCGCGAGCTACCGTTGGACCATGACGGTCGCCGGTGAGTACGAGCCCAGTCCCGAGCAGTGGGTCCGCGACCAGGTGGAGCTCTACGAGCGCACCGGCGGCGCCGAGGGCGACACGCTCCGGGGCCGCAAGGTCGTCGTCATCACCACCCGCGGCGCCAAGTCGGGCAAGGTCCGCAAGAACCCGCTGATGCGCGTCGAGCACGGCGGCAGCTACGCCTTGGTCGCCTCGAAGGGCGGGGCGCCCGAGCACCCCACCTGGTACTTCAACCTGGTCGCCGATCCGGCGATCGAGCTGCAGGACGGCCCGACGCCGCAGGCCATGACGGTCCGGCTGGTCACGGGTGAGGAGCGTGCGCAGTGGTGGGAGCGCGCCGTCGAGGCCTGGCCCGACTACGCGAGCTACCAGACCAAGACCGATCGCGAGATCCCGGTCTTCGTCGCGAGCCCGACCGGCTGAGGCTCGCGCCGGTCGTGTCGGTGGGCGCCGAGAGGTCGCTCACCGATTGGCTGGCTACCAGTCGGCTGGGGCGTAGTCCTTGAGGAAGCAGCCGTAGAGGTCCTCGCCCGCGCTCGCCGCGCACGATGGGGTCGTAGACCCGGGCCGCGCCGTCGACGAGGTCGAGCGGGGCGTGGAAGCCCTCGTCGGCGAGCCGGGCCTTGGTCGGGTGCGGGCGCTCGTCGGTGATCCAGCCGGTGTCGACGCTGGTCATGAGGATGCCGTCGGCGAACAGGTCGGCCGCCGAGGTGCGGGTCAGCATGTTCAGCGCGGCCTTGGCCATGTTGGTGTGCGGGTGGCCGGCGCCCTTGTAGCCGCGGCCGAACTGGCCCTCCATGGCCGACACGTTGACGACGTACTTCCGGCGGGCCGGCGACGCGGCCATCGACGGCCGCAACCGGCTCACCAGGATGAACGGCGCGGTCACGTTGCAGAGCTGGACCTCGAGCAGCTCCAGCGGGTCGACCTCGTGCACCCGGTTGGTCCAGCTGTTGTCGGGGGCGACGTCGGGCACCAGGCCGCCGGCGTCGATGGCTGTCCCTGCTGCCGTCCGCTCGAGCGAGGCCGACCCGGCGGTCAGCGCCAGCGCCGTCAGGGCGTTCGCGGCGTGCACCTCCTCGTGGCGGTTGGTCGAGGCGACGAGCGCGAGCGGGTGCGGGTCGCTGATGTGTCCGAAGGCGACGACCTCGGGCAGCCTGCCGCCGGGGAGCTCGTCGGCACCGACGCCACGGCCTCGGCCGCGACCAGCGGGGCGTAGGACCCGGGCTGACCGGCGCACGGTCTGCGCGGCGTTGTTGATCAGGATGTCCAGCGGCCCCTGGGCGGCGACGTCGTCGGCCAGCCGACGACCTGGGCCGGGTCGCGCAGGTCGATGCCGACGATCCGCAGCCGGTGCAGCCAGTCGGCGCTGTCCGGCATGGCGGCGAACCGCCGGACGGCGTCGTTCGGGAACCGGGTGGTGATCGTGGTGTGGGCGCCGTCGCGCAGCAGCCGCAGCGCGATGTACATGCCGATCTTCGCCCGCCCGCCGGTGAGCAGGGCGCGACGTCCGCTCAGGTCGGTCCTGGCGTCCCGGCGGCTCGCGTTGAGCGCCGCGCAGTCGGGGCAGAGCTGGTGGTAGAACGCGTCGACGTCCTGGTAGCGCTGCTTGCACACGTAGCACGCTCGCGGTCGGGTCAGCCGGCCGGCGAACGGACCGACCGTGGGCGTGCGCAGCGGCAGCCCCTGGGTCTCGTCGTCGATGCGCCCGGGTGCGCCGGTCGCGGTCGCTGCTGTCACGGCGTCGTCGGCTGCGGCCTGGGCAGCGATGCGTTCGGCCCTGCGGCGGAGCTTCACCGACTTGAAGAGCCCGGCGGTGGCGAGCCGCACCGCCCGTGCGTCGGGGTGCTCGACCGGCAGCTGGTCGAGCTCGGCGATCACCGCCAGCGCCGTCGCGAGCCGCTCAGGATCGATCCGCGGTGGGTGCCCTGCCGACATGCTCGTGTGCTCCTGGGATCAAAGACCCCCATGGCTCAGCCGGTGGGGGCCTCGAAGGACTGGGTACGGGCCATGCCGGCGGCACGACCCTTCGCCGAGATGACGAGCGCCATCTTGCGCGAGGCCTCGTCGATCATCTCATCCCCGAGCATCACGGCGCCGCGCTGACCGCCAGCTGCCGAGGTGTAGTAGTCGTAGGCGTCCAGGATGAGCTCGGCGTGGTCGTAGTCCTCCTGACGCGGGGCGTACACCTCGTTGCACGCGTCGATCTGGCCCGGGTGCAGGCACCACTTGCCGTCGTAGCCGAGCGCGGCGCTGCGGCCGGCCACCCTGGTGAAGCCCTCGACGTCCCTGATCTGCAGGTAGGGACCGTCGATGGCCTGCTTGTCGTGGGCGCGCGCCGCCATCAAGATCCCCATCAGGATGTGGTGGTAAGCGTCGCCGACGTCGTACCCGGGCGGCTGCTCGCCGACGACCAGCGACTTCATGTTGATGCTGGCCATGAAGTCGGCCGGGCCGAAGATGATCGTCTCGACCCGCGGCGACGCCCCGGCGATCGCGTCGACGCGATGCAGCCCTCGGGCGTTCTCGATCTGCGCCTCGATGCCGATCCGCCCGACCTCGTAGCCCATCGTCTTCTCGATCTGGGTCAGCAGGAGGTCCAGCGCGACGACCTGCTCGGCGGTCTGCACCTTCGGCAGCATGATGCAGTCGAGGTTGGCGCCCGCGCCCTCGACCACCTCGACGACGTCGCGGTAGGTCCACTCGGTGGTCCAGTCGTTGACCCTGACCACCCGGATCTTGTCGCCCCAGCCGCCCTCGTTCAGCGCCGCCACGATGGTGCCCCTGGCGCGCCGGCTTGGCCAGCGGCGCGCAGGCGTCCTCCAGGTCCATGAACACCTGGTCCGCGGGCAGGCCCCGCGCCTTGTCCAGCATCTTCGGCGAGCTGCCCGGGACCGCCAGGCAGGAACGGCGGGAGCGGAGCACCCGCTCCCCACCTGGCACGGTGGTGGTGGCGTCGGTCGTCCGCGCTGCAGTCATGGGCCCGACCCTAGCCAGCGGACCTCACGCGCCGACGACGGGGTCAGGACCGCTCGGCAGCGCGACGGCCGCACCCTCCGAGCCCGAGCGGATCACGACGGCGACCCCGGCCAGCAGCAGCGCCGCCGCGGGCAGCACCCCCCACGGTGGGACCTGGTTCAGCCACAGCGCGGCGATCAGCGCAGCTCCCGGCATCTCGAACAGGATGACCAGCGAGACCACCATGGCCGACGTCGTGCGCAGCACCGCGTTGAACAACGAGTGGCCGAGCAGCTGGGCCCCTGCGGTCAGCGCGAGCAGCTTGACCCAGGTCCCCGCCGAGAAGCCGGTCAGCTGGACGTGCCCGAGCAGGCAGACGGCGAGCAGGAGCAGGGCGCAGAAGCCGTAGCACACGAACGTGTAGCCGGTCGTGCTGACGGTGCGCCGCACCTGGGACCCCGCCGTCACGTAGGCCGCGGCGAAGAAGCCGCCGAGCAGGGCCAGCAGGTCGCCGAGGAGCGCCCGGTTCGACAGCGAGAGGTCGATCCCGGTGAGCACCAGCACGCCGAGGAAGGCGATGCCCATGCCCACCCAGGCGCCACGCGGGACCTGCTGACCACCGGCGCGGGCCAGCAACGCGGTCCAGGCGGGCTGCGTCGCGACCAGCGCCGTCGACGACGCCACCGTCGTCAGGGTCAGCGAGGGCACCCAGGTCGCGAAGTGGCAGGCGAGCAGCCCGCCGGCGAGCAGCACCAGCAGCCACTCCCGCCGCTCCAGGGCCCGCAGCTCGCCGAGCCTGCGAGTCAGCGCGAACGGTCCGATCGCCGCGGTCCCGAACGCGTTCCGCCAGAAGGCGATCGCCAGGGCCGGCGCGGACGTGGCAGCGATCAGCGGACCGGACGTCGACACCGCGACCAGGGCCACCGCCATCAGCGCGACGTCCCGGTTCGGCGGCCGCCCGATGGCGTTGGGGGCCGCCGGGCGCTCCTGCCCTACGGCACGACCTTGGAGTAGTCGAGCACCTGCGAGGCCGGCGGAGCGCTCGCCGCGACGGGCTTGCTCCAGTCGGAGAAGTTCGCGCTGCCGCCGCCGCTGCCACCGTCAGTGATCTGCACCGGCAACGGGTCACCCACGTTCGCCACGGACAGGATGCCCGGCGGCGTGGTGGAGTCGTCGGAGAGCTGCACCACCTTGACGCCGTTGACCACGGCCTGACCCGTCACCTTGGGGGTGCCCTGGCTGGTGGTGAGGCCGTCCATGAAGGTGGAGTAGTCGGCGAAGGCCTTGAACTGCGAGGTCGCCCCGGCCCCGACCTTGACGTACTTGTCGGCCAGCACCGTGGCCGCGGTGGGCGACAGGGTCGCCCAGAACGCCTTCGGGGCCTTCATGTACGTCGAGCCACCCACCGAGAGCACGTCGATCGTGTTGCCGTCGAGGACGATCGACCCGACCGAGGCCTTCCGACCCACGGTGAGATCCAGGGTCACCCCGCCCGACTCGCCCTTGACGTGCACCGACGACGCGGCGTCGATCGCTGCCTTCGTCTTGGCCAGGGCCTGCGCCGCCGTCATCGACTCCAGGCCGTTGGTCGTCGCCGACGCGGACGAGCTGGGCGACGCCGAGCCAGAGCTGCTGCTGCAACCCGCGACCAGGATCAACGCGGCAAGCCCGGCGGTCGCGGCGGCTGCCGATCGGGCCAAGCGCCCGGAAGGGAGTCTGTGAGTAGTCATCCGAGGAGTCTGCCTCACCCCGGCAGCCGTGGCCCAACCAGCGCGTCCACACGTGCGGCGACCAGCGCGCCGGTAGCCTCGCACCGTGAGCGGAACGCCCTGGCGGGTCTTCATCGCGCGCTTGGCAGGAGTTGCCGTCTTCGACCCCAACGGTGACCAGGTGGGCCGAGTGCGCGATGTCGTCGTGTCCCTGCCCGGTCGGGGTGCCCCGCGGGTGCTGGGCCTGCTCGTCGAGGTCCCGATGCGTCGCAAGGTCTTCCTGCCGATGACCCGGGTGACCGCGCTGGACGCCGGCCAGGTGATCTCGACCGGGGTGATCAACATGCGGCGCTTCGAGCAGCGCCCGACCGAGACGCTGGTGCTCGCCGAGATGCTCGACCGCGGCGTCCAGCTCCACCGTCCCGGCGTCCCGCAGCCGGAGCAGGTCACGGTCGTGGACGTCGCGATGGAGCAGACCCGGACCAAGGACTGGGAGGTCACCCAGGTCTTCGTCCGGCGCGGGGGCGGCGGTTTCCGTCGCCGCGGCGAGACGGTCGTCGTCGACTGGGCCGACGTCACCGGCTGGATCGAGGAGGAGTCCTCGCAGGGCGCGGCCAACCTGCTCGCGGCCTACGAGAAGATGCGCCCCGCCGACCTCGCGAGCGCGCTGCACGACCTCTCGCCGAAGCGACGCTCGGAGGTCGCCGCCGCGCTCGACGACGAGAAGCTCGCCGACGTCCTGGAGGAGCTCCCCGAGGACGACCAGGTCCAGATCCTCGGGCAGCTCGCGAAGGAGCGCGCCGCCGACGTCCTCGAGGCGATGGCACCGGACGACGCCGCCGACCTGCTCGCCGAGCTCCCGCCGGAGCAGGCGGAGCAGCTGCTCACGCTGATGGAGCCCGACGACGCCGAGGACGTCCGCCGGCTGCTCTCCTACGACGAGTACACGGCCGGCGGCATGATGACCACCGAGCCGGTGATCCTCTCGCCCGACGCGACCGTCGCCGAGGCCCTGGCCCGGGTCCGGAACGCCGACCTCTCCCCCTCGCTCGCCGCGCAGGTCTACGTCTGCCGGCCGCCGCTGGAGACCCCCACCGGACGCTTCTCGGCATCGCGCACATCCAGCGGCTGCTGCGCGAGCCGCCGTCCTCGCTGGTCTCCGGCATCTGCGACACCGACCTCGAGCCGGTCCCTCCGACGGCCACCCTGCCCGAGGTCACGACGTACCTCGCGACCTACAACCTCGTCGCCATCCCGGTCGTCGACGAGCACGACCACCTGCTGGGCGCGGTGACGGTCGACGACGTCCTCGACCACCTCCTGCCCGAGGACTGGCGGGACCGGCACCCCCACGAGCCCGCGTCGAGCTCGCCCTCGGACTCCGCGGATCACTCGGCGGACGGCTCCGCTGACCGCCCAGCCGCTGACCGCCCGGCCGCTGACGGCCCGGCCGCGGACGGCCCGGCGGCGGTGACCCATGGCCCGTGAGCCGAAGCGGTCGGTGAACCGGCTGGACCAGCCCTTCGAGCCGAGACGCCGGGTGCCTCGCCCCGCCTACGACCCGGACACCTTCGGGCGGTTCTCCGAGCACGTCGCCCGCTACATCGGCAGCTGGCACTTCATCGCGTGGATGACGTTCATCGTCCTGGCCTGGATCCTCTGGAACATCTTCGCGCCGCCGGACCTGCGCTACGACAAGTACCCGTTCATCCTGCTGACGCTGCGCTGTCCCTGCAGGCCTCCTACGCCGCGCCGCTGATCCTGCTCGCGCAGAACCGGCAGGCCGACCGCGACCGCGTCCAGCAGGA
This sequence comes from uncultured Actinomycetota bacterium, assembly GCA_963819215.1. Lineage (GTDB taxonomy): Bacteria > Actinomycetota > Actinomycetes > Prado026 > Prado026 > CAWFVK01. The sequence goes on along the minus strand of CAWFVK010000009.1, from coordinate 430,954 downwards.
GCAGGACCGTCAGCAGGGCGAACGCTCCGTCGCGGACACCGAGTACCTGGCGCGCGAGGTCGCCTCCCTGCGGATCGCGCTGGGCGAGGTCGCCACCCGCGACTTCCTGCGCTCGGAGCTCCGCGACCTCCTCGACGAGCTCGACGGCGACCGGGACGGGATCCGCCGGGAGCAGAGCGAGCTCGGGCCCGCCAGCTCCTGACCCACGAGCCCGTACGATCGAGGCATGCCCGAGGACCGTTCCGCCCTTCCCACGCTCGAGCAGGTGACGGCCGCGCTGGCCACCGTCGAGGACCCCGAGATCCACAAGCCCATCACCGAGCTCGGCATGGTGAAGGCCGTCGACGTCCGTCCTGACGGCACCGTCGCGGTGGCCGTGCGGCTCACCGTGGCCGGCTGCCCGATGCGCGAGGAGATCACGAGCCGGGTGACCACTGCGGTGGGCGCCCTCGCCGGGGTCTCCAGCGTCGTCGTCGAGCTCGACGTCATGTCCGAGGAGCAGCGCAAGGGACTGTCGGCCCGGCTGCGCGGGGGCCAGGCCGAGCGCGAGATCCCGTTCGCCCAGCCCGGTTCGCTCACCAAGGTCTTCGCGGTGGCCTCCGGCAAGGGCGGCGTCGGCAAGTCGTCGGTGACCGTCAACCTGGCAGCGGCGATGGCGGCCAAGGGCCTGTCCGTCGGCGTCGTCGACGCGGACATCTACGGCCACTCCGTCCCGCGCATGCTCGGCGTGGACGGCCGGCCGACACAGGTCGACGACATGATCATGCCCCCGGCCGCGCACGGTGTCCGGGTCATCTCGATCGGCATGTTCACCCCGGGCAACACCCCGGTCGTGTGGCGCGGGCCGATGCTCCACCGTGCGCTCCAGCAGTTCCTGGCCGACGTCTACTGGGGTGACCTGGACGTCCTGCTGCTCGACCTCCCGCCCGGCACCGGCGACATCGCCATCTCGGTGGCCCAGCTGGTCCCGTCGGCGGAGATCCTCGTCGTGACCACCCCGCAGGCAGCAGCGGCCGAGGTCGCCGAGCGCGCGGGGACCATCGCGCTGCAGACTCACCAGCGCATCGCCGGCGTCGTCGAGAACATGTCCTGGCTCCCGATGCCGGACGGCTCGCGGATGGAGCTCTTCGGCTCAGGCGGGGGTGCGCTGGTCGCCGACGCGCTCTCCCGCGCACTGGGAGCCGACGTGCCCCTGCTCGGCCAGGTCCCGATCGACCAGGCACTGCGCGAGGGGTCGGACGCCGGCGTGCCGTTGGTGATCGCGGACCCGGACTCCGAGGCCGCCAAGGTCCTTCGGGCGATCGCCGACCGGATCACCGGGAAACCACGTGGGCTCGCAGGGATGTCGCTGTCCTTGACCCCTGCGGGTCGCTAGCGAACGTCGGGCGCTAGGTCGCGTCGGCGTCGAACCGCGGCGTCTGGTCGGCCTCGACGGCTGGCTGCGACCCGGTCACCGGCCCGGACCGCCGCGGCCCGGTGGGCGTGGACCCGATGCCCGCCGGCTTGCTCCCGGCGGCGCCCCGTGTCGTCGTCCATCAGCGCTCGGGTGATCGCGGCGCGCGGATCGAGGTCACGCAGGTTCATGGTCAGGTCGGCGAGATCCGGTCCCAGCGCGTCGCCGAGATCCGCGCGGGCCCCTGAGGCCATGCCACGAAGCTCCCGGATGATCTTGGCGGCCTGGGCTGCGGCCTTAGGGAGCCGGTCAGGCCCGAAGATGAACAGCGAAGCGACCAGGATGACGAGGATCTCGAAAGGGCCGACGTCGAACACGGTTCGCCACCTTTCGGTCATCAGGTCGAGCGCGGGTCGGAGCTGGTTCTGCTTCACCGTCCATTCGGAGTGGACGGCGCTGTGGCCTGCCCGCAGGCAGGTCTTGTCGCAAGAGTAGAGGACGCCCGCTCAGCCGAAGGGGTTCACCCAGGAACCCATCCGGCTGATCCCCCGGTCCACCCGGTCCCAGGCGCCGTCGGGGTCGCTCCCGCTCGGCAGTGCAGCGACGACCGCGTCCACGGTGTCCGCCGGGGCGTCCGACACGACGGTGAACACGTGCCCCTGGGCCGCCCACAGCAGGGGTCGGACCGCCCCGGTGACCTCGCGCACGTCATGGTGGCCCACCTGCGCGCTCGTCGTCGCGGCGAGCACCGAGGTGTCCAGCGTGCCCTGCTCGACGAACACGGACACGGTGGAGAGGCCGTCGGAGTACGACAGGTGCAACGCCTCGCCGCCCGCGACCGTGACGAGCCTGGCGTCGAACAGGGTGAGCCCGGCAAGGCTCGACGGGCAGGGCCAGCCGTCGTCGCGGTACTGCTCGAGATCCATCAGGTCAAGCGACGTGCCGGTCGGCTGCGACAGCATCGGCGGCAGGTAGGCGATGCGAGGGACCCCGAAGGTGAGCTTGACGAGCTCGAACGAGCTGGCGGCCCTGCCCGCGTCGTCGAGCACCTCGCGCCGCAGCAGCAGGCCAGTCTTCTCGTCGACCCAGAACATCGCCGCCGGCCGACCGTCCGCGCGGAGCGCCTGGACCACGGTCACCTGACGGCCGAGCATCGTCGTCGGCGGCGCGACCGTGAGCCGGAAGCTGCTGCCCAGCATCTGCAGCAGCAACGCGGCCCGGTCGGCGGCGACGTCGTCGTCATCGGCCTGGAACGCGCTGGCCGCGACCTCCCCGTCGTCCGGGCGCAGGCTGACCACGGTGCCCCGGCCCGGGATGTGGCCTACGTCGACGACGCTGCGCCGAGCGGTGCCGTCCGCGTCCGCGTCGACCAGCACCTCGACCCCGGAGTAGCCCAACGTCTGGCCCGCCTGCACAGCCTTGGCGAGCGTCGCCTGGGCGCTCGGGCTGGAGCCGGCTGCAGCGGTGTCGATCGGCGCCTTCACGCTGGCTGGAGAGGGACCGGAGCCGGTCGGCTGCACGACGGTCCCTCGGGTGAGCCGGGAGAGCACGGGCTCGCTCAACGGCACGTCCCCCGCGGTCTCCGAGTGCTCACGCACGTAGGTGCCCACCGCCGGGACGACCGCCGGAGACGCCGTCGCGCCCCCAGCCGCGTAGCCGCCACCGACGACGAGGGCACCGACGACGACGGAACCGACGGCAGCGACCCGCACCGCCTGGGCACCCGAGCGTGGGGGGTGGACGACGCCGCGCCACCAGGGCAGGACCACGGGCGCAGGAGGCTGCGGGGCGGAGAGCCCAGACAGCCGGCTGTGGAGCTCGGTAGGGGCAGCGGGCTCGGCGAGACCGCCGAGCAGGCCCTTCATGACGCGCTGCGAGTCGTACTCGGTACGGCACTTCGAGCAGGACGCGACGTGCTGCAGGACCGCGCTGCGCTCCGGCTCGCCCAGCCTCCCGTCGACCAGGGCGGCGAGGCGGTCACCGGGGTGGCGGTCCCCCGTCACGACCGCTTCCGGAGCCGCCCTGCTCGGCTGCTGCCGGTGCTGCCTTCGCGCCCGGTCTGGGTCGACGGGGAGCTGGAGGGTGCACGGTGGGCCAGGGCGAGACGGAGCTGGGTGCGGCCTCGGTGGATCCGGCTGCGGACGGTCCCGATCTTGATGCCGAGCGTCGCGGCGATCTCCTCGTAGCTCAGGCCCTTCGATGTCCGCCAGCACGACGGCGGCGCGGAACTCCGGGAGCAGGGCGTCGAGGGCGCGCTGGACGTCGTCGTCGAAGTGGGTGTCGTCGTAGGCCTGCGCCGGGCTGGGCTCGCGCCCGGGCAGGCGCTCGGCGGCGTCGTCGGTGAAGGCGTCGAAGCGGATCCGCTGCTTGCGGCGGACCTGGTCGAGGAAGAGGTTCGTGGTGATCCGGTGCAGCCAGCCCTCGAAGGTGCCCGGCGTGTACGCCGACAGCGAGCGGAACACCCGGACGAAGACCTCCTGGGTGAGGTCCTCGGCATCGTGCCGGTTTCCGGTGAGGCGGTAGGCAAGGCGGTAGACCCGGCCGGAGTGCGGTCGTGACGACGTCCTCCCAGCTCGGGGCCGACCAGTCGACCGAGCCGTCGGCGAGCTTGCCTGGGACTGCGGTGGTCCCCGACGCGTCGGCAGAAGCAGCCGACGGGGAGATGGCCACGGACGGAGCATCAGGAGGCCGGACGTCGGCAGCGATCGCTGCGTGGTCGACGACGCGGTCGGGCATGAGGACTCCTGCGCTGGACATCGGGTGGGTTCCTCCATTCTCCCGCATGAACGCGCGCAGTGGTCGGATCTGCCAGGTGATGGCCGTCACTGTTCGCGGACCATCGCCTTCAACGGATAACGCCTCACCACGCCCGCCGGTTCCCGGCGCAGTTCCCGGCCGCGAGCCGCTCGGGTCGGTAGCCTGAGGTGACCGTTCGCCCCAGGAGGCCCCCATCAGCACGCCGAGCTTGTCGAACAGCTGGACCTACGCCGAGGCGTACGTCGCCGAGGACGACGTGCTCGCCGCCGGTCGGCAGCGCGCCGGGCGAGGTCGGCTGCGTGCCCGTCCTGCCAGGTGGCGGCGCCCGCTCCGGTTCCTGGCGGCGCTGCTGTCCGCCCGCGCGGTGGTCGAGATCGGGACCGGCACCGGCGTCTCCGGGGTGTGGCTGCTGCGCGGCATGCGCTGACGACGGCGTCCTGACGACGGTCGACATCCGAGGCCGAGCACCAGCGGCTGGCCCGGCAGACCTTCACCGACGCCGGCATGCCTGCCGGTCGTGCCCGGACCATCCCCGGCAGCGCGCTCGAGGTCCTCCCCCGCCTGACCGACGGCCACTACGACATGGTGTTCTGCGACGGCGACAAGCGCGAGTACGCCGACTACCTCGTCGAGGCGCTGCGGCTGCTGCGCCCCGGCGGCGTGGTGGCCTTCGACAACGCGCTCTGGCACGACCGCGTCGCCGACCCGGCCCAGCGCGACCCGGAGACGGTCGCGCTGCGCGAGCTCGGCAAGACCTGCTCGAGGACGAACGCTCTCGTCCCGCCCCTGCTGCCGGTGGGCGACGGCATGCTGCTCGCCATGCGGCACTGACCGAGCACCTCGCCCGTCGACGGACCGTCGTGGTCCCGGATGCCGGCCAGGCGGCGGTCCGCCGTCAGCCAGCGAGCAGCAGGCGCGCGCCGAAGCCGGTCGGCCCCTCTGTCTCACTCGACGTCGCGTCGCTTCGGCGCGCGTCCACCGAGGCGATGTCCAGGTGCGCCCAGGGGCGTCCACCGGTGAACTGCGCAGGAACAGCGCCGCGGTGATCGCCCCGCCGCCGACCGTGCGGTCGGTGACCGCGTTCATCAGGTCGGCGGTGCCTGACCAGCAGGGCCGGTCGTAGTCCTCGCACCAGCGGCATCCGCCACACCGGCTCACGGGCGGGACCGCCGGCCGCGCTCGAGGGTGGCCGCCAGCCCGTCGTCGCTCGCGAACAGCCCAGCGTCGCGGCGGCCGAGCGCCAGCGAGATCGCGCCGGTCAGCGTGGCGATGTCGACCATGATGTCCGGATCGAGCTCGAGATCGGCGTAGGCGAGCGCGTCCGCCAGGACCAGCCGCCCCTCCGCGTCGGTGTTGATCACCTCCACGGTGCGCAGGCCACCGTAGGGCGAGATCACGTCCGAGGGCCGCTGCGCATCGGCCCCGGGCAGGTTCTCGGCGACGGCCAGCAGGCCGGTGACGCGGACCGGGACGTCGAGCTGGCGCAGCGCGCTCATCACGCCGAGCACGGCCGCGGCCCCGGCCATGTCGGTCTTCATGCTCTCCATGCCGGCGGCGGGCTTGATCGAGATGCCACCCGAGTCGAAGACGATGCCCTTGCCCACCAGGACGACGTGCGGCTCGCCGCCGTCGGCGCCCGACGGGACGTACCCGAGCTCCACCAGCCGCGGCGGTCGCGCCGAACCTCGCCCGACCCCGATCAGGCCGCCGAACCCCTCGCGCAGCAGCTCGTGCTCGTCGCGGACGCGGACCGACAGCTTCTCGCGCTCGGCCACCCGCACCGCCTGGGCCGCGAGCCAGGCCGGCGACTTCTCGTTCGCCGGCGTGTTCGCGAGGTCGCGGGCCAGGTGCACGGCGGTCGCCGTCGCGGTGGCTGCTCGGAGGGCGCCGGCTGCACCCGGGAGGTCGGAGGCGACCGCGACGCGCTGGGGCGTCCGTGGTGCCGACGCCGTCCCACGGCGGGCCGGGCTGTAGGCGGCGAGGGCGTACCCCTCGATCAGGGCTCGCAGCCGCTCGGGGGAGGAGGCTTCGACCGCGAGCAGGACGTCCTCGGCCTTGCCAGACCGCCTCGCCGCGTTCGCGCCGGCCTTCGCGAGGTCCTGCTGCCGGGAAGCCCCGACGCCGACCAGAAGCACGGTTTCAGCAGCAGCGCCAGGGAGGGCCACCACGTTCAGCTCGCCCGGCTGACCGGTCGCCGCGACCTGGTCGAGGACCGCCTGGCAGTGCCTGGCGTCCGGCCCGAGGACGCGCCGCGCGACCGGGCTCAGCCGACCACCGCTGCGTACGCCCAGCACCACCGCGTCGGACCCGGGGGCCGGACCCGATGGCGTCGCGACAGCCCGGAAACGAGGCACCGCCATGCGCCCTCCTAAGACGGATACGGATCGGCCCCGGTCCACCCTGTTGCTGGGAGGACCAGGGCCGATGCCCGTGATGGGCAGTGAACCTGTGCGCCTGAGGGGCCGTCAGCCACGCGGGCTGTCAGCCTGAGCGGCTTGTCAGCCTGCGGTGGCCTTGAGGGCATCCCCAAGGGCGCTGGCTTCAACTGCGGACAGCTCGACGACCAGCCTTCCGCCACCCTCGAGCGGCACGCGCATCACGATGCCGCGCCCCTCCTTGGTGACCTCGAGCGGACCATCACCCGTCCGCGGCTTCATTGCCGCCATCGGCATACCCCTTCCTCGTCAATTCCCGCGGTCTCGGCCGCGCGCCCGGCCAGCCACCTCGGCTCATGTGTCAGTGGCTGCCCAGCAACGACGGTCTCGATCAACCACCATTATCGCCTGTCGCAGACCCTGCGATGAACCAGGACCGGCAGACTGGCGGCGTGCACGCACGCTCAGCGCTCTTCGACCTGTACGGCGACCACCTCCTCGGGCGCGGCGCACGCGCGCCAGTCGCGTCCCTGGTGCGCCTGCTCGGGGCCCTCGACATCGCCCCGCCGGCCGTTCGTACGGCGGTGTCACGGATGGTCAGGCAGGCCTGGCTGACCCCGGTCGCGCTGCCTGCTGGTCCCGGTTACGCGCTGACCCCTCGCGCCGTCGCCCGCCTCGACGACGCGACCGCACGGGTCTACCGCAGCGAGGTGCCGCCCTGGGACGGTCAGTGGCACCTGCTGGTCCTCGCCCGGGTGGCCGACCGCACCGCCCGCGAACGGCTCCGGAGCGGGCTGGCCTTCCTCGGCTACGCCCCGACGTCCGAGAGCACCTGGATCGCGCCGCGGCCCTCGCAGGAGCTCGACGACCTGCTCAGCGCGGAAGGGGTCAGGGCGGAGCGCTTCGGGGCCGTGTACGACGGTGACGCCGCCGGACTGGTCCGGCGGGCCTGGGACCTCGACGCGCTCGCGCGTGCCTACTCCCGCTGGCTCGAGCAGGCCCAGCGACTGGTGGCCGAGCACCCAGGCGGACCTGGCGCTGGGACGCCGCAGGCTGACGAGGCCGCGTTCGCGTTGCGCAGCACCCTGCTGCACGAGTGGCGGAAGTTCCTCTTCACCGATCCAGGACTCCCCGCGAGCTCCTGCCCGAGGCGTGGCCCGGTGATCGTGCCGCGACGTTCTTCCGGGCCGAGGCCGAGCGCCTGCTGCCGAGCGCTGCGAGGTTCGTCGACGCCGCGCTGGGCTGACGGGCTGACTGGCTGTCGGCGAGCTCGGTGGTGCGAAGTGGGTGCGGGCTAGGTCCGGCGGGTCAGAGCCACCCCGTGCTAGCTGGCGCGCCGCGCGTGGCAGCCGGCGAAGTGGTCGTCGACCATGCCGGTCGCCTGCATGAGCGCGTACGCGGTCGTCGGGCCGACGAACACGAAGCCACGCCGCTTGAGCTCCTTCGCCATCGCGGTCGAGGCCGGCGTGACGGCCGGCAGACCGTCGCTGACCCGCGGGGCCGGCCGCGGCGCCGGCTGGAACGACCACAGCAGGGCGCTCAGGCCGTCGGGCAGCGCCGCCGCTGCCTGCGCGTTGCTGATCGCCGCCCTGACCTTGGCGCGGTTGCGCACGATGCCGGCGTCGCCCATCAGGCGCTCGACGTCGGCCTCGTCGAACGCGGCGACGGTGGGGATGTCGAATCCGGCGAAGGCCTGCCGGAAGCTCGGGCGCTTGCGCAGGATCGTGATCCAGGACAGCCCGGACTGGAACGCCTCGAGGGTCAGGCGCTCGAACATCGCCTGGTCCCCGTGCAGCGGGCGCCCCCACTCGGTGTCGTGGTAGACGACGTACTCGGCGGAAGACGCACCCCAGGGACAACGCGCGAGCCCGTCGTCCCCCACGACCAGCCCGGCGACGACCTTGCTCACGCCTCGCCGTCGCGCTCGGCGGCGACCGATCGCGCGAGCTTGTTCAACGAGAGCTTCACCCCGGCGGTGACGACAGGCCGGACCAGCGGCCAGCCCAGCTGCCCGAGCCGGCCCAGCGGGAGGTCCAGCTCTTCGGACCAGACGAACCGCGAGCGGCCACCCGGCAGGGCGAAGACCTCGAAGACGCCCGTGCCACGGACCGCACGACCGGTGTGCCGGACAGTGCAGCGGTTCGGCGGTTCCCACTCGATGATGACCATCGTGTCGAGCACGCCAAGGCGGCCGCCCCGGCCAGCGGCGAGCCCGGTGAAGGCCTCGATCCCGCCGCCCAGGCCGACGCCGCCGTTGGTCGTCGCACGGACGCGCGATCCCAGCACCCACTCGGACTGGCGGTCCCAGTCCACGACCGCGGCCCAGGCCTGCTCGACCGGGACGTCGAGGATGACGTCGGCGACGACAGACGCCGGACGGCTAGACACCGTCGGAGTCCGGCTGGACGGCCTGGACGGGCTGGACGGGCTGGTGCGGCTGTGCGGGCTCGCCGTCCATGGGCACCAGCAAGGAGCGGCTGACCGGGAGGTCGTCCGGCGCGAGCGGCTGCGGCGCGAAGGGCTGCTCGACCTCGGTGACCACGCGCCCTGGTGCCGTGCCGAGCCTCGCTTCGAGCTCGCTGATACGGGCGTCGCGCCAGGCGAGGTCGCGCGCCACCCGATCGAGCACGTCGTCGACCTCGGACATCCGGTACCCGCGGAGCTCGACGGAGAAGCGCAGCACGTCCAGGTCGCGGCCGGCGACCGGGCGGTCAGCAGGGAGCTCAGGCTCAGCGCGTTCCGGGCCGACGGGGACGGCCGACTGGCCAGCACCTGCGGCAACGACGGCGACGGCGCCGAGCACGACGATGGCGACCAGCACCCAGAACAGCAGCATGCAGTCCTCCGGACTCCCGCACGGGCGTGCGGCACGATGGAACCTGGACCGGCTGGGCGGCACCCGGCTGGCCCGAGGAGTCGAGCCTTCGAACCACCGCACGACCGAGTCGTTCGGTCGATCGTGCCACGCTGAGCCGACCAACACCGTCTTCGCGCATCGCGCGAGTCTGGAGGACACGTGCCACTGCGCCTCGGCGGCCGGACGCTGGCTGACGGCGAGCTCGCGGTCATGGCCATCGTCAACCGCACCCCCGACTCGTTCTACGACCGGGGCGCCACGTTCGAGGACCGCGCGGCGCTCGACGCCGTGGCCAGGGCCGTGGACGAGGGCGCGGCCATCGTCGACATCGGCGGCGTCAAGGCCGGACCGGGCGATCCGGTGGACGCGGCCGAGGAGCAACGACGGGTGACGACCTTCGTGGCTGCGGTGCGCGGCCGGCACCCCGCGATCGCGATCAGCGTGGACACCTGGCGGCACGAGGTGGCGAGGAGCGCCTGCGCCGAGGGCGCCGACCTCGTCAACGACGCGTGGGGCGGGGTCGATCCGCAGCTGGTGGACGTCGCGGCCGAGGCCGGCGCGGGCTACGTCTGCACGCACGCCGGCGGCCTCGCGCCCCGCACGCGTCCACACCGGGTGGCCTACGACGACGTGGTCGCCGACATCCTTGAGCGCACCGTCGCCCTGGCCGACCGGGCGGTGGCGGCCGGGGTCGCTCGCGACGAGGTCCTCATCGACCCGGGGCACGACTTCGGCAAGAACACCCGGCACTCGCTGGAGGCCACCCGCCGGCTCGGGGAGATGGTCGCGACACCGGCTGGCCCGTCCTGGTCTCCCTGTCCAACAAGGACTTCGTCGGCGAGACCCTCGACGTGCCGGTGGACCAGCGCCTCGTCGGCACGCTGGCCGCCACATCCGTCTGCGCCTGGCTGGGCGCGCGGGTGTTCCGGGCCCACAACGTCGCCGCAGACCAGGGCCACGCTCGACATGGTGGAGGCGATCCGCGGGACCCGCCAGCCGGCGGTCGCGCGGCGAGGCTTGGCGTGAGTCGAGGCTTCGGGCTGCAGCGGAGGCTTGGCGTGAGTCGAGGCTAGGGCTGGGCCTCGAGCAGCTCGTCCGCCGAGGCGGCAGCGACCGGTCCCGGCTGGTCCAGCCCGGCCTCGATGGCGGCGACGGCGTCCTCCACGGTGGCCAGCCACTGGACCGCGTGCACGGCGTCCGGCCGCGACGAAGCCGGCGGCCGCGAGCTCATCCACCTGCTGGCGAAGCAGGTCGAAGGTGCCGTCCGGGTCGAGCACGACGACCGGCTTGCCGTGCATCCCGAGCGAGCGCGCCACCCAGATCTCGAGCAGCTCCTCCAGCGTCCCGATGCCGCCCGGAAGGGTCAGGAAGGCATCGGCCCTGGCGTCCATCAGGCCCTTCCGCTCCCGCATGTCCGCGGTCACGAGAAGCTCGTCGGCGTCGTGGTCCGCCACCTCGGCGTCGAGCAACGCCTGCGGGATGACCCCGGTGGTGCGGGCCCCCGCTGCTCGGGCCGCGCGGGCGAGGGCGCCCATCATCGACACCGATCCCCCGCCGGACACGAGCTGCCAGCCGCGCTCACCGATCGCCGCACCCACCGCGGCGGCGAGGTCGAGGAACCCGGGCGCGATCTGCAGGCTGGACGAGCAGTACACGCAGACCGTCACGGCACGTCCGCTCAGCGGACTCCCGCTCACGGCTCGTCCTCGACCGCCCGCTCGAGCGCGAACTGGACGATGATCGCCACGGCCTCGTCGACGTCGTCCACGACCTGGATGAGGTCGAGATCGGCCGGCGACACCTGGTGCCCGGCCAGCGGGGAGGCCTTGATCCACTCGACCAGCCCGCCCCAGTACGCCGACCCGACGAGGACGACCGGGAACGCGGTGACCTTGCGGGTCTGCACCAGGGTCAGCGCCTCGAAGAGCTCGTCCAGCGTGCCGAAACCCCCGGGCAGCACGACGAAGCCCTGCGAGTACTTCACGAACATGGTCTTACGGGCGAAGAAGTAGCGGAACATGATGCCCTTGTCGACCCACTGGTTCATGCTCTGCTCGAACGGCAGCTCGATCCCCAGCCCGACCGAGACGCCGCCGGCCTCGCAGCACCCCTTGTTGGCGCCCTCCATGATGCCCGGACCGCCGCCGGTGATCACCGCGTAGCCGGCCCTGGCCAGCCCTGCCCCCAGCTTCTCGGCGAACGCGTAGTCCGTCGTGCTCGCGCGGGGTCCGCGCGCTGCCGAAGACCGAGATGGCCGGCCCGAGCTCGGCCAGCGCTCCGAAGCCCTTCGACGAACTCCGACTGGATGCGCAGCACCCGCCACGGATCGGTGTGCAACCAGTCCGTCGGTCCGCGCGAGTCGAGCAGCCGCTGGTCGGTGGTGCTGCTCCGGATCTGCCCACGGCGCAGCAGGACCGGTCCGGCCTGCTGCCCGCCAGGACCTGCCGGCTGCGGCGGCGCCAGCGGCTCCGCTGCGTTCTGGGTGGCCTCCATGGCCGACTGCTGAGCAGCGCGCTCCGGAGTCCAGGTGCGGCGTCTGCTCCCCCGCCAGCTGCTCGCCCCTGGGCATGTCGGCCTGGCTGAGCTCGTCAGTGGTCCACGTCGGTCGGGTTCACGTCGGTCGGGTTCACGTCGGTCGGGTTCACGTCGGTCGGGTTCCGCTGTACGTGTCGCTTCGCTCACGAGTCCACGCTAGTCGGCCGGATCAAGGGAATGATTCACGAAAGGTTGACAGTTCAACTATCCAACTGGTTGAATCGTCAATCGAACCCCACAGACATCCCACGGAAGGCACTCCAATGACCGACCTCAACGCAACCACCGGCACCTGGGCCATCGACGTCGCGCACACCCGGCTGGGCTTCTCCGCGAAGCACGCCATGGTCGCCACCGTCCGCGGCCAGTTCACCGAGTTCGAAGGCTCGCTCGTGCTCGACGGCGCGAACCCCGCCGGCTCCAAGGCCGAGCTCACCATCCAGGCCGCCAGCTTCACCTCCGGCACCGAGGGCCGCGACGCGCACGTCAAGAGCGCCGACTTCCTCGACGTCGAGAACTTCCCGACCCTCGCCTTCAGCTCGACCGGCATCGCGCAGGACGGCGACGACTTCGACATCACCGGTGACCTGACCATCAAGGGCGTCACCAAGTCCGTCGTGATCAAGGCCGAGCTCGAGGGCCTGAGCAAGGACCCGTTCGGCAACGACCGCATCGGCTTCTCCGGCGAGACCCAGATCAGCCGCAAGGACTTCGGTCTGACCTGGAACGTCCCGCTGGACGGCGGCGGCGTCCTCGTCTCCGACAAGATCAAGATCACGCTCGACGTCTCGGCGATCAAGCAGTCCTGACCCAGCTTCGCCTCACGTCACCCCGGCCGGACCGACCGGTTCAGCCTGACGGGACCCCTGCAGCCGCTCGAAGGCAGCAGGGGTCCCGGCACGTCTGGGAGTGAGGTTCACCGGCTCCCGGTCCAGCCGGCTCAGGACCCCGTGAGCCAGGCGGTCATCCGCTGCTCGCACTCCACGATCTCAGCCTCGGCGACCTGCTCGTCCTTGCGGTGAGCGAGCTGCGGGTCGCCGGGTCCGTAGTTGACCGCAGGGATCCCGAGGGCGTCGAACCGCGCGACGTCGGTCCACCCGAACTTGGGCCGGACCTCCTTGCCGACCACGGCGACGAACGCGGCGGCGGCCGGCCGGTCAGTCCGGGCAGCGCCCCCGAGGCGCCGTCGGTGAACGTCAGGTCGAACCCGTCCAGCACGGACCGGACGTGCTCCCTCGCCTGCTCGAGCGAGCGATCCGGCGCGAAGCGGTAGTTGACGGTCACCGTGCAGAGGTCCGGCACCACGTTGCCGGCCACCCCCCCGGCGATGAACACCGCGTTCAGGCCCTCGCGGTACTCGAGCCCGTCGATGAGGACGCGGCGCGGCTCGTACGCACCCAGGCGCTCCAGCACCGCCCCGGCCGCGTGGATGGCGTTGGTCCCCAGCCAGGACCGAGCGCTGTGGGCCCGCACGCCCGGGACGGCGACCTCGACCCTCAGCGTGCCCTGGCAGCCTGCCTCCACGCCCGCGCCGGAGGGCTCCATCAGCACCGCGAAGTCGGCCTGCAGCCACTCGGGGTGGGCTTGGGCGATCCGCCGCAGGCCGTTCCTTGCTTCCTCGACCTCCTCGCCGTCGTAGAAGACATAGGTGACGTCACGGACCGGCGCCGCGACCGCGAGCGCCAGCCGCAGCCCGACCGCGACCCCGGCCTTCATGTCGCACGAGCCCAGCCCGTGGAGCACGCCGTCGACCCGCCGGCCCGGGAAGTTGTCGGCGGCCGGCACCGTGTCCAGGTGCCCGGCGATGACCACGCGTTCCGCGCGACCCAGCTGCGTGCGCGCCACCACCGCATCGCCGTCCCGATGCACCTGCAGATGCGCCACCGGCCTCAGCAAGGCCTCCACCGCGTCCGCCAGCTGGGTCTCCGACCCGCTCACCGAGTAGACGTCCACCAGCGCCGCGGCCAGCTCCGGACCACCCAGCGCGGCAGGGTGAGCAAGATCGAGGGAGGTCACGGCCGCTACCGTAGCCGCCGTGAGCGAGCAGCCGAAGACCCAGCCGACCGCCTCCCCTGCCGCGCGCCTCGCCAGCGGGGTCGGGCTTGCCACCTACGACTCAGCAGGGCGCGTGCTGGACGTCCTGTTCCCTGCGCCGGTGCTCGGCGCGGACGCCAGCATCCCGGTCGGGCTGGCGGAGCTCGCGGGAAGGGACGAGGCACGCGGCACCCGCAGCGAGGTCGTCGTGGTGGAGATCGACCTGGATGCCGACCCGCTGGACGCTCCGGATGTCTACCTCCGCCTGCACCTGCTCTCGCACCGGCTGGTCCGACCGCGCGCGGTGAACCTGACAGGCATCTTCGCGTTGCTGGCCAACGTCGTCTGGACGTCCCAGGGGCCGTGCGCGGTCGAGGGGTTCGAGCTCACCCGGCTCCGGCTGCTGGCCCGAGGCGCGCTGACAGTGCACGGCATCGACAAGTTCCCGCGGATGGTCGACTACGTCGCGCCGCAGGGCGTGCGCATCGCCGACGGGGACAGGGTGCGCCTCGGGGCGCACCTGGCGGCCGGCACCACCGTCATGCACGAGGGCTTCGTCAACTACAACGCCGGGACGCTGGGGACCTCCATGGTCGAGGGGCGCATCAGCGCCGGCGTCGTCGTGGGCGACGGGTCGGACGTCGGCGGTGGCGCCTCGATCATGGGCACGCTGTCGGGGGGCGGCTCGCACGTCGTGAGCGTCGGCGAACGCTGCCTCATCGGGGCGAACGCCGGCATCGGCATCTCGCTCGGCGACGACTGTGTGGTCGAGGCCGGCTGCTACGTCACGGCAGGGACGAAGCTGCTGCTGCCCGACGGCACCCTCGCGAAGGCCGCCGCCGTCTCCGGGGCCGACAACCTGCTCTTCCGGCGCAACAGCGTGACGGGGGCGGTGGAAGCCGTCCAGCGCAGCGGGTCGTGGGGCGGCCTGAACAGCGTGCTGCACGCGAACTGAGCAAGCCTGTCGCAAGCCCTGTCGCAAGCCCTGTTGGAAGCCCTGCGGCGAGCCCAGCCATGAGTCCGGCGGCGCACGGGGCGACCCGACCTCCTAAGGCCGCGGCTCCGCGCCGCCGATAACCCTCGGTGGGCCTGGTGCTGACCGGGTTCACGGCGAGGGGGCGAGGGACTGTGGATGGTGGCGGCGAACAACCGCCTCCTGCTGCCACCCGGCAGCAGGCGCTGCGTGCTGCCTTCCACCTGATCCAGGAGGTCCAGACACCGGACGCCGACGCCGCGCGCACCCGGCTGCGGCTGGCCAAGGGCACGGCGCACAACATGGGCTGGGACGACGTCGCCACGGTCCTGGTCTACGCCGAGGCCATCGACACGCTCGGCTCGCGCCCAGCCCTCGCCGGGGCCGCCGCGCAACGCGTGGTCGACGAGGCGGACCGGTTCGGCGACGTCCCGATGCTCGCCGCCGGGCTGGGGCTGCGCGCCGAGCTCGCCGTCCGCAGCGGCGACGTGGTCCGGCACGGGGCCGACGCGAGCCGCGGCGTGGTCCTGCTCGACGTCGAGAGCGAGCCGATGGCCCGCATCAGCGGACTGATCTCGGTCGCCTGTGCCTACGAGGCCCTGAACCTCTTCGAGCTGGGCGACGAGCTCTACACGAGGGCGGAGGCGTTGCTGCAGGACTGTGACGACCCCCTGCTGGCAGCGGTCATCCGGATCAACCGGACGCTGGCGTGGTTCTGGTGGACGGCAGCGCTGCTGGAGGTCGGTGACACCGACGCCATCGTGCACCTGCCGACGACCGACGAGGTCGCCCCCGTCCCCGGGATGCCGACCGCCTGGGTGCGCGAGCTCCAGGTCAGCATCCTCGCCCGCAAGGTGCTGCTCGGCCGGCAGAGCGACGCGGATCGGGCGCAGCTCGACGAGATGGCCCTGCTCGTGGACGAGCTGGACTGGCTGCCCCGCGTGCAGGTCCACCTCGCCCGCGCCCACCTGGCCCTGCGCGACGGCGACGCCGAGGCGGCCGCGGCGCAGGTCGCCCCGGCGCAGGCGCTGATCGCGACCCACGGCACGCCGTACCAGCGCTCGTTCGTGTGGTGGACCGCAGCCCTGGTCGAGGAGCTGCGCGATCCCCGTGCTGGCGCGACCGCACGCACGCTGGTCGGCCATCTGACACGGCAGCGCTGGGACGAGCGCCTCGGCCGGCTGGCGGCAGCGCGCGACCAGATCAGCGCGACCAGGATGCGCGGCGAGTACGACCACCTGCTGCGGCGCACCATGGAAGACCCGCTCACGGGTCTGGGCAACCGGCGCGCCTTGGAGCAGTGCCTGGCCGGGTTGCGGGTGAACCTTTCCGACGACCACGAGATCGCGATGCTCATCGTCGACATCGACACCTTCAAGCGGGTCAACGACGTGCACGGCCACGAGACGGGTGACCAGGTGCTGCGGAGGGTCGCCAGCATCCTGCGCTCGACGCTGCGTACCGAGGACCTCGCCCTGCGCCTGGGCGGTGACGAGTTCGCCGCCGTGATCATCGGGGCCCGGCCTGAGGTGGTGCAGCAACGCGCCGACCGGATCGGCCAGCTGGTGATCGCGGAGCCCTGGCACCTGGTCAAGCCCGACCTGCACGTCAGCGTCAGCGTCGGCGCGGCCACCGCGCACGGCTCCGCCGGGCTCGAGGGTCTGTACTCGCGGGCGGACGCGGCCCTGTACGCCGCGAAGCGAGCCGGCCGCGGCCTGCTGCGCATCGCTCGCTAGCGCCCGCTCTCCTGCTGCCAGGGTGAGCGGCGGGGCCACCAGCCCGGCACGTTCGCGCGGTACTGGTCGTACGCCGACCCGAACTGGCGCGCCAGCGTGGGCTCCTCGTACCAGCGGACGAAAGACACCACGGCGACGGCGAACAACGCCGCGTAGGCCAGCAGCACGGACCGTGAGAACCACAGCGCCTGACCGACGATGATCGAGCCCACCGCCAGGTACATCGGGTTGCGGACGAAGCGGTAGATCCCGCCGACGACGAGCCGCTCCGTGGGCGCAACCGGCGCCGGTGTCCCGATCCCCTCGACGGCGAACCGCACGAACGCCTGCAGGACGAACACGCACCCGGCCACCACGAGCACCAACCCCAGCAGGCGGACCACACCTGGCCACCGCGGCGAGCCGTCGTCCCAGCCGGTGATCCACCACGGCACCAGACCCGCCACGATCCCTGGTGCGACCACCAGGAAGATCGCGGTTCCGACCGCGGCCTTGAGGCGCTTCACGCCGAGGCGGCGAGCCGCCCAGCCGCGGCCGCGACGCGCTCGTCGGTCGCGGTGAGGGCCACCCGGACGTGCTGGGCCCCAGCGACGCCGTAGAAGTCCCCAGGCGCGACCAGGATCCCGCGCTCGGCGAGCCAGGCGACGGTCTGCCAGCACGTCTCGCCTCGCGTGGCCCACAGGTACAGCGACCGGCCTCGGAGTGGTCGATGCGGAAGCCCGCACTCGTCAGCGCGGCGCGCGAGCGATGTCCGGCGCGCGCGGTACCGGTCGCGCTGGACCTCGACGTGCGTCGTCGTCGTCCAGCGCCGCCGCCATCGCGCCTGCTGCGGGCCGGGCACCAGCATCCCGAGGTTCTTGCGCACCGCGAGGAGCTCGCGCGACCACCGCCGGGTCACCGGCGACGAAGCCGCAGCGGTAGCCCGCCAGGTTGGAGCGCTTCGAGAGCGAGTGGACCGCGAGCATGCCGTCGTGCGAGCCGCCGCAGACCTCGGGGTGCAGCACCGAGACGGGCTCGGCCTCCCAGCCGCACTCGAGGTAGCACTCGTCGCGAGACCACGAGCGCGCCGCGCTCGCGGCACCACTCGACGACCTTGCGCGAGGTGGTCGACGCCGCAGCACCCGGCCGGTGGGGTTCGACGGCGAGTTCAGCCACAGCATCGCCGCGTCCGCGGCCCGATCGGCGGTCAGCGAGTCGGCCGCCAGCACCGCGGCGCCGACCAGCGCGGCCCCGACGGCGTACGTCGGGTAGGCGAGCTCGGGGACGCACGACCAGTGTCGCCGGGGCCGACGCCGAGCAGGGCGGCAGCGAGGCCGACCAGCTCCTTGGAGCCGATGATCGGGAGCACGCCGTCGAGGCTCGAGCCCGGTGCACGCCGTGCCGGCGCGCCAGCCAGTCGACGGCCGCCTGCCGGGTCTGCGGCAGTGCCGATCGTCGTGCGGGTAGCCGGGCGAGTCCGCCGCCGCGCGCAGCGCCTGCTGGACGACCTCGGGCGTCGGGTCGACCGGCGTGCCGACCGAGAGGTCGACGATGCCGTCCGGGTGGGCGCGCGCCGTGGCGGCGTACGCCGCCAGGCGGTCCCACGGGAAGTCCGGGAGGCGCTCGGAGACCTTCGTCGCAGCGCCGGCCACGATCGACGAGCGCTCATCGTCGGCCGGACGCGGCCTAGTGCTCGCAGCTCTGCGGCGGCAGCGCGGCGACCAGCGCGTGGTCGTGGTCGATCTTCGCCGAGCTTAGCGGCGCCGCCCGGCGAGCCGAGGTCGTCGAAGAAGTGGACGTTGGCGTCGTAGAAGCCCTTCCACTCCTCCGGGATGTCGTCCTCGTAGAAGATCGCCTCGACGGGGCAGACCGGCTCGCAGGCACCGCAGTCGACGCACTCGTCGGGGTGGATGTAGAGCATCCGCTTGCCCTCGTAGATGCAGTCGACGGGGCACTCGTCGACGCAGGCCCGGTCCTTGAGGTCGACGCACGGCTGGGCGATGACGTAGGTCACCAGGTCCTCCTAGCTGGGGGACGGGTCGCTCCCGACCCTGTTGGCTGGGCTCTAGTATCGCCATCTGACGTCGCGGTGTCTCACCCGGGTGGCCAGGAGGTCTGCGTGTCGGAGCGGGAGACCCCCGGATCGGGGCCTGCACGCACAGCGACGACAGCACTGGACCAGCCCGGAGCCCGGGTCTCGCTGCGTCGCGTGCTCGCTGTCGAGGACGGCTCGCCGCGGCTCGGCGACGTGGTCGGTGTCGTGGAGCGCACCGGTCCGACCTCCGTGCAGGTCCGGCGGCGGGACGGGAGCCGGGTCGAGGTCGCCCGCGCCGATGTGGTCGGGGCCCGCGTGGTGCCTGCGCACCCGCGGCAGGCGGCGAGCGCCTCGTACGCCCTGTCCGTCCCGATGGTCGAGCTCGAGCAGGTCGCCGCGCTGGGCTGGCTCGGGACCGAGCAGGGGCACGTCGGCGACTGGTTGCTGCGGGCCGGGCACGGGTTCACGGGTCGGGCGAACTCGGCGCTCCCGGTGGGCGATCCGGGGCGGTCGATCCAGCAGGCCGTCGACGAGGTGATCGCCTGGTACTCCGCGCGAGGCCTGCCCACGCTCTTCCAGGTCCCGTTCCCAGGGGCCGAGCCGGTCGACGCGGTGCTCGACGAGCGCGGGTTCGAGGACTACTCCGAGACGCTGGTGCTGGTGGCCGACCTGCTTCCGTTGCTGTCGCGACCGTCAGCCGGGGCCGATGCTGGTCCGGCGGTCCGCCTCGACCCGCGCCCTGATGACGGCTGGCTCTCGGGGTACCACTACCGGGGGGGCGCTCTGCCCGCGGCCGGGCGGGCGGTGATCGAGTCCGGCTCGAACCTCGCGTTCGCCTCGGTCCGGTCGGGCTCCGGGACGGTGCTCGCGAACGCCCGCGGCTCAGCCGACGGCTGCTGGCTCGGGGTGACCGCGGTCGAGGTCGACCCGAGCGCCCGCCGCCGCGGCTTGGCGTCGCTGCTGCTGGTCGAGCTGGCCCGCTGGGCGCACGAGCAGGGGGCGCTGGCGGCTTACCTGCAGGTCGCGGTCGAGAACACCGCGGCCCAGGCCACCTACGCCTCGCTCGGCTTCGTCGAGCACCACCGCTACCACTATCGCCGTCTCACATGACGAGACGTAGGTCCCATTATATGGACGCATTGCGATAGCGTCGGTGGCATGACCTGGGATGCAGACGGCTATGACGCTCGCTTCGGTTTCGTCTCCGGCTTCGGAGCCGGGGTGGTCGACCTGCTGGCAGTGACGCCCGGCGAACGCGTGGTCGACCTCGGGTGCGGGACCGGCACCCTCTCCGCTGACATCGCCTCGCGCGGCGCGACCGTGCTGGGCATCGAGCCCGACGCCGCCATGCTCAGCCGCGCCCAGGCGGCCTACCCCGCGGCCGACCATCCCGGGCTCCGGTTCGACCAGGCAGACGCCCGCACCTTCACCGTGCCCGAGCCGGTCGACGCGGTCTTCACCAACGCCGCCCTGCACTGGATCCGCGAGCGCGACCAGGACGCCGTTAACCAACGTGCCCGAGCCGCCCTCGGCCCAGGGGGCCGCTACGTGGGCGAGATGGGTGGCACCACGAACGTGCGTTCGATCAGGGACGCCGTCGACGACGCCAGGGTCGAGGCCGGCTTCGGCCCGGTCACGGACCTGCAGTGGTGCTTCCCCACGCCCGGCGAGCACGCGAGCAGGCTGGAGGCAGCCGGCTTCAGGGTGCGGCTGCTGCAGCTCGTCGACCGGCCGACGCGACTCGCTCCTGGCGACACCGCGACCGCGTGGCTGCGCATGTTCGGCGGTCCGCTGATCGGCGACCTGCCCAGCGAGGCGGTGCCCGAGCTGCTCGCCGAGATCGACGAGCGGCTCGCTCCGACGATGCGCGGCGACGACGGCGTGTGGACGGCTGACTACGTCCGGCTGCGCTGGCTCGCCAAGGTCGAGTAGGAAGGACTCGGGCAGTCCGCGCACGCGGACCGCCGGGGCGAGGACGGAGCAGCGCATGGCTGAGCAGGACGTCGACGTGGTCGTCGTGGGTGGTGGTGCGCTCGGCCTGAGCACCGCCCTGCACCTGGGGCTGCTGGGGCGCTCCGTGGTCCTCGTCGAGCGTGACACCGTCGGGGCGCAGGCCTCCGGACGAGCGGCGGGGCTGTTCAAGTCCATCCAGCCCGACCCGACACGTTCCGACCTCGCTCGGCTGAGCATCCACCGAGCCAGCACCTTCGAGGAGTGGACCGGGGTGCCGCTGCAGGTGGAGCGGTCGGGCTCGCTCGCCATCGCGCGCACGCCCGAGCACCGCGGGCTGCTCGAGCTCGAGGTCGCGGCCTCGCGCGGGTGGGGCGTGCACATCGGCGACCTGGACGCGGACCAGCTGGCGCACCGGTCGAGCCTTTACCGGCCGACCGGTGCGGAGACCGCGTGGTGGTGCCCGGAAGACGTCTACATCGAGGAGCCGTCGGCCCTCGTCGCGGCCTACCTGGCAGCCTGCCGGGCGCACGGCGTCGAGGTGCGCGAGCACGAAGAGGTCCACGGCATCGAGGTGCAGGCGGGCGCAGTGCGGGCGGTGCGTACGAGCACGGCCAGCATCCGGACGAGGGCCGTCGTCGACGCCGCCGGTGCGTGGTCCCGCGAGGTCGCTGCGCTCGCCGGTGGCTGGCTGCCCGTCGCGCCCGTGCGGCACCAGCTGCTGATCACCGAGCCGACGGCCGAGGTCGACCCAGGCGACCCGATCGTGCGGATCGTCGACGCCGCCGTCTACCTGCGACCGGCCCGTGGCGGCCTGATGCTGGGCGGCTTCGAGGCCGAGCCGGTGCCGCTCCCAGCCGGCGCGCCCGTACCGCGCTCGACCGACGACGTCCCGCTCGATGACCAGGTCCTCGCGGCGATGGCCGAGACAGTGGTGGCCGAGGTGCCCGCCGCACGCGGCAGGTCGGCGGAGCACCGTGGCGGCCTGTTCACGATGACCCCGGACGGGCGCTTCCTCGCCGGCGCCGTCCCCGGCGTCGAGGGCCTGTGGGCCGCGTCGGGCTGCAACGGCTCCGGCTTCTCCTCCTCGCTCGGCATCGGCGAGGCGCTGGCCGCCCGGATCGTCGGCGCGCAGCCGGTCGTCGACCTCGACACGCTGGCCCCCTCCCGGGTCGCGCGCATCGACGACGACGGGCTCGTCGCGGCCGGGGCCTGGCAGTACGCGCACTACTACGACCCAGCCGGGCAGCCGACTGCCTGATCCGCTCGGGATGCGCCAGGATGGGCGCAGAGCACAGCGCGTCGATCGTCCGGACCCGCTGGCCTAGCGACGAGGAGCCACGCAGATGCAGCTGGGAATGGTCGGTCTGGGTCGGATGGGCGCCAGCATGGTCCGGCGGCTGATGCGCGCCGGCCACGAGTGCGTGGTGTTCGACGTCAACAGCGACTCGGTGGCTGCGCTGGTGGCCGACGGGGCGGTGGGGGCGGCCTCGCTCGAGGAGTTCGTGGCCAAGCTGACCGGCCCGAAGTCCGCCTGGGTCATGGTGCCGGCCGCCTTCACCGGCTAGACGGTCGACCAGCTCGCCGCGCTCATGGGCGAGGGCGACATCATCATCGACGGCGGCAACTCCTACTACCGCGACGACATCGACCGGGCGGCCAAGCTCCGCCCGAAGGGCATCCACTACGTCGACGTGCGGCACGAGCGGTGGCGTGTTCGGGCTCGAGCGGGGCTACTGCCTCATGATCGGCGGCGAGGACGAGGTGGTCGCCCACCTGGACCCCCGTGTTCGAGACGCATCGCGCCCGGGCTCGACGCCGCGCCGCGCACCGAGGGCATGCACGGGCGACACCGACGACCGCCGAGCAGCGGCTACCTGCACTGCGGTCCGAACGGCGCCGGCCACTTCGTGAAGATGGTCCACAACGGCATCGAGTACGGCCTCATGGCCGCCTACGCCGAGGGCCTCGACGATCATCAACACGGCCAACGTCGGCAAGACCGAGCGCACGGCCGACGCCGAGACCACCCCGCTCCGGGACCCGGAGTACTACCAGTACGACATCGACATCGCCGCGGTGGCCGAGGTCTGGCGGCGGGGCAGCGTCATCGCCTCCTGGCTGCTCGACCTCACCGCCGACGCCCTCCACCAGGACCCGGAGCTGTCGACTCGTTCGGCGGCCGGGTCTCGGACTCCGGCGAGGGCCGCTGGACGGTGCTGGCCGCGGTCGACGAGGGCGTGCCGGCCGACGTGTCTCACTGCCGCCCTGTACGAGCGCTTCTCCTCCCGCGGCGAGGCCGAGTCTCCGGCAACCGATCCTCTCGGCCATGCGCAAGGAGTTCGGCGGCCACGACGAGAAGACGGACGAGGCGCACAGCCGATGCGGATCGACCAGACGCCCGGTGGGCGGCCCTGGCCGCCCATCACGACCAGCGTCGGCTCGGCCACCTGCGCCAGCTGTTCGCCGACGACCCCGACCGCGGCAGCACCCTCACCGTCGAAGCCGGCGATCTGCACCTCGACTACTCCAAGCACCGGCTGACCGCCGAGACCTCGCGCCTGCTGCGTCGCCCTCGCCGAGGCCGCAGGGCTGCGCGAGCCGCATCGACGCCATGTTCGCCGGCGAGCCACATCAACATCACCGAGAACCGGCCGGTGCTGCACGTCGCCCTGCGGATGCCCCGCGAGGCGCACATCTTCGTCGACGGCCATGACGTCGT
The DNA here is from genome assembly GCA_963819215.1 of uncultured Actinomycetota bacterium. Lineage (GTDB taxonomy): Bacteria > Actinomycetota > Actinomycetes > Prado026 > Prado026 > CAWFVK01. The sequence goes on along the minus strand of CAWFVK010000009.1, from coordinate 407,608 downwards.
GGCCGACGTGCACGCGGTCCTCGACCGCATGGGGGACTTCTCCGACGGGTCCGCGACGGCAGCTGGACGGGCCACACCGGCCAGCGCATCCGCAACGTCGTCAACATCGGCATCGGCGGCTCCGACCTCGGCCCGGCCATGGCCTACGAGGCGCTGCGGGCCTACACCGACCGGTCCCTGACGTTCCGCTTCGTCTCCAACGTCGACGCCACCGACATCGGCGAGGCCACCCAGGACCTGGACCCGGCCGAGACGCTGTTCATCGTCGTGCTCCAAGACCTTCACCACCCTCGAGACGCTGACCAACGCGACGGAGGCACGGCAGCTGGCTGCTCGCCGGGCTTGGCGACCTGCCGACTCCCCCGCGGTGGCCAAGCACTTCGTCGCCGTGTCGACCAAGCCGAGCAGGTGGCCGGCCTTCGGGATCGACACGACAACATGTTCGGGTTCTGGGACTGGGTCGGCGGCCGGTACTCCTACGACTCGGCCATCGGCCTCTCACTGATGGTGGCCATCGGACGCGAGCAGCTTCGCCGAGATGCTCGCCGGCTTCCATGCCATCGACGAGCATTTCCGCACCACGCCGTTCGAGCAGAACCTGCCGGTGCTGATGGGCCTGATCTCCGTCTGGTACATCAACTTCTTCGGCACGCAGAGCCAGGCGGTGCTGCCGTACAGCCAGTACCTCGCCCGTTTCCCCGCCTACCTGCAGCAGCTCTGCATGGAGAGCAACGGCAAGTCGGTCACCCGCGACGGCGAGGAGGTCGGCTGGCAGACCGGCGAGGTCGTCTGGGGCGAGCCCGGCACCAACGGCCAGCACGCCTTCTACCAGCTGCTCCACCAGGGCACCCGCCTGATGCCGGCCGACTTCATCGGCTTCGCGGCGCCGAACCATGACCTCGACGGCATGCACGACCTGTTCCTGTCCAACCTGCTGGCCCAGCCGGCGGCGCTCGCGTTCGGCAAGACGGCCGAGGAGGTCGCCGCCGAGGGTGTGCCCGCCGCACTGGTGCCGCACAAGGTCATGCCGGGCAACCGGCCGACCACGACGCTGCTCGCCGACAAGCTCACACCGGGCGTGCTCGGCCAGCTCGTCGCGACCTACGAGCACCGGGTGCTGACCCAAGGCGTGATCTGGGGGGTGAACTCCTTCGACCAGTGGGGCGTCGAGCTCGGCAAGGTGATGGCGAACCAGCTGGCATCGTTGCTGACTGGCGATGCCGAGCCCAGGGCTGGCGACGGGCTCGACTCCTCGACGGCTGCGCTCGCCCGTCGGCTGCGCGCCGGTCGGCACGCCTGACCGCGCCGCGCTCGCTGGAGCTGCGCCGGGCTGGCGGACCGTCGCGCGGGCTGGAGCCCGCTCGGTCGTGGGGCAGGAGCCAGCTCAGTCGTGGTGCAGGGGCCGCCACGAGCGCTCGTCGGAACGCTGGTTGATGCCGAGGTCGCGGCTGTCCTTGCCGAGCCCTCCGACGCCGAGGCCACCCAGGCCGGCGATGATCAGTCCTGCGGGAACGAGCAGTGCTGCCACGGTTGAGGTGTTCATGGCAGGAATTCTTCTCCCATCGAATCCTTGCCACGAGTGGCAGTAACGCCACGGTCCGTCGAGTTCCTGCCACGTGTGCCAGACTGCTTCACATGCTGACGAACGTCGCCGTCCTGGTCCTCGACAACGTCGCGTCCTTCGAGCTCGGCGTGTTCTGCGAGGTCTTCGGCATCGACCGGTCCGACGAGAACCTCCCGGTCTACGACTTCGCCCTGTGCAGCCCGCAGGCGCGCACCGTCCGGACCGTCGAGGGCTACAGCATCACCCCCGACCACGGGCTCGAGCGGTTGGAGTCCGCCGACCTCATCGGCGTCCCGGCCATGGGGACCGACGTCGAGCCCGGCCCCGAGGTCGTCGCCGCCCTGCAACGGGCGAACGAGCGCGGCGCCTGGATCGTCAGCGCCTGCTCCGGCGCCTTCGTGCTCGCCCGCGCCGGCCTGCTGGACAACCGCCGGAGCACGACGCACTGGCGCCACACCACGGAGCTGGCCGCGCAGGTGCCGACAGCCTCCATCAACCCGGACGTCCTGTACGTCCAGGACGGCCACGTGGTCACGAGCGCGGGCACCGCGGCAGGCATCGACGCGTGCCTGCACGTGCTGCGCGCCGAGCACGGCACGAGCATCGCGAACGCGGTCGCCCGGCGGATGGTGGTCCCGCCGCACCGCGACGGCGGGCAGCGCCAGTTCGTGCAGAGCCCGGTCGTCGCTGCCGACGCCGACACCCTCGCCCCGCTGGTGGAGTGGATCCAGGAGAACCTCGACCGGCCGATCACCGTGGAGACGCTCGCCCGGCAGGCCCATCTCTCACCGCGGACGTTCGCCCGCCGGTTCCTGGCCGAGACCGGCTCGACGCCGCACCAGTGGGTGACCGGGCAGCGGCTCGAGCTCGCCGAGCGGTTGCTCGAGGACGGAGACGAACCGGTGGAGATGGTCGCGAGCAGGACGGGCTTCGGCACTGCGGCCGTGCTGCGGCACCACTTCCAGCGTCACCGCGGGACGACGCCGCAGGCCTACCGGAAGGCCTTCCGCCGGCCATAGCTCAGAGCAGCGGACGCCCAGCTCTCAGCGGACCCTGCGAGCCCGCGCTGGTTAGGGCTTCTTGGTCGGAGTCGGAGTCGGCGTGGGGGATGCCGCCGGCTTGCTGGGTGTCGGAGTCGGCGACGGGGTGGGTGGCGGCGCCGCCGGGTTCGCGTGGCAGTAGATGAGCGGCGTGGGGTCGTAGTGCGTGTTGAAGGTCTCCGTCCGCACGACCTTGCCGCCCTGGTGGAACACGCGCTGCACCTGGATGTTGAAGCCCTCGACGCCACCCTCAGGGATGCAGCTCGCCGTCGTGTCGTACTGGGTCGGGTAGGCCGTCACGTTCGTCCGCGGGCCGCTCACCGACTCGACCGAGTCGTAGACCTTGGTTCCCCACAGCGTCACCGTGACGCTGCTCGAGGTGTACGAGGTGATGACGACGACCGCGTGGCCCGAGTCGTTCTGGAACTTGAGGTCGAGGTCCGGCCACGCGACGGTGGCCTCCCGCCCCGCGGGGTAGCGGCTGATGTAGAGGCTGTGCGCCTTGTGCTCGACGATCTTGAGACCGGCGAAGAAGGCGGCGTTGAAGGTCGTGGTCGCGACCTGCGAGGTGCCGCCTCCGTAGTCCTTCGCGAACTTGCCGTCGTCGATGATGAAGCCGATCGCGAAGCCGTTGGCGGCGGTGCGCTCACCGACGATCTTGTTGAGGCTGAAGATGTCCCCCGGCATGAGCACCGTGCCGTTGATGAGGTCCGCGGCGCGGTGGATGTTCTGCAGCCGGTAGGCCGCGTAGGGGTAGTTCGTCGTGAAGGTGCCGATGACCTCCTTCACGCCCAGGTTGTTCGCCTTCTCGGTGGTCAACGTGGGCTGCACGGTGGCCAGCGGGACCACGACGACACGTCCGGTCGTCCTCGGCAGGACCGCGACCACGGCAGGGCCGAGCTTGGCCGGATCGACCACGTGGCCGACCTGCGAGGCCACGATCTCGGGGTGGCTGCCCGTGAGGGAGAACTTGGCCTCGACCGGCGGCTGCTCGATCCCGGCGAGCTGGCCGGCGAGGGCCTTCTTCAGCCCGGCGCCGTCGAGCACGGCGACGAGGGTGGACCCCTTCGGGCGCATGCTCAGGTACGGCGCGAAGGTCGAGACCGGGACCGTGATCGACGCCGTGCCGACCTTCAGCACGACCGGCCCCGACACGGCGGGAACGGCGAAGCTGGTCATGGCCTGCTGCACGGCGGCGGCCGACACGGCGGGCTCGACCGTCCCGTACGGCAGCGCGACCGGCTTGCTCGACGTCAGGTAGCTCACCTTGATCGCGGCCGCCGCCGGCGCGAGCTGGACGCCCGTCCCCGCCGTGCCGTTGACGGCCACCGGGGTGCCCGCGGGGAAGGTGATGCCTGGCTGCTGGCCCGGCTTGTCGACCTTGCTCGCCGCGGCGAGCAGCGCTGCGTCCAGCTTGGCGGCGTCGGCCGTCACCACGGGGGCGACCGCCGTGCCGCCGAACACCCGACCGACGAGCGAGAACGGGTTCAAGGTCCGGCCCGGAGCTGCGGCGACCGTGCTCGCGGTATCCAGACCGAGGCCGGCGCTGACGGGATCGATGGTCAGCGTGGTGCCATCGGCGGTCGCGGTGATCGGCGCCTTGACCTGCGTCGCCAGCGTGGTGTCGAGCTTGGCGACAGCGGCAGGTCGTGACAGGCCGCCGATGTCGGTGCCGAGCACCGTCGTCCCCCTGGCGATCCCGGACCCGGCGAACGCCAGCAGCAGGAGGTAGAGCACGACGAGGCCGCCGAGGATGCCCCCGACCAGCAGCGCACGACGGGACTGCAGGGACGAAGGGAGCTGGCTCACGAAGACGGCTGACTCTCGCTCGGCTGGCTGGGGAGCTGCTCGACGACCAGTGCAGCCCCTCGATAATAAGTGACCGGGTCAGCTCGGCAGCGCTGGCTGGAGCGTGGCGTACCCGCCGCGGTGGTAGGCGAGGGCGTCGCGCGCCCGTCCCGCATGGTCCAGCCCCACGACCTCGCCGACCACGATGGTGTGGTCGCCGGCAGTCTGGGTGGCCCAGGTGCGGCACTCGAGCGTCGCCAGGGAGTCCTCGAGCAGGGCAGCGCCGGTGACCTCGCCGCGGTGGTGCGCGATGCCGTCGAGCTGGCCCTCGAGGGGTCGACCCTTGGACGCGAGCCACACGGCTGCGGACCGGGCCTCGACGGCCAGGATCGAGACGCCCCAGGTGCCCTCGGCGAGCACGGCGTCGTGGAAGCGGGTGGAGCGCTCGGCGCAGACCAGGACGAGCATCGGGCTCAGCGAGACGGAGGTGAACGAGCTCGCGGTCATCGCGTGGTCGACACCATCGTGCAAGGTCGTCACCACCGTGATGCCGGTGCCGAAGCAGCCGGACGCGGCCCTGAAGTCAGCCGTCTCGATCACCTCGTGATCGTAACCGGCTGCCTAGCCGAGCACGCTGCCGGACAGCCTGGCGTTCTCGATCACCAGTGCCGCCGGTGACTCCACCAGCCGCAGGGTGTTCAGCGAGGTCTCGCCGAAGGCGTTCTTCGTCGCGCTCGACAGGCCGAGCACACCGACGATCCGGCCCCGGGCCTTCAACGGCATCGACAGGAACGTCGCCATGCCGCCTTCGTCCTCGGCGCCCAGCATCCCGTCGGGGTCGGCGATCCGCGGGATGCAGGTCGGCGACCTCGACCTGCTGACCGGTGACCTGACCGGCGGCTCCGGCCAGCGCGGCGAAGAACTCCGCGTACTGCTGGTGCGAGGTGTCCCGGGCCAGGCTGACGTAGGTCGAGCGGTCGTCCAGCATCAGCACGGCTGCGAGGTCGTAGTCGACGACCCTGGCGAGCACGGTGAGGACGGCAGCGACGGTGTCCTCGAAGCCGAACACCTCGGAGGCGATCGACGTCACCTCGGCATGCACCTGCGCCTCGAAGAGCTTGCGGTCGAGCAGGTCCCCGATCCGGCCGTAGACGTCGTCGTCGGTCAGCTCGACCGTGTCGGGCACCAGCCGCGCGCGGCCACCCCTGGACTCGTCGGCCCGGCGCACCACGTCACGCACCGCCGCGACCAGCTGCGGGGCCTCGAAGTCCTTGGAGAGGAAGCGGTCCGCCCCGACGAGCGCACCCCAGTAGCGATCGGTGGCGGCGTCCAACGAGGTCAGCAGGATCACGGGGATGTCCGAGGTCTGCCAGTCGTCCTTGAGCACGCGGGCGGCGACGTAGCCCGAGACCCGCGGCATCTGCACGTCCAGGATGATCGCGTCCGGCTGGGTGGCGAAGACGGTCTGGACGGCCTCGACCCCGTCCTCCGCGGTGACGACCCGGAAGCCGTCGCGCTCCAGCACCGACCCGACGATCTTGCGCAGGGTGGGGCTGTCGTCGGCGACGACGACGGTGAGCTGACCGGGCGAGTCCACGGCGTTCCTTTCGTGCGAGCGGTAGGTCGGGCGTCCAGCGGCGGACGTCAGCGGCCCACGAGGCGACGGACCGTATTCACGAGGTCGGCCTGATCGAACTCGCTCTTGAGCAGATAGGCGTTGGCTCCTGCATCGAGACCGGCGCGTTTGTCCGCCTCGTCCCCTCGTGAGGTCATGATCACGACCGGGACGTTCTCCCAGCCGCGCGTGCGACGGATCTGCCGGGTGAGGGTGAACCCGTCCATACCGGGCATCTCGACGTCCGAGAGCACCAGGTCGACAGGGTCCTGGGTGAGCCTGCCCGCACCGTCGGCGCCGTCGACCGCGGTCACGACGTCGTAGCCGGCGGCCTCGAGGATCACCCGCTGCAGCTCCCGCACGCCGACCGAGTCCTCCACCACGAGCACCCGTGGGCGCGCCCAGCTTGCGCCGGTCGCGCCGGTGGCCCCGGTTGACCCGTCGGCGCTCGGTGGCGCGGCATGCTTGGGTGCGCGGGTCGGTTCAGCGACCGCCAGCCGGGTGCTCCCCGGCGTGCGCAGCTGCTGGACGGCCAGCTCGCGGAGGTCGAGCAGCAGCATCACCCCGCCGTCCCCGTCGATGGTCGCGCCACCCAGGATCGGGACCCGGCCGAGGAAGGCCCCGAGGTCTTTGACGACCAGCTCGAGCTCGCCCTCGAGCGCGTCGACCGCCCAGGCGAGCTGCTCCCCGGCACCGCCGTAGCGGATCACCACGGCCGAGCGCTGGGTGCGGGCGCCGGGCACGTCCAGGGCAGTGCCGAGGTCGGCCAGCGGCACCGAGACACCGTGGCGGACCAGGACCGGCGCGCCGGCGACCACCTGGGTGCTGGCGTCGCGCAGGTTCAACGTCTCGACCACGTTGGTGACCGGCAGCGCGTAGCGCTCGTCGCCGAGCCGGGCGACCAGGCAGCGCATCACGCCGAGCGTGACCGGTAGGGCCATCACGAAGCGGGTACCCGCGCCCCGCTCGGTGAAGATCTCGATGGCACCGCCGAGCTCCTCGACGGCCGAGCGGACGACGTCCAGGCCGACGCCTCGACCCGAGGTCTCGGTCACCTCGGCCCTGGTGGTGAAGCCGGGCACGAACATCAGGGCGAGCAGGGCCTGGCCGGCCAGCGCAGAGTCCTCGGTCAGCAGACCCTGCGCCACGCCGGCGGCCCTGATCTCGTCCTCGTCGATCCCCACGCCGTCGTCGCTGACCTCGATGAACACGGTCGACCCGGCAGCGCGGGCGCTGACCTTCACCGTGGCTTGCGCCGGCTTGCCCGCTGCAGTCCGCACCGCGGCCGTCTCGCAGCCGTGGTCGACGGCGTTCGTCACGAGGTGCTTGAGCGCGTCGGCGACGCCGTCGAGGACTCGGGTGTCGAGCACGACGTCCTCACCCTCGAGCACGAGCTGGACGTCCTTGCCGGTCACCGTGGCGACCTCGCGGACCAGCCCCGAGAACGACGCCACGACCCGTCGGACCGGGACCATGGCGAGGCCCATCGCGCCCTCACGCACCGTGGCGAGCTTCGCCTGGGCGTCCTCGACGCGACCTCGCAGGTCGCGGCTCGCCGCCTGCAGCCGGTCGCCAAGCGCGACCAGCGCATGCACGCTGGCGGCGATCTCCTCCGGGACCGGGGTGCGCGCGGTCGCGTTGGCCCGTGCCAGGGTGCGCGCCCACTCAGCGTGCTCGGTGGCGATCGCGGCCAGCCGGCCGGAGGTCTTCTCGACCCGGCGGGCGTCGAGCTCGGCCTCACCGACGATGTCCAGCAGGTCATAGACGCGACGGATCGGCACCCGGACCGTCTCGCTGCGCCGGCCGGGCTCCACGGGCTCGGCCTCGTCGGCCTCCTCGGCAGCCGCCGGTGCAGCCAGGCGGGGGACGACGACGGGGTCGGTCCCGTCGAGCGCGCTGTCGAGGGCGGCCACGAGGGCGGCGAGGTCGTCGTCGGTGACCGGACGCTCGGCACCTGGCATCGCCCCGCCGATGCCCTCGGTCGCGGCGAGCAGGACGTCGACCAGGTCGCTCCGGACGGCGAACCGGCCGTCCTTGAGGGCGCCGAGCAGGTCCTCGGTCCGGTGCGCCAGCGAGACGACGTTCTCCAGAGCCAGCGCCCGGGCGGAGCCCTTGACCGTGTGCGCGTCCCGGAACAACGAGCCGATCAGCTGCTTGGAGCCCGGCTGCGTCTCGAGCTTGAGCAGGCCCTCGCGCAGCGCGGCGAGCTTCTCGTCGACCTCGGCGCGGAAGATCGCGACCAGCTCGGGGTCGTCGGTCCACCCGTTCCCGCCGCCACTCATGCCGCGACCTCCGTGCCGTGGATGTCCATCGCGCGGCCTAGGAGACGCGGAACTGGGCGATGGATCCGCGCAGCTCCTCGGCGATCGAGGTGAGCTGGGCCGCGGCGGCAGCGGACTGCTGCGACCCTGCGACGTACTGCCGGGAGACGTCGGACACCTGGGTCATGGCCGAGACGACCTGGTCCGAGGCCGAGCGCTGCTGCTGGGTGGCGATCGAGATCTCCTTGGCCGCCGTCGTCGTCTCGTCGACCATGCCCGAGATGCGCTCGAGCGCGTCGACGGCGTCACGGGCCAGCGACGCACCCAGCTGGACCTCCTTGGTGCCCTCCTCGGAGGCCAGGATGGTCGCGCTGGTCTCGGACTGGATCTGGGTCACGAGGGTCTGGATCTGGCCGGTCGACTCCTGGGCCCGCTCCGCGAGCTTGCGCACCTCGGCGGCCACCACGGCGAAGCCGCGACCATGCTCGCCGGCGCGCGCAGCCTCGATCGCCGCGTTCAGGGCCAGCAGGTTCGTCTGGTCGGAGAGGTCGTCCAGCAGCAGCAGGATCCGGCCGATCTGCTGCGACTTCTCGCCGAGGGACAGCGCGCGGGCGGCGATCGAGTCGACCCGGTCCGCGATCGTGTCCATCGCGCTCACCGAGGCCGACACGGCGATCTGGCCGTCCTCCGCGTAGCGGAGGGTCTCGGCGGCGTAGCGCGCGACGTTCTCCGCCGTCTCGGCGATCTGGGCCGCGGTCGCGGCGAGCTCCTCGATGGTCGAGGTGGTCTGCGCGACGGCGGACGACTGCTGGGTCGCCGACGCTGCGTGGTCCTCGGCCGTCATGAGGAGCTCGGTGGCGCTGGACGAGAGCTGGTCGCCGCCGATTCGGATCTGGTTCACGAGCAGGCGGAGGTTGCCGACGGTGTGGTTGAACGACGCCGACAGCGAGGCGATGCCCGAGCTCGAGGCGTCGTCCGGCAGGTCGGGCGCGGACACCGACAGGTCACCCTCGGCAGCCAGTCCCAGCGCCTGGGAGAGCTCGAGCACCTGCTCCTCCAGCACCCGACGCTCCTCCTTCGCCTCCCGCTCGCTGTCCAGCGAGGACGCGTTGAGCTGGCCGGAGATGATCGCCATCAGGGGGATCGCCACCAGCGCCACCGCACCGATGCCGACCGCGTCAGCGACCCAGGTGTGCGACAGGTAGCCGATGAGGAAGACCGAGACCGCGAGCAGCAGCGCGAACGGCGGCGTCTGCCGGGCGGACAGGATGATGCCCGAGAAGATCGGCACCAGGATCAGCATCACGCAGCCGGCCCCGTGCAGGCCGCCCGTGACCGTCGAGATCCCGGTGATGTACACGACCTCCAGCAGCAGGATCTGCCGCGAGGTGCGCTGGATCCGGTCGATGCTGAAGCTGCCGTTGAGCGAGCGGAGTCCGAGCATGGTCGCGGCGAGGGCGAGGCCGGCGCCGAAGATGGTCCACAGGATCGTGGGCAGCCAGTAGACGACCCCGTAGTGCGTGACGTCCTGGGTGACCCACGCCATCGTCGGTGCGAAGACGACGCCGGCCCACATGCTGATGCCTGCGACCGCGGCCAATCGCTTCGAGACGTCCACGCCAGCTCCTTGTCACCGATGACCCTTCACGCACACCATCGGGACGCATCCGCTCCGGCTGAAGGCATCGCGGCTGAAGGCATCGCGGCCGAGGGCCTAGCGGGGCGCGACGGTCAGTGGTTGGTGCGGAGCTGGCTGCGCAGCGCGAGCAGCGCGACGGGGTCCAGCAGGGACAGCGGGCCGGTCGCGTCGTTGACCGTGCCGAGCACCAGCGCGGCTGCCGACGACGGTGCGGTGGCCGGACTCGGCTGCACCATGCCGTCGCCCGCCTCGAGCAGTCCGGAGACGGCTTCGGCCAGCACTCCGGCCTCCACCCCGTCCAGCGCGAGCACCAGCAGCCGAGCGCTGCTCGGGAGCGGGTTGAGATCCTCGCCGAGCAGGCTGCGGGGGTCGATGACCGGCAGGACCCTGCCGCGCCAGTTCACGACTCCGGCGAGCCAGCGCGAGACGCCAGGAACCCGGGTGAGCACCGGGACGGGTACGACCTCGGCGACCGCGGCCATGGCGACGGCGTAGCGCGCCCCACCGAACCGCACGACGACCGAGGTCGGATGACCGACCGGTACGTCCGACGGCTCGCTGGCCGTGCCCGCGCCTGCCCTGCTGACTTCGATGACCTGGTCCACCCCGAGGTCATCGACCGGCGGCGTCCCCCGCTGAAGTCTCGTCGGTCGCGGTGCTGCGGTTGAGGGTGGGCTCGCGGAGGTCGATCGTGTCCGGCGCGGCGGCTCGGGACTGGTCGGCTCGTGCTGGTCGGCTCGAGGCGCGGCAGCGAGCGGACCGGCGGCTCGCGGACCGGCGGCTCGTGCGGCGTCGAGCACGTCGGTGATCTCGCTGCCGATCAGCTCGTGGCGCTCGAGCAGGGCGTCGCGCAGGGCCTCCAGCAGGTGCCGGTTCGCCCCGAGCGTCTCGTGCGCCCGCACCTTCTGCTGCTGCAGGATCTCCTCGACCTTCGCGCGCCCGGCCGGGTCGCCGAGCACCCGCCCGACCAGGTTGGTGTCCGAGAAGCCCGAGTTCTCGACGGCGCCGAACGAGATCAGCGAGCCCGTCATGCCGGCAGCCCCGACCATCTGCGAGGCGATGTTGGTCGCGTAGAGCAGGTCGCCGCCGGGGCCGGTGGACACGTCGCCGAAGAACAGCTCCTCCGCGACCTGTCCGCCGAAAGCGATCTCGATGAAGTTCAGCATCTGCTGGCGGGAGCGGGTGAAGACGTCTTCCTTGTCGTTGTGCGCGAGCATGCCCAGCGCGTCGCGGCGCTTCACGATGGTGAGGATCTCGAGCCGGCGCTCGGGCGCGACGAGGTACGCGATGGTGGCGTGACCCGCCTCGTGCGTGGCGATGAGCCGCTTCTCGTAGCTGGTGTAGGCGACGGGCTGGCCGAGGCCGACTTCCTCGACCATGCGGGCGCTCTCGATGTCGGCCCGGTTCAGCGCCGTCTCGCCGCGACGGATCGCGTTGACGAGCGCCTCGTCGAGGAGGTGCTCCAGCATCACGGGCGTGTAGCCGGGGGTGGCGGCCGCGATGGCGTCCCGCTGCTCGGCGTCGTCGAGCTCGGCGTCGTGGTTGCGGCGATCGAGGAACAGGTCGATCAGGTCGCGGCGGCCCGCCTTGGTCGGGGACTCGAAGGTGAGCCGGCGGTCGAAGCGACCGGGGCGCAGCAACGCCGGGTCCAAGTTGTCGGCGCGGTTGGTCGCGGCGATGAGGAGCAGGTTCGTGGGTGGGGTGCGCGGGCGGGTGAGCTGCCGACCCGCCGGCAGGAAGAGGTTCGCCCAGTCAACGAGCTTGGTCTGCATCTTCTGCCGACCTGCGGGCTCGTCGAAGGACTGCATCTGGACGAGCAGCTCGTTCACCACGCCGCCCGTGCCCTCGCTGACCATGCTGGCGTTGCGCACCGACCCCGGCGCGTGGCTCAGCGAGCCAGCCGCGTTGCTCACGATGCCGGCTGACGACCAGGCTCCCTGGTAGCCGGTCGGCAGCCCGACCAGCCCGCCACAGCACATCGGCATCCCGGCGACGCCGGAGCTGCGCGCGACCTCGGGCATCGCGGTCGCCGACAGCCCGCCACGGGCCATGCCGATCGCGTCGATCTCCTCGATGAACCCGATGGCGCCGCCCTCCTGGCGGGCTGCCTTGCGCAGCGCCTTGAAGTAGGCACGGATCTTGCGCGCGGTGGCGCCGTACATCTGGGACTGGAACGAGGTGGCGCTCACGTAGAGGAAGGGGACGCCGGCCTCGCGTGCCATCGCCTTGGCCATGTGCGTCTTGCCGGTTCCGGGCGAGCCCTCGAAGAGCAGGCCGCGGCGCGGCGCTCCGCCGGTCTGCGCCGAGAACGTCTTGTGCGCGAGGAACATGTTCAAGGAGCGGATGACGTCCTCCTTGACGACGTCGATGCCCTTGATGTCGTCAATGGTGACGTCGATCTGCTCCGGCCGGTAGACCACGTGCGGAGACTTCGAGCCACCCAGGAACATGAAGCCCGTGGTCCCGACGATCGAGCCGACGATCAGCACCTGCATCAAGATGATGGGATCGATGCTCGGCAGCGAGAAGACGTCGAACGGGCTCCCGCTCATGATGCGGAACCACAAGAACGCGGCGGGCAGCCCGAGCACCAGGGCCAGCATCCACAACCGACGGCGGCGGGAGGCCTCGCGGCTGTCTCCCACGTCCACCTTGCGGGCATCGACGATCGCGACGTCCGGCTGGTCGGTCATGGTCACGGGTGCCTCCAGGATGCGGGTGGGTCGAGCGGCTCTCCTCACTCAATAGGGAGTCTTCCCACCCACCAAGGCACGACTCCTGCGTTCACTCGTCCGGCCTAGCAAGTCCGGCCGAACGGCCCCCTCGTCGCTGAGCCTGACGGCCCGTCTCGGTCAGACCTTGATGCCGTCGAAGAGGTCGCTCTCCCAGCCGTTCTCGTCCGTGCTGGCGGTGCCGAGCTCGCCCGCGACCAGCACGAACGTCTCGTACCCCATGGCGCCGGGACCGAGCAGCTCGGTCATCTCGAAGAAGGGGCTGTCCTCGGTGATCTGGCTGGCGTGCTTGCGCAGCGCAAGCATCTTCGCCCGCTCGAACTGCAGGCCGTCGACCATCGTGGTGAGGTCCTCGTCGGCGACGACGAACGGGAGGTCGTCCGCGTTCGTGACCCCGAAGAAGCCGGTGCCGCCAGCGGCGACCAGGGCGTCCATGCCCTTCTGGATGAACGACTTGCCGATGGCCGCCCAGTAGACCTTGCTGATCTGCCACGCCGGACCGAGCTGCGGACGGAATGACGGCACCGACGCCAGCTCGTACGCGTACATCGCGACCCGGTGCGCCTGGATGTGGTCGGGGTGACCGTAGCCACCGAACTCGTTGTAGGTGACGAGGACCTGCGGCCTGACCTCGCGGATGATCGCCACGAGCTCGGCCGCGGCCTCGAGCAGGTCGGCCCGCCAGAAGCAGTCCGCACGATCGTTGCTCGGCTCCCCCATCATCCCGGAGTCACGCCAGCGGCCGGGACCGCCAAGGAAGCGGTAGTCGCTGACGCCCAGCACCTCCATCGCGGCGGCGAGCTCGGTCATCCGATGCGGGCCGAGCTGGTCGTCCTGCGCGGCCGCGAGGTGGGCCAGCGACTCGACGAGCACCTCACCCTCTTCGCCCAGCGTGCAGGTCACCAAGGTGACCTGAGCACCCTCAGCTGCGTAGCGCGCCATAGTGACGCCAGAGCTGGTGGTCTCGTCGTCGGGGTGGGCATGGACGAGCAGGAGGCGGCGCCCCGAGGGGGTCGCGGCGGTGTCGGACGTCATCTCACGAGCATGCCACGGGTCCCCGACAGGCCCGCGCCGTCCTCAACCCCCGCACGTGGCTCGCCCCGCGCGCGTGGCTCGCCCCGCGCGCGGCCGGCTGTCCGGGTGAGCGAATGCCCGGCCGTCGTGTCACCCGGACAGGCCACGTGACTCGCCCAGCTCCCCCCGCGCGCGACCGGCTGTCCGGGTGAGCGAATGCCCAAGCGTCGTCTCACCCGGACAGGCCACGTGACTCGCCCCGCGCGCCCCCGCCTGTCCGGGTGACCGAATGCCCAAGCGTTGCCTCACCCGGACAGGCCACGTGGCTCCCCCCGCGCGCGACCGGCTGTCCGGGTGAGCGAATGCCCGGGCGTCGTCTCACCCGGACAGGCCGAGTGCCCGTCTCAGGAAGTCCAGCTGCAGCAGGAGCAGGTTCTCCGCGACGACCTCCTGCGGGGTCATGTGCGTCACGCCGACGAGCGGCAGGAACTCGTGCGGGCGGCCGGCAGCGAGCAGCGCCGAGGACAGCCGCAGGGAGTGCGCCGCCACCACGTTGTCGTCGGCCAGCCCGTGGATGATCATCAGCGGGCGGCTGAGCGTCGCAGCGTCAGTGATGGCAGAGCTCACGGCATAGGCCTCGGGGTGCTCCTGGGGCAGTCCCAGGTATCGCTCGGTGTAGGCGGTGTCGTAGAGGGCCTGGTCGGTGACCGGGGCGCCCGCGACCCCGGCGTGGAACACGTCCGGGCGGCGCAGCACGGCCAGCGCGGCAAGGTGTCCGCCGAACGACCAGCCGCGGACCGCGACCTTCGTGAGGTCGAGCGCTCCCGGGTAGGCGGCTGCGACGTGCTCCAGGGCGTCCACCTGGTCCTCGATCACCGGACTGGCGAGATCGAACCGCACCGAGCGCTCCCACGAGGGCGACCCTGGAGTCCCGCGGTTGTCGACGACCACGACCGCGAACCCCTGGTCCGCCCACCACTGCGACATGAGGTGCACTTTGGCGCTGGCGAGCACCTCGCTGTGGTGCGGTCCCCCGTAGGGGTTGAGCAGGACAGGCAACGCACCGCTTCCGGGCTCCCAGCTCGTCGGGAAGACCACTGCGGTGGGGATCGCCCGCTGGCCCGCCCGGAAGAGGGTGGCCGCGGGGCGCAGCCCTGGGTCCTCGGCGAGCGAGCGGATCTCGTGCATCGAGTCGGCACTGCGGACGACGACGTGGGTGAGCGGGTCGTCGAGCAGCAACGAGGAGAGCACCGTCGTTCCGCCGGCGGAGCGGCCGGCGTGCACCCCGGGACCGTCGCTGAGCCTGATCCACTCGGCCTCGGATCCGGGCGGTACCCGGTACACGTGCTGCTCGCCCAAGCCTTCGGTGGCCACCACGAGCAGCTCGCCGCCAGTCTCGATCACGGCCCGAACCTGCAGCTCCGCGGGCGAGGATGCCACCCCGTCGAGCAGCAGCGCGTAGCGGTCCTCGACGGGCTCGACGGTCACCAGCTGGCCGCCCCACCAGGCAGGCGTACCCGGCACGACGTCGACCCAGCAGGCGTCCGTGATCTCCCGGACGTCGTAGGTGGCGACGCCGCTCGACCGTCCGGTGGGGCCGTCCACCCGCCCGCTGACGGCGAAGATCAACGAGCGCTCCTGGCGGCGGCTGAGGACTTGCACCAAGGCGTCGCCCTGCTCGGTCCAGTGCACGGTGACCAGGTAGGGGTACTCGCTGTCCCAGGAGACCTCGAGCCGGCTGCCGTCCAGCTCGACGTGCCACAGCGAGACGTCCGCGTTCGTGGTCCCGGCCGCGGGGTAGCGGTGGGTGCGAGCGGCTGCGTCGGGGTTCGCCGGATCCGCGATGGTCCATAGCGGCACGGCCGACTCGTCCACCCGGGCGACGAGGAGCGAGCGGGAGTCCGGCGCCCACCAGAAGCCGCGGTAGCGGTCGAGCTCCTCCGACGCGATGAAGTCGGCCAGTCCGAACGTGACCTCGGGCCCGTCCGGTGCGACGAGGACGCTGCCGCCAGAGCCGTCGACGGCAGCCAGGTGGAGGGCGCCGTCCGCCGCGTACGCGACGAGGGTGCCATCAGGTGAGGGCCGAGGGTCGATCACGGGGCCCGCCGCAGCCAGCTCGCGGACACCGCTGCCGGCGCCGGTGAGGTCCGCCACGAACAGCCGGCTCGACAGCGCGAACGCTGCCACCGTCCCGGCAGCGTCCGTCGCGTACCCGGTGATCCCCGCGCCCGCCTCGCGCATGCGTTCGCGGCGAGCGCGCTCGGCGGCGGACAGCGTCTCGTCGCCCTCGAGAAGCTCGGCGGGATCGGCCACCAGGCGTTCGGTCCCAGTGGCGACGTCGAGCACCCAGAGCGCCGCGCTGCGAGAGGTTCCTGACTCCGAGCGCAGGAAGCTGACCCGGGAGCCGTCAGCGCTCACCTGCAGCGAACGTGGGGCGCCGCTGGTGAAACGGGCTGTCCGTGCGGACAGCCGAGGGAACGAAGGGGTGACGTCGGGGTGCTCGGAGGCGGGTGCAGGCATGCGGCGATCCTGCCACCGCGCCCGCCGCCGGCACCGCACCTCTTGACCCCTTGGCCTGTCCGGGTGACACAACGCCCCAGCAACCGCTCACCCGGACACACGAGGCACATCGGGGCGCACCACTTGGCCTGTCCGGGTGAGCCAACGCCCCAGCAACCGCTCACCCGGACACAACCACGCGCCCACGCCAGACGGGCCTGTGGACAGCCGAAGCGCGCGGAGCGCTCTCGCTGGCACTGTCGGTGGGTGCGCGCCCTACCCCTGAACGCCCAGCAGCTCGCGGACGACCACGACGGCGTGTTCTCCCGCAAGGAGCTACGACGGTCGGGCGTCACGCTCAGCCAGGAGCTGGCGCAGGTGCGGGCCCACCGCTGGACCTCGTACCCGCCGAACGCAGTCGTCCTGCACAACGGACCGTTGACGCGCGCCCAGCAGCTTCGGGTGGCGCTGGCAAACTGCGGCGACCGGTCTGCGTTGTGCGCGCGGACTGCGCTGGAGGTGGAGGGGCTGCAGGGCTGGGCTCGTGACCAGGTCGAGGTGCTGGTGACGAAGTCGACGGAGGTGCGTCCGGCCCCTGGGGTGCGGGTGCACGAGTCCCGCCGCTTCGATCCGATGCGCGACATCCAGGCGGGGCGCGTCCCCCGCCGCACCCGACCGGCCCGGAGCGCGGTCGATGCCGCGGCATGGAGCAGCAGCCCACGCACCGCGGTCGGGCTCCTCGCTGCCGTCGTTCAGCAGGGCCTCGCACGTGCGGACGATCTTGCCCTGGAGCTAGCCCGCGCCGGGAAGGTACGGCATCACCGGCTGCTCGCAGCGTGCCTCGCCGACATAGCGGGAGGGGCTCGCGCGCTCTCCGAGATCGACTTCGGCGCCCTGTGCCGACGCTGGGGGCTGCCGGAGCCGATTCGCCAGAGTGTGCGAGTCGAGCCTTCCGGGCGGCGGCGCTACCTCGACGCCGAGTGGGTTACCCCGGACGGCCGCCGAGTCGTGGCGGAGGTTGACGGCGCCATCCACATGCTTCCGCGGCAGTACTGGGACGACATGGTGAGGGCGAACGAGCTCGTGCTCACCGGCACCGCGGTGCTGCGATTCGCCGCTTACGCCGTACGAGCGCACCCCGACGAGGTTGCTGCCCAGCTCCGTCGGGCTCTCCTGTCCGGGTGAGACAACGTCCCGGCGGTCACTGACCCGGACACGCCACCAGCCCCGCGCAGCCAGTCCGGGTGAGACAACGTCCCGGCGATCACTGACCCGGACACGCCGCCAACCCCGCGTCCCGCACCCCGCCAAGCCCGCGCAGCCAGTCCGGGTGAGACAACGCCCCGGCGATCACTGACCCGGACACGCCACCAGCCCCGCGCAGCCAGTCCGGGTGAGACAACGCCCCGGCGATCACTGACCCGGACACGCCACCAGCCACGCGTCCCGCACCCCGCCAAGCCCGCAGCCAGTCCGGGTGAGACAACACCCCGGCGATCACTGACCCGGACACGCCGCCGGACACGCCGCCGGACACGCCGCCGGCCACGCCGCCAGCCCCGCACGACGGAGCGGACACGACGACGGAGCGGACACGCCGCCAGCCCCGCGCGGAGCGGTCAGGACTTCTTGGCCTTGGACCGCGTCTTCTCGCGTGCCGTCTGCTCGAGGACGACCTTGCGCATCCGGACGGTGGCCGGGGTGACCTCGACGCACTCGTCCTCGCGGCAGAACTCCAGCGCCTGCTCCATCGAGATCTGCTTGTGCGGGATCAGCGGCACGAGGACGTCGGAGGACGACTGCCGCATGTTGGTGAGCTTCTTCTCCTTGGTGACGTTGACGTCCATGTCGTCCGCCCGGGAGTTCTCGCCGACGATCATGCCCTCGTAGACCTCGGTCGCCGGGCCGACGAACATCGTGCCGCGCTCCTGCAGGTTCGACAGGGCGAAGCCGGTGGTGTTGCCGCGCCGGTCGGCCACCAACGAGCCGGTCGGGCGGGTGCGGAGCTCGCCGTGCCAGGGCTCGTACTTGTCGAAGACGTGGTGGAGGAGCCCGGTGCCGCGGGTCTCGGTCAGGAACTCGGTGCGGAAGCCGATCAGGCCGCGGGCCGGCACGACGTACTCCATGCGCACCCAGCCGGTGCCGTGGTTGACCATCTGCTCCATGCGGCCCTTGCGCAGGGCCATGAGCTGGGTGACGACGCCGAGGTAGTCCTCGGGGATGTCGATGGTGAGGTGCTCCATGGGCTCGTGGAGCTTGCCGTCGATCACCTTCGTGACGACCTGGGGCTTGCCGACGGTGAGCTCGAAGCCCTCGCGCCGCATGATCTCGACCAGGATGGCGAGCTGCAGCTCACCCCGGCCCTGCACCTCCCAGGTGTCAGGACGCTCGGTCGGCACGACGCGGATCGACACGTTGCCGATGAGCTCGGCCTCGAGCCGGTTCTTGACCAGCCGGGCGGTGAGCTTCTTGCCGGACTGGCCGGCGAGCGGCGAGGTGTTGATGCCGATCGTCATCGAGATCGAGGGCTCGTCGACCGTGATCAGCGGGAGCGCCACGGGGTTCTCGACGTCGGCCAGGGTCTCGCCGATGGTGATCTCGGGGATGCCGGCCACCGCGATGATGTCGCCGGGCCCGGCCTCCTCCGCCGGGACACGCTCCAGCGCCTGCGTCACCAGCAGCTCGGTGACCTTGATGCGCTCGACGGTGCCGTCGGTCTTGCACCAGGCGACCTGCTGGCCCTTGCGGATCCAGCCTTCGCGGACCCGGCACAGCGCGAGCCGGCCGAGGTAGGCGGACGCGTCGAGGTTGGTGACGTGGGCCTGCAGGGGAGCGCCCTCGATGTACGACGGAGCGGGGATGGTCTTGACGATGGTGTCGAACAGCGGCTCGAGGTCCTCGGAGTCGGGCATCCCGCCGTCCTCGGGCCTGGTCAACGAGGCACGCCCGGCCTTGGCCGAGGTGTACACGATCGGGAACTCGATCTGGTGCTCGTCGGCGTCGAGGTCGAGGAAGAGCTCGTAGGTCTCGTCGACGATCTCGGCGATCCGGGAGTCGGGTCGGTCGACCTTGTTCACCACGAGGATCACCGGCAGGCGCTTCTGCAGCGCCTTGCGCAGGACGAACCGGGTCTGCGGGAGCGGGCCCTCGCTGGCGTCGACCAGGAGCAGCACGCCGTCGACCATCTCCAGGCCGCGCTCGACCTCGCCGCCGAAGTCCGCGTGGCCCGGGGTGTCGATGATGTTGAGCGTCACTCCGCCATGCCGCACCGCGGTGTTCTTCGCGAGGATCGTGATGCCCTTCTCGCGCTCGAGGTCCATGGAGTCCATGACGCGCTCCTTGACGGAGCCTTCGTCGGCCTGGTGCGCGCTGAACGCCCCGGACTGCCAGAGCATGGCGTCGACCAGCGTGGTCTTGCCGTGGTCGACGTGAGCCACGATGGCAAGGTTGCGGAGATCTGCGCGGACGGGCATGGCTATCTGGCTCGATCCTGTGGGAGGCGGTACCTCAATTCTACCGGCTCGCAGCCACCCTGGACGCCGCCAGCGCGGGCGCGAGGTCCCCCGGAAGCCAGCCGAAGCCCGCCACCGCGTCGAGCGGGACCCAGGCGAGGGCGTCGTGGTCCTCCAGCGGGGCCGGCTCGCGGTCACCGACCAGGGTCGCGAGCCAGACGCGCAGCACGTACGGCCCGAGCGGCCAGTCACCCCCCACCCGCGCGCCGAGGGTGATGTCGACACCGAGCTCCTCGCAGACCTCACGCACCACGGCGTCCTGGTCGCTCTCGCCGGCCTCGACCTTGCCCCCCGGGAGCTCCCAGCCACCGGCCAGCAGCGGCGGCTCGGTCCGGCGGGCAGCCAGCAGCGCCCCGCCGCGGACGATCGCCGCGGCCGCGACCACCTGGGTTTGCGTCACGGCGTGCAGCCTGCCAGGTGCGGCGCCGTCCGTGGGCGTCGAGGTGTGACCAACCAGACGCCCACCCCGGATGCCCGCCGAGTCGCCTACCTGTCAGACTCACCCACAGTCCAGCAGCATGGAGGCGCATCGATGGCGAACAGCACCCTCGTGCACGGGGTTGGTGCGCCGAAGCGCGCCAAGATCACCGCGCGCACGCTCCGCACCGACAACTGGCGGAAGGCGCCCATCCTGACGGTGATCGGGCTCCTGGCCTGGATCACCTACGCGACGGTGCGGGTGTTCATGCAGAAGGACTACTTCGTCCCTGCGTACCACTACCTGACGCCGTTCTACTCGCCCTGCGTCTCCAAGGGCTGCACCCCGGAGGCCTCCGAGTTCGGCCAGTTCCTGCCCGACCGCTGGTTCATCCCGTTCGCCGCGATCACGCTGCCGTTCCTGCTGCTCTTCCGTTTCACCTGCTACTACTACCGCCGCGCCTACTACCGCAGCTTCTGGCTCTCGCCGCCGGCCTGCGCCGTCCCGGACGGCCACGCGAGCTACAGCGGCGAGACCAGGGCCCCGCTGCTCGGCCAGAACAGCCACCGCTACTTCTTCTACATCGCGGCGCTCATCTCGCTGATCAACACCTGGGACGCCATCCGCGCCTTCCACAGCCCGGAAGGCTTCGGCTTCGGCCTCGGCAACATCGTGCTGGTAGCGAACGTGGTGCTGCTCTGGATGTACACGATCTCGTGCCACTCCTGCCGGCACATCGTGGGCGGCCGGCTCAAGCACTTCTCCAAGCACCCTGTCAGGTACAAGGCCTGGGGGTTCGTGTCCAAGCTCAACGGCCGCCACATGCTGCTGGCCTGGGTCACGCTGGCCAGCCTCGCCATCACCGACTTCTACGTGATGGCCGTGTCCGCGGGCTGGATCTCAGACCTCCGCTTCATCCACTAGCTCGGGATCCACCAGCTCGGGATCCATCAGCTCGGGCTCCATCCACCAGCTCGCGTCCCAGAAGGCCACGGAATGACTGAGATCGAACGCCACTCGTACGACGTCGTCGTGATCGGCGCAGGCGGCGCCGGGCTGCGCGCGGCCATCGAGGCGCGCGCCCAGGGCAAGAAGACGGCGATCATCTGCAAGTCGCTGTTCGGCAAGGCGCACACGGTGATGGCCGAGGGCGGCATCGCGGCCTCGATGGGCAACGTCAACAGCCACGACGGCTGGCAGGTGCACTTCAGGGACACCATGCGCGGCGGCAAGTTCATGAACCACTGGCGGATGGCCGAGCTCCACGCCAAGGAGGCCCCCGAGCGAGTCTGGGAGCTCGAGGCCTGGGGCGCGCTGTTCGACCGCACCCCGGACGGCAAGATCAGCCAGCGCAACTTCGGCGGCCACGAGTACCCCCGCCTCGCGCACGTCGGTGACCGCACCGGCCTCGAGCTCATCCGCACCCTGCAGCAGCGGATCGTCGCGCTCCAGCAGGAGGACTTCGCCGCGACCGGTGACTACGAGGCCAACCTCAAGGTGTTCGCGGAGTGCACGATCACCGAGATCCTGCACGAGCCAGCCGGGGCGGACGGCTCCCCCGGCGCGGTCAGCGGAGCATTCGGCTACTACCGCGAGTCCGGCCGGTTCGTGGCCTTCGAGGCCCCGGCGATCGTCATCTCCACCGGCGGCATCGGCAAGTCGTTCAAGGTCACCAGCAACTCCTGGGAGTACACCGGCGACGGGCATGCGCTCGCGCTGCGGGCCGGCAGCACGCTGGTCAACATGGAGTTCGTCCAGTTCCACCCCACGGGCATGGTCTGGCCGCCCAGCGTCAAGGGCATCCTGGTCACCGAGTCGGTCCGCGGTGACGGTGGCGTCCTCACCAACTCCGAGGGCAAGCGCTTCATGTTCGGCTACGTCCCCGACGTCTTCCGCGCCCAGTACGCGGACACCGAGGAGGAGGGCGACCGCTGGTACAAGGACGCCGACAACAACCGGCGCCCACCCGAGCTCCTCCCCCGCGACGAGGTCGCGCGCTCGATCAACTCCGAGGTCAAGGCAGGCCGTGGCTCGCCGCACGGCGGCGTCTTCCTCGACGTGTCCTCCCGGCTGCCAGCCGAGGAGATCAAGCGCCGGCTGCCGTCGATGTGGCACCAGTTCAAGGAGCTCGCCGACGTCGACATCACCCTCGAGCCGATGGAGGTCGGGCCGACCTGCCACTACGTCATGGGTGGCGTCGAGGTCGCACCCGACAACGGTGCGGCAGCCCGCGTCCCCGGCCTGTTCGCGGCCGGCGAGTCCGCCGGAGGCATGCACGGCTCCAACCGCCTCGGCGGTAACTCGCTCTCCGACCTCCTCGTCTTCGGACGCAGGGCCGGGCTCGGTGCCGCGGAGTACGTCGACCAGCTAGGCGAGGCCCGGCCGAGCCTGCGCGACGAGGACCTCGACGCCGCAGCCACGGCCGCGCTCGCCCCGTTCGAGACCGAAGGCGGCGAGAACCCGTACACGCTCCACCAGGAGCTCCAGCAGACGATGAACGACCTCGTCGGGATCATCCGCACGGCGCCCGAGATGGAGGCCGCGCTCACCCGGCTGGGCGAGCTCAAGGCCCGCGCCAAGCACCTCACCGTGGAGGGTCACCGCCAGTTCAACCCCGGCTGGCACCTCGCGCTCGACCTCAACAACATGCTGCTGGTCAGCGAGTGCGTCGCCCGGGCGGCGCTCATCCGCGAGGAGTCCCGCGGTGGTCACACCCGCGACGACTTCCCGGTGATGAGCAGCGCGTGGCGGCAGATCAACCTGATCTGCTCCGCGCATCTGGAGCCGGACGGCTACGACGTCGAGGTCGTCAAGCAGCCGCTGCCGGTGATGCCGCCCGAGCTCCTCGGGCTGTTCGACCGCTCCGAGCTCGCCAAGTACCTCACCGAAGAAGAGCTCACCGTGCTGCCGGAAGGGACCAAGTCATGACCTACGAGGCCAAGTTCCGGGTGTGGCGCGGCGACGACACCGCCGGCGAGCTCAAGGACTACTCGGTCGCGGTCAACGAGGGTGAGGTCGTCCTCGACATCATCCACCGGCTGCAGGCCACCCAGACCCCGGACCTCGCGGTCCGGTGGAACTGCAAGGCAGGCAAGTGCGGCTCCTGCAGCGCCGAGGTCAACGGACGGCCCCGGCTGCTCTGCATGACCCGGATGAGCACCTTCACCGAGGCCGAGACCATCACGGTGACCCCGTTGCGGGCGTTCCCGGTGATGCGCGACCTCGTCACCGACGTCTCCTTCAACTACGCCAAGGCCCGCACGGTGCCGTCCTTCTCCCCGCCCGAGGGGCTCGAGCCCGGCGAGTACCGCATGCAGCAGGTGGACGTCGAGCGCAGCCAGGAGTTCCGCAAGTGCATCGAGTGCTTCCTCTGCCAGAACACCTGCCACGTCGTCCGTGACCACGAGGAGAACAAGGAGAGCTTCGCGGGGCCGCGCTTCTTCATCCGGCTGGCGGAGCTCGACATGCACCCGCTGGACACCCTGGACCGCAAGAAGGCCGCCCAGGCCGAGCACGGCCTGGGCTTCTGCAACATCACCAAGTGCTGCACCGAGGTCTGCCCCGAGCACATCAAGATCACCGACAACGCGATCATCCCGATGAAGGAGCGCGTCGTCGACGTCAAGTACGACCCCCTGACCTGGCTCGGCAGCAAGATCCGGCGACGCAGCGACGCATGAGCCGGCTGCTCTCCGCCCAGGAGGTCACCGACCAGCTCGGACAGCTGGTCGGCTGGACGGGCGGCACGGACGCGATCGAGCGGACCGTCACGGCACCCAGCTTCCTCGCCGGCGTCCGGGTCGTCGACGAGGTCGCCGACGCCGCGGAGCAGATGGATCATCACCCGGACATCGACATCCGGTGGCGCACGCTCACGTTCCGGCTGTCGACGCACTCCGAGGGCGGGGTCACCCAGCTGGACATCGAGCTCGCGCACCGGATCGAGGCAGCGGCCACGGCCCACGGCGCGCACTGAGCGGTCCGCGCGAACCGGACTAAACTCCTGTCCGTGACAGATCTAGGCACGCACACCGAGCCGGTGGGGCATGGTGGCGACAACGTCAACCGGACGAACCGCCTGCGGGCCGGCGTCCTCGGGGCGAATGACGGCATCGTCTCGGTGGCGGGTCTGGTCCTGGGTGTCGCCGGTGCGACGACCGACCGGGCCGCGATCTTCACCGCGGGCATGGCAGGCCTCGTCGCCGGCGCGATGTCGATGGCGGTGGGCGAGTACGTCTCGGTGTCCACCCAGCGCGACACGGAGCGCGCCCTGCTGGCGAAGGAACGCGCCGAGCTCCTGGCCGACCCTGAGGGTGAGCTCGACGAGCTGGTGCAGATCTACCAGAGCAAGGGCCTCACGCCCGAGCTCGCCAAGCAGGTCGCCGTGCAGCTCAGCGCGAACGGCGGCGCCTTCGAGGCGCACGCCGAGCTGGAGCTCGGCATCAACCCGCACCAGTTGGTCAGCCCGTGGAGCGCCACCACGACGTCCTTCGTCTCGTTCACGCTCGGCGCGCTGCTCCCGCTGATCGCGATCCTCGTGCCCGGTCCGAGCATGCGCGTGCCCGTCACCTTCGTCGCGGTGCTCGTCGCCCTCGTGATCACCGGCTCGGTCAGCGCCCACCTCGGTCACGCCGACCGGCGCCGCGCCATCGTGCGCGTGGTCGTCGGTGGAGCGCTCGCGATGGCTATCACCTACGTGATCGGCCGCCTGGTCGGGATGCACGTCTAGCCGTCACGAACCGGACGCCCCTCAAGGGTGTGTCGCGATGGCGGGGCTTTCCTTGATCAGGGCAGACTCGGGCTGCTGGGCTGTCATCCGTCTGCTCCGACACGCACGTCAGCTGGAGGAACCATGCAGCGCAAGCTCGTCGCGGAGTTCATCGGCACCTTCGCCCTCGTCTTCCTCGCGGTGGGTACTGCCGTTGTGGGGATCACCACGCACGGGACGGGCTTCGTCGCGTTCGCCTTCGGCTTCGTCCTGGTGCTCGGCGTCTACTCGATCGGGCCGATCTCCGGATGCCACATCAACCCCGCGGTGACGCTGTCGATGGCGCTCAGCAAGCGGATGCCGTGGACCGAGGCCGTCGGCTACTGGATCGTGCAGGTGGTCGGCGCCATCGCAGCGGCGGCCGTGCTCAAGCTCATGGTGTCGGAGTTCCACGTCACCGACGAGACCGGAACCCTCGGCACCAACGGGTGGGGCAAGAGCATCAACGGCGTCGGGGCGTTCGTCGTCGAGGCGCTGCTGACCTTCCTGTTCGTCCTGGTGATCCTGCTCGCCACCGATCGCGCGTCGAACGCCGCGCTCGCCGGCGTCGCGATCGGTGCCACGCTCGCCGTGGTGCACCTGGTCGGCATCCCACTCACCGGCACCGGCGTGAACCCGGCTCGGTCGATCGGGCCGGCGCTGTTCGAGGGTGGCGAAGCGCTCAAGCAGCTGTGGCTGTTCATCGTCGCCCCGCTGATCGGAGGCGCCCTGGCAGCGATCGCCTACGCATTCGTGAAGGCCGACGTCGCCGAGGGTGAGGACATCGTCTCCGCGTAGGTCCTGGTGCGGGTGGCTCCGGCTCGGACGGGTGGGTAGTTCTGCCCATCTCTGAACTGCGCCGTCCAAACGTGCAACGTCAGACGTGGTTCGGCGCATGTTAGCTGTGTGACGAACCCACAGCAGCAGTTCCGTGACTGGGCGTACCCGGCTCGCCCCCGGCTACGCCGGACTGCCTTCCTGCTCACCGGTGACTGGCATCTCGCCGAGGACCTCACCCAGGACACGCTCGTCCGCGTGCGCTCGGTGTGGTCACGAGTGTCAGGTTCGGGCGCCCCCGACGCCTACGCGACCCGCACCCTCGTCAACTGCCTGCGCGCCACGGCTCGGCGCCCCTGGCGACGAGAGTCGAGCGTCGATCTCGTTCCCGAACGCATCGACCCGGGCTCGTCCGCTGAGACGCCCGACCACCGGGACGAGCTACTCGCTGCCCTCGCCCAGCTCGGGCTGTCCCAACGCACCGTCGTCGTCCTGCGCTACTGGGATGACCTCTCCATCGAGGCCGTTGCCGCCTCGCTGAACCTCTCGACCGGGACCGTCAAGAGCCAGGCCGCCCGTGGCCTTGCCCAGCTGCGCGAACTTCTCGGTTCGCTCGATCGCGTCCCCGCACTCGCCGGCCCCACCTCCGCCAACACCGACTCGACCGGAGACCCCCGATGACCAACGATTACCTCGGATCGACCTTGGACGATGCCCCCGACGTCCGTGAGCTGTTCGATCGCTCTCTGGCCGGCGAACCCGCCTTCAGAACTGCGCATCCCGCCGCCCTCGACGCGGCCGAACGTGGCGGACGGCGGCGCAAGGCCCGGCTGATGGCCGGCCGGGGCATCGCGGTCATCGGCTGCCTGGCCCTCGTCGGCGGCATCGCCTCCGTCACCCTCAGCGGTCCCTCTGCCGGACAACCGGCCTCGACGACAAGCGCGCTCGCCGGGCCAACGCGAATCCCGTTTCAGCAGGACGTCACCAAGATGGAGGCGCTTATCCGGCAGGTCGCTGCGCTCACTCCTGGGTCGACTTTCGTCCCTGACCCGGCGCTGAACTTCCACGGCCAGACCCCGGAATTGGTCAGTGTAGAAGGCACCGTCGTGACTGCGTCGGGCCGCTACCGACTCGTGGTCAACGACCTGCCTGCAGCGAAGTTGGGAGCCCCGGTGCGTACCGGACTGCCGGGGGCAAGGGCTTGCCAGACCGCTCTACCCAACGAGGGTGGGGTGTGCATCCTCGGTTCGTCCAACGACGACATCATGGCTTCCTCGTGGGTTTCCGGAACGCAGCCCGGCCGCAACATGGTCGACTACTCGCTCCACTTGCCTGGTCAAGAAGTCATGATCCAGTTCGACAACCTGGAGGTCGACGGCCACGGCAACAGCTCGACAGGACCGGACGCGGCGAAAGCAGGATTCACCTACGCGAGCGTGAGCGCGCTCGCCAAGGCCGCAGGTTTCTGAGCCTGATCAACCCCTTCGTGATCAGCCCCGTGACGAGCCTCGCGTCGCGGGGCTGATCCGCTCAGACGCCGAGGAACGACCCGGCTTGCTCGAGTAACGCTCGGCCTGCCTGTCGACCTGACTCGACCATCCGGTCAAGCTGGTGGAACTCCAACAGACCCACTCCCATCGCCGCCGGCGTGACGACCACAGCGCCGGCGGCGTGCGCAGCCGCCACTGCCCCACCGCTGCCGATGAACATGGTGCGCAGGAGCGTCTCGCCGAGCCCAGGAACCCGTGCGCGTCGCTCCGACCCCCCGCCGTCGGTTGAGGAGCTCGTCCTCGGCGCCCGGTCACCACCCATGCCGATGTTGACGGCGACCAGCGGGCCCTCGGCGCGCTCGTTGAGCAGGCTCACCGGCAGGTTGTCCAGGACGCCACCGTCCGCGAGCAGCGTTCCGCTCTGCTGCCTCGGCGGAAAGAGCACCGGCAACGCGATAGACGCCATCACCGCATCAACCAGCGGACCGCTGCGGTGCGCGTGCACCGCACGCGCCTGAAGGTCCGTACTCGCGCAGCGGAAGATGCGCGGAAGCTCCTCGATGGAGATATCCCCGAGCTGACCACGCAACGCACGCTCGGTGCGCTTGCCCTTGGCCAGCGAGGTCAGGGGAAGCGTGTAGTCGCTGAAGGGGCGCCGCCGCACGAACTCCTCGTAGCACAGCTCCTGGATGGTGCTGGGATCGAATCCGGTCGCGTGCAGCGCAGCAATGATCGATCCCTGGCTGGACCCCGCCACTCGATCGACGGCCACGCCGGCCGCCGCGAGCTCCTGCAGGACGCCGATGTGCGCGAAGGCGCGAGCTCCGCCCCCGGCGAGCACGAGCCCGACCGAGCGGCCAGCGATCCGAGCCGCGAGGGGGCGCAGCTCGGCCGGCAACGGACCAGACGCCTGCACGACCTGCCAGGTGTCGAGCAGTGCCGCCCAGCCGCGCACCACGCCGGCTGCCGCAGGTGGACCCACAAGCACCAGATCGGCCCCGGTGCTGGCCACCGGAGCCAGCGTCGGGACCGCAAGGTCGCTGCGCGCGACGAGCACGAGCTGGTCGGCCTGCCGGACGGCGCGATCCCACCACACGGGGTCGCTGCCGTCCGCGACGAGCACCACGCGGTCGCAGTCCCGCTCGGCCCGCTCCAGTCCCTCGGCATCGACCACCCCGGGTTCGGCCACCGTCAGCGAACGCCGCAGATGCACGACCAGGGCGGCGGCAACCCCGGCGACCGGCGCGCCGTCACCGACCGCCACCACCGCGACCACGCGAGGCGCGAGTGCACGCGTGGCTGGGGCGGGCCGCGGACTCTGCAGCTGCTCGGCCAGCACCGAGGTGAGCGCCGTCATCGCGTCGACGTCCCGGCGGACCGACTCGTCGAACAGCCGGCGTGACACCTGCAGCAGGCTGGTGTCACGTCGTGCCCGAACCGTCGCCGACCGCACTGACCCGGTGATCAGCGCCAGCTCGCCGACCACAGCCCCCGCGCCGAGACTTCGGACCGGCTCCCCTGCGACGACGACCTCGAGGCGACCGGAGCGGACCACGAAGGCGTCCTCGGCCGCGTCACCCTGGCTGAACAAGAGCTCCCCCGCCGACAACGCACGGGGACGTGCTCCGCGCTCCAGCCGCTCGCGAGTCGCGACCGGCAGCCGCGCGAAGAAGGTGTCGGAACCGAGCTGGCTGCTTGACACGCCCGTGGCGCTCGCGCCCTCCGACAATGCCTGCTCACTCCGCATGCCATCAGTCGGCATCCCATCAGTCGGCATCCCATCGGTCGGCAGCCAATCAGCGGGCAGCCAGACGGACGGCGGCTGGTCGAGGTCTGCGGCGTCCTCGGCCTCAGGGCTTGATCGGACGCGGCCGATGAAGAAGGCGACCAGCGCCACGAGCACGAAGCAGACTGACGAGAACACCCATCCGTGGCGGAAGCTCGCGACGGTCGACGTCGGCGACGGTGCTCCGATGATCAGCACCAGGACCGAGATCCCGAGGACGGCGCCGATCTGCCGGGCGCTGGAGTTCACTGCCGACGCCGTCGCGAACCGGCCGCCAGGTACGGCGGCAAGGGCGGCGCTCCCGAGGATCGGCAAGGTCGCGCCCACGCCGAGACCGCTGAGCAGCTGACCAGGCAGCCACTCCCCCAGGAAGTCGGGCTGGGTCCCCACCCTCGTCGCGTACCAGACGTAGGCAAGCGCCCAGACCAGCGCGCCGGGGATGATCACCAGCCGGTAGCCGCGGCGCTGGGCGACCGGCCCCAGGACTGCGGCGAGCACCGCGGCCACGACGGCGCCGGGCACCAGCGCCAGACCGGCCCGCAGGACGCTGTACCCCCAGACGTACTGCAACCACAGCACGTTGGTCAGCAGGTAGGCGTAGAAGCCCATGCCGGCGAGGACGCTGGCTGCGTTGCCCACCGAGAACGAGCGGATGCGGAGCAGCGCCGGGTCGAGGAGCGGCGAACGGTGGCGCCGCGAGCTCACGACGAAACCGGCGAACAGCAGCAGTGAACCCGCGAACGAGCACAGCACCTGCCAGCTGTCCCAGCCCCAGTCGTTGCCCTTGACGATGCCCAGCGTGAGCAGGCCGAGCATCCCGGCGGAGAGCACGGCACCGAGCAGGTCGGGCAGTCGGCGGCGGCCTGGGGCCCGGCTCTCGACGAGCAGCCGACGACCCGCCACCAACGCGGCCACGCCGAACGGGATGTTGACGAGGAAGGCCCAGCGCCAACCCCCGGCCTCGACGAGCGCGCCGCCGATCGGTGGCCCCAGTCCGGACGCCAGCGCCGCCGACGCACCCCACAGCCCTACCGCGTGCGACCGCCTTGCGGCGGGGAAGGCGTCGACCACCAGCGCGAGCGAGGCGGGGACGAGCACCGCAGCCCCCACGGCCTGCACCAGCCGCGCACCGACCAGGAAGCCGACCGACGGCGCGAGCGCGCACAGCGCCGACGCCGCCGTGAAGAGCAGCACCCCGGAGGTGAACGCCCGTCGGCGCCCGATCAGGTCGGCCAGCCGCCCCGAGATGACCAGGGCCGAGGCGAAGACGATGTTGTAGGCGTTGAGGATCCAGGACAGTCCCGAGATCGACGAGCCGGGGAACGACGCCACGATGCTCGGGAAGGCGACGTTGACGATGGTCGCGTCGAGGAAGGCCAGGAAGGCACCGAAGGACGCGACGAGCAGGACGGTTCGACTGCTGACGCGGCCGGAACCGCCGGGAAGTCGGGTGCGTGCGACGAGTGACATGGGGGTGGGATCGGCGATGGCTACTGGGCTGCCACGTCCTCGATGTCCCTGATCCGCCTGCAGAGGACCTTCAGCATCTCCCTGGCGACCGTCGGGTTCGCGTCGAGGATCGGCAGGAACTCCCACGAGGTCAGCGCGAAGGTCTTGAGGCCGCCGCTCCCGGCGAGCACCGTGGCGGTTCGCGGCAGGCCGTCGATGAGCGAGATCTCGCCGAACGTCTCGCCGGGACCTAGCGTGCGACGGTGGGTGCCGCCGATCTCGACGTCAGCAGTGCCCTCGAGCACGAGGTGGAAGGCCACGCCGTTGGCGCCATCGGTGGTGATCTCAAAGCCTTCTTGGAAGTCGACGACCCGACCGGCGCCAGCGATCTTCTTCCGAACTCGTGGTGTCACCTGCCTGAACAGGTCGACCTCCGCGAGCTGCTGTGCGACGTCCTTGTCGGACACATCCCCACCTCCTGGCCGGATGCTAGCCCGCCGATGGCGATCTTGCCGCTACCCTGCGCCGATGCGCCTGAACTTGCTCGGAGTCCGAGGCTCGACCCCCGCCCCTGGGCCGGAGTTCGTGCGGTACGGGGGGCACACCTCATGCGTCGCCGTGTCCAAGGACGACGCGAGCTCGCCCTCGCTGGTGCTGGATGCCGGCACCGGTCTGCGCTCGCTGACCTCGATGCTCGAGGGCCGGGCGTTCCAGGGCTCCATCGTGGTGAGCCACCTGCACTGGGACCACGTCCAGGGACTCCCCTTCTTCGTCGCCGGCGACCGCCCCGAGGCCAAGGTGAGCTTCTACGCCCCGGGGCAGGACGGCCTCTCCGGCCGGAACCTGCTCGCGCGGATGATGGCGCCACCGATCTTCCCCATCGCACCGGAGGGCCTGCACGGCGTCTGGCACTTCTACGCGCTCGAGCCTGGGACCAGCGAGATCGAGGGCTTCACGGTCACCGCGGCCGACGTCGCGCACAAGGGTGGCCGCACCTTCGGGTTCCGCGTCGAGGACGGCCGCAGCAGCTTCGCCTACCTCCCCGACCACATCGCCTCGGCCGGACTGAGCGAGGCCGGGCAGGCGCTCGTCCAGGGCGTTGACGTCCTGCTGCACGACGCCCAGTTCCTCGAGGCCGAACGGCCGTTCGCC
The DNA here is from genome assembly GCA_963819215.1 of uncultured Actinomycetota bacterium. Taxonomy (GTDB): domain Bacteria; phylum Actinomycetota; class Actinomycetes; order Prado026; family Prado026; genus CAWFVK01. The sequence continues at coordinate 376,125 of CAWFVK010000009.1, read as the reverse complement.
GACGACTACGGGCACTCGACCGTCGAGGACGCGATCGGGATCGCGGACACGTACGGGGTCAAACGGCTAGTTCTCTTCCACCACGGGCCGGCCAGGACCGACGAGGCGCTGGACACGATCGCCGCCACCTTCGAGTCACCCTCGGTCACCGTAGCTGTACAGGGCGAGACCATCGAACTCGCATTTCGCCCATAAGGACGAAGCAGACCGAAAGCCGTCGTCAGTTTCTTGAGATGAGCATTGACCACACGAGTTTGACCTTGAAATATTCGGAGCAGCCGACGTGGGGGCGTCGCCGATTCCGTGCTGTTCTCCGTGGGGGTCCGCCATGACCAAGTCTCGCTGGGCTGCTGCATTCGCGGCCCTCGTCCTCGTGCCGCTGGGTGCCACATCAGCGTTCGCCGGGGCGGCCTCGGCTACCCCCACGCCTGCGCCCGCTGCCGCTGGAAGCTACGTCGTCACGTCGGCTCCGACGCAGGTCGCTGGTGGGGCAAGCTCCTTCTACGCGATCGGGGTGCGCGACATCGGCCCCTCGACGCTCGGCACGTTCCGTCTCGCGGTGCCCGCCGGGTTCACCCCGCACCTCCCGCTCGCCCTAGGTGTCACGCTTCGTGGCCTGTGGACCGTCAAGCTCGTCACCTGCGCGGCATCGACGCCGGCGCCCTGCGCGGGTGCGGGTAGCCAGGTGATCGAGGCGGACGCGGTTCGTTCGAACGGTGCCGACCGGCTCCAGCCGGGCGAGGTGCTCGTGTTCGCGTTCACCGCCAAGGCCACCCTCGTCGGCGGCACATACCCGTGGCTGTCCGCCGCGACCGCGAGCGCCGGCTCGACCGGCGGCACCCTCACCGCGACCGGCACGACACCGACGATCAAGGTCCTCAGCAGCGCGCCGGTCGACCTGCGGCTGAGCGGCCTGCCCGCCAGCACGGTCGCCGGCACCGCACTGTCCCCGACGGTCACCGCGGTGGACGCGTTCGGCAACCCGGCCACCGGCTTCCGCGGAACCGTGCACTTCGACGGCGGTACCAGCAACCCGGCGGACTACACGTTCACCGCCGCCGACGCCGGCACCCACACCTTCAACGGGCTGGTCCTGACCCAGGCGCCGTCCCAGACGGTGACGGTCAGCGACACCGCGGACGGCCTGGCCTCGGCACCGTCCACGGTGAACGTCACGGCCGCCGCTGCGAGCTCGCTGAGCCTGACCACCGCCGCCACCTCACCGGCCGGCTCAGCGCTGCTGGGACAGGTCACCGCCTACGACCCGTACGGCAACATCGCCACCGGCTACACGGGCACGATCGGCTTCAGCGTCAGTGACGGCTCGGCGGCCGAACCCCTGCCGGACCCGTACACCTTCACCCCGGCCGACCAGGGCACCCACCCGATCAGCGTCACGCTGACGCGGTCCGGCGCTCGGGTGCTCACCGTCGACGACGGCACGCTGTCCGCGTCGAGCAACGTGACGGTGACCTCGGCGCCGGCGGCCACCCTCACACTGACGCCCGACGTCACCACCACGCAGGCCGGCAGCACCTTCGGGGCCACCGTCGCGGTGACGGACCAGTACGGCAACCCCAGCACCGACTACACCGGCACCGTCCAGCTCAGCTCGGACGCCGACGGCGCCAGCCTTCCTGCGACCTACACCTTCACTGCTGCCGACGCGGGCACCCACTCCTTCGCCGGGCTCAGCCTGACGAAGGCCGTCGCCACCACCCTCACCGCGACCGACGCGGCGAACCCGACGCTCACCGGCAGCGCCCCCGTGGACGTCACGCCGGCGCCCGCCGACCACATCGTCGTGTCGGGGCCGTCCTCGGCCACCGCCGGTGACACGGTGCCCGTCACCCTCACCGCACTCGACCCGTACGGCAACGTCGACACCGCCTACGGCTCGGCCGTCACCTTCAGCTGTGTCGGCGCCGGCAGCGCAGGGAGCTGCGCGGCACCCACCACCTTCAGCGCCGGGCAGGCCGACTCCTCCGCCGTCCTCACGGTGGCCGGGTCGGACTCGATCACCGCGACCTCGGGTGCCCTCTCCAGTTCCCTCGCCGTCACGGTGGCGCACGCACCGGCGGTCGCGCTGAGCCTGACCGACGCCCCGCCGGCCTCGCTGGTCGCCGGAACCACGTTCGGGCTCACCGTGTCCGTGGTCGACGGCTTCAACAACGTGGTCACCGACGCACCCTCGGTGCCGGTGACCGTGACGGCAGGCGTCGCGCCGTTCCCCGTGGTCGCGCCGACCGTCGGGGGTGTCGCGACCTTCAGCGGGATCAGCGTGAGCAAGGCCGGCGGCTACACGCTCACCGCCGCTTCCCCGGGCCTGTCCGACACCGGCGCCCCGCTGACGGTCATCCCCGGTGGGGCCTCCCAGGTCGTGGTGACCGGCATCCTCGACCAGGGCTCCGTGCCGCGGCTGAACCACCCGGTGGTCGGCCAGCCCTTCGACACCTCGGTGACCTTCGAGGACGCCCAGGGCAACGTCACCGCGGTCAGCTCGGCCGTGACGTTGACCCTGAGCAAGGTGACGGGGACCGGAGCGCTGTCCGGGACCACGACGGTGAACGTCCCCGCGGGTGCGACCACCGCGACGATTCTCGGGTCCTTCTACTCGGTCCTCGAGAACTCGGTGACCTTCGCGGTCGGCGCTCCCGGCCTGACCGCGGGCACGATCCTGACCGACATCGCCGGTCAGGCCGTCACCGCCCAGGCCACCCCGGGCCAGGCGCTGCCGACCCTGGTGAGCGTGGACCCGATCACCGGGGCGCCGTGCGTCCTCAGCGCGACGCAGGCGACCTGCTCGCAGTTCCAGCTGACGAACGGCGCGAGCTCGACTGTCCCGGTGTACCTCTTCCAGACGCTCTGCTCGAACTCGTCGGTGGACCCCGGCATCTCGTGCAAGGCGAGTGGGAGCCTGCAGGCTCAGCTGGTCCACGCCACCGCGACGCTCGAGGACGCGAACGGGAACCCGCTGTACTCGGCGGCGCACCCCGCGACGCTGATCGTCAGCTGCTACGTGAAGGTCTGCCCGAGTGCCGTCAAGTCCAACTACGGCTACTCCAACAACCGCACGACGCTGACCAAGGACGTCGCGGCGAACCCGCTGTCGGTGACGGTGTACGTGCCGAGCGCGGTGCCGGGCGGACCCGCGACGCCGGTCACCGGTGACGCGACCATCTGCGCCAAGACCGGCGTGGTGGATGCAGGCAAGTACTTCTGCATCGACCCGTGCCCGTCCGGCCGCGACGCCCAGGGCAACTACATCCAGGTCCTGCGCTTCTTCGACGACCCGCTGGCGCACAACCGCTAGACCGACTGGCTTCTGGCGGCTGGTGGCTGGCGGCGGCTGGCGTCAGCCGACCACGCCCAGGCGGTCGAGCTCGCGCCCGGCGGCCTGGCGCAGGTCGATGGCCGCCGGGTCGCCGAGGTCCTCGTTCACCCGCGCGAGATCGAGGAGCAGGAAGCCGCGTTCGTGCGCACCCTGGCCGTCCAACCCCGCCAGGGCGGCAGCGAGCTCTGACTGCGCGTCGGCGGCCCGGCCACCGGCCAGCAGCGAAGCCCCGCGCAGCCGGCGGAAGGTCGGCAGCAGCGTGACGGCGTCCGCGGCCGCCGCGCGCAGCAGCGCCTCGTCGCTGCGGACCAGCGCCTCGTCGACCTCGCCGCTGCGCAGGAGGTGCTCGATCACCGCCGACTCGACGACGAGCAGCTCGTAGCCGGCGCCGTGCTCGGCGAACATGACCGCCGCGACGTCCAGGAGCTCGCGACCCTCCTCGAGCCGGCCGGCGAGCACCAGCGTGCGGCCCAGCTCGCGCAGCGTCGCCGCCGTCACCTCAGGCTCACCCAGGCCGCCGACCACCGCCAGCACCTCGCGCAGCTTCAGCTCCGCCTCGGCCAACCGGTTCTGCCGCAGCTGGATGTCCGCCTCGTTGAAGGTGGCGATCGCCGCACCGAGGACGTCCCCGGCGGCGAGGTAGTCCGCATGCGCGCGCCCGAACATCTCCAGCGCCTGCGTCCATCGCCCCTCGAAGAACGCCGTGCCCGCCATGTTGTTGAGCACGTTGGCCCGCTGCAACCGGTCACCCACCTGCTCGTAGAGCCGGAGCGCGAGCTCGCCGTAGGGCCGGTCGTGCGCGTGGCTCGACCAGGTCGCGATCGCCTGCAGCACCATGTAGGCCTCGCCGAGAGCCGCGGCGTCCTCCCCGCGCAGCGCGTGCTCCTCGGCGGCGCGACCCCAACGCAGTGCCTCCCGGAAACGACCCTGCTTGTGGCGGCACCAGGCGTAGTTGGACTCGAGCATCGAGCGCTGCGCCTCGACCCGCACGCCCTGCTGGGTCGAGAGCAGCCGAAGGCCGGTGCTCAGCACGCGCATGGACTGCGTGAGCCGGCCCTGCCTGGACTCGAGGAGGGCCTCCTTGAGCAGCAGGTCGGCCGCATGCACGGGATCGGCCCGCAGGGCACGCCGCGCAGCGCGGTAGTGGGCTCGGGCGTCGTCGTAGTCGCCGACGCGGAGCTGGGCGTCCGCGAGCGCCTCGTGCACGCTGGCCAGCTCACCTGCATCGACGCTCGGGACCCGTCGGGCCGACTCGACCGCGCGCCGGTAGAAGACCGCGGCCTCGACGTAGGCGTACTTCTGGCGTGACCGCTCGCCGGCGACCTGGGAGAACGTCCACGCCTTCGCTGCCAGCCCCGCCGCGAAGTAGTGCAGGGAGAGCAGCTCGGCAAGGTCGGCCGGAGCGTTCCCCTGCGTCTCGAGCATCGCGCCCACGCGGCCGTGGAGCTCCTTGCGACGGCGGTAGGAGAGCCCCTGGTAGGCGGTGTCGCGCAGCACCGCGTTGCGGAACCGGAACCGTCCATGGCCCGCCGGTTCGAGGAAGTCGGCGAGCCGGCGCACGGTCGAGCGCCCGAGCGCGAGGGCGTCCTCCTCGAGCACGGCCCGCAGCTGGTCCTCCGCGAAGGTCACGCCGAGGACCGAGGCGAAGCGCAGCAGCGTCCGCTCGGGCGAGGGCAGGGCGTCCAGCTGGCTGGTGACCAACGATTCCAACGAGTCCGGGAGGACGTCGTCGATGGTGCCGCTGCGGGCACCCAGCACCAGGCTGCGCAGGAACAGCGGGTTCCCGCCCGAGCGATCGGCGATCGCGGTCACCCGGTGCGGCGGGAGTGGGTGGTCGGCGGTGCTCAGCGCGATGAAGGCGAGCGCATCGGTGCGGTCGAGCGCGGCCGGCGCGACGCGGTGAGCCTCGGCCAGCTCGAGCCCGCCGGCCACTGGTCGCCGGGTCACCAGCAGCAACCACGGCTGACGAGGCACCTGCGCAGCCAGCTGGCCCAACAGGTCTGCGGAGGCTTCGTCCATCAGGTGCACGTCATCGATCACGAGCAGCGCCGCCGTCGGCAGCACCGCCTGCAGGAAGCGGACCGTCACGTCGGCCACCCGGTCGCGACGGAAGCGCTCCTCCACGCCGTCGGTCTCCGGCGTCCCCGGCAGCGCGACGTCCAGCGGCACCCCGAGCAAGGGCAGCCACGGCACGAGCTCGGGATGGTTCGGTGCCACCCGGTCGGTCAGCCGGCGCAGCACCTCGCCCGGGTCGATCCCGGCCGCGAGCCCGGTCGCCTCGCGCAGCAGCGACCGCACCGGGAAGTACGGCGTCGAGCGCTCGTACTCCTCGCACGAGGTCGCGAGCACGACCAGCTCGCTCGCGCGTTCCCTGAGCTCCTCGACCAACCGGGTCTTGCCGATCCCCGGTTCGCCCACGACCTCCACGACCGAGCCTGTCCTGGCCACCGCCTTGGCCAGCCACTGAGTCAGGTCAGCGAGCTCACCCGCGCGTCCGAGCACCGGGACGTCGAGGCCGGACTCGCTGTGCCCGAGGAGCGGGCCGACGCTTGCGGCCTCGATCAGCATCGTCTTGCCCTTGACGCTGAAGGGCGGGAGCGGCTCGACGGCGAACCGGGTCGAGGCAGCGGCCAGGGTCGGCGCAGTGGCAAGGAGCTGACCCGGTGCCGCCTTGCCCATGACCCTGGCGGCGAGGTTGATCGCATCGCCCTTGACCGAGTACGTGCGCCGGAACTCGGGACCGAAGTCACCGGAGAAGACCGGGCCGGCGTTCACCCCGATCCGCAGCGGCAGCTGGCCGGGGCGGTCGAGGATCAGTCGGGTGGCGAGCAGCATGCGTTCCTCGTTGCGACCGCCGCTGCGCGGAGCCCCCGCGACGAGCATGATCTTGCCGCCGTCGCGGTTGATGTCCGTCTCGAAGAACGTGACGCCGTGCCGTTCGGTGGCCTCCTGGACGTTCCGGATGCACTGGTCCAGCGCTGCGGCCAGCGCGTCGGGCCCGTCGGTGGCGAGCAGGTCGTCGGTGCCGGAGAACTGCACGAACGCGACGGCGATGGTGCGGTGCTCCGGCTCGCCGCCGCCAGCCATGAGGTGCTCGCGGACGGGTGCGCTGAGGGCCAGCCCGAGGTCGAGCCCGTCCGTCGGCGACAGCGGCGGGGCGGGCGTGACGGGCACGTCCGGCTCCCCCGTCAGCAACCAGATGCCGTCGTCGGTGGCCTGCGTCAGCCGCGCCGGCAGCAGCCTTGCCGTCTGCTCGCTGAGCCCGATCTCCCCCGCCACAGCGATCCCCTCGACCTCGGCCGTCCTGCTGGCCGCCGGGCCGCTGACGAGCAGCTCGCGGTGCCGAGCGGGATCACCCACGAGGAAGAAGTGGAACGTCCCGCTGTGGATGCCCACGGACATCCGCAGCGCGACCCGGCCGGCCGCAGTGGTGAGCCTGCCGACCTGCTGGAGCCGGCGCCGCATCCGGTACGAGGCGCGAGCCGCGTGGAGCGCGTGGTGCTCGCCGGTGAAGAGCAGCAGGACGGCGTCGCCGCCCCACTTCACCAGACCCGCGCCATCGTCGTACGCCACGGCGAGGAGCGCCCCGAAGGTCGCGCTCAGGACGTCGCTCATCTCCTCGGCCCCGATGCGACCCTTGCGCGCGAGGCGCTCGGTCAGCGTCGTGAAGCCGGAGATGTCGACGAAGGCCAGCGTGCCGTCGACCTCACGCACGGTCTCGTCGGGACTGTCCCGCAACCACTCCACGACCAGGCGGGGCACGTACGGGCGGAGCAGCTCCGCGTCGCCTCGCTGCCCGTTCCTTTCGTCGAGTGCCACTTCATCATCTTGCCAACCGCGCCAGGCCGGGTCAGCCCACTTCGGAAAGGAACAGGCAGAAGGGATGGCCGGCCGGGTCGAGATAGACCCGCACGTCGTCCTGCGGCTGATGTGCTGCGAGAACGGCTCCTTGCTCGATGGCGTGCCGGCCCGCTGCCTCGAGGTCGTCGACGGCGATGTCGAGGTGCACCGACATCTGCGGGTCACCTGGCCCGGCCGGCCAGACCGGTCGCACGTACGCGGCTTCGGTCTGGAACGACAGGCCGGGACCACCGTCCGGCGCTGTGAGCTTCATCCAGTCCGGCTCGTCCTGCTCGACTGGCCAGCCCAGGAGCCGATGGTAGAAGTCGGCGAGCGCGCGGGCATCGGGGGCGTCGAGCACGACACCCCACAGCTGCATCCTCGGCCGGGCGTCGGTGAGCTTCGGTGCTTCGGTCATGGACGACGAGGCTAGCCAGCGTCCGTCGCCAGCGCACGACTACCCTTGCCGCGTGCTCTTCGAGGCGAGGCTGCGGGACGGGCTGCTCGACGGCTCGATCACGGTGGCCTACCGGCGCTGGGTGCGGTCCCAGGTCAAGCCCGGCGGGCGCTACCGGACGGGCCCGCGGCACGGTGTCCCCGGGCCACTGGTCGAGGCTGTCTCGGTCTCCGTGGTGAACCCCGCGCGCATCACGAAGGCCGATGCCCGCCGGGCCGGCTACCCGTCGACGGACGCACTGCTCGCCGGATTGGGGCGCCGCACCGAGCTGCCGCTCTACCGCATCGAGTTCATGCTCGTGGACGAGCCCGATCCCCGATCGCAGCTTGCGGCCGCCGCAGCCCTCGACCCGACGGAGGTCGCCGCGCTGCGGGAACGCCTCGCCCGCATCGACGCCGCGGCGTCGGACGGCGTGCCCTGGACGGGACCGGTGCTCGCGCTGATCGCCGACAACCCTGGCGTGCTGGCGGCCGAGCTAGCGGCCGAGCTGGGGTTGGAGAAGCTCTTCTTCAAGCGCCGGGTGCGCGTGCTCAAGGAGCTTGGCCTCACCATCAGCCTGCCGATCGGCTACGAGCTCTCGCCGCGCGGGCAGGCCTACCTCGACCTCACCTCAGCACCGCCCGAGGCGTAGCTCGCTGCTGGACCTGGCGGTTCCCGGCGGGCGGGCTCAGCTCGGGGGCCAGGGCGGGTCCTCGCCGATGAGGCCGTCCACTGACTCGCGCAGCAGGTCGGCGTGGCCGACATGCCGGGCGTACTCCTCGATCATGTCGACCAGGATGCGTCGCAGGCTGGGCCGGCGGCCGTCTGCAGCGCCGTGCTGGGCCAGCTGGTCGAGACCGCCTTCGGCCAGCGCAGCGGACACGAGGCTGCGGGATCGTGCGGCTGCGGCCGCCCACAGCTGCATGAGCTCCTCCGGGCTGTCGTCGGCGGCGGACTGCCATTCCCAGTCCGGCTGGGCATCCCAGTCCACGGCGTCCCACGGCGGACCCAGCTCCTGCCCGGTGAGGAACCTGCTGAACCAGTGGTCCTCGACGAGCGCGACATGCTTCAGCAGGCCGCCGAGGGTCATCGTGGAGGCACCGACCGTCGCCTGGAGCCCGTCGGCATCGACACCGCCGCACTTCCAGGCGAACGTCGCCCGCTGGCGTTCCAGCGAGCCGAGCAACGTCGCGGTCTCGTCTCCCGCCAGCGGCGGCTCGGCGGCGTCCTTGCGGCTCGGGGCGTCCTTGCGGCTCGGGGCGTCCTTGCGGCTCGGGGCGTCCTAGCGTCTCGTCGGTCATGCGCCGGGAGTCTAGGACCGATGGCGAGCCTGCGCCCCTTCGAGTTGCTAGGCAGAGCGCGAGCTCTAGGTCGCGTTCTGCCTACCAACTCGAACGAGCTGGGTTGGGTCATGCAGCAGACTCACGTCTGGTGGTGAGCAACAGCACGGGAGAGGTCGGCACCATGCGCACGTCCGAGGTGGTCGTCATCGGCGGTGGTCCGACGGGCCTGATGCTGGGCGCCGAGCTGACCCTTGCCGGGATCGACGTCGCGATCATCGAGCGGCGGCCGACTCCCGAGCTCGTCGGCTCGCGCGCGGGCGGGTTCCACTCCCGGACCATCGAGATCCTTGACCAGCGGGGGATCGCCGACCGCTTCCTCGCCGAGGGCACGATCGCCCAGGCCGCGATGCTGGGCAGCACGCCGCTGGACATCAGCCACTTCCCGACGCGTCACCCGTACTCGCTGGGGCTCTGGCAGAACCACATCGAGCGGATCCTTGCCGGGTGGATCGGCGAGCTAGGGGTCCCTGTCGTCCGCGACGCGGAGGTGGTCGGGTTCACCCAGGACGACGCAGGGGTTCACCTCCAGCTCCTCGACGGCTCCTCGGTGCGCGCGCAGTACGTGGTCGGTGCGGACGGCGGCCGCAGCGTGATCCGTCGCGACGCGGCGGTCGCCTTCACCGGCCCGGACGCCACCCGGAGCAACCTGATCGCGGAGGTCGAGCTGACCGAGGAGCCTCCGCATGGCATCCGCCAGGACGCGACGGGCATCCACGGACTGCACCGGATGGAGGACGGCCGCACCTTCCGGGTGATGGTGACCGAGCAGCAGCTCGGGCCCTCCACCGAGCCCACCCTCGCTGATCTCCGGGCTGAGCTCAGGCTGGTCTTCGGCACCGACTTCGGAGCCCACCGCCCGACCTGGATCTCCCGGTTCACCGATGCAACCCGGCAGGCGGAGTCCTACCGAGCCGGCCGCGTGCTTCTCGCCGGCGACGCCGCACACATCCACTACCCGGCAGGCGGGCAGGGCATCGGCCTCGGCATCCAGGACGCGGTGAATCTCGGGTGGAAGCTCGCGCAGGTCATCCGCGGGCGCTCCGCCGAGGTTTTGCTCGACACCTACCATGCCGAGCGGCACCCGGCAGGAGCGCGTGCGCTCGAGCTCTCGATGGCGCAGAGCGTGCTGCAACGCGGCGACGCGCGCAACGCTCGCGCTCCGCCACACGGTGAACGACCTGCTCACCGTCCCCGCGGCTCGCGACACCATCGCGGCGACGATTCACGGGCTCGACCTCAGGTACGAGCTTGGAGACGGCCACCCCTTGCTCGGACGGCGGATGCCCGACCTCGACCTCGAGACCTCCGACGGACCTCGGCGCACCTACGGCTTGCTGCAGCGGGCACAGGCGGCGCTCATCAACTTCGGTCCAGCCGGCGGCGTCGACCTCACCGGATGGGCCGATCAGGTCCAGCTCGTCGATGCGGTCTGCAGCGGGCCGTGGGAGCTCCCGGTGCTTGGCGTGGTGGATGCGCCGGCCGCCGTCCTCGTCCGCCCTGACGGGCACGTCGCGTGGGTCCAGGGGGACGCGGTAGCCCTGCCCGATGCGCTGGTCCAGTGGTTCGGCCGGGCGACCGGCCCTGGTTGAGTACAGGAAGCGAGTCCCTCGACTCAGTCGAGGGTCTCGCCTTGCTCGTCCGAAGTCTGCGCGGCCGCTCGCCGCCAGGGCAGCACACCCTCGATCTCGATCTCGAGCGAGAAGCTGAGGATGGTCCTGATGAGGACGATCACGCCCAGGATGAGGACGTTCTCCAGGGTGGGGTCCACGGCCACCGTGCGCACCAGGTCCGCCGCTACGAGAACTTCGAGGCCCAGCAGGATCGCCCCGCCGAACGATCGACGCAGAGCGAGGTAGGCGAGGTGTCCGCTGCGTGTCTCGCGGAGCGAGCGCGCGGCCAGGAACACGGACAGCACGAGCCCCACCACGAGGACTGCCGCACCGACGAGCTCAAATGCTTGCGCTACGTGGTTCATGGACTCGGCGAACGAGGAGTCGCTCATCGTTGCCAGGAGCCAGGATTCGCAGGACGTCTCATGTCATGACCCTCTCAGACGCGGACCCGCGAAGCTGGGCGCCGCCCCTACGCCTCGCTCTCGAGGTCACTGAGTTCGAGGTCACCGGGTTCGAGGACGGGTAGCTCCGCTATCGCTGCCAGCAGATGGCGGCTCCAGACTGCCTCGAGCCGGGCGAGGTACGGGGAGTCGGCCGTGATCCGCACCGCGACGGGTTCGAAGGAGCCGTTGGCGTAGATGACGGCGTCGTACGGCGGACCGACCGAGACGTTGGCAGCGGCGGTGCTCACCATCGAGGTCAGCGCGATCTTGGTCCCTGTGCGCAGATCGACCCGCGCCCTGACCGCCAGCTCGAGGGTGAACTTCCCGTACTTGCTCTCGCCGATCTGCAGGAACGGCAGATCGTCCGAGGCCCGGATGTAGTTGCCCTCCGGGTAGATGAGGAAGATGTCCGGAGGGTGGCCGTGGATCTCCCCACCCAGCAGGAACGTCGCGGTGCCGTCTGCGCGGACCGCGCTCAGCGCCTCGCGGTGCTCGGCTGCGACCTCCCGGCTGAGCCTGCCGATGTACAGCGCCGCCTCGTACAGGTGCCCGACGCTTGCCAGGCTCTCCGTCGCCGAGGGGTCGTTGAGGTCGCGGTCGATCCGGTCCAGCACCTGCTGGGTGGTCGCCAGGTTCCCGGCGGACTCGAGCACGAAGAGGCGGTCGGGTGCCGGCTGGAACACATGCACCTTGCGATAGGTGCTGACGTTGTCGACCCCGGCGTTCGTCCGGGTGTCCCCCAGGAAGACCAGGCCTTCTTCGAGGCGCATGGCAAGGCAGTAGGTCATGAATGAGCCTCAGTGGTGTCGAAGGGGCGGCGGATCAACGTGTCGCGAGCGGCTGGCGAGAGCTCTGAGCCGCCCAGCGCTCGAGGCGCAGCGGGGGCACTAGCCGTAATGGCCCGCCACATCCAGATCGTCCTCCGGAGGCTCCTCGCCGGCACGCAGGGTCTCGTCCGTCGTCTCGGGCTCGGCTGGGTCCTGGAGCGGGCCGTCCCAGGTCGGGACAGGTGGCTCGTCGTGCCCGTCGGCACCGGCGTCCTGAACCAGCGCGGTGGGTCGCCCCTCGCTGAACCAGCGAAGCTCATGCCGCGAGAAAGGGTCTACGTACCAACCTTCGGCCTCGATCACGCTTCGGACGTTATCGCACCCAGAAGACAGCCGAGCGAACAGCCTGCGTCTGCTCGCCGACAAGGATGCGCGAACCACGGCGCACCCCTGCAGATCAGCCTAGACGTTGAAGCGGAAGCCGTCCCCCTTGCCGCCCAGTGTGGCTCACTGACCGCTGGTACGCGCTGACAAGCGGTGATGCGCTGACGACCGTTGGCCTCGTCGGCGGGATGCTGAGCTTCGTGCGGACCGTTTGCGGACTGAAACCGTCCGCGAGGATGCCACTCGCGGTTCCTGTCGGTCGAGTCGACCGCGACCGTGGGGTTGCCGACAGTACCGTCGCTGCAGTTGCTCGATGAGGGAGTCCCGTGTCCTACGACCTACACGTGTATGCCGGAAAAGGGCTGTCGCCCGACGACCTCCGCGCGCTCGTCGAGGCAGCGGGGTTCGGCGTCGACCAGTCAAGCGGAGCCGAGTCGCTGACCGTGACGCGCGGGGTGAAGGGAACGTACTCGTTCACACTCGGGTTGGCCCAGACCGTCGAGCCCGAGGACGTACCCGATGAGGTGACGGCCGTTCTCCTCGATGCCTCGTGCTTCTACGAGCTACTCGTCGAGGGGTCCTCGTCGGTGGAGACGCCCCATGCCATCCGGTTCGCCCGAAACTTGGCCGTGGCGACGCAGGGCGCGGCCCTGGACCAACAGACGGGCCAGGTCTGGACACGCGGAAAGCTACGGGCCGCGCCGAGTGTGGAACGAGGAACGGTCTCCACAGTCGAGGTCCGTTGGTACGTCCGCGGCGAGTTCGACGCTGGCCGAACCGCTCTAACTTGGACACGCCTGTCCCACCGGCATCTACCCGAGGCGCTGCCTCGCCGGTACGGCACTTTCGAGCCGTTGCAGAGCAAGTTGGGCGTTGGAGGCGACCAAGCGTTCGCCGAGTTCGTGCACACGGCTGACGACACGGTGTACTTCAAGGCGACGCAGCCAGCCCTTGAGGGACACCTCGCCGCAGGTCGGCAAGGCGACGGCCTCGTGGCTTCTCACGCTCTGACTGTCATGAGCTCAACCCTTATAGGTCCCGCCTGGCGTACGGCACTCCGCGGCCTGTTCATCGACTTCGCAACGGAGACCGAGTCCGTACTCGCGACAGCTGAAGTCGTGCGTGGGGCACTCTGGTCAGGCCGCAGCCTCGGGTACACCGCTCTGTCGGAGCGGCCCACCTACCTCGCCCAGCGAGGCCGATGGGCGGGGCCGCCCCCCTACCCCGTGTGGTGGACCTGGTTCGGAGCGGAGTACACAGCCCTCGTCGCTCCGCACCTGCCCGCCAGCCAGGTCGCGCCTGCGGGAGGGGGCTTGTTCCACTGGCGCTCAGAGACGCCAGCGGACCGTGACGAGCTAACGAAGCCACTCACTCCGCCGACAGCGGGCACTTCTATGCGCAGACTGTTTCGACGTGACGTTGCCACTGAGCCTCCGCGCCCTTGGCTTCCGGCGGAGCTCCTTCCGGTGGTGGACAGAAGTGACCCCCGGCTACACAACCCGCCAGTAACCCCTGCTTTCGTCCGCCCAGACTCGTTGATCTGAGCTCGACCTCGGGCCTAGTGACAGGAAGGGGATGTCCCATGCGCACGGACCGATGAGGTCGTGGGGGGTCACGAAGCGAGAAGCCGGCACAGCGCGGTACCGAATGCCGGCGCTGAAGTTCCGGCCAAGAAGTCAGCGACAGCTTCTGGGGTCAGTCGTGGCGCGTTGCGGCCCGTGCGGTCCGCCACTCTAACGACAGCCGAGAGGACAGCAGCGGGGTGCAGGTCGAGCGAGTCGAGCAGGAACTCGTCGAGAGTCTGGGTGAACAGCGGTCGTGGCAGTTGTTCCGCCGGGAAGTCCTTGGTGTTGTCCGTGACGATCACGTCCGCGCGACCGATCAGAGCGGCAGCCACGACGTGGCGATCGTTGAGGTCCGGCAGCTCGATGCTGCCCTCGGCCCGCTCCCACCCTTCGACCAGCGCGTCTGGGAACGAAAGGGTCATCTGACGCGCGAGGCGTCCGACGTACGCATCCGTCTCGTCGGAAGCGGCACCCCGCCGTTCACCGAGAGTGCGAAGTGTGCGCGCCAACTCGTCGAGAACTCGCGAGCTCCAGAGAGGTCGGTAGACCCCGCTGACTGCCACCTCGAGCAGGACGTCGCGTCCCCGGCTCGGGACGAGCACGCAGGTATCGAGGAAGGCGCTGAAGGCCACGACTCAGCGACTCGCTCGTTCAGCCCTCGCGGCCTTGAGTGCCTCCCGAACGTCTTCGGGGCTCTCGTCATAGAGCCCGAGCCGCTCGGTGTCCGCCACCATGTCGGCCAGCGCCTGCTCAGCCTGGCTGCGCTGGCGTTCGCGGTAGTCGAGCAGATCCACGAGCTTGACCTTTCTGTGCCGGCTCGGCTTGTCGAACGGGATCGCCCCGGTCTCCAGGAGGCGGACCAGGGTGGTGCGGGCCACCCCAAGCAGATCGGCGGCCTCTTGGGTCGACAAGGTCAGATGATGAGGGGCGACGGTGACAGCGAGCCCGGCTTCCATCGCGCTCGCCACTTGAAGCAGGACTTCGTGAACCTGCTGGGGTAGCTCCACGGAGGTGCCGTCAGCGGCCACAAGCCGCGGTGGCGGCTGCGCCACGCGCCCCCCCCGGGCGGTCAAGGCCGCAAGGAAGTCCACGACCTGCCCGGTTTGTCCCTCAGGGAGGTAGGTCTGGCCCCCCACGGGCGCCGCGCTGCCTGCCACGACTGACTCCGATCGACTCGAGCGTTCGCTCGTTTTGATCGTTTTACCACACCTCATGCGCTCCTGGAAAGGGCCGCCAGGGCTTCTCTCGCTGAAGAGCCAGAAGAGTCAGGCACAAGATCTTGACCTTCTTCGCCATCGACCCGGTCTTCTCGGCGTGTCGTGCACTCCTCCTAGTGAGGGGTCACACGGGAGGCGCCGGATGGATCTGTTGCTCACGACGAACGAGGTGGCGGACCGACTCCGCGTCGCGCCGGAGACGCTGCGGCTCTGGCGGTGGAAGGGCGTCGGCCCGCCGCTGATCCGCTCCGGACTGTCCGTGCGCGTCGTGTCAGAACGTCTCGGCCACCAACGCCGCGATCACCCTCAACGTCTACGCCCACCTCTGGCCCGACGAGGAGGACCGCACCCGGCGCGCCGTCAATCAACTGCTCGGCGCAACGCCGCCCGAAGACGTGGGGCGAGCCGAGCCTCGGCGTCCGTCCGTAGGCCGCAGGCAGCCGCCCGACGGGCAACAGACCCCTTCGGTTCGACTTGGGTCGTTGAGTGCCTCGCGCTCGGGATCCCGACGCTCTCTTGGGTGGGCTGTTGGGAGGATCCGACGCGATGCTTGCCCACCATCTGACGGACCTGCGGCTAGCATCCCCTCACGGTCCGAGGCGCCTTGGACCCAACGGCGTGTAGCTCAGCAGGAGAGCACCGGGCTCTGGACCCGGAGGGCGCGGGGGCAGAACCCGCCACGCTGGCCCAACAAGGTCTTTCAACGGGGAGGAGCGACGTGAGCTCGCTCGGCGAGGGCTACGCCGCGGGGCAGCGCGCTCAAGCATTTCTCACGGCTGTGTCGTCAGGCGATCCATCGGTCAGCGAACGCGCATCCCGTCGCGTGCGCGCTTGGAATCGGGTGCTGGAAGGCATGTCCAGCGGACGGCTGCTCATCGGATCCCGACAACCCGTCGTTGGCCTACCAGCCTGGGTCACGCTGGAGGTGCTCCGGGGTGGATTCGCGACCGGGAGCCCCGTTTCGACCGGCCCGGTGACCAACACCGAACGGCTGTTCGCCGGAGGCTCGTCCGGAAACCGAGTCGATCGATCCGACGCGTTTGACGCGTGCCTGACGGAAGCGGGACTTCGTCGGCTCTGGGCGCTCGTCGACAGCAAGGCCTATCGGATCAAGACTCCGGAAGACGCCGCACTTCTCACGATGGCGTGGCTCGTACGGGCAGGCGACGTTGAAGCAGCTGTCGAACTCGTTGACCAGCTCCGTCCCCTCAGTGCGACGATCAGATTCCTCCCCGAGTTGGCATCGGCACCTGCGCCCGACCCGTCGCTGGCCTGTCGCCGTACAGCAGGCGATGTTCGAGACTCCCTCGCCCGAAGAGCCCCACAGCCTCAGGTGGCCTCGATGGTCGAGACGCTCACCGTCTGGAATCCGTTCGCGGACGAGCTTCTGGACCATTGGCTGGGCACACGGGAAGCTGACGGTCGCGTTGGTATCCGCTTGTCGGACGAGTGGAGGGACCAGTCGCGGGACCTGCTTCTGCGCCATGCGTCGCTGGCGCTCCAGCATCCGCTGAGTCGTCGGCACCTTCGACCGAAGGAGAACCTCGCCATCCTGCTTGCGTCCCTTCACCAGGCTGTCTCGGCAGGGAAGCTAGACCCTCGACAGAGGGGGCGCCTCCAGCACTCCGTGGACTCGATGATTGCCAAGCGCGGAGCTCCAGGGTCATCCGAGCTAGGGCGGCTGCGCGCGCAGCAGATTTCAGACGCCTCACGCCCGCGCCATCACGATCTTGCTCACATTCTCGCGGCGCGGTTGAACGGCCTCGATGCGGACAGTGGCATCCCTTCGGCCGTGGACGTGACCGGCCCCGTCACCGCGGGCGAAGCGATTGCATGGCCGGTGTCGACTGGCACACCACTGCCAGCGGGCCTGGTCCATCGCGTGGCTCAGGCAGCCGAAGGAACGGTCGAGGAGCTCGTCGCCACCGGCACGATCCCTGCTTCCGAGGAACTCGCGAGACTGGTACCTCACATCGCTGCGGAGTCCATGGCGCTCGCGTACTCGGATCCGCCGTTGCAGGCCCTAGTCGCGGCCACCTACACCGCCTTCCGCAGTCGCCGATCGTTGCTGCTCGTGAATCTCGAGGGCCAGGTTCGGTTCGACGAGCTTCCCTGGATTCGGGCGCTCGCGAAACACCGCCACGATGGGGGCGAAGAACAGGCATGGGCACGAGCTGCTCTGACACGAATCACGGCGCTCGCCCTCACGACATGGCCAGGAAGCGTGCTGCCCAACCGGCTGGTACGAGAGCTGGACACGCTCTCAAGGCAGGCCGGTATGGGGCTGCCGCTCACCGAGGAGTTGGCTGCCGACATCTTCATGGGAGCCTTCTCCATCAAGTTCCAACAGGCTGCGCAGCTCGCCGGGGGTGCACTGGAGGGCTCTCTCTACGTTCGCTACTACGGGATCGACGTGGCCGAGATCCAAGCGCTCCCTGAGCCTGCCCGTCACCCGCGAGGGGGTTATGAGGCCGCTTCAGCCTTCGCCACCGTCTGCCACCGCCGTGCCGGCGTCGAGCGCGGAACCTGGTCCGTCGCGTCCAACGGCGCGGTGGTCGAGCAATCGCAAGTGCTGACCACGCACAATCTGGCCGCTCTGGTCTCCGCCCTTGCGGTGCAACCGGAATCAGGCTGGCGCGACCCGGCACGAACGGCCCTCGCGACGACGCGTTGGCTCCTCGGGCGGATACCAGGGAACCGACGCCCGTTGCGGGTCCTCAAGAACTCTGCCTACGCCTGGCGGCAGGCGATCTTCTTCTTATCCTTGATGCCGCCCGCCGAGTCGCTAGACCTGATCGAGCAGTCTCGTTCGAACGTCGAGCGCCGCCATGGCGCCAGCGACCTTGCCTTCGCGTCTTTGCTTCTCGGGCTTGAAATCACTCACCGGCAGACTGGGTCCGCGACCCCGTTCTATGGCTGGGTGCATTCGGGCGACCATCCTCTCCTCGACGCGATCCGGAAGCACGAGCGATCGCACTGACGCCTCTGGTTGTCGCTATTGCCTGTCCGACAGGACCGCTTGGCATCTAGGGCTCATCAACTGCGGACCGTTTGCGGACCTAGCGATCTTGGGGCCGGCGTAACCGCAGGTCAGCGGGTTGCGTCGCAGACCCTCAGACGTTGAAGCGGAACTCCACCACGTCGCCGTCCGCCATGACGTAGTCCTTGCCCTCGATGCGCACCTTGCCGCGCGCCTTGGCCTCGGCCATCGAGCCGGCGGCGACCAGGTCGTCGAAGCAGACGATCTCGGCCTTGATGAAGCCGCGCTGGAAGTCGGTGTGGATGACGCCGGCGGCCTCGGGCGCGGTGGCGCCCTTGTGGATGGTCCAGGCGCGGGCCTCCTTGGGGCCGGCGGTCAGGTAGGTCTGCAGGCCGAGGGTGTCGAAGCCGACGCGGGCGAGCAGGTCCAGGCCGGACTCCTCCTGGCCGATGGACTGCGAGCAGCTCCAGCGCCTCGTCGTCGTCGAGCTCGATCAGCTCGGCCTCGATCTTGGCGTCGAGGAAGATCGCCTCGGCCGGCGCGACCAGGCCGCGGAGCTCGTCCTTCAGCTCGGTCGTTCGCCAGCTCGTCGTCGTCGAGGTTGAAGACGTAGAGGAACGGCTTGGCCGTCAGCAGGTGGAGCTCGGCGCAGCGGCTCGAGGTCGACGCCGGACGCGAAGAGCGTCGTGCCGCCGTCCAGCAGGAGCTTCGGCGGCCTCGACGGCGGCGAGCGACCGAGGCGCGCTCCTTGTTCATCCGCGCCTCCTTCTCCAGCCGCGGGCAGCGCCTTCTCGATCGTCTGCAGGTCGGCCAGGATCAGCTCGGTGTTGATCGTCTCGATGTCGTCCCGGGGCGAGACCCTGCCCGTCGACGTGGACCACGTCGGGGTCGGTGAAGGCCCGGATCACCTGGCAGATGGCGTCGGACTCACGGATGTTGGCCAGGAACTTGTTGCCCAGGCCCTGGCCCTCCGAGGCGCCCTTGACGATGCCGGCGATGTCGACGAACGAGACGGCCGCGGGGAGGATCTTCTGCGACTCGAAGATCTCGGCCAGCACCGCCAGCCGCGCGTCGGGCACCCCCACCACCCCGACGTTCGGCTCGATGGTGGCGAACGGGTAGTTCGCCGCCAGCACGTCGTTCTTGGTCAGGGCGTTGAAGAGCGTGGACTTGCCGACGTTCGGCAGGCCGACGATCCCGATCGAGAGGCTCACGGGCCGCGAGTCTAGGTGCCCAGGCGTGCCGTCCCCGAATCTGTCGGTCGTCCCGTGCACACTCGAACCCATGGACGTCACGAGCGTGGTGCTGCTGATCATCGGGCTTGGCCTGGGTGTGGCCGTCGGCTTCGCCCTGGGCGGGGCCGGTGCCCGGGCCGCGCGCAGCCGCCTGCAGGCCGAGCGTGACGCCGCCCGCAACGACGTCACGCGGCTCACCGCAGAGTCGGCCGCCCTGAGCGCCAGGGTCTCCTCCGCCGAGGCCCAGGCCGCTCAGCTCACTGCCGCGCTCGACCACGAACGCACCGCCTCGGCGCAGCGCCTGCTCGACCTCCAGAAGGCCCAGACCGAGCTCACCGACACCTTCCGCCTGCTCTCCCAGGAGGCCCTCGACCGCACGAGCACGCAGCTGCTCGCGCTGACCGACCAGCGCCTCGCTACCGCCGAGAAGCAGACGGCCAGCGAGCTCGAGCAGCGCAAGCTCGCCGTCGCCGCCCTGGTCAAGCCGATCGAGGACCACCTGCAGAAGGTCGCCACCCAGATCGACGACACCGAGCGCCGCCGCACCCGGGAGTTCTCCACCCTGGGCGAGCAGCTCCGCACCATCGGCGAGACGGGCTCCCTGCTCCGCCAGGAGACCGAGCAGCTCAAGAACGCGCTGCGCCGCCCCGAGGTCCGTGGCGCCTGGGGCGAGCTGCAGCTCAAGCGCGTGGTCGAGCTCGCCGGGATGGTCGAGCACTGCGACTTCGTCGTTCAGGAGACCGTCACCGGCGACAACGGCCGGCTCCGCCCCGACCTGGTGGTCCGGCTGGCCGGTGGCAAGAACCTCGTCGTCGACTCGAAGGTGTCGCTGGGCGCCTACTTCGACGCCCTCAACGCCACCGACGACACGACCCGGACCGAACGCCTGGCCGCGCACGCCCGGCACGTCCGCACCCACATCGACCAGCTCGCGGCCAAGGCCTACTGGGAGCACCTCTCGCCGACCCCGGAGTTCGTGATCGCCTTCGTGCCAGGGGAGGCCATGCTGGCGCAGGCGCTCGAGACCGATCCGTCGCTCATCGAGCACGCCGCCCACCGCAACGTCCTCCTCGCGAGCCCGGTGACGTTGATCGCGATGCTGCGCGCCACCTCCTACGGCTGGAAGGAGACCAAGCTCGCGGAGAACGCCCAGAAGGTCTTCGACGAGGGCCGCGGCCTTTACAAGCGGCTGAGCACCATGGGCGACCACCTCGAGAAGCTCGGGCGCTCGCTGACCGGCTCGGTCAAGGCCTACAACCAGGCCATCGGCTCGCTCGAACGCCAGGTCCTCCCGAGCGCAAGGCGGCTCAAGGATCTCCATGTGACCGATGCCACGCTGGTCCCCCCAACCCCAGTGGATGAGCCCGTCCGCCTGCTCACGGCCTCCGAGCTCGTGGCGTCGGCTGACGAGGGCCGCCCGGTGCGCATGCTTCCTCGGGCCACCCAGGGGAACGACTCCGCGCCCGACCTCGTTCTTGAGTCGATGACCGAAGACCCCCGCTTCGGGCTGGGCGACACCGGCACCAGCGGCGGTGAAGCCAGCACAGGCCCCGACGATCCGAGCACCGGAACCGACAGCTTGTTCGGCACCTGGAGGTAGCGTTGAGCACTGTGAGCAGCCCCACCGAGCAGCCCGCCGAGGCTCCGGCAGCAAGCCCGCCACGCACCCCCGCGCCAGTTCCGAGCCCCCGCCCCGCCACCGGTCTCAGCACCGCGGGCGTCATCGTCATCGTGCTGGCAGCCTCCGTCGTGGGCCTGCTCATCGGCTCGTTCACCGGCGGCGGGATCGGCTGGATCTTCGGGGTGTTCTTCGTCGCCGCGAGCGCCTACGCGGCTCTGACGGTGCGTCGCCCCGACCGCTGGGCCGCCGTTATCACCCCGCCCATCGTGTTCGCGATCCTCATCCTCGCCCACAGCATCGCGGACGGCGGCGGCCTCGCCACGATCGCCGTCAAGACGGCCAACGACCTCCTGACCTACGGCCCGATCCTGTGGATCGGAACCGGCGTCGCGGCCGCCATCGTGGGGTTCCGCTCCTGGCAGCTCCGCCGGACCGCCAGCTAGGACTGCCAGCTAGAAGCGCCAGCTAGAAGCGCCAGCAGGACCCGCCTGCTAGGCCTGCTGCCGCGCCTTCATCTCGCGCCGGAGCTCGCGCGGCAGCGAGAACAGCAGGTGCTCGTCCGCAGACTTGACCTCTTCGACGTTGTCGAAGCCCCGCTCCGCCAGCCAGTCGAGCACCCCGCGCACCAGCAGCTCGGGCACCGACGCCCCACTCGTCACCCCGACCGTGGTCACGCCGTCGAGCCAGCTCGTCCTTCAGGTCGGCGGCGTAGTCCACGAGGTACGACGCCGAGGCACCCCCGGCCAGCGCGACCTCGACCAGCCGCACCGAGTTCGACGAGTTCGTCGATCCCACCACGACGACGAGGTCGCAGTCGCCGGCGATCGCCTTCACCGCCTCCTGGCGGTTCTGCGTCGCGTAGCAGATGTCGTCGCTCGGCGGGTCGAGCAGCTGCGGGATACCTCGCCCGCAACGCGTCCACCGTCTCGGTCGTCTCGTCGACCGACAGCGTCGTCTGCGAGAGCCACGCGAGCTTCGGAGCCGGGCCGAGCTCGAGATCGACCGACATGCGCGGGGGCTGTTCACCACGGTGATGTTCGCCGGCGCCTCGCCAGTGGTGCCCACGACCTCCTCGTGACCGTCGTGGCCGATGAGCAGGATCTGGTAGCCGTCCGCGGCGAACCGCTGGGCCTCCTGGTGCACCTTCGTCACCAGCGGGCAGGTCGCATCGATCGTCCGCAGGCCCCGGGCCGCCGCCTCGGCGTGCACCGACGGAGCGACGCCGTGCGCCGAGAAGACCACCACGGCGCCCTCGGGCACCTCGTCGGTCTCCTCGACGAAGACCGCGCCAGCGGCCTCGAGCGTCTCGACGACGTGCTGGTTGTGGACGATCTGCTTGCGGACGTAGACCGGGGCGCCGTAGACCTCGAGCGCCTTCTCGACGGTCACCACGGCACGGTCGACACCGGCGCAGTACCCCCGCGGGGCTGCGAGCAGCACACGACGCGGAGCAGCACCTGGGTCTGAAGCCATGCAGATAGCCTAAGCGTCGGGGTGGGTCCTCGCTGCCGGCCAAGCCCTCGCTGGCTGAGATCCTGCCCACCCTGCGTTGGCAGCATCGAGCTGAGGGGCGGTCACCCAGGCCATGGCCTTGAGACCACTGCCGAGGCGCCGGTCCCCGTGCGCACCGCTGCCCGGCTGATCGGCGAGTGGGTCGCGCGGCTCGGCCGGGTCTGGGTCGAGGGGCAGGTCGCCCAGCTCTCCCGCCGGCCGGGGGCCGGCACCGTCTTCCTCACGCTGCGCGACCCGGTCGCCGACGTCTCGCTCACGGTCACTGCCCCCAAGGCCGTGGTCGACGGCTGCGTGCCGCCGCTGGCCGAGGGCGCCCGCGTCGTCGTGCACGGCAAGCCCGACTTCTACCTCGGCCGAGGGCACGCTGTCCCTGGCCGCGACCGAGATCCGCGCCGGTCGGCCTCGGCGACCTGCTGGCCCGGCTCGAGCGGCTCAAGGCGGTGCTGGCGGCCGAGGGCCTGTTCGACGCCGGGCGCAAGCGCCCGCTGCCGTTCCTGCCGCGCACCGTCGGCCTGGTCTGCGGGCGCGCTCTGCGGCCGAGCGCGACGTCCTGGAGAACGCCCGGCAGCGCTGGCCCGCGGTCGACCTTCCGCGTCGAGAACGTCGCGGTGCAGGGCGTCTACGCGGTGACCGAGGTCATCGACGCGCTGGCTCAGGCTGGACCGCGACCCGAGCGTCGACGTGATCGTGGTCGCCCGCGGCGGCGGCTCGGTCGAGGACCTGCTGCCGTTCTCCGACGAGGCGCTGGTGCGAGCCGTCGCCGCCTGCCTCACGCCGGTCGTGTCAGCGCGATCGGGCACGAGCCGGACGTCCCGCTGATCGACCTGGTCGCCGACGTCCGGGCTTCGACCCCGACCGACGCGGCGCGCCGGGTGGTCCCCGACGTCCGCGAGGAGCTGAGCAGGCTGAGCCAGGCCACGGCCCGGCTGCGAAGGGGCGCGAGCTCGCTCGTCGACCGCGAGGAGGCCAGGCTGGCGAACCTGCGCTCCCGCCCCGTCCTGGCTGACCCGGTCGCCGGACTGGTCGCTCCGCGCGAGGACGAGGTGGTCCGGCTGGTCGACCGCCGCCAGGCGAACCCTGGAGCACCGGCTGGACCGCGCCGAGCGACGACCTCGAGCACACGATCGCCCGCGTCCGTGCGCTGTCCCCTGCGGCGACCCTGGCGCGTGGGTACGCCGTGGTCCAACGCAGCGACGGGCTCGTCCTGCGGGATCCGGCACGAGGCACAGCCGGGTACCGAGGTCGAGGCTGCGCCTCTCCGGTGGCGAGCTCTCTGCTGTCGTCACATGAACGGCCGAGCACCCTAGGCTGCCCCCATGCCCGCGCACACCAAGGACCAGACCGAGGCCGAGTCCCTCGGCTACGAGCAGGCGCGCGACGAGCTCGTCGACGTCGTCCGTAGGCTCGAGGCCGGCGGCGCGACGCTCGAGGAGTCGCTGGCCCTGTGGGAGCGCGGCGAGGTGCTGGCGGCGGTCTGCCAGCGGTGGCTGGACGGCGCGCGCGAACGGCTCGCGGCCGCGAGCGGCCAGCCCACGACGAGCGACAGCTCTTCCGAGGACGACGAGGGCTCAGACGCCGCTGAGTGAGCCGGCGAGCTGCTCCAGCTCGGGCCAGCCCGCCGTGCCCGTCACCATCACGACGGACCCCTTCAACCCGGTCCCCTCGGTCGTCACCAGGGCCCGACGCACGTTGCTCGCGACAGTCGTCGAGTTGTCCCAGCGCTGCCACTGCTGGCCGTCGATGGTCTCGGTCGAGCCCTTGACCGCGTCAGGGACCTGCTGCTCGAGGAGGTCCTGGAGGCCCGCGTTCGTCTGCTCCAGCGCCGCGTACTGCTGCTGCGAGGTGTAGAAGCCGAGGTGCCAGTTCGCGATGCCCGGCTTCCCGGTGACCTCGGGAGGGTCGTAGTTCACGCTCGTCGCCACCCAGCCGGCCGGGACCGGCTTCGGCGCCTGCACCACGAACGGGGCGGCGCGGCGCACCTCGGTCACGGTGGACGAGAACTCCACCGGACGCACCGCCTGGCCCTGCGTCCGGATGGTGATGAGCACGATGACGACGCACCACGACCATGACCACGCCCAGCGAGCGCACCATGTCGCCCAGGGACTCGAACCCCCTCATCCGCTTGGCCACCCGCCCATCGTCCCTGATCGGCGGCTGTGCTGCGCACTCGCCCTGCGCCGATACGCTCTCGGCCATGACCGCCGACGACGCCGCACCCGCGCAGGGGCCATCACCGACCGACTCCACCCGCCCGACCCGATCAGCCGGTGCGACCGAGGTCCCGGACCGGAACCTCGCCCTCGAGCTCGTCCGGGTGACCGAGGCCGCCGCGATGGCCGCCGGCCGCTGGGTCGGTCGCGGCGACAAGAACGGCGCCGACGCCGCAGCGGTCGACGCACATGCGCCGGATGATCTCCACGGTGTCGATGAACGGCGTCGTGGTGATCGGCGAGGGCGAGAAGGACGACGCCCCGATGCTCTTCAACGGCGAGCAGGTCGGCGACGGCGACGGCCCGGAGACGCGACGTCGCGGTCGACCCGATCGACGGCACCACGCTGTGCGCCAAGGGGATGAACAACGCCCTCTCGGTGATGGCGGTAGCCGAGCGCGGCTCGATGTACGACCCGTCGGCCGTGTTCTACATGGAGAAGCTCGTCACCGGCGCGCAGGCCGCCGACGTCGTCGACATCCGCGCCCCGGTCGCGGAGAACATCGCCCGGGTCGCGAAGGCCAAGGGCGAGAGCGTCGAGGACGTCACCGTCTGCATCCTCGACCGCCCACGGCACGACCAGCTGGTCCGCGAGATCCGGGACGACCGGCGCCCGCATCAAGTTCATCTCGGACGGCGACGTCGCCGGCGCGATCATGGCCGCCCGCGAGGGCACCGGCATCGACCTGCTGCTCGGCATCGGGGGCACCCCGGAGGGCATCATCGCCGCCTGCGCCATGCGAGTGCCTCGGCGGCGTCATCCAGGGCAAGCTCTGGCCGAAGGACGACGCCGAGCGGGACCGGGCGATGGACGCCGGCCACGACCTGGACCGGGTGCTCACCACCGACGACCTCGTCACCGGCGACAACGTCTTCTTCGTCGCCACCGGCATCACCGACGGCGAGCTGCTGCGCGGCGTCCGCTACCACGGCGGCGGCGCGCACACGAACTCGCTCGTCATGCGCGCGCGCAGCGGCACGATCCGGACCATCAGCAGCGAGCACTCCTTCGGGCCGGGCGGCCCCTACGCGTCGCTGGCCACCACGCGCTGAGGCTCGCCTAGCGGGCTAGCGGATCACCACCCGGAGCTCGACGCGCATGCCGTCGGAGGACTGCGTCGTCGACAGCCCCACCGCGGCGACGTTCTTCCACTGGCTGAGCTGGTCGTCCGGCAGCGCCCCGGCCGGCAGGCCGTCCCAGATCTTCGTCAGGTCGACGAAGATCACCGACTGAGCGGTCGAGGGTGCGGCCACCGCTGCCGCGAAGTACGGGTCGGCCGTGACCTGCGAGCTCCCGGCGTCCGCCAGCGCCTGCGCAGGGAAGCCCACGAGGAGCGCGTCACCCACGACCTGCTCGCCCACGACACCTGCCGGCGCTCCGACGGTGCGGAGCAGCCGGTCGAGGACAGCCTTGGCGGCAGCGGGGTCCTTCGAGGTGCCGGCCGCAACACCTCGGGAGCCTGCAACCAGCCGCCCGCGCTGACGACCAGACTGTCGCCCAGCAGCGTCTTCAGGTCACCGGGCAGCGAGAAGCCGTACTGACGCTCGGCCTGGCCGAGCAGGTCCTCGTAGCCGGGGATCGCGGTGATCGTCGACCACTCGTGTCGATCGACGCCGACAGACCGCTGACCGCGACCACCGCCCACGGGTCCTTCACGACGTTGGTGATCGGTCCGAGCGTCGCGGGCGTCGAGGGCTTGCCGCCCCTGGTCTTGACCTGGACCACGACGGAGCTGGACGTGACGTGCATGCCGAGGACGTACCTGACCCTTGTAGGCCTTCGCCAACGAGTCGGCGATCGACGAGGCACGCGCCGCTCTTCTCGGCGGCCTTGCTGAGCAGCGGACCGAGCTGGTCGGCGTCGGCCCAACCCGTGACGATCTGGTCGGACGCCAGCGAGTCGATGTCCGAGGTGTAGGTCGAGTCTCGCCGACAACGGTGCTGCACGTGGCGGCGTCGACGACCCGCTGGGCCGCTCCCGCCTCGTCCGGTGCGACGACCACGTAGCCGTCCTTGAACGCGTAGTTGAGCTTTGACGAGCCGGGATCTGCCGCCTTGATCTTGTCCAGCCCGGCCGCGGCCGCCTTGTCGTCGGTGTCCTGGATGACGAGCACGCCCGTCGACGCCGTCGGGTGCGCTGCTCGGGCACCGCGGCCGACCGCGAACCTCTTGCCCAGCCAGGGCTGGACGTCCGTCGCGAAGTCGATCGTGGAGTCCGACGCGGAGGCCGACAGCCGGCGCACCAGCCAGTCGCCGAAGTCCTGGTCCGAGCCGCTGACCTCCGCGGCGGGGAACTTCCGCAGCAGCTGGAACGCGTCGATCTTCTGGCCGGCCGAGGGGTCGAGGTCCACCTTGAGCACGGCGACCGTCGAGGCAGGCAGAGCCACCTCCGGCTGGGACCCGCTCCCGTTGAACGCCGCGTAGGCCGCGTAGCCACCGACACCGACGAGCACCAGGGTTCCGGCGGTGACGGCAGCGACCAGGCCGCGCCGGCGCTTGCCGACCGGAGCATCCGGAACGACGTCACCACCGGACGGCGCAACGCCAGCGGCTGACGGGAAGGCGGCGGGAGGGCGGCGAAGGGCGCCGGCGTGATGTCGGGAGCAGGGAGCGGAGAGGCCAGGTACTCGTACTCCGGCCCCCGTGGACCCGGCTGGGCGTTGTCCCACGGCTCGCTCGTGCCACCTGGCACGTCGGTCGAATCCATCCCCGATCCCCCCACCTCGTCGTTCGGCCGGCACGCTGCGCACCCGGCACGAAGGCAGGCTGCCGCCTGCACCGAAGGAGTATCGGCAGCCGCCAGGTCGGACCGTAGCCGGGGCGCCTAGGCTGGACGCATGCCCGACTTCCTGTTCAGCGAGCTCCTCCCCCTCGGCCCAGCTGACACCCCCTACCGGCTGGTCACCACGGACGGCGTGCGCGTGGTCGAGGCAGCGGGGCGGACGTTCCTGCAGGTCGAGCCCGACGCCCTGAGCCGGCTGGCCTACGAGGCGATGCACGACATCGCGCACTACCTGCGCCCGGCGCACCTGCGCCAGCTCCGCGCCATCCTCGACGACCCCGAGGCCTCGCCGAACGACCGGT
Source organism: uncultured Actinomycetota bacterium (assembly GCA_963819215.1). Lineage (GTDB taxonomy): Bacteria > Actinomycetota > Actinomycetes > Prado026 > Prado026 > CAWFVK01. The sequence continues at coordinate 348,538 of CAWFVK010000009.1, read as the reverse complement.
TCGTGGCGCTCGACCTGCTGAAGAACGCGAACATCGCGGCCGGCGGCGTGCTGCCGATGTGCCAGGACACCGGGACCGCGATCGTCATGGGCAAGAAGTCCGAGGGCGTCCTGACGGGCGGCGGTGACGAGGAAGCGCTCGCCCGCGGCATCTTCGACGCCTACACCAGGCTGAACCTGCGCTACTCCCAGCTGGCCCCGCTGACGATGTGGGACGAGCGCAACACGGGCACCAACCTGCCAGCTCAGATCGAGCTCTACGCCGCCGACGAGCACGGCCAGCCCTCCTACGACTTCCTCTTCATGGCCAAGGGCGGCGGCTCCGCCAACAAGTCGTTCCTCTACCAGGAGACCAAGGCCGTGCTGAACCCCACGGCGATGCTGCGCTTCCTCGACGAGAAGCTGCGGGCCCTCGGCACCGCGGCCTGCCCGCCCTACCACCTCGCGATCGTCATCGGTGGCACGTCGGCCGAGCACGCGATGAAGACCGCCAAGTACGCCTCCGCCAAGTACCTCGACACGTTGCCCACCGAGGGCTCCCCGGCCGGGCACGGTTTCCGCGACGTCGAGCTCGAGGCCGAGCGTGCTGCGGCTGACCCAGGAGTTCGGCATCGGCGCCCAGTTCGGCGGCAAGTACTTCTGCCACGACGTCCGGGTCGTGCGCCTGCCGCGACACGGAGCGTCCTGTCCCGTGGCCATCGCGGTGTCCTGCTCGGCCGACCGGCAGGCACGGGCCAAGATCACCGCAGAAGGCGTGTTCGTCGAGCAGCTGGAACGCGACCCGGCCCAGTTCCTGCCGGAGACCACGGACGAGCACCTCTCCGACGACGTCGTGCGCATCGACCTCAACCGACCGATGGACGAGATCCGCGCAGAGCTCTCCCGGTACCCGGTGAAGACGCGCCTGTCCCTGTCCGGCCCGCTCGTGGTCGCCCGCGACATCGCGCACGCCAAGATCAAGGAGCTGCTGGACGCCGGGCAGCCGATGCCGGCGTACCTGCGCGACATGCCCGTCTACTACGCCGGACCCGCCAAGACCCCGGACGGGTACGCGTCCGGCTCGTTCGGGCCGACCACCGCCGGTCGGATGGACTCCTACGTCGACCAGTTCCAGAAGGCCGGCGGCTCGCTCGTGATGCTGGCCAAGGGCAACCGCTCCGCCGCAGTCACGAACGCGTGCGCAGCCAACGGTGGCTTCTACCTCGGCTCGATCGGGGGCCCCGCGGCGCGGCTCGCGCAGGACTGCATCCGCAAGGTCGAGGTGCTCGAGTACCCAGAGCTCGGCATGGAGGCGGTCTGGCGCATCGAGGTCGAGGACTTCCCCGCGTTCGTCGTCGTCGACGACAAGGGCAACGACTTCTTCGCCGACGTGTCCCAGCCGGTGGCCCTGTCGATCGGTCGACGGGCCTGAGGCACAGCAGCGATCTGAGAGGCCCGACGTGAGCCGCACCGAGCACGACAGCATGGGCGACGTCGAGGTCCCCGACGACGCGCTGTGGCAGGCCCAGACCCAGCGAGCCGTGCAGAACTTCGTGATCAGTGGTGAGCCGCTGCGCCCCTCGCACGTGCGGGCCCTGGGTCTGATCAAGGCCGCGTCCGCCGCGGTCAACGCACGGCTCGGCGTCCTGCCCGCCGACGTCGCGGCGGCCGTCGGCGTCGCTGCGACCGCCGTCGCCGACGGCCAGCACGACGACGCCTTCCCGATCGACGTCTTCCAGACCGGCTCGGGCACGTCGTCGAACATGAACGCGAACGAGGTCGTCGCGACGCTCGCCTCGCGCACCCTCGGCCGGCGGGTGCATCCCAACGACGAGGTGAACGCGTCGCAGTCCAGCAACGACGTCTTCCCGACCTCCATCCATGTCGCGGCCGCGAGCGAGGCCCTCGCCCTGATCGACGGGCTCCAGCTGCTGCAAGGTGCGCTGTCCCTCAAGGCCGACGAGTTCGCCGACGTCGTCAAGGCTGGTCGCACCCATCTGATGGATGCGGTGCCCGTCACCCTGGGCGCTGAGCTCGCCGGCTTCGCGGCGCAGATGGGAGCAAGCATCGATCGGATCGAGTCGACGCTGCCGCGCGTGTGCGAGGTCCCGCTCGGCGGGAGCGCGATCGGGACCGGCCTGAACACCCCCGCGGGATGGCGGGTCGCCGTGGTCGACGAGCTTGCCGCCCTGAGCGATCTCCCGTTGACCACAGCGGCCGACGGCGTCTCCGCACAGAGCTCGCGCGACGCGCTCGTCGAGCTCTCGGGTCAGCTGCGCACGACTGCGGTGTCGCTGACGAAGATCTGCAACGACCTGCGCTGGATGGGCTCTGGCCCGTCCGCAGGGCTTGGTGAGATCCACCTCCCGGACCTGCAGCCCGGCTCGTCGATCATGCCGGGCAAGGTCAACCCGGTCATCCCCGAGGTTGTCCTCCAGGTGTGCGCCCAGGTCGTCGGCAACGACGCCACCATCGCGTGGGCCGGTGCTGCCGGTGCGTTCGAGCTGAACACGATGATGCCGGTGATCGCCCGGAACCTCCTGGAGTCGTTGCTGCTGCTCACGAATGCCGTGCGCAGCCTGGCGACGTTGTGCGTTGCTGGCATCACCGCGAACACCGCGCGGATGCGCCAGCAGGCCGAGTCGTCGCCAGCGATCGTGACCGGGCTCAACCGGCTCCTGGGCTACGAGGAGGCCGCCGCCATCGCGAAGCAAGCCGTCGCGCAAGGCTCGACGATCCGTGAAGTGGTGCTCGAACGCGGCCACGTAAACGCGGGGACGATCACCGTCGAGCAGCTCGACACCGCGCTCGACGTCGACCGGCTGGCCCGCCCCTCCGAATGACATGAAGGCTGAGAAGCCGTTGCTGCACAACAAGAAACGACCCCGGACCAGAAGGTCCGGGGTCGTTCGTCGCGCTACTCGGCCGTCAGTACCAGCTGTGCGACTGCCAGAACGCCCACGCGGTGCACGGCGAACCGTAGCTTCCCGCGATGTAGGCGAGCCCCCACTTGATCTGCGTCGCCGGGTTCGTCTTCCAGTCACCGCCGTAGGCGCCCATCTTGTCGCCCGGCTGCGCCTGCGGGATCCCGTAGGCACCGCCGTTGGGGTTGTAAGCCGTTGTCTGCCAACCACTTTCCCGCGACCAGATGTTGTCGAGGCAGGCGAACTGAGCGCCACCCCAACCACGCGCTGACGCGAGCTGCTCACCGAGGGCGCGGTTCTGCGAGGGGCTTCCCCCAGCAACAGGGACCGGTGCCATCGTGCGGGTGGTCGAACGGTCGACCTCAGCGACGGCGACGGCCCTCGCCTGGGCGGCCTGTTCAGTGGCCTGCTGCGCTGCTTGGGCAGCAGCAACGGCCTGCGCCTGTGCGGCAGCAGCTGCGGCAGCCAGCGCGGCACGGTGCGCGGCAGCTGCTCGTGCAGCGGCAGCCTTGAGGGCGTGGACGCGGTTCGGACCCGAGTTCGGGTTGAAGTCGACGTCCTTGATGGTGCGGTTCGCCGTCCCGGCTGGGACGAGCGCAAGAGCGACCTGCACGTCTGCGGCGCTAGGCGTCGCAGTGCTGGTCGTGTGTGCGGCGGCCGGTGTTCCACCGAGCGCCAGAGAGGTCGCTGCCAGAGCTGTGGCAGCAATGCCGACCCCCCGGATCGAAATCCGGTTCATCGAGCGGTGTCCTTCCAGCGGTTCGCCCGCGCCGCAACCGGCTCGAGCGATCTTCACCCCTGACACAGGTCACCCGTCGTGTGCTGGTGGACGGTGACTCGGCTCCGGCTGGCCCCCCAGGGACTCTCGAGCCGGAACGGTGTGCGGTCGATGGTTCCATGCGTCCCGGCCTTGGGGCCGAGCGATTCATGATCGAGCCTTGGCTACCGTGCAAATGAACAACTGCAGGTGACCGCACACGGGGTCTGACAGTCATCGACTCTGGCGCACGTTGGACGTCCTGGCAACTCAAGGCACCGTGCCCTATCTCACATATCGACAGAGCGTGACGACCCAAGCGCAGCGAGTCGCACGCTGCACCTCCGCACAGTAGTTATGCCCATCCGGACCGTGGCGGTAAACACCATCGGCCCCACCAGTGCCTCAGGTTGCCCCCTATCCCGGGAGATCCTCCAACATCTCGGTGACCAGCGCGGCGATGGGCGAGCGCTCGGAGCGCGTGAGCGTGACGTGGGCGAACAACGGGTGTCCCTTGAGCTTCTCGACCACGGCGACGACACCGTCGTGCCGACCCACGCGCAGGTTGTCCCGCTGCGCGACGTCGTGCGTCAGGACCACCCGCGAACCCTGGCCGATGCGCGACAGGACGGTCAACAAGACGTTGCGCTCCAACGACTGTGCCTCATCGACGATGACGAAGGCGTCGTGCAGCGAGCGCCCTCGGATGTGCGTGAGAGGCAGGACCTCGAGCATCCCGCGATCGACCACCTCGTCGATGACGTCCTGCGTGGTGAGCGCACCGAGGGTGTCGTAGACCGCCTGCCCCCACGGCCCCATCTTCTCCGCCTCGGTGCCAGGCAGGTACCCGAGATCCTGGCCGCCCACCGCGTACAGCGGTCGGAACACCACGACACGACGGTGCTGGCGTCGCTCGAGCACCGCCTCCAGACCTGCGCACAGCGCCAGCGCGGACTTACCTGTACCGGCCCGTCCTCCCATCGAGATGATGCCGATCTCGTTGTCCAGCAACAGATCCAGCGCGATCCGCTGCTCGGCGCTACGACCGTGCAGACCGAACGCGTCGCGGTCACCGCGCACCAGCCGGACGCGCTTGTCCGCCGTTACCCTCGCGAGCGCCGAGCCGCGATCGGAGAGCAGGACGAGGCCGGTGTGGCACGGCAGCTCGGCGGCCTCGGGCAGGTCGATGCGGTCCTCGGCGTAGAGCAGGTCGAGGTCGGACGCCGCGACCTCGAGCTCGGTCATCCCCGTCCAGCCGGACTCGACGGCGAGCTCGGCCCGGTACTCCTCGGCCTCGAGGCCCGACGCCGAAGCCTTCACGCGCATCGGGAGATCCTTGGAGACCAACGTGACGTCGCAGCCCTCGGCGGCCAGGTTGCGGGCCACCGAGAGGATGCGTGAGTCGTTGTCGCCGACCCGGAAACCCGCGGGCAGCAACGAGAGATCGGTGTGGTTGAGCTCGACGCGCAGGGTGCCGCCGTGGTCGTTCAGGGTGATGGGTTCGTCGAGCCGGCCGTGGCTCACGCGCAGGTCGTCAAGGATGCGCAGGGCTGTTCGCGCGAAGTAACCGATCTCGGGATGGGCTCGCTTGCCCTCCAGCTCGCTGATCACCACCACGGGCAGGACGACCTCGTGCTCGTCGAACCGCATGAGGGCATGCGGGTCGCTCAGCAGCACGCTGGTGTCGAGGACGTAGGTACGGCGACCACCGGCAGTCCGGCGTTGGGGCGAAGCAGCCACGTTCGCACTCCTCGTCGGGCGCGCACCACGCCCGTCAGCCAGCTCGAGTCAGGCTCGAGCCTCGACCGGGACCAGGCCGCTGGGGCCGGGTGCCGGCCCCGTTCCTCGCCGCGTCGTCATGCGGTTCGTGGGCCTCCCGAACGGCTCGGCGGGTGCCGCTCCGTCGATCCCGACGGTAGATCTGCCACCCGTCGACCGCCTCGCGCCACGCCGACCGTGACCCAGTCTTCACGTGGATGGCACCACACCGACGTCAGGGCAGACGCTGGCCGACGGATCAGGGCAGCCGCAGCGTCAGGAGCCGTACCTGCGGTGGCGCACGGCGAACGCGCGCAGGGCCCGCAGGAAGTCGACCTTGCGGAAGTCGGGCCAGTACGCCTCGCAGAAGTAGAACTCCGAGTGCGCGCTCTGCCAGAGGAGGAAGCCGGACAGGCGCTGCTCGCCGGAGGTGCGGATCACCAGGTCAGGGTCCGGCTGGCCCTTCGTGTACAGGTGCTCCGCGATGTGCTCGACGTCCAGCACCTCGGCGAGCTCCTCGATGGTCGTGCCGCGCCCGGCGTGCTCCTGCAGCATCGACCGGACGGCGTCGGCGATCTCCCGGCGGCCGCCGTAGCCGACCGCGACGTTGACGATCATGCCCTGCACGGCGGCAGTGTCGTCGGCCGCGGCCTTGAGGGTCACCGCGGTGGACGCGGGCAGCAGGTCGAGCGCGCCGACAGGGTGGACCTTCCATCGGCGGGTGGCTGCCAGCCCGGTGACGGTCTCCTCGATGATGGCCAGCAGCGGCGCGAGCTCGGAGACCGGGCGACCGAGGTTGTCGGTGGAGAGCAGCCACAGGGTGACGACCTCGACGCCGACCTCCTCGCACCACCCCAGGAAGGTCTCGATCTTGTCCGCGCCGGCACGATGGCCGCTCGCGGTGCTGGTCCCTGCCTCCCGAGCCCACCGGCGGTTGCCGTCCAGGATGACCCCGACGTGACGCGGTGACCGGTCGCCGGGCAGCGATGCGGCGAGCCTGCGCTCGTACGCGGCGTAGACGACGTCGACAAGACCCATACTCGGCCGTTCCTCCAGGGCAGCGCGGCTTCGAGCGGACGACGCGAGCGTACCGCTGCCCTCTGTGGGGCCTGCCCAACCTACGGTTCCGTAAGTTACCCTCGGGGGCATGAAGCTCGAGGAGCGGCCGACGCCCGAGAGCTCCCTGCCCAGCGAGCCCGGTGCCGCGAGCGCGTTCCAGCGTCGGATCGAGGACGCCGTCGAGCAGCACGTCGGCGCTGTCGTCGAGCGAGCAGCTGAGCACGTCCCCGACGCCGTCAAGCCGAAGCTCCGCGGCTGGCTCCATGCCGGCGCGGTCCCGTTCGCCCTCGTCGCCGGCATCGTGCTCGTGGCGCTGGCGGATGACGCCGCCGAGGTCGTCGCGTCAGCGATCTACGTGCTGAGCACGGTCCTGCTCTTCACGGTCAGCGGGATCTACCACCGAGGTAACTGGTCGCCGCGAGCCCGCGGGTTCCTGAAGCGGTTCGACCACGCGAACATCTTCGTCATCATCGCCGGGACCTACACGCCGTTCGCTGTGCTGCTGCTCAACGGCGGGAGCCGGACGGCGCTGCTGGCGATCGTGTGGGGCGGCGCGATCGTCGGTGTCGGGTTCCGCCTGCTGTGGGTCGGCGCGCCCCGCTGGCTGTACGTCCCGGCCTACGCGGCGCTCGGCTGGGTCGCGGTCGCGTACATCCCCGCCTTCACCCGCGCCGGGGGGATCGCGGTGCTCGTGCTCATCTCCATCGGGGGACTCCTCTACACCGCAGGCGGCATCGTCTACGGCATCAAACGGCCCGACCCGTTCCCGAGCTGGTTCGGCTTCCACGAGGTCTTCCACTCGCTGACCCTGCTCGCCTACATCTGCCAGTTCGTCGCCGTGGTGCTCGTGGTCTGCAACAACTAGCCGGCCCGTCCGCTCTGGACGAACATGGCTAGGCACTTGCTCGGTAATCATGTAATCATCGAGCCATGACCACAGGACAGCACGAGAAGATCCGGGGCTGGCTCAGCGGCCGGCTCCCCCAGGAGTGGTTCGAGGGCCCGGCGGAGGTGACCGTCGACCGCGAGGAGATCACCGTCGTCGGCACGCTCGCGGCGCCCTCGGTCGCCGCCGACGCCTCCGACGCCGAGCAGGCAGCAGCGGTCTCCGGCCGCATCAAGGAGTTCCGCGAGCGGACCCGTGACCACCGCATCGAGATCGCCAGGGAGATCGAGCACCGCACGGGCCGCAAGGTCGCGTGGGGGGTCCAGGTCGGCGAGCGGCGCGAGCTGTTCACGACGCTGGCGGTTCCCGTCATGACCCGGCTGCGGCAGTCCGAGCGGTTGGTGCTCGACACGCTCGTCGAGGCCGGCGTCGCGCGCTCGCGCTCGGAAGCCCTGGCGTGGTGCGTGAAGCTCGTCGGCAAGAACGCCGACACCTGGCTCGCCGAGCTGCGGTCAGCGATGGAGCACGTCGAGAAGGTGCGGTCGCAGGGCCCGACCAGCTAGTCAGTCGCCCGGCCCTTGCCCAGCGACGCGCCTGCCTTGTCCGGCGGGGCAGTTCCCGTGTCCGGGTGGGGCAGCTCCCGTGTCCGGGTGACCCAACGCTCCGGCGTCGTCTCACCCGGACAGGCCCAGCGGGGCACCTCCCCTGTCCGGGTGACGCAACGCCCGAGCGTCGTCTCACCCGGACAGGCCCAGCGGCGCACCTCCCCTGTCCGGGTCACGCAACGCTCCGGCGTCGTCTCACCCGGACAGGCCCAGCGGGGCACCTCCCCTTGCCGACCGGGGCACCTCCCCTGTCCGGGTCACGCAACGCCCGAGCGTCGTCTCACCCGGACAGGCCGAGCAGGGTGCGTCCCCTGTCCGGGTGACGCAACGCCCGAGCGTCGTCTCACCCGGACAGGCCCAGCGGGGCGCGTCCCCTGTCCGGGTCACGGAACGCCCGAGCGTCGTCTCACCCGGACAGGTCGACAGGACCGACAGCAAGCGCCGCGCGGAGCTGAGCTGGGTCAGTCGTCGGCGCCTCGCAGACGAACCCTCGGCAGACATAGGCAGCCGCCTGGCCAGCGACGAGTGGCCGGTGCTGCAGCAACGGCACCGACGAGCCTGACCTCGGATCACCCCAGGCGACCACCAGGCCTGGGGACCCGGCCGCCCAGGCCGCAGCACGCAGCTCGACGAACGCGGCGTCCGAGCGGTCGCCGACGACTGCAACCTCGACCGGGCCCATGATCGCGGCCTCGGCCACGGCCAAGCCCCACCCGGCGAACCGCGGGTACCGGCGAGCCAGCTGCGCGTAGACGCGGAGCGCGCGCTCGGCCGCGACGCGGTGCACGCCCGAGCCGGTGAGCGCTGCGTAGGAGAGCAGCGCACCCGCAGCAGCAGCCGGCCCCGAGGGCGTCGCGTTGTCCGTCGGGTCCTGGGGACGGCGGAGCAGCGCTTCACCGTCGTCCGCCGTGTCGAAGAACGAGCCGTCCTCATCGCCGAAGTGCCTGAGCACGGCGTCCAAGAGCACGCCCGCCCGCTCCAACCACACAGCCTCACCTGTCACCGAGAACAGGCTGACGAAGCCCTCTGCCAGGTCCGCGTAGTCCTCCAGGACACCTGCGTGCCGGCCCGCGATGCCGTCCTTGGACACGCGTACCAGCCGCCCACCGTCGTCGAGGTGCACGCGCACCAACAGCTCCGCTGCGAGCGAGGCTGCCTGCACCCAGCGCTCGACCCCCAGCAGCGCACCCGCTTCCGCCAGGGCGGCGATCGCGAGCCCGTTCCAGGCCGCGACCACCTTGTCGTCCCGGCCGGGCTGCGCACGTTGGTCGCGGCGAGCCAGCAGAGCGGTCCGCGCCGCGGCCCACCGCTGCTGCTCCCCGTCGGGAGGGTCTGCCAGCAGCTGCAGCACCGAGGCGCCGTGCTCGAAGGTCCCTCGCGCAGTCACGGTCAGCAGGTCAGCGGCCCATGGCCCGTCCGCACCGAGGACGTCAGCGAGCTCGGCAGGGGTCCAAGCGTAGGTCTTGCCTTCAACGCCTTCGGTGTCCGCGTCGAGGGCTGACGCGAAGCCACCCTCGGGCGTGCGGAGGTCTCGGAGCAGGAACTCGGCAGTCTCCTCGACCACTCGACGTGCCAGCGCCGAACCGGTCGCGCGCCACCAGTGCGCGTACACGCGAAGCAGCAAGGCGTTGTCGTACAACATCTTCTCGAAGTGCGGGACCACCCACTCGGCGTCAACCGAGTAGCGTGCGAAGCCGCCACCGAGCTGGTCGTAGATGCCTCCTCGTGCCATCGCGGTGCAGGTCTTGTCGACCAGGCTCAGCGCAAGAGAGGACCCGGTCCGAGCGTGGTGTCGAAGCAGGAACTCGAGCACCATCGACGGCGGGAACTTCGGCGCCGCACCGAAGCCGCCACGCACGGGGTCGAAGGAGGCGGCCAATGTGCTGACGGCCTCCTCGAGGTCCTCGGGGCTCGGCGGAGCGTCTCCCGCGAGCTCGAGGTTGCGCTCCTGCAGCCGCTCGGTGATCCCCCGCGCGGCCTCCTCGACATCGCCCCTGCGCTCGCGCCAGGTCTCACCGATCGCCGTCAGCAGCTGGGTGAACGACGGCATGCCCTGTCGCGGCGTCGGCGGGAAGTAGGTTCCGGCGTAGAACGGTTTGCCGTCCGGGGTGAGGATCGCGGTCATGGGCCAGCCACCCGAGCCGGTCATGGCCTGCACCGCTTCCATGTAGACGGCGTCGACGTCGGGCCGCTCTTCACGGTCGACCTTGACGTTGACGAAGCCTGCATTCATGAGCGCCGCGGTCGTGGGGTCCTCGAAGGACTCGTGCGCCATCACGTGGCACCAGTGGCAGGCGGCATAGCCGACGGAGAGCAGCACAGGGACGTCACGCTCGCGCGCCTCGCTGAACGCGTCGGGCCCCCACTCCTGCCAGTCGACCGGATTGTCCTTGTGCTGCAACAGGTAGGGACTGCTCGATGCGGCGAGTCGGTTCACGGAGCAGGTCATTCCTCTGCACTAGGGAATGCCTTCGTCCGTCGCCTGCGATGCGTTTCGGCAGATGCGGACGGAAGACCAGGCTGTCTGACACATCGTGTCAGTGAGGGTCGATGGGAGTCGATGCAGGGCCGGGCCGAGCAGCGCGTCCGTCACCGACGGACGGCGAACCCGACGACCCCTGTCAAGAGCGGCCGGTCGTCAGGAGTGGCAGGCCGTCAGGAGTGGCAGGCCGTCAGGAGTGGCAGGCCGTCAGGAGTGGCGGCCGTCAGGAGTGGCGGCCGTCAGGAGTGACAGTAGGTCGCGACGACTCTGCCGGTCCCAGCATGCCCAGGATTAGCGGCGTAACCCGGCGCGGTCACGACCACGACGATCGAGGTGATCGTCCCGGAGATGCTGCTCCCATGCTTGCCGACGGAGCTGGTCACCGCCGTTCCCATGTACGCAGGCAACGACGCCACGGGCGACGAGCTGTTGCCCGGTGAGGCTGTCCAGGTCGCGCCACAGGCGGGCGGGGTGCCCCCCGTGCTGTCGGCGAAACCCTTGAACGACGGGGAGGCTGCCCCGCCGCTGAGAAGGTTGCTCGAGGCCCACTGCGCACCCCAGAACGTCACGCTCGACGGCGCCGCGGCGACCGTCGCATCGCCCAGGGTGAAGATCCCGCGACTGGGGAACGCGAACACGATCACCTGGTGCGCCGTGTCGGCCGAGGGCAGGTAGTACGCGTCTCCGGCGAACGTCGCGCTCACGGGTTCCGGGCCCTGGCCGACGCTGACGCCGGGGATCACGCAGGACGCGTTGCCGCTCACGTCGGTCGCACCGGTGGTGCAGCTCTGGGCGGTCGCTCCGCTGCCCAGGGTCAGGGTGAGCAGGCGACCGCTGATCGGCGTCGTGCCGTCCTCGAGGAGCTTCCCGGACAAGGTCACGGGCTGACCCTGGGCGATCACGGTCGGGCCGGTGTAGGCGGTGGTGGTCTCCTCGCGCGTGACCACGAACGACCCGCTCGCGCCGCTGGCGAGGTAGTTCCCGTCACCGGAGAACGCGGCGGACAGCGGGTACGTGGCCGCCGCCTCGCTCGGGACGATGGTGCACGAGGCGACGCCGTTGGCGTCGGTGGTCTGCGTGCATTGCTCGGCCCCCATGGTGAAGCTGACGAGCTTCCCGGCGACCGGCGCCGCGTTGTCCGCGCGGGTCAGCCGAGCAGACAGCACGGCCTGGTCGTGGTAGTCCGCAGTGGTGTCCCCCGTGTACGTCAGCGTGGTGCGCGCCTTGGTGACGACCTGCGTCAGGAATCCCGTGCTACCGAGGAAGTCAGGGCCGTCGCTCGCGTACGTGGCCGACAGGGCATGGCTGCCGACGGACAGGGTCGAGGTGGTCAGCGTCGACTGCCCGCCGGCCCCGAGCGGCTGCGGCCCACCCAGGGCGACGCCGCCGTCCGCGAGCTGCACCTGCCCCGTGGGCGTCCCAGCGCCGGGCGGCGTGACGCTCGTCGTCGAGGTGAAGGTCACGTTCGCCCCGAACTCCGACGGGTTGTTCGAGGACCCGAGGCTGGTGCTGGTCGCAGCCGAGTTGACGACCTGGCCACCGGACAGCGAACCGGTGCTGCCCAGGACGTCGGTGCTCGCGCTGGTGAACACCGCGACCACCGAGTGCGTGCCCACGTCGAGGTCCGAGACCGCGAACGCGGAGTGACCGGTGGCCCCGATCGCCTGGGGCCCCCCGAGGGAGGCGCCGTCGACCTGGAACTGCACGGTGCCGGCGAGTGGCGCCGAGCACGGGCTCGACACCACGGCCCCGAGAACGGTCTGCTGGCCGTAGACCGTGGGGTTCACGCTCGACGTGACCGCCGTCGACGACGACGCCGCGCCCACCTGCTGCACGAAGGGGTCGCTCAGGCTGGGCACGTCGGTGCCGGCATAGGCGGCGGTGATGACGTGCGTGCCCCCCGAGAGCGAGACGGACAGCGTCGCCGAGCTGTGGTTCGTGGGGATGGTGTGGGTCCCGAAGATGGGGTCGGGGTCGAAGTCAGGGGTGATCAGCTGCGGCCCCCCGAGCAGCGACGCGCCGTCGAAGAACTGCACGAGGCCTTCCGGGGAGTCCGGGAAGAGCGCGCCGTGCACCGTCGCCGTCAGGGTCACCGACCCGCAGGCCGCAGACGGGTTCGCCGACGACCCGATCGTCGTCGTGGTGGGGAAGCCCGCTGCCGCCGCCGGCTGCGCGATCAACCCCGCCGCCGCGAGCGGTACGACCAGCGTGAGTGCGGCCAGGACGCTCCATCGCTTCAGCTTCATCTGGGACCTCCGGCGCGATCGCCGCGCGCCCTTGACTGCTCGTCACCTAGCCGGTTGACCGGCTACCAGTGACCTTGGCACTCCAGGACGCCGCTGAACAGGCCTGCCGGACGCACTGACCTCCGCGAGCGGAGTCGGCCGCGTGCGAGCGCGACGATCTGCGAGCGATGACAATGGCGGCATGACCTCAGACGCAGACGCGGGTCGGTGGCGGCCCAGCAAGGCAGATCCGCTGCTGATCCTTGCCATGGACCATCGCGCATCGTTCGGCGAGACCCTCTTCGGGGTCGTGGACGACAAGCCCACACCGGAGCAGACCGCAGCGATGGAGAAGGCCAAGCTGCTCATCTACGACGGGCTGCTGCGCGCCGTCCCTGCGCTCGCGCGCGGCCACGCCGGCGTGCTGGTCGACCAGCAGCTCGGCCAGGCCGTGATCGACCGTGCTGGTGCTGGCCCGGCCGTGCTCGCGGTGCCGATCGAGGCGAGCGGCCACCCCTGGTTCCAGCTCGAGTACGGCGACCGCTGGCTCCAGCGGCTCCAGGACTCGAAGGCGCAGTACGGCAAGGTGCTCGTGCGCGACAACCCTGACTTCGACGGCGCCGATCGGGCGGATCAGCTGCGCCGGCTCGCACGCGTGAGCAGCGGCCTCGACGATGCGGGCATCCCGCTGGTGCTCGAGCTGCTGGTGCCCGCCACCGACGCCCAGCTCGCCGCCGCCGGTGGCTCGCAGGACGCCTACGACCGTGACGTCCGACCGGGACTGGTCGTCGAGGTCATCGCCGACCTGCAGGGCGCCGGCGTCGGACCAGCACTGTGGAAGATCGAAGGACTGGAGACGACGCAGGCGGCTGAGCGCGTCGTGCGGCAGGTCCGGGCGGACGGCCGGTCCGCCCAGGTGATCGTCCTCGGCAGGGATGCACCCGACGACCGGCTCGACCACTGGCTCGACGTCGCGGCGCCCGTGGACGGCTTCGTCGGCTTCGCGATCGGCCGGAGCATCTGGGAGGACGCGGTACGAGCGCACGAGCAGGGCACCCTGACCGACGACGCCACCAGGGCGGCCGTCGCGGCGAAGTACCTCGCCTTCGCGCAGCGCTACCTCGATGCGGGCGAGCTCTGAGCAACGCCCCACCCGGCTCCCAGCATTCGCACAGTTAGGAAGGGCACCGTCTTCTCTGACAGCAGCTACCTGCTTGAGGAGGAACGATGCGCCGCACTCGCGATCCGCACCGGAACACCCCCGCACGCCGCGACGCCGGCGTGCGCATGGTGACGAGCGTGACCGCTGGGCTTGCCGTGCTCGGCGTCGCCGGCGCTGGGCTCGCCTTCGTGGCGGTCCAGCCGGACACTGCGTCTGCGCAGCAGACCGCGGTGACCACGACGACGACCGCGACACCCACGCCGTCCGCGTCGAGCTCCACCTCGGCACTGAAGACGCCGACCACCACTCCGACAGCGACGGCTGGCACGTCGTCCTCGGCCAGCGCCGCTGCGGCAGCGGCACAGGCCGCGGCGTCACAAGCCGCACAGGCCGCGGCCTCGCAGGCGGCCGCGGCTGCGTCCGCCGCTGCCGCTGCGAGTGCTGCTGCCGCCACCCCCGTCGCGACCTCGAGCGGGTCATGAGCACCGTCGTCACGCTGTCCGCCACCGCCACGAGCTCGGGCAGCTCGCTCTGGTTCCTCAACCGGGCGACCGGTGCGGTGTCGTTGGCCCTGCTCAGCCTGGTCGTGGTCCTCGGCATCCTGGTGAAGCGTGGTCAGCCCGTTGCCGGCGCACCGCGGTTCGTCACCGCCGCGGTGCACCGCAACGCGTCGCTGCTCACGCTCGTGTTCCTGCTGATCCACATCACGACCGCGATCCTCGACCCTTACGTCGTGCTCAACGTCACTGATGCCGTGGTGCCCTTCGGCGCCGGCTACCGGCCGTTCTGGGTCGGACTCGGCGCGGTCTCGCTCGACCTGCTGCTCGCGATCGTGGTGACCAGCCTGCTGCGGGCCCGGATCGGGGTGCGAGCGTGGCGGCTGGTCCACTGGCTCGTGTACGCGTCGTGGCCGGTGGCCGTCGCGCACGGCTTCGGGACCGGGACCGACGTCGGAGCGCTCTGGATGGTCGTGCTCAACGTGACCTGCATCGTCGCGGTGCTCGGCTCGATCCTCTGGCGGATGTCGCCCAGCTTCGCGGTGCGCCCGGTCCGTCCGGTCCGTCCTGCCGTGCTGCGTCCCGAACGAGAGAAGGTGACGACCCGATGACCACCCAGCTCGACGAGTCCACGGAGACCTCCGCAGTGGTTTCACCCCGCCGCCTCACCGCCGTGACCCCAGGCGCCTCGCTGGCTGACCACACGCGTGCGTTCGGCCCGCTGCCCAAGCACTCGGCCAACGCACTCATCGCGGCCGTCAAGGCCGCGGGCCTCACCGGACGTGGGGGTGCCGCGTTCCCCATGCACCGCAAGCTCTCGGCCGTCGCGGCCGGGTCGCGGCCTGTCGTGGTGGCGAACGGCGCGGAGGGCGAGCCCGCGAGCTCCAAGGACCGCGCGCTCCTGCTCGGCTCCCCCCACCTCGTCCTCGACGGGATCCAGCTGGCGGCCCGCGCGGTGGGTGCGACCCGCGGCTACCTCTACCTCGCGGCCGAGCCCGACCTGCAGCACGTCGTCCGTGCGGCGTTGGCCGAGCGGACGAAGACCGACGCGCTACGCATCGAGCTGGTTGACGCACCGGACCGCTTCATCTCCGGGCAGGAGACCGCCGCCGTAGCAGCGGTGAACGGCAAGGCGGCGGTGCCTCGCTTCGCCGTCCCGCCGGTCTACGAGCGCGGGGTGGACGGGCGGCCCACTCTCGTGCAGAACGTCGAGACCCTCGCGCAGCTCGCCCTGATCGCCAGGCATGGGCCGGACTGGTTCCGCTCGGTCGGTACCGCCGACGAGCCGGGCACGATGCTGGTGACCGTCACCGGAGCCGTGGCTCGGCCCCAGGTGGTGGAGGTCGCCCTGGGCACGCCGATCAGGGCCGTGCTCGAACGGGCCGGGGTCACCGATCAGCTGGGTGCGGTCCTCGTCGGCGGCTACCACGGCGCCTGGCTCTCCCCCGACCAGGCACTGGCCCGGCCGTTGAGCAACCAGGCGCTGCTGCCGGACGGCGCCTCGGTCGGAGCCGGGATCCTGGTGGCGCTGCCCGCGAGCTCCTGCGGTGTCCGGGAGAGCGCGCGGGTGCTCGACTACCTGGCCGGCGAGTCCGCCCGGCAGTGCGGTCCGTGCACCAACGGCCTGCCGGCGATCGCCGGTGCCATGGCCGAGCTCGCGAGCGGGAAGCCCCGGCGGGAGGTGGTGCCCGAGATCGAGCGGTGGGCGGGGCTCATGCCCGGCCGCGGTGCCTGCGCCCACCCGGACGGCACCGTGCGCTTCCTGCGGAGCGCCCTGCAGGTCTTCGCCCGCGAGGTCAACGGGCACCGGCGGGGGTTCTGCTCGGCCACGAGCTTCCGCCCGGTCCTGCCCGTGCCGGCGACGGCGGACAGGGGCTGGCGATGAGCCTGCGGCTGCGGGTGGACCCGGTCGGCTGCGACGGACGCGGACTGTGCGCCGAGCTGCTCCCCGAACGCGTCACGCTGGACGACTGGGGTTACCCGGTGGTCTCGGCCGAGCCGATCAGCGGGGAGCTGGAGCCGTACGCGCGCCGCGCGGTGGCGGCCTGCCCGCTGCTGGCGCTGCGGCTCGTGCCGGCTCCGAACGGGGCGAGGCAACCAGTCAGCTGACGCCCTCGGCGTCGCTCGAGGCTGCCGCCTCGGCCGCCGCCTTGCGCCGGGCGATCCGCGCGGCCTTCGCGGCCCTGGCCTCAGCCTTGGCCGCGGCCTCCTCCTCGATCACGCGGATCTTCTCGCGCGTCCAGATGGTGGCGTAGTGCTCCATGACGAACGACAGGAACGGGATGGTTCCAGCCATCAGCACGAGCACGGTCTGCCAGACCTTCCACTTCACCCGCCGCGAGAGGTCGAACGCGAGGATGAGGTAGACGAGGAAGAGGTAGCCGTGGGATGTCCACGCGATCACGACCAGCGTGTGATGGCCCCAGTGGTCCAGCGGCCAGGTCGCGAAGACCAGGGTCAGCAGGACGAAGCCGACGATCCACGCGATGATGCGGTACCGCAGCAGGGCTGACCTCACAACAACCGAGACTACCCTCGCGCTTCGGCCTCCTCGGACTCGGCCAGCTCGTCGTCGGTGTCGGCGAGCTCGTCGCGGACCACCCGCCACCAGAAGAAGATCACGAAGAGCCCGATCGCCCACCAGAGCCCGACATAGGCGAGGTGCTGGAGGTAGAAACCGGGGACCGACGACACCTTCGGCTGCGGCGACGGCACGAGCGCGAGGTCCGTCGAGGGTGCAGGGACCTGGTCGGTCAGCACGACGTAGGCGTCGTACAGCGTGTAGGGAACCTTGCTGAGCAGGTCGATCGGGCTCACCGCGGCGATCGAGCCCGGCGGCAGCTGCTGCCCGACCGGCTGGATCCCGCCGGCGGGTTCCGCGGCGGTGAGACGGCCTGTCACGGTGACTGGCCCCGCCGGGGGTACGGGGGCGGCTGTTCCCACCGGCACCCACCCGCGCACCACCAGGAGCCCGCTGCCGTCGGTGAGGTGGAGCACCGTCAGCACCCAGCTGGCGTCCTTGCCGCTCTCCTGGCGGTCCACGACGAGATACTGGTGCGCGGCGTCGTAGGTCCCCGCCGCGAGCACCAGCTGTCCAGCGGCCGAGGCTGGGAGCTCGTCCGCTGCAGCGCCGAGGGAGCGCAGCGGGACGGGCTTCTCGTCGGTGGCCACCGGCACCGCCTCGGACAGCCGAGCCCGGTCGAGCTGCCAGAAGCCGAGCCGCACGCACGCCAGCGCGAGGACCACCGCGAGCAGCGTGAGCGCCACGATGCGGGTGGTCAGCAGGCGGCGAGGCACCCGCCCATCCTCTCAGCCGGCGGCAGCACCAGCTTCAGGCGGGAACGGGCAGCACCCAGACGTCGTCGGCGATCACCGGGATCCGGCGCCCGTCGGCGGCCGTGGTTCCCGGGACGACGGCTGCGCCCACCCGGACGACGAGCTCGGCGTACCGGTCCTGCAGCTCGGCGTACCGGCCCTGCGACGAGGTCGTCATGGCGCGATCGTAGGACGGCCCCCGCCGACCATGACACCCGTGCGAGGATCCGCGCATGACCAGCGCAACGGGCTCTGCACGAACCGGTTCCGCCGCGGTCGCCGCAGGCAGCGGGCTGGTGCTGACCGTGCTGGCATCGAGCCAGTTCCTGATGACCCTCGACACGTCGGTGATGAACGTGTCGATGGCCACGGTGGCGTCCGACCTCGGCACGACGATCACCGGCATCCAGACCGCGATCACGCTCTACACGCTCGTGATGGCGACCATGATGATCACGGGCGGCAAGATCGGCACCATCCTCGGCCGGCGGAAGGCGTTCGGCATCGGCCTGGTCATCTAC
This sequence comes from uncultured Actinomycetota bacterium, assembly GCA_963819215.1. Taxonomy (GTDB): domain Bacteria; phylum Actinomycetota; class Actinomycetes; order Prado026; family Prado026; genus CAWFVK01. The sequence continues at coordinate 330,369 of CAWFVK010000009.1, read as the reverse complement.
GGAGCCGGCTCCTTCGTCACCGCGATCTCTCCCAACCTCGCGGTGCTCCTCATCGGCTGGTCGCTGCTCGAAGGCCTGGGGGCGGCGCTGATCATGCCGGCGATCGTGGCGCTGGTGGCTGCGAACTTCCCGGCCGAACGCCGCACTGCCGCCTACGGCTTGGTCGCCGCGGCCGGGGCGATGGCTGTGGCAGCCGGGCCCCTCATCGGCGGCGCGGTCACGACCTACGCCTCCTGGCGGTACGTGTTCCTCGGCGAGGTCGTGCTGGTCGCGATCATCCTGGCGGTGCTGCGCAAGGTCGCGGACGTCCCGGCCTCGAAGGTGTCGCTGGACCTCGTCGGGTCGGCGCTGTCCGTCATCGGGCTGGGCATGATCGTCTTCGGGGTGCTGCGCTCGGCCGAGTGGGGGTGGGTGGTGCCGACCGTCGGCGGCCCGACCGTGCTGGGTGCGTCGCCGACGATCTGGCTGATCCTCGGCGGGTTGCTCGTCGTCTACCTCTTCATGCTCTGGGAGAACCACCTCGTGTCGGTCGGTGGCGAACCGCTGCTGCGCCCGGCCATGCTCCGCAACCGGCAGCTCGTGGGCGGGTTGACGGTCTTCTTCTCCCAGTTCGCGGTGCAGTCCGGCGTCTTCTTCGCCGTGCCCCTGTTCCTGTCCGTCGTGCTCGGCCTCTCGGCCCTGCAGACCGGCCTGCGGATCCTGCCGCTGTCGCTGGCGCTGCTCGTCGCGGCGGCCGGCGTCCCGAAGGTGTTCCCCCGCGCCAGCCCGCGGCGAGTGGTCAGGTTGGGGCTGGCCTCGATGATCGTGGGGATCCTGGTGCTCGTGGCCGGCCTCGACCCCGGGGCGAACGCCAGCATCGTGGCGGTCCCGATGATCTTCCTCGGGCTCGGGCTGGGTGCGCTGTCGTCGCAGCTCGGCGCCGTCACCGTCTCAGCGGTCCCCGACTCGCAGAGCGCCGAGGTTGGCGGCCTGCAGAACACCGCGACCAACCTGGGAGCCTCGCTGGGCACCGCTCTGGTGGGCTCGGTGCTGATCGCCACGCTGAGCGGTGCGCTGCTGGCGGGGATCCAGCAGAACCCCGCCGTTCCCGCCGAGGTGAAGGCGACCGCGACGACCCAGCTGGTCGGCGGGGTGCCGTTCCTGTCGGATGCCCAGCTGCAGTCGGCGCTGACCGAGGCGAACGTCGATGCGGCCACCGCCGCGGCGATCCTCGACGAGAACTCCGCCGCCCGGTTGGACGCGCTGCGGACGGCCTTCGCCGTCGCTGCGTTGCTGGCCTTCCTCGCGCTCTTCCTGACCGGGCTGATGCCGACGCGGCCGCCCGGCCGCGAGCCCGATCCGCCGGCGCTCGACGCCCAGCAGGTCGAAGGCTCCGCGACCTAGGCGTCGTCGGGCCGCCGCATCCGCTTGGTCTCCGACCGGCGCTTCTTCGCCGCGATCCTGCGGTCGACGGAGGCCCTGCTCGGCCGGGTGGCCCGGCGTGGCCGTGGGGGTGGCGCGGTGGCGGCGGCGAGCTCAGCCGCCAGCCGCTGCTCGGCTGCCTCACGGTTGCGCAGCTGCGAGCGGTGCTCGGAGGCCGCGATGGTCAGCACGCCGCCGACGAGTCGACCGCCAAGCCGCTGCAGGGCACGCTCCTTGAGCGCGGGCGGCAACGACGGCGACGCCGCGAGGTCGAAGACGAGCTCCACCCGCGAGTCCGAGGTGTTGACGCCCTGCCCGCCCGGACCGGACGAGCGGGAGAACCGCCAGGAGATCTCGGACTCGGGGATGACCACGGAGCCGCGGACGTGCACGGGGCCGGGCATCGTCCGCTCAGCCGGTCGGCGGCTCGTCGCCGCGCCGGGAGGGCACGACACCCGCCGGGTCGTCCGGCACGTCGGACAGCGCGATGGACGGCGTGGCGGCGTCGGCGGGCTCGTCGAACGGCTCGCGGTCCCACGGGACGCGACGCACCTGCTTGAAGAAGGACCGCAGCAGGAAGACGACCGCGACGATGATGATGCCCATGACGATCGAGCCGACGGTCCCGGGGCTGACCGTCTCGTCGTTGAGGACCTTGACCGGGCCCTGGTCCAGGTGGAGCACGGACAGGACGCCGCTCGCCACGCCCACCACCGCCACGAAGGCCATCAGGACCCCCCTGACCCCTGCGACGGCGAGCCGACGCGATCCCTGATCCCCGCGAAGAGGTCGCTCTCGGGGAGCTCGGTGTCGACGAGCGAGCGCGCCAGCTGGAAGTCCTCGGTCGGCCACGCCTCCACCTGCACCTCGAGCGGCACCGCGAACCAGCGACCGAGCGGGTCGACCTGGGTCGCGTGCGCCCGCAGCGCCTCGTCACGCAGGTGGAAGTACTCGCCGGCAGGCACCCTGCGTGGTCAGCCGACCCTGGTCCTCGGGCTTGTCCTCCCAGTCCTTCAGCCATTCCGCGTAGCGGCGACTCGTGCCCCGCTGCCTGTGCGGCGGCGTCCAGCGCGACGAGGCGGTCCTTGTGGAACGTGAGGTGGTAGTAGAGCTTGAGCGGCTGCCACGGCTCACCGGCGTCCGGGTACCGGTCGGGATCCCCGGCGGCGTCGAACGCGGCGATCGAGATCTCGTGGGTCTTGATGTGGTCGGGATGCGGGTAGCCGCCCTTCTCGTCGTAGGTGATGATCACCTGCGGCCGGAACGAGCGGATGGCGCGCACGAGCGGCTCGGTCGCCTCCTCCAGCGGGACCAGCGCGAAGCTGCCCTCGGGGACGGGCGGCAACGGGTCGCCCTCGGGGAGCCCGGAGTCGTGGAAACCCAGCCAGACCTGGTCGATGCCGAGGATCTCGCGGGCCCGGTCCATCTCCCGCCGCCGGACCTCCGAGAGGTTGGCGAGGAGCTCCTCGTCGCCCTTGAGCGCAGGGTTCAGGATGTCGCCACGCTCACCGCCGGTGGCCGTGACGACCAGCACCTCCACGCCCTCGCGGACGTACCGGGCCATGGTCGCCGCACCCTTGCTGGACTCGTCGTCAGGGTGGGCGTGGACGGCCATCAGCCGGAGGGTCTCGTGCGTCGGATCAGTCACGCTGGGCACTCCTGGGGCTGCTGCGGGAAACGTGCGCGAGACTAGTGTCGCAAAGAATCCGGCGCGAGCGACGAGGTGACCCTGCTGAGCACGGACCACAGCACCGATGACAGCCTCGCCGCGCGCTACGGCCGGCGCCAGACCAGGCCCGGGCGTCGCGGGATCGTCGTCCTGGTGGCTGTCGCCGTCGCCACGGCCGTCGTGCTCGGCTGGTGGTGGTACTCCGAGGGGAGCCAGCCCACGCTCGAGTACGCGCCGGCCGCCTATGTCGTCATCTCCGACACCTCCGTGCGGGTCACGTTCTCCGTCACCAAGGACAAGGACGCCACGGTGACCTGCCGGATCATCGCCCAGGACGAAGCGAGCGACGTGATCGGCACCCAGGACGTCACCATCGGCGCGGGGACCTCGACCAGCCAGCACACCGTCACGCTCGTGACGCGAGGCCGTGCCGTGCTCGGGACCGTCGACTCCTGCGCGGTGACCGGCTAGCCGTTTGCCGTCCCGTCAGCCGTTGTTAGCCTTGGGACTTTGCACCTCGTGCCCCAGGCGCCGCCGAGCGCGAGATGAGTCCACCCCGTACCGCAAGCCCCGCTGTCTGCAAAGACTGTCCCTTCGAGGAGCGCTCGTGACCACGACTTGGCTGACCCAGGATGCGTTCGACCGGCTGCAGGCCGAGTACGACCGGTTGGCCGGGCCCGAGCGCTTGGAGATCACCAAGAAGATCGAGGCCGCCCGCGAGGAGGGGGACCTCAAGGAGAACGGCGGATACCACGCCGCCAAGGAGGAGCAGGGCAAGATGGAGGCCCGCATCCTGCAGCTCCGCCAGCTCTTGGAGAACGCCCAGGTCGGCGAGTCGCCGGCCGCCGACGGCCACGCCAGGGCCGGCATGGTGATCGAGGTCAAGTTCGTCGGCGGTGCGGCTGACGGCGAGACCGAGCGGTTCCTGCTCGGCTCCCGCGAGCAGGCCGGCGACCTCGACATCGACGTGTACTCCGGCCAGTCCCCGCTGGGCGGCGCGGTGCTGGACCAGCCCGTCGGCAGCCAGGTCACCTACACGCTGCCGAACGGGCGAGCCCTCACCGTCGAGATCCTCGACGCCCAGACCTTCACCGGCTGAGCCCCTCCAGCGGCGGCCTGTCCACCGGCTGCCTAGCCACCAGCTGCCTAGCCACCGCTGCCTAGCCACCAGCTGCCCGCTCACCGGCTGGCGGCGGCCCGGTACTTCCTGACCGCGAACGGCACCGCGACGACCAGGATGGCGACGTTCATGGCGACGGCCTTCCAGATCGCGCCGTCGATCGGGAACGGGTTCGGGTTGCCGAAGAGCTCGCGGCAGGCCGAGGCGACGTAGCTGACCGGGTTGTGGTCGGCGATCCACTTCAGCGGCGCTGGGCAGCCACCGGTCGGCACGAAGGCGTTCGAGAGGAACGTCAGCGGGAACAGCCAGATGAACCCGGCGGTGTTCGCGGTCTCGACGCTCTTGACCGACAGCCCGATGATCGCGCCGACCCAGCTCATCGCGTAGCCGAACAGCACCAGGATCGCGAAGCGCGGCGATCGCGTGCAGCAAGCCGTCCCTGATCCGCCAGCCGACGACCAGCCCGCACAGCGACATGATGAAGACGATGAAGACGTTGAGCACGAGGTCGGCGTTGGTGCGTCCCACCAGCACGGCCGAGCGAGCCATCGGGAGCGAGCGGAAGCGGTCGACCAGGCCCTTCTGCAGGTCGTCGGCCAGCCCGATCGAGGTCGTGCCGATTGAGAACGCCACGGTCTGGGTGAAGATCCCCGCCATCAGGAACTCGCTGTAGTCGCCACCGCCGGGCAGCGGGATCGCGCCGCCGAAGACGTAGGCGAACAGCAGCGACGAACATGATCGGCTGGATCGTCGCGAACACCAGCAGCTCCGGCACCCGCGGGATCTGCAGGAGGTTGCGCTTGGTCATCGACCATGCCGTCCTGGACCGGAGTCACGCCTCGCCCGGAGCGTGTAGCGGCGATCGGGCGGTCGTCGAGGGTCGCGGCTGTCATGGCGTGCTCACCTTCTGGCCGTCGGTGCGGGGATCGCCATGGTCGTGCTCGGCGGCCCCCGTGGAGACTGCTCGCCGGGACGTCGGCATCGGTCGTCGGCGACTCCTCGGCCGCGTGCCCGGTCAGGGTCAAGAAGACGTCGTCGAGCGTCGGCCGGCGCAGGGCGATGTCGTCGATCGACGACCCCGGCGGCGTCCAGCTCGCGGACGAGCTCGACGAGCAGCCGAGCCCACCGGTGACCGGGTAGCGGATCCGGCGGCCCTGCTGGTCGAGTCGGCCTCACCTCCGCCCTGGACGACCTTCATCGCGTCGATCGTCGCCTGCGCGTGCGCTGGGTCGTGGACGACCACCTCGATACGCTCGCCGCCCAGCTGCGCCTTCAGCTCGTCCGAGGTGCCCGCGGCGATGATCTGGCCGCGGTCGATCACGGCGATCCGGTTGGCGAGCTCGTCGGCCTCCTCGAGGTACTGCGTCGTGAGCAGCAGCGTCGCGCCGTCGCGGACCAGCTCCGCGATGACGTCCCACATGCCCAGCCGGCTGCGGGGGTCGAGGCCGGTCGTCGGCTCGTCGAGGAACAGCACGCGCGGCGTAGCGATCAGCGCACCGGCGAGGTCCAGCCGGCGGCGCATGCCGCCGGAGTAGGTCTTGACGACGCGGTCGGCCGCGTCGGCGAGCTCGAACTGCTCGAGCAGCTCGCTCGCGCGCAGCTTCGCCGGCTCGCCCACCGAGGTGGTAGAGCTGGCCGAACATCCTGAGGTTCTCCCGGCCGGTGAGGTTCTCGTCGACCGCGGAGTACTGGCCGGACAGGCCCATGACCCGCCTGACCTCGTCCGGTGCTGCCAGGACGTCGATCCCGGCCACGCTCGCGCGGCCCGCGTCCGGCCGCAGCAGCGTCGAGAGGATCCGCACCATCGGTGGTCTTGCCTGCGCCGTTCGGGCCGAGCAGCCCGAGCACGGTGCCTTCCGCCACCTGGAGGTCGACACCGTCCAGCGCGCGCACGGTGTCCTTCGAGCGATTGGTGCGGTACGTCTTCACGAGCCCTTCCGCGACGATGGCCGCCGGCATGGGTCTCCCCTTTCGCGAGCGTGAAACAGCGTCTCGAACGTGACACAGCGTCTGCAGAGAAGGTGATCGCACGGATCCGACAGGGCGGACCGGCGTGTCAGCGGCGCAGCAGGGCCTCGGCCTCATCGACACCGATCGCACCGGCCGCCAGGTCGGCCAGCACCCGGTCCCGGTCCACGGGCACGGGGGTGGCCTCCAGGCCCAGCCGACCGAGCACCTCGGCGTAGCGCAGCCGAGCGGTCGGGTAGCTCACGCCCAGGAAACGCTCGACCTCTTTCATGTTGCCCCGCGAGGTGAGGAAGACCTTGAGCAGCTCGAGGTCGTCCTGGGAGAGGCCGCAGTAGCGGCAGGCCGCGAAGTGCCCGGAGAGCTCGGTCCCGCAGTTCGAGCACCCGAGCCGGGTGATCGCCAGCCGTTCGCTGCAGACCGGGCAGTCCCGAGGCGCGCGATGCTCGCCCCGCTGCGCGTGCGCGCCGTGGTCGTGGCTGCTGGTGGTCACGGGACACGCACCTTGGCGGACCCCATGCTGACGTCGATGCGCAGGCTCGCAGTCCCGGCGCCGACGGTGACCTCGCCACTGCCGGAGCCCTTCGCGACGCCGTCGGCGTTCTTGATCTTGACCTCGCCGAGCTCGGACCGAGCGACGACCCGGACGTCGGAGCCGTCGAGCAGCCGGACGTCGACGCTGCCCGAGGCGACCCGCAGGGTGGACTCGCCGCGGAGCAGGCGCGTCTCGAGCTTCGCGCTGCCCGCCTGGACGTTCCCGGTGAAGGGCCCCGAGCAGTCGTCGGCCTTCAGCGAGCCGGCCACGACAGTGAAGGTGAGCGGCGCGCGGAGCCCGTACACATCGAGGGAGCCGGCCATCACCTCGACCTCGACCGGCAGCTCCGGGTTCATCCGGACGACCATCGGCGTGCCCATCGATGATGCCTGGGAGAGCCAGCGCGCCAGGCCGACCTTGCGATCGACCTGGTACCCACCGGACCCGTTCGGTCCCTCGATCCGCATGACGCCGCCCTCCCGGTAGACGGTGTGCGGTCCCTCGACCGTCGCGGTGGCGACGGTCGGGTCAGCAACCAGCCGGACGGGGCGCGCCGTCGCGAGCACGATCAGCCGGTCCACGGCCTGCTCGCTCCGCTGCGGGGGTGGGGGCTGCGGCGGCCGGAGCTGGCCGGGCTGCTCGGGCGCTCGGTGGCTGCTGCCCGGAGGCGTCCACTGCTTCGGAGGGCGCGTGCGCAGGACCAGAGGCTTCAGGCCCAGCGGCGTCGCGAGCAGGAGCACCCGCGCCCTCATCGTCGAGCAACGTGGCAGCGGCGGAGGGATCCAGCGTGCCCGCCGCCACCTGGTCAAGTATGGATCGGAGATCGCTCATGCCGTCAGTCTGGCAGATCGACTTCCTAATCTGTCAAGCCCGAAGGCCGATTTAGTAAGGACCGACCAATGCTGTTCGATCCTGGAACAAACCAGCCCGACCGTGGTTTAATACTTGCATGATGCAAGCAACCACTCCGGCGAACGGAGCTGGGCCAGTGGTGCAGGACGACGGCCACCTGCTGGCGTCAGCGCTGTTCGGCGTCCTCTGGCGGATGCGCAGGATCCCGCTGGCCGACGGTGTCGACCGCGGCGCGTTGCTCGTCCTCGGCGAAGCGGCCCAGATGGCTCCGGTGCGCGCGTCGGCGCTGGCCGCCGAGATCCGCCTCGACCTCTCCACCGTCAGCCGCCACCTGAAGTCGCTGGCCGACGCCGGGCTGATCGTCCGGTCCACCGACTCCAGCGACGCCCGCGCCCAGGTCATCACCGTGACCGAGGCCGGCATCACCGTGCTGGCCTCGGCCCTGCAGGCCCGCGCCGAGGCTCTCGCCCCAGCGGTCGCCGACTGGGACGACGCCGACATCACCACCCTGCGCGACCTGCTCGAGCGGCTCGCCGATGACCTCACCCCGACCGGCGCCCCGAGTCTCGACCGCCACCACGACCTGCACCTCGAACGGCACACGAACGCGTCGCACCTCAACCAGCACCAGCTGAAGGACAGCCAGTGAGCGCCCAGCCCGAGACTCCACCCGCAGCGATCTTCCCCGATCTCAGCCACCGCCAGATCCTCACGATCCTCGGCGGCCTGATGACGGGGATGTTCCTCGCCTCGCTCGACCAGACCATCGTGTCCACCGCGCTACCGACCATCGTCGGTGACCTCGGTGGGCTGCAGCACCTCTCGTGGGTGGTCACCGCGTACCTGCTCGCGTCCACCGCGTCGACGCCCGCTCTACGGCAAGATCTCCGACCTCTACGGCCGTAAGCCGCTGTTCACGTTCGCGATCGTGGTCTTCATGGTCGGTTCGCTGCTCTCCGGCATCGCGCAGAACATGGGCATGCTGATCGGTGCGCGCGCCGTGCAGGGCCTCGGCGCCGGCGGTCTGATGGCGCTGAGCTTCGCGATCATCGGCGACATCATCCCGCCGCGCGAGCGCGGCAAGTACCAGGGCTACTTCGGTGCCGTCTTCGGGATCTCCAGCGTCGTCGGCCCGCTGCTCGGCGGCTTCTTCGTCGCAGCACCTCAGCTGGCACTGGATCTTCTTCATCAACATCCCGATCGGCCTTGCCGCGCTGGTGATCACCGACCGGTCGCTGCACCTCAAGCACGTCCGTCGCGAGCACTCCATCGACTACACCGGTGCGGTGCTGCTCGTGCTCGGCGTCTGCTCGCTGCTCCTCGGCCTGGTCCGCGGGCAGGAGGTCGGCTGGGCCTCGACCGAGGTCGTGAGCGAGCTCGTCATCGGCGTCCTGCTCGGTGTCGCTTTCGTCCTGTGGGAGCTGCGTGCCACCGAGCCGATCCTGCCGATGCGCCTGTTCCGCAACCGGGTCTTCACGGTGGCGAGCGCTCGTCGGCTTCGTCGTCGGGTTCGCGATGTTCGGCGCGATCATCTTCCTGCCGGTGTACCTGCAGATCGCCCAGGGCGTGTCCCCGACGATCTCGGGCCTGATGCTGCTCCCGCTGATGGTCGGCCTGCTCGGCGCGTCCATCGGTTCCGGCCGCGCCATCTCGAAGATGGGGCGCTACAAGATCTTCCCCATCATCGGGACGGGCATCGTGGTCGTCGCGATGTTCCTGCTGTCCAAGCTGACGCTCGACACGTCGCTGGGCGTCATCAGCCTGTTCATCTTCATCCTGGGTGTGGGCATCGGCCTGGTCATGCAGGTCGTCGTGCTCGCCACCCAGAACTCGGTGGAGATGAAGGACATGGGCGTCGCGACGAGCTCGTCGACGTTCTTCCGCTCACTCGGCGGCACCTTCGGCACGGCGATCTTCGGGTCGATCCTCACCTCCCGGCTCGTCGCGCACCTCGGCGAGATGCTGCCGCCGAGCGCGCTGCACGGGATCAACCCCAGCCAGCTGACTGGTAGCCCGCAGGCGATCCTGCAGCTGCCGGCCGCGATCGGTGACGTCGTCCGGCAGGCCTACGTGCTGTCGCTCAACACGGTGTTCCGGTTCGCGATCCCGGTGGCGTTCATCGCTTTCGTGCTCACCTGGTTCCTGAAGGAGGTCAGCCTCCGAGGCCGCGCCGAGTCGCCGAGCTCCGAGGAGGCCGTCCCGATGAGCGAGCCGGCCCTCTAGCCGGTCGCGGCAAGCATCCTGGTGCTCAGCCGGGGGCGTCCCAGTAGACGTTCCCGGCGAGCACCAGTGCTGCTGCTCCCACCAGGCCGGCGTCCTGCCCGAGCGAGGTGGGGACCACGTGCACGTGCCGGGCGAAGGGCAGCCGGGCGTGCTTGCGCATCGACTCCTCCAACGGAGCGAACAGCAGCGGTCCCGCCTGGGACAGGCCGCCTCCCACGGTGACGATCTCGAGGTCGAGCAGGCTGGCCGCGGACGCGATCGCGACCCCGAGCGCGTGCCCGGCTCGCTGCATCGCGGCCAGCGCGACAGCGTGACCACGACGCGCGTCGTCGGCGAGGTCCCGCGCCGTGCCCTCGTGCGCGGTGGGCGCGGTCGGCCGCCAGCCCTGCCCCTGCGCCCAGCGCACCAACGACGGTCCGCTCGCCACCGCCTCCAGGCAGCCGGTCCCGCCGCAGGCGCAGGTGGGGCCGTCGGGCTCGACCACCACGTGGCCGATGTGCCCGGCGTTCCCGGCGAACCCGGTGATCAGCCGGCCGCCGAGGATCAGCCCCCCGCCCACGCCGGTGGACACGACCATGCCCAGCAGGTGAGTCCGGCCCCGACCGGCCCCGCGCCAGTGCTCCCCGGCCGCGAAGCAGATGGCGTCGTTCTGCACCCGCACGGGCAGTCCGGCGAAGCGCTCGCTCAACCGTGCGCGCAGCGGGAACCCGCGCCAGGCAGGGATGTTCAGCGGTGACACCTCGCCCGCCGGCCACAGCATCGGGCCCGCCGCAGCCCACGCCGACGCCGGCGACCAGCTCGTCGACGGGGACCCCGGAGCGACCGAGCAGTCGGGTGACCAGGCCGTCCAGCACCAACCAGAGCGCCTCGGCGTCGACGTGCTGACCCTGCGGGGTCGGCGTGCGCTCAGCCCGCACCACCCGGCCCGACCGGTCGACGAGCGCGACCGCCAGCTTGGTCCCGCCGATGTCGATCGCGAGGACCGGCAGCCCCGCGGCACTGCTGATCGTCGGCTCGACCGGCGGCTCGACCGTCATCGGCTCGACCTCACACGCTCGGACCGTGCCCGACCACGAGCATGCTGGTCGAGAAGGCGTGCACGTGGTTGAGACCCCCCACCGGGCCGATCTCACCATCGGACAGGAAGCCGCCGACGCTGCGCGCACGGAGCGCCGACCGCACCGTCTTGACGTCCTGCTCGGCGGAGTGCGCGCCGTCTGCACCGCGGTCGTGGCTGGAGAACACGAGCGCGCCCTCGACGTCGGCCAAGGCTCCGGGCGCGGCGCGGGACGCGGTCGAGGGTGCTCACCAGGTCGGTCGCGGCCGCCGAGCTGTCCCGCACCTGGAAGCGCACCGTGCACCCGACGGGGACCACGTCACCCACCGCGAGACCGCTGCTCCCGCTGTCGTGCCCGAGGATGCCGCGCACCAGGAAGTCGCCGTGCCCCCGCTCGTCCGCGTACTCGTCCACGGCGACGCCGAGCTGCAACCCGGCGGTGACGAGCGCCTGCTCGTTCGCGGGCAGCCCGGCCAGCACCCGGCGGAGCTTCTCCAGTGCCGGGACGCCGGCGAGCCCGGTGATCACGTTGCCCTCCGCCGACGTGACCGTCATGGAGGGGCCGATCGGCCGGCACCCCTGGCTGACCAGGGTGCGGACGCCGGCGGAGCCCAGGATGACCCCCACCGCGCCACGGTCGACTGCTCGCCCGTCGACGAGCAGCCGGGTCGAGCCGCTGCGACCGTTGCCATAGGCGAGCCCGCCCACGATCGGCAGTCCCGGCAGGGCCGCCGCCGACTGGCCGACGAAGCCGTCCACCGGGAAGCTCGCCGGGTCGGCCAGCACCACGGCGACGTCGTCCAGGTCGTCCCGCGTCGGCATCCCGACGACGGTGATGGCGTCGGGGTTGCGGAGCACCTCCAGGTGGAAGCCGCGGATCCGGGCTCCCGGCAGGGCAGCCAGCCAGACGCTGACCCCCGTGGCCCCGCTGACGACCTGCTCCTCACCGAGCACGCCCCGGCCGGTGCAGCCGATCGAGGTCCGCGCACCGGCGGCGTCGGCCGCGACCACCAGCGCGGCCTCGGCCAGCACCGGGTCGCTGCCCGTCACGAAGATGCACGCGAGGTCTGGCGGGGCGCCGGCCAGCCCGCGCAGCGCATGCCCGACGGCGGCCCGCGCTGCCTGCACGGGGTCGTGCGAGGACCCGATCCCGTCAGCGCAGCGCGCCATCCCCACCTCCCGTCGACCCCATCTCATCATGCGGTCCCGATCCGCTCCCAGCGAACGCCGGAGCAGGTGCGAAGCGTCGACGTCCGACGTAGCGTCGAGAGAGTGAACGCGAACTCCCCCACTCCGCCCGCCAGCCACCCGACCCCCGCCCCCTCGGCCTCGGGCGGGTCGATCCCGTCGGCCGCCCCCTTCGACCTCCCCCGCACGCTCGGCGCCCTGCGCGCGTCGGGGCACGAGCACCGCACGGTCAAGGCCGAGCTCCGGGCGAACCTGCTGGCCGCGCTGGCCGCGGGCGCCGATCCGTTCCCCGGCATCGTCGGCTTCGACGACACCGTCCGCCCCGAGCTCGAGCGCGCCCTGCTCGCCGGCCACGACGTCGTGCTGCTCGGCGAGCGCGGTCAGGGCAAGACCCGGCTGATCCGCACCCTGGTCGGCCTGCTCGACGAGTGGTCACCGGTGCTGGCCGGCTCCGAGGTCAACGAGCACCCGTACGAGCCCATCACGCCGTGGGGCCGCCGGCTGGTCGCCGAGCAGGGCGACGACGCTCCCGTCGGGTGGCGGCACCGCTCGGAGCGCTACGGCGAGAAGCTCGCGACGCCGGACACCAGCGTCGGTGACCTCGTCGGGAGACGTCGACCCGATCAAGATCGCCGAAGGTCGGTCCCTGGGCGACCCGGAGACCGTGCACTACGGCCTGGTCCCGCGGACCAACCGTGGCATCTTCGCGATGAACGAGCTCCCCGACCTCGCCGAGCGCATCCAGGTCTCGCTGCTCAACGTGCTGGAGGAGCGCGACATCCAGGTCCGCGGCTACCAGCTCCGGCTGCCGCTGGACCTCCTGCTCGTCGCGAGCGCGAACCCGGAGGACTACACCAACCGCGGCCGCATCATCACCCCGCTCAAGGACCGCTTCGGCGCCGAGATCCGCACCCACTACCCGTTGCGCATCGCCGACGAGGTCGGCTGGTCCAGCAGGAGGCCGAGCTCGTCGCCCGGGTGCCCCGCCACCTGATCGAGGTCCTCGCCCGGTTCACCAAGATGGTCCGCGAGTCCTCGGCCGTCGACCAGCGCTCGGGCGTCTCGGCCCGGTTCGCCGTCGCCGGAGCCGAGACGGTGGCGGGCAGCGCGTTGCGCCGCGCGGCGATCACCGGCGAGGCCGTGGCCGTGGCCCGCGTGTGCGATCTGCCGGGCATCGTGCCGACGTTGCGGGGCAAGGTCGAGTTCGAGGTCAGCGAGGAGGGGCGCGAGGTCGAGGTCCTGGCGCACCTGCTGCGCCGCGCCATCGCCGAGACCTTCCGGCTCCACCTGTCGACGTCCGACCTCACTGCGCTGGTCGAGCGCTTCGCCGAGGGCGAGACGGTGGAGACCGGCGAGCTCGTGCCGGCGGACGAGCTGCTGCGCAGGGTCGGGCCGGTCAGCGGTCTGGCGAGGCTCTGGTGACCTCGCTCGGCGACGACGACGCCGAGACGCCGGGGATCGCGGCCGCGGCGCTGGAGTTCGCGCTCGAGGGCCTGTACCTGCTGCGCCGGATCTCCAAGGACTCCGTGGCCGGGCGCACGGTCTACGGCGGCGGCTGATGCCGCAGGCGCTACCGCTACGGGCCCTACGACGACGGCCCCGACCCGCTGGCGGCGCCCTTCGACGTCGCGGACGCGCTCGACTCCCTCGGCGACGACGTCATGCAGGGCGCGACCCCTGCGCAGGCGTTGCGGGACCTCCTGCGGCGCGGCGCCGACGGCCTGAAAGGCCTGGAGCAGATGCGGCGCGAGGCCCGCGGGCGGCGCGCGTGCCCTGCGCGACCAGAACAGGCTCGACGGCACCCTCGAGGAGGTCCGGGCCCTGCTCGACAAGGCGGTCGGCGAGGAGCGCGCCGCGCTCTTCCCCGATCCGGACGACGACGCGCGGCTGCGCGAGCAGCAGCTGGACGAGCTGCCGGACGACGCCGCCAGGGCCGTGCGCGAGCTGTCCGACTACGACTGGAAGAGCCCGCAAGCCCGGCAGACCTTCGAGGAGCTCAAGGACCTCCTGCGCCGCGAGGTCCTCGACCGGCAGTTCCGCGGCATGAAGCAGGCCCTGGAGAACCAGGACCCCGCCGCGCAGCAGGCCGTCAAGGACATGCTGGCCGACCTCAACGCGATGCTCGAGGCAGATGCCGCGGGCGAGCACACCCAGGCAGACTTCGACGCCTTCATGGACAAGCACGGCGAGTTCTTCCCCGAGTACCCGCAGAACCTCGAGGAGCTCGTGGACCAGCTCGCTCAGCGCGCAGCCGCGGCCGAGCGCCTGATGAACAGCCTCACCCCGGAGCAGCGGAGCCGAGCTCGGGTCGCTGATGGACCAGGCGATGGCCGACCTCGACCTGCAGAGCGCGATGGGCCAGCTCAGCGACCAGCTCCGCGCCCGCCGGCCGGACCTGGATTGGAACGGCCGCGAGCGCATGGACGGCGAGCAGGGGCTCGGCGTCGGCGATGCCACCACGGCCCTCGAGGAGCTCGCCGACCTGGCTGAGCTCGAGCAGACGCTCGGTCAGGACTACCCCGGCTCGTCGCTGGCTGACGTCGACGAGGAGGCCGTGCGGCGCGCCCTCGGCCGGCAGGCGGTGGACGACCTCGAGCAGCTGCGCCGGATCGAGCGCGAGCTCGAGCGGCAGGGTTACCTCCAGCGCACCAACGGTCAGCTCGAGCTCACCGCGAAGGCGGTCCGCCGCCTCGGTCGCACCGCCTTGCGCCGCGTGTTCTCCTCCCTCGACGCCGCCCGCCGCGGCTCGCACGACGTCCGCGACGCGGGGGCGGCCGGCGAGCTCACGGGAGCGTCCCGTGCGTGGGAGTTCGGCGACGAGCAGCCGCTGGACGTCGTGCGGACGGTGGCCAACGCGGTGCAGCGAGGCGCTCGCCCCGACGACGAGTCCGGGCGCCTGCGCCTCGCCGTCGCCGACTTCGAGGTCAGGGAGACCGAGCGCCGGACATCGGCAGCGGTGTGCCTGCTCGTCGACCTCTCGTACTCGATGGTGCTCAACGGCACCTGGGGCCCGGCCAAGCAGACAGCGCTCGCCCTGGAGACGTTGATCTCCAGCCAGTTCCCGCAAGACGCGCTGCAGGTGATCGGGTTCTCGAACTACGCGCGCACGCTCGCGCCGAACGCGGTCGCGACGCTGGACTACGACATGGTCCAAGGCACGAACCTGCAGCACGCGCTGATGCTGGCCGGCAGGTTCCTCGACAAGCACGCCGACTCCGATCCCGTCGTGCTGATCGTGACGGACGGCGAGCCGACGGCCCACCTCCTGCGCGACGGCTCCGCCTTCTTCGACTGGCCGCCGGCGCCGGAGACGCTGGAGGTCACCCTCGCGGAGGTCGATCGCATGACGCGCAGGGGCGCCACCCTCAACGTCTTCATGCTGGGCGCGGAGCAGCGCCTGAAGGACTTCGTCGAGGAGGTCGCCCGGCGCAACGGCGGCCGGGTGTTCGCGCCGGACGCCGACCGCCTCGGCGAGTACGTCGTCAGCGACTTCCTGCGGGCGCGGCGCGCGATCCGCTAGCGGCCAGCCGTTCCGCCGGCACACGCGCGGACCCGGTCAGGCTGGAAGAATGAGCGGGTCATGGCGTCCGCACCTCCTCCTCCTCCGTCGCCGGCCGCGCGCACGCGTCGGTTCTCGATGCCGCTGCGTGACCTCCCGCCCGAGGTCGCGGTCCTCACCGCCGTCGCGTTCGCGGTGGCTCTCGGCTTCGGCATCGTGGCCCCGGCGATCCCGCTGTTCGCGAAGAGCTTCGGCGTCTCGAACTACGCGGCCAGCTCCGTGGTGTCCGTGTTCGCCATCGCGCGCTTCGTCTCCGCCCCGTTCAACGGCCGCATCGTCGACCGCATCGGTGAGCGGCTGGCGCTCGCGATCGGGATCGGCGTGGTGGGCGTGTCCAGCCTCCTCGCCGGGTTCTCGGGGTCCTTCGAGCAGCTGCTGCTGCTGCGCGGCGTCGGCGGCGTCGGGTCCTCGTTGTTCACCGTCGCCTCGACGTCGCTGCTGCTGCGCGTCGTCACTGCCGACCAACGAGGCCGGGCGACCGGGGCGTACCAGGCCGGCTTCCTGTTCGGCGGCATCTCGGGGCCGGCCTTCGGCGGGGCGCTGACGGCGTGGTCGTTGCGCGCCCCCTTCTTCGTCTACGCGGTGACGCTGCTGGCGGCCGGGTCGATCGCCACCATCTACCTCGCGCGCTCGACGCTGCGCGACCGGGAGGCGGCCGCCGGCACGCTGCACGCGCCGACGCCGTTCGGGACCGCGATCCGTAACCCCGCGTACCGGGCGGCGCTGGTCACCAACTTCGCGAACGGCTGGGCGGTGTTCGGGGTCAGGGCCGCACTGGTGCCCTTGTTCGTCGCCGAGTACCTGCACCTCGGCCCGCAGACGACGGGCAACGGACTGGTCGTGTCGTCCGTGGTGCAGGCCATCGTGCTGATCCCAGCCGGGCGGCTGGTCGACGAGGGCGGGCGCCGACCCTTCATGCGGGGCGGAGCCCTGCTCGGACTGGCCGCCTGCCTGGTCCTCGCCTTCGCCGGCTCGGGCTGGTCCTACCTCGGGGCCATGGCGCTGTTCGGGGCGGGCTCGGCGATGCTGGCTGTCGCCTCGGCGGCCGTGGTCGGTGACGTCATCGGGGGCCGCGGCGGCACGGCGGTCGCGGCGTACCAGATGTCAGCGGATGCGGGCACCTTCGTCGGGCCGCAGGCGGCCGGCAAGCTCTCGGACCTCTACTCGTTCCAGTCGGCGTTCCTGGTCACGGCCGCGGTGTCAGCGCTCGCGGTCGTCGCGTCGGTCCTCATGCCCGAGACGCGGGTGCGCGCGAGCGCCGAACCGGCCGAGGCCGGCGACGCGAGGTCGGATGGCTCGACGTCGGACGGCTCGATGACGGGTGGCTCGACCACCGAGCAGGTGGTCGAGGGGCTGCCCGAGAGTCAGTAGCCGGGCGCGAGGCGTCGCCACGGCGCGAGCTGCTCGATCTGCGCGCCGAGGGCCAGCAGCAGCCCCTCGTTCCCGTCGGGGGCCGACAGCATCACCGCGAGCGGTGTCCCGGCGGAGGGGTGCACGCCGGCGGGGACCACCGCCGACGGGTACTGCACGAAGTTCCAGACCGCGGCGTACGGCGCGTACCGAGCGGACGCTGCCAGCGTTCGCGGCCAGGCCCTGGTCCCCCACCGCGCGGCGGCGATCGGCGGGGCGGCCAGCGCGGGAGTGAGCAGCACGTCCACGTCGGTGAAGAACGCCGCCATCGACGAGCGCGCGGCAGACCGGTCGTCGTCCTGGATCAGACCGCGTGAGCGGGCGCGGTCGCCCGCCTCGACGTGCCGGCGCACTGCGGGGTCCAGCAGCGAGCGGTCGAGGCCTTCCGCATCGACCGAGGCGCCACCGACCCAGCGAGCCAAGGCGGGCACCGGGTTCTTCGGGTAAGGCGGATCGACCCTGGTCACCTGGTGCCCCGCGGCCTCCAACCGGCGCGCGGTGCGGACGACGGCCCGCCGGTGCTCGATGTCGGCTCGCACACCGGTCAGCGGTGCTGCGAGCGAGACCGCGATCCGCAGCGGTCGCTCCGGCAGCACCGGGTGCGCCAGGGCAGGGTCGTCGGCGAGCACCGACAGGAACAACGCGGCGTCGGCCACCGTCGTCGCCAGCGGCCCGTTCTCGCTCATGGCGAACCAGTCGTTGACCGAGATCCCTGCTGGCACCACGCCGAAGCCGGGCTTGATGCCGACCAACCCGCAGCACGCCGCGGGGATCCTGATCGAGCCCATGCCGTCGTTGCCGAGCGCGACCGGCACGATGCCGGCCGAGACGGCGGCCGCGCTCCCGCCGGACGAGCCCCCTGGGGTGCGGGCGAGGTCCCACGGGTTGCGGGTGATGCCGTAGACCGAGTCGGTCGCCCCGAAGACGCACAGCTCCGGCACCCGGGTGAGGCCGACGACCACCGCCCCGGCGGCGCGCAGCCGGCGCACGACCTCGTGGTCGCGCACCTGGGGCTCAGCAGAGGTCGCCGCCGAGCCGTCCCGCATGGGCTCGCCCGCGACAGCGACGTTGTCCTTGACGGCGACCGGAACGCCGGCGAGCGGCAGGTCAGCCAGATCCGGTCGCGCGGCGACCGCGGCAGCCTCAGCGAGCGCGGCGTCGTGGCGCACGACCTGGAACGCGCCGAGGCGGCCGTCGTAGGCGGTGATGCGGGCCAGCGCCCGCGTGGTGAGCTCGACCGGGTCGGCCGTACCTGCGCGAACCGCGGCCGCGAGCGCGACCGCGGTCTCCTCAGGCGCCATCGAGCGCCTGCGTCAGGTCGTGGAGCAGGTCGGCCACGGTCTCGATGCCCACCGAGAGACGGACCAGGTCGGCAGGCACCTCGAGCGGGCTGCCGGCCACCGACGCGTGGGTCATGCGCCCTGGGTGCTCGATCAACGACTCCACCCCGCCCAACGACTCGCCGAGCGTGAACACGCGCGTCCGCTCGCAGACCGCGAGCGCTTGCGCGCTGCCACCGGCGACGCGGAAGGAGACCATGCCACCGAACCGGCGCATCTGCTTGGCCGCGACCTCGTGGCCGGGGTGCAGGGCCAGTCCCGGGTACCTGACCTCGGCGACAGCGGGGTGGCTGAGCAGGAGCTCGACGACGCGCTCGGCGTTGTCGCAGTGCCGGTCCATCCGCACGCCGAGCGTCTTGATCCCGCGCAGCACCAGCCACGCGTCGAACGGACCGCTCACCGCGCCCATCGCGTTCTGGTGGAAGGCCAGCTCGTCACCGAGAGCGCTGTCGGCCACGACCAGCGCTCCGCCGACGACGTCGCTGTGGCCGCCGAGGTACTTCGTGGTGGAGTGGACGACGACGTCCGCGCCCAGCGCCAGCGGTTGCTGGAGGTAGGGCGAGGCGAAGGTGTTGTCCACGACGAGCAGGGCGCCGGCCTCGTGCGCGACCGAGGCGAGCGCCGCGATGTCCGCGATGCCCAGCAGCGGGTTCGTCGGCGTCTCGACCCACACCACCTTCGTGCGTCCCGGCTGCACCGCGGACCGCACGGCGTCGACGTCGGCCAGGCTGGCCGAGGTGTGCTCGACGCCCCACCGCTGCAGCACCTTCGCGACCAACCGGTAGGTGCCGCCGTAGGCGTCGTCCGGGAGCACGATGTGGTCACCCGGCGCGCAGACGGTGCGCAGCACCGTGTCCTCGGCGGCCAGCCCGGAGGCGAAGGCGAGACCTCGAGCACCCCCCTCGAGCGCTGCGAGGCATTCCTCGAGTGCCGTTCTGGTCGGGTTGGCGCTACGGCTGTACTCGTACCCGCGGCGCAGGCCACCGACGCCGTCCTGCTTGTACGTCGAGACCTGGTAGATCGGCGGGACGACGGCTCCCGTGGACGGGTCGGGCTCCTGACCCGCGTGGATCGCCAACGTCTCGAACCCCTGTGCCGGGTCGAAGTCCCGCGCCTCGTCAGTCATCCGGCCAGGCTATCGCCGGGCTGCCCCAGCCGAGGTTCTTACGGACCGCGGACGGCGGCTCCGTAGCCGTCGCCGTTCGGAACAGCACCTGCCGCCGGGCCGTTGGAACGGACGAGTCCCCGCCAGCCAGGGACCACGGACCGACCGACCCAGTGAACCTGAGAACGACGATTCCGCGAACCAAGAACCCGCGAACCAAGAAGAAGGTGCCCGTGCTGTTCACCCGATCCAAGCGCGAGATGGTCACCGCCGAGAACGCCCTGCCCGGCCGTGAGAACAGGATCTTCCGCGTGCCCACCACCCACGCCGTCCTCGGCACTCCCCTCGAGGGACCGTGGCCGGACGGCTTCGAGGTCGCGTACTTCGCGATGGGCTGCTTCTGGGGTGCTGAGCGCCTGTTCTGGCAGCTCCCCGGGGTGTACTCGACGGCAGTCGGCTACCTCGGCGGGTTCACCAAGAACCCGACCTACGAGGAGACGTGCACCGCGCGGACCGGTCACACCGAGGCCGTGCAGGTGGTCTACGACCCCAGCGAGATCTCCTACGCCCAGCTGGCCAAGGTCTTCTGGGAGGGGCACGACCCGACCCAGGGCTTCCGGCAGGGCAACGACGTCGGGACGCAGTACCGCTCGGCCGCCTTCTGGACCAACGAGGCCCAGCACGCCGCGCTCGCCAAGACCCAGGACACGTTCCAGGTCGAGCTGCGGCGCTCGGGCTACGGCGACATCACCACCGAGACCGGTCCCGCGCCCGTCTTCTACTACGCCGAGGACTACCACCAGCAGTACCTGTACAAGGTTCCGCACGGCTACTGCGGCCTCGGGGGCACCGGCGCCTCGTGCCCGATCGGCTTCGCCCAGACGGCCGGGCCGGCCGCCACGGACCCTGCTGACCACGCAGAGCACGCCTGACCCGTCTGGCCGACGCACACCCCCTGCAGCGCTACGTTGCAGGGGTGTACGTGCCCCATCACTTCTCGTTCGACGACATCAGCGAGATCGCTGCGTACGTCGAGGCCGCCTCGACCGCCGAGCTCGTCACCTTCGACGGCACCCGTCCGGTGGCCAGCCTGATCCCCGTGCTGTGGGAGCCCGCACCGTCCGGTGGCCGCGTGCTCGGTCATCTCGCACGGGCGAACACCCAGTGGTCGACCCTCGCCCCGGGAGCGCAGGCCCTCGCCGTGGTCACCGGACCGCAGGCGTACGTCTCGCCGCAGCTGGTACCCGAGCAAGGCCGTGGACGGCAAGGTCGTGCCGACCTGGAACTACGTCTCCGTGCACTTCACCGGAGAGCTGCGGGTGCACCACGACCCGGAGTGGCTGCGCGACGTCGTCACCCGGCTGACCACCCGGCACGAGGCTGGACGGGCGCAACCGTGGGCCGTGACCGATGCCCCCGCGCGGTACGTCGACGGTCAGCTGCGGGCGATCGTCGGCGTGGAGCTGGTGGTCGAGCGCATCGAGGCCAAGCGCAAGCTCAGCCAGAACCGGAGCGAGGCCGACCGACGAGGAGTGCTGGCCGGGCTGCAGGAGGACGGCGTGCACGGCGTGACCGAGCTGATGGCCGATCAGCTGGTCGAGCTCGAGGCAGCACCGGGCAGCGCGTCCCCGACCTCGGCCGACCCACGATGATCCGGACCGAGCTGTTCCTGCCGGCCCTGACCGATCTGGTCGACACGTGTCCGGTGCCGGCGTCGGTGCAGGACGAGCCGTGGTCGGACGACGGGCCGAGCTTCTTGCTGCTCGCCCCCGACAGCACCGGCCAGGGCGTCTGGACCGACCTCTCGCTGCCTGAGCCCGAGCGCCTGGTGCACGTGGCCGAGCAGCTGCAGGAATGGGCGGTCGAGGCGCTGTGGGCCAGTGGATCGGCTGAGGTCTGGCCGGTGTGCCCGGAGCATCCCGACCGCCACCCGCTCCGGCCGATGGTGCTGGCCGGGCGAGCGGTCTGGGCGTGCCCGGGACTGCAGTGGGGCGACGAGCATGCGGTCGCGGCGATCGGTGAGCTGGCCTCGCCCCGCTAGCCCTGGGGCTGGTCGCCGTCCGTTGAGTCGGGAGCCAGCTCCGTCGTATCGACCGGCTCGACGTTCGACGCGGCCGGCTCGTCGTCCAAGGCCGAGTCGGCTGCCTCACCCGACGCCGTCGGCTCCGGCACCGTCGGCTCCGGCACCGTCGGCTCCGGCATCGTCGGCTCCGCCACGTCAGGGGGGTCGGCCACCAGCACGGCGAACCCCTCCGCCTCCGTGCTGGTGTCCTCGCCTGTCCGCACGGGCGCCCACGGCACCGCGGTGGTCGCGCCGGGTCCGCTCTCGACCACGCTGAAGGTCTCGATGGAGCCCTGCAGATCACCAGCCAGCGAGGCCAGCTGCTCGGCCGACACCGCGGCCTGCCGCGAGCCCATCGCGTACTGCTGGGAGACCGCGGCCAGGCGTGTCATCGCCACGACCACCTGGTCCGAGGCGGTGCGTTGCTGCTGCGTCGCGACCGAGATCTCCTTGACCGACGTGGCGGCGTCCTCGACGCGCTCGGCGATCCGCTCGAGGACGTCGACGGCGCCGTGGGCCAGCGACGAACCGCTGCGAACCTCGCGGGCGCCCTCCTCGCTCGCCGCCAGCGTCGCGCTCATGCTCGCCTGGATCTCCGCGACCAGGCCCTGGATCCGCCCGGTCGACTCGCGCGCGCGCTCGGCCAGCTTGCGCACCTCGGCGGCGACCACGGCGAAGCCCCGGCCGTGCTCGCCGGCGCGGGCGGCCTCGATCGCCGCGTTCAACGCCAGCAGGTTGGTCTGGTCGGAGAGGTCGTCGAGCAGGGCCAGGATCCCGCCGATCTCGCTCACCTGGTCACCCAGGGACTCGGTGCTGACCGCGATGGACTCGACCCGCCCTGCGATGCGGTCCATGGCGCCCAACGAGTCCTGGACGGCCGTGCGACCCTCCTCGCTGAGCACGAGCATCTGTCCCGCCGCGTCGCTGACCCCGGTCGCCGAGTCGGCGATCTGGGTGGCGGTCGCCGCGAGCTGCTGGATCGTGACGGTCGTCTCGACCACCGCGGACGACTGCTCGCCCGCCATGTCCGCCTGCTCCCCGGCGAGGCGCAGCAGCTCCACCGCGGAGCTCGCGAGCTGGTCGCCGCTGGTCTGGGCCTGGGCCACCAGCACCCGCAGCCGGGCGATCGTCTCGTCGAAGCCCCCCACCATCCGGGCCATGCTGCCGTCGCCGAACGCCTCGACCGGCAGGCTCACGGCGAGGTCACCAGCGCCGACCTTCTCCAGCGCCTCGGACAGGTCGCCCATCCGGGCCGCGAGCTCGTCACGCTCGACCGCCGTGCGGCTGGCCCTGGTCGCTCGCTCTCGGACGGCCCGCACCCAGAGCAGCAGCCCGAGGACGAGCAGGAGCAGACCCGAGCACGAAGAGTCCGACGACCGCCGCGCCGAAGCCGCCGAACGCGCTCGCCAGGCCCTGCGCCGGCTGCGAGGCGACGACGACCCAGCCGCCGTGCACGCTGGCGTCCTCCCCCAGCACCGTCGCGTACGACAACCGCTGGCCGTCCAGGGTCTGCGTCCCGCTGCCGGAGCGGAAGGCGGCGAGGTCCGTGGTGAAGACGAGGTCCTCCGGCCGCACCGGTACGGCACTCCCGTCCCCGGCTCCGGAGTCCTGGAGGTACTTGCTGTCGAGCAGCACCTTGCCGTCGGACTGGTCGATCATGCGGACCTGCTGGTCGCCGACGGCGGCGTTGACGAAGCCGGTCCGGAAGCTGTCCAGCGTCAGCGAGAAGTACGCGACGCCGCCCGGCTTGCCGCCGGCGGTCTGCGTCTGCGTCGCCTCGGTGATGACGTACGCGCCGGAGACCGGCGAGATCTCGGGCACCGACCGGTAGACCGCACCAGGCTGGAGCGCCATGGCGGCCTTGAAGAACGACTGGTTGGCGACACTCCCGAGGTCGGGGGCGAGCGCGAACCGGCCGTTGCCGAAGCGTGCGACCTCGCGGCCGTCCGTGGTGACGAAACCCGCGTCGTCGAGCGCGACCGGGAAGATGGTCGTCAGGTACCGCAGCGTGTCGTGGATCTGCCCGAGCGGTCCGGTGTCGTCCAGCACCTTCTGCGCAGCCGGGCGCGGGTCGGCGACGTACTGGGCGAAGCTCGGCTCCCTGGCGATCATGAGATCGATGACCCGAGCGCGTTCGAGCGTCTGGGTCATCTGCGTGGTCGCCTGCTCCGCGGTGCTCTGCAGCCGCGCGTCCTGCAGGTCGGAGGTGGTCTGGTTGGCACGCAGCCCGACGGTGCCGAGCACGGCGGCGGTCGCCAAGCACGCGAAGGCCGCCATGAGCGCAGGCAGGCGCAGGTTGCGCCGCCGCAGCAGCCCTGCAGGCGACGGTTGAGCTGGCCCAGCGCCGGCCCTTCAGCCGGCCCTTCAGCCGGCCCTGCGGTCGCTGGCGTCTCCGTTCCCACCTGCCCGTCACCTCCCTCGCGCTCAGGAGCCGGACGTGCACGAGCGGTCCGGCAGTCACACCGGCATCGGCAGGATCCGGGCGGGCATTGAGCCGGGGAGCTGCGACGGGTTCGACCACGCCGGGGTGGTGCGAACGCACCACCAACGGGGCGACAGCGCCTAGGGAGCGACCTGGAAGCGACCTGACAGCCGCCGGTCAGCCCTGGGTGAGGTAGCCGAGCAGGTCCTGCCGGGTCAGCACACCTACGGGCTTGCCGTCGTCGAGGACGAGCACGGCGTCGAAGGTCTCCAGGGCTGCCACCGCCTGCTCCACCGGCTCACCGGCACCCACCGCAGGCAGGGGCGCCGACGTGTGGTCCTCGACCCGGTCCGCCAGCCGCGCGTTGCCAGAGAACAGCGCGTCCATGAGGTCACGCTCGACCACCGAGCCCGCGACCTCGGCGGCCATCACCGGCGGCTCAGCGCGGACGACCGGCATCTGCGAGACGCCGTACTCCCGCAGGATCGCGATCGCCTCAGCCAGCGTCTCGTTGGGGTGGGTGTGCACGAGCGGAGGCAGCTCACCGGTCTTGCCCCGCAGCACGTCACCGACGGTGCGCCCGGTGGCGTCCTGGGAGAGGAAGCCGTACGAGGCGAGCCACTCGTCGTTGAAGACCTTGCCGAGGTAGCCGCGCCCCGAGTCGGGCAGGAGGATCACGACGACGTCCTCAGGGCCCAGCGTGGCGGCCACCTTCAAGCCGGCCACCACCGCCATCCCGCACGAACCGCCGACGAGCAGCGCCTCCTCGCGGGCGAGGCGACGCGTCATGGCGAAGGAGTCCTTGTCCGAGACCGCCACGACCTCGTCGCAGACCGAGCGGTCGAACGTCGTGGGCCAGAAGTCCTCCCCGACGCCCTCCACCAGGTACGGCCGCCCGCTGCCACCGGAGTACACCGAGCCCTCGGGGTCCGCGCCCACCACCCGGATGGCGCCGCCGGAGGCCTCTTTGAGGTAGCGCCCAGCCCCGCTGATCGTGCCGCCGGTACCGACGCCGGCGACGAAGACCGTCACCGTGCCGTCGGTGTCCGCCCAGATCTCCGGCCCGGTCGTCGCGTAGTGGGCCGCCGGGTTCTGCGGGTTGGAGTACTGGTTGGGCTTCCAGGCGCCGGGGATGTCACGGGCCAGCCGGTCGGACACGCTGTAGTACGAGTCGGGGTGCTCCGGCGGGACGGCGGTCGGGCAGACCACGACCTCGGCGCCGTAGGCCCGCAGCACGTTGATCTTGTCCTGGGAGACCTTGTCGGGGCACACGAACACGCAGTGGTAGCCCCGGCCCTGCGCGACCATCGCCAGGCCGACCCCGGTGTTGCCGGACGTCGGTTCGACGATGGTCCCGCCCGGCCCGATCAGGCCGTCCTTCTCCGCCGCCTCGACCATGGTCAGCGCGATGCGGTCCTTCACCGAGCCGCCCGGATTGAGGTACTCGACCTTCACCAGCACCGTCGCCGCAATGCCGTCCGTCACGCTGGTGAGGCGCACGAGCGGGGTCTTGCCGACGAGCTCGATCATGGAGTCGTAGACGCGCACGGACCCACCTTAGGGCGCAGTTAGAGTGCTGGGAGACAGCAGCGGGAGGTGGCATGAGTCTGGCGGGACGGGCACGACGGGTCTCGGCCAAGGCCGCGTTCGGTGGCGGCGGTGCGGTCGGCGTCGCCGCTGGCGGCGCGCTCGGGGTCCTCTGGGCGCAGTCGCTCATCGCCCGACGACGTGTCGGTGACCCCGTCGGGCGAGCCGTTCGTCGTCGACGGCCGCTACGGGAGGGGCGCCGGGCCGGCGCTGCGGTTCGTGATGCTCGGCGACTCAGGCGCCGCTGGCCTCGGCGCGGATGACGCCGAGGACACCGTGGCTGTCGTGGTCGCGCGCGGGCTCGCCGAGGCCTCCGGCGCACCGGTCGAGCTGGTCAACCTCGCCGTGGTCGGCGCCAAGACGTCGGACGTCCCGCCGCAGGTCGAGGTCGCGCTGCACGCCTTCGACGGCTCCGGGCCGCAGCTCGCGGTCCTCATGGTCGGAGCCAACGACGTCACGCACCGCGTCCGCACCACGGTCTCGTTGCGCTACCTCGACCAGGTCACCCGCCGGCTCGAGGAGGCCGGGTGCGCCGTGGTCGTCGCGTGCTGCCCCGATCTCGGCACGGTGCAGCCGGTCCCGAACCCGCTCCGCACGCTCGCACGGCGCTGGTCGCGGACGCTGGCCGCCGCGCAGGCGATCACTGCTGTCGAAGCGGGCGCCACTGCCGTCTCGCTGGGCGCGTTGCTCGGGCCGGAGTTCGCCGCGCGGCCGCAGGACTACTTCAGCTCGGACGGCTTCCACCCCTCCTCGCTGGGCTACCGCCGGGCAGGTGAGGTCCTGCTGCCGAGCGCGTGCGCGGCGGTCGGGCTGGCGGCGTCGGACGCCGACAGCCTCGACCCCAGCCGAGGTGAGCGGGTGGCGCCGCTGGCCGAGCTCGCAGCCAGGGCCGCCGAGCAGGGGGGTACCGAGGTCGCCGCCGGCTCGGTCGAGGGTGAGGACCGGGGGGTCAAGGGACGCTGGGCCACGCTTCGGTACCGCATCCCTCTCCTCCGCCCGGATGCTCACGACGCGCCGGACGAGACTGACCCTGCAGCGGATGCCAGCGCTCACGACACGGACGGCGCCGACGAGACCACCGCCGAGGACACCGCCGAGACTGCAGAGCCTGTCAGCCGGTAGCTGGCGTCTCCGCCTCCCTCGCTGGTCAGGCGTCGAGGCGCAGCGCTCGGCAGGCGGCCGCCGCCTCGTCGAGCAGTGCACCGGCCCGCGGGTCGGCGCGCTCGGCGGCAGCGAGGAGCAGGTCGTGACCGGTCACCGCGACCTGGTCACCGACCGCCAGCGCCGGCAGGACCGGCAGGGCCTGACGCTCGCGGCCCTCGAGCTCCGCCGCGGCGTCCGCAAGCAGCTGGGCGACGACCCGCGCGGAGCTGGCGACGCTGCCATGGACACCGCTGCCGCGGACACCGCTGCCCTGCGCATCACGGCCACTGGCGCGGACCAGACGGGCCTCGGACATCGACCGAAGTCGATCGACCAGCCGCTCGAGCTCGACCACGAGCTGCTGGCGCTGGGGTGCGTTCGTCCCTGTTGTGTCCGCGTGCACGGGACTATCGTGCTGGCACGGTCGAAACGGAATGCGACCGGGTGGATGATCCTGGAGGCCAGATGACCCTGCACCACTCGGACGAGACGCACGCCAACCTGTTGGCGAACGTCCCTAGCGTCACCGGACGCGACACCAAGGCCTGGTTCAAGACCCTGGACGACGGGCCGTCCTTCACCCGGTTCGACGAGCGCGTGCGCTGGCTGCAGGACGAGTACGAGATCTCGCACGGCATGGCCACCGCGATCGTCCACGAGAACGACCTGCAGCGAGCCCGCCGCAACCTCTAGACCGCGCCCCTTCGGCTCGATCCCCTCTGATCAGTCGGCTCAGCTCAGCGCACGCAGTCGGCGATCAGCGCCGACCGCCGCCCTGCACGATGGAGAGCAGGCGCAGCAGCTCGAGGTACAGCCAGATCAGGGTGACCATCAGGCCGAACCCTGCGCGCCACGACTCCTTCTCCGGCATCCCGGCCGCGACGCCCTTCTCGATGGCGTCGAAGTCGAGCACCAGCGTGAACGCGGCCAGGCCGACACCCACAGCGCAGAGCAGCAGGCCGAGACCGCCGACGCCGTAGAAACCCCAGCCACCGCCGACCCCGAACAGGGCCGCCACCAGGCTGACCACGGCGATGCCGAGGTAGGAGACCAGCGCGATCGTCATGACCTTGGTGAACCGGGGCGTGGCCCGCAGCCGACCGCTCTTGTAGAGCACGAGCATCACGGCGAACGCGGCGAAGGTGCCGATGATCGCCTGGCCGACGAGGTTGCCCTGGTTCGGGTTGAGGTAGGCGGAGTTCTGGTACCAGTTGCTGATCGCACCGAGGAAGAGACCCTCGACGAGGGAGTAGGCGATGATCAGCACCGGGCTCGCGTCACGCTTGAACGAGATGAACATCGCCAGCCCGAACGCCACGATCGCGGTCAGGAACACGGCGACGTTGGGCTGCTGGAAGACCCGCCATCCGACGATGGCCGACACGAAGAGCACCACGAAGAGCACGCCGGTCTTCACGACGACGTCGTCGATGGTCATGGCGCGACCCGCGCCGGGGGCGTCGTACATCCCCTGCAGCGTCTCCGCGCTCGTCGCACCGGACCGGAACGTGGCGAACTCCCGGGTCAGCACCGGGTTCTTGCTCTCCATGACTCTCCTCGAGTAGATCTTGCTCAACACGGTAGACAGCCGTCGCGCCGAACACCAGCCGCCGTTCGGCCACTGGGGACAGCGTCGCACGTGCCCACCGCCGCCGCTGTCACTCCATCAGTAGGTGTGACTACGTCCTGTCCTCATAACTACGTCGTGACGATGATGCTTCCGGCGACGGGTGACACGTAGCCGTCGCCCGGGTAGCGCACGACGACGGTGTGCCGGCCGCCTTTGTAGTAGACGAACTGGTGGTCGACGTGGGTCCGTCCGGCCACGAGCGCCAGCTCCACCGGCGCCCCGCCGTCGATCGAGACCTCGACCGACCCCGTCGCCACCGGGCCCGGTCTGGTCGACTTCACGACGATCACGATGTGCAGCTTGCCGGGCGTCCCCAGGGGCTTGTACGTGAGGTCGAGGGACGCGACGGACGTGGGGATCGACAGCGAGAACGCGGCCGAGGTGCTCGGTGCGTGGGTCGAGTCACCCGCGTAGACCGCCACCACCGCGTACGTCCCGCCGGTCAGCTTGACCGTGAGGTCTGCGTAGGCCGTCGAGCCCTGCGACACGAGCGGAGCACTGCCGGCCATCCGGCCGGCTAGCTGGAACTGGACGCTTCCGGTGGGCACGGCAGCGAGGCCGACCTTCGTCGCGGCGACGACGGCACGGAGCACCACGGCCGCTCCGGGTTTCGGAGCCTTGCCGCCGACCGCGGTGACCGTGGTGATGGTGGCGGCCGGTCTGCTGGCAGCGCTGGAGACCACGGCCGCGACGGTCGGGCCGGCCGTGGACGCGGAGGCGGTGACCGAGGGCGTCGCGCTCGTCGTGGGGCTCGGCGAGCCGCCAGCGGTGCTCCCGACCGGCGCGGGCTGCGAGCCGGAACCTGAGCAGCCAGCGAGCAAGCCGATCGACGCGACGACCACGGCGGCGGTCAGTGCCGTTCGTGCTGGGCCTCGTGCCTGACGCCGGCTCCCCATGCCCGAACTACGAACGCGAGGGCACCGAAGTTCCCGCACGCTCGCCGGTGAGGAGGTACGAGGCACCCGCAGTGACGGCCGAGACGGTCGCCACCGCTGGCCAGGCCCCGATCGGCTTGGCCAGCAGGTGCGACCCGACGAAGGCCGCGAGGTAGGTCGTGCCGAGGACGACCATGGTCGACGTGCCGGCTTCGCGCTTCCAGCGCACGGCGCACCAGGTTCCAGCCGCGAGGAGCACCACGCCGCCGAGGGCCCTGACTCCGGATGCCTGGGCGACCGCGAAACCTGCGGCCAACGATCCACCGGCGACGACAGCGGTGACGGAGCGTTCACGGGCCGAGGACATGTCTGCCAGCGTACGCACCGCGGGCTGAGGCTCCGGCCGGGCGAACCTGCGGCGCGCGACCAGCGACTTCCCGCAGCCGGGTTCAAGACACGCGCACGCTGAGCCGATCTAAGGAAGGTGGGCGCGTCGAGCCAGGTACGGTGCGACGCCTCCTCCCCACGACCCTCGCTAGGAGCACCCATGTCGCTGAGCACCTTGTCGTTCAACCCACCCTCGCCCGCGACGACCAGGGCCGTCGCGGCGTCGGTCATCTGGGTCGGACTGCTGCTCGCGATGGCCACCTAGACCTCCACTGAGGAAAAGCCTTTTGCAGGAACCTGCCAGAGGCTTGGGGGACGGCCGAACTTCGTACAACGTTGTCGCTGCAAGGGATCACGCCCGGTTGTCGGAGGCCGGCGCGTGGTCTCCCTAGGCGGACGGGAACGCGGGGACAAGAGCCTCATCCGGCCCGCCAGGGGGAGGGAGCCCGCGGCTCCCGGGATCCGTCCTGGGGTCGCGGGTCCCTCTCCTGCCGACATCGCGCCTGCCCCGGTCGCGGACCAGTGCTCCCCCGGGCGAGCGACCTGCCAGCGGAGGTACCCCCGGTGGGAGTCGAACCCACACTTGGCCGCTCTTAAGGCGGCTGCCTCTGACCGATTGGGCTACGGGGGCAGACGAGCGAACGGGTCAGCAAGCAGGCGAGCTGACCAGCCAGCGCAGAGCCTAGCTAGCAGCAGGCGTGGCAGGTGGCGTCGAAGCAGCAGCGGGAGCCGTCGGCGCGGCGGCCTCAGCCCACTCCTTGAAGGGCTCGTGCATCCCCCACAGCGAGATGATCTCGCGGCGGAAGAAGAAGGCCTGGGTCCAGTCGACGAGCACCTGCACCTTGCGGGAGAAGGTCGGCATCCGGCTCATGTGGTACGTCCGGTGCGCGAACCAGGCCGGGAACCCCTTGAGCTTGATGCCGTACACCTGGGCGACCCCCTTGTAGAGGCCGAGCGAAGCCACCGAGCCGACGTACTTGTGCCGGTAGGGCTTGGGCTCCTTGTTCCGCAGCACCGCCACGATGTTGTCTCCGAGCACCTTCGCCTGCCGGACGGCGTGCTGCGCCGAGGGCGAGGTGACGGCGCCAGGCGGCCCGGTGAGGTCCGGGACCGCACCGGCGTCCCCGGCGATCCACGCGTTGTTCACCCCGTGGATCTGCAGCGTCGGGCGCCCCACCAGGCGGCCACGGTCATCGAGCAGGAACCCGGTCCGCGCCACCAGCGGGTTCGGCTTGACCCCGGCCGTCCAGATCAGCGTCTCGGTGGTGAACTCCTCGCCGTTGGAGAGCTTGACGTGGCCGCCGACGCATGACTCCAGCCGGGTCTCGAGGTAGCAGTCGATGCCCCGCCGACGGAGCTCGGTCAACGTGTAGACGCCCATGTCCGCGCCGACCTCGGGCAGGATCCGGCCGCTGGCCTCGACGAGCACCCAGCGCAGGTCGGCCGGCGTGATCGTGCGGTAGTACCGGGTCGCGTACCGAGACATGTCCTCGAGCTCGCCCAGGCACTCGATGCCGGCATACCCGCCGCCGACCACGACGAAGGCGAGGTTCCGTGCCCGGATCTCCGGGTCCTTCGTGGACTCGGCGATGTCGAGGCACTCGATCACCCGGTTGCGCAGCTGGATGGCCTCCTCGACGTTCTTGAACCCCGTCCCGATCTCGGCGAGGCCGGGGATCGGCAGGGTGCGCGAGATCGAGCCGACCGCGATGACCAGCTGGTCGTAGGCGCACTCGTAGTCCGGACCCTCGAGCGGGGTGATGATCGCGATCCGGTTCGCGTGGTCGATCTCGCGGACGCCGCCGGTGATCACCTCGGCGTCCTTCAGCACCCGCCGTAGCGGGACGACCACGTGCCGGGGCTGGATCGAGCCGGCGGCGGCCTCGGGCAGGAAAGGCTGGTACGTCATGTAGGAACGAGGGTCGACGACGGTGATCGAGGCCTCGCCCTTGCGGAGCTTCTTCTGCAACCGCATCGCCGTGTACATCCCGACGTAACCACCGCCGACGATGAGGATGCGCGGCGGACGGGAGGTCTTGGGGGCAGCCATGGCCCAACCCTAGGGGCCGTCCCGTGCGCGCGGCACCTTCGCGGCAGGACAGCGCCAGCCCGCGTGCTCGCAGCCGCTGGTACGGACGCCGACGGCGCCACGACCGCTCAGGAGCTGGCCAGGTCGCGCACCCTGGCGAGGACGGCGTCCAGCATCGGCTCGGTGAGACGGCCCGTGAACGTGTTCTGCTGGCTGGGGTGGAAGCTCGCGACCACGCGTCAGCCCGGACGGCAGCAGCACCTCGGCCCCGTGCCCGAACCTGGCGCGCGGACGCGGCACTGCCTCGCCGGCGCGGTCCAGCGCCGCGAAGGCGTTGTCCCAGGCGAAGGCCCCCAGCGCGAGCACCACGCGCAGCGACGGGACGCACCAGCGCGAGCTCGGCGTCGAGCCACGGGGCGCAGGTGTCGCGCTCGGCGGGAGTCGGCTGGTTGGCCGGGGGCGCGCACCGGACGACGGCGACCATCCGCGCCCCGATCAGCCGCTGGCCATCGCCCGCCCTGGTCGAGGTCGGCTGCGACGCCAGCCCGACGCGGTGCAGCGAGGCGAAGAGCCAGTCCCCGCTGCGGTCCCCCGTGAACACGCGCCCGGTCCGGTTGCCGCCGTGCGCAGCCGGCGCGAGCCCGACGATCAGGAGCGTCGGCGCCGACGCTCCCCACCCGGGGATCGGGCGCCCCCAGTACTGCTCCCCCGCGAACGAGCGACGCTTGTCCCGAGCGACGTCCTCCCGCCAGGTGACGAGCCGGGGGCAGGCCCTGCACACCGACACCCGCGCATCGAGCTCCGCGAGCTCCCTCGCCCCTCGAGCGAGCGAGCGGACGTCGGCGGCGCCCCGCGCTACCGGGGTGTCGGGCGACGCTGGGTCGTCGGGCCAGCCACTGCCGGGCGGGACCGGGCTCAGGCTCATCTGGCCGGTCGGTCTGGCCGGACGGCCGCTCGGTGGGGCCGGTGGGTCCGCCGGTGGGTCCGCCGGTGGGTCAACGCGTGAGCTGTGTCTGCAGGAACTCCAGCGTGCGATCCCAGGCGAGCGCGGTGGCGACGGCGTCGTAGACCTCGGGCCGGGTGTCGTTGACGAACGCGTGGTGCGTGCCCGGGTAGTCGAACGTACGGACGCTGCCGCCCGCGGCCTCGATCCCGTTCTTCGCGTCGACGATGCCTTCGGCGACGGACAGGCCGTCCTCCTCGTCGCAGTGGATGATGGCCGCCTTGCCCGCATAACCGGACCAGTCAGGGTTCATCGCCTGCCAGGGCACCGCCGGGTAGAACCCGACGGTCGCGACGATGTTCGGGGCCAGCGTGGCTGACCAGAGCGCGAGCGACCCACCCATGCAGAAGCCCACCGCCGCGACCGCGGGGCTCGTCGTCTCCGGCCGCGCGCCGAGATAGTCGGCAGCGCCGGAGAGGTCGTGGGCGGCCCGGTCCATCGCCAGCGACATCAGCAGGCGCATGGCTTCGTCCGGCTCGTAGGTCTTGATGCCGTGGTAGAAGTCCGGCGCGAGCGCGACGTAGCCGGCCGCCGCGAACCGGTCGGCGAGCTCCTCGATGTGCGGCACGAGGCCCCACCACTCCTGCACCACGATGACCCCGGGCCCGGAGCCGGACTCCGGCAGGGCGAGGTAACCCTCGCAGGTCCCTCCGTTGGCCGCGAACGAGACGTGCTCACCCATGGATCCTCCATCGACTACGTCCAGCGGCTGCGGGCGCAACCCTTCACACACCCTCGCATCACAACAGGCTCCAGGCGATCCCGTCCAGGATGTCGTGCTCGCTCACCAGCACCTCGGGGCGCCCGGTCCGGCGGACGACGGCGTCGAGCACCATCGCGCCGGCAGCGATGACGTCCACCCGCCCGGGGTGCATCACCGGGATCGCCGCGCGCTGCGCCCTGGTCATCGCCAGCAGGTCCGCGGTGAGGCGGTGCACGGCCGCGGCGGACAGGCGGTAGTGGTGCGTGCGTGCGGCGTCGTAGGACGTGAGCGCGGCGTCGATGGCCGCCAGCGTCGTCACCGAGCCAGCAAGCCCGACCAGGGTGGCTGCCCCCTGCACGGGCACGGCCTCGGCAGCGCGGTCGACGGCGGCCTCGATGTCCACCCGTGCGCGTTCCACCTGCTCAGCCGTCGGCGGGTCATCGTGCAGGTGCCGCTCGGTGATCCGCACGCAGCCGACGTCGACGGACAGCGAGGCCGTCGGGTGCGACGAGCCCAGCGCGAACTCGGTGCTGCCGCCGCCGATGTCCACCACCAGGAACGGCACGGGGTCGCGGCCGACCAGCTCCAGCGTCGCGCCGGCGAAGGACAGCGCGGCCTCCTCGGACCCCGGCACGACCTCGGGCTGGACGCCGATGCGGTCCAGCACGCCGGCGACGAACTCGGCGCGGTTCTCGGCGTCTCGTGAGGCCGAGGTCGCCACGAACCGCACGCGCTCGACCTCGAGGCTCCGCAGCACCTGCCCGTACCGGTCGCAGGCAGCGAACGTGCGGGCCAGCGCCTCGGGCGCGAGGCGCCCAGTGCGGTCGACGTCCTGCCCCAGCCGGACGATCTCCATCTGGCGGTCCACTTCGACGAACGATGCCGGTCGGTCGCCAGCGGGCGCTTCGAGGTCGGCGACGAGCAGCCTGATCGAGTTCGTGCCGCAGTCGATCGCACCGACGCGCGTCACTGGTCGGCCTCGGCGGGCTCCGGCTCGGTCCAGCAGGGGCCCGCCGCCCACCACGACGGCAGCTGCGCGAGGGCCTCGTCGCCGAAGGGGTTGACCCCTGGACCAGCTGCCAGCGCGTGCGCCACCAGGACGTGCAGGCACTTGACGCGGTCGGGCATGCCGCCAGCGGAGATCCCGGCGAGCTCGGGCACGCTGCCGACCGACTCCCGCTCCCGCACGTAGGACGCGTGCGCGCGGCGGTACTGGTCAGCGAGCTCGGCGTCGGAGGCCAGGCGGTCCTGCATGGTCCGCATCAGACCCTGCGACTCCAGCGTGCTGACCGCCCCTGTCGCCCGCGGGCAGGTGAGGTAGTAGAAGGTCGGGAACGGCGTGCCGTCGTCCAGCCGTGGGGCGGTGGTGACGACGTCCGGGTTCCCGCAGGGGCAGCGATGCGCGACGGCGAGCAGGCCCCGCGGCGTGCGTCCGAGCTGAGCAGCCACGGCTGCGACGTCCCGGTCGGACGGCGGGTCGTGGCGGCAGGTCGGGCGGCACCGGCGGCTCGGGCGGCACCGGATCAGCGCGTCGCCGGCTGGTCGGCGCCCTGGACGCTGCTCCACAACGCGGAGTACCAAGGATCGACCGGCGTCGCGGGCGCGACCGCGGGGGTGGGTGCCGGCGCCGCGGCCTTGGTGGCGGGGTGGATGACGATGTACCCGACCTCGCCCGGCATGACGTAGTGCAGACGGTCCCGCGCCTGCGCCACGACGTAAGCCGGGTCGCTCCACTTGGCCTTGGCGTCGGAGAGCTCCTGGACGTGCTCCTGGGTCGCGCTCAGGTTGCTGCGCATGGCGTCGAGCTCGGTGCGCTGGCGGAGGTACTCGCGCACTGGCCAGGCATACGCCACCACCAGCAGGCCGAGGACGACGAACAGCACGGCGGCCCGGCCGGTCAGCCGGGCACCCGGGCCACCCCGTCCGCCGACTGCGGCGTCGGCGTCAACAGCAGCGGTGCGCGTGGAGCCGGCGGAGCCGTCACCGGCGACCGGGCCCGGCACGCTGCGACCGGTCGGGCGCGAGGAGGCCCGGCCGGTCGGCGTGCGCGTGCCGCTCCCGGTGGGGCGGCTCGCCCGCGGGCTCGCGCGCGGGTCGGCGGAGCGACTGCTGCGACGTGGTGGTGCCATCCGACCAGGATCTACCCGCGGAAGCGCGGGAACGCGGAGCGACCCGCGTACCGAGCGGCCTCGTCGAGCTCGTCCTCGATCCGGAGCAGCTGGTTGTACTTCGCGACCCGCTCGCTGCGTGCCGGGGCCCCGGTCTTGATCTGCCCGCAGTCCGTCGCCACCGCGAGGTCGGCGATCGTGGTGTCCTCGGTCTCGCCGGAACGGTGGCTCATCATGCAGCGATAGCCGCTGCGGTGGGCCAGCGAGACGGCGTCCAGCGTCTCGGTCAGGGTGCCGATCTGGTTCACCTTCACCAGCAGCGCGTTCGCCGTCGCGGAGTCGATGCCACGCTGCAGCCGCTCGGGGTTGGTGACGAAGAGGTCGTCGCCGACGATCTGGACGGCGTCGCCGAGCCGCGTCGTCAGGCCCTGCCACCCCGACCAGTCCTCCTCGTTCAGCGGGTCCTCGATGGACACGAGCGGGTACGCGGCGACGAGCTCGGCGTAGTAGTCGGCCATCTCCTCTGACGTCTTGGTGCCGCCCTCGAACGCGTACCCGGCCTCGGACCAGAACTCCGTCGCCGCGACGTCCAGCGCGTACGCGATGTCCGTGCCCGGCGTGAACCCGGCCTTCTCGACGGCGATGGTGATGAGGTCGAGCGCCGCCCGGTTGGAGTCCAGGTTCGGCGCGAAGCCGCCCTCGTCACCGAGGCCGGTCGCGAGGCCCTTCGACTTCAGCACGCCCTTCAGCGCGTGGTAGACCTCGGCACCCCACCGCAGGGCGTCGGCGAACGTGGCCGCGCCGATCGGCGCGATCATGAACTCCTGGATGTCGACGTTGCTGTCCGCGTGCGCGCCGCCGTTGAGGATGTTCATCATCGGGACGGGCAGGACGTGCGCGTTGGGGCCGCCGACGTAGCGGAACAGGGGGAGGTCGGCGGAGTCGGCTGCCGCGCGCGCCACCGCGAGCGAGACCCCGAGCAGCGCGTTCGCACCGAGCCGGGACTTGCCGGCAGTGCCGTCGAGGTCGATGAGGGCCTGGTCGACGAGGCGCTGCTCGCTGGCGTCGAAGCCGAGGAGCTCGGGACCGATCTCGTCCACCACCGCGAGCACGGCCTTCTGCACGCCCTTGCCGCCATAGCGGGCGGGGTCCTCGTCCCGGAGCTCGACGGCCTCGAAGGCGCCGGTGGAAGCCCCCGAGGGGACCATGGCGCGCGAGACGGTGCCGTCGTCGAGCGCGACCTCCACCTCGACGGTGGGGTTGCCGCGCGAGTCGAGGATCTCGCGTGCTCCGACGGCCTCGATCGATGCCACGTGCTGCTCCTTCACTGGCTGTGCGGGGACGGGGAAACCCTATCGGCAGCCGGCTGGTCCGCCGTCCCCGCTCGGCTGGCCCTCGTCAGCAGGGCGCCACCGGCGGCCGACGTGCCGATGCTCACCAGCGCCGCCGCGATGAAGGCGGCGCCTTCGCCCGGCCGCAACCAGCCGCCCTGACCCCCCAGCGTCACGAGCGCCACGGGTACACCCAGCTGCGCGGTGGCCAGCAGGCCCGCTCCCCAGGGCAGTCGGCACGCACGGGCCGCGACCAGGTGCGAGACCAGGTTGCCGGCCACCAGCAGGGCGGCGAGCGCGAGGGTGTGCCAGGCCAGGATCGAGCGGACGTCCAGCGAGGCACCGAGCACCACGAAGAAGATCGGGATCAGGAAGCCCTCCCCCACCCCGATCAGCTGCTGGGTCATCCGCTTGGAGGTGTGCCGGCCCAGCGAGACGGCGACCCCGGCGGCGAACCCCGCGACGAGCGGGCTGGTCCCCAGGACGATCGCGAGCCAGCTCAGGCCGAAGAGCACCGCGAGGGCGACCCGCAGGTCCAGCCCCCAGTGCCAGCGTTTCGAGGACTGCCGGGCACCCTGCCACCACTGCGCCCGGTCGATCACGTGGAACACCACGACCGCCACCCCCGCCGCCGCGGTGACTGCGGCGCTCGCGAGGACCACCCGCACCGTCGAGCCCGAGCTGGCCACCAGCGGCAGGGCCAGCACCGTGAGCAGGTCGGCCGCGAGCACCCACACCGCCACCGAAGCGCCTGCCCCGGCGAAGCCCCCGCCGGAGTCGCGAAGGATCGGCAGCGCCACCGCCGCGGACGAGGTGGCCAGCACCGTCGCGATCGCTGCCGGGCGCGGCAGGTCGAGCAGGTGGGCGATCCCGACGCCGAGGCCGGCCGCGACCACCACCGAGATCGCGGTCGCCGAAAGGCCCCGACGAGCCCCCGCGAGCAACGACCTGTCGGCCAGCGGCAGGCCGATGCCGACCATGAACATCAGGATCGCGAAGCCGGCGTCGTGCAGCACCGAGGCCACCGGCTCGTGCGGGTTGATCCAGCCCAGCACGTGCGGGCCGACCAGGACGCCGGCCAGGATCTCGCCGACGACGACAGGGACGGAGACCGTCGAGGTCCGCGTCGGCCCGTTCGGACGCAATGAGGCGAGCAACGGACCGAGCAGCCCGGCGATCACCAGCAGCGCGAGTGTCCTCACGCCTGAACCTTGCCCTGCTCAGCTGCCGGTCGCACGTGCGGCGCGCTCAACGCCGTCGCGGGCTGGACCGTGCGCGGCAGCCTCAGAGACGCAGGCGACCCGCAGCGACCACGGTGACCCCAGGCAGGGCCGGAGCGGCGGCAGCCGGGCGTGCATGCGCGGCTGCCGAGCCGGGCACGATCAACGTGTCGAAGGTCCCGGCGACGTCCGCGACCGTGTTGATCCGGCCGGAGTAGTTGAAGATCGAGAACTTGCGTGACGCCGTCGAGTCCACACCCACGATCGCCATGTTCGCCACCGGAGACCCGTTGCCGACGTTGAGGTTGGAGGTCGTCGGTGCGGACTGGTCCGAGGCGTAGAGCTTGAGGTAGGTCGGCGCGGTCGCGTTGACCCCGGTCACGTTCATCACCAACGAGCTGGTGGCGCTCGAGCCGACGAGCGTGCTCCCGACCTGCACGGTGGCGCCGGTCCCGACGGCCCCCGAGTGCCCGAGGTTCACCCGCGTGTCCAGGATGCGAGTGGGGCTGGTCGGCACGAACTGCAGGCCGCCACCCTGCTCGTCGTAGTCGTACCAGCCGACCTGGTCGACGGTCACGTTGGTGGCGCCCTGGGACACGTTGGCCACGAAGAAGGCCTGGACGTTCGTGTACTTCGCGTCGCTGAACAGCCCGGTCGCCACGATGGCCATGTTCGAGACGGTCTGCCCGGCGGTGAAGTTCAGGTTCGAGGTCGTCGGGTTGGGCGTTCCGGTCTGGGCCGGGATCACCGAGATGTACCCGCTCGACTGCGGCTTGACGACGGTGACGTTCAAGGCCACGGCGATGACCTTCGTCGACGAGGTGTTCGGGTAGACGATCGGTGCGTACTCGTCGGCGAACAGGGGCCCGTCCGCCTCCGTGCGCGTGTCCATGATCCGGTAGGGCACCTGGGTGTGGAACGCGTAGCCCGCCGGTCCGCTCGCGGTCGAGTAGTAGCCGACGACGTCGGCGATCACGCCGGTGCTTCCGAGGTTGTTGGTGATGGCGACCTTGCCGCCGGTGCCGACCTGGACCGTCACGAGGTTGGCCACCGTCGCGCCGTGGCCGAAGTTGATGCTCGAGGCGGTCGGGCGCGGCTGGCCGACCGGGTAGGCGGTGAGGTACCCGCCGGTGGTGGCTGCCGTCGCCGTCAGGTTGAGCACCACGGCAGAGACTCCGCTGGCCGGGACCCCGCCACGACCGTCGATGGTGAGGCTGACGGTGCCGCCGGTGCCCAGGGCGCCGGTGCCGGCGAACTGGCCGTCGACCGTCTTCTTCCCTGGACGCGTGTCCAGCAGGCGGGCCGGCTTGACGCCGGTGAAGGTGCCCTGCGGGGGGAGCGTGGCGGTGACGACGTGGGTGCCGGTGACGCTGCCGTCGGCGACGGTGTAGGTGAAGACGCCGGAGGAGGGCGGCGTGTCGGTCAGCGAGAAGGTGCTGCCGTCCGCGCTGGTGATGGGCGGCAGGCTCGTCGCGAGCCCGAGCAGGGTCCTGGTCACGGTCAGCTGGGTGGACGCCCCCGCGCCCGGCGACAGGGTCCCCGTCATCGTGATCGGACCACTCCCAGCGGCCGTGGTCGAGGGCGAGGCCGCGAAGGCGATCGCGGTGACGGTGGCGGCCTCAGCCGATCCCGCGAACGCCATGCCGGCCACGGGCAGCCCCACGGCCAGCAGGCCGATCACCACGGACCTCAGTCGGATCGTCATGCGCATACCGGCGTCCTCATCACTGTCGGGTGGTTCACGTCGCTCGTCCCTGCTGACTCTCGGCTGGGCGAGGTGACCCAATGTACCCAGAGCGGCACATCCAGGGCGTCATTCACCCGCGTGGCCCATCATCGGTGCCCGTCGCACCGAGCAAGGCCCGCAGGTGACGCGGGGGCGGCGAGCCGTGCGCGAGCATGGCGTCGTGCCGGGCGTGCAGGGTCTGGTCCGGGTAGGCGCGACCGAGGTCGGCCGAGAGCCGGGAGACCTCCGAGTACCCGACGTAGTAGGTCGAGAGCTGCGCGCTGGTGAGCTGGGCGCGCCGCCACTTGCCCGCGGCCTCGCCCTCTTCCTGGTGACCACGCTCCATCATCAGCCGCATGGCCTCGGCCTCGGTCATCGCCCTGGTGTGGACGCGGACGTCGAGGATGGCGTTGATCGTCATCCGCAGCTGCATCTTGAGCTGCTGAAGCCGCAGCGCCTCGCCGCCGAACCCGAGCCGGGCCATCTGCTCCTCGGCGTAGACCGCCCAGCCCTCGACGAAGGGCCCGCTCCAGAACGCCGCCCGCACCGGGCTGTCGCCGCGGAAGGTTCGGGCATGAGCGAGCTGCAGCACGTGCCCCGGCATCGCCTCGTGAACGGTCAGGTTGCGGACCATGTGCGCGTTGTACTCGCGGTAGAAGGAGCGCACGCGCTCGGCCGGCCAGTCCGCCGGCGTCGGGGACACCGCGAAGAACGTCGGCAGCGTGCGGGGCTCCAGCGGACCGGGCGGGTCGCAGTAGGCGACGGCGACCCCGCGGTGGATCTCCGGCATGACGATGACCTCGACGAGGTCGGCCCAGTCCGAGGGGACAGACACCAGCCCGTTGGCGCGGACGAACTCCGTCGTGTCGAGCAGGGCCTGCTCGCACAGCGGGAGGATCGTGCTGTCATCCACCGGACCGTCGTCGGCCATCGCGTCGAGCAGCGCGCGGACGTCCCGGCCCGCTGCGAGGTCGGCGATCTCCGCCTCGATGCGCATGAGGTCGCTCTCGGCCCTGACCAGGACGGCGTCCGGTCGGGTCTCCGCGTCCAGCGCGTGCCACAGCCGGCCGGCGTACAGCTCCGCACCGAGCCGCGGGTCCCGGTCGGCGTGCGGCAGCTGGGCCCGCAGCCACGCGACGTGCTCGTCGATGGCTGCCAGCGCCACCAGCTGGACGGCCTCGACCTCCTGGCGCAGCAGCGGCTCGCCGAGCAGGGCGGCGCTGACCTGCTCGTCGACCAGCGCGCGGGTGCCGGCGAACTGGCCGAGCGCGGTCTCCACGTGCACCTTCGGCATGGCACCCAGCGCGTCCCGGGCGTGCGCGAGGTACTCCGGCAACGCCTCGAGGCGCCCGGCGAGCGAGCGGAGCCGGTCCCCCATCGGGGCGAAGTCGCGGGCGAGCAGCAGGTACAGCGCCGTCCCGGGGTTCGAGGTGAGGGGGTCCCAGGAGTAGCTCCGGACCTGGTCGAGCTCGTACAGCCGGCCGATGAGCTCTGACCGCAGGATCTCGAGGTCGACGAGGTTCTCCGCGGACAGCCCGAAGTCGTCCACGGAGTCCACCGTGCCGATGAGCGTCTCGAGCAGCTCCCTGCTCCGTGCGAGGCCGGCCTCGGAGTTGTCCGGCAACCGGTCGTCGTAGCGGTGGTCGCCGAGCGCCGTGGCCGTGACCGGGTCGTTGGTCAGCAGCGCGTCCATCGCCGCGGTCGCGACCTGGGCGAAGGTGGCGTTGGTGGCGGGCTCGAAGGGCTCGCCGAGCGCCTCGGCGAAGGGGTCGTCGCTCACCTGCAGGACGCTACCTGCTGGTGCCGTCGTGTCGAGTCGGCGCCGAGCCCCGCACGGACTCTGCGTGGCGGGCCCGTTCGGCGTACCGGCGGGCCGCAGCTCGCAGCGCGGCCTCCGGATCGACCGACGCCGCGCGCGCCCTGGCGACCAGCGCCATGAGCTCCTCGCCGACGAGCTCTGCGGGCGTGCTGGCACCCTCGGTCAGCGGGACGACCAGATCGGCGCGCTCGGCCCGTGACATGAGCTTCGCCGCCAGCGCGAGCGCCGGCTGCGCGAGCGGCACGCCGTCCAGCACCGAGGAGCGCCTCTTCTCGACCTGCTTGAGCTCCTCCCAGGTGGCCTCGACCTGGTCGGCAGTCAGGCCTGCGGACCCGGCGGGCGCGGCGAAGACGTGCGGATGCCGCGAGACCAGCTTGGTCACGATGCCGGTGGCGACGTCGTCGACGGACCAGGGGGCTGCGGCCTCCTGCGCGAGCCGGGCGTGGAAGACCACCTGCAGGAGGAGGTCGCCGAGCTCCTCGCGCAGGGCGGTGTCGTCCCCGGTCTCGATGGCCTCGACCGTCTCGTACGCCTCCTCGAGCAGGTAGGGCAGCAGCGTCTCGTGGGTCTGCCGGGCGTCCCACGGGCAGCCGCCCGGGGAGCGCAGCCGGTCCATCACGGCGACCAGGTCGAGCAGCCGCGAGCCGGGCAGGTCGAAGGCGCCAGGCACGACCTGGATCGTCGGCAGCGCTGCTGCGCCGTCCGCGGTGCTCGCGCGCTCCGCCACGGCAGCAGTGAGCGCGTCGACCAGACCGGGGTCACCGTCGCCGGCGCCCACCCACACCACGTCGGCTCCCTCGGCGCGCTCCAGCAGGAGGGCGGCGGTGCTCGTCGCGCCATGGGGCGACCCCGCGGCCGTCGGCTGCCGAAGCAGCACGTCCGCGTCGGCGAGGGCAGCGGCGAGCGGATGGTCGGGGCTCGCGGCGTAGACCTCGTCGGCGGACCGCAGGGCCTCCCACGCCTGCCAGGTGAGCAGGCCAGGTGCGACTCGCGGCGTGGTCGACAGCAGGACCAACCGGCCGGTCACCAGCGGGGCCCACGACGGTGCATCGCCTGGGTCAGCTGGCGGCCGGCGACGGGGTGGCGGAGGAGACTGCTGGCACGGAGAGGTCGTTGGACACGGGGACGACTGCCAGCTTCGTCGGGTCCCAGGTTCCGTAGCGCGGGCTCACCGACACCGGGACGGACTTCGCGTAGGCGACGAGGTACTCGCCGACCACGGTGCTCTGGTCCGTCTGGTCGGCGCTGGGGGCGAGCTTGTTCGCCAGCGCCTGCTGGATGAGGTAGGTCCTCGCGAGCTGGTCGATGTCGGCCGGCGGCACCCAGGCGTTGTCGGCCACCGCGGCGTCATGCGCGAGCTTGGCCCGGCCGCCGTTGGCCGCGATGAGGGCGTCGATCTGGCCCTGCTGGATGGTGATGCCGGCCTTCTGCGCCGCCATGCCGACGATGACGTTGAGGACGTCCCTGCTCACCAGTGAGGTGAGCAGCGTGGAGTTGTCCGGCTGGGCGGTCTGGGTGGACCGGAAGACGTCCAGGATCGAGGCGGCCTGCTGCTGCACGGTCTGCTCGGTGATCCGGGTGCCCTGCACCACAGCCGCCGAACCCGTCTCCTTGGGGTCGCAGGCCGACAGGCCGAGGACGGCCCCGAGCACGAGCGCGGCGACCCCGGCTCGACGGGCACCGGAGCGCAGCGGTGAGCGCGTACGGCTGGCAGTCACGAGGATCCCTCTCACGGGCTGGACGGACGGTTGAGCAGAGCATCGACCACGTGCCGGCACCAGTCCAGCAGCGGCGTGTTGACGAGCGGTCGACCGCCGACCCTGGCGGTCGTCGGTCTCGGCACCAGAATCGTACGGATCGTCGGCTTCACCAGCGTGCCCGGGTAGAGCCGCTTCATCCGGAGCACGGTCGACTCGGGCGGGTCGAGCGGCCCGAACCGGACATGGTTGCCGGCCATCGTGACCTCGGTGAGACCAGCCTGCCGGGCCAGGACCCTGAACCGCGCCACGGCCAGCAGGTTCTCGACGGGCTCGGGCAGGGGGCCGTACCGGTCGACGAGCTCCTCCTGCACGGCGACCACGGCAGCC
The DNA here is from genome assembly GCA_963819215.1 of uncultured Actinomycetota bacterium. Classification (GTDB taxonomy): domain Bacteria; phylum Actinomycetota; class Actinomycetes; order Prado026; family Prado026; genus CAWFVK01. Next base: position 286,813 of record CAWFVK010000009.1, on the reverse strand, counting down.
TCGTCGACCGCCTCGGCGATCCGGCGGTAGGCCTCGAGCCGCAGGCGCTCACCGGGCACGTAGTCGTGCGGCAGGTGCGCGTCCACCGGGAGCTCGACGCGCATCTCGGGGGCACCCTCCACGGGGCCACCGGCCTTGAACTCCTCCACCGCCTCGCCGACGAGCCGGACGTAGAGGTCGAACCCGACGCTGGCGATGTGGCCGGACTGCTCACCGCCCAGCAGGTTGCCGGCGCCGCGGATCTCGAGGTCCTTCATCGCGATCTGCATGCCGGCGCCGAGGTCGGTGTGCGAGGCCATCGTCGCGAGCCGGTCGTGCGCCATCTCGGTCAGCGGCTTCTCGGGCGGGTAGAGGAAGTAGGCGTAGGCGCGCTCCCGGCCACGACCCACCCGGCCGCGCAGCTGGTGCAGCTGGGAGAGCCCGAAGACGTCCGCGCGCTCGACGATCAGCGTGTTCGCGTTCGCGATGTCCAGGCCCGACTCCACGATCGTCGTGCAGACCAGGACGTCGAACTCCTTCTCCCAGAAGTCCACGATGACCTGCTCGAGCTGGTGCTCGCCCATCTGGCCGTGGGCCACCGCGATGCGCGCCTCGGGCACGAGCTCGCGGATGCGCGCGGCGGCCCGGTCGATCGAGTCGACCCGGTTGTGGATGTAGAAGACCTGGCCCTCGCGCAGCAGCTCACGACGGATCGCCGCCCCGATCTGCCGCTCGTCGTAGGCCCCCACGAAGGTCAGCACCGGGTGCCGCTCCTCCGGCGGGGTCTGGATGACCGACATCTCACGGATCCCCGTGACGGCCATCTCCAGCGTCCGCGGGATCGGCGTCGCCGACATCGCCAGCACGTCCACCGCCACGCGCAGCTGCTTGAGGTGCTCCTTGTGCTCGACGCCGAAGCGCTGCTCCTCGTCGACGATCACCAGCCCGAGGTCCTTGAACCGCACCTCGTTGCTGAGCAGCCGGTGCGTGCCGATGACGACGTCCACCGAACCGTCCGCGAGGCCGGCGACGACCGCGTTCGCCTCCTTGTCGCTCTGGAAGCGGGACAGGCCCTTGACCACGACCGGGAAGTTGGCGAAGCGCTCGGAGAAGGTCGAGAAGTGCTGCTGGACGAGCAAGGTCGTCGGCACCAGGATCGCGACCTGCTTGCCGTCCTGGACGGCCTTGAACGCGGCCCGGACGGCGATCTCGGTCTTGCCGTACCCGACGTCCCCGCAGATCAGCCGGTCCATGGGGACCGTGGTCTCCATGTCGGCCTTGACCTCGTTGATGGCCGCGAGCTGGTCCGGGGTCTCGTGGAACGGGAAGGCGTCCTCGAGCTCGCGCTGCCACGGGGTGTCCGGGGCGAACGCGTGCCCTGGCGAGGCGGTGCGAGCGCTGTAGAGCCGGATGAGCTCGGCAGCGATCTCCTTGACGGCCTTCTTCGCGCGGCCCTTCGCCTTGGCCCAGTCGCTGCCGCCGAGCCGGTGCAGCGCAGGTGCCTCGCCGCCGACGTACCGAGTCACCTGGTCGAGCTGGTCCGTCGGGACGTACAGCCGGTCGCCTGGCTGGCCGCGCTTGGACGACGCGTACTCGAGGACGAGGTACTCGCGGGTCGCACCCGCGACGGTGCGCTGGACCATCTCGACGTACTTGCCCACGCCGTGCTGCTCGTGGACGACGAAGTCACCGGGCTTGAGCTGGAGCGGGTCGACGGTGTGCCGGCGCCGGCTCGGCATCCGGCGCATGTCCTTGGTCGAGGTCCGCTGACCGACGAGGTCGGACTCCGGTGAGGACCACCAGCCGGGCCGCCTCGTGGACGAACCCGTGCTCCAGGGTCCCGGTGGCGACATGCACGACGCGGCCCCCGGCGTCGTCGGGGAGCTCGTGCAGGTCCTGCTCGAGGCGGGCCGGGATCCCGCCGTCCCGGAGCCGTTCGTGGATGCGCTCGGCCGGGCCGTGCCCCTCGGTGACGACCAGCACCCTCCACTCGCCGGCGAGCCAGCCGCGGATGTCCTCGAGCGCGCGGTCGGTCTCGCCGCGGTAGGCCTCCGCCGCGACGGCCCCGACCACGACGGTGTCGTCCTGGTCCTGCGAGCCGAGGAGCTCGTTCAGCTCGACGTCCGGCGCGAAGGGGCTCACCGTCCACCACGGCAGGCCGGCCGCCCGCGCGTGCTCCCGCACGTCGGAGAGCTCGTGGTAGGCCGCGGCGCCGAGGTCGAGCGGGGTGCGGCCACCTGCGGCGGCAGCAGCCCACGAGGCGGCCAGGAACTCCTCGCCGGTCGCGAACAGGTCGTGCGCCCGGGTCCTGACCCGTTCCGGATCCGAGAGCAGGACCACCGTTCCGGTCGGGAGCAGGTCGGGCAGGATCTCCATCCGGTCGACGAGCACCGGTGCCAGCGACTCCATCCCCTCGACCGCGATGCCCTCGGCGAGCTGGCTGAAGATGTCCGCCATGCCGGGGTAGTCGATGGCGAGCTTGGCCGCCCGCTCACGCACGGCGTCGTCCAGCAGGAGCTCGCGGCACGGCGGGGCCCACAGGCCGTGCTCGGCGACCTCGTGGCTGCGCTGGTCGGCGACGGTGAACCAGCGGACCTCCTCGACCGTGTCGCCCCAGAAGTCCACCCGGACGGGGTGCTCCTCGGTCGGCGGGAACACGTCCAGGATCCCGCCACGGACCGCGAACTCGCCGCGGCGCTCGACCAGGTCCACCCGGGTGTAGGCCGCCGCCGCGAGCGCCCGGACGGCATCCTCGAGAGCGACGTCCTGGCCGGCGTGCAGGTCCACCGGCTCGAGGTCGCCCAGCCCGCCCACCATCGGCTGGAGGAGGGAGCGAACCGGCGCGACCACGACGCGCAGCCGCCCCGCGCCGTCGGCGTCCTCCGGGTGGGCCAGCCGCCGGAGCACCGAGAGCCGGCGGCCCACGGTGTCCGACCGCGGCGAGAGGCGCTCGTGCGGCAGCGTCTCCCACGCCGGGAAGTCGTCGACGGAGTCGGGCGGCAGCAGGCAGCGCAGGGCGGCGACGAGGTCTTCGGCCTCCCGTCCGGTCGCGGTGACCACCAGCACCGGGACCGCAGCACCCACCGGCTCGGCCGCGGCCAGCGCGGCCACGAGCAAGGGGCGCAGCGAGGACACCGCGGCGATGTCGAGCAGCGGGCGGTCGCCCGCACGCGCGGTCCTCAGCAGCTCGGCAACCGCGGGGTCGCGGTCGAGGACAGGAAGCAGCCCGGCCAGGCTCATCGCAGGTCCAGCAGGAAGGCACGACGCATGAAGGGTGGGGATCCAGACGGGCAGCACGTCGATCCCGGCTCCGGGTCGGAGGCGGGTGGGAACACCCCAAGCCTACGGCGCCAGCGGCGGCCCTGCCGCACCGCGGAGCCGCCTGTGGACGGCCTCAGTCCTCGAGGGCGGGCTCCCCGTCGGGCAGGCCACGAGAACGCACGAACGAGTCGACCGCCCCGGCGTCGCGCAGGTCGACGAGCTCGTTGCCGAAGCTGTCGACCAGCTCACCGGCTGGCACCGGCTCGCGCCGCCGACGATCCACCAGCGGCCACTGCGCCGCCTGCTCCCTGGGGCGCTCGATGCCGAGCAGGCGGTCGAACACCGAGACGTAGGCGCGCGAGTTGGGCTCCCAGTCGAGCTCCTGCACCACCCGCTGGCGGGCGAACCGAGCCATCTGCGCCCGGCGGTCCTCGTCGTCGAGCAGATCGGCGACGGCCTCCGCGAAGGCGACGACCTGGCCCGACTCGACGTAGACGGCGGCGTCCCCGGCCGAGACCCGGGTCTCGGCGAGGTCGAACGAGACCACGGGCAGCGCGTAGGCCATGTACTCCATGGTCTTGTTCATGGTCGAGACGTCGTTGAGCGGGCTCTTCGGGTCAGGGCAGAGCCCCACGTCCGCGGTCGAGAGGTACTCGCTGATCATCTGGGCGTCGGCGCGACCGGTGAACGTCACGTTGTCGGTGAGCTCGAGCTCGACCGCCTTGGCGCGGAGGTCCTCGAGGCAGTCACCGAAGCCCAGCAGCGCGACCTCGACGTCGGTACGGCCGAGGTCCTTCACCAGGACCTTGACGGCGTCGAGCAGGACGTCCACCCCGTCCTGCGGTCCCATGATCCCGAGGTAGACCAGCAGGTGACGCCGCCCGCGACGGAGGTCCTCGCGGCCCGTCACCGGGCGCATCCGCGTGGTGTCGGGCCCGCTGCGGACGACCGTGACGTCGTCGGCTGCCAGCGACCCACGGCCCCTGGCCACCCGTTTGTACGACTCGTTGGTGGAGATCACGTGGTCAGCCACCCGGTACGTCATGCGCTCCAGCCAGAGCAAGGTCTTGTACTGCGCCCGCGCAGCCAGCCCCTGCGGCTCACCGAACCGGGAGAGGAAGAGCTCGGGGTTGAGGTCGTGCTGGTCGAAGACGAACTGGACGCCGCGCGTCTTGTAGAGGGCACCCAGCGCCCAGTACGTGTCCGGCGGGTTGCAGGCCTGGATGACGTCGAAGCCGCCCGAGCGCCAGACCGTGACCGAGCGGCGCGCCGTCGACAGCCAGCTCTGCACGAACTCGCGGACGTAGGACGAGACGCCGCCAGCCTCGGGGGCCGGCTTGTACTTGAGGATGCGGATGCCGTCGATGGTGTGCTCGTCGGGGTCGCCGGGGCCCTTCGGGCAGATCACGGTGACCGTGTAGCCGGCGTCGCGCAGCGCCTGGCACTCGAGCCAGACCCGCCGATCCAGCGGGACCGGGAGGTTCTGGACGATGACGAGGACTCGCTGCGACGGCATGCGTCGATTCTGGCAGCGCGCGCTGCCCCTGGCATCGGGCGTCCGGTCGGCTGGGCCTGGGCGAACGGACCAGGTGCGCGTCGACCGCCCGCGTGATCGCGACGCCGGACTCGTCCGTTCGGACAAGGTTGGCTAACTATTCGCACCGAGCGCGGGCCATCTCCTTGTCAGGAAGGGACAGCAGACCTACGGTCCGCTCAGCGTCAGATGCGCCCTGGGGGGCTGCAGGCTCCGCGCGTCGACGCCCTGGGGAGGGACCATGCACGTCCGCATGCTTCGGGTCATCGTGCCCGGACTGGTTGCCGCGCTCGGGGCTCTGACGCTGTCGGCCTCGCCGGCGTCCGCCTACGGGGCCGTGCAGCAGTCGACCGTCGTCAACCCCGCGCCGGCGGCCGGGACCCCGAACGTCGACGACGGCCAGACCCTGGCCATCACCCAGGTGGGTTCCAAGATCATCATCGGCGGCTCCTTCACCAAGGTGAGCCCCGCCGGTGACACCACGGGAGCGACGGTCATCAGCCGTCCCTACATCCTCGCCTTCGACGCCACGACCGGGGTGCTCGACACCGGCTTCGTGCCAGCCCTCGACGGTTTCGTCGAGGACCTCACGCCCGGACCCAACCCCGGGACTGTGTACGCGGGGGGCTATTTCAACACCGTCAACGGCGTGAAGTCCAAGGGCATCGTGCTCCTCGACACCACCACCGGCGCGATCGTGTCCGGCTGGAAGCCCGTGGCGCTGAACGGTGCCGTCTTCGGCGTCCGCCTCTCCGGTGGCCACCTCTTCCTCGGCGGCGGTTTCACCACGGTGGGCGGTGTCGCGCATGCCGGGCTCGCCAGCCTGGTCCCGCTCACCGGCAAGCTCGACCCGTTCATGAACGTGCAGGCCACGGGCCACCACAACTACACGGGCGCGGCGAACCAGGCCAACGGACTGGTCGGCCCACGCCGGATCACCATCAGTCCGGACGGGCAGCGGATGATCGCGGTCGGCAACTTCAAGAACGTCGACGGCGTGCTGCATGACCAGATCGTGATGATCGACCTCGGCGGTCCGAGCGCGGTCGTCGATCCGAACTGGAACACCGCGGCGTACTCCGCCGTGTGCTTCAGCGGTGCCTTCGACACCTACATGACCGACGTCGACTTCGCGCCGGACGGCTCCTACTTCGTCGTCACCGCCACCGGCGGCAGCGGCACCAACGTCGACGGCACGCGCTCGACCTGCGACGCCGCTGCCCGCTGGGAGACCCTGGCCACCGGGCCGAACGTGCGCCCGAGCTGGATCGACTACAGCGGGCAGGACACCCTCCTCTCCGTCGCTGTCACCGGCACCGCGGTGTACGTGGGTGGCCACGAGCGCTGGCTGAACAACGCCAACGGCAACGACCGCGCCGGAGCCGGCGCCGTGCCGCGCGCCGGCCTCGGCGCACTCGACCCCAACAACGGCGTCCCGCTGGCCTGGAACCCAGGCCGCAACCCGCGTGGATCCGGCGCCGCTGCGTTGCTGGCAACCAGCACCGGGCTCTGGGTCGGCAGCGACACCGTCTACATCGGCGACCACCGCTACTACCGCGGCCGCATCGCCTTCTTCCCGCTTGCCGGTGGCGACGGCGCCTGCGACCTACGCGCGCGGCGGCACTGCCCGCGAACGTCTACCTCGCCGGCCAGCTGGTGACCTCGGCGAACTCGCCGGTCCTCTACCGCATCGACGCCGCCGGACCCGCCTTGCCCGCGATCGACAACGGACCGGACTGGGCCGCCGACAACAGCGACCCGAGCCCCTACCGGAACACCGGCAGCACGATGACGACCAGCTCGCTGATCACGAACGTGAGCGCGGTAGTGCCGGCGTCCACACCGAAGGCCATCTTCAGCACCGAGCGCTGGGACCCAGGCACCAAGGGCGACGGTGGCGAGATGCGCTGGAGCTTCCCGGTCGCCGGCCGGCAAGCAGGTCCAGGTGCGGCTCTACTTCTCCAACCGCGCCTCCTCGACCTCGACCCCGGGCAAGCGGACCTTCGACGTCGCCATCAACGGCACCACGGTGCTCGACCACTACGACGTCGTGGCCTCGGCAGGCAACGCGACCGGCACCATGCAGGCGTTCACCACGACCAGCAACGGCGCCGTGACCATCAACTTCACGCACGAGGTCAACAACCCGATGATCGACGGCATCGAGCTGGTCGACGTCAGCCCGGACGCTCCGGTGGCGGGCGCTGCCGACACGCTGACCGAGCGCGCCTACTCGGGCTCGATCGTCGGGGCCAGCACGACCATCCCCGCCGACGGCACCTTCTGGAGCCAGGTCCGTGGCGCGTTCATGGCCGGCAACAAGCTCTTCTACGGCTACACCGACGGCAACATGTACGTCCGCACCTTCGACGGCACGAACCTCGGCCCGGCGACCATGGTCGACCCGTACGAGGACCCCGCGTGGGCCACCGTCGACACGGGCTCGGGGCAGACCTTCATCGGGGCCAAGCCGACCCTGTATGGCTCGGAGCTGCAGAGCGTCACCGGCATGTTCTTCGCCGGCGGCCGCCTCTACTACACCCTCTACGGACAGCCGAACCTCTACTCGCGGACGTTCAGCCCTGACTCGGGAATCGTCGGCCCCGACGAGAAGCAGACCGGGACGGTCAACCTGAGCAACGCCAGCGGGATGTTCTTGTCCGGCGGCACGCTCTACTACGCCAATCGCCTCGACGGCACCCTGCACGCTGTTGCCTTCAGCACCGTGGCCGTCGGACCTGCGATCTTCAACCCCGGCACGACCGACCCCACCACTGACGTCGTCGTCAGCGGGCCCGCAATCGACGGCACCGACTGGCGGGCGCACGGCCTGTTCCTGTACGGCTCGCCGGCGCATCCCACCGCGAGCTTCCAGACGGCCTGCACCAACCTGGCCTGCAGCACGGACGCAACCGCCTCGACCGGCTCGAGTGCGCTCACCTACGCGTGGGACTTCGGTGACGGGACCACGTCCACCGGTGTCACCGCAGCTCACACCTATGCCGCGGCGGGCAACTACACGCAGACGCTCACCGTGACGGACACCTTCGGCCAGGTGGCCAGCACCACTCGGCAGGTCAGCGCGATTCTCGGCCCGTTGCCCACGGCCAGCTTTACGGCCTCGTGCACCCTGCTGGCCTGTTCGTTCGACGCCAGCGCGTCCACCGGTCCGAGTGGTGGCATCGCCGGCTACACCTGGGACTTCGGTGACGGCACGGGCTCGGTGGGTCCGTCCACCAGCCCGACCGCGTCACACACCTACGCGCTCAGCGGAGCGCACACGGTGAGCCTGACCGTGACGGACGGCCTCGGCCAGACCGCGACCCAGGCACAGTCGCTGACCGCCAGCGCGATCGCCTTCGTCGGCTCGGCCCAGGTCGCAGGCAAGACGGCGACCGAGACGGTGACCGTGCCGTCCGCTGTGACGGCCGGAAACGGACTCGTGCTCGTGGCGACCACGACGGGAACCACGTCACCGACCGCGCCGGCCGGCTGGACGTTGGTCGGCACCCGGACGGCCGGGACCGTCCTGGTGACCTCCGTCTGGTCCAAGGTGGCAGCAGCTGACGCGGGCACCCCGGTGACGGTCACGATCCCCGGCGCGCTCGCCGCGAGCGTCCAGCTGCTGGCCTACTCGGGCACCTCCGCGACTGCTCCGGTGCTGGTCGCCGGATCGGCCGGCAACGCGGTCAACGCCACCGCGGAGACGACGCCCGTCGTCACCGTTGCTGCACCAGGCAGCGTTGCCGTCTCGCTGTGGCAGGCCAAGACCTCCGCGCTCACCACGTGGACCGCCCCAGCCGGACAGCTGGTTCGTAGCACGTCGATCGGGACCGGTGGTGGACGGATCGCCGCCCTCGCGGCGGACAGCGGCACCGCGGTACCCGACCGGCAGCTTCGGTGGCCTGGTCGCGACGGGTGATGGGCTTTCCGGCTCGGCAACGACGTGGACGCTGCTGCTCGCTCCTGCGACGAGCTGAGCGGGTGGCCCGCGCCTGCTCGCAGCCGTCCTCGCCGGTCATGGGAGCCTGGTGCGATGCCAGCCGATGATCACGAGCCGTCGAACGGGTCACCGCCGCACGAGCTTCCGGACGACCTCGCCAGTCTTCCGACCCTGACGCTCGACGCCGACGAGCTCGACGACGTCGAGCTCGTGCTCTCCGGGGCTTTCGCCCCGCTGACCGGCTTCCTGAACGAAGCCGCGGCCGCATCCATCGTGGCCGGCGGCGTGCTGCCGGGCGGGGAACCCTGGCCGGCCGACGTCTCGCTCCTCCTCACCGACACTGCACCAGGCTCGGCGCATGCTCCGGCGGCAGCCGCTGAGCGGCTGGCGCTGCTCGACCCCGAGGGAACACCGGTCGCGCTGCTGAGCGTGGCCGAGCGAGCACCGGTGGGCGCCAAGAGTGCGCTACGACTGAGCGGCGCCCTCTCCCCGCTGCGCCCGCAGCAGCACGGCACCTTCCGCGCCCTCCGTCGAATCCCGGCAGACGTCAGGGCAGAGCTCCCGTCGGGGGCGGTGTTGGCCGTCGTCCTCGACCGACCGCTGCTCCAAGCCGAGCAGCAGCAACTCCTGGCGCGCGCGGAGCAGGCAGGCGCTTTCCTGCTCGTCCTGGTCCGTGGCGCCGCCACCGCTCCGGTCCCTGCGGACCTGGTCATCCGGTATGCCCAGCGGCTCGCCCGACGCGCGGCCGCCGGCTCGGTGGTCGTCCTGGGCTTGCACCGACGAGCGAGCACAGAGGTGGACCAGGCACTGGCCGAACGTGTGGCGCTGACCTTCGGCGCGACCGAGGTCGTCGTCGCCGTGAAAGACCCCGCCTGGAGCGAGGTCCTTGCCGCCGTGCAGTCCGGGGAGGTGCTGGCTGGCGAGGTGGACGAACAGACGGCCACCGAACTCGTCACCTGGCGTCCGCCGCGGGACCGCAGGGGCCTTGTCCTTTTCTTCACCGGCTTCTCGGGCTCGGGCAAGTCCACGATCGCCCGGGGCGTTGTCGACGCCTTGCTCGAGGAAGGCCGACGCAAGGTCACCCTGCTCGACGGCGACCTCGTTCGGCTGACCCTGTCCTCGGGCCTCGGCTTCTCGCGCACGGATCGCGATCGCAACATCACCCGGATCGGCTGGGTCGCCGCGGAGATCGCCCGGCACGGCGGGCTCTCGGTGTGTGCGCCGATCGCGCCGTACGCGCAAACCAGGGCGCGCGTCCGTGCGATGGCCGAGGACGCCGGTGACTTCATGCTCGTGCACGTGTCGACCCCACTCGAGGTCTGCGAGGCACGGGATCGTAAGGGCCTGTACGCCAAGGCCAGGGCCGGGATCATCCCCGAGTTCACCGGAATCTCCGACCCGTACGAGGTCCCCACCGACGCCGACCTGGTGCTCGACACCTCGACCATGACCATCCAGGCCGCGGTGGCCCTCGTGCTCGAGCGCCTCGTCGACGGCGGCTACCTCGACTGAGGGAGGGCCGAACCCCTACGGGTTCGACCCTCCCTCTGCGCAATCAGGCGTTACTTCGTGAGGACGCCCTGGTGAGCGAACATCGATGTGCCGAACATCGAGTTGAACGCGGTCTGGCTGGCAGCGGTCGTGTTCGTCTCGGTGTCGCCGGCGAGGGCGTGCGGTGAGTCGAAGTAGACCAGAGCCTTGAGAGCCGGGAAGGCAGCGAGCTCGGACGGGATCGCGCTGAAGAACGCCGGCTTGTTGGCCATCTGCGAGGTGGTGGACTCTGCCTCGCCCCACTCGCCGAGCATCACGGGCTTGCCCGGGAAGTTCGTCGTCAGCCACTTGTACATGCCCGGGTACGTGCTGTTGGCACCACGGTTGAGCATGTCAGCGAACGTTCCGCCCTTGTAGCCGTCGTCAGCGGTGGCGTACGGGTCGAAGGCGACCCAGTCCACGACGTCGCTGCCGGGGTACAGCTGGGCGAGCCACGGCGCGGTGCCCCACTTCGGGGCTCCCATGAAGTCCATGACGAACACCGCGTTGCTCACGCCGTCCGCACGCAGGCGGAGAGCGACGTGGCGGTACATCGCCGCGTAGTCGGTAGCGGTGAACCCGGAGCCCGCGGTCGCGATGACCTCGTTCTCCGGCTCGTGGTGGATGGCCAGGAAGAACTTGTAGGGGAAGTGCGCCTTGATGTACGCGGCCTCGGCGTCGATGCCGGCGTCCACGGTCGCGTCACCCGCTGCGACCTGGGCCCAGCTGCGGCCGAGCTCGGGCTTCCAGTTGATGAGCAGCATCCGCGGGTTGACCGGGTCGGTCGCCCAGCCGATCTCCGTGGCGTTCGGGAAGAGCTCGCCACCCACGTGGTACGTGTGGGCGATGTCGACGGCATGACCGAGCCGGCTCTCGAAGTCCGCCAGTGCGACGTCCCTCGGAACGGTGGTCAGGGCCGCCGGAGCGACGCCGAGCCAGGCGCCACACGACGGCACCAGGATGGCCGACACGGAGCAGGTCGAGACCGGCGGCACCACGACAGGGGCTGGCGGTGCCACCGTCTTGGTCGGCGTCGGCGTGCTCACCGGGGCCGGCGGGGTCGTCACGGCGACCGGCGGTGGCGTGGTGACGGTCGGGGTCGGCGTCGGTGCGGGCGCTGCAACCTGGACCGGGGTGTACGAGACGCGCAGAACCGGCACGTTCGCGCTACCGCTGTCACTGGACAGGAAGCGAGCGACGTCGGCGGTGACCGGGCTGGTCACCACGAAGTCGTAGGTGCCTGGCTTGGTCACGCCCTTGGAGACATCGAAGGTGACGGTCTTGCTCGCTGAGGACACCGACTGCGTGTCGAGCTTCGTCCCCGCCGCCGGGGCGTCCTTCGCGTTGACCGTGGCCGGGAGCAGGCCGGAGGCGAGTGACACCGACACCGTCGTGCTCGGGAGGTGGTGGTTGTCCCGGGTCAGGACCAGGTCCGCCCCATCGACGGTCACCCCGGTCGGGACGGTGAACTCGAGGAACGTGGTGCGCGTGTTGCGCGGCATGGACGTCGCGTACAGGCTGGGGTCGCCCGCATAAGAGGTCGTGGGGTTCGCGAGCGACACGTACGTGTCAGCCGTGGCCTTCAGCACGAGCGTCTGCGGCGTGGCGGCGTGGGCGCCGACCAGACCGGCAACACCCAGCCCGGCTGCACCGGCCACCAGCACGGCCATGGCCGTACCCGTCGCCGTGCTCCGGGGAGTGAGGGCGCGCAGCCGCTTCTGGAGGGGAGAAGCGGGGGAGATGGGCCGTTGGGTGGAAGAATGCCGACCGAAAGGACGATATGCAGTCATGAGTCAACTCGCTACGGGTGAGGGGATTCCGGAGACCATAGGTGACTATCGGAACGGGCTTGAGAGGCCTGAAGCCGCATCACTCGTTCTGCGCAACGAACGGTCACGCTGAGTAGGACGAACTACGCCGATAGGCTCATTTCCCTACCTAGCGTCACAATCTGGACACAACAGAGTGACCTGGATCACACCGGGTATTCCCCGCCCACCCCCGACGCGCCAGCCCAACCTCAAGAGACCTTTACCTCCCCCTAACGCGGGCGCAGCGGACCCCTCCGCTAGCTACGTCACGCATCGCAGAGTCCTTCGGCACCGACCACGGTGACGAGAAGCCCTCGCCGATAACTTTTGAGCCACACTCGTCGGTCGAACGGATGACGTTGCCGGCCGAACGGTCTGCAAGCCCGTCAGCCGGGTCGGGGACACCTCACGCGCACTTAAAGTAGAAGGACGAGCGTGCGGCACGGAGGGGGATCAACGAGCGATGGCCGGAGCACCAGCCGGCACGGCCTCCGTCGATGACTCACGCCGCGTGTCGTCCTACCTCGCCAGCTTCCGGCGTCACCGCCTTCTGTTCGCCGCGATGATGGCCGTCGGCGTCCTGGGCGGCCTCGTCGTCTCCAAGTTGGCCCCGGCGCAGTACACCGCCTTCGCGGCTGTTCTGGTGACCCCCAACGGCGTCAACGATCCCAACCCCGCGGACAACCGGGCTCCAGGCGGCGTCGACCTCGACACCGAGATCCAGCTCGCGCAGTCCAACCAGGTCAGCCAAGATGCCGCTGCCACGCTCGGGGTGAGCCCCGGGACGGTCAGTGCCCGCACCCTGGTCGTGGTGCCTGCCAACAGCCGAGTCCTGCGGATCGGCTACCTCGGGCAGACGCCGGCCGCCTCCGCGCGTGGAGCCAATGCGGTGGCCGCGGCGTACCTGAAGGACCGCACCGCGAACGCGCAGGCCACGCTCACCGCTCAGCTCGCCCGGCGCGCGGACCAGATCGCCGCGCTGCAGGCCCAGCTGAAGGCAACGGTTGACCACCTCAGCACGCTCCAGCCGAGCGACTTGACCTACACCTACACGCAGTCCCAGGTTCAGGTGCTGACCTCGCAGGTCGCCCTGGCCTCCCGCAACCGGGCTGCGCTCGCCACGCTCGTGGTGACACCCGGCGTCATGCTCAACCAGGCCGTACCCCCGACGAAGGCCAGCGGCTCCACCCGCAAGCAGCACCTCTTCGAGGGCGTACTCCTCGGGTTCATCCTGGCCTGCGGGGCAGTGCATGTAGCGGATCGGCAGCGCCGACGGGTCCGTACTGAGCAGGACCTTCACGAGCTCTTGCCGCCTGCCGCCCTCGTGCTCGTGAATCACCGCGGAGCGGCAGCGACCGAGGGCGCAGAGGAGCTCGCCGCCGACATCGTCTCGACGCTGCCGCACGGCGGCGTCGTCGAGTTCCGGACGTTGCGGACGGGTCATCGGGCCGAGCTCGTCCTCGAGGCCGCGCGGCACCTCGCCGCCGCCGGCTACGACGTCACGGTTGCGGCGTGGCCGGGTGCCCGACTCGACGACACCAGCGTGCTCACGGAAGGACGGTTGGCGAACGGCGAAGGCGTAGCCGAGATCGTGCTGAACGCGGCCAGCCGGCGTGGGGCGCTTAGTACCTGGTCGACGGGGGCTGACTCGGCAGTCATCGCTGGACCATCCCCTGAAAACTCCGGGCCGATGCGTGTCTTTGGCCAGGGGCAGCTCCTCGACGGCGCGCGCGCACCGGTCAACGACGTCACCATGCGCCGCCGGTTCGACCTCGTCCGCGGCACGGCGGATTACCTGCTCGTGCTCGGTCCTGAACGGAAGTCCTACACCGGCGGGCTCAACGATCAGGCCGACGGCGTCGTCCTCGTCACCAGGGCCCATCGCACCCTGCTGCGCGAGGTCGCCGGTGCGGCGACGCGATCGGCCGTCTCCCCGAGCGGTCACGTCGGGGCGGTGCTTCAGCCCAGCCGCTTCAGGTGGCGGCGGGGTTCGAAGGCTGTCAGTACGGCCAAGTCCATGGAGCCCGTGACCGCAGGTCGCTGATGTCGTACCCGTAGGCCGCAGCGCGGTCGGCGAAGCGGCGTTCAATGGCCGCGCGCTGACGCCGCTTCAACCAGCTCCCGGTGGCGAGGTCGTCCCATTGCTGCTCGTACCTGCTACTGCGCGAGGCATCGACGCGGTCCGCCGGGATCGCGCCGTCGAGCCCGATGAATGCTCGGACTCGCTCGAGCTCGGGGACGGGCTCTGCCATGAGGTCCTCGTAGCGCAGCACCAGGAGTCGCTGGATCGACGGCGCGTCAGCAACCAGCGTGTCGTGCGCGATGAACCAATGCTCGACGAGCTGCTCCAGGGTGGTCCGCGGCGCCCACTTCTTGGTGGACAGCGCGACGACGACGGGGTGTCGAACGACAGCGACAAAAGCGTTGCCAGGGAAGGCCGCCTGCAGGAAACGGCCCATCACGAGGTTCGGTGGCGACTTCTCCACCAGGAAGGGTCTGTTGAGATCCCAGTACGGCAGCCAGGCGGCCAGCATGCGGTCCGCCGCGTCCGAGGTCAGCAGCGGTGAGCTCTCGGTGAGGTGCGCGTGCGGATTCCTGGCGAACCGGCCGGGGCCGCCGTAGGTCTGTCCGACGGGGTAGACGTCCTGGAGGTGCTGGCCCTCGTCCTCACGTACTCCGGTGTTCTCCAGGCCGCTGATCTGCGGGTGGTCGGCAAGCATCCGGGCCAGCGCGGTGGTGCCGCTGCGGTGCAGACCAGCAACGAACACCAGCCGTTTGCTGTCGACGAGCATGCTCTCCTCAACACTGTGCATGAGGCTGATGGACGGCTGACAGACCGACAGCGGGACCACCGGCTGCGGCACGAACAGCGGAACGAGTGAGCTGGTTCGCGAGTCTATCCTTACGGAACCTTTGCCTCCGGTGCATCGGCCAACCAGCTGGGAGCGTCATGGGGGGAAGACCCAGGCTCGTTGCGGCACTCGCGGCCACCGTCGTGGTCGTGGTGGCGGTGGTGCTGATTGCGCTGCACCTGTCGTCGAGCTCCACCGGCAACTCGGCGGCACCGACGACATCCGCCAGTGCGGCGACGACAGCGCCCTCGCCGACACCGAGCTCGAGCGTTCCGCCGGCTCCCGTACCGCCGGCCACGGGAGCCTGGCTCGGTGCATGGGTGCAGCCCACGGTCTTCACCGAGGCCGGTCGCATCGCTGCGCTCAATGCGTACGAGGCCGACCTCGGGCACAAGCTCACCGTGGTCCACGACTTCCACACCTGGACCGATCCATTCCCGTCCGCCTTCGATGAAGCTGTCGCGGCACGCGGCTCGCAGCTCCTGCTCTCCTGGGCCGGTACCAAGACGACGGACATCACCGCAGGCAAGTACGACACGATGATCCGCGAGCGCGCGACCGCGGTGAAGGCCCTCGGCGCGCCTGTGCTGCTGCGGTGGCGCTGGGAGATGGACCGGCCGAATCTCAAGGCCGAAGTCGGCTCGCCACAGGACTTCATCGCCGCCTGGACGCACATCCGCTCGATCTTCACCGAGGTTGGAGCCACCAACGTCGGGTGGGTCTGGTGCCCGCTCGCCTCCGGCTTCGACAACGGGACGGCGCCGGCCTACTACCCGGGTGACTCCGAGGTCGACTGGATCTGCACGGACTCCTACGCGCCGGATCCACGGACCGCCTCGCTCGCGCAGGTGTCGGCGTCGTTCATGAAGTTCGCGGCCGAACACGACAAGCCGCTGATGTTCGGCGAGTTCGGGACGCAGAACCCGACGCCGGGCTCGCGGAGCGCCTGGCTCACCGCCGGAGCCGCGTGGATCCAAGCGAACCCGAGCATCAAGGCCGCGGTGTACTTCGACAGCGACGTCGCGAAGGACGGCCGGATCAGGCACTGGTCCTTGCGCGGAACACCAGCTGACCTCCGAACCATGGGCAGCATCGCGTCGCAGCCGTACTTCAACCCGGCTGGGTGATCCCAGCCGGGTTGACGTACTTGCGTGCCGAGGGGCAGTCCATGGGTGCGCCGAGCGGCGGACGGCGCTGACTTTCTGGTGCCAGTCTTGCGTAAAGGCCGGTCCAGATCGGTACGAAGAACGACATATGGTCCGATCGGACGAGCTACCATTGACTGGATGACGGCGAGGCGGTGGACATGACGGCAGTGTCCCCGAGCGACGCTGGCCGCGCGCCCTCGCGCGGCACGCACCACACCGGGCGCACGCCCTCCCCCATCGCTTCGCATGCGCCCGTCGACCTCCTGTACCTCGGCGGCATCGGGCGGAGTGGGTCAACGCTGATCGAGCGCCTGCTCGGCGAAGTCGACTCCGTGTGCTCCCTCGGCGAGGTCATGTTTCTCTGGAGCCGAGGCATCGAGCAGGACGAGCTCTGCGGCTGCGGCGAGACCTTCCACACCTGCCCGTTCTGGACGGCGGTCGGCGCCGAAGCCTTCGGCGGCTGGCAGAACGTCGACACCGCCCGGATGGCCGAGCTCGGGCGCCGCATCGATGACGTCAAGAACATCCCCCGACTGCTACGCCCTCGTGGGCAGTTCAGTGCCGAGCTGGACGAATACGTCGCCGCCTTCGCGGCCGTGTACCGCGCTGCTCGAACCGTCACCGGCAGCCGGGTCATCGTGGACTCCAGCAAGAGCACGTCGCTTGCCTACTGCCTGCGAACCTCACCCGACCTTCGGGTGCGACTGCTGCACCTGGTACGAGACAGCCGCGGCGTCGCATTCTCCTGGACCAGGGTGGTGGCTCGACCCGAGGCTGTCCGTCAGCCGTTGCGAGGCGACGACGCTGATGCCGATGGCCAGCTCGACACCTCGTACATGCCGACCTTTTCTCCCGCCCACGTGGCCGTGCTGTGGTCGGGCCACAACGTCCTGCTGGAGATCCCGCGGCTCGCAGGCACCAAGACCAGGCTGGTGCGGTACGAGGACTTCGTCGAGGACCCACGCGAGCTCCTGGCCGGGATCCTTGAGTTCGCCGACGTGCCCGTCAATGAACAGACACTCGCGGCAGCCCAGCCGAGCAGTGTTGACCTCGGTGTCTCGCACCAGGTCGCAGGCAATCCGATGCGTTACCAGACCGGTCACATCGAGGTCGCCAATGACCAGAAGTGGCGCTCGCTCATGCCGAGCCGGCAGCGTCGCATGGTGACCGTGCTGACCGCCCCGGTGGCCGCACTGCTCGGCTACCGACCCGGGACCGGCAGGGCAGCGGATGGCTGAGCCGGCCACCTGGCCAGACGTCGCGGTGCTGCTCCCCACGCGTGACCGGCCGGAGCTCCTGCGCAAGGCACTTCGTGCCATCGGCGCCCAGGAGTACCCGGGCCGGCTCGAGGCAGTTGTCGTGTTCGACCACACCGAGCCCGACCCCACGCTGGTGGCGGACCTCGAGGGCCTGCCACTCACCATCCTGGAGAACACCCGGACGCAAGGCCTTTGCGGCACCCGGAACACGGCGATCCTGTCGACGTCTGCCGAGCTCGTGGCGTTCTGCGACGACGACGACGAGTGGTTGCCCGGCAAGCTCAAGACCCAGGTGGCGGCCTTGCAGGCCCAGCCGGCGGCGGAGTTCGCGTCCACCGGCATCAGGGTCGTGTTCCAGGACCACGAGACCGATCGGCTCGCTGGACGCGAACGCATCACCTATCCCGAGCTCCTTGCGAGCCGGTTGGCCATGCTCCACTCATCGACCTTCATGGCTCGTCGCGAGGCGCTGGTCGACGGCATCGGGCTGCTCGACGAGACGATCCCGGGAAGCATGTGCGAGGACTGGGACATCCTGCTCCGCGCGTCGGCCCGCCATCCCATCGTGCACGTGGACCAGCCGTTGGTGCGGGTCCTGTGGGGACAGACGTCGTTCTTCTCGCGGCGCTGGGAGACCAAGCTCGCCGCGCATGAGTGGATGCTCGAGCACCACCCAGACCTCTGGACCTCGGGGGTGGGCGTCGGCCGACTGCTCGGGCAGATCGCCTTTGACCAGGCGGCGCTCGGCCGGCGGGGCGACGCGCTGCGAACGGCCGGAAAGTCGTTGCGGCACAACTACAAGGAGCCGCGTGGCGTGCTAGCCGTGGCCGTGGCCAGCGGCATCGTGTCCGCGCCCAGGGTGCTCGAAGTGCTGCACAAACGCGGCCGCGGTATCTGACCACGGCCCCGTTCAATCAGCGGGCGAGCATCCGTCGAAGCTTGCCAGGCACGGGCATCTTGTCGAGGGCGAGCACCGCGCGCAGCGGCCACAGCCCGACGGCGTAGACCAGCGCACTCGCGATGAGCACGGCAATCGTCTCGACGTTGCTCGGTGAACCCCAGCGCAGCACCAACCACGGCAGCAGGCCGGCCGCGATGGCAGCCCAGCCGGCGGCGGTGAAGGTCGACCGGCCGAACGGGTGCAGGTGCAGGATCAGCCCGACCTGCCCCAGCGGCACCAGATTCGTCACCAGGATCGCCACCGACCACCCGACCGCTGCACCGACGATGCCGTGCGTCGGAATCAGGATCAGCTCAAGGACGACGAACACCACGACGGCGAGCATCACGTTGAACAGGTTCCACCAGCTGCGCCCGGCCATGTTCAGCACCATGTCGACCATGCCGCAGCCGGTGGCGACGAGCATCGAGGCGGAGAGCAGCACGATGACCGGAGCCCCTGCGGAGTAAGCGCGCCCGAACACGCTCAGGATCAGCCCGGGGGCGACCATCGAGAACAGGTAGATCGGCCAGGTCACCACGATGAGCCAGGTCGTGGCTGTGCGGTAGATGTTCTTGGCCTTGAGCGGCTCTCCCGCGCCGATCGCCTCACCCAGGTTCGGCTGGACGGCGAGCGAGATGGACAGCGCCGCGGCTTGGCCCAGCACGAGGAAGCGCGTCGCTGCTGCGTAGACCGCGGCGTCCTTGGGTCCGCGCAGCACACCGACGAGCACGATGTCGAGCCGTTGCAGCACGATCTGCCCTAGGTTCGCGACCGCCCGCGGCGCCGTGAACGCCCAGAACCATCGACCCTCCCCGGGACGCTCGCTCCCCGTGGAGCCGCCGGCAGCAGCGTTCTCGACGGCGACCACCTCAGCCGGGTCGTCGTCCGCGCGCCTCGATCTCGGCGGGAGCGACCAGCGCCCCCTGGCCCGCGGTCACCTTCGTGACGATCCTGCGCGTCATCCGGATCATCAGCACCAACGCCACCGCATACGGGAGGACCCAGCCGAGTGAGGCGCCGACAAGGGAGCCGGCAAGCGCAGCGGCGACCACGAGCAGGCACTGCAGGATCGGGCGGGCCAGCCGCTCGATGACGATGGTGGGACGCATGACGCCGGCGCCTCGGCTGGCCGCGGTCACGGCGTCGTACATCGCCGCGACCGGCACGAAGACGGCCATGATGCGCAGCGAGGTCTCGAGGCGCTGATGGGTCAGCGGGCTCGCCGTGCTGTCGAGCAGCCAGGTGGCCAGGTTGCCCGCGAGCAGAAGCATCGCGAGCCCGGCGACGACGCCAGCGATCAGGACCGGGAGGAGCGCGATGCGGAGCGTCGGGTTGATCCGGCTCAGCTCGCCGCGCGCCCGCTGCCCGCTCAACGCCCACACCAGGCCGGTGGGCGTACCGAGCTTCACGACGGTGCTGATGATCAGGAACAGTGAGGTGGCCGAGAAGAAGAGACCGGCATCCTCACGGGTGAGGCCACGCGCGACCGCAACCGAGAGTCCCAGCTGGGCGACCGCGGTGACGGCGGAACCGAAGAGGCTGGCCGAGCTGCGACGTGCAAGCTGTCGGACGCCGGCCGAGCTGACCCCGGTGGCGTTGTCCGCGTTGGTCGTGTCCTGCGTCATCGCCGCCAGCTCGGGGGGCGCCCGAGCCAGTCCGCGAGCCGGGCGTCATACGGCTCGTACCCGGCGCGCAGCTTGTCGTACAACTCCGGTGACATCGAGGTGCGCGGTCGGGCGTTGTGCTTCTCGAAGCTCTCCGGCCGCCACGGCTCCAGCCCGAGGTAGGCGAAGAGCCCGTCCAGCGTGGGGCCTGCGTCAGCGAAGAGGTCACCTGAGTCGACGACGAACAACCGGTCACGCCCGAAGGTCTGTTCGAGCCGCTCGAGCTGCTCCATGTAACGCCCGCGGGTCACGTAGGCATTGTGCTGGTGCGCATGACTTCGGTACGTGGGGTCGTTGCGGAGCTTGTCCTCCTCGCCGGCGAGGCGCTCGTCCTCGAGCTCGAGGGCGCGCTCGAAGGTCTCGGTCTCGAACCCGCGGGCGCTCTCGTGGGTGAAGGCCGAGTAGGCGCGCTCGACCGGATCACGAAGCAGGACGACAAGGCGGACGTCTGGCAGGTCCTTCGCGATCCGCGGGCCGGCCAGTGGGTGGAACATGTAATACGGGCTGGACTCCCCGGTCTGGACCTTCGCGCCCAGCCGCGAGGAGAGCCGCTTGGCGCTGACCTTCAGCGGAAAGTGCCCGCGGTACCAGGACGGCCCGTTGGCGTAGCCCGTGTCGAAGTAGTGCACGCCCTTGTGCAGCACCGCTGGCAGCACCTGCGGGTGAGCCGTGATGGTCTTGTACATCGAGGTGGTGCCGCACCGCTGCGCGCCGACCAGCAGGAACGAGGGCTCCATCCGGGCCGAGGCCGTCACCTGGCCGCCCAGCCGCGAGGCGCGCCGCACGACGCGCTGGACGGGGAGCGGGATGCTCGGGCTCATGCGGGCGTTCTCCCTCGGTGAGTGAGCCCTGCGACATAGGGCTCGACAGCAGGCACCAGCCACTCGCCGACGCGACCGAGGCGGCCGCCGGCGTCGGCCTGACGGTCCGTGAGGTACCGGCAGGCGATCTCGCAGAGGTAGAGGACCGCGACCATGCCTGCGACGTCGGCTGGCACACCGAACGGCCGCAGCAGTTCGGGGGCGGCCTCGATCACCGCGGTGGCGTGCGCCGGCTCGATGACGGCAAGCCCGTGCACCGTGGACTGCAGGCGCTGGTGGAGCGCATCGAAGCCGATGGGCACTCCGGCGGCATACCGTTCCCAGTCCCAGACAAGCAGGCGTCCACCACCGGCATCGGCGCAGTTCCAGGTGGTCCAGTCGCCGTGCCAGGCCCCGAAGGCCACCGGGACGTGCTCGGGCAACGCGACCAGGCTCTCGACCACGAGCGAGAGCCGGTTGCCGTCCGGGCCGAGGTCGGCGAGCGCGGCGGAGAGCCGTCGCACGTACGGAGCATCGATGAGCGGTGACTCGGGGAGCTCGGAGCTGCGCGCGAGTTCGACCATCGCTGAGACCATCGCCGCAGGTGAGGCGGCGACGGAGCTCGCCGCTGGCAGCGGCGACTGCACGACGATGGCGAGCTCGCCCCAGTGGCCGTGGTGCAGCAGCTCGGGCGCGACGATAGTCCGCAAACCCGCCTTCCCCACGGCCGCGAGGGCCTCGGCCTCCGCGTCCACCAGCTCAGCCGTCAACGGGTTGAACCCGATCTTGGCGTAGCCAAGGATCCTGCCGTCGGTCGAGGTGAGCTGCAGGACGGGCTTGCGATTCGCTCGGGCCGGACCGACATGCATGCTGATGAGGACCTCGGTGCCGAGCACGGTGGACAGATGCGTGTCGAGTCCGTCGGATCCCCTGATGACGAGGCGATCGCGGAGCACCCGGTCGCCCACGCCGGAACGCAGCGTGCCGGAGAGCACCCTGCCGCGCAGCCCAGCGGAGCCAGATCGGTGCCCGGTGAAGCCGGTAGCCGCGTGGGCGGCCGCCGCGGGGGCGCCGGCCGGCAGCACGAGCCGGGGGTCGTTCGCCGACGGCACGAGGACGAACTGGCGAACCTGGCCGGGGCCGTGGACCCGTGCGTTGGCCGAGCCAAGCGGGGTCTTGACGATCGAGACGTCGGCGCCAGGCCACATCAGCCCCGCCACCTCGAGGAGGTACTCGCGACGGGTGGTCATACCTGCACCGCGTGCAGATCGACGCCCTCGCGCGCGGACTTCTCGCGGCGCGCGATCCGGTTGCGCCACAGGAGCCCGACGGAGAGGAAGTAGAAGGCCAGCGGAGAAGGAACCGCGTTGTAGACGAGTGCGTAGAACAAGGCCAGACAGAGGACCAGGCCTCCCGCAATGCCGATGGCTGAGTCGTCGCTGCGGTACCGCCAGATCGAGTACAGGAAGAACGCGAGGTACAGGAACAGCCCGACGTAACCGGTCGCGACCAGGAGCTGCCAGATCTGCCCGTTGCTGCCGATGACGAAGTTCCCGCACTGCGGACAGTCCGCGCTCTTACCCACGGTGAGCGAGTCCGGGCTGCCGATGGCTGTCCGCGTGCTGCCGAAGCCGAGCAGCGGGGACTGCTTGACCACCTCGATGGTCTGCTGGGTGAGGTTGGTCCGGATCGCGTTGGACTTGCCATTGTCGAGCCGAGCCGAGATCACGTCACCGAGCGGGGAGAACGGGACGGCGACCGCGAGCAAGCAGATCAGCGCACCGAGCGCACCGAGCACCGCGAACTTGCGCCGCATCGCCAGCCGGACCGCGACGTACACGATGGAGAGTCCCAGCCCGATCCACAGGCCACGGTTGAGCGACCAGATGGCGCCGATGAGCGCGAGCACGAAGACCAGGGCCGCGACCGGCCAGCGGAAGCCCTTGAAGCGCGTCAGGCCACCGAGCGCGAGGTAGGCGACGAACCAGACGCCGGTGATGGAGAGGTTGTTCCCCCAGGCGTTCGTGTACTCGTAGGGCGCCTTCGGCCGCGGGGCCTGGTAGCCCAAGACGTCTTGCAGCTGGCTCGACGCAGGGTGCACGAGGCTCTGCACGTACGAGTTGGTCCTGATGCTGCCGGGCAGGATGAGCTCGAACGGCGAGGTGAAGGACAGGTGGGGGGCCAGCACGCCGAGCATGCCGCCCGCAGTCGTCACCACGAACATCCACGCCAGCAGCCCGACGAGGCGGCGCCGAGGCAGTTCCTCCTCGGTCAGGTTGCCTATGTAGATGAGCATGATCGTCAGCGCGAGATAGCTCCCCAGCCGCAGCCCGTAGCCGAACAGTCGGGAGCTCAACGAGTCAGCGATGGTCCCGATCGGGCTGAGCTCCAGCACGAAGATCCCAGCGATCAGCCACACCAAGAAGAGAGCCCACAACCCGAACCCGGTGGGCAGCTTGATCGGCCGACGACGCCACAGATGCACGGCCATCGGGACAGCCATGATCATGAAGATGAAGACGCCGAACCCGAGCGCCCACCAGATCGGGAAACCGCCGAGCAGCAGGACGATCGGCCAGGCCGCTGGTAGCCGGAAGAGTCGGAGCCGGTTGGCCGACGGGCGAGCCGGCACGGGCAGCGGCGGGGCGAGTGGCCGACCGTCGAGATCGGCGGTCATGAGATCGTCACCGTCGCGCCCACCGGCGCCAGCAGGATCCACGTGGAGCCAGGGAGCATGCGAGCGGCAATTCCGTGGGCGTCGCTGTAGCTGGTCGCCGCCGCGGCGCCACCCTTACGCCAGGTCCCGGTGACGACGGAGGGGCCGGAGAAGACGTCGGACGTACCGGTCCCCAGCACCCGTGCGCTCGGCACGTAGGCCCCGTTCGGGTGCGAGAGCTGCACCGACTTGTAGGTCACGACCTGCACCACCAGGTTGGCCGTCGCGACGGCGGGGCCGCCCGAGGTGCACTTCCACACGTGCGAGGCGCGATCGTAGCTCCACACCTGAGTCGGCTGACCTGCAGCCGCCAGCACCAGCTTGCTGGCCGGCTTGTTCGCGGCGGGCTGCGGATCCGTGGCAGCACGGTACGGGAGCAGCGGGACTCCTGGAACGGAGGTGAACGCACCGCGGATGGTCGCCGTGGCGATCGTCGGCGCCGTGATGGGGCCGGCGAACAACGTGGTGTTCATGGTGAGGTCGGCGGGTACCAGCGTCGCCTTGTCGACGACGGTGAGAACGCCCTTCTGTGCGCCGGCGAAGACGTACACGGGCTTCTCGTCCGCGATCGCGGTCGGATCCATCGGGCGAGCCTGGCCCACGGCGCTCACCGTGGTGTCCGTTGACTGGTAGAGGGCGACCCAGCGCAGTCCGTCCGACATCTCTTCGTAGACGATGTCCGCCTGCGCAAGCCCAGCCGGCGCACTCCCGGCGACCGAGACCGCGATGACCGGGCGGGCAAGGATCGCGGGTGTCGTCAGCAGCCCGGTCAGCGGCGCCACCGGGCCGGTCGGCGTTGGCGTCGGGGTGGGGGTTGGGGTGGACGGTGTCGCGATCGGAATGCTGGGGCTCGCTATCGGGTCGGCCTTCGAGGCGGCGGACGAGCAAGCGGTCGCGAGCACCAGCACGCCCGCGACGACCAGTGCGCCGGGGAGCCAGCTGCTGCTGGCTCCGGTCACGGAGCGGACCGTCCAGCCCGTTCAGCCTCGCTGACGTGCATGCGGCCGCCACCCTCGCTGAGGATGGTCTCGGCTGCGGGTGCCATCGCGGGTGCGCGCCGTGAGGCAGGACGCGCGGCGTTCCTGGCCTCCGAGCCCGTGGGGAGCGCAACCGCCCCGAGAACACGGGCACCCATGCGGTCGAACTGGGCAGCAGCATGGACCAGGTCCGAGCGGTCGGTGCGGCCGACCTCGACGACCAGGACGACGGCAGAGGCGGCCCGAGCCATCGTCTGGGCGTCGGAGCCGGTGGTGCTCGAGGGTGCCTGGACGAGCAGGAGGTCGCTGCCAACGGAGGCGTCGGTGACTACCCGGACGAACCGTGGCCCCTGCAGGAGGTCGCGGGCCGACTCGATGTCGGTACCCGGCGCCAGGACGGACAGGCCGTCGACGTCGCACGGGAGCAACGGGACGGTGGCGACATCGCCACGAAGCGCATCAGCGAGCCCGGGCACACCCGGCGCGATGCCGAGGGTGTCGGCCGCTCCGGCGTCCGACAGGTCGGCGCACACCAGGACGGCAAGCTCACCGGCCCGCGAGAACGCCGCCGCGAGGTTGGTGGTGGCGATGGCTCCGCCGGAGCCGACGGGCACCACCAGCAGCACGCCGCCGCCTGCTGGAAGCCGGGCCGCGACCTCGTTGCGGATCGGCCCGTAGCCGTCGCCGAGTGCGTCGGTGACCGGAAGGCTGCGGTCCTTGCGCTTGATCTTGGGGAGCTCGCCGAGCAGGGGCACTCCGGCGAGCCGCTCCACGTCGATGCCACGGTGCAGCCGGCGGTCGAGACGCTCGAGCAGGAGCATGGCCAGGAAGCCCAGGACCAGACCGAGCAGGCCGCCCGCGAGGGTGGCCAGCTTGCCAAGAGGCAGGCCGGGCGCCTCCCCCGGGGTCGCCGCGACGAGCACGTTGCCCGGCGTGATCTGGGTGGACTTGAGCCGGGTGAGGTCGCTGGAAACCGCGGCCACCTGGGTCACCAGGATCTGCTGCTGAGCCTCGGCGAAGGTGCGGTCCGCGTTGCCGGCCGGGATCGTCGCGATCTGGCTGGAAACCGCCTGGAGCTGCTTGTTCAGCGCGTCGAGCTGGGCGGTCAGTGACGTCGTGGCACTGGTCACGGCTGCCTGCGCGGTCGTGTTGCGGTCGTCGATGTACGCCTTCGCGAACGCCGCCGACAAGGCCTGGGCGTGCGCTGCGTTGCTGGTGGTCGCGGTGATGCTCAGCACGGTCGTGTTCGGGGGGACCTGGACGTCCATCTCGCTGATCACGGTGGCGATCGGGCGCTTGTCGCCGGCGAGGGCCGCAGCCGCGGTGGCCACCGGCTCACTCAGCACGACCTGCGACTCCGTCTCCAGGTTCAGCGGCGCCTCGGCGCGAGCGAGTGTCGAACCACTCTGCAGCGTCGGGAGGCCGATCGGCGACACGAGGACGGACGTGGTGGACGAGTACTTGACGGGCAGCTTGCCCGACAGGACGTGGCCAAGGCCAACGCCGAGCACCACGAAGAGGACGAGCACCCACGCGCGCCGCCGGAACATGCCGAGGAGGTCAATGCGGTCCGCATTGGCAGGCTCGCGGCTCGGCTGGTCTGCAGGCATGAGCTCCCCATCGTCAAAAGGTCGTCCGCCCGTCGATGCACGTTCACTTCCCGCACGCGCCCCGAGACGGAGGGTGTACTTACGGTAACGGCCCGGAGGGCCCTGCCGTGCCCGCGGTCTCCCTGTTCCGACCGTTCGGCCGATCCAGGTCTGACCTCTCGGCTGCCCGGAGGTCGTCGCCCTCGGCCGTCCGCTCCTCGGCTGTGAAGGTGCGGACGATCTCAGCCGGGTTCCCCGCCACGATCACACCCGCCGGGACCGTCCCTCGGACGACGGCTCCGGAGCCGACCACGGAGTCGTCCCCGATGCTGGTCCCCTTGAGGACGATCGCGCGCGCGCCCACCCACACGTTCCGTCCGAGCGTGACCGGAGCCACCGCCTTGGAGGTGAGTGCGAGGTGCCGCTGGGCCGGGAGCAAGTTGTGGTAGTCGGTGTCCGAGATGTTGCAGTCGCTGACCAGGCACCAGGGCCCGACGTCGACCGAGCTGGCGGATCCGATCCAGCACCCGTTCAGCAGGGTGTCGTGCCCGACAGTGACGGTGCCGCCGCCGTTGACGATGACGTTCTGCCGGATCCGGACGTTGTCACCGAGGACGAGCCGGGTGCCGCCGCGAAGGCGCAGCCGGCCGATGAACATGACCCCCTCGCCGATCTCGAGCCGCGGGTAGCGCGAGCGGTACCAGGCTCGGCGGGCCGCGAAGACGGAGTCCGCCACGGGCTGGACCGACGCGGGCAGCGTGCGCATGCCCTACCTCACGCTCACTCGGTGATCATCCCCGCTGCGACCGTCCGGTTCGTGGCCTCGTCGATGAGCACGAAGCCGCCGGTGGTCCGGTTGCGCTGGTAGGGGTCAGCGAGCAGCGGCTGCGTGGTGCGCAGCCGCACCCGGCCGATCTCGTTGAGCGCGAGCTCGGACGACGTGTCGTCGCGATGCAGCGTGTTGATGTCGAGCCGGTACTGGATGTCCTTCACCAGAGCGCGGGCGGTCCGGGTCGTGTGCTTGATGGCGAGCTTGGCGCCGGGGCGCATCGACACCGCGGAGTCCATCCAGCAGACCATGGCGTCGATGTCCTGGGTCACGGCCGGCATGTTGTGCGGCCGGCAGATCATGTCACCGCGCGAGACGTCGAGGTTGTCCTCGAGCCGGACGGTGACGGACATCGGGGCGAAGGCCTCCGCCACGGGGCCGTCGGCGGTGTCGATGGCCTTGATCCGTGGAGGTGAACCCGGACGGGCAGGACGGTGACCTCGTCGCCCGGCTTCATCACGCCACCGGCCACCTGGCCCGCGTACCCGCGGTAGTCCGGGTGCGAGGACTGCATCGGCCGGATGACGTACTGCACGGGGAACCGGACGTCGACGAGGTTGCGGTCGGAGGCGACGTGCACGTTCTCCAGGTGGTGCAGCAGGCTCGGGCCGTCGTACCAAGGCATCTTGTCGCTGCGGGTGACGACGTTGTCGCCGGCCAGCGCCGAGACCGGGATGAAGGTGAGGTCCGGGACGTTGAGCTTGGTCGCGAACGCCGTGAACTCGGCCCTGATCGACTCGAACACCGTCTCGGAGTAGTCGACGAGGTCCATCTTGTTGACGCAGAGCACGAGGTGCGGGACACGCAGCAGCGTGGTCAGGAACGCGTGCCGGCGGCTCTGCTCGACCAGTCCGTTGCGGGCGTCGACCAGGATGATCGCGAGGTCGGCGGTGGAGGCGCCGGTGACCATGTTCCGCGTGTACTGGATGTGCCCGGGGGTGTCGGCGATGATGAACTTGCGCTTGGGCGTCGCGAAGTAGCGGTAGGCGACGTCGATGGTGATGCCCTGCTCGCGCTCGGCGCGCAGGCCGTCGGTGAGCAGCGCGAGGTTGGTGTACTCGTCCCCACGCTCGCGGCTGGTGCGCTCGACCGACTCGAGCTGGTCGCTGAAGATCGCCTTGGTGTCGTAGAGCAGGCGACCGATGAGGGTGCTCTTGCCGTCGTCGACGGAGCCGGCGGTGGCGAAGCGGAGCAGGTCCATCAGAAGTAGCCCTCTTTCTTGCGGTCTTCCATGGCCGCTTCGCTGACCTTGTCGTCGCCGCGGGTGGCGCCGCGCTCGGTGATCCTGGTCGCGGCGATCTCGTCGATGATCTTCGCGAGCGTGTCGGCGTCCGAACGCACCGCGGCGGTGAGGTTCGCGTCGCCGACGGTGCGGTAGCGCACCGTCGCGGTGAAGACCTCCTCGCCGGCCCGGGGCGGCGAGAACTCGTTGACCGCCATGATCATGCCGTCGCGGTCGTACGACCTCGCGCTCGTGCGGCGAAGTAGATCGACGGCAGCGCGATGCTCTCGGCCTCGATGTACTGCCAGATGTC
Organism: uncultured Actinomycetota bacterium; assembly: GCA_963819215.1. Taxonomy (GTDB): domain Bacteria; phylum Actinomycetota; class Actinomycetes; order Prado026; family Prado026; genus CAWFVK01. The sequence continues at coordinate 258,443 of CAWFVK010000009.1, read as the reverse complement.
GAGCTCGGTCCAGTTCGAGAGCGGGAAGACCCGGATGCTCTCGCCGTTGTGGACGCGGCCGTTGTAGAGGCTCCAGAGCTCCGGGCCGCTGGTTCTTCGGGTCCCACTGGCCGAACTCGTCGCGGAAGGAGAACACGCGCTCCTTGGCGCGGGCCTTCTCCTCGTCGCGACGGGCGCCCCCGAACAGGGCGTCGAAGCGGTTGCGCCTCGGCATGCGCGAGCAGCACCGGCGTCTGGATCCGGTTGCGGGACCCGTTGGGCTCCTCGCGGACCTCGCCGCGATCGATGGCCTCCTGCACCGACGCGACGATCAGCGTCACGCCGAGCTCGGCGACCCGCTTGTCGCGGAAGGCGATGACCTCGGGGAAGTTCAGGCCGGTGTCGACGTGCATGATCGGGAACGGGCACCGGTGCCGGCGCAGAACGCCTTCTCGGCGAGCCGCAGCATCACGATGGAGTCCTTGCCGCCGGAGAACAGCAGCGCAGGGCGCTCGCATCTCCGCGACGACCTCGCGGATGATGTGGATCGACTCGGACTCCAGCGTGCGTAGCTGCGACAGGCTGGTAGTCGTTGCCCGCGCCGCCCGCACCTCCCGTGTCAGCGTCGGCTGTGGACGTGCTCTCGGCCGGCGTCACGCCGTTACCTCCGCGATCGTTGCGAGAACCTGCTGGGCGAGCTCGGGCCGGCACACGACCAGGTCCGGGCAGCAGGACCTCCTCCTGGTTGTAGAGCAACGGCGAGCCGTCGATCCGGGACGTGAACAGGCCGGCGGCGACGGCGACCGCGACCGGGGCCGCGCTGTCCCACTCGTACTGGCCGCCGGCGTGGACGTAGAGCGTCGACCTCGCCCCTGATCACGGCCGCGACCTTGTAGCCGGCGGAACCCATCGGGACCTGCTCGAGGTCGAGGCGCTCGGCGAGCGGGTGGCCAGCGCCGGCGGACGGCTCCGGCTGACGGCCATCCGGAGCCGGCCACCGTGGGGTGCGGGCAGCACCGGCGCAGGGTCGGTGGCGAGCACGGTGCTCAAGCCCGGCAGCGCGACCGCCCCGGCGACGAGCGTGCCTCGCTGCCACAGCGCCACGTGCACGGCCCAGTCATGGCGACCCTCGGAGAACTCGCGGGTGCCGTCCAGCGGGTCGATGATCCAGACGCGGTCCGCGGTCAGGCGCCGACGGTCGTCGGAGGCCTCCTCCGAGAGGACCTTGTCATCGGGTCGAGCCTCGGCGAGCCCGGCGGCCAGGAAGTCCTGCGCGGACCGGTCCCCCAGCGCCTTGAGCTCGTCCTGCGGCAGGCCGGCGTGCTCGTTGCGGACGTGCTCCAGGAGGCGTCCCGCGGCCGCGGCGAGGTCGGTCGCGAGCTGCGCGTCCGTCGTCGTGGTCTGCACGCTGCGCTCCCTTCGGTTCGGATCCCCGGCTCGACAGTTCGGGAGGGTCACCATCCTAAGCGGGATGGTCACCCAGGGTGACTGCCTGAGGTCATGGTCGGACGGACCGGGCCTTGCGGCGTCCTTGCCGCTGCCGGTCTGCTGGATGGATGGATCAGTAGGCTCCGCTGCCCGTGAGGACAGCGCGAGCGGTCTTCCAGAGGATCAGCAGGTCGCTGGCGAGCGACCAGTTGTCCACGTAGCGGAGGTCGAGTCGCACGGACTCTTCCCAAGAGAGGTCGGCGCGGCCGCTGACCTGCCACAGCCCGGTGAGCCCGGGACGAACGAGCAGCCGGCGGCGGACGTCGGCGGCATACTCCGCGACCTCGGACGGCAGCGGCGGGCGAGGGCCGACCAGCGACATGTCGCCCCGCGCCACGTTGATCAGCTGCGGGAGCTCGTCGAGGGAGTACCTGCGGAGCAGCGAGCCGATCTTGGTGATCCGCGGGTCGGAGCGCATCTTGAACATGAGGCCGTCACGGTCGGACAGCTCGAGGAGCTGCTCGCGGCGGCTCTCGGCGTCGACCACCATGGTGCGGAATTTGATCATCGTGAAGGTCTTGCCATCACGCCCGACGCGCTCCTGGCGGAAGAACGCCGGGCCGGAGCTGGTGAGGCGCACCGCCAGCGCGATCAGGAGCAGCACGGGCGAGAGCAGCAGGACGGCAACCGCGGCCGTCGTGCGGTCGAAGGTGGACTTCACGATGCGGCGCATGCCCGTGAACTGCGGCTGCTCGACCTGGAGCAGGGGCAGTCCGGAGACCGGGCGGATCGAGAGCCGTGGACCGGCGACCTCGACCAGCGAAGGGGCGACCATGAGGTCGGCGCCGGTCGGCTCGAGGTCCCAGGCAAGCTGGCGCAGCTGCTCCGGGCCGAGGTCCGGGCTGGCAAGAACGGCGACGACGTCAGCGTCGTGCAGGCGTACCGCACGGGCCACGGAGTCGAACCCGCCGACGACGGTGACCCCTCGGTCGAGCAGTGCGGGCCGGTTGCCGCCGACCGGCAGACAGGCACCCACGACGTGCAGGCCGTGCCACGACTCGTCGCCGAGGCGGCGCAGGAGGTCGAGCACGGGGATCTCGTGGCCGACGACGACCACCCGATCCAGGTACTGCCCCTTGGCCCGGCGCGTGTGCAGCCAGTGCCGCAGCAGGTACCGACCAAGCAGGTCGACACCGGCTGCGATCGGGATGCCGATCAGGACGTAGCGGCGGGCGGGGTCGAGGTTGAAGGCGTAGGAGATGACCGAGACGACGGCGATGAGCCCCACGGCGGCCCGACCCACCCGGCGGAACTCCTCGGAGCCGGCCCCGAGGAAGCGGGGCTCGTAGGCCCGGCTCAGCGCGATGGCGGCGACCCAGATGAAGGGCAGCAGTGCGTTGATGACGAGGTAGTGGGTCTTCGGGGTGTCGCCCCAGCGCAGGACGTAGGCGCTGGTCCCGCCGATGATCGCGGCCACGGCGTCGACACCGATACAGCGGACGACATATCCACGCTGCCACGAGGCCCGGCGGGGGCGGACGACGGCGAGCTCGGCGGGGCGATCGGTCAGTGTGGTGGTCACGAGCCCTGCGTGACCAAGAGCGGTACCCGGCCGCTGGTCCAAGACCGACATATTTCCCTCGACTTCCCACCCCAGTGACCTCGCTCAGATGCTGACCACTCGGTCTGCACCCCTCCATGAACGGGATCAGGGTTCGTACTCTAGGGAGACCCCCAGAGCCGAATCCATAGCAGGAGCAAGGAATCGTCCGAACGTCCGATGCTTGTGGCCAAAAGACCTACGGGGTGGAAATTCACCGTCACGCACCGTCACGAAATGACAGATTTCACCGTCCGTTTACCGATAAATCCTATTTGTTTAGTAGTATTCTTCGACGTCAGGGGACGTCGCGGTTGAAGGTGTTCTGGGCGAGCTCGAGACCCTGCTCGACCACGGCCTCGACGGCGTCGGCGGCTCGGTCGACCAGCAACGGCAGCTCGCGCTGCTCCGCGGCCGAGAAGGCCTTCAGCACGAAGGCAGCGGGGTCCATCCGCCCAGGCGGACGGCCGATCCCGACCCGGACCCGGAGGTACTGCGGCGAGCCCAGCGCCTTGGACACCGAGCGCAGGCCGTTGTGGCCGTTGTCGCCGCCGCCGCGCTTCAGCCGGAGCGCGCCGAAGGGCAGGTCGAGCTCGTCATGGACGACGACGATGCGCTCGAGGGGGACCTTGAAGAAGTCGCGCATGCTCGCGACGGGACCGCCTGACTCGTTCATGAACGACTTCGGCTTGGCGAGGACGACGCGTCGGCGCAGGCCGGAGGTCGGCGGACCGAGGGCGCCCTCGACGACGTCGGCCCGGCCGCGATGGGCCTTGAACCGGCCGCCGACGCGCTCGGCGAGCAGGTCGACCACGAAGAAGCCGGCGTTGTGCCGTGTCCCGGCATAGGTCGGTCCGGGGTTTCCGAGGCCCACCACCAGCCAGCTGCCCTCGTTCGGGCCCTCGTTCACCGGTGGTCGCGTCCTTGCAGGGAGGGCTCGGTCAGTCCTCGGTGCCCTCGGCCGGTGCGGCGGCAGCCTCGGTCGTCGCGGCGACGGGCTCCGGCTCCTCGGCCTGCGGCTCGACGATGTGCGCGATCACCAGGTCGGGGTCGCTGGCCAGGCTCGATCCGGTGGGCAGGACGAGGTCGCCGGCACGCACGATGTCGCCGATCTCGCGGCCGTCGACGTCGAGCACGATCTCGGTCGGGATGTGGGTGGCCTCGGCCTCGACGGAGACGGTGGCCGCGGACTGCTCGACCAGACCGCCGGCGACCTTGCCGATGATGTTGATCGAGACGTCGACCGAGACCTTCTCGCCGCGGGTGACGATCACGAGGTCGATGTGCTCGAGCACCTGGTGGACGACGTCGCGCTGGACAGCCTTCGGCAGGGCCAGCACGGTCTTGCCGTCCAGCGAGACCTCGAACAGGACGTTCGCCGTGCGCAGCGCGCGCAGGAGCTCGTGGCCCGGCAGCGAGATGTGCAGCGGGTCGCTGCCGTGCCCGTACAGGACACCGGGGACCTGACCTGAGCGGCGGACGCGGCGCGCGGCCCCCTTGCCGAACTCGGAACGGGTCTCGGCGACGATGCTGACCTCGGGCACGACTGATCTCCTCAGAGCTGTGTGGCGCTGCACGTACGGTGCGGAGCTGGCGCGTGGCGGGCTGTGCTGGACGGGTGAGGCTGGGCTGGCGGGCGGAGCTGGCGGACTGCGGTCGGGCGGCCACGGCAGGCACGAGGCAGGGCGGCTCGGAGCACCGACCGCGTCGATCACGGGAGCGTTCCCAGCCGGAACTGGAAGGTCCCCTCGCCGAGGCAACCCGCCGAGTCTAGACGACGACGGCCGGGCCGGAGAAACCGAGCAGGCTCAGGCGCTGCCGTTGAACAGGCTGGTCACCGAGCCGTCCTCGAACACCTCGCGGATCGCCCGCGCGACCAGCGGGGCGATCGAGAGCACGGTGAGCTTGTCGAACGCGCTTGTCCTCGGTCATCGGCAGCGTGTTGGTGACGACGACCTCGCGACACCCGGCTGTTCTTGAGCCGGTCGACCGCCGGCCCGGAGAACACGCCGTGGGTCGCGGCGATGATGACCTCCGCGGCGCCGTTGTCGAACAGCGCGTCGGCGGCCTTCACGATCGTGCCGGCGGTGTCGATCATGTCGTCGATCGAGCACGCAGGTGCGGCCCTCGACCATGCCGACCACCCGGTTGGCGGTCGCCTCGTTGGGGACCAGCGGGTCCGCGGGTCTTGTGGATGAACGCGAGCGGGACGCCGCCGAGCACGTTCGTCCAGCGCTCGGCCTCCCGGACCCGGCCGGAGTCCGGGGAGACGACGGTGAGGCGTCCCTTGTCCACCGCGGCCGCGGACGTACTGGGCGAGCAGCGGCAGCGCGGAGAGGTGGTCGACGGGACCGTCGAAGAAGCCCTGGATCTGCGAGGTGTGGAGGTCGACGACCATCAGCCGGTCGGCGCCGGCGACCTTCATCATGTCGGCGACCAGCCGGGCGGAGATGGGCTCGCGGCCGCGGTGCTTCTTGTCCTGCCGCGCGTAGCCGTAGAACGGGCATGACGACGGTGATGCGCTTGGCTGACGCGCGCTTGAGCGCGTCGACCATGATCAGCTGCTCCATGATCCACTTGTTGATGTCGTGGCTGTGGCTCTGCAGCACGAACGCGTCGCAGCCGCGCACCGACTCCTCGAAGCGCACGAAGATCTCGCCGTTCGCGAAGTCGTACGCCGAGACCGGCGTGAGGTCGACGCCGAGGTGGTCCGCGACCTCGTCCGCGAGCTCCGGGTACGCGCGCCCGGAGCACAGCATGAGCTTCTTCTCGCTGCTGCTCTTGATCGAGCTCACTGGCTCTGCTCCTCGCTCGTCGAAGCCGTGCTCGGTCCGTTCGCTGGCGTGCCGTCCCCGGAAGCCGCTGGTCGTCAGGAGCAGGTGTAGCAGCAGCGCGGCGTCGGCGGAGGCCGACCCCGCGCGGCGCCGGGCCACCCAGCCCTCGATGGTGCGCTGGCGGGCCCGCCCGACGCCGAGCGCGCCCGGGCGGGACGTCGCGGTCGATCACCGAGCCGGCTGCCGTGTAGGCGCCGTCGCCGATCGTCACCGGGGCGACGAGCATCGTGTCGGAGCCGATGCGGACGTGGTCGCCGACCACCGTGCGGTGCTTGGCGACGCCGTCGTAGTTGACGAAGACGGTGGCCGCGCCGATGTTCGAGCCCGACCCCGATCGACGCGTCGCCGACGTAGGACAGGTGCGGGACCTTCGAGCCCGGCGCCGATCACGGCGTTCTTGGTCTCGACGAACGCACCGATCTTGCCGTCGGCGCCGAGCACGGTGCCGGGGCGGAGGTAGGAGAAGGGACCGACGACGGCCCCGGCCTCGATGACCGAGCCCGTGCCGTCGCTGCGCACGGACGACGGCCCGCTCGCCCACCGCGCAGTCGCGCAGCGTGGTGTCCGGGCCCGACCGTCGCGCCGGACGCCGACCGAGGTCGAGCCGAGCAGCTGGCGTCCCGGGCAGCAGCGTGACGTCCGGGCTCAGCTCGGACCTCGACGTCGACCCAGGTGGTCTGCGGGTCGACCACGGTCACCCCGGCGCGCTGCCAGCCCTGGACGACCCGGTCCCGCAGCACGCGGCCGAGCCGGGCGAGCTGGACGCGGTCGTTCACGCCCTCGGTCTGCTCGGGGTCGTCGACGAGCAGCGCCCCGACCGAGTGGCCGGCCGCGACCGCGAGCGCGACGACGTCGGTGAGGTACGCCTCGCCGGCGGCGTTGTCGGTGCCGAGCTGCGGCGAGGCCGGCCCGGAGCACGGTGGCGTCGAAGGCGTAGATCCCGGAGTTGACCTCGGTGATCGCGCGCTGCTCCGCGGTGGCGTCGGCCTCCTCGACGATCGCGAGCACCGCCGCCGGACGGGTCGCGCAGGATCCGGCCGTAGCCGGTCGGGGCCGGGACCTGCGCCGTGAGCACGGTGACCGCGGCGGCCCGGGCGTGCGTGCGCTGGCCAGCAGCGTGCGCAGGGTCTCGGTCGTCAGGAGCGGGACGTCGCCGTAGGTGACCACCACCGTGCCGCGTGACCGCCGCGCCCGCCGGCAGCGCCGCGAGCCCGCACGTCGACGGCCCGGCCGGTCCCGGGACGGTCGTCCTGGTCGGCCACCACGATGGCGGAGCCGGCGGCCGCGGCGAGCTCGTCGACGTGCGCGACGACCGCCGCGCGGCCGTGCCGCACGACGACGACGAGGTGCTCGGGCCGCAGTCCGCTGGCCGCGGCGACAGCGTGCCCGAGCAGCGTGCGCCCACCGATGGCGTGCAGGACCTTCGGGGTGGCGGACCGCATCCGGGTCCCCTCGCCAGCAGCGAGCACGAGCACCGCAGCGGGGCGTTGTGCGCTCACGCGGCTCCTCGACGAGTGTCGTGCGTCGGACGGGGGGCAACGAACGATCGCTGGTACCGCCCTGTCCGTCGAGGATACCGGTGCCGGACCGTCGTCGAGCGGTGGTTCCGCCGCCTGGACTCGATCCAGGACCGCAAGCCTTCAAAGGGCTGCAGGCTGCCAATTACCCCACGGCGGAGCGACACCGGACCGAACGGCCTCCGGCGCCGGCGCCAGTCTCCCACGGCCCAGGTAGATGATGGGGCCGTGACCGACAGCATCGACAGCGCAGCGACCGACGCCCTCGGCCGCGGCTCCCGCGGCCGGATGACCGGCAAGGAGCGCCGGGCCCAGCTCGTGGACGTCGGGCGGAAGCTGTTCGCCGAGAAGGGCCTGGAGGGCACGTCCGTCGAGGAGATCGCCGCCAAGGCCGGGGTCTCCAAGCCGGTCGTCTACGAGCACTTCGGCGGCAAGGAGGGCCTCTACGCCGTGGTCGTCGACCGCGAGATGCAGCGCCTGCTCGACGGCGTCACCGGCGCGCTGACCGGTGGCCACCCCCGCGAGCTCCTCGAGCAGGCGGCGTTCGCGCTGCTCGACTACATCGACGACCACGCCGACGGCTTCCGCATCCTCGTGCGCGACTCCGGCGTCGGCAGCTCGACCGGGACCTTCACCAGCCTCATCAGCGACATCGCCACCCAGGTCGAGCACATCCTCGGCCGCCAGTTCAAGGCGCGCGGCTTCGACCCCAAGTACGCGCCGCTGTACTCGCAGATGCTCGTCGGCATGGTCGCGCTCACCGGCCAGTGGTGGCTGGACGCCAAGCGGCCGAAGAAGGCGGAGGTGGCGGCCCACCTCGTCAACCTCTCCTGGAACGGCCTGTCCGGGCTCGAGCCGCACCCCGAGCTGATCGGCCGCGCGCAACCGCTGACCCCTGCGGTCACTGGCCGAGCGTGAGGACCTTGCTGCGCGCCATGATCCGGCTGACGTAGTTCCTGGTCTCGGGGAACGGTGGGACGGCCTGGTACTTGTGGACCTTGTCGGGTCCGGCGTTGTAGGCCGCGAGCATGAGCTCGTCCTTGTTGCCGGGCACGCTGGCGATCTCGCGGTAGAGCTCGCAGTCGAACGCGGCGGCCGAGGCGATCGCGTCCTTCGGGTTGAAGACGTCCTTGATGCCGTCCCCGTCACCATCCACGGCGTAGGCGGCCCAGGTCGACGGCACGAACTGGGCGATGCCCTCGGCGCCTGCCCCGCTGCGCGCCTCGGGTCCCAGCCGCTCTCCTGCTCGATCTGGGCGGCGAGCAGCATCGGTTTGAGCTGCGGGCAGCTGGCAGCCGCCGACATGATCATCGAGCGGTACGCCGCCGGCACGACCGGCGGCCCGGGGTTGAGCTGCTTGATCGCGAGCACGACGCCCGCCGGCGAGCAGGCCCACGACCACGACCGCGATGAGCAGCCAGGGGGTCGTGACTCTGCGCGTGTGCACCGCCGTTCGCATGTGCACCGCCGTCCACTCGTGAGTCGTGCGCCTGCTCGAGCCAGCCCGCGATCGACGGGTTCCGGCCACGCCGCCGCCTGCTGCAGACGACCGCGTCAACGGTAGGCGACCGGACGCGATGCCCCAAAAAGCGTCTCTCTCGACGTCAAGAGAACGGCCCTGGCCTGGCTATGCTCCGACGATGGGCGGCAAGCAGGGGGCGAGGCGACGCGAGGACACCGCTGTCGGCCCGGACGAGGTGGACCGGCTGGTCGCAGCGTGGCAGCGCGAGCGCCCCGACCTCGACGTCTCCCCGCTGGAGGTCCTGTCCCGCGTCACCCGGCTGGCCCGGCACCTCGACCGGGCGCGGCGAGCGGCGTTCGCCGAGCACGACCTCGAGACCTGGGAGTTCGACGTGCTGGCGGCCCTGCGCCGCGCTGGTCCGCCGTACGAGCTGTCGCCCGGTCAGCTGCTGACCTTGACGCTGGTGACCAGCGGGACGATGACCAACCGGATCGACCGGCTCGCGTCCCGCTCGCTGGTCACCCGGCGGCCCGACCCAGACGACCGGCGCGGGGTGCTGGTCACCTTGTCCGAGTCGGGGCGCCGTCAGGTCGACGCTGCGCTCGCCGACCTGCTGGCCCAGGAGAACGCGATCCTCGCGAGCCTGCGGCCGTCCGACCGGCTCCGCCTCGCCTCGCTGCTGCGCGTGGTGACCGCGCCGTTCGACGACGCCGAGGACTGACCGCCCTCAGCCCGCGGGTGCCGCGAGCGCTGAACCGCCCCGACTGCAGCAGCGGGAGCGTCTCGGTGACGTCGCGCTCCTCGGCGAGGGCGACGTCCTCCGCGAAGCCGCGGTCGACCAGCTCGATCCCTGACGGGCACTCGGCCAGCGCTCGCGGCGAGCGCGCCGCTGCCACCGCGGCGTCAGCGTCGGGAGACCCCGTCGCGCCCCGCGCGTACAGGTCAGCCGCGACCACGCCGGCACCCAGGAGGTCCTCATAGGCGGGGCGCAACGAGCCGTCGCCCCACCGCTCACCCGCAGCCACGATGCCGACCCGTCGGAAGTCGGCCAGGAACCGCGCTGCGGCGCTGGCGTTGCGCAGGCAGGCGGCGGCCATGGGGACCCCGCTCCCGAGCGCGGCGTGCGCGATGGCTGAGCCGTTCGGCGAGGGCAGCACGAGCCGGCTGCCTCGCTCGAGGTCGAGGAGCGTCGCCGGGGACAGGGTCGGGCCGGACCGCGTCGACCGCCCCCTGGCCAGCACGGCACCGATCTCCCTGGCGAGCTGCTCGGCGCCGTCGGAGCTCGGCGCGAACGGCCACACCTCGGCCCCGCAGGCAACCGCGATGGTCAGCGAGGTCGTGAACGAGAGGACGTCGACGAGCACCAGGATGTCCGTGCGGCTCGCGAGATCCCGAGCGCCCTGCGAGCCCCAGGCGACGTCCACGGTCTCGGTCACCGGCCCACCATGTCACAGGAGCCTCAGCCGCACCTCCGGCGGTGAGCCAGCGGCCCGCGCCGCTCAGTCGTCCGAGAGCAGCAGCCACTCCTCCTCGAGCTCGGCCACCTGCCGCTGCAGACTGCGGAGCTCCACGTCGAGCTCACCCACGCGCACGTGGTCGGTGGCGGCCTGCTCCATCTGGGCATGCAGCCGGGCCTCGGCGTCAGCGAGCTTCCCGAGCTGCCGCTCGATCCGGACCAGCGCCTTGCGGGCAGCGCGCTCCTGCTCGGGGGTGCTCGGCGCCTCGACGCCTCGACCGGACTCGCCGAGCGTGGCCTCGGCGGCGCGCTCCGCAGCCTCGCGCAGGCGCAGGTACTCATCGACCCCGCCGGGCAGGTCGCGCAGCCGGCCATCGCCGAGCAGCCCGACCACGCCGTCGCAGACCCGCTCGAGGAAGTACCGGTCATGCGAGACCACCACCAGCGTCCCGGCCCACTCGTCGAGCAGGTCCTCGAGCGCGTTCAGCGTCTCGACGTCGAGGTCGTTGGTCGGCTCGTCCAGCAGCAGCACGTTCGGGCGCGGCCATCAGCAGTCGCAGCAGCTGCAGCCGGCGGCGCTCGCCACCGGACAGCTCGCCGCACCCTGGTCCACAGCCGCTCGCCGGTGAAGCCGAACCGCTCGAGCGAGCTGCAGCGCCGTGATCTCGCGCCCCTTGCCGAGGTCGATCACCGAACGGACCTGCTCGACGGCCTCGAGCGCTCGAAGCTCGCCCGGCAGCTCGGTGACCTCCTGCGAGAGGTAGGCCGCCTGCACCGTCGTGCCGACGCGCACCGAACCGGAGTCGGGCCGCTGGACCCCGGCGAGGATCCGCAGCAGCGTCGTCTTGCCCGCCCCGTTGACGCCGACGACGCCGATGCGGTCGCCCGGTCCCGGCCGCCAGGTGACGTCGCGCAGCAGGACGCGGTCACCGAAGGCCAGCGAGACGTCCTCGAGGTCGTAGACGCTGCGCCCCAGCCGAGCACCGGCGAACCTGGTGAGCTCGACGGTGTCGCGCGGCGGCGGCTCGTCCGCGATCAGGGCGTTGGCGGCGTCGATGCGGAACTGCGGCTTGGAGGTCCGGGCCGGCGGACCCCTGCGGAGCCAGGCGAGCTCCTTGCGCAGCAGGTTCTGCCGGCGGTCCGCAGCGCCCTGGGCCAGCCGGTTGCGCTCGGCCTTCGCGAGGACGTAGGCCGCGTAGCCGCCCTCGTAGCCGTGCACGTCACCGTCCCCGACCTCCCACATCCGCTGGGCGACGGCATCGAGGAACCAGCGGTCGTGGGTCACGGCGACGACGGCACCCTTGCGGGCCGCCAGATGCCTGGCCAGCCAGTCCACGCCTTCGACGTCCAGGTGGTTGGTCGGCTCGTCCAGCAGCAGCAGGTCAGGGTCCTCGACCAGCAGGTTGGCCAGCGCGACCCTGCGCCGCTCACCGCCGGACAGCGGCCCCACCAGCGCGTCGAGGTCCAGCCCGGCGAGCAGCGCGTCGGTCAGCCCCCGCGTCCTCGGGTCCGACCGCCACGCGTGCTCGGGCAGGTCTGCGACCACCGCGAACCGGACCGTCACCGTGGGGTCGAGGTCGTCCTGCTGCGCGAGGTAGCCGACGCGCAGACCACCCGCGTGCGTGACCCGGCCGCCGTCGGGGGTCCGGCGACCGGCCAGCACCTCCAGCAGGGTCGTCTTGCCGCCGCCGTTACGGCCGACCACGCCGACGCGCTCGCCGGCGGCGACACCGAGCGAGACACCGTCGAGCAAGGTCCTGGTGCCGTACGCCAGCCGGACGTCCTCGAGGTTGAGCAGGTTGGGACCGGTGCTGCTCATGCTGGGCTCACCAGGTGTCCGGTGGCTCGGCGACGTCCAGCACCTTCGCCCCGGGCACCGGACCCTCGGCGGTGACCGCGGCCCGGCAGACCCCGGCCGAGGACAGCGCAGCAGCGAGGTCCAGCGCGTTGGTGTCGTCCTTGGCGAGGAAGGCGACGGTCGGTCCCGACCCGGACACCACGGCGGCCAGCGCGCCGTACTCCTCGCCGAGGTCGAGGGTGAACTGCAGCGCCGGCCGGAGCTCCAGGGCAGCCCGTTGCAGGTCGTTGTGCAGCGCTCTGCCGAGCCTGGTCGCGTCGCCGGCACGCAGCGCCGACATGAGGTCGTCGAGCAGGTGCGGCTCCGGGCGGATGGACTGCGCGGAGAGGTCGTCGAAGGTCGCGAACACCTCTGCCGTGGACAGGCCGTCCTCGGCGAGCGCGAGCACCCAGTGGAAGCGACCGCGAGCCAGCGCGGCGGTCAGCTGCGTCCCCGTGCCGAGCCCGACCGCCGTCCCGCCGACCAGACCGAAAGGGACGTCGGCGCCGAGGCGCGCCGCGAGCTCGTGCAGCACCTGGCGGTCCGTGCGCAGCGCCCACAGCGTGTCGCACGCCAGCAGCGTCGCAGCTGCATCGGCGCTCCCGCCGGCCATGCCACCCGCGACGGGGATCCGCTTGTGGACGTGCAGGCGCACGTCAGGGATGACGCCCGGCCTGCTCGGCCAGCAGCACGGCAGCCCTGGTGGCCAGGTTGCTGCCGTCGAGCGGGACGTGCTCGGCGCCGTCGCCCTCGACGGTGACGTGGACACCGCTGCCCTGCTCGCCGGCGACCGCCGTGACGTCGTCGTAGACGCTGATCGCCTGGAAGACCGTGACGAGGTCGTGGTAGCCGTCCGGGCGGCGCGCGCCGACCGACAGCTGGAGGTTCACCTTGGCCGGGACGCGCACGGTCACCGCGGTCCTGGGCACCCCTGGACTCTACGGGGCCAGCGCGACCGGACGCTGCTCGGCGATGCGCGCGAAGGTCTCGATGGTGAGCTGCTCGCCGCGCACCTGCGGGTCGACGCCGGCGGCCCGCAAGGCCTGCTCGGCGGCAGCGGCGGAGCCGGCCCAGCCGGCCAGAGCTGCCCGCATCGTCTTGCGTCGCTGGCCGAAGGCGGCGTCCACCACGGCGAACACCTCTGCGCGGCTGGCCGAGGTCAGAGGTGGCTGCCGTCGGGTCATCGCGACCAGGCCCGAGTCGACGTTGGGGGCGGGCCAGAACACGGTGCGTCCCACCGAGCCCGCACGTCGGACGTCGGCGTACCACCGCGCCTTGACCGACGGCACGCCGTAGACCTTGGAGCCCGGCCCCGCGGCCAGCCTGTCGGCCACCTCTGCCTGCACGAGCACGAGCACGTGCGTCAGCGACGGCAGCACCTCGAGCAGATGGAGCAGCACCGGCACCGAGACGTTGTAGGGCAGGTTGGCCACCAGCGCGGTGGGCGCCGGCCCAGCGAGGTCGGCGGCGGTCACCGTCAGCGCGTCGGCCTCGACGACGTGCAGTTGGCCGGCCAAGGTGGGCGCGCGGTCGGCCACGGTCGCCGGCAGCTGCCGGGCCAGGCCGGCGTCGATCTCCACCGCGACCACCGAACGAACCAGCGGCAGCAACGCCAAGGTCAGCGAACCGAGGCCAGGACCGACCTCGAGCACGACGTCGTCGGCCGACCAGGTCAGCGGCAGCCGCGATGCGTCGCACCGTGTTCGGGTCGATGACGAAGTTCTGCCCACGCGACTTGGTCGGTCGCAGGCCGAGCTGCGCCGCGAGCGCACGGACCTCGGCGGGACCCAGCAAGGCTGAGGCGCCACTCACTCCTGGGCGGCCGACGGGCGCGACTGCCGCTCCGCAGCACCGGTCACTTGAACAGGAACTGGCCGCAGTACGGCCAGCTGCCGGCACCGCTGCGGAGGTACAGGAGCTTGGCCCGGTAGGTCTGCTCGGCCGCCGAGGCGTTGATCGGGTTGCCCGAGCCGCCCATCGCCTGCCAGGTGCTGACCATGAACTGGTACAGCCCGAAGTAGAGCCCGCCGCCGCCCACCGCCTGCGGGTTGCCGCCCGACTCGCACTGGGCGAGCGCTGACCAGTCGAGCGAGTCGACCGACGTCGCCGGCGGCTTCGTGGGCGTCGGGGCCGTGGTCTTCGCGACCGGGGCCTGCGTCACCGTGGCGACCGGTCGGGCCTTCGTGCCGACGGCGACGATCTCCGAGATCGCGGGGCTGACCTGCTTCGAGCTGACCATCGTGGCAGCGACCTGCTTGCCGTTCTTGTACGTGTAGTGCCAGGTCTGCAGGACCCCGCCGAAGTGACCCTGCTGCACCACCTTCGACGTCCCGACGTAGAGCAACGCCGACGGGCGGTGGACGATCGGGTACTGCACGCGTACCAGCCGCTGGCCCTTGGACAAGGTGATGCGGGTGATGGTGTCGACCGCGCCGTCAGTCGGTGCGCTCGACGGGTCGAGGCTGGTGAGGTCCTGCGCGCTCACGGCGATCCCGGCATCGCTCAGGACCTGAGCCCAGGTCGCCGCGGTCGTCACCAGAGCTGTGCGGTGGCCGGCGTCGACGACGGTCACCGCCTTGGGCATCCGCGCGCTCAACGACAGCCCCGACAACGGGATACGGGTCGACCGTGACGTCGAGAGATAGGCGTCCTCGAACCGCACGCCGAAGCTGGAGCTCAGCTCGGCGACGGTCTGTGCCGTGGTCCAGATCGCGACCGGGGTGCCGTCGATGGTGATGGTGACGGGGCGGGCGTTCACGACGGCGATGCGCTCGCCGTTCTGCAGCCGCTCGGCGGGGCTCGGTGAGACGACGTCGCGGTTGTCGAAGCGGACGTCCTGCTGGTGCAGGAGCTCGCCGACCGTGCCGGCGTAGGACTGGACCGTGGAGACCTGGCCGTCGACGTCGAGGGTGACCGACTTCTCCGAGAGCACGTACGCGACAGGCCCGGCGATCAGTGCGGCAGCGAGCACGCCGTACAGAGCCAGGGCAAGCGGACGTGCGCGCACGCTGCCTCCAGCTCTCGCAGTACCCGGGCACGGGCAGGCGGCACGTCAAAGGTCTACGGCGTGGTCAACGATGCGCGATCCGTGGTGCGAGATCAGGTGTTCGAGATCAGGTGGTGCGGGATCCATTGAGCAGCCGTACGCGCCGCCGAAGCTTCCCCGACTCCGGCCAATGACCCAGCACGCTAACGGAGCGGGCCCTCGCCTGGCAATGCGGGGGCTCAGAAGGGCCCGAACAACCGCTCGCCCGTCGTCGCGATCGCGGCGCAGAGCTCGGCGACGTCGACCTGCTTCTCCGCGGCCATGGCACGCACCGTCAGCGGGATGAGGAACGAGGCGTTCGGGCGGCCGCGGTACGGGGTCGGGGTGAGGAACGGAGCATCGGTCTCGACCAGCAGCGACTCGAGCGGCGTCGCGCGCAGGGCGTCCCGCAGGCTCGCTGCGTTCTTGAAGGTCACCGTCCCGGCGAAGGACAGGACGTAGCCGGCGTCGACGCACTCGCGGGCCATCGCGGCGTCGCCGCTGAAGCAGTGGAACACCACCGCCTTCGGGGCGCCCTCGCTCCCGCAGGATCCGCAGCACGTCGGCGTGCGCGTCACGGTCGTGGATCATCAGCACCTTGTCGTGCTTCTTCGCCAGCGCGATGTGCTGCCGGAACGATTCTTGTTGCACAGCACGGCCTGCTGGCTCCGTGCGGAAGTAGTCGAGGCCGGTCTCGCCGATCACGCGCACCCGCGACGACGTCGCCAGCGCGTCGATCTCGGCGAGGGCGGCGTCGAGCGCGGCGCTGCCTTGCTCGGCGTGGATGCGGGGCGCCTCGTTCGGGTGCAGAGCCACGCCGGCGACGATGCTGGCGTGCTGCTCGGCCACCTCCACCGACCATCGAGCGCTCGGGAGGTCGCAGCCGATCTGGACGATGCGCGGCACGCCGACGGCAGCAGAGGCGGCGAGGGCGTCCTCGACGGACAGCCAGGCGTCGCCGTCCCGGATGTCGAGGTGGCAGTGGCTGTCGAGCACCTCGACCGGGAGCTGGTCCGGCGCGGGCGGGTACGACGTGTCCCGGGTGCGCCCGGACGAGGATCGTTCGCGGACCGGCTCGCCCGCCACTACTCCTCGACCCTCGGGAACAGCACCGCGCCCTTCGTCACGAGCAGCCCGGCCGGGAGCTGCCCCCAGCGACCTGCCTGGCCGATCGGCTGCTCCGCGAGCGGACCGAGCTTGGGCTGCGCCCCGAGCGACTCCCACAGCGCTGCGCTGGCCTTGGGCAGGAACGCGTTGAGCAGCACCGCCAGCACCCGCAGTCCCTCGGCGGCCGTGTAGAGAATCGTCTCCAGGCGGGCGCGTTGGGTGTCGTCCTTCGCGACCTGCCAGGGCTGCTGCTCGGTGAGGTAGCCGTTCAGGCGATCGACCAGACCCCACACGGCGTCGAGCCCGCCAGCGAAGTCGAGCGCCAGGACGGCGTCGTCCGCGGCCGCCGCGGCGACCCGGGCTGCCTCGTGCACCGCGCGCTCGGCCTCGCCGACCTCGCCCTCGGCAGGAAGCACGCCGTCGCAGTAGCGGTTGACCATCGCAGCGACCCTCGACGCGAGGTTGCCGAAGCCGTTGGCGAGCTCGGCGGTGTACCGCGCGCTGCATGTCCTCCCAGGAGAACGAGCCGTCGGACCCGAAGGCGATGGCCCGCAGGAAGTAGTAGCGGAAGGCGTCCGACCCGAAGGTGTCGATGATGTCGCTCGGCGCGATCCCGGTGAGCTTGGTCTTGCTCATCTTCTCCCCGCCCACGAGCAGCCAGCCGTGCGCGAAGACCTTGCGGGGCAACGGGAGCTGGGCAGCCATCAGCATGGCCGGCCAGATCACCGCGTGGAACCGCAGGATGTCCTTGCCGACGAGGTGGACGTCCGCGGGGAACGTGCTGGCGAACTTCTCCCCACCCGGCGTCCCTGGCTCGTCGCAGAGCCCCACCGCAGTCGCGTAGTTCAGCAACGCGTCGAACCAGACGTACACGACCTGGTCCGGGTCCCAGGGAACGGGGATGCCCCAGTCGAAGCTCGACCGCGAGATGGAGAGGTCCTGCAGGCCGCCGCGCAGGAACGACAGGACCTCGTTGCGGGCGCTGGCCGGCTCGACAGCCTCGGGGTGCTCGGCGTAGTGCTCGAGGAGGCGGTCGGTGTAGCTGGACAGCCGGAAGAACCAGTTGCGCTCGGACAGCAGCTCGACCGGCGTGCCGTGGATCAGGCAGACCATCGAGCCGGCGTACTCGCCGTCGCCCTCGCGCAGGTCACCCGGGAGCTTGAACTCCTCGCACGACACGCAGTACGGGCCCCTCGTAGAGGTCCTCGTAGATCTCGCCGGCGTCGTAGAGGTTCTGCAGGAAGGCCTGGACCCGGACGGTGTGCCGAGGCTCGGTGGTGCGGATGAAGTCGTCGTTGGCGGCGTCGATCGTGGTGAGCACGGGCTTCCAGGCGGTCTCCACGAGCCGGTCGCACCACTCCTGCGGGGCCATGTCGTGGGCCTGCGCCGAGCGCAGCACCTTCTCGCCGTGCTCGTCCGTCCCGGTCAGGAACCAGACCTTCTCGCCGCGCTGGCGGTGCCAGCGGGTGAGGACGTCGCCGGCGACCGTGGTGTAGGCATGCCCGATGTGCGGCGCGTCGTTGACGTAGTAGATCGGGGTCGTGACGAAGAAGGCCTTCTCGGCGGTCGGTTCGGGGCGCTCGGGCATGCCTCAAGGATATCGAGCACGTCGAGGCCGTTTGCCGCCCGCGCGGGCTCACCGGGTCCTCGCGGCGACGACCGCGTCGAACACCGACCGCTTCGGCAGCCCGAGGGTGCGAGCGACCTCGGCGATGGCGTCCTTGCGGGGCTGGCCCGCGGCCTCCCGCTCGGCGACCTGCCGCGCGAGCTCGGTGGCCGACGGTGGACCGTCAGGACCGGACCCGGGGCGGGGGCGCCGGAGACGACGACGGTCACCTCGCCGCGGACGCCGCCGGCGGCCCAAGCTGCGAGCTCGGCCAGCGGGCCACGCCGGACCTCCTCGTACGTCTTCGTGAGCTCCCGGCAGACGGCCGCCGATCGGTCCGGCCCGAACGCACCGACCAGCGCCTCGAGCATCACGGCCAACCGGTGCGGCGCCTCGAAGAAGACCAGCGTCCGCGGGTCGCCGGCCAGCCCCGCGAGGCGGGCAGCGCGCTCACCGGCCTTGCGCGGCAGGAACCCTTCGAAGCAGAAACGGTCGACCGGCAGCCCGGACACCGCCAGCGCCGTCAGCACCGCGCTCGGACCTGGGACGGCGGTCACCCGCACCCCGGCCAGCGACCGCCGCCGCGACGAGCCGGAACCCGGGGTCGGAGACCGACGGCATCCCGGCGTCGGTCACGAGCAGCACCCTGGCGCCGTTGCTGAGCGCCTCGACGAGGCCAGCGGTCCGCGCTGGCCTCGTTGTGCTCGTGGTAGCTGACGATCGTGCCGAGCACGTCGACCCCGACGACCAGTCCCAGCGCCGCGAGCAGCCGGCGCAGCCGGCGGGTGTCCTCGGCCGCGATGAGGTCGGCGCGGCGCAGCTCGTCCGCCAGCCGAGGGGGAGCGTCGCGAGGGTCGCCGATCGGGGTGCCCGCGAGGACCAGCAGACCGCTCACGTGCGCATCTTGCCAGGGTGCGACTGATTCCCAGCCTCGTTGCCTACGATGACCGGATGAGCGGCACGCTGGCGGCGGATGCCGACCTCACGGACGACGCGAGTCCTGACGACCCCACCCCCGTGACCAGCGACGGCGCCGACGGTGACGCGCCCCGCCGATCCGTCCGCGAGCGGCTGCTCCCCCCGATGCCGCAGGACGGCTGGTGGGGCTGGGGCGGACCGCTCGTCGTCACCGCGATCGGCGGATTCCTGCGCTTCGTGAACCTCGGCCAGCCGCACGTCTTCTCCTTCGACGAGACGTACTACGCCAAGGACGCCCTGTCGCTCATCCGGTACGGGTACGAGCAGGTCACCGTCAGCGACGCCAACGACAAGATCCTGGCCGGCAACTCGAACGTCTTCACCGGCATGGCCGAGTACGTCGTGCACCCGCCGGTCGGCAAGTGGACCATCGGGGTCGGCGAGTGGATCTTCGGGGCCAACCCGTTCGGCTGGCGCGTGGTGCCGGCGGTCCTCGGCACGCTCATGGTCCTGATGCTGGCGCGGATCGTGCGGCGGATGACCCGCTCGACGCTCATCGGCTGCATCGCCGGACTGCTGCTCGCGCTGGACAGCCTGTCGATCGTCCTCTCCCGCACCGGGCTGCTCGACATCACGTTGGCGTTCTTCGTGCTCGCCGGTTTCGGCGCGCTGGTGATCGACAGGGACAAGTCGCGGGCCAGGCTCGCCGACTGGGCGGAACAACGCCAGGCAGCACGCCGGCTCGAGCTCGCCGTCCCCGTCGGCGCAGCCCCGTACCTCGGCGAGTCCGGGGTCTACTCCGCCGACGGACCTCCGTCGCCGACGGCGGACTCCCAGTTCTGGACGCCCCCGGCCGAGCCCCGCGTGGGCCCGCTGGAGCACGGGCCCTGGCTGGGCTGGCGACCGTGGCGGATCACCGCCGCCGTCCTGCTGGGGCTCGCCTGCGCGACGAAGTGGAGTGGGCTCTACTTCCTGCTGCTCTTCGTCGTGATGTCGCTGTGCTGGGACTGGGGCGCGCGCAAGACGGCGGGCGTCCGCTGGCCGTTCTGGGCGATGCTCGTCCGCGACGCGTGGCAGGCCCTGCTGACGACGCTGCCGGTCGCGTTCGCCGTCTACGCCGTGACCTGGCTCCCCTGGCTGATCACCTTCGGGCACCAGAAGCGCGACTGGGACCTCTCCCGCGGCGGACCGACGTTCCTGCCGGACAGCGTGCGGGCGCTCATCGGCTACCACCAGCAGATGTACTACTTCCACACGCACCTGACGAGCTACCACCCCTACGCGGCCAAGGCGATCGGGTGGCTCATCCAGGCCCGGCCGACCGCCTTCTGGTCGGTCAACCTCAAGCAGGGCGAGGCCGGCTGCACGGCCTCGAGCTGCGTGCGAGAGGTCACCTCGATCGGGACCCCGGCGATCTGGTGGGCGGCCACCGCCGCTGCGGTCTGGCTGGTGTGGCGCTGGGCTGGTGCCCGGGACTGGCGGGCGGGTGCCGCTCTGGCGGGCATCCTCGCCGGCTGGGTCCCGTGGCTCGGGACCGACCGCACCATCTTCACCTTCTACGCGGTCTGCTTCGCCCCGTTCATGATCCTCGGCCTGACGCTGCTGCTCAGCTCGGTGATCGGCGAGCGCGGAGCGTCGCCGAACCGCAGGTTCTTCGGTTCGGCCGCCGTCGGGGTCTATCTCCTGCTGGTCCTCGCGGACACGGCCTGGCTCTGGCCGATCCTGGTCGGCGACCTCATGAGCAACGCCGACTGGCTGCGGCGGATGTGGTTCCGCAGCTGGATCTGACCGTCGATGCGGTTGCGCATGCGGCACGCCGGGAGTAGGCAGGTCCCCGCAGGCGACCGCTCCTACCGGTGCTAGTCGCGACGACATCCGAACAGCGAGGTGTTGCTCCATGCGCAGAACCGTTCTTGCCCTGAGCGTCGCGGTGGCTACAGCCGCCGCGACCGTACTGACGGCCGGAGGTGGTGTGGCTAACGCCGCGCCCGACAGGTCGTGGGCCATCCCGAACTCTCAGCCCAGCTGGACGGCTCACGCCCAGAGCCTGGGCCACGCAAGCGCGAGCACCTCGGCCAGCGGTCGCGTCTACCTCGCCCCGCGTGGCGGCCTCGCCAACCTGGCCGACGTCGCGACGGCGCTCGCCACCCCTGGCAGCGCGACCTACCGGCAGTTCCTGTCTGCGTCCCAGTACGCGGCGCGGTACCAGCCCACGGCCGCCAGCGTGCGCGCGGTCGAGAGCATGCTCAGCTCGGGCGGTCTGCATGTCACGTCGGTCGGCGCGGCCAACAGCTACGTCGCCTTCAGCGGTTCGGTGAGCGCCGCCGAGAAGACCTTCGGCACCACCATCGCTCGCTTCAACCACGGCGGGAAGACCGTGCAGGCGCCGACGAGCGCCCTGAAGATCCCCAGCTCGCTGGCCTCGACCGTGCTGACGGTGACCGGCCTGGACACGACCCCGGTGATCGCGAAGCCGGCCGTGGTCCCGCCCGCAGGGTTCCGCAACGCCCGCCCTTGCTCGATCTACTTCGGCCAGATCCAGGCGAAGTACAAGGCTGACTTCAGCACACCGCTGCCGAAGTTCGACGGCTCGACCCTGTCGTACGCCCCGTGCGGGTACACCGGGCCGCAGCTGCGCTCCGCCTACGAGGGCGGGACGACCCTCGACGGCTCCGGCGTCACGGTGGCCATCACCGACGCCTACGCGTCGAACACGCTGGCGAAGGACACCAACAAGTACGCCGAGCTCAACGGTGACGGCTCCTACGCGCCTGGTCAGTTCACCCAGACGATCGCCAAGCCGTTCACGCACGCGGCCGACTGCGGACCGTCGGGCTGGTCGAGCGAGCAGAGCCTCGACGTCGAGGCCGTGCACGCGATGGCACCTGGCGCGAACATCCACTACTACGGCGCTGCGAGCTGCGAGGACAACGACCTGCTCGACGCGCTGGCCCAGGTCGTCATCGACGACACCGCGCAGCTCGTGACCAACTCCTGGGGCGAGCCGGCCGAGGGCGAGACGCAGGACAGCATCGCCGCCTACGAGGCCGTGTTCCTGCAGGGCGCCGTGGAGGGCATCAGCTTCATGTTCTCCTCCGGTGACAACGGCGACGAGCTCGCCAACACCGGGATCAAGCAGGTCGACTTCCCGACCTCCGACCCCTACGTCACCGCCGTGGGTGGCACGTCAACCGCGATCAACGGGAACGGCGCCATCGCGTTCCAGGCCGGCTGGGGAACCCAGAAGTACTCGCTCTCCGCTGACGGCACCTCGTGGTCTCCGGTGGGCTTCCTCTACGGAGCCGGCGGCGGGTACTCCTCGCTGTTCAACAAGCCCGCCTACCAGGCCGGGACCAGCAAGAGCCCGTACCGCGGCGTTCCTGACGTCTCCATGGATGCCGACCCGAACACCGGGATGCTCATCGGTCTCACCCAGACCTTCCCGGACGGCAAGTACTACGACCAGTACCGGATCGGTGGCACCAGCCTCGCGTCACCGTTGTTCGCCGGTCTGACCGCTCTCACCCTGGAGAACGCCGGGAGCGCAGTCGGGCTGCTCAACCCGACGATCTACGCGAACCCGACGGCGTTCACCGATGTGAAGGGGACACCGAAGCAGGCTGGGGACGTCCGGGTGGACTTCGCCAACGGCATCGACGCCACGGCCGGGCTGCTCTACTCGGTCCGGACCTTCGGTCAGGACTCCAGCCTGACCGTCACGAAGGGCTGGGACGACGTGACCGGTCTGGGGACCGGTGGCCCGTCCTGGATCACGGCCATCCCGCCGGCTGGCTGATCGTGACCCTGGGTGGCTGATCAGCTTCACGGCCATCCAGGTCGCACTCTGAAGATGGCTCGAGCCCTGACCAGGAGATCTGGTCGGGGCTCGAGTCTTCTGGGGTGCTAACGCTGGGCGCTCGGTTGGCTGCTTCCCTGCACCAGCGGGGGTGGCTCGACCTGGCCCGTCGCGGCCGGGGCCGGGGCTGCGGCGAGCGAAACGACGAAGAGGCCCCTCGGTGGGAGGGGCCTCATCGGAGCCGTGCTGCTGAACCGGGTGGAGCTGCAGGGATTTGAACCCTGGACCCCCTCGATGCGAACGAGGTGCGCTACCGGACTGCGCCACAGCCCCGGAACCGTGAGAAGGATAGCAAGGACGTCAGGTGCGCTCGACCGCTCGCCTCGGGTCAGTCCCCGACAGCCCGGCGGCGCTCGACCAGCACCTCACCGGTGACGATCGGGTCGCGCTCGACCGCCGCAGCGGCCTGCTGGGCCGCGGCCTGCAGCTCGGAGAGCTCGGGTTCGGTGTGCTCGGTGCGCCCTGAGGTCCAGGAACCGGGCTGGGTGAGGTCGATGACGCGCACCGACCGCGGGGCCTTCGGAGCGGAGACGTAGGTCGGCAGCGGCACCGGCACCGGCTGCCACGCCTCGCCGGCCTGCGCGTCGAAGAGCTCTTCGGCGGTGGCGGCCTCGGGAGCGACGAATGCCGGCCGGACCGCGACCGACTCGCGGGTGCCTGACTCCAGCGTCACGGGCGCGGCAGCGGGACGAGCGGGGCTCGCCATCGGGCCGGCCAAGGTCGCGGCGGCCTGCTCACGACGTTCGCGGCGGACGGCGGCAGCGCGCTCGCGACGGGCCGCGAGGTCCTGCTCGCGCTGACGCCGAGCGGATCCGCGGGCCTGCGCGACGAAGAGCAGCAGGAGCAGCAGCGGGATCGCGGCGACGTACAGCGGCAGCACGTTCGCCACGCCGAGGACCACGACCATCAGGGTGAGGCCCAGCAGGACGAGACCGACGTTCCGGCGACGGCGAGCGGCCACCGCGCTGGGCGACAGCGGCTGGTCGGCATGGTCGGGGGTGCGCGACGACGGCTCACGGTGAGGCACGAAGACCTCCCGGGGTGCGGCGGAAGGGTTGCGGCGCGAGAGCGTGCGCATGGCTCCCTGGAACCGGTCCACCGACCGCGACTCGGCGACCTCGTCGTGCCGTCGTAGCCAGATGGGGAGCAGGACGATGGCCCAGAGCGCAGCGATGACTACGTAGATCAGACCACCGGGGCTACTCACGTTCGGAACGTTAGGTGTCGGCGGCCTCTCGGCCACGCATTGTGCGCGGTGTGTCGCAGGATTCACTGCAAAGGTCCTGCCGGGCTAACGCTGGACGTGCTATCAGCGGGTGCCCCGCCAGCGGTTGAGCAGCCCCTCCGGAACCTCTTCCGGAGTGAGGACGAAGCTGAGGTGGTCGCGCCAGTCCCCGTTGATGTGCAAGAACCTCGGGCGCAGTCCCTCGAGTCGGAAGCCGAGCTTCTCCACCACGCGCAGCGACGCCGCGTTCTCCGGTCGGATGTTCACCTCGACCCGGTGGAGCCCGAGGGAGAACACGTGGTCGGTCGCCATCGCGACAGCGGTCGGCGTGATCCCCCGGCCGGCGACCTGCTGGTCCACCCAGTAACCGATGTGGGCCCCGCGCAACGAGCCCCACACGATGCCGCCGACAGTCAGCTGCCCGACCAGCCGGCCTTCGTAGCCGATGACGAAGGGCATCACCCGACCCGCCCTGGCCTCCGAGGTCAGAGCTCGCACCATCTGCCCGAAGGTGGACGGCTGGTCGGCCGGCCCCGAGGGCGACGTCGCCTCCCAGGGACGCAGCCACGCGGCGTTGCGGTCCCTGACCGAGCGCCACTCGATCCGGTCACGGGTCCGGATCGGCCGCAGCCGCACCGATCCCTCGACGAGCTCGACGGGCCATGGGCTGCTCATGCCGAGGTGGCTCTCGTCCAGCGACCGGTCTTCCCGCCCAGCTTCTCCTCGACCCGCACGTCGGTGATGACCGCGGCCGGGTCGACACCCTTGACCATGTCCACCAGGGCGAGCCCCGCCACGGCGACGCAGGTGAGCGCCTCCATCTCGACGCCGGTGCGGTCGGCGGTGCGCACCGTCGCGGTGATCACGCACGTCGGTGCTGCCGACGACGAGGTCGACCGCGACCGCATGGATCGCGATGGGGTGGCACAGCGGCACGAGGTCCGGGGTGCGTTTCGCTGCCTGGATCCCTGCGATCCTGGCCACCGCGAGCGCGTCGCCCTTCGGCAGGCCGCCCTCGGTGAGCAGGCGCACGACCTCGGCCGAGACGACGACCCGGCCGGACGCGGTGGCGCTGCGCACCGTGATCTCCTTCTCCGACACGTCGACCATCCGCGCGGCACCTGCGGCGTCGAGGTGGGAGAAGCCGTCGGTCATGAGAGCCGACGCTCCAGCACCATCACCGTCACCGTGCCGCCAGCCGGCACCTCGGTCGTCGTCTCGGGGATCACCACGAGGCTGTTGGCGTGCGCCAGGTTGTGGACGAGGTGCGAGCCCTGGCCACCGACCGGCCGCACGACGTAGCGGCCGTCCTCGACGGCCAGCCAGCCCCTGGCGAACTGGCGCTTGCCCTCCGGCGAGGTGAACGGCTCGGTGGCCACCGCGCGCACGGTCGGACGCAGCAGCGGCTCGACCCCGAGCATGCGCCGGATGACGGGACGGACGAAGACCTCGAACGACACGTAGGCGCTGACCGGGTTCCCGGGCAGCGTGAAGATCGGCGTGGCGTCGGGGCCGATCACCCCGAACCCCTGCGGCATCCCTGGCTGCATGGCGACCTTCTCGAAGGTCACCGTGCCCAGCCTGCCGAGGACCTCCTTGACGACGTCGTAGGCGCCGGCACTGACCCCACCCGTGGTCACCACGAGGTCGGCCCTGATCAGCTGGTCCTCGATGGCGTCGAGCAGCCGGCGCGGGTCGTCGTCGACGATCCCGACCCGGTAGGCGAGTGCGCCGGCCTCCTTGGCCGCCGCGGTGAGGGCGAAGCTGTTCGACTCACTGATCTGACCGGCCTGCAGCGGGAGCCCGGGCTCGACGAGCTCGGAGCCGGTGGACAGCAGAACCACGCGGGGCTTGGGGCGCACCACCACGCGATCCCGACCGACCGCGGCCAGCACGCCCAGCTGGGCAGGCCCGAGCCGAGTTCCCGACGCGAGCACGACCGATCCCGCCTGGATGTCGCTGCCCGCGCGACGCACGAACCCGCCGGCCGGGATCGGCTGGCCGATGTGCACGGTCGCCACCCCGCCGTCGGTCCACTCGACCGGGACCACTGCATCGGCGCCGGCCGGCATCGGTGCCCCCGTCATGATCCGCATCGTGGTGCCGGGCTGGACGCCGACGCGGGCAGGGCGGCCGGCCGGGATGTCACCCATCACCGGCAGCGACACGGGCGTGCTGGCGGACGCGCCCGCGACGTCTGCGGCCAGGACCGCGTAGCCGTCCATCGACGAGTTGTCCCAGCTCGGCAACGGAGCCTGCGCGATGACGTCCTCGGCCAGGATGCAGCCGTGGGCGTCCAGCAGCTGCAGGTCGATGCGCGCCGAGGGGCTCGATCGACCCGAGGCAGTCCGCGAGGTGCTGGTCGACGCTCTTCATCTCGCGGTGACCTGGAGGCTGCTGGTGAACTCGCCGAGCCACGCCCGGAACTCGGGCCCGAGGTCGTCGCGCTCGCAGGCGAGCCGGACGACGGCTTTGAGGTAGTCGAGGCGGTCACCGGTGTCATAGCGGCGACCGCTGAACACGACGCCGTGGATGCCGCCGCCGCGCGCAGCCTCGAGCCCGGTCAAGGTACGAAGCGCGTCGGTCAGCTGGATCTCGCCACCGCGACCGGGACCGGTGTCCTTGATGGCGCCGAAGACCGCGGCGTCGAGCACGTACCGGCCGATCACGGCGTACGTGCTGGGGGCCTCCTCGGCACTCGGCTTCTCGACGAGGTCGGTGATCCGCACGATGGCGTCCTCACCAGGCACGCCCTCGACCGCGGCGCAGCCATAGAGGTGGATCTGCGAACGCGGGACCTCCATGAGCGCGACCACCGAGCCGCCCTTGCTCTCCTGGGTCGCCGTCATGGTGGTCAGCAACGGGTCCCTCGGGTCGATGAGGTCATCGCCGAGGAGCACCGCGAACGCCTGGTCCCCGACGTGCTGCTCGGCGCAGAGCACGGCGTGACCCAGCCCGAGCGCCTGCCCCTGCCGGACGTAGTGCACCCGCGCGAGCTCGGCGGAGAACCGGATCATGGCGAGCCGCTCGAGGTCCCCCTTCTCCTCCAGCGACTCCTCCAGCTCCCCGTTGCGGTCGAAGTGGTCCTCCAGGGCACGCTTGCTCCGACCGGTCACCATCAGCACGTCGGTCAGCCCGGCCGCTGCGGCTTCCTCCACGACGTACTGGATGGCCGGCTTGTCGACGACCGGCAGCATCTCCTTGGGCATGGCCTTGGTCGCCGGCAGGAAGCGTGTGCCGAGCCCGGCCGCGGGGATGACGGCTTTCGTGATGCGCATGTTGGCACCCTAGAGGGTGCGGGTTTCGCGAGCCCTGCGGGAAGGCGCAGGGTCTGCTGGGAGGCTGTCGGGACCGGATGCCCCGTCGAGGTCAGGAGGTGGCAGGTGGCGGAGCAACCCACCGCGGTACCGACGGGCGATGCGGCCCAGGGCAAGGCCGCCCTGCGTTCGGCGATTCGCGCTGCTCGGCGCGCGCGGCCGCAGGACGAGCGCCGGCGGGCAGCCGACGCGTTCGCCCGGCGGGTGCTGGCGTTGCCGGAGACCTCGGCGGCGGCCACGATCGCCCTCTACGTCTCGGGTGCGACCGAGCCCGGCACGCAGGCGCTGCTCGCAGCCCTCGTCGGGCGCGGGACACGGGTGCTGCTCCCGGTGCTCCAGCCCGACCTCGACCTGGACTGGGCCGAGCTCGACCACGCTGGACGCGTTGCGACCCTCCGCCGTCGCACCCGGCGCCACCCCGCTCATGGAGCCCACCGGCGCCCGGCTCGGCACGCAGGCGGTGGCCGAGGCGGCGGTCGTGGTGGTGCCGAGCAGCGCGATCGACGCCGACGGATCACGGCTCGGCCAGGGCGGCGGCTCCTACGACCGCGCGCTCGGCCGGGTGCCGGCCGGAGCCCTCGTCGTCGGGCTGGTCTTCGACGACGAGCTGCTCGCGACCGTGCCGACCGAGAGCCACGACCGCAGGGTGGACGTGGCGGTCACGCCCCTGCGGGTGGTCCGCTTCGCCCGGTAGCCCTGGCAACCGTGACGGCTGGCTCAGCGGCTCGTCGCCCAGTAGCCGAGGGCGGCCGCGAGAAGCCCCAGCCCGACGCTGGCCACGACGTTCAGCACGGCGGCGCGGCTTCGGCCGTCCTCGCCCAGCAGCACGGTCTCGTAGCTGAAGGTGCTGAACGTGGTGAAGCCGCCGCACACCCCGGTCGCCGCGAAGGCCAGCAGGTGCGCTGAGGTGTGCCCGCGAGCCGCCGCACCCAGCAGCAGCCCGAGCAGCAGGGAGCCGCTCACGTTGATCAGCAGGGTGCCGAACGGGAAGCCGCGCTGGTGCCGGGACTGCACCGCGCCGTCGACGAGGTACCGCGCGGCCGCTCCGAGGGCCGCGCCCAGCATCACGAGCAGCGTCGTCATGGCGTCCACCCGTGCGCTCGCCCGTTCGCCAGCCGACGCGTGAGCACGATCCCGAGCCAGCACGCCAGCAGTCCGAGCACCAAGGACGCCACGAGGTAGACCAAGGCGGTGGCCGCCTGGCTGTCCGCAAGCAGCCGCCGGACGTCCGAGGTGTACGCGGAGAACGTCGTGTAGCCGCCGAGGACCCCCGTACCGAGGAACGGGCGGACGAACGCATGCGGTGTGCTGACCTCGACGACCAGCACGAGCAGCACGCCGAGCAGCAGGCTGCCGCTCACGTTCTCGACGAAGGTCGACCACGGGAAGCCAGGCGGGTCGGGCCAGAGCTGGTTGATGCCGTAGCGCGCCGCGCCACCGAGCGCTCCGCCGACGGCGACGACCAGGGCGAGCTGCCAGCGCGCGGCGGCCGGACCGAGGTCGGGGTCGATCGGCAGGTGGCCGAAGGCCGGGTCGTCGGCAGTCATCTCGCGCGCCAGCCTAGTGTCGGCGGCACGTGCGCTACCGGCGCCGAGCCGTCCATTCGAGCAGGCGCTCGACCGGCCACGTCGTGACGATGCGATCCGCCTCGATCCCCGCCGAGGCGGCCCGCTCGCACCCCGCCGCCTGCCAGTCCAGCTGACCGGGGGCGTGCGCATCGGTGTCGATGGAGAACAGGCAGTCCTGCTCGGCGGCCTGCCTGAGCAGCTCCATCGGTGGGTCCAGGCGGTCAGGCCGGCAGTTGATCTCCACCGCGACCTCGAACAGCTGGCAGGCCGCGAAGACGATCTCGGCGTCGAAGTCGGACGGCGGGCGCGGACGGCCCACGATGCGGCGCCCCGTGCAGTGGCCGAGCACGTCGGTCGCCGGGTTGGCGATCGCCGCCACCATGCGCTCGGTCATCTCCGGCCCCGGCATCCGCAGCTTGCTGTGCACGGACACCACGACCAGGTCGAGCGAACGCAGGAGGTCCTGCTCCTGGTCGAGGGCGCCGTCGAGCAGGATGTCGCACTCGATGCCCTTGAGCAGCCGGACGCCCGGATCTTGCGCGTTGAAGGCGTCGATCGCACGGCCCTGCGCCCGCAGCCGGGCGGCGTCCAGCCCGTTCGCCACCGTGAGCGTGGGCGAGTGGTCGGTGATCACCTGCCACTCGCGCCCGAGCGCCCGCGCCGTCATCCCCATCCGGCGCAGCGGGCTGCCGCCGTCCGACTCGTCCGTGTGGCTGTGCGCGTCGCCCCTCTGCAGCGCGAGGAGCTCGGCGCCCGGTCCAGGCTCGGGGACGTCGTGGGCTGCAGCTCGGCGAGATAGGCAGGGGTTCGGCCCTGGGCTGCCTCCGCGATGACTGTCGACGTCTTGCGGCCCGATCCCGGCGATCTCGGTGAGGGTGCCCTCGTCCAGCCGGCGTCGGAGCTCGGTCGCCGTCATGGACTCGACGACGTCCTCGGCGTGCCGGAAGGCTTCGACCCGGTGCGAGGCCGCCAGCTCGCGCTCGAGCAGGAAGGCGATCGCGTCCAACGCGTCGAGCGCGCGTTGCCGGCGCTCGTCATCGCTGCGCCCGGCATCGTTCGTCGACCCGCTGGTCATCGACTCACTCCCGCACCACGTCGCCCGGCGCCTTGTCCTCGCGCAGCCCGCGCCAGGTCGGATGCCGCAGCCGCCCCGTCGCGGTGAACTCGCTGAACGCGACCTCGCCGACGAGCACGGGCTCGACCCAGCGCGCGTCCTTGGCGTCCGCGCGGGGCAACGGCGCGGCGAACGGCGACGTCGCACGCTCGCTCGCAGCCAGTCGCCCGAGCAGGTCGGCCAGCACCTCGCCGGTGAAGCCGGTGCCCACGTGACCCACGTAGTCCAGGCCGTCGAGGCCAGGGATCCCGAGCAGCAAGGCGCCGACGGTGCCCGCCCTGTTCCCCTGCCCCAACGTGTAGCCCCCGACCACCACCTCTTGCGTCCGGATGTTCTTGACCTTCACCCACGAGGACGAGCGCCGACCAGGCTCGTACCTGCTCTGCCGTCGCTTGGCCACGACGCCCTCGAGACCGCGCTCCTTCGAAGCGGCGAAAGCGGCCGCGCCGTTGCCTGCGAACGCCGGGGGGACCGCCCAGGACTCACCGGCCAGCGCGAGCTCCTCCAGCAGCCCACGCCGGTCGTCGTAGGTCTGCGGCCAGCAACGAGGTGCCGTCCAGCCTCAGCAGGTCGAACACGAGGTAGATCGCCGGGACGGCGGCACGCGCTGCCTCGACCTGCACGGGCTTGGTGAGATGCATCCGTTGCTGCAGAAGGCCGAAGTCGGGCCGCCCGGCGACGTCCAGCGCCACCATCTCGCCGTCGAGCACGAGCTGGTGGTCAGTCTGCGCCGCCGCGAACGCCCTGAGCTCCGGGTAGCTCGCGATGACGTCCCTGTCGTTGCGCGTGTACGCCGCCGGCTCACCGTCCTCGACGTACAGCACCACCCGGACGCCGTCCCACTTCATCTCGAAGGACCAGGCGTCCTCCTCGGTGGGCGGCGGCAGGACACCAGGCACGGCGAGCATCGGCCGGACCAGCTCGCGTTCCATGCCCTGCATCCTCCCGCGGCGCGCGTCCGACCGCTCGGCTAGTGGCCGAGCCCGGCCACCAGGTTGATCGTCACCGCGATGATCACCGTCCCGAACAAGAACGACAGGAGGGCGTGCCGCAGGATCGTCAGCCTGATCGCCCGTCGCCCGATGTCGGTGTCGGACACCTGGTAGGTCATCCCCACGGTGAACGCCACGTAGGCGAAGTCCTTGTACACGGGCTCCTCGTCGGACTTGAAGTCGATGCCGCCCACCGGGTCCATGAAGTACAGCCGGGTGTACTTCAGCATGAACACGGTGTGGACGACGGCCCACGAGGCGATGACCGAGACCACCCCGAGCACGGTGCGCGCCCAGCCCGACTCCTGGGCGTGGAAGATGACCAGCGCCACCGCCACCATGCTGCCGACGGCGGCGAACAGCAGCACGAGGTCGGCGGCCGGTCGGGACGGGTCCTCGAGCCGGGCCAGGGCCATCGTCTGCGCGTGCGTCAGCGGCCAGACGGTCGCCCACGTCCAGCCGAGGAACAGCAACGCCGCGACGATCCAGGCGACGAGGGCCGCGGTGCGCCAGTCCATGACCAGCGCGCAGCTGCCGCCGACCACCAACCCGATCAGCACGGCCGCCGTCAGCCGCATCCCCGCCGAGGCCCGCTGACGCCGGCTGAAGGTCGGGCCCGGGTCCGTGGAGGAGGTCATGGGCTCATCCTGTCCGCCCATGCGCGGCCGAACCAGGAAGCGCGGCCGAACCAGGAAGCGCGGCCGAACCAGGAAGCGCGGCCGAACCGGGTCGAGTCAGGCGCGAGTCGGCGCCGTGGTGCTCCCACCTGGTGACGAGGCGGTGCGACCGCTACTTCGACAGCGCCTGCAGCAGGCCGCGGGCCCGGCGCCCGACGAGCACCGGGATGAAGTCGCGTACCGGCGCGTGCAGGTACTGCATCCACTCGTTCTCGACGACCGCGTGGACCTTGTCACGCGGGACCTGCGGGAAGCTGCGCTCGATGTCGTACTCGAGGTCGAGCAGCCTGCGGTACTCCTCCGATGCTGCCATCGGGCTTTGTTACCGGCTGCAACAATCCCTGTCAATCCTCTGTTCATGACAGGTTGTTCGCCAATGTCCTGACAACGCAGGACATCGTTGCGTCAGGCCTGCCTGCGCGGGAGCAGCTGGAGCACGGCGAGTCCGGCCATGGTCAGCGTGAATCCGGCGACGCACAGCCAGACCACCCCGAGGGCGCCGGTGTGCGGGAGCACCGCGAGGGTGCCGGCTCCGGCGGCGATCTTGGTGCCGAGGACTGCGACGGGTGGCTGGTACATGACGGGCTCCTGCATAGCTGGACGGCTGGGCGGCTGCCGGGTCGAGCGACCGGAGTGCCTCGACGACTCAGAAGATGCTCCGAGCAACCGCGTGATACGTGCGGCGCCCGGGTGACCCGGGCGGTGGCCGTGCGAGCGAGTTCCACGGCATGGCACAATTGGCACTCAGGGTCGATGAGTGCCAACTGTGCCTACCAGCACCTGCGGCTGCCAGCTGTGTCGTGGCCTCGACCAGGATGTGGCGAGACCAGGAGTCGTTGCGTGCCGACCTACCAGTACCTCTGCACCGAGTGCGGCGAGCCGCACGAGCAGTTCCAGTCGTTCACCGACGACCCCTTGACCGTCTGCCCCGCGTGCGGCGGCCGGCTGCGCAAGGTGTTCTCCGCCGTGGGCGTGGTGTTCAAGGGTTCCGGCTTCTACCGCACGGACAGCCGGGCGGAGAACGGCAAGAAGAGCAGCTCCGTCCCGGCGGCCTCGAGTGACTCAAAGTCCGAGGGCAAGTCCGGCGGCACGTCGGAGGCGAAGTCGGATGGCGGGTCGGGCCGGGTCCGGGTCCGGGTCGGGCTCCGGGTCCGGGTCAGGGTCGGACTCGGGGTCAAGCAGCACCAAGGCCGCGACTCCCGCGGCCAAGACGGCCTCCAGCTCGTCCACAGGAAGCCCCAGCACCTCCTGACGTCCACAGCCGGGCCAGGTGCCCGGCAGCCGCGGTGACCCCCGCGGATAGCCTCACGCCATGTCTTCAGCCAGCTCCCCCGGGGCCGCCGAGATCGGGATCATCGGCGGCTCAGGCTTCTACGCCCTCGCCGACCACCTGAGACCGGTCGAGGTCGACACCCCCTTCGGGCCGCCGAGCGCGCCAGTCATGCTGGGCGAGATCGAGGGCCGGTCGGTGGCCTTCCTGCCGAGGCACGGCGAGCACCACCAGTTCCCGCCGCACCGCATCCCGTCCCGCGCGAACCTGTGGGCGCTCCGGTCGCTCGGCGTCAGCCAGGTTCTGGCACCGTCTGCCGTCGGCGGCCTTCGACCCGAGCTCGGACCTGGCACGCTCGTGGTCCCTGACCAGTTCGTCGATCGTACGAGCGGGCGCGCGCAGACCTACTTCGACGACGAAGCCATCCACGTCTCGACCGCTGATCCCTACTGCCCGGACGGCCGGCAGGCGGTGCTCGCGGCGGCGGCGGACCGCGGCTGGCCGCCGGTCGACGGCGGAACCCTGGTGGTGATCGAGGGTCCGCGGTTCTCGACCCGGGCGGAGTCCCGCTGGTTCACGGCGAACGGCTGGTCCGTGGTCGGGATGACCGGTTTCCCCGAGGCCGCGCTCGCCCGCGAGCTCGCGCTCTGCTACACGTGCATCGCGCTGGTGACGGACCTCGACGCGGGCGTCGAGGAGGGCCATGGCGTCACCCACAACGAGGTCATGGCGGTCTTCGCGCAGAGCATCGAACAGCTGAAGTGCCTGCTCGACCTCGGTCGTCCCCACCCTGCCCACTGAACGCACCTGTCCCTGCGGCCATGCGCTCGACGGGCTGACCCCGCGGCTCACGCTGCCGTGAGCCCCTCGCTCGGCCGCCGACTTCTCACGGGCCGGCGGCTCAGTCGCGGCCGCCGCCGCGCGCTGGCCGTGGCGCTGGTCGCGGCGGCGGGGCGTGATCGCACTTCCCCAGTCCAGAAGCGCTGCGACGCCGACCACGGTCGTGCTCGTCGCGTGCCCACGACCTCGCCGCTGGTGTCACCCTGTCCACTGACGACATCGCTCCGCTCGCAGTCCCCGCCTCGGTCGTGCCCGACGGCGCACCCCGCTCCGCCGCTCGCCCTGGTCGGCCACACCCTCGCTGGCGGGATGCGGCGGGGTGAGGCGTTCACCGACGCCCGGCTGGCAGGGGCGTCGTTGCTCGTCGGCAGCGAGGGGCTGGTGGCCGCTCCGGTACGGATCGCAGACGCCGCCTCGGTCGCCCTGCTTGCTCCTGGCGACCGGGTCGACGTCCTTGCGGCACCGGAGGCAGCCGGTGGCTCTGCGGCGACAGCGTCGGCGAGCGATGACGGCGCGAAGGCAGGCGGCCTCGTGGTCCCGGGTGCGGTGGTGCTGGCCGTGCCGGCGAGCGCCGCCGGAGCGGGCTCGCCGACCGACGCGCTCGACGGCGCCCTCGTCACGCTGGCGGTCAGCCCCGCGCAGGCCAGCGCGCTGGCGATCGATGCCGTCGCCAGCCGCCTGTCGTTCGTGCTCGAGGCGCCCTCTGGGAGGCAGGGCCGAGGCGCACTCCACTAGGGTCTGGGGCTGTTGGCGCCACGGGCACTCGAGCGTGAGGACTACCAAGATGATCAAGGGCTTTCGTGAGTTCGTCCTGCGGGGCAACGTGGTCGACCTCGCCGTCGGCATCGTCATCGGCGCTGCCTTCACCACGGTGGTCACGGCCCTGGTCAACGGCCTCATCACCCCGCTCATCGCGGCGATCTTCGGCAAGCCCGACCTCGACAGCGTCCTGACCTTCACCATCAACGGCGCGCACTTCAGCATCGGCCTGATCCTCACCGCGGTGATCAACTTCCTCATCGTCGCGGCCGCGATCTACTTCTTCGTGGTGGTGCCGGTGAACGCGCTGCGGGCGCGCTTCCAGAAGCCGTCCGAGGAAGCCGTGGCGCTGTCGGCGGAGGTGCAGCTCCTCACCGAGATCCGCGACTCGCTGCGCACGCGCTCCTGACGGACGTCCTGCCTGCGGACGCACAGAAGGCCCAGCGCACGACAGGGTCGTGAGCTAGGCCTTCGTGCTCCCGGGCGGCGTGGGGGGGCGCGCCACCGAGAAGCGTGGTGAGCAGAGCCGGCCGGAGCCGGCGGGCAGCGCTCCCGCTGCCCTAGACGTCGCCGTGGTGCGGGGGCCGGTCGACCAGGAATCGCTCGAGGTCGTCCGGGTCACCCTCGACCGCGCGCTCACCCCAGCCGAGGTCGGTGTCGTCCGCGGTCTGCTCGGGAGTACCGGGATCGGTCATCGGCAGGCTCGCCGAGAGACGGCTAGCGGGTGACCGCGCGGGTACCCGCGCGCAGGAGCTCGAGACGCTCGGCCAGGATCTCCTCGAGGTCCTCGATCGAGCGACGCTCACGGAGCATGTCCCAGTGCGTCTTGCCGGTCACGCTCGAGCGCGGCGACACGAGTGCGCGACCGGCCGCGGACGCGCCCAGCGCCTCGGCGGCAGCTTGGTCCTCGTGGGCGACGCGACCGCACTTGGGGCAGTCCCAGGTGGTCGGGACGTCCTCCGCCTGGACCGAGAAACGGAGGATCACGACGTGGCCCGCCGGGCAGTGGTAGCTGCGGGACTCGGACTCGGCGGGGGCAACGCCCTTGTCCGACTCATAGCTGTGCGAGTTCAGGGTGAAGCCGCGGAGCGCGGTCATGGAATGGATCCTCCAGAGGTGGGCCTACGCAACCTTGACGACTGCGGCACCCGTTGACGTTCCCGAGCGACCCTGTGACCTCGGCAACATGTCCATGATGACAGGCCTGGGGAGGGCCCGTCGCCTTCAACGTCACCGCCTGTGGAAAGCGGTTCCCTGGCAGTCGCGGCGGCCAGGGACAAACCGGGTCGTCCTGCGCGTCGACGCCGTCGCTGTCTGACGTGCCCGTTCGTCCCACGTTCTCCCAGCGGACGTGTCCCCAGCTGGTCATGGATGACGCGATGGGAAGCCGACCGCGGTCGTGCCTTTCGCCTGATTGCGTGGGCAACTCCCGACGAGGTCCCGGACTTCGGGATCGACGTCTCTCCGAGTGCCAGGCGGGCGACCTCGCAGGCCTGGCAGTACTCGGCCGTGGCCCCTGCCAACCAGAAGTTCAACGAGGCAAGCCTAGGCGGCCTCGGTGGTCAAGCGACCTCGGCAGTCAAGGGGCCTCGGTAGTCAGTGGGGGGCGAGACGCCAACGGACGATGCCGAAGCCGTTTTCAAGCGCCACCTGCATCTTCGCTCGGTCGATCAGACCGTCTCGGTCGATGAAGGGCACGAACGAGGTCAGTCGCTTGTTCCGCGTCACCATGTGCTGCAGCAGCCCGTCGACCTCGTCGGCGTCTTTGACCAGGTCCGGATAGGCCGTCACGTCCCGGCCGCGGAGCCGGATCATGACTGGCTCGCCCTCGCGGAGGTTCAGCTTCCATTTCCCGCCGCCGGGCGTCAGCAGCACGTCCCCGTCGCGGACATAGCTCACCGGCTGTCGGTAGGGGCGGCCGGTCTTGCGGCCGGTCAGGTACACCAGCATCAGCTGGCTGCTCAGCGGGGTAGGGAACGGTAGCCCAAGGATGAAGCGCATGGGGACGTTGATGCGGTTCATCCGGCGTGCCCTGTCCTGCATCCGGGTCGCATCGAACGCATTCACCTCGGTCATGACTACTCCTGTCCGGGACCGGCGCAGGTCTCGACTCGGCACGCGTGGTCGTCGCTGGTCCCCGTTGCCGCGCTATGGTCAGTGAATCATAGATATCACATCGTTCGATGTCTATCTTATTCGGTCTCGGGTATACCGCACGGTTAAGGATGCGAGGCTGCCTGACTATGAGCCGACCACACCGCGAGCCGCTTGGGCTGAACCTGTCGCGGACCGCCAAGATCGTCAGTCGAGCCTTTGACCAGGCCCTTCACGCCGCTGGCGGGTCGCTGTCGACGTGGCTGGTCCTCGTCTCGATCGTGGCCCGCGAGCACGGCGCGCAGCGCGACCTTGCCGAGGCGGTCGGGGTCGAAGGGCCAACGCTCACCCATCACCTCAACCGGATGGAAGCAGCGGGCCTGCTCACCCGCACGCGCGATCCGAACAACCGGCGAGTCCACCAGGTGGCACTCACCGACCTAGGCCAGGCCATGTTCGCGCAACTTCGCGCCGCCGCAACGGCGTTCGACGAACAGCTACGCGACGGCCTCGACCCCACCGAGCTGAACACCCTCGAAGGGCTCCTGG
This sequence comes from uncultured Actinomycetota bacterium, assembly GCA_963819215.1. Taxonomy (GTDB): domain Bacteria; phylum Actinomycetota; class Actinomycetes; order Prado026; family Prado026; genus CAWFVK01. Next base: position 221,413 of record CAWFVK010000009.1, on the reverse strand, counting down.
CCCGATTGCAGTCCAATGCCGAAGCCGCCCGCGACGACCAGGACGCCGCCACGACGCCCACTTGATGGCGTCGCTGCTCACCGATGATCACCTAGAATCACCGCGACGACGCCCTCTCGTGCCAACTCGGACATCCCGCTGAGTTTCTGCAGGCAAGTCAGCACGTCCCGCCCCCGTAGCTCAGGGGATAGAGCAACGGTTTCCTAAACCGTGTGTCGCAGGTTCGAATCCTGCCGGGGGCACTCCTCACGTCCTCGCTGCCTGAATGAGGTAGCTCGCTGGCCGTCCGCTGCCGAGAACGACTACCAGGTCGGCCGGAGCCTGCCGCCGCCCCCCACCAAGAGCAGGCTCGCGCGCAGCTGGGCGCTGCGAGCGGGACCCAACGCGTCCAGCCAGGGCCGAGCGGCGTCGTCGGCCGCCTCGGTGGCCGCCCGGGTGCAGTCCCAGCCGCGCTCGGTCAAGGTCACCAGCCGCGCCCTCGCGTCACCGGTCGACCGGGTCCGCAGCACGTAGCCCTTGGCCTCGAGCTCGGCCACCATCTCGCTCGCCGCCTGCTTGGTCATGCCGAGGTGCTCGGCGAGCTCGGTGACCGTCGCCCCGTCCGGCGTGAGCCGGGCGAACACGAAGCCGTGGGCCGGGCGTACGTCGGCGAAACCGCGGGCGACGACGCCCTCGTGCAGGGCATCCACCAGGGTCGACGACGCCATCAGCAAGAGCGCCAGCATGTCAAGCCCCGGGTTGTCCTCCACCTGGCCATCCTGACAGGTCGGTCAGGACACCTGACGACTTCGGCGAACGGTAGTTCCTTGACATTGTGGTCAGGGTACCTGACTATGTGGTCAATCTACCTGACCATCTCCGCGTCGTCGCCAGCCAACGACCCGCTCTCCGAAGGGATCGCCTCGTGACCGTCATCCGCCCCGCAGACGCCGTCACCCATGAGCTGCACGGCAGCCGGTTCAGCTCCTTCGTCCGACCCGGAACGGGCAGTGCCGAGCTCTGCGCGTGGCAGCTCGAGATCGCGGGATCCCTCGCCGGACAGCCTCATCGGCCCTCTCGCGAGGAGGTCCTGCTGGTGCTGGACGGCCGCCTGGTCGTGGACGTCGACGGCGAGCGTTCCGAGGCCCGGCCCGGCGACGTGGTGCTGGTCCCGGCCGGCGCCAGCTTCCGGGTGGACAACGCGCTCGCCACACCTGCTCACGTCTGGGTGACCTCCAGCGTGGGCCTCGAGGCAGAGCTTCCCGACGGCAGCAGGCTCGCCCCTGCCTGGGCCAGCTGAGACACGCCCCACGACCGCGGGCAGCTAGCCCTGCGGCGCCGGCTGGGCGGACACGAAGCAGGTGCCGTCACCGTGCACGACGAGCGGAGTCACGCTCGCGGGGACGAAGGCCGCTCGTCCCGGCTCGAGCCGCACGCCGGCGACCTCGACCGAACCCTCGACGCAGACCACGATGCGCGGGCCGTCGGCCTCGACCACGGCGCGCCCGAGGTCGCTCGGCCGGACCCGCCAGAGCGCGAAGTCGGCCGCCGGCACGGGGTAGGCGTCCACCCCGTCGCTGCGGTGGACCGGGAGGACGAGGGCATCCACCCCGACCTCGAACCGCACCACCTTCAGCAGCTCCTGGACGTCGACGTGCTTCGGCGTGAGCGCACCACGCAGGACGTTGTCCGAGGACGCCTGGATCTCCACTCCCGCACCGTGCAGGTAGGCGTGCAGGACACCGGAGGCGACGAACAGGCCCTGACCGGGCTCGAGCTCGACGAGCTGCAGCACGAAGGGCGCGAGCACACCGGGGTCCGCCGGGAAGTCGGTCGCCAGCGTCAGCGCCCAGCGCGCGGCCGAGCGCTCCTCGGCGGTCGGGGCCGAGGCGGCCATCGCGGTCGCGGCTTTGACCACCTCGGCGAGCAGCTCGGGCCGGTTCGCCGTGCCGACCATCGCCTCGAACACCTCGCGCAGCGCACGCTCGCCCGCGTTCAGCGGAGCCACCAGCGAGGAGAACGCGGGCGAGCCGAGGCTGGCGGCCATCCGCAGCACGTCAGCCGGCGCCCTGAACCCGCAGAGCGCGGAGACCGGCGTCAGGGCGACCAGGAGCTCGGGCTTGTGGTTGGCGTCCTTGTACGAACGCTCGGGCGCGGACAGCGCGATCCCGGCAGCCTCCTCGGCGGCGTAGCCCGCGACCGCCTGAGCACGGTCGGGATGGGCCTGGATCGACAACGGGCGCTCGGCGGCGAGGAGCTTGACCAGGAAGGGGAGATCGGGCTCGACGTCGGACAGCGGCCGGCCGTCGGGCAGCAGGGACGGTCCGCCCGGGTGGGCCCCCATCCAGATCTCCGCCCAAGGCTCGGCCGCCGGACTCACCGCGCCCACGAGCTCGGGCAGGACGGTGAGCGAGCCCCAGGCGTAGGCGCGCACCGGGTTCTCCAACGGCACGGCCTGCAGCGATCCCCGGCGACCGCCCGGCTGAGCAGCCGGGGTGGACGCCGAGGGCTGCTCAGGCAACGGAGCCCGCCGCGGCGCGGTCGATGTCGGGCTCGAGGTAGATGACGAGGGTCATCGGCACGGCCGCGCGCAGGCGCACCTCGGCGGCGTCGATGGCCCGGGCCACCGCGGCGGCCGTGTCGTCGTGCGAGACGGCGATCTTCGCGGCGACCAGGATCTCCTCCGGCCCGAGGTGCAGGGTCTTGAGGTGGATGATGCGCTCGATGTCGTCGCCGGCCTCGATGGCGGCGCGGATCTGGTCGACGACCACCGGGGCCGCAGCCTCGCCGATCAACAGGCTCGTCATCTCCAGCGCGAGGAACACCGCGATCACGACGAGCAGCGAGCCGATGGCGAGCGAACCCACGCCGTCCCAGCGCCCGTTCCCCGTGACCACGGCGAGCGTGACTCCGATCAGCGCGAGCACCAGGCCGAGCAGGGCCCCGGTGTCCTCGAGCAGGACTACGGGTAGCTCGGGTGCCTTCGCCCTGCGCACGAACTCCCACCAGCTGGCGGCGCCCCTGGTCACGTTCGACTCCCGGACGGCGGTGCGCAGCGAGAAGCCCTCGAGCACGATGGCGACGAGCAGCACGCCGAACGCCCACGCGGGCGAGGTGAGCGGCTCGGGCGCGTGGATCTTGTGCCACCCCTCGTAGATGGCGAACAGCCCACCGAGGGAGAACAGCACGATCGACACCACGAACGCGTACACGTAGCGCGTCCGGCCGTAGCCGAAGGGGTGCTCCGCGTTGGCGGCCCGGGTGGAGCGGTGGCCGCCGACCAGCAGCAGCACCTGGTTTCCCGAGTCGGCCAGGGAGTGGACGCCCTCCGCAGCCATGGACGACGAGCCGGTGAACGCGAACGCGACGAACTTCGAGATCGCGATCCCGACGTTGGCAGCGAGCGCGGCGACGATGGCCTTGGTGCCACCCTCGGTGCTCATCGCATGCGCTCCTTGAGATCCGCGACGTGCGGTGAGGTCGCAGGGTCGAGGCCGAGCCCGAGCGCGAGGTAGACGGACGCGAAGTCGGTGAGGCCCACCAGGCTCGCCAGCCTCGCCAGCGGCGGTCCGGCCTCGGCGCGCAGGCTGCTGACACGGACCCCGCCCTCGGTGGCGGTCTCGGCGACCACCCTCGCGACCCTGGCGATCTCCGGGTCCTCCTCGCCTTCGGCGTCGCTCAGCATCAGCAGGCGCAGCGAGGTGACCTCGGGCGAGTCGAAGGGGTCGAAGAAGGTGCTGTCGCCGTCCGCCCCGCCGGCGAACGGTCCGTCGAAGGTGGCGACGACCTCGGCGGCGGAGTCCGGCAGGATCCCGTGCACAGCCGGGTGCCGGGCGTTGCGGGAGAGCTGCGCGGCTGCGCGGACGGCGGCGAGCCCGGCGAGGTCACCCGCACCCAGGACCAGCGGCACCGTTCCGGCGAGCTCGACGGCGAGCGACTTCGCCGGGTTGACGAACGACTCCGACGAGGGCCGCGCGGTCTCCGCCACACCGTCGAGGCAGGTCGCGGTCTGCTCGAAGACGGTGGGCCCGCAGTCGATGAGGCCCAGGGCGTCGGCAGCCACGAGCACCGGGACGCTGAGCGCCCACAGGCCGGCCCGGGAGGAGCGCAGACCTTGCTGGACGGGGACGTGCACGCCACGCGCCCGCAGGCAGACCTCGGCCAGCGGAGAGCCGGCCCGCCCGACGGTGAGCAGCCGGCAGCCACGCCGCGCGGCCTCGGCGGCCACCGCAAGCGGGCCCGCGGCTCGACCCGACATCGACACCGCCACGACGAGGTCGAGCGGGCTCACCCAGCCCGGCAGCGTGCTGGAGTGGACCACCATGACCGGCACCGGCGAGCGCGGGCCAGCCAGCGCGTGCAGCAGGTCAGCGACCACTGCGGAGCCACCGAGAGCCGCGACGACGACGGCGCGCGGCCGACCGTCCACGGCGACGGACGACGCACCGGCCTCGATCGCCGCCGTGTAGGCCGACCGGACCTGGGCGCCCGCCCCGGCGAGCGCGAGGAGGGTTCCGCTGCGGTCCGATGCAGTCAGCGCGGCGACGTCGTCCAGGAGCGCTTCATCGACGGTGCGGCTCACCGGCCGGTCATCCCTGGAGGTCGGCGCCGACGCCCGATGGCCCTGGCGTCGCCTCGTCGAGCAGCATCACCGGGATGCCGTCCCTGACGGGGAAGCTGGTGCGGCAGCGGGTGCAGACGAGGGCGGCGACGGCGAGGTCCGGCTCGACCGGCGCGTGGTGCTCGCACGGGCAGGCCAGGATCTCGAGCAGCCGGGCGTCGAGGCCGAAGGGCGTGGTCACGCGGCGGCCCCTCGCACGACGGCCAGCACCTCGTCGCGAACACGAGCCATCGTCGCGGCGTCAGCGGCCTCGACGTTCAGCCGCAGCAGCGGCTCGGTGTTCGACGCCCTCAGGTTGAACCACCAGTCGGCTGCGTCGACGCTCAGGCCGTCGAGATGGTCCAGGACCACGTCGTCGCGTCCGGTGTAGGCAGCCTCGACGGCGGCCATCCGGGCTGCGGCGTCGTCGACGGTCGAGTTGATCTCCCCGGAGACGACGTAGCGGTCGTACTCAGCGAGCAGGCTGGACAGCGTGGTGCCGGCCGGCGTCGCGCCGAGCGCCGCCATCGTGTGCAGCGCGGCCAGCATCCCCGAGTCGGCACGCCAGAAGTCGCGGAAGTAGAAGTGACCGGAGTGCTCGCCGCCGAACACCGCTCCGGTCTCGGCCATCACCGCCTTGATGAAGGAGTGGCCGACCCTGGTGCGGACCGGGGTGCCGCCGTGCTCGCGCACGACCTCCGCGACCGAGCGCGAGGTGATCAGGTTGTGGATCACGGTCGAGCCGGGGACCCGGTCGAGCTCGCGGGCGGCGATCAGCGCGGTGAGCGTGGACGGCGTCACGATCTCGCCGCGCTCGTCGATGACGAAGCAGCGGTCGGCGTCGCCGTCGAAGGCCAGCCCGAGGTCGGCGCCGGTCTCGATGACCTTGGCCTGCAGGTCGGCGACGTTGGCGGGCTCGATCGGGTTGGCCTCGTGGTTCGGGAACGAGCCGTCGAGCTCGAAGTACATCGGGATGACGGTGAGCGGCAAGCCGTCGAGCACGATCGGGGCCGTGTAGCCGCCCATGCCGTTGCCGGCGTCGACCACGACTGTCAGGTGCCGGATCGCCGAGAGGTCGACCAGCTTCTTGAGGTAGTCCGCGTACTCAGGGAGCAACGCGCGCTCCGACACCGAGCCGGGCGGACCGTCGTACGGCTCGATGCCGGTCTCGATCATGGTCCGGATCTCGGCCAGCCCGCTCTCCTGGCCGACCGGAGCTGCGCCCGCGCGGCAGAGCTTGATGCCGTTGTACTTCGCCGGGTTGTGGCTGGCGGTGAACATCGCGCCCGGGCAGTTGAGGTAGCCCGAGGCGAAGTAGAGGGCGTCGGTGGACGCGAGGCCGATGTGCACGACGTCAGCGCCCTGCTCGGTCGCGCCCTCGGTGAAGGCGTCGACCAGCGCCGGACTGCTCGGGCGCATGTCGTGGCCGATGACCACGGTCTGCGGATCGCCGCCTCGGTCCGCGGGCCGAGCAGCCGGACGAACGCCGCACCCACGTCGTGGGCGAGCTGTTCGTCGAGCTGGTCGGGGTAGGTCCCGCGGACGTCGTACGCCTTGATGATGCTGCCGAGGTCGCGCATGCCGTGGAGCCTACCCGGCGGCCGGAGGGCCTAACGGATCTTGCGGGTCCGCTCCAGCACGCTGGCCCGGTCGAGCTCGCCCTCGGCGGTCAACCAGGACTTCGACTCGCAGGCGTGGCAGGAGGTGAACTCCACGGGGGTGCCGTCGGTGAGGGTCAGCGTGAGGCTGGTGACACGAGGGCTGGCGCAGGTGCGGCAGACCGACGTCGGACGCGAGCCGGGCTGGGTCAGCGAGCCGAGCGGCACGACGACCTCGGTCCGGTTGCGGGCCCGGCTCCGGCTTCCCCTGGGCTTGACCGGCGCGCTGGTGGGCTCGGCGGACAGCGCCGCCGACGACGGACCGGCGGCGAGATCGGCGACAGCTGCGGTGGACCGGGTCATCGGATGCTCCGAACGGGTGAAGGGGAAGGACACCTGCTGCATCGGCAGGAACCCCCTCCGGCCTTGAGCAACCGGCGATTCTGTGACAAACCGGACATCGCGGCCAGCGCTCGGGCCGCCGGTCAGTCGTCGACGGGGCGGAGCACGCGCAGGTGTCCGCGGCGCCCCTGCTCGTGGGTCGACCGCCGGCTCCGGCACCGGGCTGGCGGGCGGGCGGACTCGCGGACGGCGTCGGCCAGGGCCTCGAGGTCGTCCGAGCTCGGCAGCAGCGTCTGCAGGATCGGGTGCGAGCCGGACGACCTCCCAGCCGCGCGGCGCGGTCAGGCGCTCGCTGTGGGCCTGGCAGAGGTCGTAGCAGTGGGGCTCGGCGTACATGGCGAGCGGCCCCAGCACCGCGGTGGACTCGGCGTAGACATACGTGAGCGTTGCTACTGCTGGCTTGCCGCACGCGGTACGCGAGCAGCGTCGAAGAAGGCTCACCCCGTGAACCTACCGGCGAGCGCCGACAGCGGCTCGGATTGGTCCAGCCACCGGGTCCGTGTCGTGCGCCGTAGGCTGCCGCGGTGACCGGACCCGAGCCTGACCCCCACGCTCGCCGGGTCCGGCGCGACCGCCGGGACCGTCGAGGCAAGGGCATGCGCGGACCGCTGGCCCCGCCCGAGGTGCCGCTGTCGCGGAGCCGCTCCGAGCGGTTCGACGAGCTGGTCCTGGACGCCGTGGAGTCCGCCGAGCGCGCCGTCCGGCATGATCCGCCGCTCCTGGCGCGGCTGAGCGCCGTCGAGATCGGCGTCGAGGAGATCCCGCCGGAGAGCGCCCTCGCGATGGCCGAGGCCGCTCTCGAGCCAGTCCCGCTCGGGCGGTCGGAACCGGGGACGGCGAGCAGCAAGGACGGCGCGGGGACGGCCGCTCGGGTGGTCGTCTACCGCAGGCCGGTCGAGCTTCGCGCCAAGGACCTCACCAGCCGGGCGCTGCTCGTGCAGAGCGTGGTCGTCGAGCGGCTCGCCGACTTGCTCGGTGTGCCGCCCGAGAGCCTCGAGGACGACGGAGGGCCGCCCGCGCAGCCGTGACCGAGGGCCGCAGCCAGCCGGCGGTCAGTGACCTGGCAGGCCCACGGACGGATCCTGCGCGACCCCGGGCAGCGTCTCGGCGGCGGGGGTTCCCACCAGCGGCTGCCCGGTCAGCAGCCGGGACGTGCCTTCGTGGCCGGAGGCGACCCAGGCGGCGTAGAGGTTGGTGCCGGGCGCTCCGGTCGGGGTGATGAGAACACCGAACGGGGAGCTTGGCGGCACCGCCGACGGCGACCGAGACGGTCGTGCCCGCGGTGATGCGCACGGTGATCGAGGTGGGTGCCCCGACGCCAGGCACGGTGGTCACCGTCACCGAGCGGTCCTGGCTGCCGGTCGCGGTCAGCAGCACGGTCGTCGCCAGAGTCGGGGTCGTTGCGGCCGTAGGAGAGGAAGAGCGGCTGGCTCATCGCGACCGACCCGGCGGCGTAGGAGAAGTCCGGGGACACGCCAGGCGCCGAGGTGAGGGTCCGGACCCCGGCGACCAGCGGCTGGTCGGACTCGATGACCAAGGAGTAGGGCCCGACCTGACCGAACCGCGAGAGGTCGACGGTGGTGAGCTGGCCCGCCGGGGACCTCGACGGCGCTGAGGTACGGCGGCGAGAGCAGGCCCTGGTTGGTGGACACCCGGACCCGGACGACGGCGTCGCTGCTGCCAGGGACCACCAGCGCCAGCGCCCTGCGCGCGTCAGCGTCGCCAGGGATGCCTGGCACCACGACGGACGTCGCCGGCGCGGCAGCGGGCGGCACGCCGTCGACCCCGCCGGGGTTCGAGCCCGACGACCTGGTTGTCGACGAGCATCGCCGCGACGCGGCCCGGAGCGGCTGCGGACCTCGACGGCGGTCGCGAGCTCGCCGGGGATGAGGGTGTCCATCACGACGCTCACCTGACGCCCGGCCGGGAACCGTGATCCCCTGGCCGACCGACGGCTGGGACGCACCCTTCGCGCCGTACACGGTGAGGTCGACCGTCGACGGCGCCGAGCTCGGGTTGGACAGGACCAGGGCGGACGAGCGACCCACGCCGGCGCCGCCGCCGACGAACCAGCTGTCGTTGCTCGGCGCCGTGCACGTCTGCGACTGCAGGCCCTCGGCCGCACCGCTGGTGGCCTTGATCGACACCAGGCCGGTGAGGCCCCGCGCCATCGCGCCGGTGGCGTGGATGACCATCGGACCGCCGGTCGCCGTTCGGCACCACCAGCGACGGCGGACGGTGACCGCACGGTCGCCGTGATCAGCGGCTTGGCGGTGACTGGCTGGCCGAGCCTGCGGATGCTGATGCCGTCGACGGCCGTGGCCGGGCTGGTCGGCGGCGGCCGAGACGACGACCGAGGTTCCCGGCCGGCCGGGCACGAATCCGCAGACGAGCGAGACGTCGCTGACCTGCCGGGTGACCGCAGCCACGCTGGTGGTCGGCGCGACAGGGTGCAGCGCGGCGGCGAGCCCGACGGCCACCACGACGCAGGCCGACGCCGCACCCAGGAGCACGACAGGGCGGGGGCGGTTCATGCGACCACCTCGTGGTCGTGCGCGCTCCGGTCGTGAGCTCCTTGGCGACGTCGGGGCGACATCGACGTCGGCGTCACCGGGGTCGTGCTCGAGGCCGCTGCGCCGCCGGGTCGGGAGGGCGAGCAGGACGACGACCAGGACCAGGACCAGCTGCACGGTCAACCAGCTGCCCCTGCTGTCCTCGAAGGTGACGGTGAGGTGACCGGCCGGGACTCCACCGGTCGCAGCAGGGAGCTGGAACCCCTGGGCCCAGCCGTTCACGACGATGGACGGCAGCGCTGTGCCGTTGAGGCTCGCGTGCCAGCCGGGGTCCGCCGCTTCGGCGAGGACGAGCCGGGAGGCACTCGGCTGCGCCAGGGTGGGGGCGCCGTGCACCGGGCTGGTGGGCAGCGTGGTGTCGACCTGGGTCGTCGTCTGGTCGGCGACCGGCGCGATCGTGATGCTCTGCCCGCTGCTCGTGACGATGCGGACCCGAGCGCCGCTCGGCGTCACGCGCCAGACGACACCTGTCTCGTCCTCCCCCAGCCGGCTGAGCCCGGGGACGCCGTCGAGCGCGAGCGCGACCGAGGGCGCGACCGGCTGCGTCACCACGATGAACCCGACGCCGTAGCTCGCGATCGCCGCGACCTCCGGAGTGCCGGCACGGCCGGCCACGATCGCCGCCACCGCAGCTGCGGCACCCGAGGTCAGCGAGCTCGCCGGGGAGACCTCGGCGTCGCCCAGCACCCTGCCGTCGCCGGGCACGATGGTGAACGTCACCGAGCCGCCCTGCGTCCCCGTCGAGGTCGGAGCCAGATCCGTCGACAGCACCAGCGCACGGGGGCGCGCCGGCACGCTGGCCGACGCCACGACGTAAGCAGGCACCTCGCCGGTGGTGTCCCTGGTCAACGGGCTCCCGCTGCCGGTCGACGCCGTCGGCCACCCACCAGAGCAGCAGCAGCGGTGGCGCCAGCAGCCCGACCACGGCCAGCAAGCCCGCGACGGGTTGCCGCCAGCCGAAGCGGAACGCCGAGACGCGCTCGCGGGCGCCGTCGAAGGCGAGCAGCGCGGCGACGACCAGCCCGCCGCCGATCAGCAAGGTGGCGGGGCCCGGCCAGATGGCCATCGCCCGGCCGAGCGAGGGCGGAGTCACCGTGCGGCCGTTCACGAGCAGTCCCGCGAGCAGGCCGACCAGCACGACGATCCAGGCGCCGACAGCGGCCCGCAGGCGGTCCTTGCGCAGCAGCGCCGACAGGCCGACCAGGAGCAGACCGATCGTGATCCAGGCCGGCGGCGACGCCAGGACCGCCCGGGTTCGCCACGGCGACATGCCAGCTCGGGAGTCCCTGGTCGGCGAGCGCCGGGGTCGGGCGCCCCAGCCTCACCGAGCAGGATCCACGGGTTGCGTACCGCCCGCACGGTCCACGGGAGGAGCACCAGCGGCGGCACGACGAGGACCGCGCCGAGGCGCAGCCAGCAGCCGAGCGAGCTGCGCCTGAAGACGGCCACGGCGATGATCCCGACCGCAGCGGCCAGCAGGCCCAGCCACGGGACGAACGCCGTGACCACCGCGAGGAGCAGCCCGCTGATCCAGGCGCGCCGCAGGGAGCCGTCAGGGCCAGCGCCTTGGCCACCCAGACCGATGGCGCGAGAGGCCTGCCAGCCGACGACCGGCAGCAACCAGGAGGCGACCGCGGTGCCGAGGCGACCACCAGCCACCGCGCCGGTGACGGCGGGCAGGAAGGCGTAGGCCACCGCACCCACCACCCGGGTCCACCGGCCGATGCCGAGCCTGCCGAGCAGGACGTAGGCCGTGCCACCGGCCAGCGGAACAGCGAGCAGCAGGATCAGGTCGACCGCCAACCAGACCTTGCCGAGCAGCAACCAGGACAGCCGCAGCGAGCGGGACGAGGTACGGCGACGCCGCGGACGGGCTCCCGACCCCGACCTCGTGCCAGGAAGCGAGGTAGGTCCCCCAGAGCGAGCCCACGCCGTCACCCGTCGGGTAGAGCATCCCGCCCTGCAGCAGGCCGGAGCCGTACAGCAGCCCGCGGAACGCCACCAGGGACAGCAGCAGGAGGGCGGCAGCGAGCACGACGCCGGGCCGGGCGAGGAAGCTGCGGATCCGGCTCGGCCCGGAGGAGATCTGCTCGTTGTCCTCATCGACGGGGCCGGACTCGAGCCCGCTGCCCGCGGTGCCGGCGCGGTCCGAACGCCCGCCCACCAGCGCAGCGACGGCCTCCAGCCCGTGCCGCAGGCCGGACATCGGCGGTGCCAGCAGCGGGCGCACCGTGCTCGCGGGCACCGCCTTCGTCCGTGCCGCTCGCCCGACGGGCGCGCAGCAACGGACCCGGCGAGAACAGCACCGAGCCGGCAGCCAGCACCTCGTCCCACGCGTCGGTCGGTGCCTTGCCGATCAGCAGCCCGACCACCCGCAGCAGCGAGCCGACGAAGAGCCGGAACCAGTGCCAGGCCAACGAGTAGGCGGGGGCGTTGGCCAGCAGGACGTGCAACGCGGCCCGCCGGTCCGCCCGGTAGACGTGGTTGTCGACCGCGTGCGCCTTGCGCCGACCATGGGCGGCGGCCTCGATGTGGTGGACGATCGCCTCGGGCACGATCACCACCCGGTGGCCGGCCAGGTTCGCCCGCCAGCCGAGGTCGACGTCGTCCCTGAACAGCGGCAGGCGCGGGTCGAAGCCGCCCAGCGCCTCCCAGACGTCCCGGCGCACGAGCATGCCGGCGGTGCCGACGGCCAGGACGTCCGCGCGGCCGTCGTGCTGGCCCTGGTCGAGCTCGCCGCGCTCCAGCCCGGTCTCGCGGCGGCCGCCACCGCCGATGGTGACGCCGACCTCGACCAAGCTGCTGGAGTCGGACCAGCCGCGCACCTTGGGACCAGCGATCGCGATGGAGGGGCTGGCGTCCACCGCCGCCAGCAGCGCGCGCAGCGTCTCGGGCTCCGGAGCGCAGTCGTCGTGCAGCAGCCAGAGCCACTCGACGGCTTCGCCCTCGCCCTCGTCGTGGGTGCTCGGCAGGCCCGGCGCACCGCGACGGGAGTCCACCGCCCAGCTCACGGCCTCCCCGAAGCCGGTCGCCGGCGTCCATCTCCATCACCGACGCGGTGCCGAGCCCCTCGGCGAGCAGGTCCGCGCTGGCGTCGGTGGATCCGGTGTCGACGGCGAGGATGCGCTGCGGCGGCCGGGCGAGCCCTGCGAGCGCACGGAGCACGTACGGCAGCCAGCGCGCGCCGTTGTGGGACACGAGCACCGCGGTGACCAGGTGGCGGTCGAAAGTCCGGGTGTCAGGGCCCGTCTCGACGTCGTCGTCGGCGGCCTCGGACTCGGCGAAGAAGGAGTCTGGGCTGCTGGCCTCGGCCGGAGTCTCGGCCGGGTCGACGAGCGGAGCGAGCGGAGGCAGCCCACCGGTGGAAACGGTTGACTCCTGTGCGGACGGCCCATTTTCGGGACGAGGAGGAGTCTCACTCGGGTTTCCGGGCATGGCGCCCCACCCTACGTGAGAGTGCTGCAGGCTCCGACTTCGTGCGCAGCCGCCGAGCGGCTGCGACGCGGACCGCGCCGACGTCGTCGTCGGCTGCTGGACCGGAACAGCGTCAGACGGCCTGCTTCTTCAGCCGGCGACGCTCGCGCTCGGACAGGCCGCCCCAGATGCCGAAGCGCTCGTCGTTGCGCGAGCGCGTACTCCAGGCAGTCGCCCTTGACCTCGCACGCCGGTGCAGACGCGCTTGGCCTCGCGCGTCGAGCCGCCCTTCTCCGGGAAGAACGACTCGGGGTCGGTCTGCGCGCACAGGGCGCGCTCCTGCCAGGACATCTCCTCCTCGACGGAGGAGAGCGGGAAGACGGTGCCGGGCTCACCCAGGCCGACGCCGAGACCGACTCCGAGACCGGCTCCGAAGCCGACGTCGGTGCCCGCCCAGGACCAGTGCCCAGGCTCGCCCGCCGCAGGCTGGCCTCGGTCATCGCGGCGCCGTCCGCTGCGGCAAAGCTGCCGATGCTGTTCATGGCGTGCCCTCCTCGACCCTGGTCCTCGGCGGCGCGACGGGCCCTCACGGGCGCGAAGTCGTTGCCGAGGAACGACATGCGTGGAATTACACGCGCGTCGTTACCGTCCCGTCAAGCCGAACGGTGCTATTCGTGCCGCCGTCCGAACGGGTGTTCGAGCCGTGGCCGGCGCTGCGCCGCAGCCGGCTGGTGCGACGGTGCCGTAGGTGGTGGTGCGCTGGCGGGGGGTGCGACCGTCGCCGGTGATCATCGCCTCGAGCTCGGCGACCTCCTTGCGCGAGCCGTGCTGCGGACCCGGCCATCCGGCTGATGGTCTCCTCCATCAGCGTGCCGCCGAGGTCGTTGGCGCCGGACCGGAGCATGGCCTGGGTGCCCTCGACGCCGAGCTTGACCCACGAGGTCTGGATGTTGTCGATGCGCGCCGTGCAGCAGCAGCCGCGCCATCGCGTGCACGGCGAGGTTGTCGCGCATCGTCGGCCCGGGCCGGGCGACGCCGGCGAGGTAGATCGGCGCGTTGGTGTGCACGAACGGCAGCGGCACGAACTCGGTGAACCCGCCGGTGTCGTCCTGCACCGCGGCCAGCAGCCGCAGGTGGCCGACCCAGTGCCGCGGGTTGTCGACGTGGCCGTACATCATCGTCGAGCTCGACCGGATGCCGAGCCGGTGCGCGGTGCTGACGACCTCGACCCAGGCGCTGCTCGGCAGCTTGCCCTTGGTCAGCACCCAGCGGACCTCGTCGTCGAGGATCTCCGCCGCGGTGCCGGGGATGGTGTCGACGCCCGCCTCCTGCACGCTGCGCAGGAAGTCCTCGATGCGACAGGCCGGTCCGGGACGCCCCGTTCATGACCTCCATCGGGCTGAACGCGTGCAGGTGGATCTGCGGCGCCGCGGCCTTCACCGCCCGCGCCAGGTCGAAGTACGCCGTCCCGGGCAGGTCGGGGTCGATGCCGCCCTGCATGCAGATCTCGGTCGCGCCGATCGCCCAGGCCTGCGCCGCGCGCTCGCCGACCTCGTCGAGCGACAGCGTGTAGGCGTCGGCGTCGGTGCGCCGCTGGGCGAAGGCGCAGAACCGGCAGCCGACGTAGCAGACGTTGGTGAAGTTGATGTTGCGGTTCACCACGTAGGTGACGTCGTCGCCGACCGTGGCGCGCGCGCAGCTCGTCGGCGAGCGCGCAGACGGCGTCGAGGTCAGCGCCCTCGGCCAGGAACAGCGCCATCGCGAGGTGCTCGTTCGCCGGCTCGAGCAGCGCGGCCGGCCGGTCGGCGGCCAGCCGCAGCGCCGCGCTGACGTCGCCGGTGAGCACGCGCGGGCTCCGCGGCCGAGGCGACAGCGGCTGCGCTGCGGCGTCGTCACCGACCGCGCCCCAGTCGCCGTACACCGAGTCGAAGTCGCTGCGGCGGTCGCCGGTGCGCCCCGAGGTGTCGACCTCGACGTGCAGGCCCGACCCGGCCGGAGGAGTCCGCGCCCCAGGTCGGGTCCGGCTCCTGCCAGGCAAGCCCGTCGGCCCGTGCGCCCTCGCGCAGCAGGCCGCGTCGTCGGGTCGGCGAGCGCGCGCACGTGCGGCAGCACCCGCGGGTCGAGCCACGGCGGCCCGCCGAGCACGTAGCGCGGGTGCGCGGTCAGCCGCTCGGTCGGAGCTCGAAGCCGGCGACGCGCTCGCTGCCCGGCGAGGTCGTCGAGATGCGGCCAGGGCCGCTCCGGATTCACGTGGTCCGGCGTCACCGGCGAGACGCCGCCCCAGTCGTCGACGCCGGCCGCGAGCAGCACCGGCGAGCTCCTCGAGGTCGACGAGGTTGGGGGGCGCCTGGATCCGCATGCCCGGCCCGAGCACGACCCGGGCGACCGCGACGGCCGCGAGGTACTCCTCGCGGTCGAGGTCAGGCACGGCCGCGCATCGCGGTGTCGTCCTTGGCCCGGAAGTTCTGGACGATGACTTCCTGGACGTGCCCGTAGCGCCGAGCCGTGCGACCGCAGCGCGAACAGCGACTCCGCGCGCTCACGCCTGGTCTCGCCGATGCCGACCAGGATCCCGGTCGTGAAGGGGACGCCGACCGGCCGGCGTCCTCGAGCACCGCGCAGCCGCACCGCCGGCTCCTTGTCGGGCTAGCCGAAGTGCGGTCCGCCGGGCTCGGACCACAGCCGGGTCGCGGTCGTCTCCAGCATCATCCCCATCGACGGCGCCACCGGCTTCAGCCGCTGCAGCTCCTCCCAGGACATGACGCCGGGGTTGAGGTGCGGCAGCAGCCCGGTCTCCTCGAGCACCAGGATCGCCATCGCGCGGACGTAGCTCGAGCGTCGAGTCGTAGCCCCGGCTCGTCGAGCCACTCCCGGGCCTGCCGGCCAGCGGTCCTCCGGCCGGTCGCCGAGGGTGAACAACGCCTCCTCGCAGCCCGGCGCGGCGCCCTGCGCGGGCGATGGCCAGCACCTCGTCGGGGGAGAGGAACGGCCTCGCCGGCCAGCGCGAGCCGGCCCGGCACGGTCGCGAACGTGCAGTAGTGGCAGCGGTCGCGGCAGAGCCGGGTCAGCGGGATGAAGACCTTGCGGCGGTACGTCACCGTCGCCGGGCCGGCCGAGCGTCCGCGAGCCCCGCGTCCCGGACCCGGCCGGCGAGCGCGATCAGGCGTCGAGGTCCTCGCCGCGGGCCCCCAGCAGCACCTCGGCCTCGTCGAGACCGAGGGACTTGCCGTCCCGCGCCCGTGCCAGTGCCCGCCGCATGCCCGAAGCTGAGGGAGCCACGTCGTTCACCCTACGTTCCAGCTCCACCGCGCTGAGGCGGCCGCGTGACGGGGCTCGCCGAAGGCCACGGCAGCCAGTGACAGGATGCGCAGATGCAGATCACGGTGCTCGCCGGCGGCATCGGCGGCGCACGCTTCCTGCGCGGGCTGACCGCCGAGGTCGGCCGCACTCGACGCCGCAGCGGCGAGGTCACGAGATCACCGTCGTCGGCAACACGGCGGACGACATCGTCCTGTTCGGGCTGCAGGTCTGCCCCGACCTCGACACCGTGATGTACACCCTCGGCGGCGGCATCCACGCGGAGCAGGGCTGGGGTCGGGCGGACGAGACCTTCACGTCAAGGAGGAGCTCGCGGCCTACGGCGTCGAGCCCGGCACGTGGTTCGGGCTCGGCGACCGCGACTTCGCGACCCACCTGGTGCGCACGCAGATGCTGGCCGCCGGGTTCCCGCTCTCGGAGGTCACCGCCGCGCTCTGCGCCCGCTGGCAGCCCGGCGTCCGGCTGCTGCCGATGAGCGACGACCGGGTCGAGACGCACGTGGTCATCGAGGACGACCAGGGCCGGCCGCGCGGTGCACTTCCAGGAGTGGTGGGTGCGCATGCACGCGTCGACCGCCGGCCATCGAGATCCTGCCGTCGGCGCCGCCGAGGCGCGAGCCGGCGCCCGGCGTGCTCGAGGCGATCGCCGTCGGCCGACGTCGTCCTCCTGCCGCCGTCCAACCCGGTCGTGTCGATCGGCACGATCCTCGCGGTCCCGGGCATCCGCGCCGCGCTGGCAGCGGCGACCGCGCCCGGTCGTCGGCGTCTCCCCGATCGTCGGCGGCGCGCCCGTCCGCGGCATGGCCGACGCCTGCCTGGACGCCATCGGGTGACCGACGACCGCGCTGCGCGGTCGGCGGCCTGCTACACCGGCCTGCTCGACGGCTGGCTGGTCGACGAGCGCCGACGCGGCGACGTCGGACAGCTGCCCGGGGTCACCGTGCGCGCCGTGCCGCTGCTGATGACCGACGCTGAGCGCGACCCGGCGGATGGCGGCCGCGGCGCTCGACCTCGCCGCGGAGCTGCGCGGGTGAGGGCCCCGGTCACGTTCAGCGCGGTCGCCGGGCTTCCCGAGGTCGACGGAGGGCGCCGACCTCGCTGCCCTGCTCGCCGCGGCCGTGCCCGACCTGCGCGACGGCGACGTGCTCGTCGTGACGAGCAAGGTGGTGAGCAAGGCCGAGGGGCAGCTGGTGCGCCGCAGCCACGCGCGAGGAGCGCATCGACGCCGAGACCGTCCGGCTGGTCGCCCAGCGCGGGCGCGACGCGCATCGTCGAGACCCGGCACGGCCTCGTCCTGGCCGCGGCCGGCATCGACGCCAGCAACACCGCCGCCGGCACCGTGGTGCTGCTGCCGGTGGACCCGGACCGCAGCGCGTCCCAGCTCCGAGCCAGGCTGCGCGAGCTCACCGGCGTCGAGGTCGCCGTGGTCGTCAGCGACACGCTCGGCCGGCCCTGGCGGATGGGCGTGATCGACGCCGCGATCGGTGCGGCCGGGCTCGCCCCGCTCGACGACCACCGCGGCCGCCAGGACGCCGCCGGCCACACGCTGGAGATGACCGTGGTCGCGGTCGCCGACGAGATCGCCGCGGCCGCCGACCTCGTCAAGGGCAAGCTCGACGGCGTCCCGGCCGCCCTGGTCCGCGGGTTGGCGCACCTGGTCAGCACCGAGCGACGGCGCCGGTGCGCGGTCGCTCGTCCGCCCGGCGGCCGAGGACATGTTCCGGCTGGGGCACCGGGAGGTCGTCCCGGCGCGCCGCACCGTGCGCGCCTTCGCCCCGGAGCCGGTCGACCGGTCGACGGTGCTGGCGGCCGTGGCTTCGGCCGTGACCGCTCCCGCACCGCACCACACCACGCCGTGGCGGTTCGTCCTCGTCGAGTCCGCGGACAGCAGGGTCCGGCTGCTCGACGCGATGGCCGCGCGCTGGGCCGCCGACCTGCGCGCCGACGGCTTCACCGAGGAGTCGGTGGCCCGCCGGCTGCGGCGCGGGGACGTGCTGCGGGACGCGCCCTACCTCGTGGTCCCCTGCCTGGTGATGCAGGGCTCGCACGACTATCCCGACGCGCGGCGCAGCACCTCCGAGCGCGAGATGTTCCTGGTAGCCATGGGCGCCGGCGTGGAGAACCTGCTCGTCGCCCTGGCCGCCGAGGGGCTCGGCTCCGCCTGGGTGTCGAGCACGCTGTTCTGCAAGGAGGTCGCAGCCGAGGCTCTCGACCTGCCGGCGGGCTGGGAGCCCATGGGCACCGTCGCGGTCGGGCATCCCGCTGGCCCCGCGTCAGCCAGACCGCCGCGGGGCGCGGACGACTTCACCCTGGTCCGCTGAGCGGCTACCGCGCGACGGTGGTCCAGCGGCGAGTAGCGCGGCGCCCGGCGGGGACGCGCGATCCCGGCGAGCTCGATCATCCGGACGGCGCGGTACCGGTGCCCGGCATAGGGCGCGAGCACCTCGAGCATGCGCGCGTCGTCCCCGTCGGTCTCCCCCGTCATGGCGTAGACCACCGCCCCGGCCAGATGGAAGTCGCCGACCGAGACCGCGTCCGGGTCCCCGTGCGCCCGCTGCCGTACCTCGGCGGAGGTCCACCCGCCGATGCCGGGGAGCGAGCGGAGGCGGCGGTCGGCCTCGTCGAACGGGAGCCCGACGGTCCGCTCGAGCGCCGCTGCTCGGGCGGCTGCCCGGACGATCGTCCGGGAGCGTTCGGGACCCACGCCGGCCTGGTGCCACTCCCACGACGGGATGGCGGCCCAGGTCGCGGCGCTGGGGAACACGCGCATCCCGTCGGGCGCCGGCCCGGGTGCGGCCTCGCCGAGCCGGCCGACCAGCCGCGCCCAGGAGCGGCGCGCCTCGTCACCGGTGACCTTCTGCTCGAGCACCGCCGGCACTAACGACTCGAGCACGAGGCCAGTGCGCGGCACCCGCCAACCGGTCGAGCGGCGCCACGCGTCCCGCAGGAGCGGGTGGTCGGGCACGAAGCCCGCTCGCCCCGCCTCGTCAGCGGCACCGAGCAGGGTCGGCAAGGTCTCGCCGAGCCAGTCCGCCCCCGGACCCCAGGCACGCATCGTGACCACGGAGGCGGAGCCGGCCTCGACCACCAGGTGCTGGGTGGCAGGGCCTTCCGGGGTCCGCGCGGTGCGCCAGACCGAACCACCGACGAACCGGAAGGTCGGGTCGAAGCCGCCTCGACGCAGCGGGCCTAACGTGCTGCGGAGGTCGACGGGCCGGCCGGGCTCCCAGGTGCGGGTGGCCGTCGCGGTGGCGAGCCCGTCCAGCGTCACGGGCGCCGCGCTCAGTCCAGCGGTGCGGACGTCCGCACCGAACGGTCCGTGAGCTGGGCATCGACCCACACGCGCACGCCGGCCGGGATCTCGCACTCCGCGCCCACGGTGGCGCCGTCGCCGACCACCGCGCCG
Source organism: uncultured Actinomycetota bacterium (assembly GCA_963819215.1). Taxonomy (GTDB): domain Bacteria; phylum Actinomycetota; class Actinomycetes; order Prado026; family Prado026; genus CAWFVK01. Next base: position 202,124 of record CAWFVK010000009.1, on the reverse strand, counting down.
TGCACCGTGCTGCCTGCGCCGATGACCGCCCCGGCGCCGATGACGCTGTCCGTCACTACTGCACCGGCGCGCACCACCGCACCGTCCTGCAGCACGGAGCCGAGCACCCGCGCCCCGGCCTCCACCACGGCTCGGCGCCCGACGACCGTCCCCCCGCCGAGCTCGCAGCCGTCGGCGACCTGAGCGCCCGCGAGCACCAGCGACGAGCCGATCGGACCGGGCAGCGCGGACGAGGCCACCACCCCCGTGACGAGATCCCGGGAGCCGAGCACGAAGGCCTCCGGCGTCCCCAGGTCCAGCCAGTAGGCGACGTCCACCCAGCCGACGACGTGGGCGCCGGCCGCGAGCATCGCGGGGAACGTGTCGCGCTCGACCGAGACCACGCACGTCTGGCGGGATCGCATCGATCACCGACCGCCGGAAGACATAGCACCCGGCGTTCACCTGGTCGCTGATCGGCTCGGCCATCTTCTCCAGGAACGCCGTCACCCGACCCTCGGCGTCGGTCGGCACGCAGCCGAACGCCCGGGCGTCCTCGACCTTCGACAGGTGGAGGGTCACGTCGGCGTCCCGGTCGAGGTGCTCGACGACCTGGCCCCGCAGGTCGTGCCCGGAGAGGATGTCGCCGTTGAGGATGATGACGGGCTCGTCCGCGCCGCTGGTGAGCCGGCTGGAGACGTTCCGGATCGCCCCTGCCGTGCCCAGCGGCTCGGTCTCGGTGACCGACTCGACGTCCAGACCGAGGCCGGCCCCGTCGCCGAGCAGGCCGTCGAAGACCTCCGAGCGGTAGGACGTCGCCAGCACCACGTGCTCGACCCCGGCATCGCGCAGCCGGGCCAGCTGGTGGAGCACGAAGGGGACGCCACCCACCGGCAGCATCGGCTTCGGGGTACGCACCGTGAGCGGACGCAACCGCGTGCCGAGGCCGCCGACCAGCAGCACCGCCTCGCGCGCCCGTCCCTGCGTCGACCGGGGACCCGTCATGAGCTCATCATCCTGGCGGGGACCCTACCTGCGCCCGGGGATGATGGGCTCATGGCCCTCAACCCGTCCGACCTCCTCGAGCAGGCGCTGCGCTCGGACCCGGCGCGCCCGTTCGTCACGTTCTACGACGACGCCACCGGCGAGCGCATCGAGCTCTCCGTCGTCACCTTCGCGAACTGGGTGGCCAAGACGGCGAACATGCTCGTCGACGGCGTGGGAGCAGTCCCGGGCCAGGTGCTGCGGCTGGACCTCCCCCGGCACTGGCTGACGCCGGTGTGGGTGGTCGCCGGGCTGGCGACGGGCTTGGTGGTCGCCCTGGAGGGTGACCCGAGCGAGGCGGACGTCGCCGTGGTGGGACCCGCCGGGATCGCGCCGGCCCTGGGTGCCGGCGACGTCGTGGCGCTCTCGCTCCGCCCGATGGCGGCGGCGTTCGGGCCTGGCGAGCTGCCGGGGCAGGTCCTCGACTACGCGAGGGAGGTGCCGGGCTACGGCGACCGCTTCGCGAGCTCGGCGCCGGCCGGGAAGGTCCGCGCCGGCGGCCACGACCTGGGCTTCGCCGACCTCGCTGCGCTGGCCGACCAGCTGGCCGACCGGTGCGGGCTCGACGTCGCTGGCCGGCTGCTGGTCAGCGGCTCCAACGACCCGTTGGACGAGCTCCTCGCGACCGCCGTGGTGCCGTTGCTCCGGGCAGCCGGCGTCGTTCTGGTGGTCGGTGCCGACGAGGCGCGGACGGAGGCCCTGGCCGGTCCTGAGCGGGTCACCGCACGCCTGGCAGGACCGCGCGAGGCGGCCGACGGGGCCTCGACGCCGTAGTCTCGACGCACCGCCGTGGGGGCCGGCCTACCGAGACAGCGACGGAGCAGCAGCACGTGACGACGACCAGTGGACCCGACGGGCCCACGCGCGAGCCACGACCAGCAGGCCAGCAGACCGGCAAGCAGCCGAACTACACGCTGCGCCGGATCATGGTGGGGCTGGCCGGCCTGGTGGCGCTCCTGCTCGTGGTGTCGGTCGTCGGCGGATACCTCGTCTTCCGGCACCTCAACGACAACATCACGGTGACGCCGGTGCCGAGCGGGATCCTCAAGACGACCCCGTCGGCGGCCCAGCCGCCGCTCGACATCCTGGTGATGGGCTCGGACACCCGGGCTGGCCAGAACGGCGAGGGCGGCTCGGTCGCGCAGACCCCGACCGCGGCCTCGGACGTCGTGATGCTGGTGCACATCTCGGCCGACCGGCAGCGCGCGCTGGTCATGAGCGTCCCTCGGGACACCAGGGTCGAGGTCCCCGGCTGCGGGCACTACAAGGACCAGATGGGCAAGTTCAACCTCGCTTACACCTTCGGCGGGGCCCCCTGCACGGTCCAGCTCTTCAAGCAGCTGACCGGCATCTCGGTGGACCACTTCATCGTCATCGACTTCAACGGGGTCAAGGACGTCATCAACGCGCTCGGTGGGGTGAGCTTCTGCCTGGCCAAGCCCTACAAGGACCTCGAGTACACGGGGCTGAACCTGCCTGCCGGGGAGCAGGTCATCAACGGCGACCAGGGGCTCGCGTTCCTGCGCGTCCGGCACAACATCGGTGACGCGACCGGTGACCTCGGCCGACTGACCCGCCAGCACGCGTTCCTGTCGGCGATGATCCGCCAGATCGAGGGCCAGTCGGTCCTGACCAACCTGCCCACCCTGTACAAGGTCCTCGACGCGACGACGGCGAACCTCACCACCGATCCTGGGCTCGGCAGCCTGCTCAAGCTCAAGAGCCTCGCGGAGAGCCTGCGGAACCTCAAGCCGGCCAACATCACTTTCGTGACGATGCCGAACAAGGACGCCGGCAACAACTCGGACGTGCTGCTCGACGCCGCTGCCGCCAAGCCGTTGTTCGACGCCATCAAGAACGACACGCCGTGGCCCGTCGTGGCGAAGCCGAGCGCGACGCCGTCGCCCAGCGCCACCGCCTCGGCGCTGGTCACCGCGCCGAGCAAGATCCACGTCAAGGTCCTCAACGGGACCAGCACGAACGGCCTGGCCAAGAAGGTCGCCGACCAGCTCGCCGCCGAAGGCTTCGTCATCGACGGCTACGCGACGGCGCCCGCCAAGACCGCGACCAGCTCCGTGGCCTACCCCGCCGCGTACGACGAGTCGGCCCGGACGCTGGCCGCAGCGGCCGGCGGGGTGCCCACGGCGACGAGTGCTGGGCTGAGCACCACGCTCGTGCTGACGGTGGGGGCGGACTTCGGCACGGTGCACGCCGTCTCGGTCGCGGGGAGCCCCAGCGCGACTCCGTCGGCCGGTAGCTCGGGGACCACGTCGAGCGAGGACGTGCAGACGGCGAACCAGACCGGTTGCGTCTGAGCCGCGGCCGACACGCCGGTGGTGGTTCAGGTCACAGGAACCATGGGGACCGCCCAGCCGTCAGTCAGGGCAGGGAGATCTAAGATCAAGCACTCCTTGCCGACCCGACCGAGCCGACGGAGCAGACCCCCGACGTGACAACCCCTCACGAGCCCGACGAGCCGAGCGCTCCCGGACGAGTCGGGCGCTGACGAGCCGAGCAGCCTCGAGCCAACGGGCGCCGATGCCAGCTGGCGCCGAGTCAGCCGACGCCGAGTCGGTCAGCCCCGAGTCGGTCAGCCCCGAGCCGGTCAGCCCCGAGCCGGTCGATGCCGCTCCCGCGCGCACCCACCACGTGCGCACGGTGCTGGTCAGCCTTGCTGTCGTCTTCGGGCTGCTGGTCGGCGTCCTCGGTGTCGGCGGGTACCTCTTCTACCGGCACCTGAACGCCAACATCACGGTCGACAACAGCGCCGACAACCAGCTGCGGGCCGGCGACGGCACCGGCCCGGTGCACAACGCGGGCAACGTGAACCGGCCGGACCTCCAGCCGCTCGACATCCTGGTGATGGGCTCCGACACCCGGGTCGGCCAGGACGGCGAGGGCGGCTCTGCCACCCTCACGCCCACCGCGGCATCCGACGTCGTGATGCTCGTGCACATCTCGGCCGACCGGCAGCGCGCCATCGTCATGAGCATCCCGCGTGACACCTGGGTCCACGTCCCCGGCTGCGGCAACTACAACGACCAGATGGGCAAGTTCAACCTCGCTTACACCTTCGGTGGCCCGGCCTGCACGATCAAGCTCTTCAAGCAGGTCACCGGGCTCGAGATCGACCACTTCATCGTGGTCGACTTCAACGGTGTCAAGAACATCATCAACTCCCTCGGCGGCGTCGACTTCTGCCTGGCCAAGCCGTACAAGGACCTCCAGTACACCGGGCTGAACCTGCCGGCCGGCGAGCAGGTCATCAACGGCGACCAGGGGCTCGCGTTCCTGCGCGTCCGGCACAACGTCGACGACCCCACCGGTGACATCGGCCGCCTCAAGCGCCAGCACGCCTTCCTGTCAGCGATGATCCGCCAGATCGAGGGCCAGTCGGTGCTGACGAACCTGCCGACCCTGCTCAAGGTCCTGAACGCGACGACCGCGTCCATCACGACGGACAGCGGCCTCGGCAGCCTGCTCAAGCTGAAAGACCTCGCCCAGAGCCTCGAGGGCCTGAAGCCGGCCAACATCACCTTCGTCACCGTTCCGTGGAAGGACCGCGGCGACGGCGAGAACGTCGTCATCGACACCGCGGCCGCGCAGCCACTGTTCGACGCCATCAAGAACGACACCCCGTGGCCGGCTGCCGCGACCACGACGCCGATCGCCTCGACGACCACGCCGAGCACGTCGCCGACCGCGAACCCGCTGGTGATGGAGCCCTCGCACATCCACGTGAAGGTGCTCAACGGCACCGGCAAGCCCGGCATGGCCAAGACGGTCGCGGCCTCGCTCGCGGCCGAGGGCTTCGTCATCGAGGGCGTCGACACCGCGCCGGCGGTCACCTCGACCACGAACGTGGCCTACCCGAACGACTACACCGAGTCGGCGGCGACCCTCGCCGCTGCGGCCGGCGGGGTCCCCAGCGGCACCGACTCCAGCCTGTCGACCACGCTCGTCCTCACGGTCGGAACCGACTTCACCGCGGTGCAGACGGTGACCGTCAGCCCGACCGCGAGCGCCAGCCCGACCACCGGGACCGACAGCTCGGCGAACAGCACCGAGGCGATCGAGAACGCCGCCACGACCGGCTGTTGGTAACCGCCCGCTGGACCGCCCACGGCGGCGCGCCTGACGGCGTCGCCGGGTACGGGCTGCCTACCGTGGTCAGGACCGCGGCGAGCACCGACGACCCCAGCAGCACGAGCACCCGCGAGAGGAGCGAACGATGACGAGCCTGCCACCCGAGCTGAACCCGAGAGGTCCAGCGAAGCCGGGCCGCGTCCGTCCGCCGCGCGAGTCCGCCGCGAGCACTGCCGCCGCGCCGAGCGCTGCCGCCGCTTCGAGCGCACACCAGTCCCGGCGCCGCAAGGTGCTGACCGTGGTCAGCGGCACGCTGGCGGTCATGATCGTCGGCTTCAGCGTGGTCGGCTCGGCGCTGGCCGCGCACTTCGAGGACGAGACCACCCGGGTCGCGATCGGCAACCACAGCAACGCTCCCGCGGCGAGCGCCGATGGCTCGCAGAACTTCCTGCTGGTGGGGTCGGACACCCGGGCCGGTCTCACGCAGTCCGAGCTCGACTCGCTGCACCTGGGCGACGTCACCGCCGACAACGCCGGTGGCCGTCGCTCCGACACCATGATCCTGCTGCACGTGTCGGCGCAGGGGCAGAAGGCCACGATGATCTCGCTGCCGCGGGACTCCTACGTCACCATCCCCGCGTACACCGACGACAAGGGCGTCAAGCACGCCGCCAGCAAGAACAAGCTCAACGCGGCGTACTCCGAGGGCGGCGCCGCGCTGACCGTCGCGACCGTCGAGCTCAACACCCGGGTCCACATCGACCACTACATCGAGGTCGGCTTCGACGGCTTCGTCAAGATGGTCGACGCCCTGGGCTCGATCAACGTCTGCGCACCGAAGGCCGTCACCGACAAGAACAGCGGCCTGGTGCTGAAGGCGGGCGTCAACACGCTGAACGGCGCCGAAGCCCTGGCGTTCGTCCGCGCCAGGTACATCGACCCCACCGCGGACATCGGGCGCATGCACCGCCAGCAGGAGTTCCTGGGCGACATCTTCCGCAAGGCGACCAGCCAGTCGATCCTGCTGAACCCGTTGAAGCTCACCAGCTTCCTCAACGCCACCCTCACCAACGTCACCATGGATCCGGGACTCACCCGGGACGACCTCGTGAACCTCGCGACGCAGACCCACGGGCTCTCCGCGAGCAACGTCGTGTTCGCGACCGTCCCGCTGTCCAACATCAACTACAGCGCGGGTGGCATCACCGACGCCGTCCTCTGGTCGCCCACTCGCTCCAAGGCGCTCTTCGCCGCGATCAACGCCGACCAGCCGATCGGCAGCCAGACCGCGAGCACGTCCACCACGCCGTCCACCCCGGCCGCGACGACCGTCACGATCGCGCCCAACCGGATCAACGTGCAGGTCGAGAACGGCGCGGGCATCAGCGGCCTCGGCGCGCGGGCCTTCGCCGACCTCAAGGCCATGGGCTTCATCAGCGCGGGCGCCGCCAAGAACTCGGACCACACCGGCGTGACGTCGACGGTGATCCTCTACGACCCTGTCTACAGCGACTCGATCAAGACCCTGCAGGCGGCGTTCCCCGGGGCGACCGTGCAGCCGGTGACGGGCCAGGGCAAGGTCTTCCGGGTCATCGTGGGCAGCGGGTACGTCGCCCCCAAGCCGGTCACGGTCGCGGCCTCGTCCAGCACCGGATCGGGCTCGTCCTCGTCCTCCGACGTGAGCAGCCTGAACACGATCTCGGCCGCCGACACCTCCTGCAGCCTGTAGCCAGCCCCCGGGCGTCCGATCGGATGCCCGACGCGGCCGGCGAGCCTGGGCCGTCCAGCTGCTGCCTAGCGCAGCAGGTTGCGGGCGATCACGACGCGCTGGATCTGGTTGGTGCCCTCGTAGATCTGGGTGATCTTGGCGTCCCGCATCATGCGCTCCACGGGGTAGTCGCGGGTGTACCCGTACCCCCCGAGCAGCTGCACCGCATCCGTGGTGATCTCCATGGCGGAGTCGGACGCGAAGGCCTTGGCGATCGAGGAGAAGTAGGCCGCGTCCGCGTCCCCTCGCTCGGCCTTGGCAGCAGCGGCGTAGGTGATGGTCCGCGCGGTCTCGAGCTTGGTCGCCATGTCCGCGAGCATGAACTGCAGACCCTGGAACTCGGCGATCGCATGGCCGAACTGCTTGCGCTCCTTGACGTACCCGAGCGAGAAGTCGAGCGCACCCTGCGCGATCCCGACGGCCTGCGCCGCGATCGTCGGGCGGGTGTGGTCCAGGGTCGCGAGCGCGGTCGAGAACCCGGTCCCTGGGGCACCGATGATGCGGTCGCCGGGCAGCCGGATGTTGTCGAAGTAGAGCTCACGCGTCGGGGAGCCCTTGATGCCCAGCTTCTTCTCCGGCGCGCCCAGCGAGAAGCCCTCGTCGTCGGCGTGCACGACGAACGCCGAGATCCCGCGCGCACCCTTGTCCGGATCGGTCACGGCCATGACCGTGTAGTAGCTGGAGACCCCGGCACCGGTGATCCAGCGCTTGCCACCGTTGAGCACCCAGTCGTCGCCGTCGGCCACCGCGCGCGAGCGCATGGAGGCGGCGTCGGAACCGGCGTCCGGCTCAGACAGCGCGTAGCTGAACATGACGTCGCCGCGCGCGAGCTGCGGGAGGTAGCGCTGCTTGAGCTCCTCCGAGCCCGCCAGGATCATGCCCATCGTCCCGAGCTTGTTGACGGCGGGGATCAGCGAGGACGACGCACAGGCCCGGGCGACCTCCTCGATCACGATGCAGGCGGAGACGGCGTCCGCCCCCGCTCCGCCGTACGCCTCAGGCACGTGGACCGCGTGGCAGTCCGAGGCGACGAGGGCCTTGTAGACGTCCCAAGGGAACTCGGCGGTGTCGTCGATCTCGGCCGCGCGGGGGGCGATCTTGTCGTCGGCCAGGGCGCGGACGGCGGCGCGCAGCTCGTCCTGCTCGGGGGTGGTGCTGAACTGGTCGCTCACGTGTGGGTGCTCCCGAAAGTTGTTACACCCAGGCTACCGGTCTGTCGGTGATCTGTTGCAGCGGTGCCCCGGATAGGCTTCCGGCCCATGACCGTCCGCCTCTCCGTCATCGGCACCGGGTATCTCGGTGCCACCCACGCCGCCTGCATGGCCGACCTCGGTCACGAGGTCATCGGCATGGACACCGACGCCAGCAAGATCCAACGGCTGATCGACGGGGAGGTGCCCTTCTACGAGCCGGGGCTGCCCGAGGTCCTGGCAGCGCGCGCTGGCCTCGGGCCGGCTGCGCTTCACGCACCGACCCCGCCGAGGTCGCCGCGTTCGCCGACGTCCACTTCGTCTGCGTCGGCACGCCCCAGCGCAGCGGGACGAACGGCGCCGATCTCAGCTACGTCAACGGTTCCGTCCGGGCCCTGGCGCCGCACCTGGACCGTCCCGCGCTGGTCGTCGGCAAGTCCACGGTCCCGGTCGGGACGGCGCTGCGGCTCTCCCAGGAGCTGCAAGCGACGGCGCCTGCTGGCGAGGCCATCGATCTCGCCTGGAACCCCGAGTTCCTGCGCGAGGGCTTCGCGGTGAAGGACTCCGTCGAGCCTGACCGGCTCGTGTTCGGCGTCCAGAGCGAGTCCGCCGAGGCCACGCTGCGCGAGGTGTACGCGGTCGCGATCGCCGCGGGGACCCCCGTCGTCGTCAGCGACCTCCCGACCGCCGAGCTGGTCAAGGGCGCGGCCAACTCGTTCCTCGCCACGAAGATCTCGTTCATCAACGCCATGGCCGAGCTGTGCGAGGCCACCGGCGCCGACGTCACGGTGCTCGCCGAGGCGCTGTCGCACGACGTCCGCATCGGCGGCCAGTTCCTGCGCCCCGGTCTTGGCTTCGGCGGTGGCTGCCTGCCCAAGGACATCCGCGGCTTCATGGCCAGGGCCGGCGAGCTCGGTGTCGGCGAGGCGCTGACCTTCCTGCGCGAGGTCGACGCGATCAACCAGCGCCGGCGCGCCCGTACCGTCGACCTCGCCCGCGAAGAGCTCGGCGGCTCGTTCCGCGACCGGACGGTCGCCGTCCTGGGGGCCGCGTTCAAGCCGGACTCCGACGACATCCGCGACTCCCCCGCCCTCGACGTCGCCGCCGCGATCCACGAGCGCGGCGCGCGGGTGCGCGTCTACGACCCGAAGGCGATGGACAACGCCGCGCGCAAGTTCCCCGCCCTGGAGTACGCCGACCTCGGCGGTGGACGCCTGCACCGGCGCCGACGCCGTGCTCCACCTGACGGAGTGGTCCGAGTTCCGCGACCATCGACCCGGTGGAGCTCGCCGCGGTGGTGAACCAGCGGGTGGTGGTCGACGGCCGCAACGCGCTCGACTCCGTGGCCTGGCGGGCGGCCGGCTGGACCTACCGCGCGCTCGGCCGGCCGTGAGGGCAGCGCGCTCATGACCATGCAGCGCGCTGACCGCTGGGCGGATCCCGACGTGATCGCCGCCCTGCTGTCCGAGTCCGAGGTGTGGGCCGTCGTCGGGCTGGGGCTCAACCCCGCCCGGGACGCCTACCGCGTTGCCTCGTTCCTGCAGGCGCACGGCAAGCGCGTCGTGCCGGTGCACCCGAGTGCCGCCACCGTGCACGGCGAGAAGGGGTACCGGACGCTGGCCGACGTCCCGCTTCCGATCGACGTCGTGGACTGCTTCGTCAACTCGCAGCTGGTCGGAGCCATCGTCGACGACGCCATCGCCGTCTCAGCGCAGGCGGTCTGGATGCAGCTCGGTGTCATCGACCTCGACGCCGCCGAGCGCGCCGAAGCGGCGGGACTGACCGTCGTCGTCGACCGCTGCCCGGCGATCGACGGCCCGCGGCTGCTCGGCTGGTAGCGCGTACCTACCGCGCATGCCAGGCCGCGAGCAGCTCGCGCTCACGCTCCTCGGCCAGCCCCATGCCGGGCACCGGCTCGACGCCTGGCTCGTTCATCCAGGCCCAGGTCTGCCGTACCGACACCGCCCAGCGGACGGACGCCGGAGTCCCGCACGCCTCGCCGCTGACGGGTCGGCCGCAAGGACGTCCGCGTCCGCGTCGGCGCCGCTCCAGAGCGGCAGGGCGAGCTCGTCGAGGCCGGCAGTGGCCACGAACTCCTCGTCGACCCAGGTCAGCGTCGTCCCGACCGGTGCCACCTCGGCCAGCCACCGCCTCGAGCAGGTCGCCGGAACGAGAACGGCGGCCGCGGGCTCGCCGTGTGGAAGCGTCCCGGTCTGCCTCCTCGCTCGAGCAGATCGAGCATGAAGGTGGCCTGGTCGCGCGCGTCGATGACCTGCATCGGCGCGGGCGGGCTCGCCAGGACAGAGCACCTCGCCGCCCCGGGCGATGCGGCGCGATCCAGGTCGGGAACCGCCAGGTGTAGTCGTCGGGGCCGATCACGTAGGTCGGCCGGATGATCAACGGATCGCCGTAGCGCTCGACCGCGGCGCGCTCGCAGAGCACCTTCAGCCCGCCGTACGTCTCGTCGGTCACCTCGACGACCGTGGGGTCGTCGAGCTCGACGAGCTCAGTCCTGACTCGGTCAGGCCAGGCCCGGCCGGCGGCGCGTAGACCGAGACGGTCGAGACCAGCAGGTGCCGTCCGCCCCGACCAGCGAGCGCGCTCGCCAGGGCGTGGACCTGCTCGGGCCGGTAGGCGCAGAAGTCGACGGTGGCGTCCCACCTTCCGGCTGCGAGCTCGGCCAGGTCACCGTCCCGGTCACCGTGCAGGTGCGTGGCCCCGGCCAGCGTGTCCTCCGCAGTGACTCCGCGGTGGAACACCGTCACCGCGTGACCTCGCAGCAGGGCCTCCTGCACGAAGTGCTTGCCGACGAACCGCGTGCCACCGACCACCAGGATGCGCATGGGCTGAGTCTGCCTGGTCCGCACCTCCTCAAGCCTGACGCCGCCCGCGTCGACAGTGAAGGCGCTGACGTGGGTCGGTTGCGTGAGGGGGAGACGTGGACGAGCCAGCGCTGCCAGCTCCGGCCGCGGGGTGGTACCCCGACCCGGCCGGTTCCGGCGGGGTCCGGTGGTGGGACGGGACTGGCTGGACCACCACCGTCCAGGCACCGCCCACACCGCCAGCACCTCCAGCCGCCAGCACCGCCGCGCTCGCCAGCACTGCCCGCGCCGGAGGCGAGCCTCTACCAAGACGTGCCTGCGGACCTCGCTGGTTCGCCGACCGAGCAGTTCGTCGGGCGGACGACCCAGGCCCTCCTGCCGACGGTGCAGAAGTACTACGGACCGGTCCGATCCGGCTCGCTGCTCGCCTCGCTCTTCGTCACGCTGGGGATCGCGCCACTCCTTCTGGGTCGTGAGCAGGAACCTGGTCACGGGCACAGCGAGTGCTGCGAACCCGCTGCCCACGACGCCCTGCTGTTCTTCCGGATGGTCATCCTCTTCATCGTCCTCGCCCGCGTCAGCACGCTCGCCTTCCAGTGGCGCGCCAAGACGGCGACCGCGGGACTGCTGGCGGAGCCCGGGAGCGCGGCGCGGGGGCCGGGTCAGCTCGTGGCTGGGGTCTACCAGCGCACCTGGTCGCAGTACAGCAGCGCCTCGCTGGTCTTCGCCTCCCTGTTCACCGCCGTTGGTGTGGGCCTGGTGTGGCTGGTCGCCCGCCAGCCGGACCCGTGGCCCGGCGGGCTGATCGCGCTGATCTTCCCCGCCGCCGGCGCGGCGAGCGTGTGGCTCCTGCTCAAGCAGCGCCGGACCCAGCAGGCGAACGCCCGACGCGGCCTGCAGGCCGATGCGGCGCCCGGGAGTCCTGGCGGCCGTGCGCACGCGCAGTTCGTCGCCGCCGCCACCGACGGGTTCGCCGCTGAGGGCACGCCGGACATCGCCACCGAGACCGTGCGGTACTGGGCCGCTCCGATCATGAGGGTGCACACCAAGGGAGCGCACTACCAGTTCACGGTGGGCGCTCGGGCCGAGCGGGCAGGCGTACGACGCGTGGGCGCAGAACACCATGCTGTACACCGACCAAGCCCTGTACCTGCTGTGCGTGCTCCCCCCGGAGCTGCAGGCAGTCGTCAGCGACCGGGACAGCTACGACCAGGTGAAGATGGCCCTGTTCGTCGCGGCACGAGCGTGCGGGCCGAGGTCGCGCAGCAGCTGCAGACCCGTGGTCTGGCCGCCATGGTTGAACGGCGACTCGCGGAACATCAGGATCCCGCTACCGAGCGCCCTGCCCTGCTCATGGACGGCTGCCGGTTCGTCATCGCCACGCCCCATGGCCCGATCGACACGTTCGTGGTGGACCATGCGGACGCTGCCGCGCGGCTCGCCGCCGACCTTCAGCGGCTGGCCATTCCGGTCTACTCAGGTCAGCGGGCCTGACGAACGCCGGGAGCGCCTCGGCCGCTGCCTCCGGCGCGGGCCCTCGCCCCTGGCTCGCCACCTTCTGCGTGTACGTGTACGCCAGGTAGAGGGCACCGAACGGGATCAGGACGCGCAGGACGAACGGCAGCGTGTCCGTGACGCCAGCGACGATCGAGCGAGGCCGTGCCGACCAGGAACGCGAGTCCCAGCGCAGCGCGATGTCGCGGTCCACCTTCAGGAACTGGGCGCTGTGCCAGTCGGTCTCGGGCACGCGCTCCTTCGCGTACGCGATCGTGAAGGGTGGCCCGACCAGCACCGAGCCGAACACCAGGACGGTGAGGACGGCGTGCGAGCCAGCCTGCGCGTACTTGGACCACGTGTCGAGATCGTCGGGCCGCACGATCGCGAGGACGACGGCGAGCAGGCCGAAGTACACGGGGCTCACGACATCGAGCAGGTGGACCTTGTGCCGCGCGATCGCGCGGACCAGCGCCACGGCCGCGGCGACCAGCCCTGCTCCGATCGCCAGCCAGCGAGCTCCGAGCCGGTCGATCAGCAGGAACAGGATCCACGGAGCAAAGCTCCAGACGAGCTCGGTCACGAACCTTCCTCCGCCTCGCGCTCGCCCCGGCTCCCCGGCTGCCAGCGGGTCCCACCTCGGCGAAGCGCAGCCGAGGCGGAGCGCGTCCAGCCATGTCGACACGCCTGCTCGACCATGGACAGCGGCGATCGCGGAACCCAGGCCGGAGCGAGGACTACCGAACCCTCAACCGCGCGAACTGGGACGAGCGCGCGCCCGCGCACGCCGCCTCGCCCGACTACGCCGTCGAGCGGTTCGTCGCCGACCCGGCATCACCTCAGCGACGTCGTGCGCTTCGACCTGCCGCGCGCTCGGCGACGTCCGCGGGCTGCGCGGCGTGCACCTGCAGTGCCACATCGGCACCGACACGCTCTCGCTGGCCCGGCTCGGCGCGCACGATGACCGGCCTGGACTTCTCGGCGCGCCGCGCTCGAGGCAGGCCCGCGCGCTGGCCGCCGCGACCGGCGCCGACATCGACGTACGTGCGAGGCCGACGTCTACGACGCGCGTCGACGTGCTCGGCGCGAGCGCTTCGACCTCGTCTACACCGGCATCGGCGCGCTGTGCTGGCTGCCGGACATCGAGCCGCTGGGCCGACGTCGTCGCCGGCGCTGCTCGGCCCGGCGGCCGGCTGTTCATCCGCGAGGGCCACCCGATGCTCTGGGCGCTCGACGACGCGCGCGCCCGACGGCCTGCTGGTCGCTCGAGCTACCCCTACTTCGAGCACGCCGAGCCGTGCGTGTGCGACGACGGCGGCACCTATGTCGAGACCGACGCCGAGTTCGCAGCACAACGTACCCACAGCTGGAACCACGGCCTCGGCGAGATCGTCACCGCGCTGCTCGACGTGCGGCCTGCGATCACGCGCGCTCGAGGAGCACGACAGCGTCCCGTGGGAGGCGCTGCCCGGCCAGATGGTCAAGCTCGACGGCGGCGAGTGGCAGCTGGCGCGAGCCGGCCCGAGCGCCTCGCCGCACAGCTACACGCTGCAGGCCGTGAAGCGCCGCTCAGCGTAACGACGCCGTCGGCAGCCGCACGTAGCCAGAAACAGGAGGACGGCATGGTCGGCACGAAGGCCACCAGGGCAAGGCCGCCGGCCGCGAGCAGCTGACCAGGGCGACGCCGCTGCCCGGCGCAGGTCGCGGACCAGCACGACGTGATCCGCGTCCAGGGTGCCGCGGGTGAACAACCTCAAGGACGTCAGCGTCGTGATCCCGAAGCGCCGGCTCACGGCGTTCACCGGCGTGTCCGGCTCGGGCAAGAGCTCGCTGGTGTTCGGCACGATCGCTGCCGAGTCGCAGCGCCTGATCAACGAGACCTACAGCTCGTTCGTCCAGGGCTTCATGCCGTCGCTGGCCCGGCCGGACGTCGACGTCCTCGAGGGCCTGACCACCGCGATCATCGTCGACCAGGAGCGCATGGGCGCCAACGTCCGATCCACGGTCGGTACCGCGACCGACGCCAACGCCATGCTGCGCATCCTGTTCAGCCGGCTCGGCCAGCCGCACATCGGCTCGCCGCAGGCGTACTCCTTCAACGTCGCGTCGATCAGCGGCGCCGGCGCGGTCTCCCTCGAGCGCGCCGGGCAGACCGTCAAGGAGCGCCGGAGCTTCAGCATCACCGGCGGGATGTGCCCGCGCTGCGAGGGCATGGGCACGGTCAACGACATCGACCTCACCCAGCTCTACGACGACAGCCTGTCGCTCAACGACGGCGCGCTGACGATCCCCGGCTACAGCATGGACGGCTGGTACGGCCGCATCTTCGGTGGCTGCGGCTTCTTCGATCCGGACAAGCCGATCAGGACGTTCACCAAGCGGGAGCTGAACGACCTGCTCTACAAGGAGCCGACCAAGATCAAGGTCGACGGCATCAACCTCACCTACGAGGGGCTGATCCCGAAGATCCAGAAGTCCATGCTCTCCAAGGACGTCGACGCGCTGCAGCCGCACATCCGTGCGTTCGTCGAGCGGGCGGTGACGTTCACGACCTGCCCCGAGTGCGGTGGCACCCGGCTGTCCGAGGCCGCGCGTTCGTCGAAGATCGCCGGCATCAGCATCGCCGACGCGTGCGCCATGCAGATCAGCGACCTCGCCGGCTGGGTGCGCCAGCAGGACGAGCCCTCGGTCGCGCCGCTGCTCGCCGCGCTCGCCGACACCCTCGACTCCTTCGACGACGATCGGGCTCGGCTACCTCTCGCTGGACCGCGCCGTCCGGCACGCTGTCCGGTGGGGAGGCGCAGCGCACCAAGATGATCCGGCACCTCGGGTCGCCGCTGACCGATGTGACCTACGTCTTCGACGAGCCGACGATCGGGCTGCACCCGCACGACATCCAGCGGATGAACGAGCTTCTGCTGCAGCTCCGCGACAAGGGCAACACCGTGCTGGTCGTCGAGCACAAGCCGGAGATGATCGCCGATCGCCGACCACGTCGTCGACCTCGGACCGGGGGCCGGGACCGCGGGAGGTGAGGTGGTCTTCGAGGGCACCGTTGACGAGCTGCGGGCGAGCGGCACCGTGACCGGACGGCACCTGGACGACCGCGCACGGCTGAAGGAGTCCGTGCGTGAGCGGTCCGGGGTCCTGGCGGTACGCGGGGCTAGCACGCACAACCTGCAGGACGTCGACGTGGACCTCCCCCTCGGCCTGCTGGTCGTCGTCACTGGCGTCGCCGGCTCGGGCAAGAGCTCGCTCATCCGCGGCTCGGTCTCGGGCCGCGACGGCGTGGTCACCGTCGACCAGGCTCCGATCCGCGGGTCGCGGCGCAGCAATCCGGCGACGTACACCGGCGCGCTCGATCCGATCCGCAAGGCGTTCGCGAAAGCCAACAACGTCAAGCCGGCGCTCTTCAGCGCCGAACTCCGAGGGCGCCTGTCCCGCGTGCAACGGCGCCGGCGTGA
Source organism: uncultured Actinomycetota bacterium (assembly GCA_963819215.1). GTDB lineage: Bacteria > Actinomycetota > Actinomycetes > Prado026 > Prado026 > CAWFVK01. Next base: position 186,277 of record CAWFVK010000009.1, on the reverse strand, counting down.
TCTACACCGACCTCGCGATGATGGCCGGCGTCGCCACGGTCTGCGAGGAGTGCGGCGGCCGGCGCTTCCAGGCGGCGGTGCTCGAGTACCGGCTCGGTGGCCTCACCATCGCCGAGGTGCTCGATCTGCCCGTCGACGAGGCGGTGGCCTTCTTCGGCGAGGGTGAACCGGGGCACCCACCCCCGCGGCGCACGCGATCCTGAAGCGGATGGCCGATGTCGGGCTCGGCTACCTGCAGCTGGGTCAGCCGCTGCCCACGTTGTCCGGCGGCGAGCGCCAGCGCTTGAAGCTCGCCACGCACATGGGCGAGAAGGGTGGTGTCTACGTCCTCGACGAGCCCACCACGGGCCTGCACCTCGCCGATGTCGAGCAGCTGCTCGGCCGCCTGGACCGCCTGGTCGACGCGGGCAAGTCGGTCGTGGTCATCGAGCACCACCAGGCGGTGATGGCGCACGCCGACTGGATCATCGATCTCGGCCCCGGCGCCGGTCACGACGGCGGCCGGGTGGTCTTCGAAGGCACCCCCGCCGACCTCGTCGCCGCACGCTCGACCCTCACCGGCGAGCACCTCGCGGCCTACGTCAGCGCCTAGGTCGGCGCCGAGTCGGCGCCTAGGTCGGCGCATGCGTGGCGGATGCGTCGGCGCGTAGGTCGACGGCTAGGCGGGCAGCATCCCGCGCACCTTGGTCACCGTGTTCCAGTTCCGCATCGTGACCGGGACCCCGACCTCGCGGTCCCACTTCACCTTGCTGAAGGGGGAGTCCAGGACGCCGTTCGGGCACCAGAGGTAGACCTCCGTCGCGGTGAAGGCCACCTGGTCGGGCGCGTGGTCCTGGGCCGCGACCGCATCCAGCCGGGCCCGCGCCGGCTTGCCACCGAAGAAGCCGACGAGGAACTTCGAGGGGTCGGTCATGGCCTCGAGCAGCAGGGCGTCGTCGACGGCCCTGGCGAACTCCTTGGCGCTGCGCAGCACGACGGTCGACTGCACGCCGATGGCCTCCTGCACGGCCTCCTCGATGTCGGCAGCAGCGGTACGCGCCTTCACGGGCGTGGTGGCGAAGACTGCGTTGCCGCTCTGCAGGTGCGTCTTCACGCCCGTGTAGCCGAGCTCGCCGAGCAACGCACGCAGGTCGGCCATCGCGATCCGCTTGCTGGGGCCCACGTTGATCCCCCTGAACAGTGCGACGTAGGTCTGCTCGGTCATGGGCGGGCTCCTTCGTCGGCCGGCTCGGCGTCGGGCCGTGTCCTGCGCAGCCACCACAGGCCGAACAGCGGGAGCACGAGCGGCACGAACCCGTACCCGCTGCCGTACACCGACCACACGGTGGCGTCGGGGAACTCGGCTGGGAAGACCAGGCTCGCGGTGCCGACGAGCAGGACACCGACGAGCTCGGTGCTGATCGCGACGAGCGCGACCTTGCGCGAGGTCGCGTCGCCGCGGGCCAGCGAGATGGTGGCGACGATGTAGACGACGGCAGCGAACGCCGACAGGAGATAGGCCACCGGCGCCTCGCTGAACTTGGTGCTGATCTGCACCACCGAGCGTGCGGTGGCCGACAACGCGAAGACGGCGTACACCGCGACGAGGATGCGGCCAGGCCCCTTGCCGGTGCTCGGGGTGGTCCGGGGCTCAGCCAACGGGACCCGCCCAGATCGTCTGGAGCCGCAGGATCATCACCGGCACCACGAGGAACGCGACGAGCAGGACACCGGTGCCGTAGCGCGTGCGCTCGCCAACCGCCCAGACGGTCGCCGCCGGCGGGATGATCACCAAGGCGACCAGGTAGCCGATGAACGTCGGCCGCGAGAAGTCCCGCGCGCTGTCGTGGGCGACGACGATCCCGAACACGAGCAGCACCAGGAGCAGGACCTCGAGAACCCCGGCCCCCACGAGCGTCGGCCAGTCCAGCGCCCGGTTGCGCAGCATGAGCACAGCCGTCCAGACGGCCAGCAGCAACGAGATGACCACGACCGTCGTGGTGAGGGGGTTGGTCAAGGTCGCTCGCTCAGGCGGTGAAACCGGTCGGGGTGCCCGCGGCCTTGCGCCGCAGCGCCGCGCCCTTGGCGGTGGCCTGCTCCTTGAGATCGGCCTGGAACGCGACCATGCGCTCACGTAGCTCGGCTCCGGCCGCGGTGTCGGCAGCGGCGAGGATCCGCACGGCGAGCAGCCCAGCGTTCCTGGCGCCGCCGACGGACACCGTCGCGACCGGAACTCCCGCCGGCATCTGCACGATCGACAGCAGCGAGTCCAGGCCGTCGAGGTTGGCCAGCGGAACCGGCACCCCGATCACCGGCAGCGGGGTGACGGAGGCCAGCATCCCCGGCAGGTGGGCTGCCCCGCCGGCACCGGCGATGATCACCCGCAGACCCCGGCCGGCGGCGGATGCGCCGTACTCGATCATCTCGCGTGGCATCCGGTGCGCCGAGACGACGTCCACCTCGTAGCTGACGTCGAGCTCACCCAGCGCGGTCGCCGCGGCCTCCATGACCGACCAGTCGGAGTCGGAGCCCATGACGACCCCCACCAGCGGAGCGTGCTCACTCATCGATGTCTCCCCTGAGGTAGGCGGCGGCGTGGCGGGCGCGCCGGGTCAGCGCGCCGAGGTCCTGACCGACCAGCGTGACGTGGCCGACCTTGCGGCCGGGCCGGACGGCCTTGCCGTACACATGGATCTTCAGCTCGGGATCACGCGCCATGCAGTGCAGGTAGGCGGGGTAGAGGTGCGGCACGTCACCGCCGAGGACGTTGACCATGACGGCAGCAGGTTTGATCGCGGCCGGCGACCCCAGCGGGAGGTCGAGCACCGCGCGCAGGTGCTGCTCGAACTGGCTGGTGACCGCGCCGTCGATCGTCCAGTGCCCGGTGTTGTGCGGGCGCAGGGCCAGCTCGTTGACCAGGATGCCCGCCGGGGTGTCGAAGAGCTCGACCGCCATCAACCCGACGAGCTCGAGCGCCTGCGCGATCTGCAAAGCGGCCTCCTGCGCGGCGAGGGCATGCTCCTCCGACAGGTCCGCAGCGGGCGCGTAGACCTCGCGGCACACACCATCGACCTGGAGCGACTCGACCACCGGGTAGACGACCGCCTGGCCGGACGGGGACCGCGCCACGAGCACCGAGAGCTCGCGGGTGAACGGCACGACCTCCTCGACGAGCAGCCGGATCGGACCGCCCAGCCAGTCGGTGGCCTCGGCCGAGCCCCGCACGACACGCACGCCCTTGCCGTCGTACCCCCCGCGCGAGGTCTTCAGCACGCCCTGGCCGCTCGGCTCAGCCGCGAGGAACGCGTCGAGGTCGGCGGCGTCGGCCACGATGGCCCACCGCGGTACTGCGACCCCGATGGCGGTCAGCCGCTCGCGCATGACGATCTTGTCCTGACCGTGCACGAGCGCCGCTGACCCTGGCCGCACCGCGACGCCCTCGGCCTCGAGGGTCTGGAGGTGCTCGGTCGGGACGTGCTCGTGGTCGAACGTGAGGACATCGCAGCCTGCCGCGAACGCCCGGAGCGCGTCGAGGTCGTTCGGAGCGCCGATCGTGACGTCAGGGATGACCTGAGCAGCGGACTCGCCCGGGTCTTCCGCCAGGAGGCGCAACCGGATGCCGAGCGCTACCGCCGGCGGAGCCATCATCCTGGCCAGCTGACCACCGCCGACCACGCCGACGACGGGGAAGTCGTCCGACAACGGCGACCGCTTGCCCTCGAGCGGCTCGGGCACGGGTTCACCGGACGATGTGCCCGCTTGTCGCATGGGGTTAACCCTAGCGAGACAGTGGGTTGCGCGAAGGTCCCGTATCCTTGAGCGGTGACCTCGGCTCCCCCCTCCGCGCCCACGAAGGCGCCCCCCGCGGGACGGCTGTTCGCCGCGATCATGGACCGGGTCGGGCACCTCGTCGAGGAGGTCGCGAAGTTCGGCGTGGTCGGCATCGTCGCCTTCGTCGTCGACGTCGGCGTGTTCAACCTGCTGCGGTTCCACAGCAGCAACGCCCTGCTCAACGAGAAGCCGCTGACCGCGAAGATCATCTCGACCATCCTGGCCACGCTGGTCGCCTACGTCGGGAACCGGTTCTGGACCTTCCGTGATCGCGATCGGGTCGGCGGCAAGCGTGAGCTCGTGCTCTTCTTCGTCCTCAACGCGATCGGCCTGGCGATCGCCCTTGGCTGCCTCGTCCTCTCGCACTACGTCTTGGGCTTCACTAGCCCCCTGGCCGACAACATCTCGGCCAACGGCATCGGACTGGTCCTCGGCACCATGTTCCGGTTCTGGGCATACCGCCGATGGGTGTTCCCACTCGCAGGCGAAGACGCCCTCAGCGCCGAGCTGCACCAGCCCGTCTGACGCAGCCCTCCGACGCAGCCCTCACGAGACACGCCACCCTGGCGCCACCGGCGGACGCCGCCACGACCTGGGTCACCCTGGCGCCACCGGAGAGGACGGAGGACGGGGCCGACGGAGAGGACGGCGACGGTGACGCCGACGACGAGGACAGCTGCGGGTGCGAGAACCGGAGGTGCAAGGCGATCGCCCCGCTGGTCAGCGCCGCCCAGCCGCACCACAGCGACGCGAAGCCGTCCACCGCGAGCTTCGCCAGCACGGCTACCGCGACCAGGTTGACGATGCCGAGCAGCGCGACGTGCCGGTAGCTGGAGAACACGAGGGAACCGCAGGTCGCGACGATGTACGCCACCACGACGACGAGCCCCGCCTGCAAGCCCGTGCCGTACGCGATGTGATGGTCGCCGAGAGCTGCGGTGACGGGACCGCGGAGCATGGCGAGCAGCAGCACCGTCGAGACTCCCGCGCCCACGAAGCACAACCCCCGCATGACCGTGCGTCGGGGTCCTGGCCCCTCGATGGCGAGCACCGCGAGCGGGACGTAGGTGGGGAGCACGACGAACGCGAAGAGCAGGTAGATCCACATCGCCACGCGCCCGACGGCCAGCGGGACGTGACCCTGTAGCGACCACCACACGAACGCCTCGTCGAGCTGGTGCGCCGCGAGCAGCAGCGGGAGCGCGGCGAGCGCGAGGTGGTCACGGCGACCACCGACGTGGCGGAGCACGTCGACCCCGATCGCCGCGACGACCAGACCTCCGACGACGTCAGCCTGCGGGGAGAAGCACATCGCGGCGGCCCCCTCATGATCGTGCGTGAGGTCAGTCCACACCCGATCACCGCATGCTGCGACCGCTAGCCGGTGAGCGCCACCCCGACCGCCGCGCGCAGCACGCTCGGGGCGTCCGCAGGCGGTGGCTGCTGGCACAACAGCTCGACCATCCACTCGCCGGCCGCCGCCACCACCACGCGCGCGCAGCCACGGATCGCGGCCAGCGGCACCTCGTCGTCCCCGGCGTCGACGACAGCCCCCTCGGCTCGGGCGAGCGCCATCCACGCCGCAGACTCGGGCGCCGGAACGGAGACACCGGCAAGGGAGCCGCCGGGGGCTGCCAGCAACGCGGGCACGGCGGCCCCGGCTCGTAGCCGGCTGACCACCCATCCCGTCGCCCCGATCGCCCCGGCGATGGCAGCCGCGGACGCCGCGAGCCGCGCGGCCGGGCCGGCTCCGCGCTCCGCGGCGAGGGCAGCGAGCGCGGTCGGCAGCAGTCCGGGGGGGTCCGCCCGATCACGACGCTCGCGCCTTGCTTCGAACGAGAAGTCGGGGTCGGCGGTGACCGGGTGCCGGGCGCCGGCCCGCTTGGCCTGGTACTGCGCGCCGTCCGCCATCGCGAGCAGCAGCCCCGCGGTCACCGGCCCGTGCATGAGGTCGGTCGAGGCGACGCCGCACGCGACGCTCACCCCGTGCGGCGCGGTCAGGGTCCCGCGCAGGAAGGCCGCCGCCAAGGCCTCGCCGACCTCGAGGTCGTAGCCGGGCAGCACCACGCAGAACTCGTCGCCACCCATCCGCCCGGCCACCGCACCCGGCACCGTGCCGGTGGCCACGGACAGGGCGTTGGCCACCGCAATCAGCGCCTTGTCGCCGGCGTCGTGGCCATGCTCGTCGTTCGCCTGCTTGAGCTTGTTGACGTCCGCCATCACGACCGTCACCGGGGCGGCGTCCCGGTTGAACCGGGTGATGGCGAGGTCCAGCTGCTCCTCGATCCGGTGCCGGTTGCCGAGCCCGGTCAGCGGGTCCTGGAAGGCCATCTTCTCGACCCGGCCGAGGTGCTCGAGCTGGGCGAGCCCGGCGGAGATCAGCCCGGCGAAGGCGGCGAGGAACGCGAGGTCCTCGCTGTCGAAAGGCGGCTGCTCGGCGCCTCGCGTCATGAACAGCTCACCCCAGACGCGGCCTTCGTAGAGCACCGCCCCGGCCATCGCCGAGTGCGCGCCGAGCCGCCGCACCAGGTCACGCTGAGCGGGGTCCCCGCCGTCGTCGTCGACGCTCATCAGCCAGGGTTCGGCGTCCTCGACGATGGCGGCCAGCAGCGGGAAGTCGGCGATCATGTACGTCTCGTCCCTGGGTCGCCGCTCCTCGCCCGGAGCGAGCACACCGACGTTCACCAGCACCCGGACCAGGCCGTGCTCACGCTCGACCCTGGAGACCGACACCGAAGCGGCACCGAACGCGAACCTGGCCTCGTCGGCGGCGACGTCGACCAGGTCGGGCAGCGAGCGTGCGGTCGCCATCGCCCGTGCGAGCCTGACGAGCCCCGCCATCTGCTCGCCGGCGTCCCCCGACGGCGCGCTCACGACCGTGCGGGCGGTGCCGGCGCGACCGCGCCGAGGCTGGTGCGCGGGGGCCCGATGAGAGCGGCAGCCACCAGCGCTCGCAGGACGTCGTCGATCCCCGTCACGTCACCGCAGAGGTCGTCGGTGTAGACCTCGACCAGCCAGCCGCGTCCGACCGCGTCGCGGCCGCCGGCGAGCACGAGGCCCGTGTAGCCGCCACCGGTCAGCAGGGCGACCTCGGCGGGATCGGCGACCGGGTCGTCGGCCAGCACGACCTGGCCACCGCCGTCGATCATCCGCCTGCTGAGCGGGTAGTCGTCCAGGGCGTAGGTCGGGGACCCGGCCAGCACGATGTCGGGCACGATCTTGGGGCCCTCGCCGACCCGGACGAACGAGTGGCTCAGCGTCGCCAGCTGCACGTCGTCCGTGGTCCGCGAGACCCACCAGCTGCAGGCGTCAAGGCTGCGGCAGACGGCGTCGGCCACCACCTCCAGCCGGGACTGGATGCTCACCGAACCGCTGTGGTCGAGCGTGGTCAGGACGTGCCCGAGCAGGCCGTCCTGGACCGGCCGCTGGCCACGGACCCGGCGACGGTCGGCCCTGCCGCGCGCCGAGGCCCCACGCGGGGAGCGCTCGGCGCTGTTCGCCAGGCGCACCGTCGCGTCGAGCGGCAACCCACGACCGGCGACCACCGGCCGCGGGGTCCTGCTCCGCTTGGCCCTGGTCTGCGCAGCGTCCGCGAGCCGGAACAGCCGGGCCGCGGTGTCGACCACCCCGACCGGGTCGCCGGTCGAGGCCACGCCGCACGCGATGCCTTCGTCCAACGAGACCCGCGCCCGCCGGCAGAGGTCTTCGGCGACCGCCACCGCGGCGTCCGCGTCGTACCCCTCCACGATGATGCAGAACTCGTCCCCGCCGGTCCGGCCGGCGAGGCTGTTGTCGAGGAGCCCCGCCGACGCCGACAGCAGGCCGGCGAAGTGCACCAGCGCCCGGTCGCCGGCCTCGTGCCCGTACTCGTCGTTGATCCGCTTGAGGCCGTTGACGTCGACGACGATCAGGCTGGCGACGGTGTCGTCCTCGCGGTGCTTGTCCATGAGCTGGTCGAGGCGGTCGTCGATCGCCCGCCGGTTGCCGAGGCCCGTCAGCGGGTCCGTGTAGGCCAGCGCGGCGACCCGTTCGAGGTGCCGCACCTGCGAGATGGCCGCAGCGACCTGGGCGGCCACGGCGTGGGCGTACGGCAGGTCGGACGGCAGGTAGGGCAGTGCGTCCGCGTCCCGCGCCGCGAAGAACTCACCCCAGACCCTGCCCTCCAGGATGATCGGCACGCCCAGGCAGGAGTGCTTCTCGAGGTCGACGAGCAGATCGGCGATGGCCGGGGTGAACCCTGGAGCCGTCGGGTCGTCGTCCGTGGTCTGGACGTACCCGGCGGGCTCGGCCTCCCGAGGCAGCACGAACGGGACGTCCGAGATCCGGTAGACCTCGTCGACGGGGTAGCGCTCCTCGCGCGGCCCGAGGTCCCCGTGGTTGAGCAGGACCCGCACCCGGGCCTGGTCGCGCTCCCAGACCGCGATCGAGATCGAGCCGGCCTGGACGGCGTCCCTGGCTGCAGCGGCCGTCCGTTCCAGCACGTCGGTGAGCGCGACGGCGCCGGTCGCGGCACGCGCGATCTCGGTCAGCGCCAGCAGGCGATCCTCCGCGGGGCTACCCATGAGGTAGGTACCTCGCGCCGAGCCCGACGGGCCGGCGGGCAGGCGCGACGAAGGCAGGCGTGGCACATACATGTCTGCCACCACCCCGCCCCCTCCTTGACTGCTCGTCGGTCAATGGATCTTCTTCCGGCAGTTTGATCTTCGGCAGGCTCGGTGGGCCTGCGTAGAGCCATCCCCGGTTTTCCTGGCGGTGAACCCGAACATTTAGTGCCTTCTCAGCCTGCGTAGTTCTGCGACCACGCTGAGTGACCTCGTGACAGTACGGTCTGCCCTACAGAGTCACCACCCCCGCGGCTGAGACACTTGTGGACAGTTTTTATGACGAGAGATCGTCGGCTTCGGTTCCGTCATTCGCCCGTTCGGCAGCGTCACCGGCCTCTGCAGCCGTACCCGGACCAGGGACGCGCTGCAGCACCGAAGGCGCCACCAGGCCCAGCCCACGGAGCGGGCGCTCGGGCAGCGCCTGCGTGACGAACCGTCCGTCCGCCGCGAGGTCCTCAGCCGTCGCCGCGTCGACCAGAGCGGTTCCCGGCCTGGCCAGCGCCGTCAACCGGCTGGCGAGGTTGACCGTGGTCCCGAAGACGTCACCCATCCGGAAGATGACCAGCCCCGTCGCGAGCCCGACGCGGAGGTCAGGAACCAGGTCGTCACCGCCGAACGTGCCCAGGAGCTGCAGCGCGGCCTCCGCCGCCGCCGCCGGCGAGCTCGCGAGGAACAGCACCTCGTCACCGAGCGTCTTCACCAGCCGGGCGCCCGCACCCGTCACGACGTCGGCCCCGACCTGCTCGAACCGCTGGACGACAGCAGCCAGCTGGCGCTGCTCGAGGCGCCTCGACAGCCGGGTGAACCCCACGACGTCGGCGAACCCGACGGTCAGGTGGGCCGCGTCCATCAGCGTCTCGTCGTCGTTCAGCACCCGGTCCACCGCCGCGGCGAGCTGCCGTCGCCAGGTGTGGAGCAGCAGCGGCTGCAGCTCAGGCAGCAGCCGCTCGGCGTAGGAGTACGCCTCGGCCGTCGAGAGCGTCTCCCGCAGCCCGGTGCCGCCGGACAGCTGCTCGATGGCGAGGTCGACCTGCCAGCCGGCCAGCCGGTAGGTGGAGGTCCCGAAGGCCCTGGTCAGGGCTACCGCCTGCTCCTCGTCCAGCACGCCCTGCTCGACGAGCGAGGTGAGCGTGCGCAGGGCCGAGACGTCCTGGTCGGTGAAGGCCACGGCGGTGCCGGTGGTGGCGAACCCGAGGGCGCGCCAGTAGCGCCGGGCGACGTTCAGGTCGACGCCAGCGAGCTCGGCGGCCTCGATGCTGGTGTAGCGGCGCGGAGCGCCGAGCAGCAGGGCGTCGAGCTCGGCGGCGTTTCTCGGCTGCTCGGGCGGCTCCATCCGTCCCTAGTCCGTCGGTCCGTGCCGGCGACGGGTCGCGTCGTCCTCGGTCAGGCGGTAGATCTCGCGCTGGACCTCTTCGACCCGAGGGATGTTCGCGATGATGAGCGCGCCCTCCTCGGACGCCGAGGAGACCGTGAGGGTCCCGCAGCCGACGAGCCGCTCGAAGACCGTGTAGTGGAAGTTGACGTCGTTCACCTTCGACAGGGGCATGTCCATCCCGCTGCGCGCGACGATGCCGGTCCGGGTGATGATCCGGCGGTTGGTGAAGACGTACTGCGTCGTGAGCCAGGTCAGCAGCGGCCGGACGAACCAGCCGATCAGCACCACGAGCGCGACCACCCCGATGGCGATGTGTGCGGCCCGGCCCGCCGAGCCGTCGGGTGACTTGGCCCAGAGGTAGCCGCCGACGGCGGCTGTCAGCAGCAGCACGATGCTCGGCCACACCATCGACCGCCAGTGCGGGCGCATCTCGAACTCGATCTGCTCGCCTTGCGCCAGAAGCTTCGCCGGGTAGCCCATGGGGTCATCGTGGCATGTCGGCCCCGGGCGTCGTGGCAGGCGGGCTCAACCTCCCGCTGGTCGCAGGTGGACCACATCGCCGGCCGCGACCGGCCGGACCTCACCGCTGGCGTCGGTCCGCACCAGCAGCCGACCCTCGGCGTCCACGCCCTCGGCGAGCCCGACGAGCACGTGGCCGCCGGGCAGCTCGGCGCGCACCCGCCGACCGATCGTCACGCACGTCCGCGCGTATGCAGCGGCGAGAGCAGCATCGGATCGGCCCTCCTCCCACGTCGCCAGCACCGCGGCCAGCGAGCGGAGCACCGCACGCAGCAACGGCTCGCGGTCGGTGGCGGTCGCGCCCTCGAGGAGCAACGAGGTGGCCTCCGGCGCCGGCGGTGCCGGCGCAGGAAGCTCGGCCTTGCTCGCGGTCACGTTGATGCCGATCCCCAGCACCACGGCGTCGGTCGTGCGCTCGGCCAGCAAGCCCCCCACCTTGCGGAGCTCGTCGCCGTCCTGCACCACGAGGTCGTTCGGCCACTTCAGCGAGACCTCGACCCCGGAGGTTGCGGTCAAGGCGCGTGCCGTGGCCAGGCCCGCGAGCAACGGCAGCCAGCTGAACGAGGCCGGGGGCCGCTGCGGCCGGAGCAGCACGGAGAAGGTGAGGCCGGCCCGGGCGGGCAGCTGCCACGTTCGTCCTAGCCTGCCTCGGCCCGCAACCTGCTCCTCGGCGACCAGGACGAGCCCGGCAGCGGCGCCACCGTCAGCAGCCTTGGCGAGGTCGGCGTTGGTCGAGCCCGTCGCCTCGACGACCCGCACGGCACGCCAGGGACCAGCCGCTCCGGCCAGGGCTCGCGCCAGCGCAGCCGGGTGCAGCGGCGGCCGTGCGAGGTCGCCGTAGCGGTCCGGAACCATCGCACTACGCTAACGCTGACTCCGTGGCCGAGGGCCGCGGCACCCGCTCCGGAACCCGGGAAGGACAGCCCATGACGGAGGTCCACCCGGACCTGCACACCACCGCCGGCAAGCTGGCGCAGCTCCGGCACAAGAACGCCGAGGCGGTGCACGCCGGCACCAGCAAGGCGGTGGACGCCCAGCATGCCCGCGGCAAGCTCACCGCACGCGAGCGCGTCGAGGCCTTCGTCGACCCCGGCTCGTTCGTGGAGACGGACGCGCTGGCCCGGCATCGCTCGTCCACGTTCGGCATGCAGGACAAGCGTCCGTACGGCGACGGCGTCATCACCGGGTTCGGGACGGTCGACGGCCGGCAGGTCTGCCTGTTCGCGCAGGACTTCACGGTCTTCGGCGGCAGCCTCGGTGAGGTGTTCGGCGAGAAGATCGTCAAGATCATGGACCTCGCGCTGAAGGTCGGCTGCCCGGTCATCGGCATCAACGACTCCGGCGGCGCCCGCATCCAGGAGGGCGTGGCCTCGCTCGGGCTCTACGGCGAGATCTTCCGTCGCAACGTGATGTCCTCCGGGGTCGTCCCGCAGCTCTCGCTGATCATGGGTCCGTGCGCCGGCGGGGCCGTCTACTCCCCAGCCATCACCGACTTCACCGTGATGGTCGACCAGACCTCGCACATGTTCATCACCGGGCCGGACGTCATCAAGACGGTGACCGGCGAGGAGGTGGAGATGGAGGAGCTGGGCGGCGCGCGGACGCACAACAGCAAGTCCGGCGTCGCGCACTTCGTCGCCGCCGACGAGGCGGACTGCTTCGACCTCGCCCGCGCGATCCTGTCGTACCTGCCGAGCAACAACCTCGAGGACCCGCCGGTGTTCGGGGGCCCCACCGACCTCGAGCTCACCGACACCGACCTCGCGCTCGACACGATCATCCCGGACAGCGCCAACCAGCCGTACGACATGCACACCGTCATCGCGGCGGTGGTCGACGAGGGCGAGTTCCTCGAGGTGCAGTCGCTGTGGGCCGGCAACATCCTCTGCGGTTTCGGCCGGGTGGAGGGGGCGTCGGTCGGCATCGTCGCGAACCAGCCGATGGCGTTCGCCGGGACGCTCGACATCGACGCGTCGGAGAAGGCCGCCAGGTTCGTGCGGACCTGCGACGCGTTCAACATCCCGGTGCTGACGTTCGTCGACGTCCCTGGCTTCCTGCCGGGCACCGACCAGGAGTGGAACGGCATCATCCGCCGTGGGGCGAAGCTCATCTACGCCTACGCGGAGGCGACCGTGCCGCTCGTCACGGTCATCACGCGCAAGGCGTACGGCGGCGCCTACGACGTCATGGGCTCCAAGCACCTCGGCGCCGACGTGAACCTCGCCTGGCCCACGGCCCAGGTCGCGGTGATGGGTGCGGCCGGCGCGGTGAACATCCTGCACCGGCAGGCGCTGGCCCAGTCCGACGACGTCGAGGCCGACGCGCAAGGAGCTCACCGCCGACTACGAGGACACGCTGCTGAACCCCTACATCACGGCCGAGCGTGGCTACATCGACGCGGTGATCGAGCCCTCCGAGACCCGTGCCTACGTCGTGCGGGCCTTGCGCACGCTGAAGAACAAGCGGCAGAACCGCCCGCCGCGCAAGCACGGGAACATCCCGCTCTGATGGCCGACCCCCAGCCACCAGACCAGCGCGAGCCGTGCCGACTCGCGGCGGCCCGGGAGCGAGGCGCGCCGCCACGACGAGGAGCTCGCCGCGGTGATGGCGGTGCTCCTCGCACGGTCCGGCGGCGCCGCGTCCGCTCCCCCTGAGCCGAGGACGCAGTGGCGCAACCGGTCCCGGAACATCCGCCCCGCGATCGGGCCTGGGCCCGGTGCGTGGCGCGCGTCGGGCCTGCCGCGCTGATCAGGCTCGTGCCATGACCCGCTTCGTGCTGGCCTCGGCGTCGCCGGCACGGCTGCGGACGTTGCGGGCCGCCGGCATCGAGCCCGAGGTGATCGTCAGCGGGGTCGATGAGTCCGACGTCATCGGCGAGCCCGGCTGGGTGGCGCTGGAGCTCGCCCGGCGCAAGGCCGGCGCGGTCGCGGCTCTTCCGGACGTCGCGGGAGCGCTGGTGGTCGGGTGCGACTCCGTCCTGGACCTGGCCGGTCAGACGCTGGGGAAGCCCGTCGATGCCGCCGACGCCCGCCGCCGCTGGGCCGCCCTGCGCGGGAGCACCGGAGTGCTGCGCACGGGTCACTGCGTCATCGACACCGCGACCGGCCGCAGCGTGTCCGCGGTGGCGTCGACGACGGTCCGGTTCGGCTCGCCGACCGACGCCGAGGTCGAGGCGTACATCGCGTCGGGCGAGCCGCTGCAGGTGGCCGGCGCCTTCACCATCGACGGGCGCGGCGGCTGGTTCCTCGACGGCGTCGACGGGGATGCCGCGAACGTCATCGGGATCTCGCTCCCGCTGCTTCGCGGCCTGCTCGCCGAGCTCGGGTTCGCGGTCACGGACTTCTGGCAGCCGGTCGGCGGCGTCACGGCCGAGGACGTGACCGACGTCGTGGCGGCCGCCGCGCGAGCCCTGGGGCCGCCCTCGACCGTGACTGGCACATCCCTGCGACTGACCTCACCTGGGACTGCTGGGAGACCCTCGAGCACACGGCGGACGACCTCTTCACGTACGCAGCCCAGCTCGCGCCCCCGGTGCCGCCGGTCGACACCCACGTCGCGTTCGGCTACGCGGCGAGATACGACGGCGCGCCGCTGCTGAGCGTCTTCGCCGACCCGAGCCGCGGGAACGCCGGCCTCGTCCAGGTGCTCCTCGCGTGCGGGAAGTTCCTCGCTGCCGTGGTCAGCGACCGGCCGCCCTCGACGCGGGCGCACCACGTCTTCGGCGTCTCGGATCCCGAGGGCTTCGCCGCGATGGGTGTCGTGGAGCTGCTCGTGCACCTGCACGACGTCGCTGCACCGCTCGGGATCGCGTGGCTCCCGCCTGCCGGCGTGTCTGCGCGCGTGCTCCGGCGCCTGTTCCCGGCCGTCGCCGCCGACACCGCCGGGGAGGACCCGTGGGAGGCGTTGCTCTGGGCGACAGGACGGCGACCGCTCGGGGCGCGGGCCCGGCTCGACGAGTGGCGGTGGGACGGCACCCCGCGTTAGCCACCAGCGACTAGCTGGCAGGGGGTAACTGCCGGACGCTGGCTACCAGCCCTGGGTGCCCGGCCCTCCCTTGAACGGGCCGACGATCCGGTCCGTCACCCATCCTCCGTAGAAGTCGCCCTCCTGGGCCCGGACGACCTCGCCGTCGACGGTGCAGCGGTCCATCCGGCCGGGATAGAAGGCGACGTGGCCGACCAGCTGCTCGAAGCCCGGCGACGGGCTCGGGTAGTCCCACGCCATGCGCTCGGCACCGCCGACCCCTGGGCTCCCGCTGGGTCAACCGCGAAGTAGCGGGCGTGGCCCTTGAACTCGCACCACGTCGTGCCCGGCAGCTCCTGGAGCACGCCCTCGGCGATGTCGGCGACGGGGACGTAGTAGACCGGCGGATGGCTCGTCTCGAGCACGCGAAGCGCGCGTCGGGTGTCAGCGACGACTGATCCGCCCAGCTCGATACGGACGTGCTCGCTCGATGGCTCGACCGCAGGGGGACGCGGGTAGTCCCAGACGCGACTCCTGCTTCGCAGGCTGTCCGGTACGGCCCGTGCGGTCAGATTCAGCAGTCACCGGATCATCGTCACCCGGTCCCGTCGAACGCGCACGGCGACATGGGCAGGAATGCCCAATTCTGTGGTCTGTCGGGCTCGGACGCCTTTCTCGTCGTCCGCCGAGAGCAACCGAACGCGCGTCCGCCGGGTTCTGACACCTGACAACGCTCGGCCGGGCACCCGCCTGCGAGCAGCCGCTACGCGACGGCCACCCGGCCACCGGGCCGCACCCTCCACCGAGCGGCACCGTCCACCGGGCCGTCCGTCCACCGAGCAGCAGTGAAGGGGTGGCGTGCGCATCGACTACCCGCGGCAGGATCACCTCGGGCTCCGTCGCTTCGTGCCGTCCTGGCGGCAGTGCACGGCCGTCCTCGTGGTCTCGGGGATGCAGCTCGCCCTGATCCTGGGGGTGCTCTACGCCGTCCTCTACGCCGTCATCGACATCCCGTCGCCGAACCTCGCAGCCCTGGCACAGGCGACGGTCTTCTACTACGCGGATGGCCGGACGCAGCTGGGGAGCCTGGGGACCACGAACCGGACCTCGGTGCCGTTGGCGAGCATCCCCGACTCGATGCAGAAGGCGGTGCTCGCTGCCGAGGACCACACCTTCTACGAGCACGGCGGCTTCTCGCTCCCGGGGATCGCCCGGGCCGCCTGGACGGACCTGCGCGGGGGCGCCCAGGAGGGCGGCTCGACGATCACCCAGCAGCTGGTCAAGAACTACTACCTGACCCAGGATCGAACGCTCGGACGCAAGGTCACCGAGCTGTTCGTGTCGCTGAAGATCGAGCGGCAGCTGACCAAGGACGAGATCCTCGCGGACTACCTGAACACGATCTACTTCGGTCGTGGTGCCTACGGTGTCCAGGCCGCGGCGCACGCCTACTTCGCCGAGGACGTCACGCAGCTGACGCCTGCCCAGTCGGCGGTGCTGGCGTCGATCATCCGCTCCCCGGCCGGCTACGCACCCGAGAGCCACCTCACCAAGCTCAAGGGCCGCTGGACCACGGTGCTGGACGACATGGCGCGCTACGGCTGGCTCAGCCCGAAAGACCGAGCAGCGGCCCATTTCCCCTCGATCATCAGCAAGCAGAGCGCGGGGCACCCGGCGGACCGCAGGGTTACCTGCTGGCCTACGCCGTCGCTGAGGTCGAGCGCCGCTACGGCTACAGCGAGACCGACCTCGAGCACCTGGGGCTGCGCGTCGTGACGACGTTCAGCAAGCCGGACGAGGACCGGGCGATCGCCGCCGTCGACGCGGACCGGCCGAAGCAGCAGGCCCAAGGGGTGCGGGTGGGGCTCGCGTCCGTCGACCCGACCACCGGCGGCATCCTCGCGATGTACGGCGGCAGCAGCTACGGCCGGCCGCAGTACGTCAACGACGCCAGCCAGAGCACGGTCCAGGCCGGCTCGACCTTCAAGGCGTTCACCCTGGTCGCTGCCCTGGAGCACGGCATCGGGCTCGACAGCACCTGGGACAGCGACAGCGGACGGACGTTCGTCGACTCGCAGGGCTATCGCACCGGCGCGATCGCGAACAAGGACGACGCGAGCTACGGCTCGCTCACGCTGAAGGAGGCGACGGCCCGGTCGGTCAACACCGCCTTCGTCGACGTCACGAACCACGTCGGGGCACGCGCGGTGGTGGCTGCTGCTCGCGCGACCGGGATCCCGTCGTCGGTGCCACTCACGCAACGCTTGAGCGTGACGCTCGGCGTCGACTCCCCCACCGTGCTCGACATGGCGTCCGCCTACGCCACCTTCGCCGCCGGGGGCCGCTACCTCCCGCCCTTCTCCATCGCGCGCGTCACCGCGGCGGACGGTCGGTCCCTGACGCGTCCGCGTGCGAAGCCGACGCGTGAGATGCCTGCCGACATCGCGGCGCAGGTCACCGAAGCGCTGGAAGGTGTCATCACCGATCCGAACGGGACAGGCACAAGGGCCCAGGCCGTGGGACGCCCAGCGGCAGGCAAGACCGGCACGACCAACGGGAACCTCGCAGCCTGGTTCGTCGGCTACACGCCGCAGCTGTCCACGGCCGTCGCGCTGTTCCGGCTGTCGAGCGACGGTCGGACCGAGCTCACGCTCGACGGGGTCGACGGCAACGCGCATGTCGAGGGCGCGGACTACCCGACGAGCATCTGGACCGACTACACGATCCAGGCGCTGCGCGGCCTTCCGGTGGCACAGTTCACTCCCGCGACCAGCCGCGTCCCAGCCGGTCACACCTGGTCGCCGGCCGAGGGGCGCTCGTGGCGGAGCGCACCGACACGCACCCGGACCAGCCCGGATCCCACGCCACCAGCAAGTGCAGCGGCAGCAGGACCGGGGACGGCTGAACCGGGAACCAAGCTCTCGCCAGGGCGGATCGTCGTGGCGCCGGGCCCCACCCCGAGTCCCTCGCCGTCCCCGAGCGAGCGCGCTCCCCCTAGTCCAACCCCGCGCGCGACAGCACGTCACCTCGGTACGTTCTCCCGATGAGGACGACCACGTTCCTGATGTTCCAGGGCGACGCCGAGGCTTGGCTCGACCTCGCGGTCACCGCGATCCCCGGGTCACGGATCACCTCGGTGACCCACCACGGCCCGGCCGGCCCGGGAGCCGAGGGAAGCGTCGCCATGGCCGAGGCCGTCGTCGGCGGCCTCACCCTCCGCTGCAACGACAGCCCGCCGGTGCACGAGTTCACCTTCACGCCGTCGACCTCGTTGTTCGTCGACCTCGACTCCGAGGCCGAGCACACGGAAGCGCACGCGCTGCTGAGCCAGGACGGCCGCGTGCTGATGCCCCCCGACGACTACGGCTTCAGCCCGCTCTTCTCCTGGGTGCAGGACCGCTTCGGCGTCTCCTGGCAGCTGAACGTGCCCGTCGACGCCGCCGAGCAGGCGGCCCGAGCCACCCGCGTCACGGCGAACCTGCAGGTCGCCGACCTGGACGCCGCGAAGCCCTTCTACACCGACTTCCTCGGACTGAGCGTCGAGGAGTTCAACCTGGGCTGGGTCGCGAGGCTGTCGGCGGCCGACAGCGGAGCCAGTCTCCAGCTCGTGACCCAGGACGCGACGGCACCCGCAGTCCCGGCCATCTCGGTCCACGTCCGTGACGTGGAAGCCGCCTACCGGACCGCGGTGGAGCTCGGGTACGAGATCGTGCACCCGCTCACCGTGGAGGAGTGGGGGGTGCACCGGTTCCTGGTCCGGGCCCCCGACGGCACCGTGGTGAACCTGGTGCAGCACCGCTGACGAGCGCGCGCCGTCCGTCAGCTGGCGATCGTGATCCGCCGGCCGACGTCCTCGCCGCTCTCGATGACGTCGACGACGCCGATCGCGAAGTCCTCGGCGGAGACGGTGCTGTGCCCCTCCGCATTGGTGAGGAGCTGATCGCCGCCCTTGCGGTAGGCGCCGGTGCGCTCGCCGGGGGCGATCTCCGCGGCCGGCGAGACGTAGGTCCAGTCAAGGCCCTCGGAGGCGCGCAGCAGCCCGAGCACCTCGCGGTGGACGGAAGCCTCCGCCAGGTACTCCGGCGGGAACCCCGGGGCGTCGATGAGCGCGAGCCCGGGAGCGACCTCGAGGCTGCCCGCACCGCCGATGAGGACGACCCGCGTGGTGCCGGCCTTGCGGAGCCCGTCGAAGAACGTCTGCGAGGTCTGGAGATAGTCGGCCGGCGGGCGCGAGCCATCGCGCGCAGCCCCGGTGGCCGACACGACGAGATCCTGGCCCTGCGCGGCGGCGACGACCGAGTCGAGGTCGTTCTGGTCGGACACGACGCTGCGCACCGCGGGGTCGAGGCCAGCGGCCTTGGCCGGGTCCCGCAGCGCGGCAGTCACGACATGCCCGCGCCGGACGAGCTCTGCGGTGATGCGGCTGCCGATCATCCCGGTGGCGCCGTAGACCAGCACCTTCGTGGCCTGGACCTCAGTCATGGTTTCGTCCTCGTCTCGTGAGTCGTCACTGGCTTCTCCCCAGACAGTAACCAACGGTAACTGAGAACTTCAACGTGCTATAAGTACCTCATGGTTACCATCACGCAGGACAGGCCGGATCCGGCCACGGACCGCGGCGACCTGCTCGACCCCGACTGCCCGACGCGGCAGATCCTGGACCGCCTCGGTGACAAGTGGACGGCGCTGGTCCTCCACAGCCTCCAGCGCGGCCCGCTGCGCTTCACCCAGCTCCGCACCGCGATCGGCGGCGTGGCTCCCAAGGTGCTCACCCAGACGCTGCGTGCGCTCGAGCGCGACGGCATCCTCACCCGGACCGTCTACGCCCAGGTGCCGCCCAGGGTCGAGTACGAGCTCACCCCGCTCGGGCGCTCGCTGCGCAAGCCGATCGCTGCCCTGACCGACTGGGCGGAGATCCACATGCGCGAAGTCGTCGCCGCCAGGCACAGCTTCGACGAAGGGTCCGCCGATCCCGGCTCGCTCGCTTAAGGTACGGAGCCATGGCCGACCTCACCGCTGAGCAGATCCAAGAGCTGCTCGACAGCTTCTACCCCTACAAGGACCGCTTCGAGATGCATCGAGCGATCCCGGAGAAGCCGCTCGGGCGCGACGAGGTGCTCGCGCAGATCACCGCGATGGCCGGCGAGGAGGACGCCCTCGGCGACTCCGGCAAGGTCAGCGGCTCGCTCTACCTCGGTGACCACGAGCAGTACCACTTCCTCACCGAGGTCTTCGAGCAGTACGCGCACGCGAACGTGCTGCAGCGCGACATGTACCCGAGCTCGACGAAGTTCGAGGGCGAGATCGTCGCGATGACGGCAGCCATGCTCGGCGGTGGCCCGCAGACCGCCGGCGTGCTCACCTCCGGCGGCACCGAGTCGCTGATGAACCCGATGCTCGTCTACCGCGAGCGCGGCCTCGCCGAGCGCGGGATCACCGAGCCCGAGGTGATCATCCCGAACTCGGCGCACGTCGCCATCGACAAGGCGTGCCACTACTTCGGCATCAAGCTGCTCCGCGCCCCGCTCCGTGACGACTTCCTCGTCGACGTCGACTGGGTCCGCGAGCACATCACGCCGAACACCGTGGCCCTGGTCGGCTCGGCCGGCTCCTACCCGTACGGTCTGGTCGACCCGATCGAGGAGCTCGCGGCGCTCGCGCTCGAGCACGGCATCGGGTTGCACGTCGACGGGTGCCTCGGCGGTTTCCTGCTGCCGTGGATCGCCAAGCTGGGCGTTGACGTCCCGCCGTTCGACTTCCGGGTGGCGGGGGTCACCTCGATCTCGGCCGACACCCACAAGTTCGGCTACGCGCTCAAGGGCACCTCGGTGCTGCTCTACCGCGACGCCGACCTCCGCCGCTACCAGTACTTCACCTTCCCCGACTGGCCAGGCGGCCTCTACATCTCCCCCGGGATGTCGGGCAGCCGCTCCGGCGGGCTGATCGCGGCGGCGTGGGCAGCGATGCTCACCACGGGCGAGCAGGGCTATCTCGAGGCGGCGGAGGCCATCCACACCACCGCGCTGCAGCTCAGGGACGCCGTGGCTGCCCAGCCCGCGCTGCGCCTGTTCGGCAGCGGGCACACCTTCCTGATCGGCTTCGGCGCGGCGCTCGACGACGCCGGCGAGCCGGTGCTGGACATCTTCCTGGTCAACGACTTCCTGGCCAGTCGCGGCTGGCGGCTCAACCCTGGACAGCTGCCAGCGGGCCTGCACTTCTGCGTCACCCGGCCGAACACCCGCGAAGGGCTCGGCGCCGAGTTCACCACCGACCTCGCCGAGGCCGTCCAGTACGCCCTGGCCCATCAGGGACAGCCCGCGCGTAGCGGTGCCCTGTACGGCATGGCCGGCACGGATGCGGGAAATGCCGGGGTCCGGTTCCTGCTCTCCGGTGCGCTCGACGCCATGTACGCAGTGCCCGCACCCTCCGCGGGTTGAGGTGACTAACGCCTGGGTGCTGGCCGTCGACCTCGGGACCAGCGGTCTCAAGGTCGGGGCCATCGCCGAGGCGGACGGCTCGATCCTGGCGAGCGAGAGCCGCGACCTCATCACCGACTTCACCGACGGCGGCGCCGAGCAGGACACCGCCCAGTGGTGGAGCGGGGTGGTCGACGGCGTCCACGCCCTGCTGGCCAGCGGGCTCGATCCCGCCGTGCTGGTGGGCGTGGGGATCACCGGCCAGTACGGCTCCACCGTGCCCGTCGACGCCGACGGCAACGCCGTCGGGCCGTGCATCCTCTGGGCCGACGACCGGGGCGGGCCGCATGCCCGCCGGCAGTACGGCGGCCTGGCTGCCGGCTACAAGCCGACCGCGATCCTGCCGTGGCTCCGCTACACCGGCGGCGCGCCGTCGCCGGGCGGCGCCGACCCGAGCGGTCACGCGTTGTTTCTCAAGCACGAGCGGCCCGACGTCCTGCGTCGTGCCCGCACCCTGCTCGAACCGCTCGACTACCTGGGCCTGCGCCTGACCGGCACCGTCGCCGCGACGCCCGCCTCGATGGTCGGGTCGTGGCTCACCGACAACCGCAAAGGCCGCCCGCTGGGCTACGTGGACGCCCTGGTGAAGCGTGCGGGTCGCGACGCCGCCCAGCTGCCGCCGCTCGTGCCCTCCGGCTCGGTGCTGGGTGGCCTCGCCGAGGGTGCCGCCGCCGAGCTCGGCCTGCCTGCGGGCGTCCCCGTCGTGACCGGGGTGCCCGACCTGCACGCGGCCTATCTCGCATCCGGCGCGGTCGAGGACTTCGCGGCCCACATCACGATCAGCACGAGCGCGTGGGTGTCCTGCGCCGTGCCCTTCAAGAAGACCGACATCCTGCACCAGATCACCTCGGTGCCCGGGGTCGGCGACGGCCAGTACCTCATGATCGACAACCACGAGACCGCCGGCGTCTGCCTGCAGTGGATCCGTGACGGCGTGCTCGCCAACCCCAGCGGCATCACCCC
Organism: uncultured Actinomycetota bacterium; assembly: GCA_963819215.1. Taxonomy (GTDB): domain Bacteria; phylum Actinomycetota; class Actinomycetes; order Prado026; family Prado026; genus CAWFVK01. The sequence continues at coordinate 164,567 of CAWFVK010000009.1, read as the reverse complement.
ACCCTGGAGCCCGACCTACGACGAGCTCGTCGCCCTCGCCGAGCAGGCCGAGCCCGGCTCGGGTGGGGTCATCTTCACCCCGTGGCTGCGCGGTGAACGCTCCCCCGTCGACGACCGCAACCTGCGTGCCGCCTTCCTCAACGTCAGCATCGACACCGACCGCGCCGACCTGGTGCGGGCCGTCCTCGAGGGCGTGGCCTACAACATGCGCTGGCTGGTCGAGGCCGCGGACTCCTACGCGGGGCGAAAGCTCACACCGCTGCGGCTGCTCGGTGGCGGCGCGCAGTCCGACCTCTGGTGCCAGATCCATGCCGACGTCCTGGACCGGCCGGTCGAGCGCGTGGCGGACCCGGCGATCGCGCAGCTGCGCGGCGCGGCGATGTACGCCCTCATCGGGCTGGGGCGGCTGTCCCTGGCTGAGGTCCCGCACCGGGTGCCGGCAGCGACGACCTTCAGCCCAGGTCCAGCGGTCCCCGCGTACGCCCGGCTCTACGCCGAGTTCACCCGTGCGCACAGCGCGCTGAAGGGGATGTACGCCCGCCTGAACGGCTGACGAGGGCATGGCTAGGCTCAGGCAGGCCCACCGGAAGGGAACACCGCCGTGCAGAAGGTCCTCATCGCCAACCGCGCCGAGATCGCGGTCCGCATCGCTCGCGCCTGCCGCGACGCCGGCCTCGCCAGTGTCGCCGTCTACAGCGACCAGGACCGCGAGGCCCTGCACGTCCGCAGCTGCGACGAAGCCTTCGCGCTGCACGGCGAGACCCCGGGCGAGACCTACCTCGACATCGCGAAGCTGCTCGATGTCGCGGCCCGCGCCGGTGCCGACGCCGTGCACCCGGGGTACGGCTTCCTGGCCGAGAACGCCGGCTTCGCGCAGGCCGTCATCGACGCCGGTCTCACCTGGATCGGCCCACCGCCCGCCGCGATCGACGCCCTCGGCGACAAGGTCGCCGCGCGGCGGATCGCGGAGAAGGTCGGCGCTCCACTGGTGCCGGGGACGCCGGACCCGGTCGCCGGGGCCGACGAGGTCGTGGCGTTCGCCCAGGAGTTCGGGCTGCCGGTCGCCATCAAGGCCGCGTATGGCGGCGGCGGGCGTGGGCTCAAGGTCGCGCGGACCATCGAGGAGATCCCCGAGCTGTTCGAGTCCGCGGTGCGCGAGGCGGTGACCGCGTTCGGTCGCGGCGAGTGCTTCGTCGAGCGGTTCCTCGACCACCCGCGCCACGTCGAGACGCAGTGCCTGGCTGACATGCACGGCGGCGTGGTCGTGGTCTCCACCCGGGACTGCTCGTTGCAGCGCCGCAACCAGAAGCTCGTCGAGGAGGCACCGGCGCCCTACCTCTCGGGCGAGCAGACCGCCGAGCTCTACCGCGCGTCCAAGGCGATCCTGCGCGAGGCGGGCTACGTCGGGGCGGGCACCTGCGAGTTCCTCGTCGGCGTCGACGGCACCATCTCCTTCCTCGAGGTGAACACCCGGCTCCAGGTCGAGCACCCGGTGACCGAGGAGGTCTCCGGCATCGACCTCGTCCGCGAGATGTTCCGGATCGCTGACGGCGAGCCGCTCGGCTACTCCGACCCCGTCCTGCGTGGCCACTCGTTCGAGTTCCGGATCAACGCCGAGGACGCCGGCCGCGGCTTCCTGCCCGCGCCGGGGACCATCACCGGCCTGCGTGAGCCCTCCGGGCCGGGGGTCCGGGTCGACTCCGGCTACCAGCTCGGCGAGGTCGTGCCGGCCTCGTTCGACTCGCTGCTGTCCAAGCTCGTGGTGACCGGCGCCACCCGGCTGCAGGCGCTGCAGCGGGCTCGCCGCGCGCTCGCCGAGTACACGGTCGAGGGCATGCCCACGGTCATCGCGTTCCACCGCGCGGTCGTGGCCGACCCCGCCTTCGCGACCGACGACGTCACTCCGTTCACCGTGCACACCCGGTGGATCGAGACCGAGTTCGAGAACACGATCGAGCCCTACGCCGGACCGGTGGGTGAGGCCCCAGAGGCAGCGCCGCGGGAGTCCGTGACGGTCGAGGTCGGTGGCCGGCGGATCGAGGTCGTCCTCCCGGCCGGGCTCGGCGCAGGCAGCGCCGCCCCCGCGGCCAGCGCCAGCGCGCGGGCCCCCCGCCGGCACGCCACCAAGGTCGCCGCGGCCTCCGGTGACTCGCTCACCAGCCCGATGCAGGGAACGATCGTCAAGCTCGCAGTCGTTGAAGGACAGACGGTCGAGGCCGGCGAGTTGGTCCTCGTGCTCGAAGCGATGAAGATGGAACAGCCACTCACCGCCCACAAGGGTGGCACCGTCACCGGCCTCGTCGCCGAGGTCGGCGCCACCGTCACCAGCGGTGCCGTTCTCTGCGAGATCAAGGACTGATCCTGATGGCTCGTCGGCTAGCCGCGCTGCTCGTGGGGGTGCTGGCCGCGCTGAGCCTCAGTCTCGTGCTCGCCGGCAGCCTGCTCGCCGGGACAGCATCAGCGGACACCCCGATGGACAACGCCGTCTCCACGTTCAACGGCGGATCGCACGTCTACAACGACCCCGCGGCCGAGGCGGCGCTCAGCGACGCGCAGGTCAGCTCGCTGCAGGCGCAGGCCGCCAACGCCGGCACGCCAGCGTTCGTCGCGGTGTTCCCAGCCTCCACCGGGGCCGCCTACGGCAACGCCAGCGGCGTCCTGCGACAGCTGCTCGACCAGGGTCCGCAGGGCACCTACGCGGTCGTGGTCGGCTCCAGCACCTTCATCGCGGGCTCGAACCTCGTCTCCGGCACCGGCTCGATCGCCACCCAGGCCCTGACCGCGAGCAGCGTCGGGGGCAGCAGCGCGAACAAGGCCTACGCCATCTGCTCGCGCTTCCTCACCCTGCTGTCCAACTACGTCGGCTCCAGCGGGACCGGCGGGAACGCCGGCGGGGGCAGCTCGAGCTCGTCCAGCGTGCTCCCGATCCTCGGCCTCGTCGCCGTCGGTGGGGTGGGCCTCGCGGTCTACGCGAAGCGCGCCTCGAACAAGGCGAAGGCGCGCGCCGCCGCGAACCTCGCCGAGGTGAAGCCGGCCTTCGAGGAGGACGTCACGAAGCTCGGCGAGGAGCTCAGCGCGCTCGACCTCGACATCGACGCACCCACCACGACCGACCAGATGCGGCAGTCCTACGCCGCGGCCCTCAACGCCTATGACCTCGCCAAGGACACCCTCGACAAGGCGCAGACGACGATCGCCCTGCATGACGTCTCCGCCGCCCTGGAGGACGGCCGGTACCAGCTCGCCTGCGTGCGCGCGCTGCAGGCAGGTCAGCCCCTTCCGGAGCGCCGCGCGCCCTGCTTCTTCAACCCGCAGCACGGCCCGTCCGTCCAGGACGCCCAGTGGACGCCGCCGGGAGGGGCGGCGCGTGAGGTCCCGGTCTGCGCGGACTGCGCCGACCGCCTCGCCCGCGGCGTCGACGTCGACGCCAAGACGGTGATGGTCGGTGGTCAGCAGACGCAGTACTGGAACGCCGGCCCGCAGTACGCGCAGTACGCCGGCGGCTACTACAACGGCTTCGGCGGCATGCTGCCCGGGATCCTGATCGGCACGGTGCTGGGCGGCGGCTTCGGTGGCGGGTTCGGCGGTGGCTACGGCTACGGCGGCGGCTTCGGTGGCGGCTACGGGGGTGGCGGCGGCTGGGGCGGCGACTCGGGCAACGGCGGCGGGGGCGGCGGGGACTGGTCCTTCGGAGGTGGCGACTTCGGCGGCGGCGGCGGAGACTTCGGTGGTGGGGGCGGGGACTCCGGCGGCGGATCCTTCTAGCCCGATCGGCCGGCCACCTGGAGGCATTGCGATCCCCGGGTGCGCGGGTGATGATTACAGCGTTACAGATGGGCGCCGCATCGGGTGCCCGGGAGCGGAGGACCGCGGTGGACGACTCGAGGGACGGCGACGCGCAGGGCCGCCGCCTGCCAGATCTCACGGCCTCCCAGCGCATCGGTGACGCCGAGCGCGCTCGTGCCGCCGCGGCGCTGTCCGAGCACTACGCCGCCGGCCGGCTCGACCGCGCCGAGTTCGACGTCCGCACCGACGCCGCCCTGACGGCCCGCACCGGTGCCGACCTCGAGCCGTTGTTCCGCGACCTGCCGCTGACCGGTGCGCCGATCCTGCCGAAGCAGGTCACGGCGAAGGCGCCCCGCCAGACGCACCGGCACTTCCCGCTGTTCCCGCTGGTGCCGATCGCCGTCGTGCTGGTCCTCATCCTGGCCTCGCCCGAGGTGTTCGCCTTCATCGGCCGGACGGGGTTCCCGTTCATCATCCTGCCGATCCTGTGGTTCAGCGGGGCGTTCCGCCGCCGTCGCTGGCACCACTAGCCGGCCGCGCCGCCCAGCTCTCGCGCGGCGCGCTGTCCCGAGCGCAGGGCGCCCTCCATCAGCGCGCCGAAGGCGGCGTCGGTGTGCTCGCCGGCGAAGTGCAGCGGTCCGACCGGTCGCGCGAGCTGCTCGCAGTCCGGGTGAAGCCCGTGGACGTGCGAGGAGTACGCGCACCTCGCCCACGGGTCGTCCTGCCAGGTGCTGACCATCGCCGAGCCGAGCTCGAGCTCCAGATCCGGGCGGAGGGCGGCGACCCGGCCGGCCCACTCCGAGGCGCCGGACTGCACGTCGAGGGCTGAGAGCGCAGGGGCCGACCCGGCGAAGCAGTTCAGGACCTCCGCGACCTGCCCGGTCCCGTCCGTCGCGGTCCAGCACCAGAAACGGTCCGGCACCGACAGCACGGCACTGGTCGGTGCTGGCCTCGCGAGCCTCACGTGCAGCTTCGCTGCCTGCCCGGCGCCGACCTGGGTGAGCGCCCGGGTCTTCCACGCCGGCAGGCCAGGCTCGAAGGAGATCCGGTCGAGCACGGCCGGGGGGACGGTGACGACGACCGCGTCCACCGCCTCGACGCCCTCGTGCGTCGACACCATCACGGAATGCTCGGACCACACGATCGAGTGGACCGGCGTCGACAGCCCGATCCGGCCACCGGCCAGCACGATGCGCTCGGCCAGCCGCTCGGCGATCTGCTGGTTGCCGCCGGCCACCCGGTGCGTGGGCCGGGCGTCGAAGCCGCCGACGAAGTCCCCGAGCGAGGTCGCCGAGAGATCCTCGGCCGGCCAGGCCGACGACACCGACGCCCGCGAGGCGATCGCCGCCCGGACCCCCGCCGGGACGTCGAGGCTGTCGAGGACCTCCGTCACCGTGGCGTCCGCCGGTGCGACCGCGGCGGCCGCCAGCAGCGCAGGCCCGGCGGCCGCGACCTCGGCCAGCGTGGTGGGTTCGCCGCCGCGCGGCTCGCGCGAGTAGTAGCTCATCCCCGTGTCTGCCAGTGACAGATCGAACTCCGCGGCGTAGGCGCGAAGGACGTCGTAGCCAGCCAGCACGAACTCGGCACCGCGTTCCACCACCGAGCCGCCGAACGGGACGGACCAGACCCGTCCACCGACACGGTCCCTGGCCTCGAGCACCACGACGTCGTGCCCGGCACGGACCAGCGCATCGGCGCAGGCGAGGCCCGCGAACCCGGCTCCCACGATGGCGACACGCTGGGCGAAGGGCTGGGCTGCAGGCATGGCGGGCACACTACCCATCTGGCCCAAGACCGAGGGCCGTCGACCCGTCGATAAGGACACCGTGCGCCCCTCACGCCCCGCTGCGCTCCGACGCGCCAGCGTCGCCCTGCTCGCCACGGCACTCGTCGTGGCCGTGGCGACGGGTGCCGCAGCAGCGTTCGCGGCACCCAGCCCGCAGGCCGCTGCAGCGCCGCACAGCACGGCACCGCTCATCGCCAGGACCGGGACCTCGGCGAACCTGCCCGGCACGACCTGCCCGGTGTTCCCCGCCGACAGCATCTGGCACGCCGACGTGAGCGCCCTACCCGTCGCCAGCCAGAGCGCGACGTGGCTGAGCAACATGCAGGCCAGCACGCGCAAGCTCCACCCTGACTTCGGGCCGTCCGGCGGCTACCCCTACGGCATCCCCGTCACCGTGGTGACCGGCAGCCACGCCAAGGTGCCGGTCACCTTCGACTACGCCGACGAGAGCGACCCTGGCCCCTACCCCCTCGGCCCGGACACCCAGATCGAGGGCGGACCCGGAGCAGGCGGCGACCGGCACGCGATCGTCGTCGACGCCAGCACCTGCACCCTCTACGAGACCTGGGACACCCAGGGCTCGGGCTCGAGCTGGACCGCGGGATCCGGCGCGATCTGGAACCTGCGCAGCGACGCGCTGCGCACCGACGGCTGGACCTCGGCGGACGCCGCCGGGCTGCCGATCCTGCCGGGCCTGCTGCGCTACGACGAGGTGGCTGCCGGCGACGTCGACCACGCGATCCGGTTCACCACCAACCAGACGTCGAACGCGTACGTGTGGCCGGCCAGGCACCAGGCCGGCTCTGCGAACAGCGCGCTCCCACCGATGGGCGCGTGGTTCCGGCTCAAGGCGAGCTATCCCACGACCGGCCTGTCGGCGCAGACGATCACCGTCATCAACGCCATGAAGAAGCACGGGATGGTGCTCGCCGACAACGGGTCGCCCTGGTACTTCCAGGGCACCGCGGACGACGCCTGGCCGCAGACGCTGCTCGACCAGCTCAAGGCGATCCCGGCGAGCGCCTTCGAGGCCGTCGACGTCTCGAGCCTGCGGGCCAGTGCCAACAGCGGGCAGGCCTGGCTGGGCAGCGGGCTGGGCTAGCGCCGGCTGGACCCAGCGATCTGGCTACCGGTCGGCGTCGGAGGGTCCGCGCAGCTGCCGCGCGGCCTCGGCCACCGAGCCGGACAACGACGGGTACACCGTGAACGTGTGCGCCAGCTCGTCGACGGTGAGCTTCTGCTCCACGGCGAGCGCGACGGGGAACACGAGCTCGCTCGCGCGCGGTGCGACCACCACGCCGCCCACCACGATCCGGGTGCCGGGCAGCGCGAAGAGCTTGACGAATCCGTCCGTGATGCCCTGCATCTTCGCGCGCGCGTTGGTGGCGAGGGGGAGCTTCACGGAGACGGCGTTGGACGCGCCGGAGTCGACCTGGGCCTGGGTCACTCCCACCGTCGCGATCTCCGGGTCGGTGAACACGTTCGAGGACACCGTCCGCAGGTTCAGCGGGCTCACCGCGTCACCGAGGGCGTGCCACATCGCGATCCGACCCTGCATCGCCGCCACCGACGCGAGCATCAGCACGCCGGTGCAGTCACCGGCCGCGTAGACGCCACGGACCGACGTCCGCGACACCCGGTCCACCTCGATGAAGCCGCCCTGGCCAAGGGTGACGCCGGCTTCGACCAGGCCCATCCCCTCGGTGTTCGGGACGGACCCGACCGCCATCAGGCAGTGCGTGCCCTCGACCGTCCGGCCGTCGGTCAAGGTCACGACCACGCCGTCGCGCACGACCTTGGCACCGCTGGCCCTGGCCTTGGACAGCACGTGCATCCCGCGCCGGCGGAAGACCTCCTCGAGGACCCCCGCGGCGTCGACGTCCTCTCCCGGCAGCACGCGGTCCCGGGAGGAGACCAGCACGACCTGCGAGCCCAGCGCCTGGTAGGCGGACGCGAACTCGGCGCCCGTGACACCGGACCCGACGACGATGAGGCGCTGCGGGAGCTCGGTGAGCGCGTAGAGCTGCTCCCAGGTGAGGATCCGCTCCCCGTCGGGGAGCGCCTCGGGGAGCACCCGCGGGTGCGCACCGGTCGCGACCAGCACGACGTCGGCGTCGATCCGCCGGGTGCCTCCGCTGCGGAGGTCGACCTCGACCGAGCAGCCACCCACCAACCGACCGGTGCCGTCGAGCCAGTGCACGCCGTCGTGCTGCATCTGCAGCTTGATGTCCACGGACTGGGCGGCAGCCAGCCGGAGCACGCGTTCGTTCACCGCGCCGAGGTCGACGCTCACCCGGCGGTCCGGACCGGGCAGCCGGACCCCGAGCTGGCCCGAGTCGGCGATCACCGACATGACCTCGGCCGTCGAGATGAGCGTCTTGCTGGGCACGCAGTCGGTGAGCACCGCCGAGCCGCCGGCCCCCTCGCGCTCGACCAGCGTGACGTGCGCCCCTAGCTGCGCGGCGACCAGCGCAGCCTCGTACCCACCCGGTCCGCCTCCGACGATCGCTACACGAGTCACGGACCCATCTTCTCGTACGGAGGCGGTCCTCCCGTACGCCAGGGCTGACCCTTACCCTCTTGGCCATGGCTCTCTACGCCGCCTACGGCAGCAACCTCGACCCCATGCAGATGGTCGAGCGGGCGCCGCACTCACCGCCGGCGGGGAGCGGCTGGCTCGTCGGCTGGCGGCTGACCTTCGGCGCCGAGGACCAGGGCTGGGAGGGCGCCCTCGCCACCGTCGTCGAGGACCCCGGGGGCCAGGTGTTCCTGATGCTCTACGACGTGTCGCCGATGGACGAGCGCGCGCTGGATTTCTGGGAGGGCGCCGAGGCGGGCCTCTACAGCAAGATCCGGGTCAGGGTGGCGACGCTGGACGGTGAGACCAGCGCGTGGATCTACGTCCTCGACGCCTACGAAGGTGGCCTCCCGTCGGCGCGCTACCTCGGCATCATGGCCGACGCGGCGGAGGTCGCCGGGGCGCCCAGCGACTACGTCGCCGAGCTCCGTTCGCGCCCCTGCCGCTCGATCGGTCCCTGACATCGACATCGCCGCGCAGATGAGTCCTGACCCGTACGGGGTCGCGCGGGACGCCGCTGCCCGACTCGCCGCGATCACCGGTGTTGACAGGCACGACGTCCTCGCGGTGCTGGGTTCCGGCTGGGCGCCGGCGGCCGACCAGCTCGGCGCGGCGAGCCACGACGTCCCGATGACCGACCTCCCCGGCTTCGCCGAGCCGACGGCGAGCGGGCATCCGGGCAGGGTCCGGTCGGTGCTCGTCGGCGACACTCGGCTGCTGGTCATGCTCGGCCGCACGCACCTGTACGAGGGGTTGGGCACGCCGGCGGTGGTCCACCCGATCCGCACCGCCGCGGCGGCCGGGTGCACGACGGCGATCCTCACCAACGGCTGCGGCAGCCTCAACCCGGCGTGGCTCCCCGGGACTCCGGTGCTGATCTGCGACCACCTCAACCTCACCGCGCGGTCGCCGCTGGTCGGCGCCAGGTTCGTCGACCTGACGGACCTCTACTCGAGCCGGCTTCGTGCCCTCTGCCACGAGCTCGACCCCTCGCTCGACGAGGGCGTGTACGCCCAGCTGCCCGGGCCGCACTACGAGACACCGGCCGAGGTCCGGATGGTCGGGACGCTCGGTGGCGACCTGGTCGGCATGTCCACCGCGCTGGAAGCCATCGCCGCCCGCGAGGCCGGCATGGAGGTGCTGGGCGTCTCGCTCGTGACCAACCTGGCCGCGGGCCTGACCGGGGCCCCGCTGGACCACGCCGACGTGCTCGCCACCGGCGCAGCCTCGGCGGAGCGCGTCGGGAGCCTGCTCGCAGCGCTCGTCGGCAGGCTGAGCCCGCCTGGCGTGGGCCACGGCGTCGAGGGTGTTTCGGACGGTGGGGGACAGCCCGTCGACGGCGCAGAGGAGCGGACGACCCATGACCGGTGACGTGTTCGATCAGGCACGCGGGTGGCTCGCCGAAGATCCCGACCCGGACACCAGGAGCGAGCTCGAGGCGCTCCTCGTCGACGACGACATCGACGCCCTGGCCGACCGGTTCGCGCACCGCCTCCAGTTCGGCACCGCGGGGCTGCGGGGTGCGATGGGCGCGGGCCCGAACCGGATGAACCGAGCCGTCGTCATCCGCGCCGCCGCCGGGCTCGCTGCCTACCTCACGGCGAACGGCGGCGGGGCCGTCGTCATCGGCTACGACGCCCGCCACAAGTCCGACCAGTTCGCGCACGACACCGCGGCGGTCCTGACGGGCGCGGGCCTCGCCGCGATGGTGCTGCCCCGTCCCCTCCCGACGCCGCTGCTCGCCTTCGCCATCCGGCACCTCGGCTGCGCGGCGGGGGTGATGGTGACCGCCTCGCACAACCCGGCCCAGGACAACGGCTACAAGGTCTACCTCGGGAGCGGTTCGCAGATCGTCCCGCCGGTCGACGAGCAGATCTCGGACTGCATCGACGCCGTCGGACAGCTCGGTGCGATCCCGATGGGCACCGAGTGGGTGACGCTCGGGGACGACGTCGAGTCGGACTACGAGCAGCGGATCGCGGCGCTGGCCGATCCGGCAGTCCCCCGCGACCTGCGGATCGTCTACACGCCGATGCACGGCGTCGGCCGCGCGGTGCTGACCGAGGTGCTGGCGCGGGCCGGCTACCCCGCGCCGACCGTCGTGCCGGAGCAGGCGGAGCCCGACCCGGACTTCCCCACCGTCGCGTTCCCGAATCCGGAGGAGCCGGGAGCGATCGACCTTGCCAGCGCACTCGGCCAGGCCACCGGCGCCGAGGTCGTGCTCGCGAACGACCCCGACGCCGACCGGTGCGCGGTGGCGATCCCGACCGACGACGGCAGCTTCCGGATGCTGCGGGGCGACGAGGTGGGTGGCCTGCTCGCGGTGCACATGGTCCGCCGCGGGGTGACCGGAACGCTGGCCTGCTCGATCGTCTCGTCGTCGCTGCTGCGGGTGATCGCGGAGCAGGCGGGGCTGCCGTTCCAGGAGACCCTCACGGGCTTCAAGTGGCTCGCCCGGATCCCGGACCTCGCGTACGGCTACGAGGAGGCCCTCGGCTACTGCGTCGACCCTGCGTCGGTGGGCGACAAGGACGGCATCTCGGCCGCGCTGATGGTGGTCGAGCTCGCGTCGTGGTTGAAGCAGCAGGGCCGCACGCTGCAGGACGAGCTCGACGCCATCGACCGCAGGTACGGCGTGCACGCGACGGACCAGCTGACCGTCCGCGTGGACGACCTGGCCCTGATCACTGCGGCGATGGATCGGCTGCGCGCGACGCCACCGACCGCGCTGGGTGGCCGGGCGGTCGAGCTCGTCGAGGACCTTGAGCAGGGCGAGGGTGGCCTGCCCCCCACCGACGGGTTGCGCTACCGCTTGCAGGGCAACGCCCGGGTGATCGTCCGGCCCTCGGGGACCGAGCCGAAGCTCAAGAGCTACCTCGAGGTGGTCGTGCCGGTGACGTCGTCCCTCGCGACCGCGCGCGAGGCCGCCGCGACCCGGCTTGCTGCGATCAAGCAGGACCTCGCGACGGCCGCCGGGCTCGACTGAGGCGGCCTCTCGCCGGACTGCACGGGCCGCTAGGCCGGGGGTTCGAGATCGGTACGCAGGATCGCGAAGCTGACCATGTCGTGCCGGCCGTCGCTGCGCACCTGCGCGCCCCGCAGCACGCCCTCGCGCTGGAAACCCGCCTTCTCCAGGGCGCGCTGCTCGGCGATGTTCTGGACGTCCGTCCCTGCCTCGATGCGGCCGGCGTCGGTCGTGGCGAAGAGGTGCTCGACGAGCAGGCGCTGGGCCCGCCACCCGATGCCGCGCCCCCGCGCGCCCACCGTCAGCGAGATCCCGATGTTGCGGGCCTTCGACCCCGAGTTCGGGCCGTACCAGACGGAGTGCCAGCTGACATCACCCACGACGACGCCGTCGGCGAGGACCAGCATGCGACCCAGCTCCGGGGGCATCGGGCCGTCCCTGGTGCCCCAGTCGTCGTACTCCGACGACGAGTCGGGGCTCTCCTCGTCCTCCCCGCGCGGTCGCAGGGTGACCACGGGATGGGGCACGGCCGCTCCTCCGGTTGACGTCATGCGCTCTGCCTTAAGAGTTCTGGTTCACAGCACGGCCGCGACGAGCAGCACCAGCGCGAGGCCCAGCGCCACCACGGCATCGGGCGCGACGTGCGTCGTCGCGGGCTCGGGCTGGTGACCGGCCGCCAGCGCCGGGGCCATCTCGGTGAGCCGCCTCCCGACCGCGCCGGCCCCGGCTCTGGTGCCGCGGCGGCTGGAGTCCTCGGACAGCGGCGGCAGGCCGGGCAGTCGCATGTGCGAGTTGAGGCCGCCGGTGATCCCACCCGTGATCGTGCCGGCCGGCCGTACCGGTCGCATCCGGCTGGGGATGGCGAAGCAACGCGTCACCGTCCCGGCGGTGTGGATGCGCAGGACGTCGACCGAGTCGATGCTGGTGATCGAGGCCCAGCTGATCCGGGTGGTGCGCACCGGGTTCCGCACCTCCACGGCGTCGAGGTCCTCCGCGACCGCGGGCCGCAGCCCGAAGACGTACGCCACCAGACAGCTGGCGAGCAGGGCGAGGATCGCACCGAGGTAGGTTCCGCCGCTGCCCCGGCGCAGGATGTCGACGATGCTCAGCGCGGCGACCACGAGCCAGCAGATGGCCACGACACGTCCGGTCCGCAGGTGGTGCACGGTCAGCGCGGAGACGGGTTCAGCCACCCCCTCATTGTGCCCCGACGTCGACCTCGATCTCGCGGCCGAGCGAGGCGCCGGCCAGCAGCACGAGGCGGTCGCCGCTCCAGAAGCTGCCCGGGTCGTACCAGGCAGCTGACCGATCGGCAGGCAGCAAGCCCATCGCCTGGTAGGTCGCAGCGACGACCTCGGCGCAGAACGCGGTCTCGAGCTCGTCGGGGCGTGCCTTGGAACGCAGCCTGGCCTTCACGAAACCGGTGGCCAGCGCAGCGGTGCTCGGGAACGGCGTGCCGTCCAGCCGGGCGACCGTGCGCAGCGCGGCGTCCTCCATGGCGGGCGTGACGTCCGGCACGAGCTGACGCAGCCAGGCCCGCTGGCCGTAGCGGTGCGCCCACACACCGACCGCGTCCGCGAGGACGTGCAGCTGTGCGCCACGGCGATGCGTCCCAGCCCAGACGTCGGGCAGCGACTTGCCGAGCTCGGCGTGCCACATGAGCGGCGGGAGGTCGTCGATGGTCAGGGCCATCCCGACGTGGTTGACCGGGCTGTTGGTCCCGACGTGGATGGCTCGGTCGGCGATGGCCGTGCCACGGAACAGCCAGATGTCACCGGTGCGGCTCATGTCGACGGCCTCGTGCAACGGGATTCGCGAGGCTGCCACGGGCAGTAGCGTAGGCGGATGCGATGGTGGAAAGCGCTCGGGCTGGCCGGAGTCGTCGGCGTTGCCGCGACCGGGGTGGTCGTCGCCAGGGCGCAGCGTGAACGCAACGCCTACGAGCCCGAGGAGATCCGGGCCCGGCTGCACCAGCGCATCGCGGAAGGCGAAACAGCCGAGGGTGGCCAGGGCGAGGGCGCAGCGGCCGAGAGCGCTGCGAGCGACGAGGCGAACGCGGCGGAGCATTCCGGGTAAATCGGGCAGATCTGGTGGTACGTAAGGTCGGCCTGCTGCCGCCGAACAGGGGAATGTGCCCGTTCTGTGGCTGTGCCGTTATCCGGCGTTGTTAGCGTTGGTGCTGTGAGTACCAGTGCGGGGGGCGGTACTCCGCTGCCCCCTTGATGAGCCGACCCCTGTTGAGCCGACCCCTGTTGAGCCGACCCCTGTTGAGCCGACCCCTGTTGAGCCGTCGCCTGTTGAGCCGTCGCCGTGGTTCCCGCCTGTCGCCGTGGACCCCACGTTCGCGAGGCAGGACGTCTGGGCCGCGCCGCCCCCAGCGCCGTACGGGTATCCCGCGCCCCCTGCGCAGGCGGGCGTTCCCGGCTATCCCCAGTACCCCGCGTCCCCGAACCTCCCACCACACCAGAGCCATCACCGGCTGATCGCTATCACTTCGGTGGTGGTGGTCCTCGTGCTGCTGGCCGGGATCGTCGTGGCTGTCACGCGAGCCCACCACGATGCTGCCGTCACCAACTCGGAGCTCGCGGCGTCCCGGGCGAAGATCCAGGCGGAGCTCCCCCGGCTCGAGGCCTGGATCGCCAAGGACCACGAGCTGGCGTTCAAGCATCCGGTGAGCCCCGAGGTGCTGTCGGACAAGGACTTCGTCGCTGCCCTCGACTCCGGGGGCGGCAGCTCGGAGGACGAGCAGCCGGGCGAGAAGGCCGATCCCGACGACATCGGGACCACGTACACGGCGATGGGTCTGGTCAAGGACCCCGATGCGTTCTACGACGCGGACAGCGCGTCCAGCGACTCGGACGTCGTCGGTTTCTACGACGACCAGAGCAAGCGTCTCGTGGTGCGCGGGACGTCGTGGACCCCGTCCATGGAGTACACGCTCGTGCACGAGCTGACCCACGCCTTGCAGGACCAGAACTACGACCTCAGCGCCATGGATCGCAAGGAACGCACCGACGACGAGACCGGCCTGACGGTCACCGCCCTCGTGGAGGGCGATGCCGAGCGGGTGGCCGACGACTACTACGACCAGCAGCCCACGGCGTGGCAGCACGCGGTCGACCAGGATCAGGGTTCGTCGCAGGCCTCGGACGTCCCGACCGTCGACGTGTACGAAGGCATGCCGTACGAGTTCGGTGAGCACTTCGTCGACGGGCTCGTCGAGGCCGGCGGCAACAAGGCCGTGGACGACGCGTTCGCCAGACCGCCGACCTCCTCGTCCCAGCTGCTCCACCCGGCCGAGTTCGCGGCAGGGTCACTGGCCACCCCGGTCACGCTGAAGGCCTCGGATCTGCCGACGCTCCCGGGCAAGCTCGCGGACACCGGCGTCATGGGGCAGCTCGGTCTCTGGTCCGCGGTGGACGTCGACGACCCTGACCCCGCCAACGCTTCCCGGCTCGACGGCTGGGACGGCGACGTCTACGTCGCCAAGGACGGCGGGGACTCGGCGTGCTTCGTCGACGAGGTGCACTTCAGCTCCGCGACGTCGATGGCCGCCGCGGTCACCTACCTCCAGCGATGGACCAAGCCGAAGAACGTCAGCCTGAGCACCGAGCCGGGCGACGACGTGCTCCTGAAGGCCTGCCGCTCCTACTGAGCAGGTTGGTCGCGTCGACGACACGCCGGGGGACGTTTGACCCGCTTCAGCTCGGCGCGATCATGATCGCCGCCACACTGAGCGCGTCACGTACTGCAGCTGATCTAGGGAGCGGGCATGCTGGTCGCGGAGTCGTCAGGCATGGGTGCAGGCGGGGTCATCGTCTTCATCATCATCTACCTCGTCGCGGTCATCCCGCTGATGGGCGTGTTCAACAAGGCGGGCGCGCCCGCCTGGGCGGCGATCATCCCGATCTACAACCTGTACGTGCTGCTCAAGATCGTGGGACGGCCAGGGTGGTGGATCATCCTGTTCATCATCCCGATCGTGAACATCGTGGTGTCGATCATCGTGTACTACGACCTGTCGAAGTCGTTCGGGCACGGCGCCGGGTTCACCGTCGGCCTGGTGTTCCTGAGCTGGATCTTCCTGCTCATCCTGTGGCTGGGGAGCAGCACCTACCGCGGTCCGTCGGTCGGTCAGCCGGCTCTCGTCTAGCGAAGCGAACGGCCCCCAGGAAAGGTCCACGATCGAACCGATCGGGGGCTCAACCTGCGGGCCGTTCCGGTCGATGAGAAGCGCATGCCAGCTCTCAACGGCGAGGACACCCGGATCATCCGTCCGGCTGCCGTCCTCGATCAGCGCACTGCGTCTCGTGTCCTGTCCGAGCTGGAGAGGCTCGACGTCTCCCGAGCGGGGATCTGGAACGCGACATCGTCGCTGTGGCAGCGCTACGACCAGCAGTGGGACGGCCTGGGCGGCGCGCGTGGGAACGCGCAGCTCATCGGCTCGATCGCGGTCATGTACGACGCTCCGAACCGGCACCAGATCACGATCTACAAGGTGACCGTGTCCGCCTACGGCCTCAGCCTCGGCTGGTCGGTCGAGGCGCTGTGCGACGACGCGCTCTCCTGGGTAGGGCTCTCGCTTGGAGAGCTGCCCCCGTGCGCAGCTGGCAGCGCCGCCGACCACCGACCCCTTCAAGCGCCGCGCGGCCGGGGCGTTCTAAGCCGCTGCCACGCTGAGCGCGCGCATCTTCGCGCCGCTCAGAAGGTGTCCGCGGGCACGTACGTCCCCCACACGGCGCGCAGGGCGTCACTGACCTCGCCGACCGTGGCCCTCGCCTGCAACGCTGCCTTCATCGGGACCAGGACGTTGTCCGTACCCGCCGCAGCAGCCGTCAGGTCTGCCAGCGCGCGCTGCACCGCGGCGTCGTCGCGCTCGGCCCGCAGCGTCTTCAGCCGGGCGGACTGCTCGGCTCCGATCGCGGGGTCGACGCGCAACGGCTCGTAGGGCTCCTCGACGTCGAGCACGAACCGGTTCACCCCGACGACGGTCCTGCTGCCGTCGTCCACCGACTGGGCTATCTCGTAGGCCGATCGTTCGATCTCTGCCTTCTGGAACCCCGCCTCGATGGCAGCCACCGCGCCGCCCATGTCCTCGACCCGCTGCATGAGCGCCCGCGCCGCTGTCTCGAGCTCGTCGGTCATCGACTCGACGACGAACGAGCCCGCGAACGGATCGACCGTCGCGGTGACGTCGGTCTCGTAGGCAAGGACCTGCTGGGTGCGCAGCGCGAGCCTGGCGGCCTTCTCGGTCGGGAGCGCGATCGCCTCGTCGTAGGAGTTGGTGTGCAGCGACTGGGTGCCGCCGAGCACAGCGGCGAGGCCCTGGATCGCGACGCGCACGAGGTTCAGCTCCGGCTGCTGGGCGGTGAGCTGCACCCCGGCCGTCTGCGTGTGGAAGCGGAGCATGAGCGAGCGCGGGTTCGTCGCACCGAACTCGTCGCGCATGACCTGCGCCCAGATCCGGCGTGCGGCGCGGAACTTCGCGACCTCCTCGAGGAGCGTCGTGCGCGAGACGAAGAAGAAGGCGAGGCGTGGGGCGAACTCGTCGACGTCCTGGCCGCTGGCGACCGCGGCCCGCACGTACTCGATGCCGTCGGCCAGCGTGAAGGCGATCTCCTGCGCTGGCGTCGCTCCCGCCTCAGCCATGTGGTAGCCGGAGATGGAGATCGTGTTCCACTTCGGGATCTCGGCGCGGCAGTAGCTGAAGATGTCGGTGATCAGCCGGAGCGACTGGCGGGGCGGATAGATGTAGGTGCCGCGCGCGATGTACTCCTTGAGGACGTCGTTCTGGATCGTGCCGGTGAGCTGGGCACCCGCCGCGCCCTGCTCCTCCGCGACCAGCTGGTAGAGCAGCAGCAGGATCGCGGCCGGCGCGTTGATCGTCATCGAGGTCGAGACCTGGTCGAGCGGGATCTGGTCGAACAGGATGCGCATGTCGTCGATGGAGTCGATGGCGACGCCGACCTTGCCGACCTCGCCCTCCGCGAGCGTGTGGTCGGAGTCGTAGCCCATCTGGGTCGGGCAGGTCGAACGCGACCGAGAGCCCCGTCTGGCCGGCGGCCAGCAGCTGCCGGTAACGCTTGTTCGACTCGACCGCGGTGCCGAAGCCGGCGTACTGCCGCATCGTCCAGGGACGTCCCGTGTACATCGAGGAGTAGACGCCGCGCGTGTACGGGTACTCGCCGGGCTCGCCGAGCTGAGTGGCGGGATCCCACCCCGCGAGATCCTCGGCCCGGTAGACCTCCTTGATCGGCAGGCCAGACTCGGTGACCCGCTGTGTCTTCTCGCTCATGCAGCCGAGACTACTGAGCGCCCTCACGAGCCCGGCGTCGGGTCGCGCGGGTGTGGATGGCAGACAGGCTGTGGACGCTCGCCGGTCAGGTCAGGAGCTGGCGAGCACCGCGGCTGCGGTTGAACGACCGGTGCGGACGGCGCCTTCCATGTAGCCGCAGACCCACTGGTCGGAGCCGCACACGTAGAACGGTGGCGCATGGGTTCCGTGCAGCGGCCCGACGGCCAGCACATCGCCTGGGTGCCAGGCCGTGATGTAACCCTGCGTCCAGGGGTCGGTGTGCCACCGTCGGAAGAAGACGGCCGCCGGGTCCAGCGCCTGCGGTCCGAACGCGCGGCTCATCTCGACGAGCAGATCGCGCTCAGCCAGTGCCGGGTCGACGGCGTCGAAGGCGCCCAGCCGTTCGGGCGGGACGAGGGCGGAGAGGACACCGGGCTGCTGCGCCCAGGTCCCGCCCCACACCTCGCGCTCGAAGTAGGCGGCGCCGTTCTGGTTCGCGGCATGCCAGAACGGTTCGTCATAAGCCAGCACGGCCTTGGCCGCGAGCGCGTGGCGCTGCCTGCGCAACGACTGCAGGCGCTCGGGGTCGATGCCGTCGAGGTGCACGTCGCGGAGCGGACCGACGGGCAACGCGCTCACCACGGCCGAGGCGTGCAGGGTCTCGCCGGTCGTGAGCACCACGGTGACGGCGTCGCGGCCGGTCCGCCCTGAGCCGTTGACCGTGATGCTCCGCACGGGAGCGCCCAGCCGCACCCGCGGACCGAGGGCCTCGGCGAGCCGGAACGCGACGGTGGCCGAGCCCTCGCTGACGCGCAGGCACTCCCAGACGTCGTAGGAGTAGAACTGCCGCGAGCCGACCGCTGCTTCTTTGCGGAGGTCGGAGAGCAGGGACGTCCGCTCGACGGACTGCGCGCCGAGGGCCAGCATCGCCAGCTCGCGCGCCCGGAGCACCGCTGGCGTCGCACCGTGCGAACGAAGGAAGTCACCCACCGACACCCGGTCCAGCGCCGCGGCGTCCGGATGGCTCCAGGGATCGTCCGGGTCGACGCTGGCAGCCAGCTGGCCGAAGGCCTGCTCGGCCTTCTCGTAGCTCCGGTGGTCCTCGTCGGTGAACCAGGGATGGTCGCCGGTCTCCACACCTTCCGCGAGCACCCAGGTGTCCTCGCCGAGGTAGGAGGGGAACGCGGGTTCTGTGGTCAGGCCGAGCTCGGCGACCAGGCCCAGGTAGGACGTGTGCGCCGGGCCGACCACCTCCCCGCCGAGCTGCACGAGCCGACCGTCGGCCAGGCGCTGCTGCTCGACCCGGCCGCCGACGCGACCGCGCGCCTCCACGACGACGACATCGGCGCCGCTCGCGGCGAGGTCTCTGGCACAGGAGAGCCCTGCCAGTCCGCCACCGACGACGATGACGTCGAACCGGCCGGCCAAGCTACGCAGCCTGTCCCGGAGTGCTCGGCGCCTTGGCCTGGAAGGCCTCCCACGCCTTCTCCAACGCGATGCCGACGATGCCGGCCATCTCGTCGAGCAGCGGTCGGTCGGCCACCAGCGGCGGCGAGAGCTGCACGACCGGGTCGCCCCTGTCATCGAGCCGGCAGAGCAGTCCCAGGTTCACCATCTGCTCGGTCAGCACGTCGCGGAGCAACCAGTCGGCCTCGTCGCCCTCGAAGGTCTCCTTCGTGCTGCGGTCCTTGACCAGCTCCAGCGAGTAGAAGTAGCCCTCGCCGCGCACGTCACCGACGATCGGCACCCGTCGCAGCTCGTTGAGCTTGTCCTTGAAGTACTGCTCGTTCTCGCGGACGTTCTGCAGCACACCCTCGCGCTCGTAGATGTCGAGGGCGGCCAGGCTGATCGCGGTGGTCAACGGGTGACCGCCGTAGGTCAGGCCGTTCATGTACATCTCGCCCTTGACGAAAGGCTCGGCCACCCGCTCGTTGAGCAGCACGCCCCCGAGCGGGGCGTGGCCGGCCGTCGCACCCTTGGCGAAGGTGATCATGTCCGGCTGGGCGTCGTAGCGCAGGCTCGCGAACCACTCGCCGACCCGGCCGAAGCCCGAGATCACCTCGTCGGCGACGAGCAGGATGCCGTACTTGTCGCACAGCGCACGAAGGCCCTGCCAGTAGCCGGCAGGCGGGGTGAACGAGCCGCCGGAGTTCTGCACAGGCTCGGCGATGAGCATGGCGACCTGGTCGGGGCCCTCCCACTCGATGGTGGCCTCGACCTCGGCGAGCAGGGCGGCGGTGAACGCTGCCTCGTCGTGGCCGAGCGGGTGCCGGTAGGCGTTGGTGTTGCTCACGAAACCAACGGGGATGGGCATCGGCTCGAACGGCGCGCGACAGTACGGCAGGCCGGTCAGGCTCAGGGCGCCCAGCGTGGTGCCGTGATAGGCGAGCCGGCGGGAGATCGCCTTCCGGCGCTGCGGCTGGCCGTTGGCGGTGTGCCACTGCCGAGCGAGCTTCCAAGCGGCCTCGTTACCCTCGCCGCCGCCGCTGGTGAAGAAGACGCGGGTGAGGCCGAGAGGCTCGGCGAGGCCGGCCAGGCGCTCGGCGAGCGCAGCGGCGCTCGGGTGGGTGACGTACCAGGACGGCGTGAAGACGAGCTCGGAGAGCTGGCGCTTGGCTGCCTCGCCGATCTCCTCGCCGAAGCCGTGCCCCAGGTTGCTGCAGAAGAGGCCGGAGATGCCGTCGATCGAGCGCCGGCCATCCGCCTCGACGACGTAGCAGCCCTCGCCGCGCACAAAGACGCGGACGTCGGTCTGCGCGAACTCGGACATGTCGGTGAAGTTCAGAAGAAGGTGGTCCTTCACCTGCCGCTGCATGGTGGCGCGGTCGGCCTGCGCGGGGCCGAAGCGCTCGTCGGTGAGCGTGCTCGTGCGTCCGAGGTCCTGCTTGATGTCCGCTGCGGACATAGTGCTCAGCTCCAAGGTCAGGCGTCCGATTCTGAACGCCCGTTCAGTTTGGTCTTGGACTGAGGCTACACCTTCCGGCCGGATCCTGACTAGTCGTTCAGCATCCGTGTCGGGATAAAGGAAAGATTACCAGGCCTTGCATCGATGACAGCGCCATGCCAGCGGATTGGGCCGGTTCTCGTTTGCTGGCAACGGTTTCTGTCGGTGGTGGCGTCTATGTTCGTTGCATGTCCAGCACCCCAGCGCCCGCCGCCGAGAGTCGCGCCGCCAGCGTGGCTGAGAGAGCCGAGCTGTGGCTGGACGAGCTCAACAACGCGCCGCTGTGGCAACTGGCCGAGGGTGAGCTCCTTGGGTTGGCGACCCAGTTGCAGGCGATGTCCGCCAAGCTCGCGGCGGCCGGGCTTCGGGTCACCCACGAGATCGACACGCGTGGCTCAGCTGTCGCGTCTGGCGCAGCGAACACGGCGGCCTGGCTGCGCAGCGCCAACCGTGTCCGGCCAGGAGTCGCACGCCAGCACGTCCAGCTCGCGTCCGCACTCACCGAGCGTCATCCAGAGGTCCGGGACGCACTCACTGCGGGGGACATCAGTGTCGACCATGCCACCGTCATCGTCCGAGCCCTTGATGCGCTTCCCGAAACCGTCGATGACGCCACGCTGGAGGAGGCCACGCGCCACTTGGTGGCTCTAGCCACCGAGCACGACCCGAAGCGCCTCGCCAGTCTGGCCCGACACCTCAGCTATTGCCTCGATCCCGACGGCGAGAAGGCCTTGGCGGCCGAAGAGGCGCGCATGGCCGACCAGCACCGCCTCTCGCTGCTCTGCCGAGACTCCGGCTGGTGGGACCTGAAGGCCACCCTCGATCCAGAGACTGGCACTCTCCTCGCGGCACTCCTCGATCCACTCGCCCGACCGCTGCCCCGCAGCGACGAAGGGTTGGACCCCCGAACTCCAGAACGGCGCGGCGCCGATGCCTTCCGTGACCTGCTGAGTCGAATCCCGTCCAGTGACCTCCCGACATCCGCAGGCGTTCGACCGACGGTGATCGTGACGATCCCGCTGGCCACCCTCGCCGGCGCGACCGGTGGTGCCGCCGGCTCACTGAATGACGGTCATCCCCTCTCCGCTCAGCCGCGTCGACGGCTCGCCTGCGACGCCGAGGTGATCCCCGCGATCCTCGGAAGCGAATCTCAACCCCTCGACCTCGGCCGATCCGTCTACGCGCCTAGCCCCGGTCTGCGCCGGGCCGTGACCTTGCGGGCAGGCGGCGAGTGCGAGAACCCTCGCTGCCACCAACCGATCCGGCACATTCACCACATCAAGCACTGGGCGCACGGCGGCTCGACCGCCCTCGACAACCTCGCCGGTCTCTGTGGTCGTTGTCACCGCACAACCCATGCTTCCGACCCGCCATGGACCATCAAGAGCCTCCCGGGTAGGCGTCCCCGCTTCGACTTCTCGGGAGTCGTGAAACGCCAATGAATGCGGCACTGTCGCTGCCACGCGGCCATAAGCGCAACTCCTACGACGACTTACACATCTTCCAAGTCGTCGTAGGAGCGAACTGCTGGAGTACGCGCGAGCTAGCAGCTTCTAGTTAAAACCACTGCTCGTATTCGGACGTGCTGCAAACCTCCATATTGACCCCGAGCACATTGGGGATGGGCGTCACTCCGGGATTGACCCAGTTGTTCATGCAGAGCGTCGAACCTCCTGCCAATACGGACGACAAGGACTGGAAGCGAGTCCCCGTGTAGCCGCTCGTCACCTGCGGAAGCCACCTCTGACTTGGGTCGCCTGCATTGCACGTCCGCAGAAGAACCGGCCCCCCGGGTGTCGGCGAGGCGGAGAGGCACTGCCCATCGGGCGCCTGCACGACGAGGGTGTTGAAGGTCAGATTCATGTGCGCGTTGGCGACCGGATACTGGCCCACGATGCCAGTGAAAGAAGGCGGGCTGATCCCGACCCAATTGCCCGGCTGGTTAAGCTTGCATTGAGTGGTGATCACCTCCACCCCGTGCGTGCTGAGGCACCAGCTGGTCGGCACGTAATCTTCTGATGAATTATTGAGATCCGCGACGCCCCAGTTACTCCAGCTGTTTGGTCCGCTCCAAAAGGTGTTGACTGGGGCATACACAAACGGATCCGCCGTGGACGCGTTAGCGGCTCCTGCTGCGCGGTAATGCGACCACCACGGCGGCAAGCGCCTTCGCATCCGCCCTGCCTACCCGTGCCTTCTCCACTCGAAGTTCACGTGTGAGATTGAGCATTCTCAACACACCCTACTTCCAATCGCGGGATCAATGACCTGCGAATTAGACCCCGCATCGACCATCTCCGGCATCGGCACAACTACCCAACGCAGCCACCGCGGCGACGCGGCGCACGAGCCGCCATCGACGGCGCACGAGCGGCTTAGATTTCGGCGCCCAATTCCTGCGAGGCGGCCGCCAACCAGAGGTCGCGCATGCGCTCCGTCGTCATGTCTGGATCGGCAAGGGCAAGCTGGATCGCGAGGCCGTCCATCAGCGAGGCCAGTCGCACCGTCGTGTCGTCGAGGTTCACGGGTTGGAACTCGCCGGCCGCCACACCGTCGGCGAGCATCGCGCGAAGCACTCCTCGCCAGCGGCGGTCCAACGCTTCGCGGGTCGCCCGCGCGCCCGCGTCCCGCAGCGCCCGCACCCAGATCTCCAGCCACAGGGCCCAGTCCCCCACCGCCGGACCCGAGCCAGCGCCCAGCTCCCCCATCAGGCGCAGCCGCTCGGCCGCGCTGCCGGTGGCGGAGAGGTCGGCCTCGAGCTCGGCGTAGAACGTGTCCTCCACCTCCGTCAGCGCAGCCGCGAGCACGCCTTCGAGCGAGGTGAAGTGGTAGAGCACGAGACCGGCCGAGGTCCCGGCCGCGGCAGCGATGTCCGTGACGCGCGTGCCGGCGTACCCGCGGTCGCGCAACACCTCGACCGCGGCGGCCAGGATCCGCCGGCGCCGTTCCTCCGGTGCCTTCGCCGCGAGAGCGCGAGCCGCGGATCGGTTGGACTTCGACTCTGCCTGCGATGCCAAGCCCGCTCCCCTGGTCCGCCGAGCGCCTCGGCCACCTGCGTCCGCCGGTCCGGGACACCCGACGCCCGAGTCTGCCATCTGAAAGGCTGGACTCCATGGACCGACCGCGGACGGGCGCCGAGCTGGACGCCGAGCTGCTGGCAGCGTTCGAGGCCCAGGTTCGGCAGGACGTCGGTCCGAGCCAGCAAGGCTGGACGCACGAGCGGACCAAGCACCTCCTGCGCAGCACTGCGCCCGAGTGGACCGGCCGAGGCGGCGGGATCTTCTTCAGCGACCTCGGTGACCTCAGCACTGCAGAGGTCGACGCCCTCATCGCCGAGCAGGTGGCGTACTTCGAGGCCCTCGGTCGACCGTGGGAGTGGAAGACGTACGGCCACGACCTGCCCGCCGACCTCCCGGCCAGGCTGCAGGCCGCGGGCCTGACACCCGAAGAGGAGGAGGCACTGGTGATCGGTGAGGTCGACACCGTCGCCGAGGCCTGCGCCGATGCACCGCTCCCCACCGGCGTCCTCCTGCGCCAGCCGACCGACGACGACTACGCCGGCATCACCAGGCTCAAGGAGTCCGTCTGGGGCGGCTCCGGCGAGAGCATGACAGCCGAGCTCCGAGCCGAGAAGGCAGCGGATCCTGACGCGCTCTCGATCTGGGTGGCCGTAACCGACGGGCCGGCGGAGCTCGTCGTCAGCGCGGCCTGGATCCGCTTCCACGAGGGCACCGAGTTCGCCAGCCTCTGGGGCGGGACGACGCTGCCGCAGTGGCGGCTCATGGGCATCTACCGCGCTCTCGTCGGCCGCCGAGCCGACCAAGCGCGAGCACGCGGCTACCGGTATCTGCAGGTGGACGCCTCGCCGAACTCCCGGCCGATCCTGGAGCGGCTCGGCATGCACGTCGTCAGCACCACCACGCCCTACGTCTGGGAGCCGAGCACATGACAGGGGCTAGCGCATGACTGAGGACTACTGGCCGCTCTTCGGCCTGCGCCTGCGCACCGGGGAGGTTGAGCTGCGCCCGATGGCGGAGGCGGACGCCCTCGAGATCGCCGACCTGGTGCCGGACGACCTGGAGCTCGACCCGTCGCTGCCCGGCTACGACCTTCCGGAGCGGGTCGGGCGCGGCACCGCCATGCTGCAGTCCTACTGGCGCTCGTACGGCACCTGGCGACCCGAGGCATGGCGGCTGAACTTCGTGGTGCGCTCGCACCTGCGCATCATCGGCGTCCAGGAGCTCCAAGGCACCGACTTCCCGTTGCTGCGGACCGTCGACACGTCCTCCTTCCTCATCCCACGCGCCCGCGGGAAGGGGCTGGGCCAGCAGATGCGTCGGGCGGCGCTCGCGCTCGCCTTCGGTCCGCTGCAGGCGCAGGCCGCGATCAGCGAGGCGTGGCATGACAACCACGCGTCGCTCGGGGTCTCGCGTGCGCTCGGCTACCGGCCGAACGGCGAGGCCCTGCACGCCCGACGCAACGACGCCGGCGTCGACCGGATGGCCCACCTGCTGCTGACCCGGCGTGACTGGCTGGCCGCGAACCACCCGACCGTGCGCATCGACGGGTTCGAGCCGTGCCTACCCCTGTTCGGCCTCACCGACTGGGGCGTCAACCTCTAGTCCCGAAGGCTCGGCTCCGACCGCCGTCCAGGCGGCCACGATCAGGATCCAGCGCGAGACGTAGGCGATCCACACGATGAGCCCGACGGTGACCGCGAAGGTCCCGTAGACGACGTTCTTCGAGGCCGCGCCGATGATCAACGTGGCGGCCTGCTTGAGGACCTCGAATCCGAGGGCGCCGACGATCGCCCCGATCACGAGCCCGCGACCGCGACCCGGCCCCGTCCCTGACAGGCCCCAGAACAACGCGAGCACCACGCCGAAGTCGATGAGCAGCGCGACGAGCAGGCCCAGCAGGCGCACCGTGAGCTGCTGGGCGCCGCTGTCGCTGCCGAACAGGTGCGAGGTGACCGCAGCAGCGAACTGGGACGCCACCGACAACGCGACCGAGGCGAGCAGGCACGCCCCGAGCAACGCCAGCGAGATCACGTCGCGCAGCAGGCCACGCAGATACCCCGTCTCGCGTGGATGCCGTCCCCACATGAGCGTCAGGCCACGCCGCACGGCACCCAGCCATCGCACGCCCGCGTAAAGCAGAACGCCCAGCCCCACGAGGCCCACGACGACCCCGGCGGACGCGAGCTGGTGCAGGTCGACGTCGGACGGGAGGTAGTCGCTCACCTGGGCGTCGATGTCGCTCTGCACCGACGGGACGTGCTCCGAGATCAACGAGGTGATGCCCAGCGCAACGGCCGCCAGCGGGAACAGCGCCAGGAACGCGTAGTAGGTCAGGCCCGCGGCTAGCAGGCTGCCCTGCGCGCCGCTGTAGCGGTCGACGGTACGGATCAGCCGGTCGGCAGCGGGGCTGCTCCCACGGATCGCGGCCAGTCGTTGGCGCAGCCTGGCGAGCAACGGACGGCCGGACGCGCGGTTACGGCGCGGCGGGTGCGGCGGGCGCAGGCGGCGCGGCGGGTGCGGCGGGCGCGTACGGCGCGGGCGGCGCGGGCGGCGCGCCGAGGGTGGTGCGCGGGCCGGTGAGACCGAAGTGCTGCCGGGGCAACCAGCGCTCGTCGACGTGCTCGTAGAGGGAGAAGCCGTCGACGGTGAAGGTGACGTCGTAGTCGACGAGCTGCTCGAGGGCTTCGTCGAGCGTCTCGTCGGGCAGGCCGTGCGCGATGGTGACGTGCGGGTGGTAGTTGAAGTGCAGCGAACGCCACAGCACTCCCGAGCGCACCGCGTTCTCCAGGCGCTCGCAGGCCGAGATGCCGTCCGTCAGCGACACGAACACCACCGGCGAGACCGGGCGGAACGTCCCGGTACCACGCAGCCGCATCGTGAACGGCGGCATGGCCGCGGCGACGGCTTGGAGGTGCTCGGCGATCTCCGGGAGCAGATCGCCGTCGACCGTGGTGGGCGGGAGCAGGGTGACGTGCGTGGGGATCCCCTCGGCGTTCTCGTCGCCGACTTTCTCCCTGACCTCCTGCAGCTCCGAGCCGTACGGCTCCGGTACGGCGATGGCGACGCCGATGACCCGCCCCTCGACCGCCGGCACGTCGGCCGACGAGGTGGCCCCCACGGAGGAGGTCACCGGGGAGCCAGGAAGCCGACGCGGTCGTACGCCTCCGCCAACGTCACGTCCGCGATGGCCCGAGCCTTGCGCGCGCCGTCAGCCAGCGCGTCGTCGAGGAGCTCCGGCTGCGCCAGCCAGCCCTCGACGCGCTCGGCGAAGGGGGCGGCGAAGTCCACGAACGCGTCGGCGACCGCGCCCTTGAAGTCGCCGTAGCCCGAGCCGTCGAACTGCTTCTCGAGGGCCTCGATGGGCTGGCCGGTCAGCGCGGACAGGATCGTCAGCAGGTTGGAGATGCCCGGCTTGGCGACCGGGTCGAACCGGACCTCGCGCTCGGTGTCCGTGACGGCGCTGCGGATCTTCTTCGCGTTCGCGGCCGGCGGATCGAGCAGGAAGAGCGCCCCGGCGCCGGCGATGCTCTTGCTCATCTGCTTGTCGGGGAGCTGCAGGTCGAGGATCTTGGCGGTGGCCTTGATGATGTAGGCCTCGGGGACGACGAAGGTCTCGCCGAACCGGCTGTTGAAGCGCTGCGCGAGGTCACGCGAGAGCTCGATGTGCTGGCGCTGGTCCTCCCCCACCGGGACCTGGTTCGCCCGGTAGAGCAGGATGTCCGCGGCCTGCAGGATCGGGTAGGTGAAGAGCCCGACCGAGGAGCCCGACCCGCCGTCCCGCGACGACTTCTCCTTGAACTGCGTCATCCGGCTGGCCTCGCCGAACCCGGTGATGCAGCCGAGCACCCAGGCGAGCTGCGGGTGCGCCGCGACGTGGCTCTGGACGAACAGCGTGCTGCGCTCGAGGTCGACGCCGCCCGGCGAGGAACTGGGCGGCAGTGATCCGGGTGCGGGCGCGCAGCGCGACGGGGTCGTGGCCCATGGTGATCGCGTGCAGGTCCACCACGCAGTAGATGGCGTCGTGGCTCTCCTGGAGCGGCACCCACTGCTGCAGCGCGCCGAGGTAGTTCCCGAGGTGCAGCGAGTCGGCGGTCGGCTGCATCCCCGAGAAGACGCGAGGCCGCGCTGCACCGGTGGCGACAGGAGTTTCGGCGGGCTGCTCAGGGGTGGCGGGTGCGGGCATGGACGACATTATGAAGTCATTGTGGCAAATCCTCCGGTGTTCTCGAGACAGCGGGGGCGGCGGCGTCTCCCGTCGCGCGGCCCGCTTCGGGGTCCACCGCAGGTTCCGGTGGCGGGGCGATGTCGGCGACGAGCAGCCGGGCCAGCCGCCGGCCGTCGGTGTCCGTCACGGTGAACCTGCGGCCGTCCACCTCGACGCTCTCGCCGATCGAGGGGATGTGGCCGAAGGCCGCCAGCACGAAGCCCGCGACCGTCTCGTAGGGGCCGTCGGGGAGGGCGAAGCCGGCTTCCTCCTCGAAGTCGTCCACGTTGAGCAGGCCGTCGACCTCAAGTGCGCCACCCCGAAGGCGGCGGCTGGACTGCTCCTCGACGTCGTACTCGTCCCTGATGTCCCCGACGAGCTCCTCGACGATGTCCTCCATCGTGACGATGCCCGCCGTCCCGCCGTACTCGTCCACGACGATGGCCAGGTGCAGCCCCGCTCGGCGGAGCTCGGTCAGGGCGGGCAGGACCTTCTTCGTGCCGGGGAGCCGGGGCACCTCGCGGACCAGGTCCCCGACCTTCGCCCCGCGGGAGGTCGTGGCGGGGTCGAAGAGGTCGCGCACGTGCACGAACCCGACCACGTCGTCGGCGCCGTCGCGGATCACCGGGTAGCGGCTGTGCGGGAGCTCCGCCACGGTGCGCATGGCCTTCTGCACCGACGTGGAGGCGTCGAGGAAGGCGACCTCCGTCCGCGGGATCATCACCTCGCGCAGCTGCCGGTCGCCGGCGGAGAAGATCTCCTCGATCAGGTCCCGCTCCTCGGTGCCGAAGGACTCGTGCTCGATGACGAGGGTGCGGAGCTCCTCGGTCCGGATCTGGTCACGGCCTGCGTGCGGGTCGCTGCCGAGCAGCCGGACCACGGCGTTGGTGGACACCGACAGCAGCCACACCACCGGCTTCACGATCGTCGCGAAGGTGTCGACCACGGGCGCCGCCACCATCGCGATCGCCTCGGCGTGCTGCAGCGCGATCCGCTTCGGGGTGAGCTCGCCCAGCACCAGCGAGAAGTAGGAGATGATCAAGGTGATCGACACGAGCGCGACGCCGTCCGCGATGCTCGCCGGCACCCCCCAGTTCTTGAGCACCGGCACGAGGTCGTCCGAGAGCGTCGCCGCACCGAACGCGGCCGACAGGAAGCCCGCCAGCGTCACGCCGATCTGCAGGGCGGCGAGGAACCGGTTCGGGTTGGACGCGACGGCCGCGACCCGCGCACCCCGCTTGCCCCGCGCGGCCATCGTCCGCAGCTGGCTGTCGCGCAGCGAGACCAGCGCCATCTCGGTGGCCGAGAACAGACCACCGACCAGCACGAAGACAAGGACGAGCGCGATCTTGCCGCCCACGGTGTCCATGGCGCTCAGACTACGGCTCCACGCGTGGGCCGTTCCTGCTGGCTGACCGTCAGGCGAGCGCCTTCTTCAGGTTCTCGTCGATGGCGGCGAGGAACTCCTCGGTGGTGAGGAACGGCTGGTCCGGGCCGATGAGCAGGGCGAGGTCCTTGGTCATCGCGCCCGACTCGACGGTCTCGACGCACACGCGCTCGAGCGTCTCGGCGAAGGCCGTGACCTCAGGGGTGCCGTCCATCTTGCCGCGGTAGGACAGCCCCTGAGTCCACGCGAAGATCGACGCGATGGGGTTCGTCGACGTCGGCTTGCCCTGCTGGTGCATGCGGTAGTGCCGCGTCACGGTGCCGTGCGCAGCCTCCGCCTCGACCGTCGTGCCGTCCGGCGTCATGAGCACGCTCGTCATCAGCCCGAGCGAGCCGAACCCCTGCGCCACGGTGTCGGACTGGACGTCGCCGTCGTAGTTCTTGCACGCCCAGACGTAGCCGCCCTCCCACTTCATCGCCGCCGCGACCATGTCGTCGATCAGGCGGTGCTCGTAGGTGATGCCGGCGGCCTCGAAGTCGGCCTTGAACTCGCTCTCGAAGATCTCGGCGAAGAGGTCCTTGAATCGGCCGTCGTAGGCCTTGAGGATCGTGTTCTTGGTCGAGAGGTAGACGGGCAGGCCGCGGTCGAGGCCGTAGCGCATCGAGGCGCGCGCGAAGTCCCTGATGGAGTCGTCGAGGTTGTACATCGCGAGCGCGACGCCGCCGCCCGGGTAGTCGAAGACCTCGAGCTCGGTCGCGTCACCGCCGTCGGCGGGCTGGAAGGTCAGGGTGAGCTTGCCTGCGCCCGGCACGACGAGGTCGGTGGCGCGGTACTGGTCGCCGAAGGCGTGCCGCCCGATGATGATCGGCTTGGTCCAGCCGGGCACCAGCCGGGGGATGTTGCTGATGACGATGGGCTCGCGGAAGATCACGCCGCCGAGGATGTTGCGGATCGTGCCGTTCGGCGACTTCCACATCTTCTTCAGGCCGAACTCCTCCACCCGCGCCTCGTCGGGGGTGATCGTGGCGCACTTGACGGCGACCCCGAACTCCTTGGTGGCGTTGGCGGAGTCAATGGTCACCTGGTCGTCCGTCGCATCGCGGTTCTCGATGCTGAGGTCGTAGTACTTCAGGTCGACATCGAGGTACGGCAGGATCAGCTGGTCCTTGATGAACGCCCAGATGATCCGCGTCATCTCGTCGCCGTCCATCTCGACGATCGGGTTCGCGACCTTGATCTTCGTCATGCAGCTGCTCCTGTGCGGGACGTCGTGCCGGAAGGGAAGGGGCTGGCGGTCGGGCTAGAGGGACTGGACGTCGCCCTGCTTGGCGCGGACGGCCTCGGCGGCCTCCTTGAGCCCAGCGAGCTCGCTGTCGGTGAGGGCCGTCTCGACGACCTTGCGGACACCGGTGCGGCCGATCTCCGCCTCGACGCCGAGGTAGACGCCGGAGATGCCGTACTCGCCGTCGACCCAGGCGCACACCGGCAGCACCGCCCCGGAGTCCTCGATGACGGCCTTGGCCATCCGCGCGGCCGCAGCTGACGGTGCGTAGTAGGCGGAGCCTGTCTTGAGCAGCGCCACGACCTCGGCGCCGCCGTTGCGGGTGCGCACCACGAGGTCGTCGATGGCCTCGGCGGACATGAGCTCGGACAGCGGCTTGCCGTCGACCGTGCAGCGCGAGGGCACCGGCACCATCGTGTCGCCGTGCGAGCCGAGCGTGAGGGTCTTGACCGAGCCGACCGGCACGCCGAGCGCCTCGGCGACGAAGTTGGTGAAGCGGGCGGTGTCGAGCATGCCCGCCTGGCCGAGCACGCGGTGCTTCGGGAAGCCGGAGGCGAGCTGGGTGAGCGCGGTCATCTCGTCGAGCGGGTTGGACACGACGATGATCACGGCCTCGGGCGAGTGCTTCGCGATGTTCTCGGCGACGCCACGCACGATCCGGGCGTTGGTCTCGATGAGGTCCATCCGGCTCATGCCGGGCTTGCGCGGCAGGCCCGCCGTGATGACCACGACGTCCGAGCCGGCCGTGGGCTCGTAGCCCCCGCCGTCGACCGTGGTGGTCGCGCCGACCAGCTTGGTCTCGAAGCCCTCGATGGGGCGCGACTGGTTCATGTCGAGCGCGAGGCCCTCGGGCTTGCCCTCGATGATGTCGGTGAGGACGACCGTGTCGACGATGTCGTACTCGGCGATCCGCTGGGCCGTGGTCGAGCCGTAGAAGCCGGACCCTACGACGGTCACCTTGCCGGTGCGCTCAGCCATTGCTTACCCCTGGTGTCTCGGCGGTATCTCGGCGTCAAGAGACTTTGCCCGACGAGGCTACTCGACCCTGGCCAGCCGCAGATACACGGGTCGTCCCGCGATGCGCTCAGGACGGGCTGGGCACCAGCAGCGCCAGGACGGTGAGCCCCACCCCCAGCACCAGCAGCGTGACGACGTCGAACACCCGGCCGCGCACCGCCAGCACGCCCACGCGGTCGGTCGGCAGCAGCGCGCGCAACCAGGCGCCGAGGACCACGGACGTCGCGAGCAGCACCGTGCCGCGCCGGAACCGGTCGAACACCAGGACCACCACCAGCCCGGCGACGACCCCCGCGGCGACCAGGATGAAGGGCCACTGCCGCTGGAGCATGCCTGGCGCCGGCTCGTCCTCCTCCTCCGAGGTCACCCTGCTGGATCCGCTGCGGGCAGTCCCGGCGACGCGTCGCCAGCCTCGTCCGGCGCCGGGAACACCGAGCGGAAGGTGAAGGCCCGCGCGGTCGGACCCTGCGCGTCGAGCAGCGCGAGGCGGTCCTGCGCCTCGACCATCAGCGGCTCATGACCGACCGGCACCCACCACATGACGGTGTTCGCGGTGTCCATCGGCAGGAACCACTCCCGCCGGCGGCGCAGGACGTCGAGGTGCCCGGACGCGTACGTGTACGCCTGCAAGGCCTCGATGGTCTCCCAGACGCTCATGTTGACGAGGATCTCCTCGCCCCACGGGCGCAGGTTGGTGGCGTTGCCCGTGTCGTCCATCAGCCGCCAGACGAAGCCGGGCGCGGCGTCGGCGACCGCGTTGACCGGGTCGAGCTCGGCGACGAAGCCAGCCATCTCGGGCGCCTCCAGCGGCGCGCGAAGGCGAGCGACGTTGAGGTGCGCGACGTGGAAGGCAGTCACGGGGTGCTCCGGCTCTCGTGCAGGTCGGGCTAGTGGAAGAAGTGCCGGACGCCGGTGAAGTACATCGTCACGCCGGCTGCTGCGGCCGCGGCGATGACCTCGTTGTCGTTCACCGAGCCGCCCGGCTGCACGACGGCCCTGACCCCGGCGTCGGTGAGCATCTCCAGGCCGTCGGGGAAGGGGAAGAAGGCGTCGGAGGCCGCGACCGAGCCGCGGAGCCGCTCCTCGCCGGCGCGCAGCACGGCGAGCCGCGCCGAGTCGACCCGGTTGACCTGGCCCATGCCGACGCCGACGGTCGCGCCGTCCCGGGCGATCACGATCGCGTTGGACTTGACCGCCCGGCACGAGCGCCAGGCGAACTCGAGGTCCGCGAGCATCGCCGCGTCGACCGGCTCGCCGGTCGCCAGCGTCCACGCCGGCGGCCTCGTCGCCCGTCCTCCTCGACCGTGTCGACCGTCTGCATGCAGCAGGCCGCCGCTGACCGCCCGCCACTCAGCCGGCCGGCCCGGGTGCGGCCCGGCGCAGCGCAGCAGGCGGATGTTCTTCTTCCGGGTGCAGGACCTCCAGGGCGCCGGCCTCGAAGTCCGGGGCGACGACGACCTCGGTGAAGACGTCCCCGATGGCCTCGGCCATCGCCGCGGTCACCGGCCGGTTGGTCGCGACCACGCCGCCGTACGCCGACACCGGGTCGCAGTCGAAGGCCTTCGTGTAGCGCGTCGGTGATGTCGGAGCCGACGGCGATGCCGCACGGGTTGGCGTGCTTGATGATCGCGACCGTGGGCTGCTCGTGGTCGTAGGCGGCGCGCCGGGCCGCGTCCGCGTCGACGTAGTTGTTGTACGACATCTCCTTGCCGTGCAGCTGCTCGGCCTGGGCCAGGCCGGGCGGGGTGTGCTCGGAGGCGTAGAGCGCGGCCTGCTGGTGCGGGTTCTCGCCGTAGCGCAGCACGGCGGAGCGGGTCCACGACGCACCGACCCAGCCCGGGAAGGCCGAGCCGGACGCGTCGGGCACCAGCACGCTGCCCATCCAGGAGGCGACCGCGATGTCGTACGACGCCGTGTGGATGAAGGCCTCCAACGCGAGCGCCTGTCGCTGCTCCAAGGTGAAGCCGCCGGCGCTCACCGCTGCCAGCACGTCGCCATAGCGCTCCGGGGACGACCACGACCGCGACGCTCGGGTGGTTCTTCGCGGCGGCCCGGACCATCGTCGGGCCGCCGATGTCGATCTGCTCCACGCACTCGTCCGGGCTCGCGCCGGAGCGCACGGTGTCGGCGAACGGGTAGAGGTTGACCACGACGAGCTCGAAGGCCTCGATGCCGAGCTCGGCGAGCTGCTGGGCGTGGTCCGGCTTGCGGAGGTCGGCCAGGATGCCCGCGTGCACCTTCGGGTGCAGCGTCTTGACCCTGCCCTCGAGGCACTCCGGGAAGCCGGTGAGGTCCGAGACCTGGGTGACGGGCACGCCGGCGGCCGCGATGGTCGCGGCGGTGCTGCCGGTCGAGACGATCTCGACACCGCCCGCGGCCAGGCCCTGGGCGAGCTCGACCAGGCCGGCCTTGTCGTAGACGCTGACCAGCGCGCGCTTGATCGGTCGGGTACTCACGGGATGGTGACCTTCCTGCCGGTGACGGACCAACCTTCGCGGGCCATCCGGCCCACCGTTTCGACGAGCAGCCTGCGCTCGGCGGTCTTGATGCGCTCGTGCAGCGCGGCCTCGTCGTCCGCGGGCTCCACCGGGACGGCGGCCTGCGCGACGATCGGCCCGGTGTCGATGCCGGCGTCCACGAGGAACAGGGTGCACCCGCTGACCTTCACGCCGTACGCGAGGGCCTCGCGCGGCCCGTGCATCCCGGGGAAGGACGGCGAGAGCGCGGGATGGGTGTTGACCGTACGACCGCCGAAGGCGGCGAGGAAGGTCGCACCGGTGAGCTTCATGAAGCCGGCGAGCACCACCAGGTCGGGGGCGTAGGCGGCGACCTGCTCGGTGAGGGCGGCGTCCCAGGCAGCGCGGTCGGGGAAGTCGGCGACGCGCACGGTGAACGAGGGGACCCCGGCGCGGGCGGCGCGCTCCAGCGCCTCGACGCCAGGGCGGTCCGTGCCGACGGCGACGACGGTGACCCCGAACGCGGGGTCGGTGGCGGCGTCGAGCAGCGCCTGGAGGTTGGTGCCCGCACCTGAGGCCAGGACCACGACCCGGCAGGCGCCGGTCGGGTCGTGCGGTTGGGAGGCCACGATGGGGCACGATATCGGGTAACCGTCCTTGACATCGGCCGCCTGAGTCTTCGGCAGCCGCCTGAGACTTCGGCAGCGCGGCGACGAGCTGCCCGACCACCGCACGCGACAGGGAGCGCCGTGACCACCCCCGATCCGCCGCCGGACCCGTGGACCTACGCGCCGCCGCCCAGCGGCGCTCCCGTCCCGCCGGCGACGCCGGCTGGCGCACCGCCTGGTGCCACTGCTCCTGCTGCTGCGCGGCCTGCTGCTGCTGGTCCTGCTGGTGGTCCTGCTGCTGGTGTCCTGCTGCTGGTGGTGCCGTGCCGCCGGTCCGGCCGCCGGCGCCTGCGGAGGCGATCCGGGCCTCGCGCGGGTCGCTAGCCGCCGGCATCGCGAGCGTGGCCCTGTCGGTCTCGGTGGTCCCGCTGGCTTTCGTGACGGCCGCCGCGACGTACTGGTACGGCCGTCGAGCGGTGAAGGTCTCTCGCGCCGCTGGCAGCAGCACACCAGGGACGGCCTTCGTGGGGATGACCCTGGGCAGCATCGGGCTAGCGGTCGCGATCCTGGTCGTGGCCGCCCTCGCGGTCATCTGGCCGCAGTTCTCCAGCTACCGCAACTGCATGGCGGGCGCCAACACCGGAATCGCCCAGACGGCGTGCAAGGACCAGTTCAAGACCGCGTTGGAGGCGCGCTTCGGCCGCTGACCTTCGCGACCAAGGGCGCCACGCGGGCACGAACGGCGTCGGCGAAGGCGCGGAGCCGCTCCTCCTGACGCAGTCCCTCCCACGCGACCACGGCCGCCACCGCACCGACCTCCAGCGCAGCCACCAGACCGACCCGCAGTCCGTCGGGCCCGAGCTGAGACATCCGGACCGCGCCGAGCGACCCAGCGCTGAGCGCTGCCAGCGCCCCGAGAGCGATCCCGGCCAACGCTCCCGCGAGGAACGCCCGGCCCGCGGTGGCGCCGCCTGTCGGCGACGGGCGTCGCACGCAGAACAGGCCGACGACGATCCCAGCTAGCACGGGCGTGGCGAGCGCGATCAGCGAGGCTGCGGGAGCCTGGCCGGTCCCGGGGAGCGCAGCGAGCAGCGGGAACGCCGGCACCGGGCCGAGCGCCACGCCGGCCGGCGCCACCGAGGTGCCCACGCCGACGGCGAACCCAGGCCCGACGGCGTAGCTGGCTGCCCAGACCACCCCGGACGGGAGGGCCAGCACGCCGAGGACCAGCAGCAGCACGCCACCGAAGCTCCCGGCGTGCAGCGCCGTGCTCAGCTTGGTGAGCTCGCCGAGGTGCGCGAGCAACGAGAGCGCGAGCAGCAGCGCCCCACCGCCCAGCAGGACCGCCAGGCCAGCCAGCGCCGCCCTGCTGGTGTCCCGGACTGCGACCGGTACGGCAGCGATCGCCGGCCGCAGCATCCTGGCGCCGCTCAGCACACCGAGCCCGCCAGCCACGGCAGCGAGGACCACCGATCCGATCACCACGCTCGCGGGCGCGACGCCGGTCGTGGGGGTCGGTGTCGAAGCCGCGACGATCGCGGTGATGGTCGTGTAGGCCGCCGTCATCGCAGCGGTCGCGGCGGTCGCGGCTGCAGCGCCGTCGACCGAGACCCGGCCGGCCCATCGACCCGTCCGGTAGAGCAAGGCGGCGGGCAGCATGATCAGGCCGAGCGGCACGAGCGAGATCGGCCCAGCCGTGGTGGTCAGGATGCCGTGGTGGGCCTCGAGCCAGGCGAAGGTGCCCGCGCGCATCGCGTCGCTGGGGCTGGTGCCGGCATGCGGGGCGAGCACCCAGGCGATGATCACCGGGACGCCGACGATGGCCAGCCCGAGGACCGCCGCCCAGGCGGCGGCCACGACGCCCGACACCAGCGGGGACCGCGCCTCACCGGGGCCGGCGGTGGCGGCCGGTGGACGCTCCAGGCTGATGGTCACGCGCGGCGCCCGCGCGTCGATGCGGCCCTCACGCGGGTCGGAGCGAACCGGGGCAGCGCGGGCATTCCTCGATGGTGCCAAGCACGGCGCTTCGAGCGTGGATGCCGCGCCGTCGACCCCCTGCTTCTCCCACTCACCTGCCTGGCGCAGCGGCCGCTCCGGCTAGCCGGCCAGGAGGTCCCGCACCAGGTCGGCGGTCTGGGACGGCGTCTGGCCGACCTTGACGCCGGCGGCCTCGAGGGCCTCCTTCTTGGCCTGAGCGGTGCCCGACGAGCCCGACACGATGGCACCGGCGTGGCCCATCGTCTTGCCCTCCGGTGCCGTGAAGCCGGCCACATAGCCGACGACGGGCTTCGTCACGTTGGCCGCGATGTAGGCGGCAGCGCGCTCCTCGGCGTCGCCGCCGATCTCGCCGATCATGATGATCGCGTCGGTCTCGGGGTCAGCCTCGAAGGCGGCGAGGCAGTCGATGTGCGTGGTCCCGATGATCGGGTCGCCGCCGATGCCGACTGCGGTGGAGAAGCCGAGCTCACGGAGCTCGTACATCATCTGGTAGGTCAGCGTCCCGCTCTTGGAGACCAGCCCGATCCGGCCGGGTCCGGCGATGCTGCCGGGGATGATCCCCGCGTTGGACTTCCCTGGGCTGATCAGGCCCGGGCAGTTCGGCCCGAGGATGCGGGTCGTGCCGGCGTTCTGGGCGTACTGGAAGAACTCCGCGGTGTCGAGCACCGGGATGCCCTCGGTGATCACGACGCAGAGGCCGACCCCGGCGTCGACCGCCTCGATGACGGCGGCCTTGGCGAACCGCGGCGGGACGAAGACGACGGAGACGTCAGCGCCGGTCTCCTTGACCGCCTCGCCGACCGAGCCGAACACGGGGATGAGGGTGCCGTCGGCGTCGACGGTCTGGCCGCCCTTGCCTGGCGTCACGCCCGCGACGATGTTGGTGCCCGACGCCAGCATCCGACGGGTGTGCTTGCCACCCTCGGAGCCGGTGATGCCCTGGACCAGGACCTTGGAGTCCGCGGTGAGGAAGATCGCCATGAGTGCTGTCCTGCTCCTTAGTTCGCCGCGGCGAGCTCGGCCACCCGGCGGGCAGCGCCATCCATCGTGTCGACCAGCTCGACGAGCGGGTTCTTGGCGTCGGCGAGGATCCGACGACCTTCCTCGGCGTTGTTGCCGTCCAGCCGCACGACGAGCTTCTTGGACAGCTCGCCCTTCGAGGACAGGATCTCCAGCGCCTGGACGATGCCGTTGGCCACCGCGTCGCAGGCGGTGATGCCGCCGAACACGTTCACGAACACTGCCTTGACCTCGGTGTCCGACAGGACGATCTCCAGACCGTCCGCCATGACCTGCGCCGAGGCACCGCCGCCGATGTCCAGGAAGTTCGCCGGCTTGACGCCACCGAACTCCTCGCCGGCGTAGGCCACGACGTCCAGGGTGCTCATCACCAGCCCCGCGCCGTTGCCGATGATCCCGACCGCGCCGTGGAGCTTGACGTAGTTGAGGTGCTTCTCCTGCGCCAGCTGCTCCAGCGGGTCGTCGGCCGACGGGTCCGCCAGCGCCGCGTGGTCGGGGTGCCGGAAGGCACGCGTTGTCGTCGATGGTGACCTTGCCGTCGAGCGCGATCACCTTGCCGGCGGGGTCCTTCACCAGCGGGTTGACCTCGACGAGGGTGGCGTCCTCCTGGACGAAGACCGTCCACAGCTGCTGGAGGATGTCGATGACCTGGGGCCGCACGTCGGCCGGGAAGCCGGCGGCGTCGGCGATCTCGGCGGCCTTCGCGGCGTCGCACCCGACCAGCGCGTCGACGGGCACCCTCGCCAGGGCTTCGGGGCGCTCGACCGCGAGCTGCTCGATCTCCATGCCGCCCTCGACGGACGCCATCGCGAGGTACGTGCGGTTGGCGCGGTCGAGCAGGAAGGAGACGTAGTACTCCGTCTCGATGTCGCTCGCCACGGTCACCAGCACGGTGTGGACGGTGAGGCCCTTGATGTCCATGCCGAGGATGTCCGTCGCCCTGGCCGTGGCTTCGTCGACGTCAGGCGCGAGCTTGACGCCACCGGCCTTGCCGCGGCCGCCGGTCTTCACCTGCGCCTTGATCACGACGGCTGACGCGCCGCCGGAGAGCAGGTCCGCCGCGATCGCGCTCGCCTCCGCGGGGGTGGCCGCCACGCCGCCCGGCAGCGTGGGGACGCCGTGCTTGGCGAAGAGATCCTTGGCCTGGTACTCGAACAGGTCCACTCTGAGCTCCGTCCTGCTGATGTGCCTCGACGTGCTGTGCCTCGACGCGCTGTGCCTCGACCGTGCTGTGCCTCGACTGGGTCCAGGTGTCACCCGGCCCGCTGGCGCAGCGTATTCCTCGACCCTCCGCAGCGGTCAGGGGGGTAGCTGGGCCCGAGCAGCGCTATGCCAACCAGCAGGGTTATGCCAACCAGCAGCGCTATGCCGAGGCGCCGGCTCCGACGTTCGCCTGGACCCAGGCGACGATCTCGTGCATCGGCGTCCCCGAGGTGAACACCTGCGCGACACCGAGGTCGTGCAGCGGCTGCAGGTCCGCGGTCGGGATCACCCCACCGCCGAAGACGACGATGTCCCTGGCCTGCTTGGCGTCGAGCAGGGCCATCAGCTTCGCGAAGAGGGTCAGATGCGCGCCAGAGAGGATGGACAGGCCGATCGCGTCGGCGTCCTCCTGGATCGCGGTGTCGACGATCTGCTCAGGGGTCTGGTGCAGCCCCGTGTAGATCACCTCCATGCCGGCGTCGCGCAGCGCCCGGGCCACGACCTTCGCCCCGCGGTCGTGCCCGTCCAGCCCAGGCTTGGCCACCACGACACGCAGCGGCCCCGAGCCGCCTGTCCTGCTGGGTTCCGACGGACCCGTCATGGCACACCTCCGAATCCGGAGCGTAACGAACGCATCAGGCGAGTCGCGGATGCCCTCTGCCAGGACGTGCGGCAAGGTACAAATAGAGCTGGCGTGACGAAGTGCGGGTGAAGTAACCGGCCCGAGAGGTCGATACCTCGGGGGATGCTCGCGACGAAGGGGGTGGACGGATGGTGCTCGGGCCGATCGGCTCAGCGCTGGGTCACGTCCGCC
Organism: uncultured Actinomycetota bacterium; assembly: GCA_963819215.1. Taxonomy (GTDB): domain Bacteria; phylum Actinomycetota; class Actinomycetes; order Prado026; family Prado026; genus CAWFVK01. The sequence goes on along the minus strand of CAWFVK010000009.1, from coordinate 125,204 downwards.
GGGCCGCCCAGGCCACCGTCGTCGAGGTCACCTGGATCGGCCTGCACGGGGTGATGTACCCGCTCGGCCTCGTCGGCGAGAAGACCAGGGCCGAGTTCGCCCGCTACAACCTCCACGACCTCCACCCGGCCCAGCGCGGGCTCATGATCGGCGACGTCGTGGCGGCCGGGACGCCGATCCTGCTGGTGCACGGCGTGGTCGACAACCGCTCGGTGTTCACGGTGCTGCGCCGGGGCCTTCGCCGCCGCGGCTTCAACCACGTCGCGTCGTTGAACTACAGCCCGCTGACCGACGACATCCGTGAGGTCGCCCGGCAGCTGGCCATCAAGGTCGAGCAGATCTGCGAGGAGACCGGCTACGAGCGGATCCACCTCATCGGCCACTCCATGGGCGGGGTGATCGCGCGCTACTACGTCCAGTGCATGGACGGCGACGAGCGCGTCGACACCTGCGTGACGCTGGGGAGCCCGCACAGCGGAACGTTGGCCGCCCGGCTCGTCCCGCACCCGCTGGCGCGCCAGCTCCGCCCGGGGAGCGACCTGATCCAGGAGCTTGCCGAGCCGGCGCCGGGGATACGGACCCGGTTCGTCGCGATCTGGTCCGACCACGACCAGATGGTGATCCCGACCTCCTCGGCGCGTCTGGACCACCCTGACCTGACCTACCGCAACGTCTTCGTCCGAGGGGTGGGCCACATCTCGCTGCCGATCGACGGGCGGGTGGTCCACGAGATCGGCACCACGCTCGCCCACCTCGACCTCGAGGGCTCGACGATCGCGGCCCCGGCCGACCTGCGTCTCGCCCGCCCGACCACCGCCTGATCCCTACCGCGGGTAGTTGTCCCCGGACTGACGGGCCAAGGCGTCGAGGTAGATCTCGACCGCTGCCGGCGACGACACGTGCAGCGTCAGCTCACGCACGCTGGTGATGGTGTTGAGCAGCGTGGAGAACGCAAGCCGGGCGGCGTCGGACAGCGGCCAGTAGGGCAGCACCGTCCCGAAGGCCGGCACCCACAGGGTCCGTGCTCCGAGGTCGTCGGCGACGGCGAGCACCGAGCGGTAGGCGGCGGTGAACAGGTGGTCCCGTTGGCCGCTCACCGGGTACTCCGGCACCGCCACGTGGACGAGCCAGCGTGCGTTCAGGTCACCGGCCGTCGTGGACACCGCCTCGCCAGCAGGCAGCCCCCGGGGGAAGGCGAGGTGCCGGAGCTCCCGGCACGCGGCCAGCGCCGTCGGACCGGCGGCCTCGAGCAGCTCCAGACCAGGGGGGCCCTCCAGGGACCGACCGCAGGGACGCACGATGACGTCGGCCTCCGCGGTGTCCGCGTTCACGTCGAGTGCCACGCGCAGGCGCATGGCTCAACCATCGCCTGTCGCACGCTGGACCACCAGCGCAGGCGCCGACCGGGTCAGAGCTTCTCGACCGGCGCGTACCGCAGCAGCAGGCGCTTGACCCCCGACGAGCCGAAGTCGATGTTCGCCAGCGCCTTGTCCCCCACACCCTCCAGCGAGACGACGGTGCCCAGCCCGAAGGTGTCGTGGGTGACGCGGTCGCCCGGGTCGAGCGAGATCACCTCGCGGTTGCCGGGTGACCGGGTGGTGGGCCGGGCGGACACGGACTGGCTGTAGCTCGACGGACGGGACGGCGAACGAGCCTCCGAGGCCTCGCGCTCCCAGGAGAGGAGCTCGGCCGGGACCTCTTCGAGGAAACGGGACGGCGGGTTGTAGGACGGCGCACCCCACGCCGACCGCACCACGGCCCTGGACAGGAACAGCCGCTGCCGGGCACGGGTGATGCCGACGTACGCGAGCCGGCGCTCCTCCTCGAGCTCCTTCTCGTTGCCGAGCGAGCGGAGGTGCGGGAAGACGCCGTCCTCCATGCCCGTGAGGAAGACGACGGGGAACTCCAGGCCCTTCGCTGTGTGCAGGGTCATCAGGGTGACCACGCCGCCGGTCTCGCCGTCTGCGTCCGGGATCTGGTCGGAGTCGGCGACCAGCGCGACCTGCTCGAGGAAGTCGGCGAGCGTCCCGGTCGGGTTCGCCTCCTCGTACTCGCGGGCGACGGCCTCGAGCTCGGCGATGTTCTCGACCCTGGCTTCGTCCTGCGGGTCGGTGCTGGACTGGAGCTCGGCGAGGTAGCCGGTCTGCTCGAGGACGGCGACGAGCACCGTGGCCGGCCCTGACCTGGCCTCGACGAGGGTCCGCAACGACTCCATCAGCCGGTTGAAGGCGTCGATCGCGTTCAGCGAGCGCGGGTTGATCGCCGGCGCGTCCGCGGCCCGCAGCAGCGCCGCGGCGAACGGGATGCGCTCGCGCTCGGCCAGGGCCTCGACGCAGGCCTCGGCCCGGTCGCCGATCCCGCGCCGCGGGGTGTTGAGGATGCGGCGCAGCGAGACCGAGTCGTCCGGGTTGGCCAGCACCCGGAGGTAGGCGAGGACGTCCCTGACCTCGCGCCGCTCGTAGAACCGCACCCCGCCGACGACCTTGTACGGCAGGCCGACCCGGATGAACACCTCCTCGAACACCCGGGACTGCGCGTTGGTCCGGTAGAACACCGCGACGTCGGAGGCCTTGGCCTCCCCCGCGTCGGCCAGGGCGTCGATGGTGCTCGCGACGAACGCGGCCTCGTCGTGCTCGTTGTCCGCGACGTAGCCGACGATGGGACTGCCCGACTCGGCGTCGGCCCACAGGTTCTTCGGCTTGCGGCTGGAGTTCCGGCTGATCACGGCGTTCGCCGCGGACAGGATGTTCTGCGTCGAGCGGTAGTTCTGCTCGAGCAGCACGGTGACGGCGTCCGGGTAGTCCTCCTCGAACGCCAGGATGTTGCGGATCGTGGCGCCGCGGAAGGCGTAGATCGACTGGTCGGCGTCCCCGACGACGCAGAGCTCGGACGGCGCGATCCGGCCAGGGTCCGGGACCGCCCCTGGCACGCCCAGCGCGGGATCGGCCCGGCCGACGAGCTCGCGGACCAGGACGTACTGCGCGTGGTTGGTGTCCTGGTACTCGTCGACCAGGACGTGCCGGAAGCGCCGGCGGTAGTGCTCGGCGACCTCGGGGAAGGCCTGCAGGAGGTTGACCGTGGTCATGATGAGGTCGTCGAAGTCGAAGGCGTTGGCCTCGCGCAGCCGCGCCTGGTACCGGGCGTACGCCTCGGCGACCTGCTCCTCCATGTGGTTGGCCACGCCGCGGCGGTAGGTCTCGTGGTCGATGAGCTCGTTCTTGAGGTTGCTCACCTGGGCCGAGAAGCCCCGGACCGGGTACCGCTTCGGGTCGAGGTCGAGCTCGCGGCAGACCTGGGTCATCAGGCGCAGGGAGTCGGCGGCGTCGTAGATCGAGAAGCTGGAGGAGTACCCCAGCTTGGCGTGCTCGGCCCGCAGGATGCGCACGCAGGCGGAGTGGAAGGTCGAGACCCACATCATCTTCGCCCGGCCGCCGACGAGCGACGCGACCCGCTCGCGCATCTCGCCCGCGGCCTTGTTCGTGAAGGTGATCGCCAGCACCGAGCCGGGCTGCACGCCCCTGGCGGCGAGCAGGTAGGCGATGCGGTGGGCGAGCACCCGCGTCTTGCCCGAGCCGGCGCCCGCCACGATGAGCAGCGGCGGGCCCTCGTGGACGACGGCCTGGCGCTGCTGCGGGTTGAGGCCCTCGAGGAGCGCGGCGGGATCAGGGCGTGCGCGCGCGGCCCGAACCGGCGGTAGGTTCGGTTGCGGGTCAGCGTCCGCGTCGGCATCGAAGAGGGTCGTCATCTCGCGTCCGAGTCTACGTTCCCAGCACCCACAGAAACCGTGGCCGAGCACCGGCCAGGCCCCCGGAGAGGACACCCCGCAACGTGCTTGAGGACAACGAGGTGCAGCGCGTCCTGGTCGTGACGGCCCACCCTGACGACGTCGACTTCGGCGCCGCCGGGACGGTCGCTTCCTGGACCAAGGCCGGGGTCGAGGTCACCTACGCGATCGTCACCAACGGGGACGCCGGCGGCTTCGACCCGGCGGTCCCGAGGTCGGAGATCCCGGCGATCCGGCAGGCCGAGCAGCGCGCCGCGGCCGCGGCGACCGGCGTCACCGACGTCAGGTTCCTCGGCTACAAGGACGGCGAGCTGACGGTCACCCACGACCTTCGGCGCGACATCTCGCGAGTCATCCGCCAGGTCCGCCCCCAGCGCCTGCTCACCCAGTCGCCGGAGCGCAACTGGGCGCGGCTGCCGGCCTCGCACCCCGACCACCTCGCGGCCGGCGAGGCCACGGTCCAGGCCGTCTACCCCGATGCCCGGAACCCCTTCGCGCACCCGACCCTGCTGCAGGACGAGCGCCTGGACGCCTGGACGGTGCCGGAGCTGTGGCTGATGGGGAGCGCGACCAACGACCACTGGGTCGACATCACCGACACCTTCGACGCGAAGATCGCCGCGCTGCGCGCGCACGTCTCGCAGACCGAGCACGTGGAGCAGCTCGAGGAGTTCATCCGCACCTGGACCCTGCGCGCTGCCGAGGCGGGTGGGCTGCCCGAGGGCCGGCTGGCCGAGCAGTTCATGGTGGTCACGCTCCCCTAGCCGCAGGCTGGTTTCTCCCGTCGTTCTGCGTGGTTCTCAGCCGTGCTTCAGCCCGTACCGGCAGACTGTGCGCATGCGCGTACTCGTCGTCGAGGACGACCCTGGCATCCGTGACTCGTTGCGCCGATCGCTGGCCTTCAACGGGTTCGACGTCATCACCGCCGACGACGGCCCCAGCGGCCTCGCGGCTGCGACCAGCTCGGACGGCCCCGACGCGATCCTGCTCGACGTCATGCTGCCGGGCATGGACGGCCTGGAGATCTGCCGCCGGCTCCGGGCGGCGGGCGACGACGTCCCGATCCTCATGCTCACCGCGCGCGACGACGTCTCCGACCGGGTGGCCGGCCTCGACGCCGGCGCCGACGACTACCTCCCGAAGCCGTTCGCCCTCGAGGAGCTCCTGGCCCGGGTGCGCGCCCTGCTGCGGCGCAGCCGGGTCGAGCCTGCAGGCGCCGAGGAGTCGGGCGACGTCCTGCGGTTCGCCGACCTCGCGCTGGACCGAGGGACGCGTGAGGTGTTCCGGGGCGAGCGCCGGATCCGGCTGACCCGCACCGAGTTCGCGCTGCTCGAGACGCTCATGCTGCGACCCCGCCGGGTCCTCGGCCGGTCGTTGATCCTCGAGGAGGTCTGGGGCTACGACTTCCCGACCACCGCCAACTCCCTCGAGGTCTACGTCGGCTACCTGCGGCGCAAGACCGAGGAGGCCGAGGAGCCCCGGCTCGTCCACACCGTCCGCGGGGTGGGCTACGTCCTGCGCGAGACGCCTCCGTGACCTCGCCCGACCCTCGTGGTGGCCGGTTAGGCCGGCCCTTCAGTCTTCGTGCTCGCGTCGCCGCCCTGACGGCGATGGTCGTCGCCGTCACGGTCGCGGCCGTGGCCCTCGCCGGGTTCCTCTTCGTCAAGTCGCAGGTGCAGGACCGGTTCGACTCGGATCTCACGACCCGGGCTCAGACCTTGTCGGTCATGGACGTCGACTCGATCCGGGCGATCCCCCGCGAGGCTTTCGGGGACATCAGCCTCGCCTTCATCGCGCCGAGCGGTCGCATCCTGGCCAACACGCCGGTGCTGCCTCCGATCGGCGCCCAGCAGCAGGCCGTCGCGCTCGGGGTCACCGACTACTCGATCACTGACGGAACGGTGCTGGGCGCTCCCGTCCGGGTCGTCACCGTGCCCACGGACGGCGGCGGCGCGCTCGTGGTGTCCTCGCCGACAGAACCGATCCGGGAGACGCTCCGCACGCTGGCGCTCATCTTCCTCGCCATCGGCGTGGCCGGCATCGTTCTGGCGGCGATCCTCGGGCTGCTCATCGCGCGGGCGGGACTGCGTCCCGTCGAGCGCCTCACCGAGGCCGCCGAGTACATCGCCCGCACCGAGGACCTCACGCCCATCCCCGTGACCGGCGATGACGAGCTCGCTCGTCTCACGTCGGCGTTCAACGCCATGCTGCTGGCCCTGGACACGTCCCGGAGCCAGCAGCGCCAGCTGGTCGCGGACGCTGGGCACGAGCTGCGCACACCGCTGACCTCGCTACGCACCAACCTCGACCTGCTCGCGCAGAGCTCGACGATGGGCCAGCCCGCGCTGCCGCCGGGCGAGGAGCGCGCGATGCTCACCGACCTCCGCGCCCAGGTGGAAGAGCTCGGCGTGCTCATCGGCGACCTGGTCGAGCTCTCGCGCGACGACGGACAGGCGGTCGGGGGGACCGGGCGGATGGTCGAGCAGCTCGACCTCGCGGATGTCGTCGAGCGGTCGGTCGAGCGGGTGCGGCGGCGCGCGGCCGGCGTGACCTTCGACGTCAGGACCGACGGCTGGCTGCTCATGGGCGAGCCGGCATCGCTGGAGCGCGCCGTCACGAACCTGCTGGACAACGCGGCCAAGTGGAGCCCGCCGGGCGGGACGGTGACGGTGCGGCTGACCGACGGCACCCTCACCGTGGCCGACGAGGGGCCGGGGATCGCACCCGCCGACCTCCCCATGGTGTTCGAGCGCTTCTACCGCTCGGCCGACGCCCGGGCGAAGCCAGGCTCTGGGCTCGGGCTGGCGATCGTGGCCCAGACGGTCGCCCGGCACGGCGGCACCGTCACCGCCGGCCCGGCCAAGATCGGCTGGGAGGAGAACCCTGGGACCGTGATGACCATGCACCTGCCAGGCCAGCCGGCCGGTGGGATGCTGACCAGGGACGAGCACCTGACGCAGTGAACCGGCCGGCAGTGGCCACGCAGGCGCTGTCGGCGCGGCCCGTCTACGCTCGACTGCTCACGGCCGCACCTCTCAGCCGCCTCTCAGTCCGATTGGGGACCCTCTAGCCATGGACGAGAACGTCAACCCCCCGACCTCGGGCGAGCAGCCGGAGGACGGGTCGACGACGTCGGAGCCCACGCACGCGAGCCCGCCGCAGGATGCCCCGACCTACCAGGCCCCCACCTACCAGGCGCCGACAGCGTCACCGAGCAGCCGACCTACGAGCAGCCGACCTACGAGCAGCCGAGCTACGAGCAGCCGCAGTACGAGGCACCCGCCTACGCGTCCCCGACCTACGAGCAGCCGAGCTACGAGCAGCCGCAGTACCAGCAACCCGGCCAGCCATCGGCGCCCGAGTACCCCACGGCTCCGTTGTGGGACGCCGTGCCGGGACAGGCTGCGGCCAGCCAGGTGCCCTACGACCCCTTCGCACCGGTGGGCTCGGCACCGGCCGCCGCTCCGGTCGGCGACACCGTCCTCGCCGACGACGAGGTAAGTACGAGCCACAAGCCGAGGACCGGACGCATCGTCGCCCTGGTCGCCGGGACCGCACTGCTTGCCGGCCTGATCGGCGGCGGCGTCGGTGCGGCCGTGACGTCAGCGCACGACTCCGACACGTCCACCGCGAACACCAGCCTGAACACGGGGCTCAACACCGGCAACACCCCTGCGGTGCTGCCCACTGGTTCGGTCGAGGCCGTCGCCAAGAAGCTCCTGCCCAGCGTCGTCTCGATCGTCGAGAAGGACTCCAGCGGTGGCGGCGAAGGTTCGGGCGTGGTCATCAGCGCCGACGGCCTGATCCTGACCAACAACCACGTCGTCGAGGGCGCCGCTGCCGGCGGCACGTTGTCCGTGAACCTGCCGGACAACCGCACCGTCGACGCGACGATCGTCGGCCGCGACCCGAGCTCGGACCTCGCCGTGATCAAAGCCAAGGGCGTCACCGACCTCGATCCAGCCACCCTCGGCAGCTCGAGCTCGCTCGTGGTCGGCCAGACGGTGGTCGCCGTCGGTTCACCGCTCGGCCTGTCGGGGACCGTGACCTCCGGCATCGTCAGCGCGCTCGACCGCCCGGTCCGTACCTCGAGCGAGAGCGGGCAGGCCGGCCAGGGCTCGGTGCTCTCGGCGATCCAGACCGATGCCGCGATCAACCCCGGCAACTCGGGCGGCCCGCTGGTCGACCTCGACGGCAAGGTCGTCGGGATCAACTCGGCGATCGCCACCCTCGGGCAGTCCACCTCGGGCACGCAGAGCGGGTCCATCGGCCTGGGCTTCTCGATCCCGATCGACCAGGCCAGGGTCATCGCGCAGGAGCTGATCAAGACCGGGAAGGCGACGCACGCCCAGCTCGGAGTGAACGTCGGCGACGCGACCAACGGAGGCGCCCTGCTGTCCGGGGTGACCGCGGGCGGGCCCGCTGCCAAGGCCGGCCTCAAGGTCGGCGACACGGTCATGAAGGTCGGCAACCGGTACATCGACAGCGCCGACGCCCTGGTGGCCGCGGTGCGCTCGTACCCGCCGGGCAGCCAGGTCACGTTGACCTACGTGCGGGGCGGCCAGACCGCGACCGCCACCGTGACGCTCGGCACCGCCAGCGGCGGCTGACCTCCACCGATCGACGGTCGTCGAGCTAGCTGACGACCGCGGCCTCTTCGGTCCCGTACCGGTCTGCCTCGGTGCGGCGCCACTTCGTCGAGTTGCGCCAGTACAGGTAGGACACCGCCCCGATCGGGATCGGCAGGAGCCAGGTCGCGATCCGGTACAGCACGATCGCAGCGAGGATCGGTCCGCGGTAGGAGTCGGGCAGCCCGGCGCTGAGCACTGCGAGCAACGTCGCCTCGACCACCCCGAGCCCGCCAGGCGTCGGGGCGATCAGCGAGGCCAGCGAGCAGGCACCGAAGGCGACCACGACCTCGGCCCACGGGATGGTCGCCTCGTTGATGCCCTGCATGCGCAGCGCCACGCCCAGCACCAAGCACGCCGACAGCTGGGAGAGGATCATCCACAGCGTCAACGACCACCAGCACCCACGGATCAGGCTGATCATCTCGGTGCGGAAGAGCGCGACCTGCTCCTCCATGTCGGGAATCGTGAAGCGGTGCAGGTGCAGCACCTTGAGCGACCACGCCCCCAGCCTGTTCGTGAACCGACCGAGCGCCTTCGCGAAGCTCTCGCTGCGCAGGATGAGGCCGAACAAGATGATCGCGACCACCACGAGGACCACGACGAGCAGCGTGATCCACAGCAGCGAGGCCGAGCCCTTGCCCCTCAGCACCATGATCACGAGGCCGCCCGCCATGAGCGTGTAGCGGACGAAGTTCGTCCACACCCCGGTGACGAGGAAGCTGGACGTGATGGCGTTGAGCCGGAACCCCCACGACCGCAGCATCGCGAAGTTGAGACCGGTGGCCACCGCGCCGCCCTCGGGCACCGTGTTCGACAGCGCAGCGGAAGCGGTGTTGGTCACCGCTGCCTCGCGCAGCCGGAGCCCGGGCAGGGTGACCATGATCGGTGGCAGGTTGGTCAGGAGGTTCAGCAAGCCCAGGATGACGATGACCACCACTTGCCAGAAGGTGATCGACTCCAGGGCCGACTCGGACTGCGACGGCGTGGTGAGCTGCTGGACCAGGAACCAGATGATCAGTCCCACGACGCCGTAGGACAGGACCCCGCTGAGGATGCGCCCGAGCACGCCACGAGGCCGGTCCTTGGGGAGCGGGACCTCGGCGGTCGCGTCGACCGGCTCGCTCATGGGGACAGTCCACCACACGAGAAGCGCTCCGATCCTGGAATACGGATCCGGAGCGCGGGGGTTGTCCGCAGCGTTCCCAGTCTCGAGAAGCGTCTCGACCAGCCGGTCTCGAACCAGGATGAGGAGGCACCGCGTGGCAGGCGTGGCTCGCGCACCGAAGGCCGGCGGCGTCGGGTTCGGCTCGGACCGCGGACCGGTCCTGGTCGCCCTCATGCTGTCGGTCGCCCTGGTCGCCCTGGACAGCACGATCATCGCCACGGCGGTCCCCTCGATCGTCCGTGACCTCGGTGGTTTCTCGCAGTTCCCGTGGCTCTTCTCGATCTACCTCCTCACCCAGGCCGTCACGGTCCCGCTCTACGGCAAGTTCGCCGACCTGCGCGGGCGGCGCCCGGTGATGCTGTTCGGGATCGCCGTCTTCCTGCTCGGCTCGGTGCTCTGCGGGGTCGCCTGGAGCATGCCCGCGCTGATCGCGTTCCGGGCGCTCCAGGGGATCGGCGCCGGCGCCGTCCAGCCGATGGCGCTGACCATCGTCGGCGACCTCTACTCGGTCGAGGAGCGCGCGAAGGTCCAGGGCTACATCGCCAGCGTGTGGGGGATCGCCTCGGTGCTGGGTCCGACGCTGGGCGGCTTGTTCTCCGAGTACCTGTCGTGGCGGTGGATCTTCTTCGTCAACGTCCCCGTCGGGGCGGCCGCCGTGGTGATGCTGGTGCGGCACTTCAAGGAGGACGTCGTCCGGCGCAAGCACTCCATCGACTTCCTCGGTGCCGGCCTGCTCACCGCGGGGTGCTCGCTGCTCATCCTCGGACTGCTCGAGGGCGGCGTCGGCTGGGACTGGGTCTCGCCGGTCAGCGCCGCCGTGCTGCTCGGGGGTGCGGCTCTGGTGGTCGCGTTCGTCTTCGTGGAGAAGCGCGTCAGCGAGCCCGTGCTGCCGCTGTGGGTCTTCACCCGGCGCACGCTGGTCGCCGGGAACCTCGCCGCGGTCGCCGTGGGGGCCCTGCTGATCGGCCTGAGCTCGTACGTTCCGACCTACGTGCAGGGAGTCCTCGGGACCGGCGCGCTGGTCGCGGGCTTCACGCTGGCGTGCCTGACGATCGGCTGGCCGCTCACCGCGACCTTCTCCGGCCGGATCTACATGCGCATCGGGTTCCGGAGCACGGCGCTGATCGGCAGCTCGATCGTCGTCGCGGGAATGCTGCTGACGTTGTTCCTGACCGGGTTCTCGACGGTCTGGGAGGTCGGCCTCGCCTGCTTCGTCGTCGGCGCCGGCCTCGGGCTCACCAACAGCCCCACCGTGGTCGCCGTGCAGTCGGTCGTCGGCTGGAAGCGCAGGGGCGTGGTCACCGGCACGAACATGTTCAGCAGGGCGATCGGGAGTGCCGTCGGGGCTGCCGTGCTCGGAGCGATCGCGAACGCGACCCTGGCGAACCGGTTCGCGCACCCGCCGCCGGACCTCGCCGGAAAGCTGCCGGCCAGCGTCGACACGACCCGGTTGGTGCTGGGCGGGACGCCGGAACCCTCCGCGGTCTCGGCGTTCGTCCGCGCTGCGTTGTTCGACGCGACGCACAACGTGTTCATCGCGCTGGTCTGCGTCTCACTGCTGGGCGTCGTCGCCGTCGCCCTGCTGCCGCGCAAGGTCGAGCCGCTCGTCTTCCCCGAGGACGACGATCCCGCTCCGGCCGTCGTCACGGAAGCCGCGGGCTAGCCGCGGCCGAGCGGTCGGGCGGCCCAGCGGGTAGGAGCGGCGGGGAGGAGCGGCGGGCAGCTACGGCGATGGGGCGGCTCCGGCCACGCCTAGTAGGGTGCGACGCATGGACGACGAGCTGATCACCCGGGACCTCGCGAACCTCGAGCAGCAACGCCCCGATGTGTACGCCATCCTGCTCGACGACCCGACGCAGGGCTTTCCGCCGACCGAGGACCTCATCGAGAGCGGCCTGTTCAGCCAGCTCGAGGACGGCCTGCTCTACCTGCCCCAGGGCGCGCAGGACTGGTTGCGCGAACGCTCGTCCTGAGCCGGCTCCGCGCCAGCCGAGCCGGCGTCCGACGGACAGCCGCTAGGCGGGTCCGTACCACCCGAGCACGTCGACGACCACGTCCGTACGTCCCAGCGCGTTCGTCACGGTGAAGCTGCCTCCGGCGCCCAGCTGCACGACAGCGAAGTTGGCCGCTGTTCCGCCGGGAAGCAGGTTCAGGTCGGAGGCCAGCGGTCGGGACTGCCCTGTCGGGAAGGCCGTGAGATAGGTGGCCCGGCTCGGACGGGTGGCGGTCAGGTTGACCACGACCGCGGTCGCCGTAGCCGGAACCCCGACCAGCCCCGTCACCTGAACGGTGAGGGGTGCGCCCGGTGCGCGATCACGGCACTGCGCCGCGGCGCCCTCGAGCACCGCGGTGGTGCGCGTGTCACAGATCCGGGTCGGGGTGATGGCGGAGAAGACCGATCCCGTACCGCCGGCAGCGGTGAAGTAGCCGGTGACGTCCACCAGCACGTCGACCGAGGCGTTGGACACGAGGTCGACCGTGCCGTCCGCCGCCACCGGCACGATGACGCGATTGGGCACGATCTCGTGCGGGCGAGAAGTTGACGTTGGACGCGGTTGGAACTGCCGCGGCGCCCGAGGCCGGGTAGACGGTGACGTAGCCGCCGGAACCACCCGCGACCGCGGTGACGTTCAGGACCACCGCGGCCACTCCTGTCGTCGGCAGCCCAGGCTCACCAGCCACGGTCACGGCCAGCGGTTGGCCCGGGTGGAGCTGGCGCAACGTGCACTGGTCGACCGTCCCCGCGTGCGCGGCCCTCGTGTCGCAGATCCGCACGGGTCCGGCCGGGCGGTAGAGCCCAGCCCCGGTAGCCGCAGCGGGGACGGCCTCATAGCCCTCAAGGTCGACGACCACGTCGGCCGCCTGCGAGGAGTACACCCGGACCGCACCACCCGTCCCCGGCGCGACCTCGACGAGGTTGGGCACCGGTGCCCGGCCCGCGTAGTTGACGCTCGAAGCCAGCGGCACCGGAGCACCAGCCGGATAGACGGTCAGGTAGCCACTGCCTGCGGCACCCACCGCGGTCACGTTGAGGACGACCGCGCTCGCACCCGCAGGCACCAGACCTGAGGGCAGATCGACCGTGATGGCCTGACCGGCCTTCAGCCTGCTTCCCGTCCCCGGCCCCGAGCACGTCGACGGCGAAGCCGTCCATGGATGACCGCGCGTATCGCAGATGCGCTGGGGAGCCAGGGCGGTGTACGACGGCGGCGGAACGACCGAGACCGACACGGTCGCCGCTGCCGCCGCCGTCACCTGAGTGGCTGCAGAGCTCACTTCATAGGTCACGTCACCGACCGACGGCGGCACGTCGCTGAACGAGAACGCTCCGTCGGCAACCGTCACCGCACCAGGGAGCGCGACGCCATCTCGGGTGACCGTCAGGGGCAGAAGGTCCAGCCCGTCCTCGCCTTGCACGGTCAGCCGTCCCGAGACGGTCACCGGCGAGCCGATGCGCACCTGGGTCGGTGCCGCGGTCGCCGTGAGCGCGGATGCACGAGGGGTGCTCGTGTCCGTCAGGTACGCCAGGAAGTCCAGCCCCGGTCCCCGGCCGGCGTCGTCGCTGCAGGCCGTCGGGCCGTAGGTCGTGAGGTCGGTGACGAGCAGTGCTTGCTTGATGTCGTCGCCCACCTGACCCATGACGCCGATGTCCCGGTCAGCGAGATAGCTGAGGAACGACGGCGCGAGCATCTCGTACTTGGTGCCGCACTCGGCGACGCTGTAGTTCCATGCCGTGGCGATGACCGGATGACTGGCTGCGAGGTACCCGAATCGCTCCTGCCAGTCTGCGGGTCCTTTGGTGTAGTAGTACGGGTGCACCGAGTAGGCGACGGCGTCGAGCGAGTCGGCGAGCGGAGTCAGCCCCTGCAGCTTGCCGGACTTGTTGAGCCCGTCGGCGATCAGCACGTTCGTCGCCTGCAGTCCGCGGATCTCGTCCACCAGCGCCTGGAACCCGACGACGGCGTCGCCGTCAGTCTGCGTCCCGCCGCCGTCCCTCCACTGCGTCCAGTCGGCCGCCGTGGGATCGTCCCCGGTGTCGTCCGACGTCTGCGGCTCGTTGAACAGCTGGAGCATGACGTCCTTGTCGCTCTTGATCGCCGGGACGAGCGCGTCCCAGGCCGCCACCGTGTGCGCCGTTGGCAGCGTGTCCCGGGTCGCCGCGGGCTCGCAGGCCAGCGACTCGTCCTGCATGCTCAAGATCACTGACAGCCCGTCGGCGTGCGCTTGGGCGACGGCCGCCTGGATGGCCGTGAGGTAGTCCGCGACGCTGACCGCCGGATCGCTCCCCGCGAGCACGTACTGCGAGACGTGCAGCCGCACCGTGTTGCCCTTCCACTCACCGGCGATCGCAGCGAGCGTCGAGGTCAGGGCCCGCTTCGCGTCGTGGGTCTCGTTGCTCGCGCAGCCAAGATCACCGAGCAACGCGATGCTGACCATCCCACGCGGGTCGAACGGTGCCCCGTCCCGCTCGAGGTGGTTCCCGACGACACTGATCACGTGCGCGGTCGAAGCGCCGGCGGGCATCGGGGCCACCATGCTCGTCGCCGCGGCGACGCTCAACGCGAGAGCGCCCGCGACGCCCAGCCGCGCGAGCCGACTCCGGCCCGCACGCGCCCGTCCCCGTCCGGCAGCCATGGTTCCTCCCCGACGGGAGGCTTGCACACCAGCAGCACCAGCGTGAGGCAATCGCACAGAGTCGGACCGAACAGCCGGCCCGCGGCGGGCGGCCTTTCAGATCAGCCGACGGTCGGTCGCCCAGATCGTCAGCTCGTGGCGGTTCGAGAGCTGGAGCTTGCGCAGCACCGCAGACACGTGCGTCTCGACCGTCTTGACGGAGATGAAGAGCTCGCGCGCGACCTCCTTGTAGGCGTAGCCACGGGCGATGAGCCGCAGCACCTCACGCTCGCGCTGCGACAGGCGGTCGAGCTCCTCGTCGACCACGGGGACCTCCGCGGAGCCCGCGAAGGCGTCCAGCACGAAGCCTGCCAGCCGCGGGGAGAACACCGCGTCCCCATCCGCGACCCGGCGCACTGCGTCGGCGAGCTCGGGCCCGGTGATGGATTTCGTGACGTATCCGCGGGCGCCCGCCCTGATGACACCGATGACGTCCTCGGCGGCGTCGGACACCGAGAGCGCGAGGAAGGTCGTCTCGACGCCGGCCGCGGCGCAGCCGCGAATCACCTCACCGCCGTCCCCGCCCGGCAGGTGCACGTCGAGGAGCACCACATCGGGGCGGGTCGCCGCGATGACGTTGACCGCCGACTCGACGTCGGCGGCCTCCCCGACGACATCGACGGAGTCACCGAGCTCGGCCCGGACCCCCGACCGGAACATGCGGTGGTCGTCGACGAGGACCACCCGAGGGAGCTGGCTCACGGCGGGTCCTCCTCGGCTGCTGTCTCGTTGGCTGCTGTCTCGTTCGCTGCTGTCTCGTTCGGCTGGCGCGCTGCGCGGCATGAACAGCCTGACCTCGACGCCTTCGCCCGGGGTCGCCCTGACCTCGGCGCGCCCACGCCTGCGCTCCATCCGGCCGATGATCGACATGCTGATGCCGAGCCGATCCGACGGTACGTCAGCCGGCTCGAAACCGAGTCCGCGGTCGCGGACGAAGACGCTCGCCTGCTGCGGCTCGACCTCGGCGTAGACGGAGACCGGGCCGTGCTCGCCCGCGTACTTCGCCGCGTTGACCATCGCCTCCCTGGCGGCCTGCAGCAGCGCGCCGAGCTGCTCGTCGAGCCCGGCATCCCCCACGACGACGACCTCGAAGGTGCCGCCGTGCGCGTCCTCGACCTCGGCGGCGACCTCCTCGAGCGCGACGCGGAACGTGCGGGTGTCGCCAGTCCCCGGCCGGTACAGCCACTGCCGCAACGAGCGCTCCTCGGCGCGCGCCAGCCGGAGCACCGCCCGCGGGTCGTCCGCGTTGCGCTGGATGAGGGTCAGCGTCTGCAGCACCGAGTCGTGCACGTGCGCCGCGATCTCCTCACGCTCCTGCGCCCTGATCCGCTCGCGCCGCTCGTCCCGGAGCTCCCTGGTCGCCCGCAGCAGCCAGGGGCCGGCGACGAGCGCGAGCCCCGCGAGCAGCACCAGCCCGCCGGCGAGCCCGTCGACGGCGGCCTGCAACCCGCCCCGCGAAGCCAGCAGGGCGATGACACCGGCGAGCATCAGGCCCAGCCCGCCGGCGACCCGGAGCCAGGCACCCCGCGAGCCGGTCGCGCCGTCGCCGAACCCCGCGGTCGTCCGCCACCGCGCGCGCTGGCTGTCGTCCGCCACCCGCCAGAGCAGCGCGACGCCGACGGCCAGGATCATCACGGGGACGCCGACGCCACCGATCGGGGCGAACCGCGTCCCCGCCGTCAGGATGAGCAGTCCCACGAGCACCGCGCCGACCGCGAGCAGCGGCACGGTGCTCCGCGCGCCGGTCGGCTCGTTGGGTCGACGCTCGGCCGCCGGGGCCACACCTTGCGGCACGAGCACCCAGAAGGCCGCGTACGCGACGATGCCGGCCCCTCCGCTGATCGCCATGAGGACGAACGCGACCCGGAAGAAGATGGCAGGGACGCCGAGGTGGTCCGACAACCCTTGCGCGACGCCGGCGACGACCCGCGAGTCGGGTGACCGGTAGAGGCGCCGCACCGGCCGCTCGGCCGGCGGCTGGTGCAGCCTCGGCTCGCCCGGCAGCGGCGCCGCGCCGGCACCGCCGTGCGGCGGGGTCGCGGAACCGGTCGTCATCACGACCCCATGGTGGCCGATCCGGACAAGTCAGCACATCGGGTTCCACCCTGACCCCGCTGCCTCGACCCTCGGGGCTGCCTCAGGGACGGCTCAGGGTCGGACCCGATACCAGCACCAGCGGCGGTTCGGCACGCTGAGGGCATGGACGAGACGACCAGCACCCTCCCCCCGCCAGCACCCGCGGCACCGCCGCCGCCGCTGCGCCGAAGCCTGTCCGACCGCAAGGTGGCGGGCGTCTGCGGCGGCCTCGCCCGGCATCTGGGCATCGACCCCGTGATCCTGCGCATCCTGATCGCCGTGCTCGCCCTCTTCGGCGGCTCCGGCCTGCTCCTGTACGCAGCGGGCTGGCTGCTGATCCCCAACGAGGGTTCGGACGCCTCCGAGCTGCAGCAGCAGGTGCAGCGGCACGGGCGCACCACCGTGATCGTGGTCGGCGTCGTGGTCGCGATCATCTCGCTGAGCTTCGACGGCAGCTGGTTCGGCTGGACGGGCCACGGACTGGTGCCGCTGGTCATCGTCGGCGGCCTGGTCCTGCTGGTCTACAACAGCCGGCCCTCGCAGCCGCCGATCGTGCCGGGGACCGTGCCACCCGCAGCCCAGACCCCACAGCCCGAGGCGTACGTGTGGGCCCCGGCTGCGGCTTCAGCCGAGGCCACGACAGCGACCAGCGACGGGCTCAGCCCCGCAGGCCCTGTTCGCGTCGCGGCGCCGTCGAAGCCGACGAAGCCGCCGAAGGAACGGTCCGCGCTCGGCCTGCTGACCGTGAGCATCGCGGCCATCGCGGCGGGTGTCATGGTGCTGCTCGACCGCGCGGGTGCGGTGGAGGTCCATCCGGTGCCGTTCCTCGCGATCCTGCTCGGGATCGTCGCGCTGGGCCTGGTGCTGGGCTCCTTCTTCGGCCGGGCACGGTGGCTCATCGTGCTGGGCGTGCTGCTCGCCCTGACCCTCGCCGCCGGGGCGTCGTTGCCAGGCGTGAGCTCGCGCTCGGCCGGCCCTGTCACGTGGACGCCCACGACCCTGACCGCCGTCCCGGCCGATGGTTACCAGTGGGCCGCCGGCGACGCCCGGCTCGACCTCACAGCCCTGCCGGTCACGGGCACCGTGCACGTCGCCTCCGGCCTCGGGGCCGGGACTCTCACCGTGACCGTCCCCGACGACGTCACCCTCCAGCTCACCACGCACGTCGGCGTCGGCTCGATCGAGGTGCCCGACCCCGATGGGGCCAAGGCGTCCGGGTTCGGGCTACGGAAGAACGTGACGCTGCTACCCGCCGGGACCAGCACGGGCACCCTGGTCCTGGACCTCGCCGTCGGTGCCGGGACGCTGGAGGTGCAACGTGCGTAAGCATGCGCTGGACGTGATGTCGCTGGTCGCCGGGCTGGTGCTGCTAGCCGTGGCGGTGTCGTACCTGGTCGGCTCGGTCAACCACACGCACGTCAACGCCCAGCTGGTGCTGCCCCTGGCGTTGGTGGGGCTCGGCCTCGCGGGTCTCGCCGGCTCGGTGGCCCGCGCCCGCCGCCCGGTGCCTGTCGTGGCTGCCCCCGCCGTGGTCGCGCCGGCTGCGGGTGAGGCTGCGGACGCGTCGTTCGACCCGTTGGAACCGTTCGACCGGCCTGAGTGAGGGGTCAGGTCGTCGGGGTGGGCACCAACGCGGTGCGCGCGTCCGAGAGCCAGCTGGCGAGCTGCACGGCTGGCATCGGGCGCGCGATGAAGTAGCCCTGCACCAGGTCGCAGCCGGTGCCACGGAGCCGGCTCAGCACGTCGTCGGTCTCGACGCCCTCGCCGACCACGCGGAGGGCGAGGTTGTGACCCAGCTCGACGACCGACCGGACGATCGCGTCGTGCGCGGTGTTCGAGAGCATGTCGCCGATGAAGCTGCGGTCGATCTTGATCTCGTTCAGCGGCAAGGTGGCGAGGTAGCCGAGCGAGGTCTGGCCGCAACCGAAGTCGTCCAGGCTGATGTGGACCCCGGCCGCCGCCAGCTCGCCCAGCACGATCGCGGCGCGGACCGGGTCCGCGAGCAGTGCGGTCTCGGTGACCTCGAGGATCAAGCGGCCAGCCGGCATGTCGAGCTCGGCCAGCAGGTCGACGACCTCCTGCGCGAAGCCTGTCCGCGCGAGGTTGCGCGCCGAGACGTTGACCGCGAGCTTCAGCACCTTGGTCTCGTCGAGGTTGCGTAGCTCGAGCAAGGCCCTGCGCATCACCCAGCTCGTCAGGCGGTGGATCAGGTCGGTCTGCTCAGCAAGCGGGATGAACTGGTCGGGCGGCACGAGACCGCGGACCGGGTGCTGCCAGCGGACGAGGGCCTCGACGGCCTCGACCCGACCGCCCTGCAGCGCGGACTGCGGCTGGTAGTGCAGCACGAGCTGATCCGACTCCAACGCCACTCTCAGCTCGGCGAGGATCGAGAGGTTGTCGCTGTCGTACGGGTTGTCCCGGTCGTCGTAGCGCACGACGCCGGCGTCCTGCGCCTTGGCCGCGTACATCGCGACGTCCGCGCGCTGGAGCAGCTCGTCGGCGTCGCGGCCGTCCTCGGGGGCGAGCACGTAGCCGATGCTCGCCTCGACGGACAGCGAGACGCCGCTGATGCTCGCCTCGCGCTGGAGCAGTGCGCGCAACCGGTGCATCGCCGCCAGCGGATCGCGGCCAGCCTCCAGGATGACCCCGAACTCGTCACCGCCGAGCCGGGCGATGTCAGAGGTCGGCAGGTGGTCGCGCAGCCGGCGCGCCAGCTCGGTGAGCAGCAGGTCGCCGTTGCGATGGCCGAGGGTGTCGTTGATCTCGCGGAAGCGGTCCAGGTCGACGATGGCGACCAGCACCGCGGAATCGTCGCTGGCTTGTGCCACCCGTTCGTCCACCAGCCGGTGGAACAGCTCACGGTTCGGGAGGCCGGTCAGCTGGTCGTACTCGGCGAGGTTCGCGTTGATGGCGACCTGGTGCCGCAGGCGCCGGGTGACCGAGACCGAGATGACGAAGAGGGCGATGTACAGCAGGAAGAGCCCGAGCGCGAGGTCGCGGTAGAGCGTGGGCAGGCCCCCGGCGATGTCAGCCTCGATCGGGGCGTACGGGAGGTAGACCTCGAGAACTCCGGTCACGCTGCCGTCGGTCGCCGAGCGGAGGGGGAGGTAGACCTCGACCGAGGAGGCTCCCCTCGGCCCGTCGTCGTCGGAGTCGCTGTTGACGGCGGTGACCTTCGCGACCGTCGCACCCTGTGCGGCGTCCAGCGCCTCGTCCTCAGGCGCGGCACCGAAGCCGGAGCCGTCGTCCGAGAACACGATCCTGCCGGTGGTGTCCCGCAGCCGCAGCCGTAGCACGTTGCCGTTGGAGATCGCGGCGGCAGCGAGCAGCCGCATCTGCACCTGCTCGTTGTCCGTCAGCCCCTGGGAGAGCGGGTGGCTGCCCAGCACGGGCTGGACGGCGCTCTGCGCGAGCAGGTGAGCCTCGGACGCTCCCTCGGCCACGCCACGCCTCGCTGCCTCGGCCCGGTAGTTGAGCGCGAGCACCGTTCCCAGGATGAGCACAGGTATGAGACTGATCGCCGCGTACACGGCAAACAGCCTCACCATCGGATGCGACGACCGCATAGGAAGATCCACCCCCGGTCCTGTTTCGGCGCGTGATGGCCCGGGCTTGACCGTCAGGAAGGCCCTGGGTGCGGCCGGTACGGTGGACAGATGGGGATGATTCGGGCGCGCCTGCTGCTGACGGCTGCGGCGCTGGCCTGTGCGGCCCTGCTCGCAGCCTGCTCGTCGTCGTCGGGTCCAGCCGGTTCCGGCTCCGCTTCGACCCCTGAATCGGCGCCGACGTTGAGCGCGAGCCCGCCCTCAGCCACCACGTCCGCCTCAGCCAGCACCCGTTCGAGCGCCCCGTCGAGCCCTTCCGTCAGGGCGACGCCGACCGCCGCCAAGCCGGTCGCACCGGCCACGCCGGCGGTCCGGGTCACGGGCACCGTCGCGGTGGGCCTCAGCGTGCCGTGGGGCCTCGCCTTCCTGCCCGGCGGGGGCGGCGCGCTCGTCGGCGAGCGGGACGCCGGGGTGATCCTGCACATCGACGGCGTCGGGCATGTCACCCGCGTCGGCTCCGTGCCCGGCGTCGTGTCCAACGGGAGCAGCGGCGGCGAGGCAGGCCTGCTCGGGCTCGCGCTGTCGCCCCGCTTCGCCGCTGATCACCTCCTCTACGCCTACGTCAGCTCGGCGAGCGACAACCGCGTCGTGCGGATGTCGTACCTCGACGGTCGGCTCGGGACGCTGCAGGTCGTGATCTCGGGCATCCCGCGCGGGCTGCACCACAACGGCGGTCGCATCGCGTTCGGGCCTGACGGGATGCTCTACGTGACGACCGGCGAGAGCGGTGACAAGCCGCTCGCCCAGAACCTCGGCTCGCTCGGCGGCAAGATCCTGCGGATGACACCCACCGGCCAGCCCGCGCCGGGCAACCCCTTCGCCGGGTCGGTCGTCTACAGCTATGGCCACCGCAACATCGAGGGTCTCAGCTGGGACTCCGCCGGGCGCCTGTGGGCCACCGAGTTCGGCGACAAGGGATACGACGAGCTCAACCTGATCCAGGCCGGGCACAACTACGGATGGCCAGCGACCGAGGGCCGCACGACGAACCCCAGCTACACGAGCCCTGTCGTCGAGTGGCGCACCCCGGTGGCCGGCCCCAGCGGGCTCGCCATCAAGAACGGTGTCGCGTGGATCGGCGCGCTGACCGGCACCCGGCTGTGGCGGGTACCCCTGAACGGCGCCAGCGCCGGCACCCCGCAGGCCTTCCTGGTCGGGAGCTACGGGCGGCTGCGCACGGTGACCGTCGCACCGGACGGCTCCCTCTGGGTCACCACGAGCAACACCGACGGTCGGGCGACGCCGCGCGCAGGCGACGACCGCATCCTCCGCCTCACCGTCTCCTGACCTCACCGTCTCCTGACCTCACCGTCTCCTGACCTCACCGTCTTCTGACCGCGCCGTCGGGACCGACGGCCGCCGGTCCACTTCGAGTAGTTCGATAGTCGAACTATCGTCTAGGCTGAGGTGGTGGAACCAAGCAGCGACGTCATCGAGGCGGTCCGGGCCCTCGTCCGGGTCTCCCGGGTCCTCGAGCGCGCTTGCGACGAGCTCAGCCTGGCCGACTACCGCGTCCTGACCGCGATCGACTCGGGCGAGGCTCGGGCCTCCCGGCTGGCCGCGAGGCTCGCGCTGGGCAAGCCGGCCGTCAGCGCGACCGTCGAGTCGCTGCACCGGCGCGGCCTGGTCGTCCGCTCGACCGTCGAGACCGACAACAGGGCCACCGCGCTCGCGCTGTCGGCCGAGGGCGACGCCGTCCTTGCCAGGACCGAGGCCGAGATGGTCCGTCGCATCACGATGCTCGCCGGGTCGACGCCCGACCCGGCCCGGGTGGTCGAGACGCTGACCTGGCTCGGCGGAGCCGTCGACGCGGCGATGCTGGCCCGCGCGACCACGGGCACCAGCGGCGGGCTGGCATGAAGAAGGACGGCTGGCTGCGACGCCTGTGGGCCTATCTGCTGCGCCACCGGCTGAGCCTGTTCCTCTCGCTCGGCGCAGCTTTGCTCGGCAGCGGCTGCCAGGTGCTGGTCCCGCTCGTGGCTCGGCAGATCGTGGACGAGGTGATCGTCGCCCACAGCTCACCGCTCGCGCCCTGGCTCGCAGCCCTGGTGCTGCTCTCGCTGGCAACCTTCGGCTTCGCCTACATCCGGCGGTACCGCGGCGGGCAGGTAGCGCTGGGCGTCCAGACCGACCTGCGCAACGACATGCACGACCACCTGCAGACGATGGACTTCGCGAGCCTGGACCGGATGTCGACCGGGCAGCTCGTCTCGCGGGCGAACTCCGACTCCGCGCTGGTGCAGGGACTCCTCAGCATGCTGCCGATCCTCAGCGGCAACGTGATCTTGATGGTGCTCTCGCTGGTGGTCATGTTCGTGCTGTCGCCGCTGCTGGCGACCGTGAGCCTCGTCGTCACCCCGATCCTCGCCCTGATCTCGTACCGCATGCGGTCACGGCTGCTGCCGGCCACCTGGGACGCGCAGCAGCGCGAGGGCGAGGTCGCGGAGATCGTCGACGAGGACGTCGGCGGCGTCCGCGTGGTGAAGGCCTTCGGGCGCGAGGCGCACGAGATCGAGCGCATCGCGAAGGTGTCGGTCGGGCTCTACGGGTCGCAGCTGCGCGCGGTCCGCATCCAGTCGCGCTACCAGCCGCTGCTGGAGGCGGTGCCGACGCTCGGGCAGGTCGCGATCCTCGCGCTCGGCGGCTGGCTGACGCTCGAGGGACACATCACGATCGGCACGTTCCTCGCGTTCACCTCGTACATCGCCCAGCTGGTCGCTCCGACCCGTCAGCTCGCGCTCATCCTCACGATCGGCCAGCAGGCCCGGGTCGGCATCGAGCGCATCTTCCAGCTGCTCGACCGACCGTCGGCCATCGTCGACGCCCCTGACGCCATCGAGCTGACGCCAGCCGCGCAGGGTGCCGCGATGACCGGCGGCTCGATCACGTTCGACGACGTGAGCTTCGGCTACGGCGGTGCGCGCATGGTGCTCGACGGCTTCGACCTCACCGTGCAGGCCGGGGAACGCGTCGCGCTGGTCGGACCGAGCGGCAGCGGCAAGTCCAGCGTCGCCTCGCTCGTGCCCCGCTTCCACGATCCCGCCAGCGGGACGGTCTCGGTCGACGGCCACGACGTCCGCACGCTGGCTCTGCACTCGCTGCGCGGCGCCATCGGGATGGTGTTCGAGGAGAGCTTCCTGTTCTCCGACTCAGTGCGCTCGAACATCGCCTACGGCCGCCCCGACGCCAGCGAGGACGACATCAGGGCGGCGGCCCACGTCGCGGCGGCCGACCAGTTCATCGAGGACCTGCCCCGCGGCTACGACACCGTGGTCGGCGAGCGCGGGCTCAGCCTCTCCGGCGGGCAACGGCAGCGCATCGCCCTCGCACGCGCCGTCCTCAGCGACCCACGCATCCTCATCCTCGACGACGCCACCAGCGCGATCGACGCCACGACCGAGCAGTCCATCTACGACCGCCTCCGCGAGACCCTCGCCAACCGGACCGTGCTGCTGATCGCGCACCGGGAGTCCACCCTGCAGCTCGCCGATCGCGTCGTGGTCCTGGACGGCGGCCGCGTCGTCGACACCGGAACGCACCGCGAGCTCACCGAGCGCAGTGCCTTCTACCGCGCCCTGCTCGCGGGGCTCGACGACGAGCTCGACCTCGCCGCCGCGGAGGGCAGCATCGAGGCGCTTGCCACGCTGACCGGCGCGACCACCTCGTCGGCGTGGCAACCGGTCAAGGCCTCGGGAGCCGGGCACTCGGTCACGGCCGCCGCGGGCCTCGGCATGGGCCTCGGCGGGGGCGGCGGCAACGCGTCGCGCGGCATGAGCGCGCTCTTCTCGCCCACGCCGGAGCTCCTCGCCAAGGTCGAGTCGCTGGGACCGCTGCGAGACATCCCCACGGTCGACATCGCCCAGGAGTCGCAGCAGGACCGCGCGTTCAGCCTCCGCCGCCTGCTACGGGACTTCCGGCGCCCGCTGCTGCTCGGGCTGGTGCTGGTGGTGCTCGACGCCGCTGCCGGGCTTCTCGGTCCGCTGCTGGTGATGAAGGGCATCGACGGCGGGGTGGAGACCGGCTCGGTCGCGGTGCTGTTCGCCGCTTCAGCGCTGTTCCTCGTCGTGACGCTCGCGGACCTGCTCGTGGAGATGTGCTCGACGTTCGTCACGGGCAGGCTCGCCCAGCGGGTCATGCTCTCGCTGCGGATCCGGATCTGGGCCCAGCTGCAGCGCCTCTCGCTGGACTTCTACGAGCGCGAGATGGCCGGCCGGATCATGACCCGGATGACGACGGACGTCGACCAGTTCGAGTCCCTCATCCAGAACGGCCTGCTCTCCGCTTTGGTGTCCGTCGCGACCTTCGTCGGCGTCGGGGTCGCACTGCTGCTGGTGAACCTGGAGCTCGCCCTCGCGACGCTGACCGTCGTCGTCCCGCTGGCCGTCGCGACGTTCTTCTTCCGCCGCAAGTCCGCGCGGCTCTACGACATCTCGCGCGAGCGCGTGGCCATCGTGAACGCGGACTTCCAGGAGAGCCTGTCCGGAGTGCGGGAGTCGCAGGCGTTCGTGCACGAGGCGGCGACGATGACGCGCTTCCACGTGCTGGGTGCGAGGTACCTGGAGTCTCGGGTCGCCGCGCAGCGGCTGGTGGCGCTGTACTTCCCGTTCGTCCAGTTCCTCTCCGGCATCGCCGACGCGATCGTGCTCGGTGTCGGGGCAGGGATGATCGCGAGCGGGCATCTCACGTCCGGCGCCCTGATCGCGTTCCTCCTGTACATCGACATGTTCTTCTCCCCCATCCAGCAGCTCTCGCAGGTCTTCGACTCCTGGCAGCAGACGCGGGTCTCGGTCGCACGGATCTCCGAGCTCATGGCCCAGGAGACGCTCACGCCGGCCGCTCTCGATCCGGTCGAGCCAGGGCGGCTGCGCGGCTCGGTGTCGTTCGACGGCGTCCGCTTCGCGTACCCGGTCGCGCCGAGTCGCCCTGGTGCCGACGAGCTCCGCGGTCCGGCCGACGCCCGGCTGCCTGAGCTCGCCGATGCAGGGTTCACCCGAGCACCCGAGGCGTTGCGTGGCATCGACCTGCACATCGCCGCGGGTGAGACGGTCGCCCTGGTCGGCGAGACCGGTGCTGGCAAGTCCACGGTGATGAAGCTGCTCGCCCGCTTCTACGACGCCGATGCAGGCAGCGTGCTCATCGACGGCAACGACGTGCGGACGCTCGACCTCGGTGCGTTCCGTCGCCAGCTCGGCTACGTGCCGCAGGAGGCTTTCCTGGTCACCGGCAGCATCCGCGACAACATCGCGTACGGCCGGCCGGACGCGAGCAACGCCGAGGTCGAGGCCGCTGCACGTGCGGTCGGTGCGCACGAGTTCGTGGTCGAGCTGCCTGGGGGCTACCTGCACGAGCTCGCCGAACGCGGACGCTCCTTGTCGGCGGGTCACCGGCAGCTCATCGCCCTGGCTCGCGCCCAGCTGGTCGACCCAGCGATCCTGCTGCTCGACGAGGCGACCTCGAACCTCGACCTCGCGACCGAGGCTCGGGTGGCGGCTGCGATGAGCGCCGTGGCTCAGGGCCGGACCACTGTGGTCATCGCCCACCGCCTGCAGACCGCGCGGACGGCCGACCGCATCGCCGTGCTGCATGCCGGCCGGATCGTCGAGGTCGGCTCGCACGACGAGCTGCTCGAGCTCGGCGGGCGCTACGAGACGATGTGGCGGACGTTCGCCCAGGTCGAGAGCGCGATCCACGTCGCCGACCCAGCCTGAGGGGCTTACGTCGGCGGAGTCTCGAGCCAGCCGGTGAGCACGATCTTGCCGCCCGCGTGTCCTTGGTCCAGGAGTCGGTGCGCCTCCGCCGCCTGCCAGAACGGGAGCGCGTGGGCGACCTGCCCGACCAGCTCGCCGCTCGCGAGGAGCGCAGCCAGCCGGCGGGTGCGGTCACCGTCGTCGGCGATGAGCACACCGTG
Source organism: uncultured Actinomycetota bacterium (assembly GCA_963819215.1). Taxonomy (GTDB): domain Bacteria; phylum Actinomycetota; class Actinomycetes; order Prado026; family Prado026; genus CAWFVK01. Next base: position 99,361 of record CAWFVK010000009.1, on the reverse strand, counting down.
CAGGGTGAAGTTGCGGTCCACCACGGTGTCGATGTCGAGCTCGGGCGTGGCGATGGTGGCCAACTGCCCGCCATCCCGGAGCGCAGGGAGCAGCGGCGTGAGCGTGCCTCCCCCGACGAGGTCGGCGATCGCGTCGACCGGGCCTCCCGCCAGCACGGAGGCGAGAGCGTCGGTGGCGGCGTAGTCGACGCAGGTCGTTGCGCCGAGGTCCCGCAGCCGGTCGTGGTGCCGAACGGATCCGACGGCGACGACGTCCAGCCCTCGCAGCCGGGCGAGCTGCACGACGAAAGACCCGACGCCACCGCTTGCCCCGACCACCAGCAGTCGCGATCCCGGTGGCAGGTCCAGCCGTCTCAGGACGTCGTCGGCAGTGCCACCGGCCAGCGGCGTCGCAGCCGCAGACTCGTACGAGGTCGACTCCGAGATCGGTGCGACCGCGTCTTGGCTCACGACCACATACTCGGCGTAGCCGCCCTGCCCGCGCGGGAACCCCGTGAGCGCCATGACCCGGGCACCGACGGCCACCCCGGTGACACCCTGCCCCAGCGCGTCAACCGTGCCGGCCACGTCGTACCCGGGGACGAAGGGCGCGGCGACGTGAGCCCACGACCCGTCGGCACGGTTGCTGGCATCCACGGGATTCGTGCCCGAGGCGTGCACACGAACACGCACCTCGCCTGAGCCTGGCTCCGGGAGCGGGACGTCGGCCACTTCGAGAACATCGGCGTCACCGTGCACTCGCGCAACAACGGCCTTCACCCGTGATCCTCCATCCAGGGGCCAGAACGACCCGGCTGTCCCGCCGGACTGCCCATTGGGGGCCGCACCCCTCATGCTCCGCGCACGTTGCGGCCTTGCTGAAATGTCCCCTCACTTGATCTGGCAGTACAGCTGGACACCGGAGACGGGACGGTCTGGCGACACGATGACGGGCACTGGACTGTTTCCGCCGCGTTCACCCTGGCACCACGGCAAGCTCAACGCGTAGCTTCCCGGACGTAGATGCAGGACGAACACGCCATGGCCGCCGGTCGTCGTCGAGGCGGCCACTGACCCATCCGAGGCCGTCGCTTGGACGACTACTCCGGGCAAGCCATGGACAGCCCCGGTGTTGGCCAGTGATGGCGGACCCCCCTCGTACGCGGCTATCCCGGACACTGCTGTTGTCGCGTGGGCGATCGGCCAGCCAAAGGCGACGGACGAGACAAGCAGCGCCACCGCGAGGAGCAGCCCTGCACCTAAGACCACGAAGCCCTTTCGGACCCATCGGCCGGACTCAGTGCGTGCGTCAGGGTCCGGCCCTGCGCCCACGAGCGGTGTCACAGCCACACGTTGACACTGGCTGAAAGCCGGCACAGGGGCAAGACCTCCGCGCTCAGACAAGCCGTCCCCACTCGGCGGGGGAACGAGATAGGAGTCGAGCACGCCCGTCGGCTCCAGGTCCTGCACCCAGCCCTATCCCTCACTGGCTCGGAGGGTGAGAATCGATCCCAGGAGGATGCCGTGCGGATCGCTATCGTGCTTTGCCTGGCCGCGCTCGTGGTGCCACTCGCAGCCTGCTCTCGAGATGCCGATGGCACGCTTGCCGGCGAGGTCCAGATCTTCGGCGGCCCGGCGGTGAACGGGAAGCAGGCGCTCAACGGCGAGCCTGGGCGGAACTGGCCGGTCGCGGTCTCCTCAGGCGGGAAAGTGGTGGCGACGACCAGAAGCGACGGCTCCGGGCGCTTCACCTTCAGCCTGCCTCCCGGGACGTACAGCGTGGGCTGCGCTGCGCCACAGATGGTGACCATCCGGAGCGAGGTCGTGACCAACGTGTCCTGCATGGCCAGCGTCCCCTGAAGCAGGTGCCGGCAGATGGCTCATCCCGTGTTCGGCTCGGCCATGCGCCGCGGATCGGCAGGTCAGCGTGCCGCGCCGAGCCGCCGGCTGCCATTCTGTGCAGATGACAGTGGACGGCACGGGTCCGTCGCAGGAGCTCCTGCGAAGGGCTGAGCACGGGGTGCTCCTCTACGGGATGACCCCGCCGCGACTGACGACGACGCCGGAGCAGGCGGACGAGATCGCGCGGGCCACACTGACGCGGCTGGAGTCGGTGGCGCTCGACGGGTTGATCGTCTATGACGTCGACGCCGAAGGCGATCGCTCGCCGGACCCTCGGCCTTTCCCGTTCATGCCGATGATGGATCCCGCGGAGTTCTTGGGCCGACATCTGTCCGGCTGGAGCGGACCAGTGATCGTCTACCGCGCCGTCGGCAAGTACACCGAGGCGGAGCTGGGCGGCTGGCTGACCGAGGTCGACGTCGATCGCGTGCTCACGGTGCTGGTAGGGGCCGCATCCCGCCAGCAGGCCGTGAAGACCCGGCTCACCGACGCTTACCGGCTGCATGCCGCGCTGGAGCGACGACCCTGGATGGGTGGCGTCTGTATCGCCGAACGCCACGCAGGCACCGGCCAGGAGCACCGACGGATGCTGAGCAAGCAGCAGGATGGTTGCGACTTCTTCGTCTCCCAGGTCTGCTACGACCTGGACCACATCCGCGACCTTCTGTCCGACTACGCCTACTCCTGCCGCGACGAGGGCATGACTCCGCGCCCAGTCATCCTCACGCTGGCACCTTGCGGCTCCATGAAGACCCTCGAGTTCATGTCCTGGCTCGGCATCGACGTCCCGCGATGGCTGCGCACCGAGATGACGCGGTCTGAAGACCCGCTGACGGAGTCCTACGACCAATGCCTGATCAACGCCCGCACTTTGATCGGCTTCTGCCGCCGGCTCGGCCTTCCGTTCGGCATCAACGTTGAGAGCCTGACGAACCGCAAGCTCGAGATCGAAGCTTCAGTCGACCTAGCCAGGGAGATCAGTGACCTGCTCCGCTGACTTGGCAACGCGTTGAGCGAACGGCAGGTCGAAGCTATCCGACGTGTTCCGTCCACACACCGCCGTCCCACCACCGCCAGGCCGTCATCGCGTACGGGTCCGGGTACCAACCTGCCGGGACCTCTCCCCGAGACCGACCATCGCTCGGCCCTCGATAGCTGGCGAATGAGCCGATCACCACGGCGACCCCGGCCAGAACACCAACCCCCGAGCCGAACGCGTAGGCGGACGATCCGCCCACATTGACGATGAGGTCGTTCGCGTGCGCTATCCGCGTCAACGCAGTCAGCGCTGAAGTGACGGTCGCGAGGACACCCACGACCGTGCTCGCCCGTGCGGCCCACGTGGCCTTACCCCTCGCCTGGGCAGCTGCCAGTGCGATCGCGGCGACGCCCAGCAGGATGAGCACCCAGGTGAAAGGACCCGCCAGAAGCAGCACTGTGGAGCTGGACGACCCGATCTGACAGGTCGCCCACGGCAGAACCGTCGCGGCGATGATGAGCAGGACACCCGCTATTCCCTGCCAGACCAGCCACCAGCGACCCTCCGCCTGTCTCATCGCTACCTCCGCCCTCCCCGCGCCTCAAGCGTCTTCCAGCACCGTACGTGAGTCCCCGGACGTCGCCGTCACTGCACACCTTCCCGGGTTCGGCTAGGACGCGTTGAGGCAGATGTCCTTCAACTGGCTCAGCGCGGCGATCCGGTAGCTAGCAGCAGAGAAGTCCTGCCCACTCGAGAAGTCGTTGTGGACGACGGCGCAGTCGATACCGGCCGCCACGGCCGAGGTCAGGCCTCGGAAGGAGTCCTCGACGACCAGCGTCTCGTGCTTTGCAGCGCCGAAGCGCTTCAAGCCGGTCAGGTACGGCTCGGGGTGAGGCTTGGCGTGCTGGTAGTCCTCGCGAACGAGGACGAAGTCCATGAACTGCCTGATCTGTCGCCTCTCGTGGATGAGGTCGAAGTCGGCTCGCTTCGCCGTGGTCACGATGGCCATACGAACGTGCTTCGACAGCTCAGCCAGAACCTCAGTGACACCGTCGATCTCGATGGCTTCGGTTCTCAGGTACTCCTGGTAGTAGCGGTCGCGGGTCGTACGCTGCCTGCTGATGGTCTGCTCATCGACACCCGCGGCCCTGGCTTGGGCCCACGTGCCCAGTCCTTGGTTCATGTCCCGGACGTACGTGTCCTTGTCCAGCGTGACTCCGATGTCCGCGAGGGCGCGAGCACCGGCCCTGAAGTACCAGAGCTCGGTGTCGACCAGAACGCCGTCGTGATCGAAGAGGACGTACTTCTTCACTCTCGGTCCCTCCCGCGGGAGCCGCGCCACCAACCTCAACGGATACTCGATGATGCCGGATCGATGCACCTACGTGGTCCAGACATCGCGAGATGAGCCCGTGATCGGTCGCCACGTCGGTCCCGGAACTTCCTGCCGGGGCATGCATGCGTCCGAGGTGAGCGGGGCTGCCTGGGCTGCTTCTCCTGCTACATAGCCTTGTCTCCGACGGAGATCTCGATGACCCAAGAGTCGTTGTCAAGGGTGGACTTCGTGTACGTGCCAGAAGCTACCGTGGCCACCTTGACGACGTATTTCTCCACACTGGGCAGCCCGCCGACGGTGAACGGGTAAAGGACGCCGTGCATCGAGAGCGTGCCAGCCTGGAGGTGGCCGGTTCCGAGCACCTTTCCCTGCAGGGACGTCACCATAACCGCGGCTCCGGGCGCCACGCCGACGTAAGGGCCGGTGAGGCCTTTGTCGCAAGGCATCTGCATGCCGCCTTGTAGGTCGGAGAAGGAGTCACCGAATGCACGTCCCGGATCACACACGGGAATTCCGATGGTCAAGTCAGCGACGACAAGTTGCCCGGTAAGAGTGTGCGCAGATGCGGGAGAGGGAGCTGGCGCGCCGGAGGCTGCCGTGCATGCCGCCAGGGCAACGAGGAGAAGTGCTGCAGCTGCTGAAGCGGCTAAGTGCCGAGGTCGCTTCACTGAGATCCTTCCATCGGGGCGACGATACGCGTCGCGACGTGTTGAGAAGTCGACGGAGCGCTCGTGATCGGCGCTCCCGTGCCCAATGCGGCCCGCAAGTGCGAGACTCGGCCCATGGAGACGAAGAGGATTGCTGTCCTCGCTGGCCTCGTGCTCCTGGCCGCTGGCTGCACTGCGGGCCTGCTGGAGCACACGTCGGCTGCGGCTCCAGCTTCGTCGACCTACGGGCCGTCTGCATCGGCCACCCTCGCCCTCTCGACCTGTCAGCGCTACGTCTGGGGTACCCAGCACGCAGTGGCAACGACGGTCGCCCAGGTTCGGAGCTCTCCGAGGGGCCATGTGCTAGCCGCGCCGAACTTTGCCGGCAATCAGCTAAGCCCGGACGACACGGCCTACTTCTGCTATCGGTACGACGCCGCAGCGAGGACGGACAGCATGTGGGCGACCACGTCCACGGGGATCACCGCCCACATCGTGGGACTAGCCGGCGTTGACCGAGACCTGGGCGAGTTCTCTCCTAGCATCATCGACTAGGGCATCCGCAGCACACGGCACGCACGCGCTACTCCTGGTCGGAGGGCACCCATGCCCTTCCGTCCCACCAATGCCAAGACTGATCGTCGACGGGATCGAGGTACCAGCCGGGGGGCGCTGCTTGATCGGTCTCCACTTCCCGCGGCCGGAAGGCCCTCGGCCCGATGACGGCGAGCACGATCGCGGCGATCCCAGCCAGGACGAGCAACTGAATGCCCGCAGCAAACAGGTACTCGCCGGGGCCGGGCGGCAGTGAGCCGAACGCCTCATTGTCATCGGGAGCGCCCAGCAGAACAGCTGTTGTCACGAACGGCAGGACGATCCAGGCCGCCAGCAGAAGCCCCAGGACCACGAGCCACCTGCCAACGGCCTTGCTCCTGTCTGCCACGGCGTTGGACGCGAGGACCAGGGTGGCGATCGCGATGGCAGGAGTAGCCAACCAGAGCAACAAGGTGACGGCCCCCAGCGCCGGGAGCCATGCAGGGAAGCCGCCATCAGTGCCCGAGAAGCTCCCGTCGCCGCCATCAAGCCCGGGATAGGCACTGCGCCAAGCGTCCCATAGCTGCCGGACTGGGAGCACGAGCCCAAACACGAGGACGACGACCAGGAACACGGTGAGAGGCCGCCAGGCGCGCGTCCGCTGCCGAGGCGTCCCCTGGGTCAGCACGCGAGCAGTATGCCGGATCGCCTACAGGGTCAGGTACGGCGAGAAGAGTTGGACGGGGCCGTCGGCAGAGAACCCAGCCCGCAGTTCTGGGCTTGGCTCGCCGAGGAGTTCGCCGTAGACCGTGCCGGTGGCGATGATCGGCTCCATGAGGTGGGCAACATTCTGGCTGTGTTCAATCAGGGCCTTCGAGTCCCTGTACCGCTCGACGACGATCGCCTCGGACTCGTCGGCGTTGAAGTAGATCTCGTACGCCAAGGTGCCCGTGTCCTGCGTTCTGACGACCTCCATGCAGAGGGCAGATAGTCGCTTGAACTCCTCGATCCGGCCTTCGTGGAACGTGAATCGCGCGATGCCTGTCAGCTCGCTCACTTGCTCGGCCTCCACCTCTCACGGTATCCACCAGCGGACGCTCAAGCGCTGGTCCGGCTACTCCCACTCGATGGTGCCGGGCGGCTTGCTCGTGACGTCCAGCACCACTCGGTTGACCTCGCGCACCTCGTTGGTGATGCGGGTCGAGATGCGCTCGAGCACGTCATACGGCAGCCGGGACCAGTCCGCCGTCATGGCGTCCTCGCTGGACACCGGGCGCAGCACGATGGGGTGGCCGTACGTGCGCCCGTCACCCTGCACGCCGACCGAGCGGACATCGGCCAGCAGCACCACCGGGCACTGCCAGATCGAGCGATCCAGACCGGCAGCGGACAGCTCCTCGCGCGCGATGGCGTCGGCCTCACGCAGGATCGCCAACCGATCGGCGTCGACCGCTCCGATGATGCGGATCCCGAGGCCCGGCCCTGGGAACGGCTGGCGCCAGACGATCTCCGCCGGCAGCCCGAGCTCCTCGCCGACCGCCCGCACCTCGTCCTTGAACAGGGTCCGCAGCGGCTCGACCAGGGCGAACTGCAGATCGTCCGGCAGGCCTCCGACGTTGTGGTGGCTCTTGATGTTCGCGGTGCCTGTGCCGCCACCTGACTCGACGACGTCCGGGTAGAGCGTGCCCTGGACCAGGAAGTCGACGGACTCGCCATGGGCGCCGGCCTCGGCCATGACCTCGAGCGCCGCTCCTCGAAGACCCGGATGAACTCGCGGCCGATGATCTTCCGCTTGGTCTCCGGATCCGTCACGCCGGCGAGCGCGTCGAGGAACTGCTCGCGGGCGTCGACGACCTTCAGCCGCACACCGGTGGCAGCGACGTAGTCGCGCTCGACCTGCTCGGCCTCACCCTTGCGCAGGAGCCCGTGGTCGACGAACACGCACGTGAGCTGGTCGCCGACCGCTCGCTGCACGAGCGCGGCGGCTACCGCCGAGTCGACGCCACCAGAAAGCCCGCACACGACTCGGCCGTCGCCGACCTGCGCGCGGATCGAGGCCAGCTGGTCGTCGATGACGTTCGCCGTGGTCCAGCTGGGCTTGAGACCAGCGACGTCGTAGAGGAAGCGCTCCAGCACCTCCTGGCCGCGCTCGGTGTGCAGCACCTCGGGGTGGAACTGCACCCCCGCGAACCCGCGGGCGACGTCCTCGAAGGCCGCGACCTCGGCTCCGGCGGACTGAGCGGTCACGGTGAAACCAGCCGGCGCGGCTGACACCGAGTCGCCGTGCGACATCCAGACGGAGAGGCTGTCCGGCAGCTCCCTGAGCAGGGTGGAGCCCGGCGTGACAGCAAGCGGCGTGCGGCCGAACTCCGAGAGCCCGGTGCGCTCCACGGTCCCCCCGAGGGCCAGCGCCATGGCCTGGAACCCGTAGCAGATGCCGAACGCGGGGATGCCTGCCTCGAACAGGGCTGGGTCGACCTGCGGGGCGCCTTCCGCGTACACGCTGGACGGCCCTCCGGACAGGATCACGGCCTTCGGACGCTTGGCGAGGAGCTCGTCGACGGACATCGAGGACGGCACGATCTCGCTGTAGACGTGCGCCTCACGGACGCGGCGAGCGATCAGCTGGGCGTACTGCGCGCCGAAGTCGACCACCAGCACCAGGTCGTTCTCGGGACTGTCCGGCAAGGCTGGGAGCGGGTCCGTGGTCACTGCCCAAGCCTATCCGCGGTCGATCCGAAACCGGTTCGCGCCAGGACGGCCTTCCCGCCTACGGTGGGTTCTCGTGCGCATTCTCCCGTTGACCGACCCCGGAACGCCGGATCTTCGGTCTCCGGGCCGGTACCTCTGGTGGGTGGCGCGCGGCCAGCTGAGTTCTCAGCTCGGCGGCATCGTCTTCGGCGTGATCTGGATGTGCGGCCAGGCCGTGACGCCGGCGCTGCTCGGAGCGGCCATCGACCAGGGCATCGCGGCGCACGACAACGCCGCCCTCCTGCGGTGGGCCGGCCTGCTGCTGGCCGTGGGCATCGTGCAAGCCGCTGCCGGCGTCGCCCGGCACCGGTACGCCGTCTCGAACTGGCTGGTCGCGAGCTTCCGCACCCAGCAGCTGCTCGACCGCAAGATCGTCGAGCTGGGGTCGAGCCTCGCGCCGCAGGTCGCGACCGGCGACATCGTGAGCGTGACCGCCTCCGACACCATGCGCATCGGCGGGATGTTCGACGTCACGGCGCGAGCGGCCGGATCGATCGTCACGTTCCTGCTCGTCGCCGTGATCCTGCTCCGGTCGTCGCTGCAGCTCGGCCTTCTCGTGCTCATCGGCGTCCCGCTCTTCACCCTGGCGATCGGTCCGCTCGTGCGCCCGCTGCAGCAACGCCAGCACGCCCAGCGGATGCTGCTCGGCGAGCTCACCACGCTGGGCTCGGACACCGTCGCCGGGCTGCGGGTGCTGCGCGGCGTCGGTGGCGAGGAGACGTTCCTCGGCCGCTTCCGGGCGCAGTCCCAGCGGGTCCGGATGGCCGGCGTCGAGGTCGCGCAGGTGCAGTCCGTGCTCGATGCCGTCCAGGTGCTGCTGCCTGGCATCTTCGTGGTGCTGGTGGTCTGGGTGGGTGCGCGCGAGGCGGTGGCCGGGACCTTGTCGATCGGCCAGCTCGTGGCGTTCTACGGCTACGCGGCCTTCCTGGTGACCCCGCTGCGCACCGCGACGGAGATGACCGAGAAGACGACCAACGCCCTGGTGTCAGCCACCCGCGTGCTGGCGATCCTTCGGCTCGAGCCGTTCCTGGCCGACCCCGCCGAGCCGTTGCCCGAGCCAGCCGCAGGGGCAGACCTGGTCGACACCCGGACCGGGCTGGTGATCAAGCCCGGGATGCTGGTCGGGGTCGCCTGCCCGACCCCCGAGGAGTCGGGAGCGCTCGCCGACCGCCTCGGCCTGTACGGCAAGGACGACGACAGCGTCCTGCTCGGCGGCGCCCCGCTGGATCGGCTGCCGCTCGCCACCGTCCGCCGACGCATCCTGGTCGGCGACAAGGACCCTCGGATGTTCACCGGCTCGCTGCGCGGCGAGCTCGACCCGCGCGGGAACGCGAGCACCTCGACCATCGACGACGCGATCGCCGCTGCCGGGGCCGAGGACGTCATCGACGCGCTTCCAGGAGGTCTGGACGCCGAGGTCGAGGAGCGTGGCCGCTCGTTCTCCGGCGGCCAACGTCAGCGGCTGGTGCTGGCCCGTGCCCTGGTCGCCGATCCGGAGATCCTGGTCCTCGACGAGCCCACGAGCGCCGTGGACGCGCACACCGAGGCCCGCATCGCCAGCCGTCTGCACGAGGCACGCAACGGCCGGGCGACCGTGGTGATGACCACCAGCCCGCTGCTGCTGGAGGCCTGCGACCAGGTGGTCCTCCTCGTCGACGACGAGGTCCTGGCCGAAGGCACCCACCGCGCCCTGATGCGGTCGAACCCCCGCTACCGCGCAGTCGTGACCAGGGAGGAGGCCGAATGAGGCGCACCCTGCCGGTCGCGGACGCCGCCCAGACCCGCGCCTACGCCCGCACCCTGGCACGCCGGCATCCTCACCAGCTCGCGAGGGCCATCGGGCTGTACGCCGTCGCGGCCGTCGCCGGGCTGGCCGGTCCCCCGCTCCTCGGCGGGCTGGTGCAGTCGGTCCAGAACGGCACGACCACGGCGCACGTCGACGAGGTGGCCGCGGTGCTGGCCGTCTTCGTCCTCGCCCAGACCGTGGTCACCCGGTTCGCGCGCCGGTCCTCGTTCGTGCTCGGCGAGCAGGTCCTGGCCGACCTTCGCGAGGAGTTCCTGGGCCAGGTCCTCGCCCTCCCGCTCAGCGTCGTGGAACGGGCCGGTACCGGCGACCTCCTGACCAGGACGACCGGCGACGTCGACGCGCTCTCCCGGACTGTCCGGTTCGCCGTGCCCGAGACGCTGATCGCACTGGTCACCACGGTGATCACGGCGGCGGCCGCGTTCATCGTGTCGCCGGTCATGGCGCTGCCCGTGCTCGTGTTCATCCCGTTGATCCTCGTGTCGACGCGCTGGTACCTCAGACGCGCACCGGCCGGCTACCTCGCCGAGCGCGAGGCGTACTCGCTCATGACGGCGACGGTGTCGGAGTCGGCCGAGGCAGCCCGCACGATCGAGGCGCTGGGCCTTCAGCAGGTGCGGACCGACGCCGCGGACGAGTCGCTGCGGGTGGCTTTCAAGGCCGAGCGGTACACGCTCTGGCTGCGCTGCATCTGGTTCCCCACCATCGACTTCGCCTACGTGGTGCCGCTCGCCGTCTCCCTGGTCTTCGGCGGCTGGATGTACACCAACGGGCACGCGACGTTGGGGCAGATCACGGCGGTCACGCTGTACATCCAGCAGCTCACCGATCCCGTGGACCGCTTGATCTCCTGGCTCGACGAGCTCCAGGTCGGCTCGACCTCGCTCTCGCGGCTGATCGGCGTCTCCCACGTGCCCGCAGACCGCACTGCGACCGGCCGCGAGCCGACCGACGAGCACCTCGAGGCCACCGACGTCCGGTACGCCTACACCGAGGGCCGCGACGTGCTGCACGGACTGCAGCTCGACCTTCGTCCCGGTGAGCGCCTGGCCGTCGTCGGGCCCAGCGGAGCCGGCAAGTCGACGCTGGGGCGGCTGCTTGCTGGCATCGACGGTCCACGGACAGGGTCGGTGACGGTCGGCGACGTCGGGCTGACCGAGCTCGGCCTCGACGAGCTCCGCAGCCATGTCGCGCTCGTCACCCAGGAGCACCACGTGTTCGTCGGCTCGGTCGCCGAGAACGTGCTGCTCGCACGCCCGGCCGCGACGCCGGAACAGCTGGTCGCCGCGCTCGAGGCCGTCGACGCCCTCGAGTGGGTGGAGGCCCTGCCCGACGGGTTGGCCACCAAGGTCGGTCAAGGAGGCGTGACGCTGTCGCCTGCCCAGGCCCAGCAGGTCGCCCTCGCCCGCCTGGTGCTGGCCGACCCGCACACGCTGGTGCTGGACGAGGCCACCTCGCTGCTCGACCCCCGCGCCGCCCGGCACCTGGAGCGGTCGCTGGCTGCCGTCCTCGACGGCCGGACGGTGGTGGCGATCGCCCACCGCCTGCACACCGCGCACGACGCCGACCGGGTCGCCGTGGTCGAGGACGGTCGCGTCGCCGAGATCGGGACGCACGACGAGCTGGTCAGGGCCGACGGTGCCTACGCCGCGTTGTGGCGGTCCTGGCGCGACGAGGGCTGACCGGCACCGAGCCTCGGCGGCTGACCGCCTCGCCCGCGCGCCGTCAGCCTGCGAGGTGCTTGGGCCGGCGCAGACCCGCGGCCGCGATCCGCCGGACCAGCTCCTTGCTGCTGACCTCCTGCGCCCCCATGGCGACGACCTCCGCGCGCCGCTCGGCGGGGACGTCGTAGTGATCGCGGTGAAAGGCTCGCTCCGGCATCCCGGCGGCCCTGGCGAAGGCGTGCAGCTCGTCGAACGAGGTGTCGCTGACGAGGTGGCACCACAACCGGTCGCGTGCCGGCCAGACCGCGGGATCGATCAGCAAGGCCATGCGGCCGACTCTACGCAGCCGGTGCCGCCCTAGGCTTTCCCCATGTCCCATCAAGGAGCGGACCCGGCGTTCGCGGTGATCCCAGCCCCGGACGGCCGCAAGCTGACCGTTGCTTCCTACGGTCCCGCCGGCGGCAGACCCGTGCTGTCCGAGCACGGGACCCCTGGCTGCCGGCTGCAGCCGCCGTTGGATCCGGGGTTGCTCGACCGCGTCGGTGTCCGGCTGCTGACCTACGACCGTCCGGGATACGGATCCTCCAGCCGCCACCTCGGGCGCCGGGTGGCGGACGCCGCCTCGGACGCCGCGCTGGTCGCCGACGCCTTCGGCGCCGACACGTTCGCGGTTCTCGGCTACAGCGGGGGCGGTCCGCACGCCCTCGCCACGGCCGCGCTGCTCCCGGGCCGGGTGACCCGCTGCGCGACGATGGCCTCGCTCGCACCGATGGACGGCACTGGGCTGGACTTCTTCGCGGGCATGTCCGAGGGGAACGTCGAAGAGTTCGACACCGTGCTCAAGGGCCGCGACGCGATCGCCACGTTGCTTGATCCGGTGGCCGCCGCGGTGGCCGAGGACAACTACGCGTTCCTCGCCTCGCTGGCCTCCGACGTCGGGCCCGAGGACGCGGCAGTCCTCGATCGTCCCGAGGTCACTGCGATGCTGGGCACCTCGTTCGTCGAAGCCCTCCGGCCAGGCGCCGGTGGCTGGGTCGACGACGACCTCGCCTTCGCGTCCAGCTGGGGCTTCAGCGTCGACTCGATCACCGTCCCCGTCGGCATCTGGCAGGGAACGATCGACCGGCTGGTTCCGATGGCGCACGGCGGCTGGTTGGCGAGCATGATCCCCGGCGCCGAGGGCCATGTGGTCGTGGGCTGCGGTCACCTGGGTCTGCTCGACGAGCTCCCGGACGTCTACACGTGGCTGGTCGGGCGGTAGCGAAGCTGGTCGGGCGGTAACGAAGCTGGTCGGGCGGTAGCGTCGGGCGTATGCCGGTGGGCGAGATCGATCCCTTCAGCCAGCAGACGCCTGCGCTGACCAATCGTTGGCCGCGCGACGAATCCCTGCGCCTCGCCGTCCGGCGGCTGGTGACCGAGACTGCCGACGGCGACCAGGCCGATGCCGCGGCAGTCTTGCTGGACGACGTCGGCCGGGTGGGGGTCGACGAGCTCGCGCCGCTGGCGGCGATCGCTGAGGCGAACCCGCCGCGGCACCGGCCGTACGACGCGTGGGGCAACCGGGTGGACACCATCGACGTGGAGCCCGCGTGGAGGCAGCTCGTCGCTCGCAGCCAAGAGCTGGGCATGGTCGCGCTGCCGTACGAGCGACCGTTCGGTGCCGCCAGTCGGGTCGTCCAGGCGGCCGCCCTGCAGCTGCTCGACCCCTTGACCGCAACGGCCATGTGCCCGTTGTCGATGACGGACGCCTGCGCAGCGCTGCTGCTCCGCACTGATCCCGAGCTCGCGGCCTCGTGGGTGCCAGCCCTCACTGCGCGCACCGGCGGGTGGACGGCCGGCCAGTGGATGACCGAGAAGGAGGGCGGCTCGGATGTCGGTCGGACCGGCACCGTGGCGGTCGACGCCGGCGACGGCACGTTCCTGTTGCGAGGCACCAAGTTCTTCACCTCCGCGACGACGGCGGACGTGGCCGTGGCCCTAGCCCGCCCGGAAGGCGCAGAGGAGGGCAGCAGGGGCCTGTCGCTGTTCGCGCTGAAACTGCGGGCTTCGGACGGCGGCTGGAACGGGCTGCGCGTGCGCCGGCTCAAGGACAAGCTCGGCACCCATGCACTGCCCACGTCGGAGCTGGACCTTCTTGAAACCGTGGCGGTGCCGGTCGGTGGGCTCGGGCGCGGCGTCCCGAAGGTGGCTGCCGTGCTCCAGGTCGCGCGGTTGTGGGCTGCTCAGAGCGGGCCCGGGGCGACGGGCCACCTGCTCGCACTGGCACGCTCGTACGCGGGCGTCCGGCAGGTGGCGGGCGGCCTGCTCGCGGAGTCGCCGCTTCATCGGGCGTGGCTGGCCGACCTTGCGGCCTCCTACGAAGCCATGCTGCAGCTCTCCCTGCGGGCGGCCCAGCTGGTTGGGATGGACGAGTCGGGAGCCGACCGAGCGGTCTCGCCGCTGGCGCGCGTCGTGCTGCCGTTGACGAAGATGGCTTGCAGCCGGCAGGGCTTCGATGCGGTCAGCCAGCTCGTCGAGAGCTTCGGTGGCCCCGGCTACTGCGAGGACAGCGGAATCCCCCAGGTGCTGCGTGACGTGCTGGTCCACTGCATCTGGGAGGGCACCGGGAACGTGCTCGCCCTCGACGTCGTGCGAGCGCTGCGCGACCCGGACGTCGGCGCCGCCTGGTTCGACGACGTCGAGACGCAGCTGGGCTCGCGTCCCGGACCGGTGGCTGCACGCGCCGAGGAGGCCGTGCGGGGGGCGCTGCCCGAGCTCGCCAGGATGGTGAAGGCTGCGGACAACGGGACTGCCCGTGACCTCGCGTGGTCGATGGCCCGCACCTACCAGCTCGCTCTGGTCGTGGCGCATGCGCGCTGGGCATTCGCCGCCGAGGGGGCCTTACGGCCAGGCGTCGCTGCGGACGTCCTGGCCACCCGGCCGTTAATCACCTCAGCCATCTCCAGCACGGAGGAGCTCGCGAGCCTCGCCCTCGGCTGAGATCCCCAGCTGCTCGACGTTGTCCCGGTCGAATCTCCCGCCACTCCCGCGATGACAGATCTCCCGCCACTTCCGCGATGACAGTGCGATGACAGTGTGGGCGCCGGTTTCCGTTGCTGAGCAACGGATTCTGTCGGTGGGTCGACCTAGGTTCGGGACATGTCGATCAGCCCAAGCGCACCCGGCGCCCCAGCCGAGAGCAGGGCCGCGTCGGTGGCCGAACGCGCCGAGCTATGGATCGACGAACTCAACGACGCGCCCCTGTGGCCCGTTCAGGAGGCTGACCTGCTCGGCCTCGCCGAGCGACTGCACGCCATGGCCGCCAAACTCGCCGCCGCCTCGCTCCGCATCACCGCCGAGATTGAAGCCCGGGGCACGGCCGTCTCCACCGGCTCAGCCAGCACCGCGAGCTGGCTCCGCGCCAGCACCCGAATCCGGCCCGGCATAGCCCGCCACCAGGTCCAACTCGCCGCCGCACTAGCTGAGCGGTACCCCACTGTGCAGGCCGCACTGGCCACCGGAGCCATCAACTCCGACCACGCCGCGGTGATTGCCCACACCCTCGACGCCCTACCCGACACCATCGACGACCCGACCCTGGAGCAAGCCACCAACCACCTGCTCGACCTCGCCGCCGAGCACGACCCCAAACGCCTCGCTGCCCTCGCGCGGCACCTGACGTACGTCCTGGACCCCGACGGCGAACAAGCCCTCGCCGTTGAACAGGCACGCCTCGCCGACCGCCATCGACTGTCCCTGACCAGCCGCGACTCGGGCTGGTGGGACCTGCAAGCCACCCTCGACCCCGAAACCGGCAGCTTGCTCACCGCACTGCTCGACCCCCTCGCCAAACCCCGGCCGAGCACCGACCACGGGCCCGACCCACGCACCCCCGGCCGCCGCGGCGCCGACGCGTTCCGCGATCTCCTCGAACGCATCCCCACCGACGCGATGCCCGGCACCGGCCTGCGCCCAACCCTTATCGTCACCATCCCCCTCGCCACGCTCACCGGCCTGCCCGGCACTGCGGCCGCGACTCTGCCCAACGGGCACCCCCTGTCAGCTGCCGCCGCCCGCCGCCTGGCCTGCGACACGGAGATCATCCCCGCCGTCCTCGGCAGCGAATCTCAGCCCCTCGACCTCGGCCGATCGGTCTACGCACCGAGCCCCGCACTCCGTCGCGCCGTGACCTTGAGAGCAGGCGGCACGTGTGAGAACCCGCGCTGCCACCAACCCATCAGACACTTCCACCACATCCACCACTGGGCCGACGGCGGCCCCACCACACTCGACAACCTCACCGGCCTCTGTGGTCACTGCCACCGACAAACCCATCGCCCCAACCCGCCCTGGACCATCGCCGCGCTTCCTGGTGGCAGACCGCGGTTCGACTTCACCCGCATCGTGAAACGCCAATGAGCCAGCCCGGAGCGGGCACCGGTAGACCTGAGCTCGGCACTAGTCTTCGGCGATGACCGCTGCCCTCCCTCCCACGCATGAAACCGACACACTGATCATCGGCGCCTCGGCGGCGGGCCTTGCCTCGGCCGCTGAGCTCAAGAAGCGCGGCCTCGCCTTCGAGGTCCTTGAGGCCACCGAGGTCGTGGGCATGGCGTGGCGCAGGGCCTACGACCGGCTCCATCTCCACACGCCGAAGTCGGCGTCGTCGCTGCCGGGCCTGCCGATGCCGCCAAAGTGGCCGCGCTACCCGTCACGAGACCAGGTCGTCGAGTACCTCGACCGGTACCGGAGCGTCCACGGCATCGAGCCGCACTACGGCGAGCGCGTCAGCAAGCTGGAACGCCGGGACGGTTCCTGGGTGGCGACTGCGACGTCGGCCGAGTGGCGGGCGCGCAACGTCATCATCGCCACCGGCGCGAACCGAGTCCCCGTGCGGCCCAGCTGGCCAGGGCTGGATGACTTCACCGGCGACGTCCTCCACTCCAGCGAGTACCGCAACGGAGCCGCCTGGAAGGGCAGGAACGTCCTCGTCGTCGGCTTCGGGAACTCCGCGTGCGAGCAGGCGATCGACCTCGTCGAGCACGACGCCCATCCGCACCTGTCTGTCCGCTCACCGGTCAACGTGGTGCCCCGGGACGTGTTCGGCCTGGTCCCCGTGCTGCAGCTCGGCATCGTCATGCAGCACCTGCCCCCGGCGGTTGCTGACTCCATGGCCTGGCCGATGATCCGCACCACCGTTGGCGACATTCGCAAGGTGGGACTCCGCAAACTGCCGTACGGGCCGAACACCCAGATCGCCCGCGACCGACACATCCCTCTGCTCGACATCGGGACCATGGCGCATATTCGGGCCGGCCGCATCGGCGTCCACGGTGCGATCGAGCGGTTCACCCCGTATGGCGTGGTCTTCGCGGACGGCAGCACGCTGGACGTCGCCGCTGTGGTCCTCGGGACGGGCTACCGCCCCGGACTGGCGGACTTCCTCGTCGGCTGGGAAAGCGTGTGCGATGAAGCCGGCGTCCCTGTGGTGTCGGGCGGTCCCACCGCGATGCCCGGCCTGTACTTCTGCGGGCAGTTCATCTCCCCCGCAGGCATGCTGCGCGAGATCGGCATCGAGGCAGGGCGGATTGCGAGCGACATCGCCAGCTCCTGCACGGGGCGGCCCCGATCGATCCTGGGCACCGCTCTCCTTTGTACGCAATCAGTCCCAGGCGCTGAGGGAGAAACGCTGGTTCACGGCGTTGGAAGCGCACGGAAAGATGTACGTCGGGTAGCTCGAAGTTCCCGGCCCCACGAACGCGTAGACGGTCATGCACATCAACGGGTTGGCGACAGACTGGAACTTCACGTACTTGCCGGCCGGAACCTCGTTCCAGCTCTGGGTCGCGGAACCCGTGCATCGCCCGACGACCACCTGGGTACCGGACGCGGTGCCGCCGTACGACGTGTCGAGGCAGGTGCCCGTGTCGGTGAGCGTCCACGGATGAAGAACGACCGGTCCGCTCTGTCCTCCCGAAACGGTCCAGCCGCCACCCGAGTACTGGCCGGTGCAGACCCCGGACCACTGACTGTCATTCGGGACGAGGACGGGGCTCCCCTGCGCCCCGTTCGACGAGAGGCATGGGTACTCCGTCAGCTGATTCTCGAGCCCGCCGACGACTTGAATGGTGTAGATCGGCGAATATTCGGCGTGGGCCGTACCGGTCCATCCCTGGAGCGCTCCAGCCAAGGACAGGAGCAAGGCAGCGACAACTGCGCCGCGCGCTCCAACGCGACGGCGGGCACGCAAAAACACGGCAGACATGGATGACTCCCAAGGGTCGGCAGAGGGCCGAAGGCAGCGCCCGGTTGGACGCCAGAGTGAACCTAGGCGCCGAGCCGACGGTTCCGCGTCGGCGGAAATACCTATCTCTCTGCCAGGGCCCCTGCTGCTCTCCGCGAGGGCTCAGCCACGGAAAGGGCGGTACCCGGCTAAGCCGGGTACCGCCCCTTCGGTCAGCTGCGATGCAGTGCGGCCGGGACTAGAAGTCCATGCCGCCCATGCCGCCGTCGCCGCCGCCCGCGGGGGCAGCGGCCTTCTCCGGCTTGTCCGCGATGACTGCCTCAGTGGTGAGGAAGAGCGCAGCGATGGAGGCTGCGTTCTGCAGTGCAGAGCGGGTGACCTTCGCCGGGTCGATGATGCCCGACTTGATCATGTCGACGTACTCGCCGTTCGCAGCGTTGAGACCCCAGCCTGCCTCGAGGTTGCGGACACGCTCGGTGACCACACCACCCTCAAGACCGGCGTTGATCGCGATCTGCTTCAGCGGAGCGTCGAGCGCCACGCGGACGATGTTCGCCCCGGTGGCCTCGTCACCCTCGAGCTCGAGCTTGTCGAACGCGCCGACGCCAGCCTGGATGAGCGCGACGCCACCACCGGCGACGATGCCCTCCTCGACTGCGGCCTTCGCGTTGCGCACGGCATCCTCGATGCGGTGCTTGCGCTCCTTGAGCTCGACCTCGGTCGCCGCGCCGGCCTTGATGACCGCAACACCGCCGGCCAGCTTGGCCAGGCGCTCCTGCAGCTTCTCGCGGTCGTAGTCGGAGTCCGACTTCTCGATCTCGGCGCGGATCTGGTTGACCCGGCCGGCGATCTGCTCGGCGTCACCAGCGCCCTCGACGATGGTCGTCTCGTCCTTGGTGACGACCACCTTGCGAGCGCGACCGAGGAGCTCGAGCCCGGTGTTCTCGAGCTTGAGGCCGACCTCCTCGGAGATGACCTGGCCACCGGTCAGGATCGCGATGTCCTGCAGCATGGCCTTGCGACGGTCACCGAAGCCGGGCGCCTTGACGGCGACCGAGCGGAAGGTGCCGCGGATCTTGTTGACGACCAGCGTCGCGAGCGCCTCGCCGTCGACGTCCTCGGAGAGGATGACGAGCGGCTTGCCGCCCTGCATGACCTTCTCGAGGATCGGCAGGAGGTCCTTGACGGCGGAGATCTTGGAGTTGGCGATGAGGATGTAGGCGTCCTCGAGCACCGCCTCCATGCGCTCCGGGTCGGTCACGAAGTACGGCGAGATGTAGCCCTTGTCGAAGCGCATGCCCTCGGTGAGCTCGAGCTCGAGGCCGAAGGTGTTGCTCTCCTCGACGGTGATGACGCCTTCCTTGCCGACCTTCTCCATCGCCTCGGCGATCATGTCGCCGATCAACGGGTCAGCCGCGGAGATGGACGCGGTCGCAGCGATCTGCTCCCGGGTCTCGACCTCCTTGGCCATGCCGAGCAGCTGCTCGGAGACGGCCTCGACGGCCTTCTCGATGCCGCGCTTGAGGGCCATCGGGTTCGCACCGGCGGCGACGTTGCGCAGGCCCTCGCGCACCAGCGCCTGGGCGAGCACGGTCGCGGTGGTGGTGCCGTCGCCAGCGACGTCGTCCGTCTTCTTGGCGACCTCCTTGACGAGCTCGGCCCCGATCTTCTCGTACGGGTCCTCGAGCTCGATCTCCTTGGCGATGGAGACACCGTCGTTGGTGATCGTGGGAGCGCCCCACTTCTTCTCCAGCACGACGTTGCGGCCCTTCGGGCCGAGGGTCACCTTGACGGCGTCCGCCAACTGGTTCATGCCGCGCTCGAGACCGCGACGGGCCTCTTCGTCGAACGCGATGATCTTGGCCATATGGTGTCCGTCCTCCTGGAACGGTTGCGAATGGTCGTGGCGACGCCCGCGACGGCCGGGCCGGACCGACGGGAGTCTGCCCCGCCGCACCGGACCTCATCTCCACGATCTCGGTCAGGTACTGCTGTCACTCGCCCTAGGGGAGTGCTAACTCAATGATTAGCACTCGACCCCTGTGAGTGCAAGCCGTCGAGCGCGCCGCTAGAGCTTGCGCACGCCGTCGGCCTGCGGACCGCGCTGGCCCTGCGAGACCTCGAACTCGACGCGGTCGCCCTCGTCGAGCGACTTGTGGCCGCTGCCCTCGATGGCGCTGTAGTGGACGAACACGTCAGGGCCTTCGTCGGACCCGATGAAGCCGTAGCCCTTGTCCGCGTTGAACCACTTCACGGTGCCCTGCGCCATCCGTACTCCTTCGTCGCGTCCCACCGGGTCCCAGCGTAGTAGCGGCTAGCCGCCAGCGACGGCCGGAATCACCGAGACGGTGGACCCGGCCGGCGTCGCCGTCGCCAGGCCCTCGGCGAAGCGGACGTCCTCGTCCCCGACGTACACGTTGACGAAGCGGCGCAGCTTGCCGTCGTCGTCGAGCACGCGCGGGCCGATGCCAGGGTGCGCCGCCTCGAGCGCCGTCACGACCTCGGCGAGGGTGCCGCCCTCGACGCTGACCTCGGAGGCGCCGCCGGTGTACTGGCGCAGGATGGTGGGGACTCGGACGGTGACGCTCACGCCAGGCCAGCCTCTCGGAATGCGTCCAGGGACGGACGGATGGTGACGGTCGGGCCGACGACGTCGGCGATGGCATCCAGGGTCTTGAGGCCGTCACCGGTGTTGAGGATCACCGTCTCGGCGTCCGGGTCGAGGGTGCCCTCGGCGAGCAGCTTGCGCAGGACTGCGACGGTCACGCCGCCCGCGGTCTCCGCGAAGATCCCCTCGGTCTCGGCGAGCAGCCGGATGCCCTCGACGACCTCGGTGTCCGAGACGTCGGCGATCGCACCGCCGGTCCGCCGCACGACGTCGAGCGCGTAGGGGCCGTCCGCGGGGTTGCCGATGGCCAGCGACTTGGCGATCGTGTCCGGCTTCACGGGTCGGACGACGTCCTGCCCGTCGGCGAACGCTCGTGACACCGGCGAGCAGCCGGTGGCCTGCGCACCGAACACCCGGTACGGCGTGGTCTCGACGAGGCCGAGGGCGGCGAGCTCGCGCCAGGCCTTGTCCACCTTGGTCAGCAGCGAGCCAGAGGCGATCGGGGCGACGACCTGTTGCGGCAGGCGCCAGCCGAGCTGCTCGGCGATCTCGAACCCGACCGTCTTCGATCCCTCGGCGTAGAACGGGCGGAGCGTGACGTTCACGAAGCCCCACTCGGGGTGGTCGAACGCGACCTCGCTGCAGAGCCGGTTGACGTCGTCATAGTTGCCCTGCACCGCGACCAGCGAGCCGCCGTAGACCGCGGCGTTCAGCGTCTTGCCGTCCTCGAGGTCGTCGGGGATGAGCACCACGGAGCGCAGCCCCGCCCTGGCCGCTGCCGCCGCCACCGCACCGGCGAGGTTGCCGGTCGACGCGCAGGCGATGGTGCCGAGCCCGAGGGTGTGAGCGGCGGTCACCGCGACGGCGACCACGCGGTCCTTGAACGAGTGCGTGGGGTTGCCGCTGTCGTCCTTGACGTACAGGGAGCGCATGCCGAGCGCTGCGGCGAGGTTGTCCGCGCGGTGGAGCCGGGTCCACCCGGGCTGGAGGTCGACGGGGCGGGCGCTCGGATCCGCGGCGACCGGCAGGAGCGGTGCGTACCGCCAGATGGAGGCGGGACCCTGCTCGATCTGCTCGCGGGTGACGGTGCCGAAGTCGTAGCCGACCTCGAGGGGCCCGAAGCACTCGTCGCAGGCGTACCGCGCACCGAGGGCGTACCGCTCACCACACTCGCGACAGACCAGCGCCGTCGCGGGGCCGTAGGGCCGGGCATTCGAATCGGCGACGACCGAGGGGCTGGCCGGGTGGTGTCACCGAGCTGGGTGTCACCGCGCTGGGTGTCACAGAGCTGTCTGTCACAGAGGTGACGGTGGTCATGATGAATCCTCTCCTCATCTTCCCCGCCGAAATCCTCGGCAGGACGGAGTTGGCACCTGGAGCATCTGCGCTCTGGTTGCCGGGGCTTCAACGGGCCGTTCCCTCTGCCCCTCTGGATGAGCGATATGAAGTTGTGGCTCGCCGCTACGGCGAACGTGACGGAAACTGTACCGAACCCCGCCATCACGCGAGACCAGCTGTCCGGCTGGCGAGACGGTGACGGGCGCGAGGGCCGAGAGGGGACCACCGTGCGACCTGACGTGCAGCGGTGGCTCGATCGCCGGCTCAGCTCAGCGGACCGGTGGTCCCGCGACGACGTGCTGGCAGCCAAGCAGGCGCAGGGCTGCACCGTCTCGGTCGTCCTCCCGGCGCTCGACGAGCAGGACACGGTCGGAGCCATCGTCGCCGCGGTGCAGGCCGACCTGGTCGGTGGACGCTGGCCGGTGGTCGACGAGCTCGTGGTGGTCGACTCGGGCTCGAGCGACGCCACCGCACGCCGGGCCGAGGCGGCCGGCGCGCAGGTGGTGCACCGCAACGAGATCCTGCCCCGGATCCCCGCGGTCGCCGGCAAGGGTGAGGTGCTGTGGCGCGCGCTCGCCGCGACCACCGGGGACCTGCTCGTCTTCGTCGACGCGGACCTTCGCCACTTCTCCTCGTCCTACGTCCTCGGCCTGCTCGGGCCGCTGCTCGCCGATCCAGCAGTCGAGCTCGTGAAGGCCGTCTACGACCGGCCGCTGAGCGACGGGGCGACGCTTCTCCCTGCAGGCGGCGGACGGGTGACCGAGCTCGTGGCCCGGCCGCTGCTGAACCTGTACTGGCCCGAGCTCGCTGGCGTCGTCCAGCCGCTCGCCGGCGAGTACGCGGCGCGGCGTTCGTTGCTGGAGCAGCTCTGGTTCCCTACGGGGTACGGCGTCGAGCTCGCGATCCTGGTCGACACGCTGGAGCTGCGCGGGCTGGATGCCATCGCCCAGGTCGACCTCGGGGTGCGGCACCACCGTCACCAGGACGACCTTCGTCTCGGGCTGATGGCCAGCGAGATCCTGCAGGTGGCGCAGGCCAGGCTCGAGCGCGCAGGCCGCATCAGCAGCCGCGCGCCGGTGAACCCGACCCTGACCCAGTTCGCGCGTGGGGACGACGCCACGTCGTTCCTCCCGACGACGACCGACGTCGAGCTGGTGGAGCGCCCACCGATGCGAGACCAGGCGAGTACCGCACGGCCCGCGCCAGCTGAGCCTTCAACCCGCCGCCTAGGGTGGGCTCGTGGACGCACGCACCCCCGCCTCGCTCGCCGGCACGGCGCCGGTCGTGCTCGCCTCGAACCGTGGGCCCCTGTCGTACGTGGTGACCGACACGGGCGAGCTGGTGGCCAGGCGTGGCGGCGGCGGGCTGGTCTCCGGCCTGTCGGCGGCGGGCAGTGCCGTGTGGGTGTGCGCCGCGCTCTCCGATGCCGATCGACGGGCCCTGCGGTCGACGGTGGACGGCCGGTTGCCGGTCCCGCCGGAGGACAGCGGCACGGACTCCGAGACGGTCGTCCGCATGCTCGACATCGACGCCGGCACCTTCAGCAGGGCCTACAGCTCGGTGGCCAACTCGACCTTGTGGTTCGTGCACCACATGCTGTTCAACACCCCGGTCGAGCCCGTCTTCTCCAGCCGCTTCACGCGGGACTGGGCCTCCTACGTCGAGTACAACCAGTGCTTCGCCCAGGCGCTGGCGGCCGAGGCGGCGCCAGGCGCGCGGGTGCTCGTGCAGGACTACCACCTGACGCTGACCCCGGACAGCTCCGCGAGCTCCGGCCGGACCTGCGGATCGCGCACTTCTCGCATACGCCCTGGGCGCCCCCGGAGTACTTCGCGCTGCTGCCCGAGCAAGTCGGGGTGGCCGTGCTCGAGGGCATCCTCGGTGCCGATCGAGCAGGTTTCCTGTCACCGCGCTGGGCCGAGGCCTTCGTGCACTGCTGCGCCGACGTCCTCGGGGCCGACATCCAGCAGGCCGCGGACGCGGGGCCCGACGCGACAGCCGCTGGTACGGCCGGTGGTGCGCCGGTGGCGCCGCTGGGCCGTCACCCATCGGGGCCGCACCACTGCGGTCGACGTGCACCCGCTCGGGGTCGACGGTTCCGGTCTGCGGCAGCGCGCGAGCCAGCCCGACGTCGCCACCCGGCTCGCAGACCTGCGCGAGGCGCTGGCCGGCCGGCAGATGATCCTGCGCATCGACCGCACGGAGCTCTCGAAGAACATCGTCGCGCGGGCTGGAGGCCTACCGCGAGCTGCTGCGGCCGCAGCCACGCTGGCACCGCCGCGTCATGCACGTCGCGTTCGCCTACCCGAGCCGGCACGACCTCCCCGTCTACCGCGAGTACACGGCTGCCGTGCAGCGGCTGGCTGCCGAGATCAACGACGAGTTCGGGGACGTGGGCTGGCAGCCCGTGCTGCTGGACGTCGACGACGACTACCCGAGGTCGCTGGCTGCCTTCCAGCTGGCCGACGTGCTGGTGGTCAACCCGGTGCGTGACGGGATGAACCTGGTCGCCAAGGAAGGCCCGGTGCTGAGCGCGCAGGGCTGCGTGCTGGTGCTGAGCCGTGAGGCCGGCGCCGCCGACGAGCTCGGTGCCGATGCGCTCGTCATCAACCCGTACGACGTCGGCGAGACCGCAGAAGCCCTGCACACGGCGCTCTCGATGGACGCCGGCGGAGCGGCTTGCACGGGCCGAACGTCTCGCTCCCCGGGCCACCGCGCTGCCACCGGCCCTGTGGCTCCAGAACCAGCTGGCGCTGCTCGCTCAACCAGTGCAGCAGGAGCTAGGCCCGGATGCGCCGCAGCACCTCGAGCAAGGCCGGCGGACCCGAGACGGTCTCGTCCGCCGCCTGCGCAACCGCCGCATCGGCACCCTCGGAGGCCACCGCGACGCCGACGGCGGGCAGGCCGTCCGCGCGCAGCTGCTTGACCGCGGCGAAGGCCGGCAGGTCGCCGAGGTCGTCGCCGGCGTAGAGCACCGCCGCGGAACCCGTGGCCCGGACGAGCTCCCGCAGCGCGATGCCCTTGTCCATGCCCCGGCCCCGGATCTCCAGGATCAGCTTCCCCGGCTCGGCGAGGAGATCGTGGTCCGCCGCGATGCGCTGCAGCGAGGGGATGAGGGCGGCGAGCGTCGCGTCCGGGTGCGCCGTGCGCCGGGTGTGCACCGCGATCGACGAGCCTTTGTCCTCGAGCCCCACCCCCGCCGGTGCTTCGGCGACCAGCGCCTCCACCTCTGCGCGGGCGCCCGGCCATCCCGGCGGGTACCTCGGCGGACCGCAGCACCGCGGTCTCGGCGTCCCACCGTTCGGCGCCGTACAGCCCGAGCACCACGAGCCGAGGAACGCGCTCCAGCCCTCCCAGCCGGACCGCCACCTCGGCCTGGCGACCCGTCAGCACCGCCACCTGCCCGATCCGCCCGGCGAGGTCGACGAGCGCTTCGATCGCGCCCGGCAAGGGGGCGGCGGCGAGCGGATCAGCGACCAGCGGGGCGAGGGTGCCGTCGAAGTCGACGACCACGAGCGCGTGCGATGGATCAGCGTCCATCGCCGCCAGGACGGAGTCGAGAAGCGCGCCCATTCCTAGCCAGCGCCTAGAACGGGTTGCTGGTGAGGATGACCGAGAGCCGGCCCGGCAGCATGTGGGCGAGCACCGGCTTGATGCGATCGGTCCCCAGCGCGGCGGCCAGCGACCGGGCGGCGGCCTCCATGCCGGCCGGGTAGTAGACCGTGGTGCTGGGCACCGACCCGCGCCAGTTGCCCGACGCCGGTGATGGTCCAGCCTTCCTGTCGGAGCCGGTTCGCCACGGTCAGCGCCAGGCCGTGGATGCTGGTCTGGTTGAGCACGACGGCGGGGGCATACACGACCGGCGGCGGCGTGGGCGGCGGGGTCGTTGGTGGCGTCGTTGGTGGCGTCGTGGGTGGCGCGGTCGGCGGCTTCGACGGGGTCGGCGTCGTCGGGCTCGCCGTCGGCGTCGGGGTGGTCTCGATCTCCGACGGCGTCGGGCTGTTGCTCGGGGTGTCCGAGGCGGAGCCGGACTGGCTGGGGCTGGCCGTCGGGCTGACCACGGGAGCCGCGTGGTCGCTGGGCTTGTTCAGCCAGCCGATCACCGCGACGGCGGACAGGCACACCACGAAGAACCCCAGCAGGATCGGCAGGATCAGCCGGGCCGGCAGTCCACGCCGAGCGCGATGCGCGCCGCGGGGCTGGCCGGGTGGCGGCACGGATGATGGACCGGTCCCGCCGGTCGGACCTACCTCGGACATGGAGGCGGGCGGATCAGGCGTCGAAGCCGAGGCGACGCGCCGAGCGAGCGCGCTGCCGCGAGGCCCGCAGCCGGCGCAGTCGCTTGACCAGCATCGGGTCGCTGGCCAGGGCCTCCGGGCGGTCGATGAGCGCGTTCAGCACCTGGTAGTACCGCGTGGCCGACATGTCGAACAGGTCGCGGACGGCCTGCTCCTTGGCTCCGGCGTACTTCCACCACTGGCGCTCGAACGCGAGGATCGCGTGGTCGCGCTCGCTGAGGCCGTCCTGGCCGGACAGTGCTGCCGAGCTGAGCGAACCGGCCGCGTTGGCGGGATCCACTGGTCTCAGCTCCTTCCTGTCCACCAACCGGCTGGAGCCGGCTGCGTGCGGCCTGTGCGTCGTGCGGCCTGTGCTTCGTAGAGCCTGTGCGTCGTGCAGCGTCTAGAGCGGCCCAGGCTTCCCCTCCCGGGCCGCCTGCCCCATCGTAGGGGGCAAATCCCATCGATGTCATTCACCGCCGCGAGGCGTCTGGCTGAGGCCGCCGGCGGCTCCCGTTAAGGTCCGCCCATGCCCTCCACCCCATCCGTCGAACCCAGCGACGCCAGCGCAGAACCCAACGAACCCAGCGCAGCCCAGCGCTGCGCTGCCTTCGACGCCCTGGGCCTGGCGCTCGACCCGAGCCCCCTGGACGCCGCTCAGGTGCTCGCCGGAACGCCCGAGACGGCATCGCGCCAGCTGACCGCAGGCCCCGGCGGCGGATCCACCGGTGCCGCGTGGGAGGTCGGCGTCTGGGAGCACACGGTGGGAACGTCGACCGACGTGGAGGCCGACGAGGTGTTCGTCGTGCTGAGCGGCCGCGCCACCGTCGAGGTCGAGGGCGGTCCCCGTCTCGAGCTGAGTCCTGGCACCGTCGGGCTGCTCGCTGCCGGCGCACGGACGACCTGGCGAGTCCACCAGACCCTGAGGAAGGTCTACCTCGCCCCAGCCTGAGGCGGCGACGCCCAGAACTGCGTCCGCCATCCGGACCCTCGTACCGGTCCGTGGACGGATCTGCGAGACTCTGAGCATGCTGCCCGCGTCCCCGCTGCTGATCGAGCGTCGTCACGTCGACCTCATGAGGGTCAGCTGCATGGGTTGCCGACTGGCCGGCCTCCAGCCCTCGGTCACCTGACCGACGCCCGCAGCACCTCCGCCGGGCGTGGACGCTCCCGGCCTCCGGGGCGCGAAGTCGCGCCGCCACGGACCCGAGCCCGTTCCACGTCCTCCCTCACGAAGGACGCTCGATGACCACCCCTGCAACGCCCGCCGCCTCTCCTCCGTCCCAGCCGCCCGCCGCACCTGTCGCGGGCGGGAAGCCGCCGCGCACGCGCGGTGGCGGCAAGCCACGCGGCGAGGGCCAGTGGGCGCTCGGCTTCCACGAGCCCCTCAACGTGAACGAGCGGATGAAGAAGGACGACGACGGGCTGAACGTCCGCGCCCGGATCGAGAACATCTACGCCCACCGCGGGTTCGCCTCGATCGATCCGTCCGACCTCCGTGGCCGGATGCGCTGGTGGGGGCTCTACACACAGCGTGCCGAGGGAATCGACGGCGGCCGTACCGCCACGATCGAGCCGGAGAAGCTGGACGCACCCTTCTTCATGCTGCGGATCCGCATCGACGGCGGCGCGCTGACGACTGAGCAGGTCCGGGTGATCGCCGGCATCTCCCGCGACTTCGCCCGTGACACCGCCGACGTGACCGACCGGCAGAACATCCAGCTGCACTGGATCCGGGTCGAGGACGTCCCGGAGATCTGGCGGCGGCTCGAGGCGGTCGGGCTGAGCACCGCCGAGGCCTGCGGCGACACCCCGCGCGTCATCCTCGGCTCGCCCGTCGCCGGTGTCGCGGTCGACGAGATCGTCGACGGCACCCCCGCCATCGCGGAGGTCGTGCGCCGGCACGTCGGCAACCCGGAGTTCTCCAACCTCCCCCGCAAGTTCAAGACGGCGATCAGCGGCTCACCGCACCAGGACGTCGCGCACGAGGTCAACGACCTCTCGTTCGTCGGCGTGCGCCACCCGGAGCACGGCCCCGGCTTCGACGTCTGGGTCGGCGGCGGGCTGTCCACCAACCCGCACCTTGCTCAGCGGCTCGGCGCCTTCGTCTCGCTGGACGAGATCCCCGAGGTCTGGGCCGGGGTGGTCAGCATCTTCCGCGACTACGGCTACCGCCGGCTGCGCACCAAGGCGCGCCTGAAGTTCCTGGTGGCGGACTGGGGCGCTGCCCGGTTCCGCGAGGTGCTGGAGACCGAGTACCTCAAGCGCCCGCTGCGCGACGGGCCCGCCGCCGGCCGACCCGCCCCGTGGCCGTCGCGACCACATCGGCGTGCACCCGCAGAAGGACGGCCGCTTCTCCATCGGCGCCAAGCCGACCGTCGGACGGCTGTCCGGCACGTCGCTCAGCACCCTCGCCGACGCGATGGAGCTAGCTGGCTCGGACCAGCTCCGCCTGACCGTCGAGCAGAGCATCGTCGTGCTCGACGTCGCGGCGGACCAGGTCGACGCCGTGACCGCGGCCCTCGACGGCGTGGGTCTGCAGGTCGCCCCGAGCACCTTCCGCCGGGGCGCCATGGCGTGCACGGGCATCGAGTACTGCAAGCTCGCGATCACCGAGACGAAGGGCAACGCCGGCACGCTGGTCGCCGCGCTCGAGGATCGCCTGCCGACCTTCGCCGAGCCGCTGACCATCCACGTCAACGGCTGCCCCAACTCCTGCGCCCGGATCCAGGTCGCCGACATCGGGCTCAAGGGCGTCCTCGTGCCCGATGGAATGGGCGGCGACACCGAGGGGTTCCAGGTTCATCTAGGTGGTCGGCTGGGCCAGGAGGCCGGGTTCGGTCGGACGGTCCGCGGCCTGCGCGTCGCCGCGACCGACCTGCCCGACTATGTGGAGCGTGTGGTCCACCAGTTCGACGAGGGCCGGTCCGAGGGCGAGACGTTCGCCCAGTGGGCGGTCCGCGCAGACGAGGAGGTGCTGAAGTGACGCTGCTCGAGCAGGCCGTGCCGCTCGCGCCGACCGCTGCGCGTTATGCCACCGCACCGACCCGTGAGCTGGTCGCTGCGGCCAGCCGCGCCTTCGAGGACGCCGACCCCCGCGAGACCCTCGCGTGGGCCGGCCGCACCTTCGGCCCGCGGCTCGTCGTGACGTCGTCGATGGCCGACGAGGTCGTCGCTGCATCTCGCCTCCACCGCAGTCCCGGGCATCGACGTCGTGTTCCTCGACACCGGGTACCACTTCCCGGAGACCCTCGACTTCCGGCGCTCGGTGGCAGAGCGGCTCAACGCGAACGTCATCGACATCCGGCCCGAGCTCAGCGTCGAGGAGCAGGACGCCGTCTACGGCTCCCAGCTGCACGACCGCGACCCCGACGCGTGCTGCGCGATGCGCAAGGTCGAGCCGCTGCACCGCGCGCTCGCGCCGTATGACGCCTGGATCAGCGGGGTCCGCCGCGACGAGGCGAGCACCAGGGCCGCGACCCCGGTCGTCGCCTGGGACGGCGCCCGCGGCAAGGTCAAGATCAACCCCATCGCGACCTGGACGCAGGATCAGGTCGACGCCTACGTCCTCGAGCACGGCCTTCGCTACAACCCGCTGCGTGAGTTCGGCTACGCCTCGATCGGCTGCGCCCCGTGCACCCGCCCGGTCGCCCCCGGCGAGGACCCCCGCTCTGGTCGCTGGGCCGGGTTCGCCAAGACCGAGTGCGGCCTGCACCGCTAGCCGCGTGCCGGCGTTCCGTTCGTGACCGGGTTCAACTCGTGACAGCGTTCACGTCGTGACTGCCCTCCCGCCGCTGGTCCTCGCCGCCCATGGCAGCCCGCACCCGGCCCACCGCCCGGCGATCCAGGCTCTCTGCGACGCCGTGGGGCGCAAGGGTGACACCGTCATCGGCTGGCTCGACCACCACCAGCCCGACCTCGTCGGAGCCGTCGCGGCAGCCAGGCAGCGTGGCGCCGCCGGTCGTCGCTCACCCGTGGTCGTGGTCCCGCTGCTCCTCACGGCGGGGTTCCACGCCAGGGTCGATGTGCCGGGCATGCTGCAGGGCGTCCGCAACGTGCAGATCTCCGAGCCGCTCGGCCCCGACGTCCTGCTCGCCGAGGCGATGATCCGCCGGCTCGACGAGGCTGGCACGGCCCCGCTGGCGCCAGTGGTCCTGGCAGCGGCAGGCTCGTCCGACCCAGACGCTGTGGCGCAGGTCGAGCTGGTGGCCGGGTACCTGGCCGAACGACGGCCCGGACCGGTCTCCACCGGGTTCTTGTCGGGGAGCGGGCGGCCGCTCGACGAGGCGGTCGCGCTCGCCGTCACCGAAGATCCTTTCGCCACCGTCGCTCCCTACCTGATCGCGCCGGGGACGCTGGCCCAGCGCATCAGCGAGCAGGCGCGGGCGGCGGGGGCCATCCGCGTCGCCGCCCCGCTCGGGGCCGCCCCGGAGATGGTCGAGCTGGTTCGGGCGCGCTGGCTGGAGGGCAGCGCGAAGCAGTAGCGGGGCGCCGCGGTCCGTCCGCGGGGCCGGTTCATGAGAAAGTGGACCCTCGCAGGTCGACGGTGTCGAGCATGCCCCGTTGATCGTTCGAAGGGACGGGCATGAACGGCAACTCGACATACAGCCACTCCAACACGGCCATCCTCGCGGTGTCCTCGGTGGAAGGGCCCCAGGTCGTCACGTCGGCCGACTTCGACGACCAGCTCGTCGAGACCCTCACCAGGCTCGGTCTCCGGCCAGGGCTGCTGCAGGGACTGGCCGGTATCCACGAGCGCCGCTGGTGGCCGGAAGACGTCACCTTCGCCGAGGCCGCCGCGATGGCCGGCGCGAAGGCCATCGCCGAGTCCGGCATCGATCCCGACCGGTTCGGCCTCATGATCAACAGCTCCGTCTGCCGAGCGCACCTCGAGCCGTCGGCGGCCGTCGAGGTTCACCACAGCCTCGGGCTGCCGACCTCCTGTCTCAACTTCGACCTCGCGAACGCCTGCCTCGGCTTCGTGAACGCCATGCACCTGGCCGGCACGATGATCGACGCCGGCCACATCGAGTACGCCCTGATCGTGGATGGCGAGGACAGCCGAGCCACCCAGCAGGCCACGATCCGCCGGCTCTCCGGGCCCGACACGACCGTCGAGGACCTCTTCGCCGAGTTCGCGACGCTGACCCTCGGCTCGGGCGCCGCAGCGATGGTCCTCGGCCCCGCCGACCAGCACCCGGGGGCGCACCGCCTGCTCGGCGGCGTCGCGCGTTCCGGTACCGAGCACAACCAGCTGTGCGTCGGCGACCTCGAGCACATGCGGACCGACACCAAGGGCCTGCTCGACGCCGGCCTGGCGCTCGCCGAGGCCGCCTGGCTCGCCGCGAAGCCCGAGCACGACTGGTCCGACATGGACTGCTACGTCCTCCACCAGGTCTCCTCGGTGCACACCAGCGCGCTGTGCGCCAAGCTCGGCATCGACACCGACCGCGTGCCGCTCACCTTCCCGCTGCTCGGCAACATCGGCCCGGCCTCGGTCCCGCTGACGCTCGCGCACCAGGTCGAGGTGCTGAACCCCGGCGACCGGGTGCTCTGCATGGGCATCGGCTCGGGCCTGAACACCGCCTTCAGCGAGATCCTCTGGTGAGGAAGGGCACGCCCCCGCCCGCCCAGGACCGGACTGCACCGGCCCAGCTGCCACCCGCAGGTCTGCCGGGCCTCGACCCCGCCTGGTCGCGCTTGGTCACCACCGAGGACGCCGCGGGCAACCCCCGGACCTGGCACGTCCTGGACACCCACGCTTCGAGGCCGGGCGCTGCCAGCCCCGACGACCCAGGCGAGCCGGGCGCCGCCAGCCCCGACGCTCCGGTCGGCACGCTGCTCTGCGTGCACGGGAACCCCACCTGGTCCTACCTCTGGCGAGACATGCTCGCGCAGGCACCTGCCGGCTGGCGCGTCGTGGCGGTCGACCATCTCGGGATGGGCTTCTCGGAGCGCACGGCGGCTCCCCGTCGGCTGGCCGAGCGCGTCTCCGACCTCGGCGCGTTGACCGACGCTCTGGGCATCGACGGACCCGTGGTGACGCTCGCCCACGACTGGGGCGGCCCGATCTCGCTGGGTTGGGCGCTCGCGCACCGCGACCAGCTCGTCGGGGTGGTGCTCACCAACACGGCCGTCAGCCAGCCGCCCGGCTCGCCAGTCCCGGCCCTCATCGCCCTCGCGCGAACCCCAGGCGTCCTGACGGCCACCTGCGTCACGACGACCACGTTCCTTGACGGCACCCTCGGCCTCGGCCACCCACGACCGGTCCGCGAGGTCCGGGCCGGGTACCGCGCGCCCTACCGGTCTGCCGCCCGCCGGGCCGCGATCGGTGCGTTCGTCGAAGACATCCCGCTGCGCCCCGACCACCCTTCCGCCGCCACGCTCGAGGCGATCGCCGCCGGGCTCGCGGACCTCGCGGAGATCCCGGTGCTGCTCCTGTGGGGTCCACGGGACCCGGTCTTCTCCGACCGCTACCTGCGAGACCTGGTCGCGAGGCTCCCCCATGCGCAGGTCCACCGGTTCGAGGGCGCCGGCCACCTGCTGGCCGAGGACCGCGACATCGCCAGCCCCGTCACCGCCTTCATCCAGTCGCTGTCTGGGCCGCATCGGACGTCGGTCCCCGCGCTGTCCCCAGAGTCGACTGCACAGTCGACCGCCGAGTCGACCGCCGAGTCGACCGCCGGGTCGGCCGCCGGGTCGACCGCTGGTCCGCGCGTCCCGCTGTGGGCTGAGCTCGAGTCCCGAGCCACCGATGCGGCAGGCGGCGACCGCCCCGCCATCGTCCAGCTCGGCAAGGCAGGGTCGGCTCCCGTGTCGATCAGCTTCACCGAGCTCGGCCAACGCGTGCACGCCGTCGCCGCCGGGCTCACCGCGCACGGTGTCAGCCCTGGCGACCGGGTTGCGCTGCTGGTGCCGCCGGGGCCGGAGCTCGCGACGCTGGTCTACGCCTGCTGGCGCATCGGCGCCGTGATCGTGCTGGCCGACGCCGGTCTCGGCGTGCAGGGCCTGACCCGAGCGCTGCGCGGGGCTGGGCCGCAGCATCTCATCGGCATCCCGCGTGCGCTGGCCGCCGCTCGGGTGCTCCGCTGGCCCGGCCGGGTCATCGCCCGGGAGGCCCTCGCCAGCCCTGGCACCCAGCAGCTACCCGACCCCCCGCAGGCCAGCGACGAGGCAGCCATCCTCTTCACCTCTGGCGCGACGGGGCCGCCCAAGGGCGTCGTGTACCGCCACGAACAGCTCGAGGCCCAGCGCGACGCGCTCCGCCGCACCTACTCCATCGGGCCTGACGACCGCCTCGTCGCCGCTTTCGCTCCGTTCGCCCTCTACGGCCCCGCCCTCGGCATCACCTCGGCCGTCCCGGACATGGACGTCACGGCACCGGCCACCCTGCAGGCCACCGCCCTCGCCGACGCGGTCGACGCCGTGGACGCCACGCTGGTCTTCTCCTCGCCCGCTGCCCTGGTCAACGTGGTGGCGACCGCCGAGCGGCTCAACCCGCGCCAGCACCGCGCCCTGGGCGGCGTACGCCTGCTGCTGTCCGCCGGCGCACCCGTGCCCGTCACGCTGCTGCAACGCGTGCGGGCCCTGATGCCGAACGCGAGCCTGCACACGCCCTACGGCATGACCGAGGCGCTGCCCGTCACGGACATCGACCTCGACGAGATCCTGCGCGCTGGGACCGGCGAGGGGGTCTGCGTCGGCCACCCCGTCGACGGAGTCGAGCTCGCCATCAGCCCGTTGGACCCGCACGGCAGAGCAGAGCCCGAGCTCGTCGACAAGCCGTGGCTGACTGGCGAGATCTGCGTCCGGGCGGCGCACGTGAAGGACCGCTACGACCGGCTGTGGATCACCCAGCAGGCCAGCACCGCCGGCTCGGCCAGCACCGCCTTCCCGGCAAGCGGCAGCGATCGCGGGTGGCACCGCACCGGAGACGTCGGCCATCTCGACGACGCCGGACGGCTGTGGGTCGAAGGCCGGCTGCAGCACGTCATCACCACCCCGCACGGGGTGCTCACCCCGGTCGGTGTCGAACAACGCGTCGAGGCCCTGGGTCGCATCCGGCAGGCTGCCGTCGTCGGGGTCGGTCCGGTGGGGACGCAGGCCGTCGCCGTCGTGGTGGTCCTCGAGTCGACTGATCGTCGGCCGGCGTCGGGCTTGGCCGATCCCGCGACCTCCGCAGCGGTCAGGGCCGCGGCCGGCGTCGAGGTGGCTGCGGTGCTCGTCGTGCCGGCCCTTCCGGTCGACATCCGCCACAACTCCAAGATCGACCGCACTGCCGTCGCAGCCTGGGCCGGTGTCGTGCTGTCCGGTGGTCGCGCGGGTTCGCTCGCGCGTCGGTCACGCAGGCTCCGGTCACCCCTTCGCCGGTCGCCCATCCGTCATTCGCCCATCCGTCGGGGCTGACGTGCGCGTCCTGGTCACCGGGGCGAGCGGGATGCTCGGCCGCGCCGTCGCCCGGTCCCTCGCTGACCGCGGGGACGAGGTCACGGTGTTCCAGCGCGGCGCGTCGAGCGGGCCGTGGCAGGAGGTTCGCGGTTCCGTCACCGACCTCGACGCGCTCCATGCGGCCGCGGCGGGGACGGATGCGGTGGTCCACCTGGCGGCGAAGGTCGCCGTCACCGGACCGTGGCGCGACTTCGCTGCCGTCAACGTCGCTGGCACCGCCAACGCGCTCGCGGCCGCCCGGGCAGCGGGCGTCGGCCGGTTCGTGCAGGTGTCCTCGCCGTCGGTCGGGCACGCCGGGCGGTCCCTCGTGGGGGTCGGAGCCGCGCCGGCAGATCCGGCAGCCGCCCGTGGGCACTACGCACGCAGCAAGGCACAGGCGGAGCTCATCGCGCTGGCGGCGGACAGCCCGGGGCTCGCGGTGGTGGCCGTCCGGCCGCACCTCGTCTGGGGCCCGGGCGACACCCAGCTGGTTGGCCGGATCGCCGAACGAGCGCGCTCCGGACGGCTGGCGCTGATCGACCAGGGCGCGGCACTGATCGACACGACCTACGTCGACAACGCGGCCGACGCCATAGTCGCCGCCCTCGATCGCGCGACGCCCGACGGGCCGGCCCACGGACGGGCCTTCGTCGTGTCGAACGGCCAGCCCCGGACGGTGGCGGAGCTGGTCAGCAGCATCTGCGCTGCGGTGGGCGCTCCCGATCCGACGCTGCGCCTGCCGTTCCGGGCCGCCCAGGCCGCCGGAGCTGTCGCTGAAGCAGCCTGGGCCGTGCTGCGGCGTTCCGATGATCCGCCCATGACGCGGTTCCTGGCGGAGCAGCTGGCTACCGCGCACTGGTTCGACCAGCGGGAGACCCGGGAGGTCCTGCGCTGGACGCCCGCGGTCGATCTCGACGAGGGGTTCCGCCGCTTGGCGGCGGTCGGCTCGTAGCCGGCCGACCATGGCTACTGACTCGCGACTCAGGTACGCTCTGGCAGACCCTGAACCGTCGTTCAAAGGACCCGTCGCAGCATGACGCCAGCCGACAACCCCCCCGAGTACGTGCTCACGCTGTCCTGCGTGGACAAGCCCGGCATCGTCTTCGCCGTATCGGGCTTCCTGGTCCAGCACGGGTGCACGATCATCCAGAGCCAGCAGTTCGGTGACCGGGACTCCGGCCGATTCTTCATGCGGGTCCACTTCACGAGCAGCGAGCCGTCGGCCCCGAGCCGCTTGGAGCAGCTGCAGCGCGACTTCGGGCCGGTGGGCGAGACCTTCTCCATGGACTGGGATCTGTGGCTCGCGGACGACAAGTGGCGGGTCCTCATCATGGTGTCCAAGTACGGACACTGCCTGAACGACCTCCTCTTCCGGTACAGCGTCGGCAGCCTCAACGTCGAGATCGCCGCGATCGTGTCGAACCACCGTGACTTCGAGCCCCTGGCCGCGGCGCACGGGATCCCCTTCCACCACGTGCCGGTCACCCCAGACACCAAGCCCGAGGCCGAGGCGCAGCTCATGGAGCTCGTCAACTCGCTGGACATCGACCTCGTGGTGCTCGCGCGGTACATGCAGGTGCTCTCGAACGACCTCTGCAAGCAGCTCGAGGGCCGCGCGATCAACATCCACCACTCGGCGCTGCCGAGCTTCAAGGGCGCCAAGCCGTACCACCAGGCCTATGCCCGGGGCGTCAAGCTCATCGGCGCTACGGCCCACTACGTCACCGGCGACCTCGACGAGGGCCCGATCATCGAGCAGGAGATCGCCCGGATCGACCACACGTTCGACGCCGACATGCTGGTCGCGGCCGGACGCGACGTCGAGTGCCTCGCCCTGGCGCGCGCGGTCAAGTGGCACACCGAGTCTCGTGTCCTGCTGAACGGCAACCGCACGGTCGTGTTCAAGTAGGCCCTGCGCCTAGTTCGTGTAGCCCGTCCATCGCTGGCCGTCCCAGTACTGCAGCCCGCCAGGCCGAGCCGGGTCCGGGTACCAGCCCGGCGGCGGGAGCGCGGGCGGTACCGGCGGCTGGGCGGTAGCTGGTTGCGCAGCTCCCTGCCCGGGCGAGCTATAGCCCGGCGAGCCATAGCCCGGCGAGACGGGCTCAGGCGTGGAGTAGCCGACCGTCGCGTAGCCCGGCACCTCGCCGAACCCCGGCACGACCTGCTGCGCCTTGCGCGCCCGCGACCGCTTGACCAGCCCGACGATCAGCAGGATCACGCCCGCGACGAAGAGCAGCGCGAACAGCGCCACGCCACCCACCCACGGGCCCGCCTGGGTGACGATGGACGCGATCCGGTGCCCCACGATGACGTGGGTCGCCTGGTCGCCACTGATCTTGACGTCGTACGTGCCGGCGGTGGGGACCTCGAACGCGGCCGCCGAGTCGTACCTGACACCCCCACGCTTGACGTACTCCAACAGCGTCGGGTCGCTCACCGCCAGTGCGCTGCCGTCCGGCCCTGTCACGCTCACGTCGGACGAGGTGAGCGTGCCCTGGAAGCTGCCGCCGTCGAGCGGGGCGTCGACGCGCTCGTACACGAGGTAGCTGCCAGGGGTGAGCTGGAGCTGCTGGTCCATCGGCGTCGAGTAGACCGACGAGGTCAGGGCGTCGCTGGCCTTGACCGCCGCCGACACCAGACCGACCACCGAACCGATTCCGCCGAGCACGCCCAGGACGATGAACACGATGCCCAGCACCAGCGGCACCCGGCCAGCACGACTCGGCGGTGCGGTCACTATCGGTTGACTCACGTCGGTCCGCCCTGGCCTGAGGGGATGGTGGCGCGAGCATATTCCTGACCTCAGCCGGCGACGAGGTGTTCACGCTGTCGCAGCCAGCGACGCACCATCGCTCAGCCGGCCAGGCGCTCAGCCAGCCAGGCGGTCAGCCAGCCAGGCGCTCAGCGGCCTCCACGACATTGGTCAGGAGCATCGCGCGCGTCATGGGGCCGACCCCGCCCGGCATGGGAGCAAGGAAGCCGGCGACCTCGCGGCAGGCTGGGTCGACGTCGCCAGCCAGCCCGGCCTCGGTCCGGGTGATTCCGACGTCCAGCACCGCCGCGCCCGGCTTGAGCATGTCGGCCTTGATCAGCGAGGGCACGCCAGCCGCGGCCACGACGATGTCGGCCGAGCGGACGTGGGACGCGAGGTCCTTGGTCCCGGTGTGGCACAGCGTGACCGTCGCGTTCTCCGAGCGTCGGGTGAGGAGCAGCCCGAGCGGACGACCGACGGTCACGCCGCGACCGACGATGCAGACCTCAGCGCCGTTGATCTCCACGCCGTACCGCCGCAGCAGCTCGACGATGCCGCGCGGGGTGCAGGGCAGCGGGGCCTCCTCGCCGAGCACGAGCTTGCCGAGGTTGGTCGGGTGCAGCCCGTCGGCGTCCTTCGCAGGATCCATCAGGCCGAGCACCCGGTTGGCGTCCAGCCCGCGGGGCAGCGGGAGCTGGACGATGTACCCGGTGCAGGCCGGGTCGGCGTTGAGGTCGGCCACCGCGGCCTCGACGTCGGCCTGCGAGGCAGTCTCGGGCAGATCCACCCGGACCGAGGCGACCCCGACCTCCGCGCAGTCCCGGTGCTTGCCCGCGACGTAGGCCGCCGATCCCGGATCAGCACCGACCAGCACCGTGCCCAGCCCCGCGCGCACCCCTCGCTCGAGCAGCGCGGCGACGCGGACGGTGAGCTCGGAGCGGATCGCGGCGGCCGTGGCCTTGCCGTCGAGGATCTGGGCAGTCATCGGTGGTCCTTCCGAACGAGCGGACAAGGGCGGGCGGGGCGGACATGAGACGAACGACGGGCAGCGGCCGGCAAGCAGGGACCTCGCAGGATGTGACTGACCGTTCAGTCAGGATGATCCTAGAGCCGAAGCCGGGCCGAGCACACCCCCATCGTGCCGCACGCTCCCACCCATCTCAGCACGCCGGCAGCTGGAGCAGCCCAGCGGCGGCGACGACCGAGCCCTCCAGCCCCTCGCCGCCCTGACGGACCCGCTCGGCGAGCGCCAGCCGCATCGACGGGGCCCAGAAGTCGTTCAGGTGCTTCGCGATCGCGACCGGCACCCGGTCCGGCGGAAGCGCTCCGAAGTTACGGGCGATCTGGTTCGCCATCCGCACCAGGTCAGCCACGAGCTGGTCCTGCCCCGACTGCGAGCCGGCGGTGTGGGAACCGCTCACTGGAAGCTGGCCACCGGCTGGTGCTCGGCCTCGTTCTCGGCGTCCGTGACCGGCGCCCGCACGGTGGGCGACACCTGCACCGCCGTCACCTTGTACTCCGGGCAGTTCGTCGCCCAGTCGGAGTAGTCCGTGGTGATGACGTTCGCGCCGCTGCTCGGGTAGTGGAACGTCGTGTAGACCACACCCTGCGGCATCCGGTCGGCGATCTTCGCGCGCAGCACCGTCTCGCCGACCCGGCTGGTGATCGCGACGGAGCAGCCCTCGGTGATCCCGCGCTCCTCGGCGTCATGGGGGTGGATCTCGAGGACGTCCTCACCGTGCCAGCGCGACGTTGGCCGTGCGCCGCGTCTGCGCGCCCACGTTGTACTGGCTGAGGATCCGGCCGGTGGTCAGCACCAGCGGGAACCGGCGGCTGGTGCGCTCCTCGGTCGGGACGAAGGGCGTGTCGACGAAGTGCCCCTTGCCTCGCACGAAGCCGTCGACGTGCATGATCGGGGTGCCGTCCGGAGCGTCCGCGTTGCACGGCCACTGGATGCTGCCGAGCTCGTCGAGCCGGGCGAACGAGACACCGGCGAAGGTCGGCGTGGTGGCCGCGATCTCCGCCATGATCTCGGCGCCGTTCGCGTAGTCCATCGGGTAGCCCATGGCGGTGGCGAGCTCGCAGGCGACCTGCCACTCCTGCTTGCCCGTCTTGGGCGCCATCACCGGCCGCACCCGGTTGATCCGGCGCTCGGCGTTGGTGAACGTGCCGTCCTTCTCCAGGAACGAGGTGCCCGGCAGGAAGACGTGGGCGAACTTGGCCGTCTCGTTGAGGAAGAGGTCCTGCACGACGAGCAGGTCGAGCGAGCCCAGCGCCGCCTTCACGTGCGTCGACGTTGGGGTCGGACTGCGCGATGTCCTCGCCCTGGACGAACATCGCGCGGTAGGTGCCGGCGATCGCGGCCTCGAACATGTTGGGGATCCGCAGGCCGGGGTTGGCGTCCAGGGGCGTCCCCCAGAGGTCCTCGAAGACGTGCCGAGCGGTGTCGTCGCTGACGTGCCGGTAGCCGGGGAGCTCGTGCGGGAAGGAGCCCATGTCGCACGAGCCCTGCACGTTGTTCTGACCGCGCAGCGGGTTGACGCCTACGCCGTCGCGGCCGATGTTGCCGGTCGCCATCGCGAGGTTCGCCATGCCCATGACCATCGTCGAGCCCTGGCTGTGCTCGGTGACGCCGAGGCCGTAGTAGATCGCGGCGTTGCGGGCGGACGCGTAGCAGCCGAGCCGCGGCCCGGATGTCCGCGGCCGGCACGCCGGTGATCTGCCTCGACCGCCTCCGGGCTGTTCTCCGTCGCGGCGATGAACGCCTCCCACTGCGCGAAGCTCGTCGGCCTCGCAGCGCTCCGCGACGAACGCCCGGTCGACGAGCCCCTCGGTCACCACGACGTGCGCCAGCGCGTTGACGATCGCGACGTTGGTGCCCGGGCGCAGCTGCAGGTGGTGCTCGGCCTCGATGTGCGGCGTGCGCACCATGTCGATCCGGCGCGGGTCGACGACGACCAGCTCGGCACCCTCGCGCAGCCGGCGCTTCATCCGGGAGGCGAACACCGGGTGGCCGTCGGTCGGGTTGGCGCCGATGACCACGATCACGTCGGCCTCGGCGACCGAGGCGAAGTCCTGGGTGCCCGCCGAGGTGCCGAACGTCTGCTTGAGGCCGTAGCCGGTCGGGGAGTGGCAGACCCGCGCGCAGGTGTCGACGTTGTTGTTGCCGAACGCCGCGCGGATCATCTTCTGCACCGACGAAGACCTCCTCGTTGGTGCAGCGCGAGGAGGTGATCCCGCCGATCGCGCCGACGCCGTGCTCCGCCTGGATGCTCGAGGAAGCGCTCGGCCGCGTAGCTGATCGCCTCCTCCCAGGACACCACCCGCCACGGCTCGTCGATCGACGCCGCGGACCATCGGCTCGAGCTGGCGGTCCTTGTGGGTCGCGTAGCCCCAGGCGAACCGGCCCTTGACGCAGCTGTGGCCCTCGTTGGCGCCGCCGGACTTGTCGGGCACCATCCGCACGACCTGGTCGCCGCGCATCTCGGCGTTGAACGAGCAGCCGACGCCGCAGTAGGCACAGGTGGTCGCGACCGTCCTGGTCGGGACCCCGAGCTCGATGACCGTCTTCTCCTGGAGCGTCGACGTCGGGCACGCCTGCACGCAGGCGCCGCACGAGACGCACTCGGACTCCATGAAGAGGTTCGCCCGCGCTCGCCGACACCCGTGAGTCGAAGCCACGGCCGGCGATCGTGAGCGCGAAGGTCCCCTGCACCTCGTCGCAGGCGCGCACGCAGCGCGAGCAGGCGATGCACTTGCTGTCGTCGAAGCTGAAGTACGGGTTGGACTGTCGTCGTTCGCGCCGTCGAGGTGGTTCTCGCCCGTCGTAGCCGTAGCGGACGTCGCGGAGCCCCACCACGCCGGCCATGTCCTGCAGCTCGCAGTCGCCGTTCGCGGGGCAGGTCAGGCAGTCGAGCGGGTGGTCGGAGATGTAGAGCTCCATCACGCCGCGCCGCAGCTTCTCCAGTCGCGGCGTCTGGGTGGTCACGGTCATGCCGCGGCGCGCACGGGGTCGTGCAGGAGGCTGGGGTGCCCTTGCGGCCGTCGACCTCGACCAGGCACAGCCGGCACGAGCCGAAGGCCTCCAGGGAGTCCGTGGCGCACAGCTTCGGGATGTCCACGCCGGCGATGGCCGCGGCCCGCATGATCGAGGTCCCTGGCGGCACGGTCGACCGGCAGTCCGTCGACCGACCACCTGGACGGTGGCGGCACCCGGGACGAGCGGGGTCCCCAGATCCACGGGCTTGCGCAGGCTCATCGCCGGCTCCTCTCGGAGATCTTCCGGGAAGTGCTTGAGCACGCTGAGGACAGGCATCGGCGTCAGGCCACCCATCGCGCACAGCGAGCCGTCGGTCATGAGCTCGCAGAGGTCCTGCAGGAGCACCAGGTTCTCGGCGTTCTCCCCAGCGTCGACCCCGACGAGGATCTTGTCGATGACCTCGACGCCGCGGTCGGCCCCGACCCGGCACGGCGTGCACTTGCCGCACGACTCCTCGGCGCAGAACTCCATCGCGAACCTCGCCTGCGCGCCCATGTCGACGGTGTCGTCGAACACGACGATGCCGCCGTGGCCCGACCATGGCGCCGGCGCCGCGAACGCCTCGTAGTCCATCGGCAGGTCGAAGCTCTCGGCCGGGACGTACGCGCCCAGCGGGCCGCCGACCTGCACCGCACGCACCGGCCGGCCGAGGCGGTGCCACCACCGAAGTCGTCGACCAGCTCGCCCAGCGTGATGCCGAAGGCAGTCTCGACGATGCCGCCGTGCTTGACGTTGCCGGCGAGCTGGAACACCTGGGTGCCGCGGGAGCGTCCGACGCCGAAGTCGCGGTAGAACTCCGCGCCGCCGTCGGCGAGCATCGTCGGCACGCTGCGCCAGCGACGAGCAGGTTGTTGACGACGGTCGGCCGCCCGAACAGGCCCTTCGAGCGCCGGCAGCGGCGGCTTCGGCCCGCACCATCCCGCGCTTGCCCTCGAGGCTCTCCAGCATCGCGGTCTCCTCCCCGCAGATGTAGGCGCCGGCGCCGACCCGGACGTCGAGGTCGAAACGGTGCGCGCTGCCCAGCGACGCTCGCGCCGAGCCAGCCCTGCTCGTAGGCCGACGGCGATCGCCCGGCGCATCGTCGCCACCGCGTCGGGGTACTCCGAGCGGATGTAGACGAAGCCCTCGGTCGCCCCGACCGCGATCGCGGCGATGATCATGCCCTCGATCAGGGTGAACGGGTCGCCCTCCATCAGCATGCGGTCGGCGAAGGTGCCGCTGTCGCCCTCGTCGGCGTTGCAGCAGACGAACTTCGGCGTCGCCGGCGCCTCGGCGACGGTCCTCCACTTGATGCCGGTCGGGAACCCGGCGCCCGCCACGGCCGCGAAGGCCCGGACTCGGTCACCCTCTCGACGATCGCTCGGGCGGCGAGCGCCAGCGCTGCGCGCAGGCCGGCCAGTCCTCCGTGCGCCTCGAAGTCGCTCGGCGAGAGCGGATCGATCACGCCGACCCGAGCGAAGGTGAGGCGGTCCTGGCGCGCCAGCCACGGGAGGTCCTCGGTCAGCCCCAGCGCGAGCGGGTGATCGGCGACCTGACCAGCATCCGGCCGACCTGCATCCGGCCGACCTGCATCCGGCGATCCGGCCCGAGCGATCCTGAACCGAGGAATCCTGCGTCGAACAGGCCGGCGACGTCGTCCGAGCCGACCGGACCGAAGGCGACGCGCCCGGCCAGGTCTCGACCTCCACCAGCGGCTCGAGCCAGAACATGCCACGGGACCCGTTGCGCACCAGCTCGACGTCCAGACCGCGAGCGGCGGCCTCGGCGAGCACCGCGACCGCGACGTCGTCGGCCCCGACGGACCTGGCCGCGGAGTCGCAGGGCACGAAGACCCGGACCCGGCTCATGGGCGCACCAGCTGGTCGAAGCGGTCGGCGTCGACCCGGCCGACGAGCCTGCCGTCCACGAGCACCGCCGGCGACAGCGCGCAGTTGCCGAGGCAGAACACCTGGTCGAGGCTCACCGCACCGTCGGCGGTCGTCTCACCGAAGTCGACGCCGAGGCTGCGGCAGGCGTGCTCGGCAAGCTCGTGGGCGCCCATCGACTGGCAGGCCTCGCCACGACAGACGGC
Source organism: uncultured Actinomycetota bacterium (assembly GCA_963819215.1). GTDB lineage: Bacteria > Actinomycetota > Actinomycetes > Prado026 > Prado026 > CAWFVK01. The sequence continues at coordinate 56,030 of CAWFVK010000009.1, read as the reverse complement.
GACCGTGCGCGCGCCAGGCGGAGCGCTGCGGAAGTCCTTGTAGAACGTGATGACGCCGTGGACGTCCGCCCGCGAGAGATTCAGGGTCTTGGCGACGAGTGGCACGGCCGCCGGGTCGATGTACCCGAAGGTCTCCTGGAGCGCGTGCAGCACCGGCAGCAGCGGCCCGCGGAGGTGCGCGTGCGCATCGATCACCGGCTGGGCCGCCGCTGCCGACCACGACTGGAGGGCAGGGTGCTGGGCCGTGCCTGCGCTGGCCACGGGAACCTCCTGCTCTGCTGTCGGACGACCTCGTCCGAACGGGTGCGCACCAGCCGGCGACCGCTGTCGCCAGCCGCGCTACTGAACGGTGGGTCAGGAGCGCTCCGGCCAGCATAGGTCGTCTCAGGCCAGGGTCACCACGCTGTCGGCAGCAGAGACCAGCAGCGGGTCGTGCGTGGCGGCCACGACCGCGACCCCACGGGCGGCGGCGGCCACCAGCACCGCGACCAGCCGCTCCGCGTTCGCCTCGTCCTGCTGCGAGGTCGGCTCGTCCAGCACCGCCAGCCGCGGCCGCACCGCCAGCGTCCTGGCCACCGCCAGCCGCTGCCGCTCACCGCCGGACAGCACCCGCGCCGGACGGTGCCGCAGCGCCGCGAGCCCGAGAGCAGCCAGCCACGCCTCCACCAGCGGCTCGTCACGGTCCAGGCCGCGCGCGTCCCTGGCCAGGTGCAGGTTGTCGGCGACGTCCAGCGCCTCGACCAGGCTGCCGGACTGCCCGGACACCGCGACGGTCCGCCGGCGCAGGTCGGCGAGCCCGGCGCGGTTCAGCGTGCTCAGCTCGACCCCGGCAAGCAGCACGCTCCCGCGGTCGGGACGCTCCAGCCCGACGAGGATGCGCAGCAACGTCGACTTGCCCGAGCCGCTCGGCCCGCGCACGACCGTGAGCCCGCCGGCCCGCAGCTCCAGCCCGAGCCCGTGCAGCACTTCCCTGCCACCGCGGTTCACCGTCACGTCCCGCATCGCAGCGACCACCGAGGCGGCGAGGTCGGTCGGCGCGGCCGAGCCGTCGACCAGCGGAGCCTCGAGCGGAACCACGGCCGGCGGTTGGGCCTGCGGTGGTGCACCGTCCGGGGTCAGCTCGAGGTGCTGCCCGACCGCCGCGGCCTGCACCCCGTCGCCGATGGCGAGGCTGCGACGCAACGGCTCGGGCAGCCGGACCCAGCCGCGGTCGTCGACCACCAGCGTCTCGCGGACAGCACCCACCGTCGCCGTCGCCGTCGCCGTCGCCGGGCGTCCACTGCTCGCTCAGCCGGCCGTCCCTGATGCGCACGACACGGTCGGCGATCCGGGTGGCCGACGTGTCGTGGCTGACCAGCAGCAGGGCGGCACCGGTCGACGCCGTCGCCGTCACCAGGAGGTCGTAGACGGCGTCGGCCGACTCGCGGTCGAGCTCGCCGGTCGGCTCGTCGGCAAGCACCAGCAGCGGCCGGTGGACCAAGGCGGCACAGACCGCGACGCGCTGCGACTCCCCACCCGACAGCGTGCTCGGAGCGCGCCCGGCGAGGCGCTCCAGGCCCAACGACTCCAGCACCTCCGCCGCCCTGGCCCGGGCCCGGCTGGCAGAGGTCCCCGCCAGGCGCAGCTGCAGGCCGACGTTGTCGCGCACCGAGAGCTCAGCACGCAGGGTGCGGCCATGGTGCTGGTCGACGAAGCCGAGCCGGCGCGCGCGGAGCTCGGTGCGGGTGGCGTCGTCCGCACCGACGAGGTCGACCCCAGCTACCTGCACCGAGCCGGCGCCCACCGCCTGCTCCCCCGCGAGCACCCGCAGCAACGTCGTCTTGCCGGAGCCGTTGGGCCCGTGGACGACGACGCGCTCGCCGGCGGCGACCTCCAGCGTGAGCCCGCGCAGGGCAGCGACTTGCCCGCGCGGCGTGGGGTAGAGGCAGAAGAGGTCGCGGGCACGGACGGCCACCTCGAGCTCCGCCGCCTCCTCGACCCTCATCGGGCCGTCACCTCCGGACGGCGAGGCAGCGGCTCACGCAGGGCCGAGAACGCCAGCAACGCGACCGACACGACCGCCACCAGCAAGCCCATGCCCAGCAGCGCCCCGATCCAGCCAGGACCGACCGAGAGCACCAGCGGCGGTTGCGGCGTGGTGCCCACCGCGGTCACCGTGACCAGGCTCGTGGTGGCGCGGGACAGCAGGATCCCCGTCAGCAGGCCCATCGGCACGGCCACCAGCACGACGGACAGCGCCCGCACGAAGAGCGAGACCCGCAGCGTGGCCGGCGCGACGCCGTCGCTCTCCCACGCGTACAGCTCGGCGGCGGAGTCACGACGCTCCGACAGGACCAGCAGGACGAGCGCGAGCAGCGCGACCACCAGCCCGAGCGCGGCGGAGCCCGCGAGCAGCGCGACCGCACCACGGGCGAGCGGATCGCTGCGGAGCTGCGCCTCGACGGCGGCCCTCGTCGTGACGGTCAGCTGGTCGTAGGGCGGCGCCGCGAGCGCCGCATCCAGCGCAGCCACCGACGCGGGCGGTGCCGCGATCCAGAGCTCGCTCACGCCGCCGGTGCCCGGGTCACGGGCGTCGAGCGCGTTGGCCAGGGCTGCCCCGTCGACCACGGCGAAGCTCGCCCCGCTGGTCGGGAAGCGCGGCAGCACTCCCGCGACCGCCAGCGTGATCGGCGCGCTGCCGGGAGTGCCGGCCTCGAGGGTCGCGCCCTGGGCGAGCGCGGCCGTCGCCGGGTCGACCAGCGCCGGGATCGGGAGCTCAGGCACCGATGCTCCGGCCCGCACGACGACCAGGGCTCCGCTGAACCGGTAGGCGACCGTGAGCTGCTGGCCCGAGCTCGCGGGAACGAGGCTCACGTTGGCGCCGGTCGAGCCCCACCCGGTCCAGCCAGGCGGCGAGGTCGCTGCCGCAGGTGCGCCGTCGAACGACGGCAGCGAGAGCACCACGGAGCCAGCCAGCAGGGCGACGTCGACGTTGCCCTCGCCGATGGCGTGCTGGTGGTGCGTCGCGTAGGACACCGACTCCGCCATGGTGAACGAGAACAAGGTGCCACCGGCTGCCCCAGCCGCCGGGACTGCTCCCACGAACTCCGCGCCGGCCGCCGGGCCGGCCGTGAGCGCCAGCGACGTCCCGACGTCGCGGCCGTCGGCGAGCCGCATCCACGCCACCAGCTGCACCTGCTCCACGTCCCCCGTCGCCGCGAACGCGAGGCGACGCGTCCCTGCGGGCACCGTGATCCCCGCGAGCGTGCGGTTCGCGGTCGTGATCGCGTCCCTGGCGGCTGCCGCGCTCCCGCCTGCGTCGTGGTCCCAGCTGGGCGCGGACGTGAGCGCGGCCGGGTCGACCCCGACCAGCTCGACCGGCTCGGCCTGCGCGGCGGAGACCTGGACGGCCGCCGCGCTCCGGACGACGCCGTGCACGGTGACACCGGGGGCGAGCCCGGCGTACGCAGCCGGCTCCGCCACGTCGAGCGGCCGCTGGAGCGTCGAGCCGGTGACCACGCGCGCGTCGAGCGGCACCTGGAAGGCGGCCTGGTCGGCAGCGCCTTGCGCGAGGGTCGACCGGTACGCGCCGGAGAAGACCACCAGGGCAGTGGCGGCTGCGACGAAGGCGACCGTGGCCACCGGCCGCAAGGGATGCCTGAGGCCGCCGAGCAGGGCGATCCGAGCACCGAGCCGGCGGGCTGGTACGGCGCGCTCGGCGGTCCGGGCGAGCCACGGCCAGATCCGGCCCGCCAGCAGGCCGCCGGCGAGGACAGCGAGGACCGGCAGGGTCAGGAGCAGCGGGTCGGAGCCGGTCCCGAGCTCCCCTGCGGACACCGCGCCTCGGCTCGCCGCGAGGACCGCCATGACGAGCGCCACCACGATCACGGCATCGACCACCCGCCACGCGGCGCGCTGGGCGATCCGATCCGACCAGCCGAGCGTGAGGGCGACGACGATCGCCGCGAGCAGCGCCGACACCAGCACCTGCGGGAGTGCCCGACCCAGCGCGTCGGCCGCGGTGCTCGCTGCGGGCAGGCCGGCTCGCGCCCCGACGACCAGCGCGGCGACCCAGCCCACGAGCAACCCCAGAACCGTCGCGAGCAGGACCGGCACCACGGCCTCGACCGCTGTCAGGGTGAGGACCGTGCGACGGGTCGCGCCGCGTTGTCTCATCAGGTCGACGAGCTGGCCGTGGTCGCGCCGCCGACCCACCGCCGCGATGACGGCGAAGCCCAGCAGCAGCGCGATCGCCGAGCCCGCGAGCAGGGCGAACCGGCGCGAGGACAGCTGGGCGCGTGCCTGCTCGGAGCGGATCACGTCGTCGGGGGCCGTCAGGACCAGACCGGCCTTCCACGCACCGAGCTCGGCCGACACAGCCGCGCTGCGTGCGAGGTAGTCGTCGACGCCCAACGCCTGGACCCGGTCGAGGTCCAGCGGCGCCGCCCAGCCGTACGACCGCTGGAACTGGTCCAGCGAGTCCAGTGCCGCCACCTTCTGGACCCCGTCGGCCAGCAGCAACGGAGCATCGTGCCCGGGGTCGAAGGTGCCCGTCAGCAGCAGCGGATCGGTGCGGATCCCCGTCCCGACGACGACGAGACCGAGCGAGGGGTCGAGCCGCGGAGCAGCGCCAGGCCCGACGTCGAGGACCTCGCAGCGCGTCGGCGTGCACGAGGCCGGCAGCCGACCCGACTCCAGGCGGACGTGCTGGGCGAGGTCGTCGGCCGCGCCCAGGAAGTAGGTGCCGCCGTGCCCGTCGGCCAGCCGGCGGAAGAGGACCTGCCGGGTGAGGGGTCCCGAGCTCAGCTGGGCGAGCGAGTGCGCGACGTGCTGATCCATCGGGTCCAGCTCGGACGGCAGGATGCTCACGCCGGGGTAGGAGACGATGAGGCTGCGCTGACCCGCGGGCAGCTCGGCCACCCCATGAGCCAGCGCTGCTGCCGACACCACCACGGCCGACGCCGCCGCCAGCACGGGCATCGCGACCGCGACGGCCACTCCGAGGATGACCACCAACCAGCTACCGGGCCGGTGCCGGAAACGGGCCCAGACCAGCCAGGGAACGGCGCGCACGCGACCTCCCGACCTGACGGCTGGACCACCGGCTCGATCTGTCGGCTAACCTGTCGCGCGAGGCTAACAGGTTAGGGGTGTCATGGCGTCCAGGTTGGTCGAAGGGGTCCGGCTGCCGTTGTCGCTGGGCGGCCACCCCGGGATCGAGCTGTGCAACACGCGAGCCGGCTGGGGGGCGCCGCGGCCCAAGGAGTACCTCGCCAGCTACGAGCACCTGACACGGTGGGCCGAGGTCAACGGGCTGATCGACGCGGCTGCGGCCGAGCGCTCGTTGCGGCTGGGTGATCGCCGTCCACGGCTGGCCGCCGAGCTCGTCCACCGCACCATCGAGCTCCGCGGCTCGCTGTACGCCGTGCTGGTCGAGCACGACCGTGGCTCGTCCTTGCGTGCGGTCGCTGCCGAGGCGGAGCTCGCCCGGCTGGCCGAGCGTCTCGAACGCGCCGACGGCGCTGCGCCGGCCCGCTGGGAGCTGCGACCTGACCGCGCACTGGACCTCCCGCTGCTCGCCGTCGCCCGGGCAGCCGGGGACCTCGTGACCGATCCGCTGGCCGACAAGGTCTCGGCCTGTCCCATGCCGGACTGCGGGTGGCTCTTCGAGAACGTCCACGGCAGGCGGCGCTGGTGCTCGATGGCCTGGTGCGGCAACCGGACCAAGGTCCGTCGGCACGCTGCGGCGGTCCGAACCGCTCGCCGCGCGACCACCGCCTGACCATCCCGCCTGACCGTCTCGCCTGACCGTCTCGCCGGCAACCGGTCTCGTCGTGTCGCGGCTGGCTTCCAGCTCTCTCTCACTTCGAGGTTGACACGTGTGCAGTCGCGATATATCGTGATCCTACGTTGATAGAACGTGAGCAGACATCCAGCCGAGCGAGAGCTCGACACGGACGCTCCGGATCAACGAAGCGGTGGCCGCGAACGGCGCGGCTCCCCGACACGAAAGAGGCACTCCTCATGAGCACCAGCTACCCACTCGGTGGCGAAGGGTTCGCGGACGTCTTCCGCTCGAGCCCGTTCGCCCAGTACGGCTTCATGCACTACCTCGCCACCCGCGAGGGCAACCGGCCCGGCTTGTCCGCCGAGGCCGACGACGTCATGGACGTCAACGACCGAACCCGGACGAGGCGGCGCGGCATGCGTCGACCGGACGGGCGCCAGCGTCACCACCGCGGCGCGGGGCACCTTGCGATGTCCCCGAACGACGGCGACGCCACCAGCGACTCGACGAGCTCAGGCTCCGCCGCAGACCCTCGTGAGGGCCGCTCCGGCGGACGCGGTGGGGGACGCGGCGAAGGCCGTGAGGGTCGCGGCCGTCACGACCACGAGGGCCGATCGGACGGCCGATCGGACGGCCGCCGAGGTGGTCGGCGCGGTCGTCGAGGTCCTGGCGGCCCCGACGGCTTCGGCGGACCAAGTTTCGGCGGCTTCGGCGGACCCGGTTTTGGCGGGTTCGGCGGCCCTGGCTTCGGGCCTGCTTTCGGCGGCCCGGGCTTCGGCGCGAAGGCGGCGCGCGGCGACATCCGCGCCGGTGTCCTCGCGTTGCTCGCCGAGCAGCCACGCCACGGCTACGAGATCATCCAGGAGCTGGCAGAACGCAGCGGTGGGGTCTGGCGTCCCAGCCCCGGCTCGATCTACCCCACGCTCAAGCGACTGGCCGACGAAGGCCTGGTCGCAGCGGATCGCGAGACCGGCCGCAAGGTCTTCACGCTCACCGAGGCCGGACAGGCGTACGTGGCCGAGCACGAGGACGAGCTCCAGGCCCCGTGGGACGACGTCGCCAGTGGCGTCGACGACCGCTCGGTCCAGCTCCGCGACCTGATGCTCGGGGTGGCGGCCGCAGTCGTGCAGGTCGACCAGGCAGCGACCCCCATGCAGGTCCAGGCAGCAGCTGCGCTGCTGGCCGAGACCCGGCGGGGGCTGTACCGGATCCTCGCCGAGGACCCGGAGGCGGCGGCCCCCGGAGCACCCGACTCGCCCGAGGCGCAGTAGCAGCACCGGCGCGTTGCGCGGAAGGACCCGACCGAGAGGTCGGGTCCTTCTTCGCGTCGGTGCGAGGTGGCAGGGTGGTCCCCGCTGCGGGCTCCAAGCCTGCAGGGGTCCAATGGCGCAGGTTTCCCTCGTGCGGCGGCTGCCCATCCGCAACGTTCCTAACCGAAGTGTTTCCTGACCGAAGTGTTTCCTGACCGGAGGGAGGCCGAATGACCTACGGCTACATCGGCTCGATGAAGGCCCAGCCCGGACGTCGTGACGAGGTCGTCGCGATCCTCCTCGAGGCGGCGCAGGCCGTCCCGGCCGCCGGCTGCCTCTCGTACGTCGTCTGCACGGACGCGCAGGACGCCGACGTCGTATGGGTGAGCGAGACCTGGCCGAGCAAGCAGCAGCACGACGACTCGCTCCAGCTGCCGGCCGCCAAGGAGGCCATCGGCAGGGCGATGCCCATGCTCACCAACGAGTTCTTCGGTCGCGAGGTCACCGTCGTCGGCGGCCTCGGCGCCCCGCCCAGCAGCTGACGGAGGCACCGTGTCCTACCCTCCCCCGATCTACCACGGCACACTCGGCGAGGCGACGGCTCGGGTCGTGCCGGGCGGCGGTGAGCCCCAGGTGCGCTACCCCAGTGGCAACACCGTCGAGTACCTCGCGACCACCGGCGAGACCGACGGTCAGTTCGGGCTCTTCCGCTGGACCTTCGGGACGGCGGTAACCGGCCCTGGCGCGCACTTCCACCGCACCATGTCCGAGTCGTTCTTCGTGCTGTCAGGGCGGTTGCGGCTTTTCGACGGGAACGGCTGGATCGACGCCGCGCCCGGTGACTTCATGCACGTGCCGCCCGGCGGGCTGCACGGCTTCCGCAACGAGTCGGGTGAACCCGCGCAGATGCTGCTGCTGTTCACTCCAGGAGCGCCGCGGGAGGCGTACTTCGAGACGCTCGCCGAGGGCGCTCGGCTGGCTGCGATGACCGACGCCGAGCGTGCTGACTTCTACCTACGGCACGACAACAACTCGGTCTGACTCAGCCCTTGCCTGCCGGGATGGTCCCCATCCGACCGGCCTGGAAGTCCTCGAACGCCTGGACCAGCTCGGCCTTGGTGTTCATCACGAACGGGCCGTACTGCATGACGGGCTCCCGGATCGGCTGGCCACCCAGCACCAGGACGTCAAGAGCGGGGGTGTGGCTGTCCTGGGCGTCGCCCGCGGTCAGCGTCAGCAGGTCACCGGCACCGAGCACGGCGAGCTGGCCTCCGGTGATCGGGCGGCGTTCGGCGCCCACCGACCCGCGCCCGGACAGGACGTAGACCAGCGCGTTGAAGTCCGGCCGCCACGGCAGCACGAGCTGGGCGCCGGGGCTGACGGTCGCGTGGATCAGCGAGATCGGGGTCGCGGTCACGCCAGGACCGGGGTGCCCGGCGAGCTCACCGGCGATCACCCGCACCAGCGCGCCGCCGTCGTCCGAGGTGAGCAGGCTGACCTTGGCCGCGGTGATGTCCTGGTACTTCGGGTGCACCCACTTCTGGGCGGCCGGGAGGTTCACCCACAGCTGGATCCCGTGGAAGAGCCCGCCGGAGACCACGAGGTGCTCGGGCGGGGTCTCGATGTGCAGGATGCCGCTGCCGGCGGTCATCCACTGCGTGGCGCCGTCCTGGATCACACCGCCGCCGCCGGTGGAGTCCTGGTGCTCCATGATCCCGTCGATCATGTACGTGACGGTCTCGAAGCCGCGGTGCGGGTGCCACGGCGTGCCCTTCGGCTCGCCCGGCGCGTACTCGACGGCACCCATCTGGTCCATGTGGATGAACGGGTCGAGGGCAGCCTTGTCCACCCCGGCGAAGGCGCGCTTGACCGGGAAGCCCTCGCCCTCGAAGCCGCTCGGTGCTGTCGTGACCGCGAGCACCGGACGGTCGGCGAGCACCGTGCTGTCAGGCCGTGTGATGCGCGGCAGTGTCAGCAGGTCGGGGACGGTGACGGCGGGCATGGGTCCTCCTGGTGCGGGGGTCGACAGACGCACGCGACAACATAGTTGAACCGTAAAGCATTCCGCGCCTCGCCTTACCTGACCCGAACCTGGCAACGCGAAGGCGCCGAACGTGGTGATCCGAAGGTAGTGGCACACGACATCGACGAACACCCGGCTCGTCGACCGACGAAGGAGCACCCGTGCCTGCCAACCGAACGAGCAAGCGACTCCCTCTGCCGTCCAGGACCGGGCGGCGCGCCGTCCTCGTCGGTGCTGCCGGCGCCCTGGTCGTCGCCGGAGTCACCGCCGCATCACCTGCCATGGCCGCCGGACCCGGGACAGCCTCCCCGACCCCCACGGCGAGCGGCGGAAGCACCGCCGCGACGAAGACCTGCAGTGCTACCGCGCTCGCGGCTGTCAAGGCGAAGGTCGGGACGGCGGTCTCCAACCGGGAGACCGCGATCACCGGCTTCGCCGCGACCCTGGCGTCCCGGGCCCAGGTGACGGCCGACCACCGGGCGACGCTGAGCGCGCTGTACGCAGCAGATGCTCCCGGGCTGCAGTCCGTCAACGCCACCGTCCAGGCCGCCACCGACTGCCGGACCGCCGTCACCGCCGGCAAGACCGTCGTGACCAGCTACCGCGTCTACATGCTGCTCGGACCGCAGACCCGGCTGACCGCGGGCAGCGACACCGGCCTCGCCGCCGCCGCGAAGATCACGGCGTCGCTGCCGGCGGTGCAGAAGGCGGTGGACGGGATCAGCGATCCCACGAAGAAGGCGCAGGCCGAGGCCGCCCTGGCCGACCTCACCGCCCAGGCGGGCGCCGCGACCGCCGACCTGGACGGCGTGGGTGACACCGTGCTCGCGCTCAAGCCGGCCGACATGCCAGCGGGCCGGTCGACGCTGGACACCGAGCGAGCGAAGGTCGCGAACGGCGGCTCCGCGCTGAAGAAGGCCGCGGCCGACGCAGCCACGATCAAGGGCCTGCTCTAGCCGCAGGCCGGCCGCCACCCGGTGCATGCGAAGGCGGGCCGCCCCCGAGGGGACGGCCCGCCTTCGTGCGTTGAACCGATGCGACCGAGCCAGAGCCGGAGCTCAGGCTCGACTACCTACTTCTTCGCGAGCGACGCCACCCCGATGAGGTAGCTGACGCCGGCAGGACTGCCGACACCCGTCGCGTCGTCGTACCCGGCGCGCGTGTAGATCGTGCCGGTCTGGTTCTGCGTACGCAGCGAGACGATCGTGCCGTCAGCGGCGTTGAAGCCGTTGGCGTAGTCGACCCGGACGACCCCGTCGGTCACCTTGCGACCGTGGTTGATGTCCGTGACCGCCGCGGTACCGCTGAGCTTGTAGATCGACGGGTTCAAGAACCCGAGCGACCCACCGGCCACCTGGTCGGCGACCGCAGTCACGCCGGCGAACAGCGGGCTGGCGAGGCTGGTGCCACCGATGCGGTACTCGCTGTACTTGACCGACCCGTTCGGGAAGGTCTGGCTCTGACCGACGAGGAAGCCGGTGCTCGGGTCAGCGTCCATGCTGATGTCCGGGACCGCTCGGTGGTTGCCGTTGCCGAATTAGTTCGAGATCGACGTCGGGACGACGCCCTTCTGGTACCAGGGCTCGGCGAACAGTGCGCTGGTGCCGCCGCCGCCGCCGTAGATGTAGGCCGGCTTCAGCGGGTCCCAGGCGCCGTTGGTGAGGACCGACTTGCCGGTGCCCCAGCCCTGCTCCCACTCGTAGTTGTTCGACGAGCCGATGGCGAGCGAGGTGCCGCCCGACTGCGGTGACGTACGGGTCGGACGCCTCGTAGTCGACCTGGCGGGTGCCGGTGTTGACGATCTCGTCGCCGTCGTCACCGGAGGAGAACATGCACCGAGATGCCCTGGGCTGCCGCCTGCAGGAACGTCTGGTGCTCCTCGGCGACGTCCGCCTTCGAGCTGGGCTCGCCGGTGTCACCGTAGGAGTTGGTGATGATCTGGGCGAGGCTGTTGTCGACGACCGAGTTGACCGCGGCGTCGAGGTCGCCGTCCTCACAGCTCGACGCCGCCGACGTAGAGGATGTTCGCGGCCGGTGCCGTTGCGTGCACGGCCTCGACGTCGAGCGTCTCCTCGCCGTACCAACCCGATGCGCCGCACTCGTTCGACCTCGGAGTAGGTCGCGGGCAGGAGCTGGTTGAACTGGTAGGACCGCAGCGGGTGGCTGGGGTCGTTCTTGGCCGCGTAGGTCTGCGCGTCGCTGAAGATGTACGGCGATGCGTAGGCGTCGACGATCGCGACGGTCGCGCCGCGCCCGTCGTAGCCGGCCGACTGCGACTGGTCGAGACCGTAGGCGCCGCGGATCTGGGCCGGCTTGTAGCCGCACGGTGCGTAGGTCAGCGGGTCCTTGAGGATCTGCGGGACCGAGGTCGCGGCCTTCTGGCCGTAGTACGCGGAGCAGGGGGTGCCATTCTTGAAGACCGGGTCTGGCAGGGGCAGCGTGCCGTCGGGCGGGGTCGGCGCGACCTTGGCCGGGGTGGCCGCCGCGTCGGCGCCGGTGGTGTTCATCGGCTGCGCGAGGCTCGAGGTGTCAAGGCCGGAGATGCCCTGCACGGTCGCGACCAGGCTGCTCGGGATCGAGACGTTCGTGGTCGGCGCCATGACCTTCTTGCCGGACTTGGTGAACGTCGACAGCTGAGTGCCGAACGCAGCCTCGGCCTGCGCCGCCGTGCCGCTGAACGACACGTACCGGTGGTTCGCCGGGACCGAGCCGACCTTGAAGCCGTTGCTGGTCAGCCAGGACGTGACCGTCTTGAGCTGGGCATCGGTCGGCGCGAACGCCTGACGCCACTGGGCAGCGGTCATGTAGTGCCGGTAGCTCGCGCTGCTGGGGTCGGAGATGGCCTTGGCGGCCGCCTCGGCGCCGGCAGCGTTGGCGAGCTTCAGGACTGCCGTGAGCTGCAGCCGCTGGGACGCCGGAACGCGCGCGCTTGCGGACGCGTGTGCCGCCCAGGCGGGGGCCGAGTCAATGGTCGCCCGGGGTGCCGGGGTCGCCGCTGACGCAGCTTGGGGGACGGCAACGGCGATGCCTACCGCTACGGCTGTACCGGCGATAAGACCCCGTCGAAGGAATGCCTGCATGAGACTCCAAACGCAGTAGAAAAATAGCCACCCGATTCGGTGCCCGGTCAGTCTTACGGTGACGGTGGGTGTGCGCAACAGGTCCCACGTCACGTGGTGATCACGTTCGGTAGCGGCGTTGGGCCGTTGGTGGGACGGTTCGGAACGCTGCGGAACCGGTCCGGCACAGCGTGCGTCGGAGCGGCATGACGAGGAGGATCATCGACGTCCACAGGACTCAGCCGAGAGCGCGGGCGCTCGCGCTCGCAGCTGTGCTCGTGGCGTTGCTCATCGGCCTCGCGGCCTGCGGCCAGCCAGGGGACAGCGTGGGCCAGGTCGCGGCGGCGTCAGCCAGCCGCGACCAGCGCCAGCACGACCAGCAGCGCGAGCCCGACCAGCAGCGCGACCTCGAGCGGGAGCGGAGCGACGATGCCGGTGCAGCAGCTGACGGTCGAGGGCGTGATCGTCGAAGGCATCAGGTCGACCTGCCGGGTGCTCGACACCGGCAGCGGGCGCTACGCGCTGGTCGGTCCGACGACCACCGACCTGCGCGAAGGTGACCACGTGCGGGTGAGCGGCGAGCACCATCCCGAGCTCGTGAATCCGTGCGGCCGGACCTTCCTGGTGACCTCGCTGACGCGGATCCCCTGAGAGTCCGTGGCACGCTCGTCCACACCCGGCGCGACCTCGCTTGTGCTCGGCGCCTGGGGATGTCGAGAATCCGAGGGCAGCTCCGACCCAGGGGTGAAGGCGCCCGCACCGGGTGCCACGAGCGAAGGAGCGCACCGTGAAGTACATGGTCATGATGTTCGGCTCGGCCGAGACGATGCTCGCGGAGAAGTCCACGGACTGGGTCCGAGAGATGATCCAGTTCATGGTCAGCCTCAACACCGAGCTGTCCGAGTCCGGCGAGCTTGTTGAGGCCCGCGGGCTGGTCGACGGGTCCCAGGCCAGGCTCGTGACGCTCACCGACGGCGTCCCGGTGGTGACGGACGGCCCGTTCGCGGAGTCGAAGGAGTCCCTGGTCGGCTACTGGGTGCTGGACGTCGCGTCGCAGCAGCGCGTCGAGGAGATCGCCGGGCGGATCGTCGAGTACTCCGGCGTCGTCGAGCTCCGCCAGGTCGCCGACGGGCCGCCCGAGGTCTGACCCCGCCTAGGTCAGCGGGTCGAGGACGCGTCGTGCCGACGAACCCGGACGAGGACCGAGCCAGCACCACCGAGCACCTCCTGCGCGAGCTCGCGCCGAGGGTGCTCGGTGGGCTCGTCCGCCGGTACGGCCAGTTCGCCGCCTGCGAGGACGCCGTCCAGGACGCCCTGCTCGCTGCGGCCGAGCAGTGGCCGGCAGCCGGGCGTGCCCGGCGAACCCGTCAGCCTGGCTGCGCACCGTCGCGACCCGCCGGCTCGTCGACGGATGGCGCAGCGACTCCGCGCGCGAGCGCCGCGAGATGCTCGTGGCCGCGATGTCGGAGCCTGCGGCCGGCGCGCACGCGGTCGCGGTCGACGACACCCTCACGCTGCTCTTCCTGTGCTGCCACCCGTCGCTGTCCGCGCCGTCGCAGGTCGCGCTGACGCTGCGGGCCGTCGGGGGGCTGCGCACCTCCGAGATCGCCAGCGCCTTCCTCGTCCCTGAGGCGACGATGGCCCAGCGCATCAGCCGCGCCAAGGCCAGCGTGCGCGCGGCCGGGGTTCGCTTCGAGCTCCCGGGGCCGCGCCGACGTCCAGCAGCGCCTCGGCGTGGTGCTCCGCGGTGCTCTACCTCATCTTCAACGAGGGCTACACGACCAGCGGCGGCCCGGAGCTGCAACGCGCCGACCTCACCGACGGAGGCGATCCGGCTCGACCCGGCTGCTCCGGGCCGAGGCGGAACGCCGACAGGTCGCCGGCGCCGCCGAGGTCGCAGGACTGCTCGCCCTGATGCTGCTCACCGATGCCCGGCGGCCGGCGCGGACGAGCCAGGACGGCGCTGCGGTGCCGCTGGACGAGCAGCGACGCGAGCTCTGGGACAGCTCGCGCAGATCGACGAGGGCCTGGCCCTGATCGCCGCGACGCTCGGCACTGGCGCCGGCCGGGCCGTACCAGGTGCAGGCCGCGATCGCCGCGCTGCACGACGAGGCGCTCAGGCGCCGAGGACACCGACTGGCCGCAGATCCTGGCGCTCTACCAGCTGCTGGAGGCCGTCGCCCCGAGCCCGGTGGTCACGCTGAACCGGGCCGTCGCCGCTCGCGAAGGTCGAAGGGCCGGCTGCGGCGCTCGCGCTGCTCGAGACGCTGGACGACGACGAGCGGATGACCCGCAGCCATCGGCTCGAGGCGGTCCGTGGGCACCTGCTCGAGGCGGTCGGCGACAGCGGTGCTGCTCGGCTGGCGTACCAGCGGGCCGCCGGCATGACGACCAGCCAGACCGAGCAGCGCTACCTGCTGCTGCGTGCGGCCGGGTTGGGTGAGCCAGCCACCCCACCCGCCGTCCAGGCCTAGCGCGCGCCGAGGATGTGCTCGACGGCCAGCTGGTCGAGCTCGCCGAAGCCGTAGCCGCGCACCCCTACCGCGTCCGCGTCGAAGTCCTCGAAGGCGCTGCGGTCGGCGAGCAGGTCGGCGTAGGTCTCGCCCTCGGCCAGCGTCGACATCGCGAGCTCGTGCTGCTTGGCCTTGCGCATCGCCGCCTGCACCTCGGGGTCGGCCCGGTAGGCGGCAGCGCGCTCGCGCAGCATGAGGTAGGTCCGCATGTTCGCGGCGGCGGACGCCCAGACGCCACTGATGTCCTCGGTGCGCAGCGGCTTGTAGTCGAAGTGCCGCGGGCCGTCGTAGCCGGCAGTCTCGAGCAGGTCCACCAGGAAGAAGGCGCTGATGAGGTCGCCGTGCCCGAACGTGAGGTCCTGGTCGAACTTGGGGCCGTGCTGACCGTTGAGGTCGATGTGGAAGAGCTTGCCCTGCCACAGCGCCTGCGCGATGCCGTGGACGAAGCTCAGCCCGGCCATCTGCTCGTGGCCGACCTCGGGGTTCAGGCCGACCATCTCGTGGTGCTCGAGGGTGGAGATGAACCCGAGGGCATGGCCGATCGTCGGCAGCAGGATGTCGCCGCGGGGCTCGTTCGGCTTCGGCTCGAGGGCGAAGCGCATGCCGTAGCCACGATCGATCGTGTACTGGGCGAGCAGGTCGATGCCCTCGCGGTAACGGTCAAGGGCGACCCTGACGTCCTTCGCGGCGTCGGTCTCGGTGCCCTCACGACCACCCCAGAAGACATACGTGTGCGCACCGAGCTCGGCGGCGAGGTCGAGGTTGCGCATCACCTTGCGGAGCGCGTACCGCCGGACCGAGCGATCGTTGCTGGTGAACCCGCCGTCCTTGAACACCGGGTGGGTGAACAGGTTCGTGGTCATCATCGGGACGACCAGACCGGTCTCGTCCAAGGCCGCCCTGAACCGCTTGATGTGCTGCTCGCGCGCGCTGGCGTCGGAGCCGAAGGGCACGAGGTCGTCGTCGTGGAACGTCACGCCGTAGGCACCGAGGTCGGAGAGCCGGTGCACGGACTCGACCGGGTCGATCGGTGCGCGGGTCGCGTCGCCGAACGGGTCGCGGGCCTGCCAGCCGACCGTCCAGAGGCCGAAGGTGAAGTGATCCTCGCGGGTCGGCTCGAGCGCCATGACGTCTCCTGAACGGTGTCGACAACGATGTGGACGGATTTGTTCGTTGGTTGAACTTATTGGCCTGCTGTGGCAGTGTCAAGCCCCGTGACCGCGATCGGAGCAAGCGCCTCTGGTGCGGGCCGCACCCTGCCGCGACAGCGTGCGGCAGACGGCTCGGCGGTGGCCGCTGCCCGGCAGGCCAACCTCCGTGACCACAACCTCGCGCTCGCCCTGGGCTACGTGGCGCGCTCGCGCCGTGCCGGTGTCGCGCGCCGACCTGGCCGCCTCCAGCGGGCTGACCAGGGCGACGGCCTCGAGCCTGGTCGACGCGCTGCTCCAGGCCGGGCTCGTCCGTGAGATCGAGCCTGGGCCCCGGGTCGGCGCCGGTCGACCGGCCGCCGGGCTGGTGCTCGCCCCGGACGGCGGCGCCGGCCTCGGCCTGGAGATCAACGTCGACTACCTCTCGGCCTGCCTGCTCGACCTCACCGGCGCCGTTCGGCACCGCGCACTGGTCCGCCGTGACCAGCGGGGCCGTAGCCCCGCCGAGACCTTCGCCGATCTCGAGGCGTTGATCCGGGAGGCGGTGGCGGCAGCGGAGAGCGAGCAGCTGCCTTTGGGCGGCGCGACGCTCGCGCTGCCTGGCGTGGTCGACTCGCCGCACGGCCTGCTGCGCACCGCCCCGAACCTCGGCTGGACCGACGTCGACGCCGTGGCCCTGCTGCAGTCGGGTGCGCTCGCGGGCGTGCCGGTCACCGTCGACAACGAGGCCAACCTGGCGGCGCTCGGCGAGCTCTACGCCGGCGGAGCGGGCGGCGCGCAGAGCTTCGTGCACGTCTCCGGCGAGGTCGGCATCGGCGCGGGCATCGTGCTCGACCGGCGGCTGTTCCGCGGCAGCCACGGCTGGGGCGGCGAGATCGGGCACGTCCTGGTCGACCCCGGCGGCCGGCGCTGCCACTGCGGGGCCGTCGGGTGCCTGGAGACTGTCGCCGGGCAGGACGCGATCGCGCGGGCCGCCGGCGTCCGCACGCCTGGGCCAGGTGCCGCCCCAGCAGTTGCCCAGCGCATCGTCGAGCACGCGAAGGACGGCCGGCCGAAGGCCTTGCAGGCGCTCGAGGACGCCGGCGTCGCCCTGGGCACGGCGCTGGCCGGTGTGGTGAACCTGCTCGACGTCGGGACCGTGGTCCTCGGCGGCCTCTACTCGACGCTGGCGCCCTGGATGGCCCCGCCGGTCGAGCGCGAGATCGGCCGCAGGGTTCTCGCCGCCCGCTGGTCACCGGTAGCGGTGGCCGTCTCGGCGCTCGGGCCGAACGCGGCCGTCCTCGGTGCCGCCGGCGCGGTCCTCGCCGACCAGCTCGACCATCCGGCGGCGCGGGTCGGCTGACCGATCCCGTCGGCGCCGGCTGCGCGAGGTCGAGGTCCCGCGACGACCGCACGGCCAGGACGATCTGCACCGTGCCGACCACGGCGGCCGCGACCACCAGCAGAGCGAGCACGCCCGCACCGGTCACCGCCAGCAGATGACCGCTGGTGCGACCGACGCCTTTCGGGGTCGCTGCAGCGAGCACCGGGTGCACAGCGAACGATGCCCACAGCCCCATGAGCCGAGTGTGACCATCACGACGCGCCACTTGCGGAAGGCGCGCGGACAGCGTGTCGGCGGTCGGCTCGCCGACCTGGACTACTCGGCGAGCGGGAACAGCATGCAGGTGGACGTCGCGTGCGCGAGCAGACGGCCCCGCTCATCCCTGAGCTCGGCCTCGGCGAGCGCGGTGCGTCGCCCGCTGGAGACCACCCAGCCCGTCGCGCGGATCGTGCCGCTCCCGGCGAAGACCGGGCGCAGGAAGCGCGTGCTGAGGTCCAGCGAGGTGTAGCCGACGCCGGCCGGCAACGAGGCGTGGACGGCGCACCCGCAGGCAGTGTCCAGCAGCGTCGCGATCACGCCGCCGTGCACCATGCCGAGCGGGCTGGTGTGGTGCTCGGCCGGCTCGAGCGTGACGCTGAGGGTGGTGCTGCCGTCCGGTGCCGTGCCCAGCTCCAAGAGCCCGAAGCCGAGCGTCTGCCCGATCGGCGGGACCGGCAAGCCGCCGTTCCCGATCGCGCGGATCATCTCGATGCCCGGCTCACGCCCGATCGAGGCGACCACGTCCGCCTGGTCCTGCCAGGTGTAGGTACGGCTGCGGTCCACGGTCACCGGCGTCTCGTCCATCGACCCACCATGCAAGGGCTGGCTGAGTCTGTCAAGAAGACCTAGGCTCACGGCATGTCCGTCACCGCTGTCACGCAGCTGGAGCACCACGGAACCACGCCCGGCCGCCCGGCCGCCCTGGACTGGTCGGCCGACAACTGCACGATCGGTCGCGTCCTGGACGAGATCGGCGACCGCTGGTCGATGCTCGTGCTCCGCGAGGTCTTCCAGGGCATCCGCCGGTTCGACGACCTGACGCTGCGCACCGCGATCCCCCGGCAGGTGCTGACCGGTCGGCTCGCGCGCCTGGTCGAGCACGGCATCCTGCGACGCGAGCCCTACCAGGAGCCCGGCCAGCGCGCCCGGCTCGAGTACCGGCTCACCCCCAAGGGCCTGGACCTCTACCCGGTGCTCGTGGCCTTCCAGCAGTGGGGTGAGCGCTACCTCGTCGGTCCCGAGGGCTCTCCGATCTCGTTCTCCCACCGGGACTGCGGCGCTGAGGTCGAGGTCAGCCTGCACTGCGCGGCCGGCCATCCGATCAGCGAGAGCCGCGACGTCGTGCCTCGCCCAGGTCCGGGAGCACGGAGACGCTAGAGCACCGGCCGCGAGGGGCTGACCGTCGCCTGGTGAACGTCGTAGGTCGCGACCACGACGCCGGTGTCGCTGGTCAGCGTGTCGACCAGCTGGAAGTCACGCTGCGGCCCACGGTCCGCGAACAACCGGCGCCCCGAGCCGAGCACGATCGGATGGATCAGCAGGACGAACCGGTCGACGAGCCCCGCAGCCAGCAGCGACCGCACGAGCTCCCCGCTCCCGAGGATGACGAGGTCCTGCTGGCCCTTCTGCTTCAGCTCGGCCACCGAGGACTCCGCTTCCCCGTGCAGCAGCGTGCTCCCGGCCCAGCTCGGGGTCTGGGTCAACGTCCTGGACGCGACGTACTTCGGGAAGCTCGTCAGCACGGCGGAGTACGGGTTGTCGGTCCGGGCCGGCCACACGGCTGCGAAGTCCTCGAAGGTGCGCCGGCCGAACAGCAGGCCCCCGGCCTTCGCGATTCCCGCTCCCATGGCCGCACCCACCGTCTGGTCGGCGTAGGCGGTGCCCCAGCCGCCGAGGGTGAACCCGTCGCGGGTGTCCTCGTCCCGTCGGCCGGGCGCCTGCATCACCCCGTCGAGCGAGAGGCTCACCGTGGCCACGACCCTGCTCATCCGGCACCCTTCCTGTCGACTCCGGTCTCGTTGCCCGCACGCGCAGTTGCCCAGCCGCATTCTTGCCCACCTGGTGACGCGCCCGGGGCTTACTTGAGACCGGCTCGTGGCAAACGCGACAGGGACCAGGCGAGGGAGGCTGACTGCCGATAGGGTTCCTGCACTTGAGCGGCCGATCAGAAGTGGGGCGTGAGTCAATGAAGACCGTCGTCGTGTTCGCCGCCCGAGGGCGCCAGGGCCTCGCCCAGGTGACCCAGCTCAAGCGGGCCGGCTATCGACCGCTCGCGGTCTCGCGCACACCGGAGCCGCTCGGCGAGGGCGAGCTCGCCGACGTCGAGATCGTCTCGGCCGACCTCGAGGACGAAGCCTCGATCCAGGCGGCCGTCGAGGGTGCGCACGGCGTCTTCTACCAGCAGCCGATGCTGCAGCGTGATCGCCGGGTCGAGCTCGTCTCGCGCGTCGGGCGGGCCGCGAAGGCTGCCGGCGTCGAGCGGATGGTCTGGAACACCTCCGAGTGGATCCCCGACCGGGCCGGCGACCCGTACACCTACGCCAGCAACACCGAGGGCGTGAACGCGTTGTGGCGCACCGGGGTTCCGGCGACAGCCTTCGGCTCCGTGCTGTTCATGGACAACCTGCTGACCAACTGGGCACGCCCGTTCATCATGAACGAGGACCGGTTCGTCTACCCGCACAATCCCAACCTCAAGGCGAGCTGGATCAGCCTCGATGACGTCGCGAAGTTCATGATCGCCGCTCTCGACCGACCGGACCTCGAGGGTGCCTGGCTGAACATCGGCGGCCCCGAGCAGCTGCAGGGCCCCGACGTCGCCAAGGCCCTCAGCGAGGCTCTCGGCCGGCCCATCGCGTACGACCCGTGCACGCCGGCCGAGTTCGGGAAGTACCTCGTCTCGGCTTTCGGTGACGAGACCCCGCTCGAGTGGCGGGAGGCCTTCGCCAAGAGCATCGAGGACTTCTACGTCTACAACAACACCGCGTCGACCACGCCGTTCGAGGTCGACATGCGGCCGGTGCTCGATCGCATCCCCATCGAGATGGAGACGCTGGCCGACTGGGCGAAGCGCCAGGACTGGGGTGAGCGCGAGGACGGGCAGCGGCCACCCGGGGGCTGACCGCGAACCGGTGGGCCCGATGAGTTCAGGCTGAAGTTCGGGCAGAATGTGCCGGTGCACACCACGGAAGGCCTCCACCGGCTGACGGCGTTCGCCGATGCGGTGGTGGCGATCGCCATGACGCTGCTGATCCTGCCGCTGGCGGACCTGCCGAGCGAGCTCCCCCACGAGAGCCTCGGCACCCTGCTGAACAACAACCTGGGCCTGCTCGGCTCGTTCCTCCTGAGCTTCGTGGTGATCGGTCGCCTCTGGATGGTCCACCACCAGATGTTCGAACCGGTCATCGGCTACGACAGGGTGCTGATGCAGCTCACCCTGGTGTGGCTCGTCACCATCGTGTTCCTGCCCTTCCCGACCGAGCTGCTCTCGAACGCGTCGAGCCGGGGCGTGTCCGCCCTCTACATCGGCACGCTGCTGGCGAGCTCGGCGTCGTTGAGCCTGACCCACACCTGGCTCGCCTACCACCCGGCGCTGCTCAAGTCGGAGAGCGCGGACGAGCGCATCGCGGGCAAGGTCGGGTGGGTCACCTCGACGCTGCTCGCCATCGCGTTCGTCGTCTCCCTGATCAACCCGAAGGCCGGGATGTGGGCACTCCTGCTGCTGCTGCTCACCGGCCCCGTCGAGAAGCTCGTGACGAACCGGGCGCCGAAGCGGCTCTGAGCAGTCAGATCATCGGCGGCGTGCCGGACGGCCGCGCGCCCGGCGGCAGAGGCGGGACGGTGCCGGCGGGACGAACCGTGCGGCCGGCGATGGTGATCAGCGTCGTCCCGATGATGAGGCCGACCAGCAGCCAGATGCCGGCGGTCGCGCAGTGCGTCTTGACCGAGCCCGGCTTGGAGAACGCCAGCGCCGCGACAGTCACCGTGACCAGGCCGACGATCCAGCCGAAGAAGACCAACGGTGCCGGCGTGGACAGCAGCAGCACGATCAGCAGGATCGCGGCGATCAGCCCGGCGAGGAACGCCGTGAAGCCGTACCCGACCGAGAGGTTGTCGCTGAGCGGCGGGGTGAGCAGCGCGATCTTGAGCACCTTGTTCAGCACGACCACGGCGAGCACTGCGGCCAGACCGGCGACGACCGCCGTCGCGACCGAGCCGGACCAGTAGGCGGTCTGGTTGATGCGGTCGAGCTTGCTCTCGGCCGGGTTCTCGTACTGCGGCGCGGGTTGGTGGCTCATGCAGATCATGGTGTCGGCTCCGCGTCGACCAGCCAAGCCGACGCGCGGCGCAACCAGGCCGGCCGATGTCGTCCCAAGGTGCAGACCGTTAGGCCGAACGGGTGATCCGGCAGCGCTCGCCGCTCACTACGTTTTCGTCCGCCGGTCACCGGACAAAAGGGGGCATTCCGCCATGAGAGCTCGAACCCGTAGGACAGCCGTCGTCGCCGCCGTCAGCAGCCTGGTCCTCCTCGGCGCCGCGACGGCCTGGGCCGCCAGCGACACCCCGTGGGCGCAGTCCGACGCGGACGCCGCGCACTCGCGGGCCAACGCCGCCGAGACCACCCTGTCCGCCTCGAACGTCGCCTCCCTCCAGTACCTCCGCAGCGTGCTGAGCCGACCGAGCGGTCCTGACGACATCTGCGAAGGCGGTCAGATCGCGTCGGCACCGGTGATCGCCGGAGGCCGGTTGTACGAGGTGGTCTCCGACCACCTCAAGGCCTTCACGCTCAGCACCGGCGCACAGGTGTGGGATGCACCGCTCGACACGTCGTCGACGTCCATCTACGTGTCGGTCGCCAAGTCGGGCAACACCATCGTCGTAGGCGCGCACGACTGCATCTCCCAGAGCGACCCGAACGGGTACATGTGGGCGATCAACGCGACCACCGGCGCCCAGCTGTGGCATTCCGCCGGTGCACCCATCGGCGGCACGCTGGACGACCTGGTGATCTCCGGTGCCTACGTCGTGGCCGAGTCCGGCGGTGCCGCCTCCAGCGATCCCTACGTGGCCGTGCACGCGCTGAGCACCGGGGCGACCGTCTGGTCGAGGACCACGTGCCCGGCGACGACCGAGCGCGCCAAGGCCATCGTGGTCGACGGCAAGGTCATCTACCCGAAGTGCAACCTGGACGACAGCTCGAACCCCAGCCTGGTCGCCGCGACGCTGGCCACCGGCGTCGTGTCCTGGCAGAAGTCCGGCGCCTGGATCCCCGAGGCCGGCGACAGCGACGCCACGACCGCGCACCACCTGTACGCGCGCTCGGCCACTGGTGTCGCGGACCTCAACCCCGCCTCGGGGGCCACCCGCTACTCGATCGCCGGCGCTGCGGTGCACGCGCTGGCCGTCGACGCGCAGAACGTCTACGTCAGCTGCGCGGCAGGGATCTGCGCCCGCACCAGGGCGACGGGTGCAGCGCTGTGGTCGACGTCGACCGGCTCGAACCCGCCGATCCTGGCGGTGGCGGACGGCGTCGTCTACACCTCGGACGGCGACGCGCTCCTGGCGTCCAACGGCGCAGTCCTCGACCACCATCCTGGGCGCGCAGGCCAGCGCGCTCAGCGTCGGCGATGGCTACCTCGCGGTGCAGACGGATCCGCGCATCGTGGACGTCTACGGGCTCGCGGGCTCCTAGCGACGGGGCCGACCAGCGGGGCGCTCAGGCCTCGCTGGCCCCGGCCTCCTCGACCGTGAGCTCGGCGGCCGGGTCGGCTTCGAGCCGTGCCTCCGGGATCGGTGCTCCGGTACGCACCGACAGCCCGTAGGTGCCTGCGGCCAGCCGAGCCTCAGCGCGCTCGATCGCCGCGAGACGCTCGCTGAGGCTGTCCGAGACCAGGCCGTCCGTGGCCTGGGCGGTCAACCGCTGGCCGCCGTCGGCCTGGTCGCCGGGCTCCTCCGCGCCGGTGCGGTCGTCGGTCGAGGAGGCCGCGACCTGCGCGAGCAGCTCTTCGACGCGGGCACGCTCGGCGTCGAGCAAGGCACGGGCACGCTGGTCGTCCATCGGTTCTCCTCGGGTCATCTTCCGGTCGCGAGCAGGCATCCGCGAGCACCCAGAGCCTATGTCCGGCGCCAGCCGGGCGGGCTCCGTGGACCCTTACCTGACCCGAACACTCGCTGAACCGCAGCGCGACCTGACGGGGCCGACACTAGAGGTGGCGCTCACGGCTGGACGCCGGGCGGACCCACGACCGGGCGACGTCCCCACACACACGGAGGAAGCATGAGCATCAGCGGACGCACGGCAGTCAAGGTCGGTGCCTGGGGCGCCGCCGGCGTGCTTGCCGTCGGAACCTTCGCCGGGGTCGCGCTCGCGAGCGAGAACGTCGGGATCGAGCACCGCCCTGACGGCAACCACTGCCTCGCCGGCGCCGAGCACCACGCACGCGAAGGCCGGCGGCCAGCGCGCCGCGCGCGCTCGGCCGCCTGGGCAGGCTCGAAGGGCGGGCCCTGCACGGCGAGTTCACCGTCCAGACGCGCAAGGGCGTGCAGACGTTCGACGCGCAGCGAGGCACCGTGACCGCGCTGAGCTCGAGCTCGATGACCGTCAAGAGCACCGACGGCTACACGCTCACCTGGGCCTTGAGCTCCACCACCCGGGTCCGGGACGCGGGCAAGAAGGGCAGCCTCAGCGACCTCAAGACGGGCGAGACGGTCCGGGTGCTCGGCGGGAAGTCAGGCGACGGCGCGAACGCGCTCGTCGTCGGGATCCCTGCACCCAAGGCGGCAGGGTCAGCCTCCGCGACCCCCTCCGCCAGCGCGACCACGACCTCCTGACCCGGTCCCTCGACGGCCGGCAGGAGCACCAGCTCCAGCACCACTGAGTCCCAACACCAATGACTGTTGAGAAACTCTTGCTACCTCATCTTCGGGTCGACCTACGCTCGCACGCCAGTGCACTCCTCGACGGCGCCGTCGACCCCGCAGGTGGCGCCGACCATTGACGCTGCTTCGGGCTAGGAGACTTGATGAGCACAACGGTGCCCGACGACCGGTACATCAGCGACTGGCCCTTCAGCGAGCGCTATCCGCAGTACACGCGGGCGAACGCCGGCGAGGTCCTTCCTGATCCCTCCAGCCCGCTCAACTCGACCCTGGTCTGGCACCTCGGCGTCGAGGTCGGGCGCCGCGAGGGATACACCGACCCCGTCTGCCAGGGCACGCACCGCCCGGACGAGATCGACGAGGAGTGGCCCGAGGGCGCCGGGTTCTTCGGCGGCTACCACTACATCGGCCTGCCGATCACCGCGATCATCGGCGCCCGCATGCCGGGCATGACCGTCGAGACGTGGAACCAGGCATGGATCGGCGACCGCGACGACATCCCGCCGCAGGAGCACCGGGACTCGGACGAGGACCCGGAGATCACCCAGCGCCTGATCGCGAAGGGCGAGTGGGCGCTGACGACGACCACGTTCCCTGAGGTCGAGGAGGCCAAGGCCCGCGCCAAGGCCGACCGCGAGAGCCGCCCGGACCTCGCCTCGGTCAGCGACCAGGAGCTCGTCGACCGCGCGCGCGTCGCTCACCGGCGACCTCGCGTTCTCCTACAAGTGGCACTGCCCGGCGACGGTCTTCAGCGTGGTCGGGATCACGACCATGGCCCCGCTGCTGATGAAGCTCGGCGAGATCGACCAGCTCGGCAGCCTGATCAGCGGCATCGGCGACGTCGACTCGGCGAAGCCGTCCTACGCGATGTGGGAGCTCGGTCGGATCGCGGCCGGCTCCGCGGTCGTCACCCAGGCGTTCGAGGGACCCATCCAGGACGTCCTCGCCACGCTGCAGGCCAGCGATGACGACGCCGCCCGCCAGTTCGTCGAGAAGTTCGAGACGTTCACCTACGAGTTCGGCTCCCGCGCACCGAACGAGTGGGACCTCCGCAGCGACAGCTGGGAGACCAGGCCCGAGATGGCGCTGGCCCTCATCGACCAGATGCGCCGCAGCGACGAGTCACGCGACCCGGTCCGGATCCTGCACGAGAACATCGCCAAGCGCGAGGCACTGACCGCAGAGCTCGCAGGCCGCCTCGACGATCCCGCCGAGCGCGCAGCGTTCCTCGCCGGCGCGGCGTCCACGGCTCGCTTCATGCCATGGCGCGGAGCGCACCAAGACCGCCTGCATCCGGATCGCCAACGAGATGAGGGTGGCCGTGTTCGAGCTCGGCCACCGGATGGTCGAGCGCGGCATCCTGACCGACCACCACGACATCACCATGCTCCTCGAGAGCGAGCTCGACGCCTTCGTCGCGAACCCGGAGTCGTTCAAGGACGAGATCGCGGCGCGCGTCCCTGCTTACCTGGCGCTCTACGAGCTCGACCCGCCCTTCTTCCTCACCGAGCCGCTGCCGCTGTCCGAGTGGCCCCGGCGGGCGGACACGGCATCCTCGGCGAAGCCTGCTCGGCACGGGCGACACCATCCAGGGCACGCCAGGTGCTCCCGGCATCGCCCGCGGCATCGCGCGCATCGTGACGGACCCGTTCGAGACCGGTCTGTTCGAGCCGGGGGACATCCTGGTCGCGCCGCAGACCGACCCTGCCTGGACCCCGCTGTTCGTCCCCGCGGCCGCGGTGGTCGTCAACGTCGGGGCAGTCATCACGCACGCGGTGATCATCAGCCGCGAGCTCGGGGTGCCGTGCGTGGTGTCCGCGCAGGACGCCACGCTGCGCATCCCCGACGGAGCGCTGATCGAGGTCAACGGCAGCACCGGCCTCGTCACGATCCTCTAGACACCCCACCCACGCACACGCGCCGGGGCGGCCTACCAGAGCTGGGCCGCCCCGCAGCCGGTGCAGACCCACTCGAGGCACCCGTCAACGTGGGCGTCGTCGCACGGCGGCCGCTCGAACAGGTGCTCCGCCGAGCAGTCCGCGCACCAGAGCCAGCGCACCTCACCAGCGAGCCAGAGCTCGATGGTCGAGCTCGACCGGCACCTCAGCCACCATCGCCACTGTCATGTCGCCCTGCTCCCCTCGGTCGCTCGCCGGCCCGTACCGACCAGCCCACGGTGACATCACCCACTCGACAGAGCTGGTCAGCCCGACGGCGTGTCGGGCGCCTCGCGGTGGGGAATGATCGAGAGCGGCCGGGGTGACGGAGGGGTTGGAGGCGTCGTGCGCAGTGTCTGGAAAGGCTCGATCTCGTTCGGGCTGGTGTCGATCCCGATCCGCCTCTACAGCGCGACCGAGGAGAAGGACATCAGCTTCCACCAGGTGCACGCGGCCGACGGTGGGCGCGTCCGCTACAAGCGCGTCTGCTCGATCGACGGCGAGGAGGTCCCCTACTCCGACATCGCCAAGGGGTACGAGCGCCCCGACGGCGACACCGTGATGCTGACGGACGAAGACTTCGCGACGCTGCCCATCCCGACCGTGCGCGCCATCGAGGTGCTGACCTTCGTGCCGGCCGAGCAGATCGACCCGGTCGCGCTGTCCAAGGCCTACTACGCGGAGCCGAGCGCCGACAGCAAGCCCTACGCGCTGCTGCGTGACACCCTCGTCGACGCCGGCCGGGTCGCCGTGGTGAAGATCGCCATGCGCCAGCGCGAACGGCTGGCCACCTTGCGCGCCCAGGGTGACGTGCTGGTGCTGCAGACCATGCTGTGGCCGGACGAGATCCGAGAGCCCGCGCTGAAGGGCATCGACGACGATGTCACGGTGCGCCCGCAGGAGCTGGCGATGGCGAGCTCCTACGTCGACGCCCTGAGCAGCGACTTCGACCCGGACGAGTACCACGACGACTACCGCGCCGCCCTGCTGACGATGGTCAACGCGAAGGCAGGCGGCAAGCCGGTCGAGGCCCTCGCTGACGAGCCGGAGCACCGGCAAGGTGCTGGACCTGATGGAGGCGCTGCGCGCCAGCGTCGCCGCAGCCAAGGCGGGCCGTGCGCCGAGTGCCGCAGACCTCCCCGACCAGAGAGGGGATGGGGCATCCAAGACCGCCCCTGCCAAGAAGACGGCAGCTGCGGCGAAGCCTGCGAGCACAGCCACCAAGTCCGCAGCCGGCTCAGAAGAAGGCCTCCGCGAAGAAGGCTTCGGCAGCCAAGAAGAGCACGCCAGCCAAGAAGAGCGCGGCCGCGAAGAAGGCGGCACGCCAGCTGGGAAGGCGGCACCCGCTGCGAAGGCGGTGGACCGCAAGTCGGCCTGACGCCGCCCGGCCCCGGTTCGGATCAGCTGCCCCAGAACGGGCCGTGCAGGCCGACGCCGCGGAGGTACTCGGCGGCGCGTGCTGGTTCCCGCGCTGGTAGCCACGCTCGAGGCGGCCCTCGTACCAGTGCGCCGCAAGGTTCCACAGCGTCTCGAGGGTCATCACGTACCCCTTGCGCCTGACCGGTACGTGCCAGCCAGGCATCGACGCAGCCCTCGTCGACAGAAGATGCGCTGGTTGCCGCACGTGTGGACGACGTCGTCCCACATGCGCGCGGCCGGGACCAGGAAGTGCGCGACCTGCGTCGCCCTCCGGAGGCGTCGGCCGTGCCGACGTCCCAGGCATGCGCTCGCACCGCAGGCCGGGCAACGGGTGGCCACCAGCACGGCGTTGCTGCCCCGGGCGCCCAGCCCCGGGCACCAGGTGCGGGATCGCGAAGGAGTCCCACGCGCACCCGCCCCACCACAACGTGCGCTCGCCCATGACCGAGAAGCCCAGCGGCACCGCCGAGAACGGATGGGCGAGCACGATCTCCCCCGCGGCGTCGAGCACGAGGTGCCGGCGCACCGCGAGCTCCCGCAGCGCAGCGGCGACCGACGGCCCGTCCAGCCCGGCGCCTGCTGCGAGCGCGGCGCTCGACGGTGCCACGCCCTCCGCAGCGAAGCCTCGGTACACCGCGAGCCGCACAGACTCCAGCGCCTCCTCGTCCGGGGCGTGCACCGGGGAAGCCCGCTCATCGCGGGTCCCACACCGGCTCGCCCGCCACGATGCGCGACCGCATGCCCGCGATGGCCGAGGCCAGCACGTCGACGGGCAGACCCAGCGCGACCGCCCAGTCGGCCGGGTGGGCGCACAGCAGGCTGTACACCTGCACCTCCTTCAGCAGCAAGGCGACCGGCAGCAGCGACAACGCGTCGGCGGGCATCGTCGTCCGGGCTGGCGATGCCCTCGACCAGCACGTCGAGGAAGGTCTTCGCTGCCGCGGCATCTGCGCCTCGCAAGGGCGACGCCGGGGAAGAAGAAGTGCGGGTAGAAGGGGCCGACGAGCTCGAGCGCGAAGAAGCCGTAGCAGGCCTGGTCGAAGTCCACGAGACCGAGCGGCGCGGCGGGGTCGGTGCGGTCGACCAGCAGGTTCGACGCGTAGATGTCGTCGTGCAGCAGCACCCGGGTCGCCGGCAGCAGCGCGGCCTCCTCGACGGCGGCGACGCGACGGGGCCCAGCGCCGGATCGTGCATGGCGATCGCGGCACAGATGCGCGCGAAGTCCTCGGTCCAGGCTGGGACGCAGGACGGTGCCGGGCGCTGGTGCGCTGGCGTGCAGCTCGCCGATGGCGGCACCGACCCGAAGCCCGAACGAGCCGAGCCAGCCCTCGAGCCCCACCTCGTCCGGCGCCGTCCCGGCCACCGAGGTGAAAGCGCAGGCAAGCGTCGTCGGTCCCTCGACCACGCGGCTGCCGTCGCCGAGCCGTCGCGAGCGGTCGCGGCACCCGGAGCCGACCGGACCTTGGAGCGCATCCAGCCAGTCCAGCTCGCCACCGAGCACGGCAGCCGACCGCCACGCGGGGTCCGTGAGGCGAAGGTAGATCGTGCCGTGCTCGGCATGCTCAGCACGGAAGACCGCGTTGACGCCCAGCCGCACGAGCTCGACCGAACCGGGGTCGACACCGAAGCGCCCGCGCAGCCGCAGCGGCCTCGGCCCGAGCGACGACCTCGCGCGACGAACCCTCGGTAGCTGTCATCGAGAGGTACGTCCCGCGCCCGGCACGGGTCCCGTGCTGTCCCTGACGACCAGCTGCGTGGCCAGCCTGGGCACCTTGACGGCCTCGCCCACGACCTGGGCGAGGGCAAGCGTGGTGGCGATGCGACCCTGCTCGGTCAACCGCTGCCGCACAGTCGTCAACGCTGGCACGGCCCGGCCGCGGCGTCGATGTCGTCGAACCCGGCCACCGAGAGCTGCCCGGGGACCGCCAGCCCGCGGGCCGCGGCCTCGTCCATGACGCCCAGCGCCAGCACGTCGGTCGAGGCGAACACCGCGGTCGGACGCTCGCGTCGACGGCCCAGCACCGGACCGATGGCAGTGCCGTCCGCCGAAGCGGTCGTTGCTCTCCGCCTCGACCTGCTGGACGCAGCCCGGCCCGAGCTCCTTCTCGCACTCCTTGACGAAGCCGAGGATCCGCGAGCGCATGCCGGGGCGCGGCGGCTCCCCCGCCTCGCCACTGGAGGCATCCAGCGCGACCAGCCTGGTGTGCCCCAGCCCGAGCAGGTGCCGCGCCATCAGCCCGCCCCTCGCCCTCGTTGTCGATCCCGACGAAGGGCACCCCGCGCAGCTTGGGGCTGCCGACGGTCACCATCGGCAGCCGGCGTTCCTGGACCGCGGCGACGACGGGATCACCGGCGGGGACGGAGCAGAGGATGAACGCGTCCACCAGGGACTGCCGCACCAGCGCCGGCCCTTCGCCCTCGATCGTCGGCACGAGCAGCAGTCCCTGCCCTGCGTCGGACAGCGCGGTCGCCACCCCGCGCAGCAGCTGGACGAGACCCGGATCGGTGAACGCGTAGGGCAGGCGCTCGGTCAGCAGGACGCCCACGGCACCCACCCGCCCCCTGCGCAACGAGCGGGCCGCCGGGTCGGACCCGGGGTACCCGAGCGACTGCGCGGCCTCCAGCACCCGCAGCCTGGTCGACGCCGAGAGCTGGTCAGGCGCGGTTGTACGCGTTCGACACCGTCATCCGGGAGACCCCGGCGAGCGCCGCGACATCGTCCAGCGTCGGCCGCCTGCTGCTCACGGGTCCTCCCTGGTCCGGGCCCCGGGAACAAAGAGGGCAGGCCTGGACCTTCTCGTACTGTATCGTTACAGAACAAACGTGGCCGTCGCTGGGGACAGCGCGGTCGCAGCGACCACCCAGGACGTCGGACGACGCAGGCAAGGAAGCAGGACGTGATGGAGATCGGCACGGCGCTCGGGTACACGGGTGCGGCACTCGGGGTGTGCATGGTGGTCCCGCAGATCCTGCGCACGATCCGGCACCCGCGACTGGGCGGGGTGTCCCCGCTGTCCTGGTCGCTGGGAGCACTCGCCTGCACGGCCTGGCTCACCTACGGCCTGCGGACCGCGACCTGGCCGCAGGTGCCGGGGAACGTGCTGCTCGTCGCCGGCGCGGTGGCGATCGTGCTGCTGGTGCCGAGCGCGCTCTCCCCCGGCCAGCGCGGGCTGCGCCTGGCCGCGGCGGGCGCCGTCCTGGTCACGGCGGCCTGCTTGATGCCGGCGCACGAGGTGGGCTACCTCGCGTTCGCGATCGGTCTGCTCTCGACCTGGCCGCAGGTCTTCGACTCGATCGGGACCTGGCGCTCCGGCGCTCCGTCCGGCGTCTCGGTCACCACGTGGGTCGTCAAGATCGGCTCCCAGACCTGCTGGTTGAGCTATGCGTTGCTCGCCGGCGACGTCCCCGTCGTGATCTCCGCCATGGTCGCTCTCAGCACCGCCTGCTCGCTGGTCGTGCTCGAGTCGTCGTCCCCGCGGCTGCGCCGGATCGAGCAGGAGCTGGTGCACGCCTAGCACAGCTTGCACTGACAGAATGCCGCGGTGGAAGAGACGGAGCAGACGGGCAGCGAGCACACCTACGCCGAGCGGTTCTTCCCTGCCAGGCCGCGGCCGTTGCGTGCCGTCGCGCGACAGCGGAGCAACGGCACCACCGTCACACCCTCCGGCCAGCACGGGCCGGCGACGTCGGAGAACCCGGCGTACGTCGCATGGCTCGTCGAGCAGTCCATGCTGCAGTACGCGAAGACGATCGCGCGCCAGCTCTCCGGCACCGGGATCATGTGGCAGAACCCCTTCGCCCGCCCCGACCCGCGCGCGGCTGTCGAGACGGCGTCGGTGTGGTTCACGGCGTACCCGATCTCGTTGCTCAACGCGCCGGGAACCTCGTTCCTCACCACGCTCGGCGACGAGAACCTCTGGAAGGCCTTCAGCCACATCGGGATCGAGGCGGTCCACACCGGACCGGTGAAGTCAGCAGGTGGGCTGCGGGGCTGGCGGGCGACACCGACCGTCGACGGGCACTTCGACCGCATCACCACGCAGATCGACCCGGTCTTCGGGACCGCCGAGGAGTACCGCGAGCTCTGCAGCGCCGCGGCGACCTTCGGCGGAACCGTGATCGACGACATCGTCCCGGGCCACACCGGCAAGGGTGCGGACTTCCGCCTCGCCGAGATGGGCTACACCGACTACCCCGGCATCTACCACATGGTCGAGATCGACCCGGCGGACTGGGGCCTGCTGCCGGACGTCGCGCCAGGCAGGGACTCGGCGAACATCAGCGCGGAGTCCGAGCGCCTGCTCGCCAGGGCCGGCTACATCGTCGGCGCCCTGCAGCGCGTGATCTTCTTCGCCGAGGGCGTGAAGGAGACCAACTGGAGCGCCAGCGACGTCGTCCGCGGGGTGGATGGCGTGGACCGCCGATGGGTGTACCTCCACTACTTCAAGGAGGGCCAGCCCTCGATCAACTGGCTCGACCCGTCGTTCGCGGGCATGCGCCTGGTCATCGGGGACGCCCTGCACTCGCTCACCGACCTGGGCGCCGGCGGGCTGCGGCTCGACGCCAACGGGTTCCTCGGTGTCGAGAAGAGCACCGAGGGCACGCCGGCCTGGTCCGAGGGCCACCCGCTGTCGGACGCCGCCAACCAGCTGATCGCGAGCATGGTGCGCAAGGTCGGCGGCTTCACCTTCCAGGAGCTCAACCTCTCGATGGACGACATCAAGGTGACCTCCGAGGCGGGGGCTGACCTCTCCTACGACTTCATCACCCGCCCGGCCTACCAGCACGCCCTCGCGACCGGGAACACGGACTTCCTGCGGCTCACTCTGCGCGAGGGCCAGCGCGTGGGCATCGACCCCGCCTCCCTCGTCCACGCGTTGCAGAACCACGACGAGCTCACCTACGAGCTCGTGCACTTCGAGGACGTGCACGCCGCTGACGACCTACCTCTTCCGCGGCGAGGACATCACCGGAGCCGAGCTGGCGAGGACCATCCGTCGCGAGCTCATCGAGAACCTCAGCGGCGAGCGCGGACCGTACAACCTGCTGTTCACCCAGAACGGCATCGCCTGCACCATGGCGAGCGTGGCCACGGCTGCCCTCGGGCTGCGACGTCCTCGACGACCTCACCGCGGCCGACGTCGAGCAGGTCCGACGCGCGCACCTGCTGCTCGCCATGTACAACGCGCTGCAGCCGGGAGTGTTCGCGCTCTCCGGCTGGGACCTCAGCGGCATGCTGCCGCTCGATCCGGCCCGGATCCCCCACCTGCTCGCCGACGGCGACACCCGCTGGATCCACCGCGGCGCCCACGACCTCATGGCGCTCAACCCCTCCGCCGAGCAGTCCACGGCGGGGATGCCTCGCGGGCGCAGCCTCTACGGATCCATCCCCGACCAGCTCGAGGACCCTGACTCGTTCGTCAGCGGGCTGCGCAACATCCTGGCGATCCGCAAGGCCTTCGGGATCGCCACCGCGCGCCAGGTCGACATCCCGGACGTCTCCCACCCGGGGCTGCTCGTGCTCGTCCACGAGCTGGCCGACGGCAGGGTGCAGGCGACCGTGCTCAACTTCGCCAACGAGCCAGTCGCCGGCAGCGTGCGCTCGGACTTCTTCCCGCCGGGCGCCGCCGTGGTGGACACCGGAACCGGTGAACAGGTCGGCGACGTCGACAACCTGCACGCCTTCGGGATCGCCCTCAACGCCTTGCAGGGCATGAGCCTGCTGATCGAGTCACCCGGCGCCTGAGGCTGGAGCCTGGTCGCTGGTAGATCAGCAGGATCGGTCGGTTCGCGCAGTCAGTCCGCAGCGGAGCGAGCCGCGCGGACCGGCTGTCGGCGGTGCGCCAGACTGTGCGGGTGACCGACCCAGCCGAAGACCTCCCGACCCCTGACGTCGAGGCGCCGCAAGCTCCGACCAGCACGCGGTCCATCGCTTCCGGCATCTACGGGCTGGTCGTGGCCGGTGCGACCCTGGCCACGGCGGCCGCGAAGGAGTCGCTGCACGCGGTGGCTCTGTCGGTGCTGGTGACCGTGCTCGTCTACTGGGCCGCGGAGGGCTATGCCCACGCGCTCGCCCAGCGCATGGTCGAGCGCCACGCACTCACCAGGGACGAGAACCTCCGGGTGCTCCGGCAGGGCTGGCCGCTGGTCAGCGCCTCGTACCTGCCTTTGCTGGCCCTGCTCATCGCCGGCGCGGCAGGAGCCGAGGTCTCGACCGCGGCGCTGGTCGCCCTGATCGTGACGACCGTGCTGCTCGGCGTGGCCGGGTTCTCAGCCGGCAGGCGCAGCGGGGTGCAGGGGCTGCACCTGCTCTGGACGACGACAGCGACGCTGAGCTTCGGCGTCGTGATGATCGCCCTGAAGCTCTGGCTGACGCACTAGCCCGCCACGGCCTTGCTCGTCTCGCGCCGCTCCTGCCCGCGCCGCACCGCTCCGGAGAACACCCGGATACCGGCACCGAGGATGATGAGGTCGAGGACCATCTGGACCATCACCACGACCCTGGCGGTCTGGCTCGCTGCGTGCACGTCGCCGAAGCCCACAGTGGCGAACGTCGTGATCGTGAAGTAGAGCGAGTCGGTGCGCGTCAGGTGCGAGTTGAAGCTGTCGAGCTGCGTGCGCGACATCACGTAGTAGGTCGAGGCGAAGACGGTGAGGAACAGCGGCAGGGTGAAGGCCAGGCTCTCGACCGCCCGGATCCCGGGGAACCGCGAGTTGATGATCGCGTGGAGCTGCCAGGTGATCAGCGCCACCAGGACGATCAGGCCAAGCAGCAGGCGGACCCAGGTGTCCCTGAAGGAGCCGTCGAACGGGAGCACGTAGTAGAGCGTGACGAGCACGACCGAGGTCGCGACGGAACGCGCGGCCGCCAGCGCCATCTGCCGTCTGCTGGCGGCCCCGCCACTCACGACGGCAGCGGCACTCGGCGCAGCCTGGGCAGGAGGCTCGGCATCGGCACCGGGCGCGGTCTCGGGGGGCGCCGGGGAGAGGTCGTCACTCATGCGGGTGTCCCTCCAGCCCTGGTCGTCTCACCCTCCGCGGCAGCGGCCGGTGACGGAGCGGGAGCGGGAGCGGGCTCGAACCGTGCCCGCAGCGCGAGCGTGACGAGGTAGGCCACCACGACGCCGATGATCACCAGCGGCGCCGACCCGGCACCGGCGTGCGAGGTGAGCAAGATGGCCAGCAGGATCGACGAGAGCGGCAGCCGGAGCATCGCCACCACGGTGGCGCCGATCAGCACTGCGACCGCCGGGGTCTCGGACAACCCGGGAAGATGCGCGGCGAGCAGCCCGCCGACCGCGCCCATGAAGATCGCGGGGAAGGTCGGGCCGCCACGGAAGCTCCCGAGCGAGAGGCCCCAGGCGAGCCCTTTGAACAGCAGCAACCACAGCAGCACCGAGATCGGCGCTGTCGGACCGATGGCGAACACCTGGCTGAAGGCGTCCTGGCCGGAGAAGAGGACCGTGCTCGAGGCCTCGTGCGCGATCTCGGAGAACGCGATCGCGAAGCCGCCGATCAGCAGACCGGCTGCGGGCAGCAACACCCACGGCGCACGATCGACGATCGCGGCCGACGCGCGCGCCAGCTGGATGATCGCGTAGACGGCGACGGCGGCGACCGCCGAGAGCAGCAATGTCCAACCGATGTCGGCGAAGGTCGGCGTGGTGAAGGTGGGCAGCGTGAACGGGTTCAGCGCGTAGTCGCTGTTGCTGAGCCCCGTCCAGTGGTTCACACCGGTGAAGCACAACGAGCCGATGCCAGCAGCGAGCAGTCCCGGGAGCAGGACCACCGGCAGCGTCGCACCGCCGAGGCCCGCGGCCTCGATCAGGATGACCGCGCCGATGAGCGGCGAGCCGAAGATGGTGGCGACGGCCGCGAAGGCGCCGGCCGCCGCGACGACAGCGACCACCTGGTTCGGGGAGTCCTTGCGCGCGACATGGATGGCAAGGATCCCGAGGCCGGTGCCGATCGCGATGAGCGGCGCCTCGGGACCAAGCACGAGCCCGAGTCCGAGGCTGGCCAGGCCCGCGAGCGCGATGCCCGGGATGTAGCTGGGGAGTGGCTGGCCGGCCGTGAAGCCGAGGTACGGCACGTGGCCGCCCTTGCCGGGGAGCCGGTAGATCGCGAAGGCCGTCACCAGCCCGGCGACCAGCAGGACCGGGAGCGGCCACCACCACGGCTCGGAGCTGAAGCCGAGCTGGCCGGGCAGCTTGTCGTAGACCTCCTGCTGCACCACGTGCACGAGCTCGAGGAAACCCCAGCACACCAGCGACACGATGAGGCCCACGATGGCGGCGAGGATCAGCAGCACGCGGTAGGGACGACTGCGCATCATGGCGAGCGGATCGAGCGGCAGCGCGGGCTCGGCCGGTGGTGCAGCGGCGGCGTCAGATGGGGTCGCGGTCACCCGTCATGATGACATTTTCCGTGTTCGGTCCGGGGCGCAAATGGCCGTCTGCCACAAGTTGATCTGCCAGAGTGCTCGCTGAGGAAACCACCGCTCGGCAGTCGGGCGCTGGTTCCGCCACGGACAGCCGTTCGATCGGGATCGAGGCAAGCGCGGTGCAGCGACAGGCACGCCGGGCCGTGCTCCGGGTCTTCTCCTCGGCCGCGGACGCCCCCAGAGCCAGACGGCCCACCGACGTCCTGCTGCTCGTCGCCTCGGTGCTCGTGGTCGTCTCGCTGGCGTTCGCCGCTCCCGGCCCGACCAGCCTGGACAACGCGCTCGTCTCGGTGGCCAACGCGCTCCCGAGCTGGCTCGACTGGCTGTGGAGCCTGGGCTATGCCGTGCTGGGCCTCTGGGCGATCCTGCTGACGCTGCTCGTCCTGGCGGTCCCCGGCCGGCGGCGACTGGCGCTGGACCTACTGCTCGCGGCCGGCATCGCCCTGGGCATCGCCGTGGTCGCCGGCCTGATCGCCGGGACACCGGAGAACACCTCGTTCCGCGTCTTCGCAAGCCCGCACCCACCCGCTGTCTATCTGGCCGTGCGCACGGCTGTGGTCACCGCTGTCGTCGTCACCGCATCGCCGCACCTGTCGGGTGCCGTGCGGAGCGTCGGTCGCTGGATCCTCCTGCTCGGTGCGGTCGCGAGCGTCGTGCTCGGGGTGGCGCTGCCCATCGGCGTGGTGGCCGGGCTCGGGGTCGGCATCGGCGCCGCCGCCATCACGCACCTGCTGCTGGGCTCACCCGGCGGACGTCCCACCCTCGACCAGGTCCGGCTGGCGCTGGACGATCTCGAGGTCGAGGTGGTCGATCTGCGCGACGCCCGCGTGCAGGTTCCAGGGGTCGCGTTGTTCACCGCGGTCGGCGCCGACGGGCGGCCGCTGGGCATCAAGGTGTTCGGGCGCGACGCCTGGGACGGCCAGGTGCTCACCTCGACGTGGTCCTCGCTGCAGAACAGGGGCGAGACACCCCGCCTGGGCTCGACCAGGCTCGAGCGCGTGGAGCACGAGGCCGTGGCCACCCTGCTCGCCGAGCGAGGCGGTGTCCCGGTCCGCCCGATCGTGACGGTGGGAAAGTCGGCCGAGGGCGACGCCCTGCTCGTGACGAAGGCGGAGGGCACGCCGCTTGCAGAGCTGGCCCCGCGCCAGCTGAGCGACGCAGAAGTCCGCGCCAGCTGGCAGACCCTGGTCGCCCTGCACGGCCTCGGCGTGGCGCACGGTCGCCTCGACGGCACACGGGTCCTGCTCGGCGACGACGGCGCCCTGATGCTGGCCGACTTCGGGGCGGCGCACGTCGCCGCCGACCACACCGCACTCATGACCGACCGAGCGCGCCTGCTCGTCACCGTCGCCCTGCTCGTGGGGCCGGAGCGAGCCGTGCAAGGGGCGACCGAGGTGATCGGCGCTGCTGGGCTCACCGAAGTTCTCGGCTTCCTCCAACCGGCGGTGCTCGACCGCGGGCTACGGGCCGCGGTCTCGGCCGCCGACTGGAAGCTTGGCGAGCTCCGCAGCAAGGCCGTGGATGCCGCGGGCGTCGAGCCGCCCGAGCTGTACAAGATCCGGCGAGTCACGCTCCGCTCCGTGCTCGTCCTGCTCGGCATCGTGCTCATCGGCTACTTCGTCCTCAGCTCGCTCGCCGGGGTCGACTTCGCGAGCGTCTGGGACGAGCTCAAGACGGCGCAGGTCAGCTGGCTCATCGGCGCGCTCGTGCTGACTCCCACGGTGCAGATCGCCTACTCGTTCTCCACGCTCGGCGCCTCCAAGACCCAGCTGCGCTACTGGCCGGTCCTGATGCTGCAGTACGCCATCCAGTTCATCGCGATCGTGGTGCCGGCGACCGCGGCCAGGCTCGCCCTCGAGATCCGCTTCTTCCAGCGGTTCGGCATCGAGCCAGGAGCGGCACTGTCGATCGGCATCATCGACAGCGGCAGCGGCTTCGCGGTGCAGATCACGCTCATCCTGCTGATCGTGCTCTCCGGACTCCCCGGCCTGACCTCGAGCATCACCTCGAGCTCCAGCACCACCACGTCCACGGCGTCGTCCACGCCCTCGATCCTCGCGCTCGCCATCGTGCTCCTGGTCGCCTCGGTGGTGGTGGCACTCGTGGTTCCGCGGCTGCGACGGCGGATCTTCTCCGAGGTCCCACGCGCCCGGGCGGCACTGCGCGAGCAGGCCGTGGCCGCGCGCGGGGAGCTGGTGGTGTTCCGCCAGCCTAAGAAGGTCGGCCAGCTGCTCACCGGCAACTTCGGCGCGCAGGTTCTGCAGGCGGGAGTGCTCGGCCTCTGTCTCCTCGCCTTCGGCGGCACAGCCCACCTCTCGCAGCTGATCCTCATCAACACACTGGTGAACCTCTTCGCGGGCCTGATGCCCGTGCCTGGCGGCATCGGCGTCGCCGAGGCGGGCTACATCGCAGGACTGCAGGCCATCGGGGTGCCGAGCTCGGTCGCCGTCTCGACATCGATCGCCTTCCGGCTGCTCACCTTCTACCTGCCTCCGCTGTGGGGCGGCTTCTCGATGCGCTGGCTCAAGAAGCACGAGTACGTGTAGCGCTCGACGCTCTACTGTCGCCCCATGACCTTCGACGTCGCCGCCTCGGCGTACGAGCAGTTCATGGGCCGCTACAGCCGACCGTTGGCGCACCGGCTGGCCGAACTCACCGGGGTCGAGGCGGGGCAGCGCGCCCTCGACGTCGGCTGCGGCACCGGCGCACTGGCGTCCGTCCTCGTCGATCGCCTCGGCGCGTCCGCGGTCGCAGGCGTGGACCCGTCCGAGCCCTTCATCGCCGAGGCGCCGGCGCTGCTGCCGGGCGTCGACGTCCGGCTCGGCAGCGCCGAGGATCTGCCGTGGAACGACGGCGAGTTCGACCGCACCATCGCGGAGCTGGTCGTGCAGTTCATGTCCGATCCCGTCACCGGCCTGCGTGAGATGGCGCGCGTGACGCGGCCCGGTGGAGTCGTGGCCGCGTGCGTGTGGCACCCCGACGAGGGTCCGCTGGGGTTGTTCTGGCGGGCTGCACGCGACCTCGATCCTGCGGCCCCGGGGGAGGACGATCGCCCTGGCGTGCGCGAGGGCAGCCTCGCCGAGCTCTTCACCGCCGCGGGGATGCCAGGTTCGACGAGCAGCAGGCTGGTGGCATCGGTGACGCACCCGACGTTCGAGGAGTGGTGGCACCCGTTCACCCTGGGCGTGGGGCCGGCCGGCGCTTACGTAGCAGCGCTCGACGGAGCGGCCGAGACCGCGCTCCGCGAGCACTGCCGCGAGCTCCAGCCCGACCCGCCGTTCGTCGTCGAGGCCGTCGCCTGGACATCCACCTGGACGTCCAGCTGACCAAACAGGTGACCAGGCCGAGCGACTGACACGGATCGACGACGCTACTTCGCCTTGCGGCGCGGCGGCCGGAACTCGGCGAGTGCGGCCACGCCGTTGGCCTTGACCGCCATCGCGACAGCATGGGCCTGCCGCAGGGCTCCGTCGCGGTCGCTGCGCGTGAGCCTCAGCCGCTCGCCGGAGTCAGCCTCGACGGACACAGCCCAAGCACCGGAGAACACCCCGATCTGCACGAGCTGGGGAACGACGTTCCACATCCGCAGGCTTCGAGGGAGCAGCGAGTGGTCGGGGATCATCCACCGGTCTCGCCCTCGGACGTACTTGTCCACGGCCGGTTCGACCCCGATGGTGACTCGAATCTGGTCCGGACCGACGACGTCGTTGGTGAACTGCGTAGCCATACCCTCCCCAGCCCTCTGGCCGGCGACGCCGGCTCGTCCCTGGCCTCACGACGAAGCATGCAGCACCGCCTGTGATCGTGGGAAGCGCTTGTCAGGCCCCCTTGGATCCAGGAGTGACAACGAGGGGTTGACATCGACAACTGGGGGTTGTCAGACTCGGTGGCATGACGCCACCGAGAGAGGTCGAGGCCAAGGATCGTGCGGTCTTCCGCAAGCTCATCGAGGTACGGAGCGCGGCGCTGGAGCACGCGATCATCGCCCGACGCCTCTCGGCTGAGCGCAAGGTGCTCATCCAGCAGCTGGTTGACCTGGGTTACTCGCAGGCGGACATCGCGCGCGAGATGGGCGTGACGAGACAGGCCGTCCAGAAGATGCTCTCGCTCGGCTAGACGACATCATGGGGACGTGAGCGACGAACGCGGATACCTGCTGGACAACCAGCAGTCGCAGGCGGGCCAGCGCTTCGACGCGCTCGCGACGCTCTTCGACCCGATCACCTTCGGCCACGTGCAGCACCTGCGCATCGCCGAAGGCTGGCGCTGCTGGGAGGTGGGCGCCGGCGGCCCCGGCGTCGCCAGCTGGCTGGCCGAGCAGGTCGGTCCCACCGGGCACGTGCTGGCCACGGACATCGACGTCGGGTGGCTGCCGGCGGACGCCGGGTTCGAGGTGCTCCGGCACGACATCGGTGTTGAACCGGCACCAGCGGGCGGCTTCGACCTCATCCATGCCCGCCTGGTGCTCGTCCACGTGCCCCAGCGAGAGGCCGCCCTCGCGGCCATGGTGGCGGCCCTACGACCGGGCGGCTGGCTCCTCCTGGAGGACGCCGACCCGGGGCTGCAGCCCCTGCTCAGCCCCGACGAGTGGGGGCCGCAGCAGGCTTTGGCGAACAGACTGCGCACCGGGTTCCGGAGCCTGATGAGCGCGCGAGGCGCCGATCTGACCTTCGGCCGCACCCTCCCACGGCGGCTCCGTCGAGCCGGGTTGCTGCACGTCGAGGCTGACGCCTACTTCCCGATCGCCTCGCCGGCGTGCACCGCCCTCGAGGAGGCGACGGTCGAGCAGATCCGCGATCGGCTCGTCGCCGCCGACCTCGCCACGGATGAGGAGATCGACCAGCACCTCGCGAACGTGCGGACGGGAACCATGGACCTCGCGACGGCACCGTTGATCAGCGCCTGGGGTCAGCGACCGCCGCCGTCCGGCGCAGCACCACGATGAGTCCGCAACGCCTCGGCGAGGAGATCAGGGGATGAGCACCTACGACTACGTCGTCATCGGTGCCGGGTCCGCGGGGTGCGTGCTGGCCGCGAGGTTGAGCGAGGACCCGGAAGTCACGGTCGCGCTGATCGAGGCCGGTGGCTCTGACGGCGCCGACGAGATCCGGCTTCCCGTCGGCTGGACCGACCTGTTCAAGGGGGAGTACGACTGGGATCTGCGGACCGAGCCCGAGACCGCGCTCAACGGTCGGCGGATCTCTCTGCCGCGCGGATGATCGCGGAGCGTGCCGCTGACCTGATCCGGGCAGTGAGCCGGCGGTGACGGAGCGGTCGGCGCGCGAACAAGCTGGATCGAGCAGGAGGGAGGGGCGATGGGCGTGCTCTTCGCGATGACTCTTCCGGCGCTGGTGATCCTGCTGGTCCTAGTTGCGCTGGTGGATGCCACGTTGGGTCGCCGCCGGCGTCGACGGGGCGAGGTCGGGCAGCGGCCGCAGGTTGCCGCAGTCGGCTTCAACGGCCTC
This sequence comes from uncultured Actinomycetota bacterium, assembly GCA_963819215.1. Classification (GTDB taxonomy): domain Bacteria; phylum Actinomycetota; class Actinomycetes; order Prado026; family Prado026; genus CAWFVK01. The sequence goes on along the minus strand of CAWFVK010000009.1, from coordinate 14,764 downwards.
GGCCTGGTCCTTGCTCCCAACACGAAGCACAAGCAGGAGCACGACGAGCACCTGGAGCTCAAGCGCGACGAGCAGGACGCCGCCGCGCCGCCTCTCAGCGAGGTCGACCTCGACGCCGGCACCGCCCTTATCCGTCTTCCAAAACGTTGCTAGCGACCGGAACCAGCAGGCCGGGCGGGACCATCATCACCAGGGAAGCACCGGGCTCGCCGCCCTTCAGCCAGGGCTTGTAAGCCGGGGCTACGTCTGGGTGTCGGGCACCACCGGGCTCGACCCCGCCACCGGCGCAACGACACCGACTTATCCGGCCTGAACGAGGAGTACGCGCGCTGGCTCCCCCACGGGCCACTGGCGCGGTGCCTCGGCAAGCTCGGAGTGGAGATTCCTGGTCTGCTCGTGTCGATCCGAATGACGGCATTCGTCGGATGAACCCCAGGGCACTCGCAGGGGCCCGCTCGCGACCGACGTCGAGCTAGTCGCGCGCAGGGTGGCCGGGAATGCTCGGCAGCCTCGGGTAGCTGGTGCCCAGGTAATCGTGGTCCCGAACGATCGACGGCAGACCGGCGGTGTGGTCCACGACGATGGTTGTGCCGTCGTCGATCGTGAGGTAGCAATCAGCGGCGAGCTTCCTCCCATCGAGCTTCGCCCAGGCGACCCTGGACGCGGGCACATCGGCTCGCACCGTGGCCACGTCCGTGATGGACCACGCGCGGAGCTGGCCGTGCGTCAGGCGCTCGAGGTCAGCGCACATCGCGAGCGCGTTACCGCGGTCAATCGCGTCCTGCGCGTTCTGCGCCTCGTCCGGGACGACCTGCGACGGACTGCGACTGGCGTCGACCACGGTCCGGGTACCGAGCGGGCGCAAGAGCACCGCCGTGAGGGTCGAGTTCAGGCCGACGCCCCCGCACGCCGTCCCAGCCGCAGCAGGTGGCGGCGGTCCCAGCACCGCGAGGACGCGCACCTGCGTCGCCGTCTCCTGCTGCCGGAGCGAGATCTGTCCCCGCGGGCAGCTGCCTCCCTCGTAGTGCAGCACGATCTCGTTCCCCCTGACCGCGTAGTAGGACATAGGCACCGCTGCGCTGCCGTCCCGGTAGCCAAGAGGTCCGCACCCGCCGCTGCGGACGATCACCGGACCCCCGCAGGCCATCGGCGCCATCCCGTTGACGACGAGGAAGGGGTCGATGCCGGACACGTCGTCAGCGGGGAGGGGTTGCGTGGTGCAGCCCATCAACGCCAGCAACAACACGGTGCACGCGACGAGGCTTCGCTTCACCATGGCTGCTCCTGCTCCTGCTCAGCCGGCAGCCGCGCTGCGTGACGGTGCTGGTGGACCACAGGCAGGGCGATAGGCGTCACGCGAGCTTCTCTCCGACGGCGGCAACGTGGCTGACGGCGGAAGCGATGCGCTCGACGTGCTCGGGACCTCGTCCATCACCACGGTCCAGCGCCCCGCGTCGAACGCGAACGGCTGGAAGAACCTGACCGGCGGATCAGCCGAGCAGCGGGCTTCGAACTCGACGGGCGTCTCGGCCTTGCCCCCTTCGGCGTCGCAGCCCACGACCTCGATGGGCAGCTGCGCGTAGCGCGCGAGCAGGAGATCGAGGTCAGCCGAACCCTGCGCCTGACCTCGCATGCTCAGCAGCGTCGTGCGATCGCCCGCCGTGACGGCGGCTCGGTACTCATCGACCGCCTTGATCAGTGCCGGGTCCGAGAGGATGCAGGAGCCACCGGCCTGCTGAGTCGGCGCGACGGCATCGCTGCTGCACCCCGCGAGGCTGAGCAGCAGTACGCCGACGAGGACGGCCGGAAGCCGTAGCACCCTCGCGATGACGCCTACGCCTCCACGACCAGGACCTCGTCCGGCTCTCGAACGGTCGGCGGGCTGGCAAGCACCTGCAGGATGAACAGCAGCACCAACGTGATCACCACGAACCAGACCGTCACCGTCGGCGTGCGATACGGCCAGAACAGCAGGATCACCGCGGCACCGAGGCAGATCAGCCAGCGCAGCCAGCGCACGTTGGCCGCCACCCACCGGGTCACCGGATCCAGGTGCAGCCCGAGCCGTTCCACGCCACCCTTGATGCCTCCAGCGGCCTGGTCGGTGATCTGCCGTGCCTTCGTCGCTGTCACCGAGGGACCGACCAGGAAGGCACCGACGGCGACGACGAACCCGACGATGGCCACGCTCCGGATGCCGTTGCGCAGGAACGCCACCACGGTGTCGAAGATGGTGGCAGCGACGTTGCGTGGGAGTACGTCGCTCGACAACGCGTTCAGGTACACGTGCCGTCCGAAGGCCAGCCCGATCGCGAGCAGGACCGCTGCGATGAACGTCGTGATCCCCGCCGCCATGAACGCGCGCCGGTGGTTGCGAGCCACGTAGATGCCGATCCCGAACAGGATCAGCGCGATGAACGGCAGCCACAGGCCGAGCTTGTCGAGCAAGCTGTAGGCGGTCTGGACCTTGCTGATGTTCGGGTCCTCGAAGATCGTGAACGTCGCGTTCACCGTCGGGATGTTGGACGCGATCGAGAAGCCGCTGGCGACCAGCTGGGCCTTCACGGCGTTGATGACCGTGGCGAGGTTGACGCTGATCTTGCCGTTGGTCGTCGACACGGCGCCGCTGTTGTCGCCGCTGAGCACCGCGACCAGCTGTTGGTGCGCCACCCGGTTCGCGTCGATCCAGGCCGTCTGGAACGCGGGGCTCGCCACGAACTTCCCGACCTGCGTGTGGATGAACCCCTCGATGCCGTTGGACACCGGACCGGCGAGGGCCTGCAGTTGCGCTGCGAGCGCGGGAGGCAGGATTCCCTTGCTCCCGAGCTGGCTGAACACCTGGTTCGTGATGCCCTCGATGTTCAGGTAGGCGATGACCTGGTTGGTGACGTTGTCCGTCACCGTCGCCTGGACCCCTGGGTCGCTCGCCAGCGGCGTGATCGTGTCCACGTAACGGTTCGTGTCGGAGACCTCCGACCTCGCCCACACGGAGGCGACCGACAACGGGACGAGGATGCCCCCAAGGACGATGCACAGGCCGGCGACCCAGACCCGCCACCGGCCGCCGCGGGGCTTGGCCTTGGCCGGGGCGCCGCCGCCTCGGCCTGAGCGGCCTGGAGGCGCTCGACCTCGAGGCGGAGGCGCTCCAGCTCGGCGTGCTCGGCAGCCGCATCGGGGATGAACTCTGGCCCGGTCTCCTGCGTCATGTGCTTCCTCGGATCGCGGACGAGCCAACTGGTTCGGCTGGCCGGGCTGCCAAGTCTAGGACTCGCCTGCGCGAACCGAAGGCACCCTGGAAGAATTCGCGCGAACGAGTCATGCGGCAGGAGTGACGAAGGGGCTTTCGTGCTGACGACGCCCGACAGCGTGACCTGGTGGGGCCACGCGACGACGTCCATCGCCATGGCCGGCACCCGCCTGCTCACCGATCCCCTCCTTCGCGCGAGGATCGGCCCGTTGCGCTGGACGGGCAGCCGTCCGCCCCCCGGGCTCGCCGGCACGACCGACGCCGTGCTCGTCTCCCATCAGCACCGCGATCATCTGGACCTGCCATCGTTGGCGACGGTCCCTGCGGGAACCGTGATCCTCGTCCCTCGTGGCGCGGGTGCTCTGGTTGGCCGGCACGTGCGCGCCGAGGTCGAGGAGATGACCGTGGACGACGAGGTGAGGATCGGCGCCCTCCTCATCACGGCGGTCGCTGCCGCCCACGATGGCCGCCGACAGCCCTTCGGGCCGCCCGTCGACGCGCTCGGGTTCCTCGTGACGAGGCCTGCCGACCATCGGCCGGCGAGCACCGTCTACTTCGCCGGCGACACCGACCTGCATCCGCGGATGGTCGAGCTCGCCGAGCGCGACATCGACCTCGCCCTCATCCCGATCGGCGGGTGGGGACCGAGCGTCCCCGAAGGCCACCTCGACCCGGCGCGCGCAGCAGAGGCCCTTGCGGTGCTGCAGCCTCGTCGCGTCGTCCCCATCCACTACGGAGGGCTGCGGATGCCCGGTACCTGGCGCGTGCCTGGAGCGAACTTCGTCACCTCAGGCGCCGAATTCGTCCGGCTCGCAGCGCTCGCCGCCCCTGACGTCGACGTCGTCGTGTCGAGCCACGGCGAGCCGGTCGGCCTGCCGAGCGCCGCCTGATGAGAAGCCGCAGCGGGCTCTCGGCCGTGGCCCGGCTAGCCCTCGTGTGGGTGCTGACAGGTCTCGGGCTGCTGGGGCTCGCCTGGATCCTGCCCGGCTTCTCCATCGACGGCTTCGCGCCCGCGCTCGCCGGGGCCTTGGTCCTCGGCCTGGTGAACGCGCTCGTGTGGCCGGTGCTCGTCCGCTTCGCGCTGCCGCTGACCGTGCTCACGCTCGGCCTCGGCCCGCTCATCCTCAACGGCCTGATCGTCGAGGGCGTGGCCTGGGCCCTGCCGGGGATGGACATCAAGGACCTCTGGACGGGCATCCTGGTCGCCATCGGCATCACGGCGATCTCGATGATCGTGACCGCCCTGCTGGCCATCGACGACGACGAGCTCTTCTTCAGCCGGCTGACCCGCCGGATGAGCCGCGAGCGCTCGACGACACCGGCGACGGACGTCCCCGGCGTGATCTTCCTGCAGATCGACGGACTCGCCCACGCCGTGGTCCAGCGGGCGATGCGCAACGGAGACGTGCCGACGCTGAGCAGCTGGGTGAGCAGCACGCACACGCTGCTGGCCTGGGAGACGGACTGGTCGTCGCAGACCGGAGCCAGTCAGTGCGGCATCTTGATGGGCTCGAACTGGGACATGCCGGCCTTCCGCTGGATGGAGAAGGAGACCGGCCTGGTGCTCGTCTCCAACCACCCCAAGTCCGCAGCCGTGATCGAGGCCGCGCACTCCAACGGCAAGGGGCTGCTGCACGCGGACGGCGCGAGTCGCGACAACATCTTCACCGGTGACGCCACCGACGCCGTGCTGACGATGAGCGTCGCCGGCAAGACGAAGGGCCGGATCGGCGCGGGCTACTACGCCTACTTCTCCCAGCCGTACAACGCGACCAGGACCCTGCTGGTGGCACTGGCGGACGTCGTCCGCGAGATCTTCGAGTCGACCGCGCAGCGACGCCGTGACGTGCAGCCGCGGGTGCACCGCGGCGGCGTCTTCCCGCTGCTGCGCGCCTTCACCACGGTGGTGAGTCGCGACGTCACCATCGCGACGCTGATCGGTGACATGCGCGTCGGTCGGTCGGTGGTCTACGCGGACTTCCTCGGCTACGACGAGGTCGCCCACCACGGCGGCGTCGAGCGGTACGAGGCGCTGGGCACGCTGCGCCGGCTCGACCGCGAGTTCGGCCGGCTGCAACGGGCCGCGACCCTCGTTGACCGTCCCTACGTGTTCGTCGTGCTCTCCGACCACGGGCAGAGCCAGGGAGCCACCTTCAAGACCCGGTACGGCGAGTCGTTGGAGGACATCGTCCTGCGGTGCACCGGAAGCACGGTGGCGTCACCTCCCACCAAGGCTCCGGCCGGCGACGAGTCGTGGGGCTATGCCGGCGGCGCAGCGCAGGAGATCAGCAACAGCACGGGCTTGATCTCCCGCGTCGTCCGAGGACTGAGCCGCAAGCACAAGGCTGCGAGCGGCGACGTGCTCCTCGGGCCGGAGAAGGCCGCGGACGCCGCAGCCGCCGCGGCGATCAAGCCGAAGGCAGCCGTCCTCGCCTCGGGGAACTGCGGGCTCATCTACCTGACGGAGTCGCCGGACCGGCTGACCTACGAGCAGATCAACGAGCGCTACCCCGACCTCCTGCCTGCCCTGGTGCCGCACCCTGGGATCGGGTTCCTGCTGGTCAAGACGGACGCGGGCGACGACCTGGTCCTCGGCAAGAACGGCAGCCACCTGCTGGCCCGCGACGGACGTGCCGCACAGGTCACGGGGGTGGACCCGCTGCTGCCGTTCGGCCCGAGCACCCCGCGGCAGGTGGCACGGACGAGCTCGTTCCCGCACTGCGCCGACATCATGCTGAACTCGCTGTGGGACCCGCAGACGGGTGAGGTCGCCGCGTTCGAGGAGCTCGTGGGCTCGCACGGTGGACTGGGCGGTGACCAGAGCCACCCCTTCATCCTCTACCCCTCGACACTGCCGGCACCGTCCGAGCCGGTGCACGGCGCCGAGCAGGTGCACCAGGTGTTCCGTGGCTGGCTCGCAGCCCTTGGCCACGCCGCGTTCGCGTCGAGCGCCGAGGCGCACGAGAGCCCCCGAGGCCCGGCTGACCAGGTGCCCAGCCCAGGCGGCGAGGCACCATCGTCGCTAGCGTGACGCCATGACCGACGACGCGCTCGCCAATGCCTCCGACGGCGACCAGCAGTGGCTCGACCGTTACACCGGGCTCGACCTCACCGGCGCCCTCGAGGTCGCCGAGGTCGAAGGTCGGGTGTTCCGGGTGATCAACCCCGGCGATGCCGTCACGATGGACTGGCGACCTGATCGGCTGAACCTGATGCTCGCCGAGGACGGCTCGCTGGAACGGGTCTGGGCTGGTTAGTCTCGCGCGAGCAGGCCAGGCAGTGAAGCGAGATCGATCATGTCGGCCTGCTTCGGGAAGACCTGCCCGACGAGCACGTCGTGCACCTCGGCCTCCGGGTCGGCGCAGCAGTCGGCCAGCACGAACAGCCGGTAGTCGTGGTCGGCGGCGTCCCTGATCGTGGACAGGACGACACCGCTCGTCGAGATGCCAGCCAGGATCAGCGTGTCGATGGAACGGTCGGCGAGCTCCTGAGCAAGGTCGGTGGTGCTGAAAGCGCCGACCCGGGTCTTGCGGACGACGACGTCCTGCTCCGTCGGAGCAAGTGCCGAGTGGACGCGGTGCCGGGCGTCTCGTCGGCCATCGTGCCGCCGCCCCGCCGCGGCCCGAACCGCTTGTTGTTCGGCGAGATCTCCATGTAGTCCTCGGGCCGGAACGCCACGCGCACGTGCACGACCTGGACGCCGTTCGCGTCCGCCCAGGCCCTCGCCTCGGCGGCCCGCTGGACGAGCGCGTCGCCGTCAGCGATCAGCGCGACGATGTCGTTCTGGAAGTCCATGAGCAGCAAGGCCGTGCTGGCCGCCCTGACTGCGCTCATCTCTGCCGCTTCAGTGCTCATGCCAAGCATCCTGGCACGAGCCTCGCGAACGGCGAGCTAGCCCCTTCCGCGCGGAGCTCAGGTCGTCGGGAGGCGGCGGGAGACGATGTCCTCCGCCGCGGTCCACGCCTCGCTGCTGCCGGTCAACGCACCGAGGAAGTCGTCACGGTCGAGCGCCCGCAGCACGGTGTCCTCCAGTGCGGTGACGGTGGCCGTGCGTGGGACGTCTCGCAGCAGGGCGATCTCGCCGAAGAAGTCGCCCGCGGTCTCCTCGCGGAGTACCCGGTCGGCTTGGGTGACCTGCACCCGACCGGACTCGATCACGTAGAAGCGGTCCCCCACCTCCCCCTCGCGCACGACGGCATCGCCGGCCGCGACCGGGACGACGCTGAACCGACGGGCGAGGTTCTCCATAGTGGGGCGCGCCAGCGGGGCGAACAGCGTGATCGACTGCAGGAGCTCGAAGCCCTCCGGTGGCGCGAGCCGGCCATCCAACCGGCGCAGATAGGGCAGTCCTGGCACCACGACGGCGGCCATCGCCACACCCAGGATCCCCAGGCTCCACCGCAGGCCCAGCCACGAGATCAGGATCGGCATGATCAACGCGCCGAGGGCCATGGTCGAGATCAGGCCCGTCTCCAGCGCGCCGAACACCCGGCCCATCACCTCGTCCGGAGCCAGCCGCTGCAGGATCGTGGAGGCGTTGACGTCGACGATCGGGTTGGCCCCGCCGATGACGAACATCGCGAGGAACGCGGCGCCCGCGACCGGCCAGACGGCGATGAGCAGCAGCGGGATCGCCCAGAAGATGACGCCGACGCCGAAGTCCGAGGCGAGCCGTCCTTTCGACGCACGCGCGATGGCGAGCAGGCCACCGAGAATTGCGCCGACGCCGAGCACCGCATCCAGATAGCCGACGCCCTTCGCGCCGACCCCGAGGTAGGCCACCGCCACCGAGATGCCGAACACCATCGATGCGCCGGCCACGATGGTCTGGGCGCAGTAGAGCCCAGTGATCGCGCGGAGGTCCCGGTGGTTCCAGATCATGCCGAAGCCGGCGAACGACTCCGCGAAGAAGCCCGAGCGTCCTGAGCTGGTCGAGCCGTCCGAGCTGGACGATCCGTCCGAGCTGGTCGAGCCGTCCGCGGCCGCCGCGGTGGCGGCCTTGTCCGCTTCCTCGGCCTCATCCACGGCCTTCTCGTTGGCGGCGATGGGCCGCACGCCGGCGACCAGCAGGGCCGAGACCACGAACGTCGCGGCGTTGAGCACGAACACTGTCGACACGTCGGCCACGGTCAGCAGCAGGCCGCCGATCGCCGGACCCACGAAGAAGGCGAGGCTCTCCAGGGTGCTGGCCGTCCCGTTCGCCGCCGTGAGCTCCTCCGGCTCCTCGACGAGCGACGGCAGCAGCGCTGCCTGCGCCGGCCGGAACGGCGCCGACGCCATCGACGCCAGGGTGGCGAGGGTGAAAACGACGAGCACGGGCCCGTGCCAGTAGACGAACGCGGCCGCCGCCAGCACCAGCACGCACCGGGTCAGGTCGGCGCCGACCATGACCCACTTGCGCGGGTACCTGTCGGCGAGCACAGAGGCGAACGGGGTCAGGGTCGCGAGGAGCAGCAGCCGCACCACGCCCCAGGCGCCGACGGCCTTCGCTCCACCTACGCCGTAGGCCCAGACGACGACCGCAGTCGCGTAGGCCCAGTCACCGATGAGCGACGCCCCGAAGGCAAGCTGGACGCGTCGCAGCCCTTGGTTGCTGAAGACCTTCTTGAGCGAGGTCGAGGTCTCGCCGACAGCATCGGTGAGAACGCTCATCGGCGGGGTCCTTGGCGGCGCGGCACGGGCTCCATCACAGCAGAAGCCATGGCGTGGCGAGGGGCGTTCCCCGACTCCGTTGCGTCCGCTGAGCGGAGCTGGTCGTTTCACGCACCCGTAACGGAAGCCTCCTCCGCTTCCCGATAGACTCTCTCGCAATCGGAGGACGGCGCTCCGACGCGACCCGAGGGAACTCCGACGTGACACACGGCACCGCACGCGCTCACTACCAGGTCACCTTCGCGGTGCTTGCTGCCTCGGTGTCGGCGTACGCGCTGCTCCAGTCGCTCGTCACGCCGGTGCTGCCCACCATCCAGGAGGGACTGCACACCACGCAGAACAACGTCACCTGGGTGCTGACCGCCTACCTGCTCTCGGCGTCGATCTTCACCCCGATCATGGGACGCCTCGGCGACATGGTCGGCAAGACCGAGATCCTCGTCATCACGATGGCCGCGCTGGCGGTCGGCTCACTGCTCGCCGCGCTCGCGACCTCATCGGCCTGATGATCTTCGCCCGGGTGGTGCAGGGCATCGGCGGTGGCGTGCTGCCGCTGTCCTTCGGCATCGTCCGGGACGAGTTCCCCGCGCGCCAAGGTCGCCGGCGCGGTCGGGTTCATCGCGGCGCTGGTCGCCGTCGGCGCAGGGATCGGCATCGTCGTGGCCGGCCCGATCGTGAACCTCCTCGACTACCACTGGCTGTTCTGGATCCCGATGGTCCTCTGCGTCCTGGCCGCGGTGCGCCGCGTGGATCTTCGTGCCGGAGTCGCCGGTACGCACCGGCGGGAAGCTGAACTACGCGGGCGCCGCTCCTGCTGGCGGGCTGGCTGGTCGCCCTGCTGGTGGCGGTCAGCGAGGCACCGACCTGGGGGTGGACGTCGCCGAAGGTGCTCGTGCTGCTGGCCGTGGCCGCCGTCCTCGTCGTCGTGTGGATCATCGTCGAGTCGCGGTCGGCCGCACCGCTGATCGACATGAAGATGATGCGGCTGCCAGCCGTGTGGACCACCAACCTCGTGGCCTTCCTCTTCGGCGTCACGATGTACGGCGTCTTCGCCTTCCTGCCGGAGTTCGTGCAGACGCCGTCGTCGAACGGGTACGGCTTCGGTGCCTCCGTCACCCAGTCCGGCCTGATCCTGCTGCCGGCCAGCGTCTTCATGTTCGCCGTCGGCATCTTCTCCGGCCGGCTGTCCGCGCGGTTCGGCGCGAAGACCGTGCTCCTCACCGGTGCCGTGATCACCATCTTCACCTTCGTGCTGCTGACCTGGGCCCACGCGAGCATCTGGCTCATCCTGATCTCGATGGTCATCGAGGGCCTCGGGTTCGGCCTCGCCTTCGCGGCCATGGCCAACCTCATCGTGGCCGCGGTGCCCCCGCAGCAGACCGGCGTCGCCAGCGGGATGAACGCGAACATCCGGACCATCGGCGGTGCGATCGGGGCAGCCGTCATGAGCAGCATCGTCACCTCGCAGCTGCGCGGCGACGGCCTGCCGAAGGAGTCCGGCTACACGTACGGCTTCCTCATGCTGCTGGGCGCATCGTTGCTCGCCGCTGCCGCAGCCGTGGTGGTGCCGAACGTCCGGCGCACGCCGGTGCCGACCGACCCTGAGCACGCGCCCCACCCCGAGCTCGCGATGACGGCCGGCGGCACCATCTTGGGCGATGAGTCGGAGTAGGCCAGCCTGCTAGCGAGGAGTCGGCAGCCGCAGGCGTGCTCGCTCGGCCTCGTCAGTGCCGCCCCAGATGCCCACGATCGAGCGGTCGCGCAGCGCGAGGTTGAGGCAGTCGTTCACGATCGCGCAGGACCGGCAGTAGGACAGCGCCTCGGCGCGGCCCAGGGAGTCCTGCGCGCTCATCGGGAAGAAGATCTCCGGATCCGCGTCGGCGCACGCAGCCAGCGACCACACGGGGTCCTGGAGCTCAGCCTCGTGGCCCTGGAACAAGTACCGCTGCTCCACGGCAATGGATTCATCGACCGAGCGCGCGTACCCGACGGCGTTCATGAAGACCTCCTGCACTAAGTGCAGCACATTTAACACCCCGTGCATCGGGTTGTCACCTGGGAAGTACGCTCGGCCTGTGAGCAATGCAGCCGACGGCCGCGCGGATCAAACCGACGCGCCGCCCGCCTCCCGCCGCGACGACCTGCGTCGCCGGATCACGCTCGCTGCGATGGACCTCTTCGAGGAGAACGGCTACGCGGCGACGACGGTCGACAGCATCGCCGACCGCGCGGGGATCGCCCGGCGCACCTTCTTCCACCAGTTCGCCTCGAAGGACGGCGTGGTGTTCGCCGGGCACGAGACACTCATCGACCGCGTCCAGGAGCACCTCGCGAACCGAGGCCACGCCGCGGCCATGGACGCCATCAATGACTCGCTGCGGATGATCATGACCAGCTACGTCGAGGACCGCGACCTCGCCGTCCGGCGCTACGCGCTGACGCGGATCACCCCGGAGCTCCGCGAGCGCGAGGTCGCCTGGGTGCAGCGCTACCAGGTGCTTTTCTGCCGGTTCCTGGACCAGTGCTACCGAGTGCAGGGACGCACCTCGCTGGCAGCCGAGGCCGACGCGGCAGCGATGGTGGCCCTGCACAACCATGTGCTGCGCCAGTGGCTCAAGGGCGGCGGGCGCACTGATGCGCTGGCTGAGCTGGCTGAGGCCCTGGACTGGTTCGCCGGCTCGGCCAGCACGTCAGCGGTCGAGCGCGGAGACCGGCCCTCGCGCATCGTGGTCGCGGTGTTCGACGCCGACGTCGAGCCCCGCGAGCTGAGCCGCAGCGTCCTCGAGGCTCGCGACCGACTCGTCTGATCGCCCGCCGCAGAACGCGTTCGGGTGACCCGCCCGGACAAAGCCACCACCCCATGAGATCGTGAGAGCGGCCGGCCGGGCGGCTGGGGTGCCGTACGCCTGCACAGGCGCACGTTGGCTGCAGCGCAAAGGACGAGGTCATGCTGTACACGGCTTACGAGTCCTACAACACCTTGCTGGCCCCGACCAGGGCGTCCGCCGCGCTCACTGCAGACATGATCCGCTCGGCCCCCGGCCTGGTCGGGCGCCCGTTGCGCCGGGTCGGCGCCTGGAACGAGGTCCTCTCCTCCGCCCGCCTCACGCACGTCCGGCCGGACTTCGAGATCACCAGCGTGGCCACCCCGGACGGCGAGGTCACCGTCCACGAGGAGGTCGCCCTGGCCACCCCGTTCGCCCGCCTCGTCCATTTCCGCAAGGACACCGCGTCGCCGGGACCGGCGATGCTGCTCGTCGCGCCGTTGTCCGGGCACTTCGCCACGATGCTGCGCGCGACGGTCCGCGCATTGCTCGCCGACCACGACGTCTACGTCACCGACTGGCGGAACGCGCGCGACGTCCCCGTCGAGATGGGCGGCTTCGGGCTCGACGACTACACCGAGCACCTCATCAGGTTCATCCGCTTCATCGGCCCGGGCTCGCACGTGATGGCGGTCTGCCAACCCTGTGGGCCAGCGCTCGCGGCGACCTCGATCCTGGCTCAGGACGACGACGCCGCGCAGCCGCTGACGCTCACCCTGATGTCGGGCCCGATCGACGCCAGGGTGAACCCGACGAAGATCAACGAGCTCGCCCAGCGCCGCACGGTCGACTGGTACCGCAAGCGGTGCATCACCACGGTCCCCCGGCGCTGGCAGGGTGCCGGCAGGCGCGTCTATCCGGGCTTCCTGCAGGTCAGCGCCTTCATGTCGATGAACGCCAAGCGGCACGTCTCCTCGCACGTCGGCATGTACAAGAAGTACGCAGCCGACGACGTCGAGGGCGCCGAGATCACCCGCGACTTCTACCGCGAGTACTTCGCGGTGCTCGACATCGCCGAGGAGTTCTACCTCGACAACGTCGACGCGGTGTTCCAGCGCCACCTGCTCGCGGTGGGCGAGCTGGAGTACGGCGGACGGCTGGTCGAGCCGGCGGCCATCCGCAAGACCGCGCTGATGACCATCGAGGCCGAGCGCGACGACCTGTGCGCGCCGGGCCAGACCGAGGCGGCCCACGGCCTCACCACCGGCCTGCGAGCCGCCCAGCGCGCTCGCCGGCTGCAGGCAGGCGTCGGCCACTACGGCATCTTCGCCGGCAGGCGCTGGGAGGGCGAGGTCTACCCGGCTGTCCGCGACTTCGTCGCCAAGCACGGCTGAGCCATGGACAGCCTCGTCGCCACCGCTCGCAGGCAGTCCCTGGGCGATCTGCTGCGACGCAGCGCGTTGCGGCGACCGGAGAGCACCGCGCTGGTGTTCGGCGAGCGCACCTGGACCTACGCCGAGCTCGATGCAGCAGTCGACCGGCTGGCGCATGCCTTCGCCGGCCGCGGGGTCGAGGCCGGTGACCGCGTCGCGCTGCTGAGCCACAACAGCGACGCGTTCGTCCTGGTCTACTTCGCGCTGGCCCGGCTCGCTGCGATCTCCGTGCCGATCAACTTCATGCTCACCGCGGGCGACGTCGCCTTCATCCTGGAGCACGCCGGTGCGACCGCGATGGTCGTCGAACCTTCCCTGCTGGGCGTGGCGGATGCTGCGCTGGCTGACCTCGAGCCGTTGCGCACCAAGGTCGTGCTGGGCGACGCAGTCCCCGGCTGGGAGCCCTTCGCGGCGCTGACCGACCACCCGGCCGCCGGCCGCGTCGAGGCGATGGTCGAGGTCGACGACCCGGTCCAGATCATGTACACCAGCGGCACCGAGTCGCGCCGAAGGGCGTCGATGCTGTCCACGAGCGCGCTGTCGCGCAGTACGTCAGCTGCGTCGTCGACGGCGAGATGGCGCCGACGACGTCCAGCTGCACGCGCTGCCGCTGTACCACTGCGCCCAGCTCGCACTGCTTCTTCGCGCCCGGCGATCTACCTCGGCGCGACCAACATCGTGCTCCGCCGGCGCCGACGCCGGCTCGATCCTCGCCGCCATCGAGCAGCACCGGCGTCACCACGCTCTTCGCGCCGCCGACGGTCTGGATCTCGCTGCTGCGCTCACCCCGACTTCGAGCCGCGACCTGTCCTCGCTGCAGCAAGGGCTACTACGGCGCCTCGATCATGCCGGTCGAGGTGCTGCAAGAGATGGGCAGGCGCTTGCCCGGCGATGCGGCTGTGCAACTTCTACGGGCAGACCGAGATGGCGCCGGTGGCCACGGTGCTCGCGCCCGAGGACCAGATCCGCAAGGCCGGCTCGGCCGGACGCGCCGGCCATCAACGTCGAGACCCGCGTCGTCGACGACGACGACGAGCCCTTCGCGGCCGGCGGGATCGGCGAGATCGTGCACCGCAGCGCCGCACGCTGATGCTCGGCTACTGGCGCGACGAGGAGCGCACGGCGGAGGCCTTCCGCGGCGGCTGGTTCCACAGCGGCGACCTCGGCGTGCTGGACGACGAGGGCTACCTGACCGTCGTCGACCGCAAGAAGGACATGATCAAGACCGGCGGCGAGAACGTCGCCAGCCGCGAGGTCGAGGAGACGATCTACCAGCACCCGGCGGTCTCCGAGGTCGCGGTGTTCGGCATCCCGCGACCCGCTGTGGATCGAGGCGGTGACGGCGGCGGTCGTGGTGCGGCCGGGCCAGCAGGTCGAGCCGGCGGCACTGATCGAGCTCTGCCGCGAGCGACTGGCCGGCTTCAAGACGCCGAAGCGGGTGGTGCTCGTCGACGCGCTGCCCAAGAACGCGAGCGGCAAAGTGGTCAAGCGCGAGCTGCGGACGACTCTGGCAGAGGGTCCGTAGGCGGCGACTTGGTAGGCAGAGCGCGAGCTACAGGCCGCGTTCTGCCGACCAAGTCGACGGGATCAACGCGCGCGCAGGGTGCTAATTTGGCGAAAGAGCCCGTCTCGGCAAGAACGGAGCCGTCCATGCCGGCAGATCCTCC
>CAWFVK010000008.1:0-112542 GCA_963819215.1 uncultured Actinomycetota bacterium | reverse complement strand
GGAGCGCGCCTACGCGGGGCAGGCCACGGCCACCGTGCCGCCCGACCTGGAGGCCGCACTTGCGGCGAGCCCAGCCGCTGCCACGGAGTTCGGCCGCCTGGACTCCCGCAACCGGTACGCGATCCTCTACCGGACCCAGCAGGCGAAGAAGCCGGAGACGCGAGCACGCCGCATCGCGGCGTTCGTCGAGCTGCTAGAGCAGGGCGGGCGCATCTACCCGTGAGGCAGGCGAGCTCAGCCAGCGGGAGATGGCGACCGGGAGATCAGGGAGCGGGCGTGCGCTGCTGCGGGATCCCCGCGAGCAGGCTGCGGACCTCGGCCTCGCGGTAGCGGCGGTGACCGCCCAGCGTCCGGATCGAGGTCAGCTTGCCGGCCTTGGCCCAGCGAGTCACCGTCTTGGGGTCGACGCGGAACAGCGCCGCGACCTCGGACGGCGTGAGCAGCGACTCAGCCTCTTGCGCACGGCTCGTCGTACGTAAGCCCGGCTCCTTCTCCGCGACCACCAGAGCGGCAGTCATAGGTGAGCATCATCCCTTTGCGTCGCTGTTGTCCGTAATGGTCCCTTCGGACTATGCGGTGCAGGTAGCCGCGCGCCAGCGCACCGTCATGAACGCGTGCTCGCCGCAGGACTCGCGCGACTACGATAGCGTGCTCGAGGGCTCGCACGACCAGCCACCGTTCAGTGAGGCGCGCGTACGCCGCAGCGGCTGCCTCCCCGTCGCCGGTGCGCAGCGCCGTCAGGCCGTCGGCGACGTCCTGGGCCGAGGTGTCCCTGGCGACGGCGTCCTTGCCGAGCAGCTGGGCCAGCCCGCCGTAGTCGAGCTCGACGTGCGAGCGCGGCGTGGAACTCCTCGAGCCAGCGGGCGAGGTCCTCGACCTCGCCGGAGACGGGGCCCTCGCCGAGGCTGCGCCGCACGACGTCCAGCGCACGGGCCACCCGCCGCCGCGTCTGACCCATGGTGGTCGGAACCGGACCGTCACCCCGTCGGCGCCGCTGGCGACCTCGCGCTCGTCGGCGGTGAAGATCGTGAACCACTCGGCCGGGACGTGCCAGGTCGCCGTCCGGATCCGCGGCTGCCGGTTGTTCTCGCCGGCGCCAGCCCGCGAAGTCGGCCAGCGCCCGACCGGCCGCCTGCCCCGGCAGGAACGCGCTCAGCAGCGGCTCGGGCACGTCGTCCGCGAAGCTCTCGACCGCTGCCCACACCCGCAGCCGGTCGTCCAGCGGGCAGACGAACGGCTGCTCGTCGACGAGCAGCGACCAGCGCGGCCGCGTGCTCGCCCTCCGGAGCGACCTCCACGGGCAGCGCCATGGTCCGGCGCAGCGCACCCTCGTGCTCGCGGAGGACGACCTCGTCGTTGGTAGGCCGGTCGGCCGCCGCCAGGTATGCCATCCAGCGCGCGCGGTCCTGGTCGTCGAACGCCGCCAGCGGCTCGTACACGCGCAGCGACGGAGACGTACGGCAGGGGCCGGCTGAGCGGCTGAGGACCCGGCTGCGTCACCCCAGCATCCTGGCATCCTCGCCCCACCGTGCGCGACGCAGCCCTACGCTCGGGGACGTGCCAGCCACCAGCTGTCACCACCAGGCTCGACACCCGGCAGCAGGTTCCGGCGTCGGGTCCGGACGGAGCACGAGCAGGTCGTCTGCTGCCACGACCGCGAGACCGGGCTCGTCGCCATCATCGCCATCTACTCCACCGCGCTCGGCCCGGCGCTCGGCGGCACCCGCTTCTACCCCTACGCCGACGAGGACGCCGCGCTCGCCGACGTCCTCAACCTCTCGCGGCCATGGCCTACAAGGCCGCGCTCGCCGGGCTCGACCACGGCGGCGGCAAGGCGGTCATCATCGGCGACCCGGCGCACCGCCAAGACCGAGGCGCTGCTGCGCGCCTACGGCCGCTTCGTCGCAGTCGCTCGGCGGCCGCTACGTACACCGCGTGCGACGTCGGCACCTACGTCGAGGACATGGACGTCATCGCCCGCGATCGCTCCGGTTCGTCACCGGCCGCTCGCCCGCGCACGGCGGCGCCGGCGACTCCAGCCTGCTCACCGCCTGCGGCGTCTGTTCGGCGGCATGCGCGCGGCCGCCGAGGTCCGGTGGGGGACGCCGTCGCTCGCCGGTCGCCGGGTCGGCATCACCGGCGTCGGCAAGGTCGGGCACCACCTCGTCGAGCACCTGCTCGAGGACGGCGCCTCGGTCGTCGTCGCCGACGTCGACCGCGCCGCGGTCGACCGCGTGCGCGCGGCGCACCCGCAGGTCGAGGTCGTCGCCGACGCGGACGCGCTGGTCGCGCCACGCCGATGGACGTCTTCGCGCCCTGCGCGCTCGGCGGCGCGCTGGACGACGAGGCGCTGCCGCTGCTGCAGGCCGAGCTCGTCTGCGGCGCGGCGAACAACCAGCTCGCCCATCCCGGGCATCGAGAACTGCTCGAGGACCGCGGCGTCCTGTACGCGCCGGACTACGTCGTCAACGCCGGCGGGGTGATCCAGGTCGCCGACGAGATCGACGGGCTTCTCGAGAGCGCGCGCAGGGCCCAGGCAGCCCGGATCCGACGACGACCACGGGCGGTCCTGCTGGCCGCTGCGCGACGACGGCGTGCTCCGCCGTGACCGCCGCGGACCGGCTCGCCCAGGCCCGGATGGAGCAGGTCCGTGGTACCGGACGCTGTATCCCGGGCTTGCATCCGTTCGAGGCATCACCGGGGAGTATTAGCGGGTAGCCTTGAGGTCCGGTTGACCGGCGGCGCTGCCGTCGGTCTCTTGTTCGCGATGTCGACCGGGGTCACCACCCCGCCTGAGGGGGTCGAGCCATGGGGCGCGGCCGGGCCAAGGCCAAGCAGACCAAGGTTGCCAGCGAGCTCAAGTACTGCACCCACGGCACCGACCTCGATCGCTCCGCGCAGAGCTCGCCAGCGACCGCCCGGGCAGCCAGCCGGCTGCCCCGCGCGTCCCGCGCCGCCGGACGACGACGAGCGAGTGGACGACCCGTACGCCGTACGTGGACGACCTCGAGGACTAGCAGCCCGACCGGCTGCGCAGCGGCTAGCGGTACGACCCGCTCAGCGTCACCGCTCCGCCGGACCCACCCTTGGCCCCGGCGTCACCCTGCTCAGCCCTCTCGGCGGGCCCGGACGACGCCGCACACCCAGGCCGGCACGCCACGCGCGGCGAGCATGGCGACCGCGGCGTCCGCCGAGTCGGCGGACGACCAGCGCGACCATGCCGACGCCCAGGTTGAAGGTGCGCTCCATCTCGTCCGGCGCGACGCTGCCGCGCTCGCGCGATCAGCCCGAAGATCGGCGGCGGCGTCCAGGTCGAGCGGTCGACGTCGCGCGCGCAGGCCCGTCGGGCAGCACCCGCGCCAGGTTGGCCGCGAGCCCGCCGCCGGTGACGTGGCGAGAGCGCGTGGACGCTCGACGCCGCGGCGCACGAGCGCCAGGCAGTCCTGGGCGTAGATCCGGGTCGGCGTCGAGCAGCTCCTCGCCGAGCGTGCGCGCCGAGCTCGTCGACGTCGCGGTCCAGCGGCAGTCCGCGCCGGCCGTGCAGCAGCACGTGGCGGGCCAGCGAGTAGCCGTTGGAGTGCAGCCCGCTCGAGGCCATCGCGACGACGACGTCGCCGGCCCGGACCCGCTCGCGGCCCGAGCACCGCGTCGGCGCTCGACCACGCCGGTCGCCGGCGCCGGCCACGTCGTACTCGTCCGGGCCCGAGCAGCCCGGGGTGCTCGGCGGTCTCGCCGCCGATCAGCGCGCAGCCGGCCTGCGCGCAGCCCTCGGCGATGCCCGCGACGATCGCCGGCGATCCGCTCGGGCACGACCTGGCCGCAGGCGATGTAGTCGGTCATGAACAGCGGCTCGGCGCCGCAGACGACGAGGTCGTCGACGACCATGCCGACCAGGTCGATGCCGATCGTGTCGTGGCACGTCCATCGCCTGCGCGATCGCGACCTTGGTGCCGACGCCGTCGGTGGAGGTCGCGAGCAGCGGCCGCTCGTAGCCGGTCAGCGCGATCGCGTCGAACAGCCCGGCGAAGCCGCCGAGGCCGCCGACGACCTCGGGCCGGGTGGCCGGTCGACCGAGGCCTTCATCAGCTCGACCGCGCGGTCGCCGGCCTCGATGGCGACGCCGGCGGCCGCGTAGGTCGCGCACCGGTCACGCGGGAGTCGTGTCACGGCCGGCTCGAGCGCGTCGGCCGCGCCGGCCGCCGTCGAGCGCACGGCGAGGCCGTCGACGTCGGACGTCCGGTCGCGGCCGACGCGCGTCGATGCCCTCGAGCAGGTGCTTGCCGAGCAGCTCCGGCGTCGGGCAGCTCGATCGGGTACTCGCCGTGAAGCAGGCCGTGCACAGCTTGTCGCGCCGGCGATCGTCGGTCGCGTCGACCAGCCCGTCGAGCGAGATGTAGGCCGAGCGAGTCGGCGCCGATCGACGCGCAGATCTCCTCGACGGTCAGCCCGTTGGCGATCAGCTCGGCGCGGCGTGGCGAAGTCGATGCCGTAGAAGCACGGCCACTTCACCGGCGGCGAGGAGATCCGCACGTGCACCTCGGCGGCGCCGGCCTCGCGCAGCATCCGGACCAGCGCGCGCTGGGTGTTGCCGCGCACGATCGAGTCGTCGACGACGACCAGCCGCTTGCCGGCGATCACCTCGCGCAGCGGGTTGAGCTTGAGCCGGATGCCGAGCTGGCGGATCGTCTGCGACGGCTGGATGAAGGTGCGGCCGACGTAGGCGTTCTTGACCAGGCCCTGCGCCGTAGGGGATGCCGACTGGCCTCGGCGTAGCCGACCGCGGCCGGGCGTGCCGGACTCCGGGCACCGGGATCACCAGGTCGGCGTCGACCGGGTGCTCGCGGGCGAGCCGGCGGCCGACCTCGACCCGGGTCTGCGTGCACGCAGCGGCCGGCGATCGTGGTGTCGGGCCGGGCGAGGTAGACGTACTCGAACAGGCAGCCCTTCGGGGTCGGCCGTCGGCGAAGCGCGTGCGAGCGCAGGCCGTGCTCGTCGATGGCGATCAGCTCGCCCGGCTCGACCTCGCGGACGAACGACGGCGCCGACGATGTCGAGCGCCGCGCGTCTCGACTGGCGACGACCCAGCCGCGCTCGAGCCGGCCGAGCACCAGCGGGCGGACGCCCTGCGGGTCGCGGGCGGCGTAGAGCGTGTGTCTCGTCCATGAACACCAGCGAGAACGCGCCGCGCAGCTTCGGCAGCACCTCGAGCGCGGCCGCCTCGAGCGAGCGGTCGGGGTGGCCGGCCAGCAGCGCGGTGATCAGGTCGGTGTCGCTGGTCGGCGCCGAGCGCGGTCGTGCCGAGGTCGAGCTCGCCGCGGGCTCGCAGCGCGGCGACCATGCGCGGCCAGCTCGGCGGTGTTGGTCAGGTTGCCGTTGTGGCCCAGCGCGACCGAGCCGTCGGCGGTCGGAGCGGAACGTCGGCTGGGCGTTCTCCCAGGTGCATGGCGCCGGTCGTCGAGTAGCGGGTGTGGCCGATGGCGAGGTGGCCCGTGCAGCGAGTCCAGCGTCGGCTCGTCGAAGACCTGGCGAGACCAGGCCCAGGTCCTTGTAGACGACGACGGCCGGCCGTCGGAGACCGCGATGCCGGCCGCCTCCTGGCCGCGGTGCTGCAGCGCGTAGAGGCCGAAGTAGGTGAGCTTGGCGACCTCCTCGCCCGGGGCCCAGACGCCGAAGACGCCGCAGGCGTCCTGCGGGCCCTTCTCATCGGGGAGCAGATCGTGAGTCAGCCGACCGTCGCCTCGGGGCACAAGGTCCAGTTCTACCCGCCGCACGTGCATGCCGAATGGCAGCCGCGACGCCTCACGGCCAGGATGTGTCGTCCGGCCTGATGTCCATGCTCCCGCCGGCCTTGCAGTCGTCGCTCCGGTAGTCGTCCGGCATGCGCGGGTACACCTGCGCGGCGTAGGTCACGGCGAGCTGCTCGGCCTCGTCCGCGGTAGCGCCGAGCAGGCGCGCCGCCTCGGCGGTCCGTTGCATCGAGATGCACTCGGCCTGGGCTTCGTTCGCGATCCCGGCGAGATGCTCGGACTCGTGGGCCAGCACGTGCACCGCGATCACCTGGTCGAGCGTGGGCGAGCGCTTGTCCGAGCCGAGCCAAGCCCGCAGGTTGGTGCAGGCCTCGTACTTCAGCGTGGTGAAGTCGGCCGGGTGTCCTTCGGCGTCGAAGTCCACCTCCCCGAGGTCGCCACTGGCGTCGACGAGCTCCCCGGCGACCCGCTGGCAGTTCACGTGCACCGGCCGGCCCGCCAGCACCGACGCAGCCGCCGACATCTTCTGCGCGGCCAGCCGGTCCTCGTACTCGAAGAAGCCCAGGACCAGTCCCGGGAGCAGGAGCAGCGGGATCGCGATGCTGTGCCGATGGCCCAGGGCGTGCCGGATCACGAGCGCACCTGACCCCAGGAGCAGCACGACGACCAGCGCGAGCCTCACTCGTTGATCGTCGGCAGCCGCCGACAACGGCTAGAGCCGGTACGGGCTCACCGGGAGGTGCTCGCTGAGGTCGGAACGCTCGCCGCTGGCCCTGACGACACCCTGATGGACGGCCTGGGCGAACTCGAGCCGGCCGACCGCGAGCAGCAGCCAGGTCGTCGGATCGGTCTCCACGACGGCCTTGGGCGTGCCCCTGGTGTGCCGCGGACCCTCGACGCACTGCACGGCCGCGTACGGCGGCACCCGCACCTCGACGCTGTGGCCGGGTGCCTCGGTGGCGAGCCGGCGCAACGTCCCGCGCACCGCGACCTTGAGGGCAGCGGGCGGGACCGGCTCGTCGCCGTCAAGGGCAGCGAGGCACGCACCGACCGCGGCCGCCACCTCGACGGGATCCAGCGCAGGCGGACCTATCGGCATGGCAGCGGGCCTCGTGGCGTCACGGTCGGCCAGACAGCAGGCGTGGCGGCGTCCCGGTCGGCCTCGCGGCAGGGGTGAGCACTGGCGAGCACTGGCGAGCACCCGGGCATCCCCGCATTCTCCGCCTGTGGATGAGCCACGAGCCAGCCGGCACGCTCCGAGTACGGTGATCGACCAGAACTGCCGATGCACAAGCACTACTAGTCAGAACAAGCAGCCGTCGGGCGACCCAGCCGGCAGGCAGGCGACCGAGCGAGGGGGGAGCGATGTTCCGCAGGCGCGCCGCGCGGCTCGCGCTGCTCGCGCTGGCCGCACCCATGTTCGCGGTGCCTGCCTTGCTGGGCGGGAACGCCCAGGCCGCCGTGGCAAGTACCTGCAAGTCCGTGGTACCGGTCTACGGCATCGACCGCGCTGGGACGCTGCGCGAGCTGGTCGACACCTCGGCCGCCGGACCCACCACCGTGCAGGCGGCGCCCTCGACACCGGCGAGCGGTTGGCAGGGCTACCAGACCGTCGTCGCCGCCGGGTACGGCGTCCTCTACACGATCTCCACGGACGGCACGCTCCGCTGGTGGCGGCATCTCGGTTCGGGCACGGGCGCTCGTCCTGGGCGCCCGGCAGCGGGCAGGTGATCGGCAGCGGCTGGAACATCTTCAGCCAGGTCGTGTCGGTCGGCTACGGCGTCGTCTACGGCCTGACCCCCGACGGCCGGCTCGAGTGGTTCCGGCAGCCCGGGTACCTCGACGACTCGGGCTCGTGGGCGACGGGCTCCGGCGAGGTCGTCAGTCCGGGCTCACCGGCGTGACCTCGCTCGCAGCCGGCGCGACCGGCGGCTTCTACACGCTCACCCGGGATGGTCAGCTCACTGGTACGGGCACGACGCCTGGCTCACGGGGTTGGTGGCCCGACCGCATGGGCGATCGGCTCCGGTGAGGTGATCGCCCAGGGCTGGACCTCGGTGACGAGCCTGGTCTCACCCGGCGGCGGGGTGCTGCTCGCCGTCCAGGCCGACGGCTCGGTGACCTGGCACAACCACCTCGGCGCCATCGGTGGCCTGGTGATCTGGGCTCCCGGTGACGGCGCGGTCGTCCCCGGTCTGAACGTGGCCGGGCTCCGTTCCCTGACGTGCCGACCCCACGGCTGCACGGGCATCGACCGCAGCAACGTCAACGTCGTCAAGCAGGTCGGCAGCATCATGGTGGCCGGCCGCGGGCTGCCCCAGTCGGAGTTCACCTGCCTCGACGACATCGCCACCCGCGAGAGCGGCTGGACCTGGAGCGCCACCAGCCACAGCGTCCCCCCCGCCTACGGCATCCCGCAGTCGATGCCGGGCTCGAAGATGGCTGCGTCAGGGCCGGACTGGCAGACCAACCCGGTCACCCAGATCGACTGGATGCTGAACTACGTCAAGGCCGTGTACGGCACGCCCTGCGGGGCGTGGACCTGGTGGCAGGCGCACAGCTGGTACTAGCAGGGCGGCGTCGGACGGTCAGAGCCAGCCGCGCTTGCAGGCCAGCACCCCGGCCTGGAACCTGCTGTCGGCGCCCAGCCGGCTCAGGATCTCCGAGATGACCCGCCGGGCGGTGCGCACCGAGACGCCCATCTGACGGGCGATCGACTCGTCCTTCAGGCCGCGGGCGAGGAGGGTCAGCGCCGCGCGCTCCTGCGGGCTCGGCTCGTAGCCTCCGACCGGCCGTGGTGCGTCGATGTCCGCACCCATCGCCCAGTACTGCTCGAAGAGCGCCACCAGCGCGGTGACCACCCCCGGCTCGCTCAGCAGCAGCGCACCGCGGCGGCCGTCCAGCGGGTTCACCGAGACCAGGGCGTGCTTCTGGTCGACGATCATCATGCGGACCGGCAGGGCTGGGACCGTGCGGCACGGGCCGCCGCTCTCGACCAGCCACCGCGCGTAGGCCAGCGTGCCGGGGTCGTACCGGATGGCGTCGACGTACAGGGTCCGGAGCTGCACCCCGCGCTTCATGACCTCGCGGTCCAGCGGCTTGGCCGCCTGCAGCGCAGCGACGGACTGCGGCCCACCGGGCATGAAGCTCAGGGCCTCCGTGGTGGCCTCGGCAGCGAGCTCCTCGATGCGTTCGGCGATCGCCTGCGAGCCGTTGAGGCGCTCGATCCCCGGCATCGCCCAGTCGGTGCGGTCAGCGGCGACGTCCTTGATCAGCGACTCGAAGGCGACCTGGCTGGCGTCGAGGTCGCGCTGCTGACGGACGAGCTCGGCCTGCCGCTGGGCGATCACGGTGGCCAGGCCCAGCCGGGGGCTGACCGCGCTGAGCATCCCGGCGCTGTCCCGCGGACGCAGCAGCGAGAGCTCGGCCAGGCGGTCGAGGGAGGCCCTGACCTCGTCCTCGGGCCGGTTGACCTCGGAGCAGATCTGCTGCACGCCCCAGGTGGGCTGCCGCAGCATCAAGCGGTAGATCTCCTCGGCCTCAGCGTCCAGACCCAGCGCCTCCAGCATGGCTCCCCCATCGGTCATGCGATCGCTGTCGCGATCGTTCTCGCGGCTGGCCGCATCGCGGCCGCACTGTCTGGTGTCCGCATCCTGCCAGAGCAAGTGGTGGACAGGTCAAGGTGCTAGCCGATAACGGCGGGCCGGCGGTGTGATGAGCCGACCGCCTGCTAGCCCCGAGGAGGTGTCCCGATGTACCTGGTGACAGCGCGCCTGACCGGCCCCACGTCTGTCTGGTCGGACACCGCCGCCGAGATCCTCCCGGCGGTCGCGGCTGGCTGGCCGGACAGCGGCTCGATGCTCGAGCACACCCACATCGCTGGCGGCGACGACGGCATCGGACTGGTGGCCTTCGTCAGCGCGCGGACCCTGGTCGAGGCAGAGGGCGACACCCGTCTGGCCGTCGAGGACGCCCTCGACAGCTGCTCGACCGGCATCTTCTGGGACATCCGCTCCTGCGAGGTCGAGCTCAGCGAGCTCTCGTTCGAGATGGCCTTGACCGGACCCGTCACTGGGTATCACCCAGAACGTCCTTAGCGCTCCCAGCCGAACCAGCGGGCACGGTCACTGACCTGGCCCGGGGTCCATCCATCCCTGCTCACCGAAAGAAGGCACTGCTATGCGCTCCTCCGACACCAGCACCAGCACCAGCACGAGCTACCGACACCGGTACCAGCACCGAGAAGACCGTGACGTCCGAGAAGCTCACCCCCGGCTTCGGCTGGTGGTGAGCCAGCCCGGTCGTGAGCTGAGCCCGGTCGTGAGCTGACTCGGTAGCAGTTGAGGCTCAGCCGAAGAGCGCGGGCAGGGTGGCTTCGTTCGTCGCACGGAGCTCGCCCAGCCCGACGCTGAAGAGGTCCTCGAGCTCGAGGGCCTCGCCGCCGACCGTGCCGAGCGTGGTCACCGCGAGCCCGGCCGCGACGCACCGGTCCGTGAAGTCCTGCGCCTGCTCGGGCGCCAGCGCCACGACAGCGCGGGCCGTGGACTCAGAGAAGAGCGCGACGAACGGGTCGAGGCCCGCGGGGAGCCGGATCTGGGCTCCCGTACCGCCCCGCAGCGCCATCTCGACGAGCGCTTGCCCGAGGCCGCCGTCGGAGACGTCGTGCGCGGCGCTGCACGATGCCGTCACGGGACGCCGCGACCAGCACCTCGGCGAGCCGGCGCTCCAGCGCGAGGTCGACCACGGGCGGCAGGCCGCCGAGGTGGTCGTGCACCGTTCCCGCCCAGGCCGAGCCAGCGAGCTCGTCACGCGTCTGCCCGACCAGCACGATCACGTCGCCGGCGGACCGCAGGCCCATCGGCGTGCGCCGGGCGGTGTCCTCGATGACGCCCAGCACCCCGATGACCGGGGTGGGGAGGATCGGGACGTCGCCGGTCTGGTTGTAGAAGCTGACGTTGCCGCCGGTGACCGGGATCCCCAGCGCGCAGGCAGCCGTCGGCGAGGCCCCGCGCTGCCTCGGTGAACTGCCACATGACGTCGGGGTCCTCGGGCGACCCGAAGTTCAGGCAGTTCGTCACCGCCAGCGGCTTGGCGCCCACCACGGCGACGTTCCGGTAGGCCTCGGCCAGGCCGAGCTGCGCCCCGGTGTACGGGTCGAGCTTGGCGAACCGCCCGTTGCCGTCCGTCGCGAGCGCCACGCCGAGCCCCGACACCTCGTCGACCCGCACCATGCCCGAGTCGTCAGGCTGAGCCAGGACCGTGTTGCCCTGCACGTACCGGTCGTACTGGCTGGTGACCCAGGACTTCGACGCGAGGTTCGGCGACCCGACCAGCTGCAGCAGCGTGGCCCGCAGCTCGGCCGGCGTCGACGGCCGCGCCAGCCGCTGCGGCGTCGGGGCGTCGGCCTGCAGGGCGTCCTGCCAGGAGGGCCGCGCGTACGGACGGTCGTAGACCGGCCCCTCGTGCGCGACCGTGCGCGGCAGGACGTCGACCACGGTCTCGCCACGCCACTCGATGACCAGCCGCCCGCCGTCGGTGACCTCGCCGATGGTGGTCGCGCTGACGTCCCACTTCGCGCAGATCTCCAGGAAGCGCGCCTCGTGCTCGGGCGCGACGATCGCGCACATGCGTTCCTGCGACTCGCTCATGAGGATCTCCTCGGGCGAGAGCGAGGCGTCGCGCAGCGGCACGCGGTCGAGCACGACGTGCATGCCGCCGGTCCCGGCGCTGGCGAGCTCGGACGTCGCGCACGAGATGCCCGCGGCGCCCAGATCCTGGATGCCGACGACGAGGTCCTCGGCGAAGATCTCCAGGCAGCACTCGATGAGGAGCTTCTCCATGAAGGGGTCGCCGACCTGGACGCTGGGCCGCTTGCGGGGCGCGCCGTCGTCGAAGGTCTCCGAGGCCAGGATCGAGGCCCCGCCGATGCCGTCCCCGCCGGTCTTCGCACCGAACAGGACCACCAGGTTGCCCGGCCCGGACGACCGCGCGAGCTTGATGTCCTCGTGCCGCATGACGCCCACGCACAGCGCGTTCACCAGCGGGTTGCCGAGGTAGCTGGCGTCGAAGACCAGCTCGCCGCCGATGTTCGGCAGGCCGAGGCAGTTGCCGTAGCCCCCGATACCGGCGACGATCCCCGGCAGCACGCGACGGGTGTCAGGGGCGTCGGCCGGGCCGAAGCGCAGCGGGTCCATCACCGCGACCGGCCGGGCGCCCATGGTCAGGATGTCGCGGACGATGCCGCCGATCCCGGTCGCTGCGCCCTGGTAGGGCTCGACGTAGCTCGGGTGGTTGTGGCTCTCGACCTTGAAGGTGACGGCGTAGCCCTGACCGACGTCGACGACGCCGGCGTTCTCGCCGATGCCGACGAGCAGGATGTCCGCGGCCTCGGGTGGCACCTTGTCGCCGAACTGCTTGAGGTGGACCTTGGAGCTCTTGTAGGAGCAGTGCTCGCTCCACATCACCGAGTACATCGCGAGCTCGGACGAGGTGGGTCGCCGGCCCAGGATGTCCTTGATCCGCTGGTACTCCTCGGGCTTGAGCCCGAGCTCGGCGAACGGCTGGACGACGTCGGGCGTGATCTCCGCGTTCTTCACGCTGTCGATGGTCACGCGGTCACCAACGCCTTGAGCACGGAGGTGAAGAACGGCAGGCCGTCGGTGCCGGGGCCGGTGAGGGCCTCGACGGCGTGCTCGGGGTGAGGCATGAGCCCGACGACGTTGCCGGCGGCGTTGCTGATGCCGGCGATGTCACGCCGGGAGCCGTTGGGGTTGACCTCGAGGTAGCGAGCCACGACCCGGCCCTCGGCCTCCAGCTCGTCGAGGGTGCGCTCGTCGGCGACGTAGCCGCCCTCGCCGTTCTTGAGCGGGCACCACGATCTCCTGGCCCGTCGGTGTAGTCGCGTGGTCCAGGCGGTCGTGGTCGACTCGATGCGCAGCCGCTGGTCGCGGCAGACGAAGTGCAGGTGCGTCGTTGCGGGTCAGCGCGCCGGGCAGCAGGCCGCGACTCGCAGAGGACCTGGAAGCCGTTGCAGATGCCGAGCACGGGCAGGCCCGCGCCGGCCGCCGCGACGACGCTCGACCATGATCGGGGCGAACTGCGCGATCGCGCCGCAGCGCAGGTAGTCGCCGTAGGAGAAGCCACCGGGCAGGATCACGGCGTCGACGCCCTGCAGGTCGTGGTCCTCGTGCCACAGCGGCACCGGCTCGGCCCCGGCGCAGCCGACGGCGCGGGCGGCGTCGCGGTCGTCGAGCGAGCCCGGGAAGGTGACCACCCCGACCTGCGGGTCAGGCCCAGCGGCGTCCTCAGGTCCTCGACCCGGACCGTGTAGTCCTCGATCACGGGTTGGCCAGCAGGGTGGCGGCCATCTCGTCGGCGCGGCCGGCGAGCGCGTCGTCGGCCGGGCCGTCGACGTCGATCACGAACTGCTTGCCCTGACGGACGCTGGTGACCCCGGCGAACCCGAGCCGCCCGAGGGCGCCCTGGACGGCCTGACCCTGGGGGTCGAGGATCTCCGGCTTGAGCATGACGTCGACAACGACGCGGGCCACGAGGCGCTCCCGGTGTGGATGTGTGCAGGCGGTCCTCCAAGGGTACTTCGTCAGGGAGCGCATAAAGTGCGAACAACCCCCGAGCTGGAGGACCCCATCGAGAACGACAGCACCTCAGCCGTCCCGGGCGACCGGCCCGACCCCGCGGCGTTCGTCGTGGTCGCCAACCGTCTGCCCGTCGAGGCGCACCTCGAGGCGGACGGCAGCACCACCTGGATGCGCTCCCCCGGGGGCCTGGTCACCGCGCTGCAACCTGTCCTGGCTGGCCGCCCCTCGACCTGGATCGGATGGAGCGGAAGGTTCGACGAGGAGGCCGCCAAGGACCCGGTGCCGGAGTCCGTCGGCGACGCCCAGATCGTGGAGGTCCTGCTCAGCGCCGAGGACGTCGAGCTCTACTACGAAGGCTTCTGCAACGCCACGATCTGGCCGCTGTACCACGACGCGGTGGCCACCCCGACCTATCACCGGCACCTGTGGAACGCCTACCGCCGGGTGAACCAGGTGTTCGCCGAACGCGTCGCGGCGACCGCCACGCACGGCGCGACCGTCTGGGTGCACGACTACCAGCTGCAGCTCGTCCCGCGGCTCCTGCGGGAGGCGCGCCCCGACCTCACCATCGGCTTCTTCCTGCACATCCCGTTCCCGCCGGTCGAGCTGTTCATGCAGCTCCCCTGGCGCACCGCGATCATCGATGGCCTGCTGGGCGCGGACCTGGTCGGCTTCCAGATCGCCGACGACGCCGCGAACTTCATCGCCCTGTCAGCCCGCCTGTGCGGGGCTGACGTCGACGGCCGGGCGAACGCGGCGGTGCTCCTGGTCAGGGACGCCGACGGCACCGATCGCAGGGTGCGGCTCAGGACTTCCCGATCTCGATCGACGCCGCGGCCATCGACGAGCTCTCGCGCACTCCTGAGGTCGAGCAACGCGCGAAGGACATCCGGGACGAGCTCGGCAACCCGCGTGACCGCTGATCCTCGGCGTCGACCGGCTCGACTACACCAAGGGCATCGGGGTCCGCTTCAAGGCGATCGAGGAGCTCCTGCAGGACGGCTCGCTCGACGCCGACCAGCGTCGCGTTCGTCCAGGTCGCCACCCCGAGCCGGGGGACGATCGAGGAGTACCAGCACGTCCGCGAGGAGATCGAGCTCGCGGTCGGCCGCATCATGGGCACCTTCGCCAGCGTCGGGCCGAACCCGGTGCAGTACCTCCACCAGTCGATGGACCTCCGCGCGAGCTCGTCGCCCTCTACAAGGCCGCGGACATCATGCTCGTCACCCCGCTGCGGGACGGCATGAACCTCGTCTGCAAGGAGTACGTCGCCGCCCGCACCGACGGCGACGGCGCGCTGGTCCTGAGCGAGTTCGCCGGGGCGGCCTTCGAGCTCACCCAGGCCTGGCTGGTCAACCCGTACGACGCCGACGGCGTCAAGGGCGCGATCCTCGCGGCCGTCCACGCCGGCTGCGCCGACCGCCGCGACCGCATGGCCGCGATGCGCGAGCAGGTCTTCGCCTACGACGTCGAGCGTTGGGCGAGCGAGTTCCTGGCGGCGCTCAACCGGTAGCTGCCTGCCAGGCCAGCCACGCCGAGGTGACCATCGAGTCGAGGTCCTCGCGCTGCTCCCAGTCGAGGTCGCGGGCAGCGAGCGCGCCGGACGCGACGATCCTGGCGGGGTCGCCGGGCCGTCGCTCCGCGCGCTGGGGCGTGAACTCGATGCCGGTCGAGCGCGCCATCGCCGCCATGATCTCCAGCACGCTCACCCCTTCACCGCTGCCGAGGTTGTAGACCGGCTCGAGGGCACGACCGGCGAGCAGCGACAGGGCCGCGGCCACGTGCGCTCGTGCGACGTCCAGCACGTGCACGTAGTCCCGCACGCAGGAGCCGTCCGGGGTGGGGTAGTCGGTTCCGTTCACGAGCGGGGTGCGGCCCTCGGTGAGCGCCTTGAGCACGAGCGGGAAGAGGTTGTGCGGGCTGGTGTCGTAGAGGTCGGGCCAGCCGGATCCCACGACGTTGAAGTACCGCAGCGAGGTGTGCCGGAGCGGCGTCACCGCGGCGACGTCCCGGATGAGCCACTCCGAGATGAGCTTGGACTCCCCGTAGGGCGACTCCGGGCTGGTCGGGAGGTCCTCGGTGACGAGGTCGACGTCAGGGGTGCCGTAGCAGGCCGCCGACGAGGAGAACACCAGCCGCTGCACGTCCGCGGCGCCCATCTCCTCGAGCAGGACCTGGATCCCGGTGACGTTCTGCCGGTAGGTGTGCAGCGGTCGCGCGACGGAGACCCCGGCGTACTTGAACCCGGCGAGATGCACGACGCCCTCGCACGGCTGGAGCGTCAGCGCCTCCCGGACGGTCGCCGGGTCGACCACCGAGCCCTCGACGAGCGCGGTGCCCTCAGGCACGAACGCGCGATGACCGCTCGAGAAGTCGTCCAGGACCACCACGCCGAGCCCTGCTTGCTGCAGGCAGCGCACGACGTGGGAGCCGATGTAGCCGGCGCCGCCGGTGACCAGCCAGCTCACACGAACGCCCGGCCGGTCAGACGCTCGTAGGCCTCGACGTACTTCAGTCGCGTCTGCTCGACCACGCTCTCGGGGAGCGCCGGCGGCGGCTCGCCCGAGGCGCGGTCCCAGCCGGAGGCCGGCGACGTGAGCCAGTCGCGCACGAACTGCTTGTCGAAGGAGGGCGAGACCTGCCCGGGGTGCCAGGCGTCCAGCGGCCAGAAGCGGGAGGAGTCCGGGGTGAGCGCCTCGTCGGCCAGCACGACCGTGCCGTCGGGCCGGCGGCCGAACTCGACCTTGGTGTCGGCGAGCACGATGCCGCGCTCCAGAGCTAGCTGTGCTCCGCGCTCGTACACCGCGAGGGTGAGGTCGCGCAGCCGTGCTGCCTCCTGCGTGCCGATCGTCGCTGCCACCGTCGCGAGGTCGATGTTCTCGTCGTGGTCGCCGAGCTCGGCCTTCGTGGCGGGGGTGAAGATCGGCTCCGGCAGCTGCGAGCCCTCGACCAGCCCCTCGGGGAGCTCGACCCCGCAGACCGCGCCGGAACGCTGGTAGTCGGACAGCCCCGAGCCGGTGAGGTAGCCGCGCGCCACGCACTCCACCGGGAACATGTCGAGGCGCTCGCAGACCATGGCCCGGCCTTCGAACTGGGCGGGCACCTCGAGCGAGAGGACGTGGTTGGGCACCAGGTCGGTGAGCTGCTCGAACCACCACAGCGACAGCTGCGTGAGCACCCGACCTTTGTCCGGGATCGGCGTCGGAAGGACGAAGTCGAAGGCAGAGATGCGGTCCGAGGCGACAAGCAGCAGGCGCTCGCCGGGCAGCGCGTACAGGTCGCGCACCTTGCCGCTGTAGACGTGCGTCAGCTCGGGCACCTCTGCTGCGTCGGCAGAATCACTCACCCCGCCAGCCTATCGATGACCGCTCGGCGGCCCCGAACTCACCCGGATGGACGCAGTTGTCCACCGAATGTGGTCAGCCGGCTGCGGAGACGGGCCCTGCTCGTGCATAGTGGCGCGCTCGGGGGCTGCATGGTGCGTCTCCGAGACGGGGAACGGGGGACGGGGTCGATGCTTCTCATCTGGGGCTGGCGCAGCCTGCTGCACGTCATCGGGGCAGGCGAGTTCCACTGCCCACGCTGCGGGGTGGACACCCCGTACCGGCTGGTCCGCCCGCGCCGTTGGTTCACCTTCTTCTTCATCCCGCTCATCCCGTTGCAGCACGGCGAGACGTTCGTCGAGTGCACGCGCTGCAAGGGCGGGTTCAACGAGGGGATCCTGGCTCGACCGACCAACAAGCAGTTCGGCTACATGCTGGCGCTGGGCGCCAGGGCGCTCTATGCCCAGGCGTTCCCGCTGGCGTACCACCACGACGAGCAGCTCGTCGAGCGCGCAGTCCAGGCACTGCGGCCGTACACCGGCGTCGAGTACACCGCGGCGAACCTGCTGGTCGACGTCGACGCGTTCGCCGCCGCCGACCTCGCCTCCTACCTCCGACCCATCGGCGAGCACACCGTCCTGCAGGGCCGCGAGACCATGATGTCCGGCTTCGTCCGGTTCGCTCAGCAGGCCGGCCCGCTCAGCCCGTCGACCGAGGCCTACGTGAACGCCGCTGCGGTCGCGCTCGCGCTGTCGAGCACTCATCTCGCTGGGATCGTCGCCGCGGCGTCCGTCTCCGACCAGCTGGGCGAAGGCGCATGACCATCCCGCCCGCTCCCGGACCCGAGTGGACCTTCAACCCGCCACCGTCATGGGCGGCCTTGGGCTACGACCCCCGCAGCGGTCTCCCGCCGGACCCGACCTGGCCCGCGCCGCCGGTCGGCTGGCAGTTCTGGGTCAAGACCAAGGTGCCGGCGGCCGCGAAGGGCTCGATCGTCCGCCGCGTCGGTGGGCCTCGGGTGGTCATCGCGGCGGCGGTCGTGCTGGTGGTCATCGCGTTCGCCGTCAACTCCTTCGCGCACTCGGCACACAGCCCGTCGCTCGGGGTCGGGTCGTGCTGGAAGCTCGCGAGCGGGACGGAGTACGCCCCGGTGGACTGCAACGACGGCGCCGCCACCGACAAGGTCATCTCGGTGGTCAGCGACCCGGCGGACTGCCCCGGCTCGGGCGACTACTTGCGGTCGGAGGACGACTCGGACCACTCGATCCAGTGCCTCGGGCCTAACACGCACTCAGCCGAGGAGCACCGGGCGACCGGCGGTGGCAGGCTGAGCGCATGAGCGAGCTGCTGGTGGACACCGTCGCGGTCACGCTGCGGCTGTCCACGCTGGAGAAGGTCGGCTCGGTGCACGGCGACCTGAGCGTGCCTCGCTCGGCTGTCGCCGCAGCGCGCGTCGTCGACGACGCCTGGCACGAGGTCCACGGCATCCGGTCGCCCGGGTACGGCATGCCGGGGCATGCCATGCTCGGCACCTTCCGGTCAGGCGGGACGAAGGACTTCGTCGACGTGCGGCACGGCGAGCCCGGAGTGGTGATCGACCTCCGCGACCAGGACTTCGCCCGGCTGATCGTGAGCTTTGCGACCCGCGCCGAGGCTGAGGCCGCGGCCGCGCGCCTTCGATGACCAGCCAGCAGCCAACCAGCCGGTGGGAGCGCTGGCACGAGGACTACGCCGACCCGCGCTCGTTCCTCTCGCGCCGGCTCGCCGTCGTCCAGCAGCGGCTGACGGAGCTCGTGGACAGCGCGCCGCAGAGACCGGTGCGGCTGGTGAGCGTCTGCGCGGGGCAGGCCCACGACGTCGTGGGCGCCCTGCGGGAGCACCCGCGCCGCGACGCCGTCAGCGGGCGACTGGTCGAGCTCGACCCTGCCAACGCACACGCCGCACGCGCCGCCCTCGCCGACGCGGGGCTGACGGGCTTCGAGGTCGTCGAGGCGGATGCGGGGCTCAGCTCTTCCTACGTCGGCGCGGTGCCCGCTGACATCGTGCTGCTCTGCGGGGTGTTCGGAAACGTCAGTGATGACGACGTCGAGCGGACCGCCCTGGCCAGCAGCTCGCTCTGCGCGCCCGGCGCGGGGCTCATCTGGACGCGGCATCGCCGCGCGCCCGACCTGACGCCGAGCATCCGCAGCTGGTTCGAGGACGCCGGGTTCAACGAGATCGCGTTCGACTCGCCCGGCGCGGACGGGTTCGCGGTCGGCACGCTCCGGCTGGTCAGGCAGCCGCCGCCGCTCGGGCATGACCAGACCTGGTTCACCTTCGCCTGAGCGTTGCCAGTTGCGCGTGGCACCCCGACGGGACAAGGGTGGGCTCGTGCCCGAGCCTGGTGTCCCTGCCCCGCAGATCTGGCCCACCCTGCGCGCCCACGACGCGCACGCGCTGATCGACTTCCTGGTCACTGCCCTCGGCTTCGAGGTGACGGCGCTCTACGACGACGGCGACTCGGTGAGCCATGCGGAGCTTGCCTGGCCGCTGGGCGGCGGGATCATGCTCGGCTCCGCCCGCCCGACCGACGGCGACCAGTGGCCCCTGCAGCCGGGCACGTTCGGGGCCTACGTCGTGACCGACGACCCTGACACCCTGTACGACCGGGCCGTCGCCGCTGGCGCCGAGGTGATCACGGAGCTCCACCTCACCGACTACGGATCGCGGGACTTCGCCATCAGGGACCCCGAGGGCAACAGGTGGAGCTTCGGTACCTACCGCGGCGAGCCGCGCACCGCAGCCAGCGGCACAGCCCGCTAGAGGATGGCCTGCGGTCGGAGCACCGCTGCGTCGGGGTAGCGGGCGGCGACGGCCTCGACCCGGGCCACCACGGCCGCGATCTGAGCGCCCGCTGCCCCCGTGAAGCTGAGCGGCGCAGCGACCAGCGACGCGAGGTCTTCGGCCGTCAACCCGAGCCGAGGATCCAACGCCAGACGGTCGAAGAGGTCGTTGCGATCAGCGCCCTGCTCGCGCATCTCGAGCGCGACCGCGACGGCGTGCTCCTTGATCGCCTCGTGCGCGGTCTCGCGCCCGCCCCCGCTTGACGGACCCCCATCAGAATGGTCGTGGTCGCGAGGAACGGCAGGTTGCGCTCGTGCTCTGCGCTCGATGGCCGAAGGGAACGCCTCCGAACTGGTCGAGCACCGTCAGGAACGTCTCGACAGGCCCGTCGATCGCGAAGAAGGCGTCGGGCAGCGCGACCCGCCGGACGACCGAGCACGAGACGTCGCCCTCGTTCCACTGGTCCCCGGCGAGCTCGCCCACCATCGACAGGTGTCCTCGCAGCACGACAGCCAGCCCGTTGACGCGTTCGCAGGACCGGGTGTTCATCTTGTGCGGCATGGCCGACGACCCGACCTGGCCGGCTTTGAAGCCTTCGGTGACGGTCTCGTTGCCCGCCATCAAGCCGGATCGTGGTGGCCAGGGATGACGGACCAGCGGCGAGCTGCACGAGGCAGGACACGACGTCGAAGTCGAGCGACCGCGGATAGACCTGGCCGACGCTGGTCAGGACGTGCTGGAACCCCAGGTGCGCGGCGACCCGCCGCTCGAGGTCCGCGAGCTTGGCGGCATCGCCGTCGAGGAGGTCGAGCTGGTCCTGCGAGGTCCCGACCGGACCCTTCACCCCGCGCAGCGGATAGCGCGCGAGCAGCTCGTCGAGGCGCTCGTAGGCCGCGAGCAGCTCCTCGGCTGCGGAGGCGAACCGCTTGCCCAGGGTGGTGGCCTGCGCTGCCACGTTGTGCGACCGGCCGGCGATGACTGTGTCGTCGTACTGCCCGGCGAGCGCCGCGAGCCGGACCAGCGCAGCAACGACCTTGTCCCGCACCAGCAGCAGGCCGTCCCGCACCTGGAGCTGCTCGACGTTCTCCGTGAGGTCGCGCGACGTCATGCCCTTGTGGACCTGCTCCTGGCCGGCCAGGGCGTTGAACTCCTCGATGCGCGCCTTGACGTCGTGCCGAGTCACGCGCTCGCGCGCAGCGATCGAGGAGAGGTCGACGCTCTCGAGCACTTTCTCGTAGGCCTCCACAGCGCCGTCTGGTACCTCAACCCCGAGCTCTGCCTGTGCCCTGAGCACCGCGAGCCACAGCTGACGCTCAAGGACGACCTTGTGCTCGGGCGACCACAGCTCGGCCATCGCTGGCGCCGCATAGCGGCTGGCGAGCACGTTGGGCAGGTGCGGCTTCGTGGTCACGGGTCCATTCTCTCGCACCTGCGGCATCGTTGGTCATGCTGCCGCCAGGGTGTGGGTGAGGTGAGGCCGCCTGCGCCTCAGGGCAGGATGACCTCGCCGCGAACAGCGGCAAGGGCGATGTCGCCGCGGTGCTGCGAGCCAGCCAGCCGGATCAGCTCGACCGCCTCGTAGGCGCGGTCTCGGGCGGACTCCAGCGTTGCGCCGGTGGCAGTCACGGACAGCACCCTGCCGCCCGCGCTCAGCACCGTGCCGTCGGGCGCCGCCGCGGTCCCTGCATGCAGGACGTAGGCGTGCGGCAGCGCGGCCACCTCGTCCAACCCTCGATCAGGTCACCGGTCCGGGGATCGACCGGGTACCCGGCGGCCGCCACCACCACCGTCACCGCGGCATCCCTCCGACCACCGCAGCGGCTCGAGCAGGTCCAGGCGACCGAGGGCCGCAGCACGCAGCAGGGCCGACAAGGGCGTTCGCAGCCGGGCCAGCACGACCTGCGTCTCCGGATCGCCGAACCGGGCGTTGAACTCGATGACCCGCGGGCCCTTCGCCGTCATGGCCAGCCCCGCGTACACGACGCCGACGAACGGCTCCGCGTCGCGGCGCCAGCTCGTCGACCGTCGGCTGGACGACCCGCGCGACGATGTCGTCCACCAGGTCGGCCGGCGCCCACGGCAGCGGCGAGTACGCACCCATCCCGCCCGTGTTCGGGCCCGGTGTCGCCGTCACCCACCCGCTTGAAGTCCTGGGCCGGCTGGAGCGGGACGACCGTCTCGCCATCGGTGACGCAGAACAGCGAGACCTCGGGACCGTCGAGGTACTCCTCGACCACCACCGTGCCCGCGCGGGCGGCATGTGCGAGGGCCTCGTCCCGATCGTCGGTCACGACGACGCCCTTCCCCCCTGCGAGGCCGTCGTCCTTGACCACGTAGGGCGGACCGAACGCGTCGAGCGCCGCGGCGACCTCGCCCGGGGTGTCGCAGACGTGCGCCATCGCGGTCGGCACCCCGGCCGCAGCCATGACCTCCTTGGCGAACGCCTTGCTGCCCTCGAGCCGGGCAGCGCTCGCCGACGGCCCGAAGCAGGCGATCCCCCTGGCGAGCACGGCGTCGGCGGCGCCCAGCACCAGCGGACCCTCGGGGCCGACGACGACCAGGTCGGCTCCCCAGTCCGCGGCCAGCCGGCCGATCGCCTGCGCGTCGGTGAGGTCCAGCGGCATCGTCGAGGCGATCGCGGCGATGCCGGCGTTCCCGGGTGCGCACGCGAGATCGGTGACGGCGTCGTCGGCGGCGAGGGAGCGGCAGAGGGCATGCTCACGAGCGCCCCCGCCGATGACCAGAACCCTCACGCGGCATCCCTCGAGGTCATCGTCAGGACGTCCACGCAGGCCAGCTCCACGCCGCGAAGGTTACCCGCTCAGGACTCGAGCGCGACCCGCCGGCCCGAGCTCATGACGAACCGGACGTCCTCCAGCAGCCGGATGTCCTCCAAGGGGTCGCCGGCCACACCGACGAGGTCTGCCCGGTAACCGGCGGCCACCCGCCCGATCTCGCCGTCCAGGCGCAGCAGCTCGGCGGCGTCGACCGTCGCGGACCGGATCGCCTCCAGCGGGGTCTGCCCGAACCGCACCTGGTAGGCGAACTGGCGTGCGTTCCAGCCGTGCGGGTAGATCCCGCTGTCCGTGCCGAACGCGATCCGGACGCCTGACTTCACGCACTTCGCGAACCCCTCGCGCTGGGTCAGCGTCGTCTCGTCGTTCTTGCGCAGCACGTTCGCGGACCAGCCGTGCAGCAGGCCCTGCTCGTCGATGTAGTCGCCGCAGTAGATGTCGGCGACCAGCAAGGTGCCGGCCTCGGCCATCATCGCGATCGCTTCGTCGTCCATGAGCGAGCCGTGCTCGATCGAGCGCACGCCCGCCCGGACCGCGCGCTTGATCCCCTCGGCGCCGTGCGCGTGCGCGGCGACGTCGGCGCCGTGCAGCGCGGCCTCCTCGACGGTCTGCCTCGGATCTGTTCCTCGGTCAGCTCGGGCACGCCGGGCGTGGTCCGTTGTCGGACATCACCGCCCCGGTGGCGATCACCTTGATCAAGTCGGCGCCGCCGTACAGGATCAGCCGGCGCACTGCGCGTCGCGCACGTCGTCGACCGTGTCGGCGACGCCGATGCGCAGGTCACGGGGCAGGACCGCGTCGACGTCCGCCGCGAGACCGGTGATGTCGCCGCCGCCGCCGCGGCAGCCGACGTACGCGCCGGCCACCATCATCCGCGGCCCCGGCGACCCAGCCGGCCTCGATGGCGTCGCGCAGCGCGACGTCGACGAACGCGCGGTACGTGCCGACGTCTCGCACGCTGGTGAAGCCGGCCCGCAGGGTCGCGCGTGCGTTGCGGACGCCGGTCATCGCCTCCTGCGCGCCGCTGCGCGTGAGCAGCTCGGTGTAGCCGTGGCCGCAGTCCTCTCGCCCACGAGGTGGGCGTGGCAGTCCACCAGCCCCGGCAGCACCGTGAGGTCGGGCAGCTCGACCACCTGCAGGTCCGCGGGGCTCTCGGCCACGCCGACCACTGCCTCGATCCGGCCGTCCCCGACGACCACCGCGCGGTCGGCCAGCAGCTCGCCGCTGTCGACATCGAGCAGCAGGCCAGGACGGACGACGAGGCGAGCGGTGGTGGACGTCATGCCTGGACCCTAGTTGCCGGACCCTGCTACTGACCAGTGAGTCAGTTCATCCCTGGAACGTCGAAGGGGCGGTACCCAGGCGCCTGGCGCTGCCACGGGTGCGCCGCCTCGAACGCCGCGGCGAGGTCGAGCAACCAGCCGTCGCTGTACCGCGGCCCGGTCACCTGCAGCCCGAACGGCAGCGGCCCGCAGCTGCCAGCGGGCACCGAGACCGCAGGGTGCCCGGTCAGGTTCTGCAGCTCGGTCGAGTAGACCTCGGGGGGCAGCGAGCCCGGGCGTGCCTGTGCGTCGAGCCGGCCGTCGGCCAGGAACGCCGCTGCGGCGACGGTTGGCGTGAGCAGCACGGCATCGTCACCCAGCAGGCGGTCCAGCCGCCGGACGTGGTCGAAGCGACGCCGGCGCGCCGCGAGGTAGGCGTCGATGGACACGCCGAGCCCGTGCCCCAGGAACTCCTGCACGGCTGGGGTCATGCGCTCGATGCCGGCCACCACCCACGCGCGGCCGAGCGCGCTGACGTGCTCTGCAGTCGCGAGGGTCGCCCAGTCGTCCCCCGTGTCGAGGTCCGTCTCGGAGTCGTTCGCAGCGCCCGTCCCAGCAGGGTCCAGGTGCACGACACGTGCGGCCGGGAACAGCCCGACGAACTGCGCCACCGCTGCCCGGAAGGACGCTGCGACCGGTCCAGGAAGCGGGCCGACCGGGGCCGTCCGGTCGGCCACGACGATCCGTGCGGGCCCAGCGAGCGGGAAGCGGGACCTCGGCACACCGTGCCCCGGCCACGCCTCCGCGTCGCCGGGCTCTGCGCCGGCCAGCACGCTGAGCAGGAGGCGCACGTCCGCCACGGTCGTGGCCAGCGGACCGTCCGTCGAGAGGTCGATCCAGTCGGGAGCCGGCCTGCGCGGCACCACCCCGCGGGTGGGCTTCAGCCCGACGAGCCCGCAGAAGGCGGCCGGGATCCTGATCGAGCCGCCGCCGTCGGTGGCCGTCGCCACGGGGACGAGACCCGCCGCGAGGGCCGCCCCCGACCCGCCGCTCGACCCGCCAGGGGAGAGGGCGAGGTCCCACGGGTTCCGGGTCACGCCCGTCAGGGCGCTGGCGGTGAAGCCCTCGGTGGCGAACTCCGGCAACGCGCTCTTGCCGACCACGAGCGCGCCCGCTCTCCGCAGCCGCTCGGGAGCGAGGCCGTCCGCCGTCGCGGGCCCGGCCTCCGCGAGCAGCATCGAGCCCTTCCGGGTCGGCATGCCTGCGACGTCCTCGAGATCCTTCACCAGCACCGGGACGCCGGCGAGCGGGCCAGGAACCGCACCGCCGGCCAGCGCCTCGTCGAGCGCCTCGGCCTCGGCACGCGCCTGGTCGGCCCGCAGCGCCACCACCGTGCCGAGCACCCCGTCATCGCTCGCGATGCGCCGCAGGGCCTCCTCGACCGCGTCGACGGCGCGGATCCGCCGGTCGGCCACCGCCGCGGCGATCCGAGCCACCGGGC
The DNA here is from genome assembly GCA_963819215.1 of uncultured Actinomycetota bacterium. GTDB lineage: Bacteria > Actinomycetota > Actinomycetes > Prado026 > Prado026 > CAWFVK01. Next base: position 87,493 of record CAWFVK010000008.1, on the reverse strand, counting down.
CGTGCGCAGGACCAGGACCAGGCTCAGCCACCCGCGGCCTGCAGCGCGAGCAGGGCCAGCAGCTCGTACGCGACGTTGGCCGCGGCGAGCGTGGTGAGCTCCGCGTGGTCGTAGGCCGGCGCGACCTCGACCACGTCGGCCCCGACGAGCCGCGCGCCCGGTGAGCCCGCGCAGGATCATCTGGAGCTCGCGGGTGGTCAGCCCACCCGGCTCCGGTGTCCCGGTGCCCGGCGCGTGCGCGGGGTCGAGCACGTCGATGTCGACGGACAGGTAGACCGGACGGCTGCCCACCCGGGCGAGCACCCGGTCGACGGCGGCGTCCACTCCTTGTCGAGCGATGTCGATCGTGGTCACCGTCGCGAAGCCGAGGTCGCGGTCCTGGTCGAGGTCGCCGGTCGAGTACAGCGGCCCGCGGGTTCCCACGTGCGCCGAGGTGCCGAGCTCGAGCAGGCCCTCCTCGACCGCTCGCCGGAACGGCGTGCCATGGGTGTAGGGCATGCCGAAGTAGGTGTCCCAGGTGTCCAGGTGGGCGTCGAAGTGGATCAGCGAGAGCGGGCCGTGCTTCGCCGCGGTCGCCCTGAGCAGCGGCAGCGAGAGCGTGTGGTCGCCACCGATGGCGAGCAGCGTGTCCGCCTGCGAGAGCACCTCACCTGCACCTGCGTGCACCCGGTCGACGGCATCGCGGATGTCGAAGGGGTTGACCGCGAGGTCACCGGCATCGGCCACCTGGTGGACGCGCCACGGCTCGACGTCGAGGAAGGGGTGGTACGGCCGCAGGAGCTTGCTCCCCGCCCTGATGCCGGCCGGCCCGAACCGCGCACCCGGACGGTAGGAGACACCGGAGTCGAAGGGGATGCCGAGGATCGCGACCGCGGCCCGGCCGACCTCGTCCAGGCGGGGGAGCCGGGCGAACGTGTCCGGACCGGCGAACCTCGGGACGACCTGGGCGTCGGGCGGACCGACCGGTCCGGGTACCTCGCTCACGCCTGCTCCGGCGTCGGGCTGAGGTGCTCGTGCACGCCGAGCCAGCCACCGTCCGGTCCTCGGTGCAGCACGATCGTCTCCCGTTCGTCGAGGTCCAGCGTGCCACCCGCCTGCGCGACCGAGGTTCGCACCCGGTGAGTGAACACGACGACCCCGTCCGAGATCTCGTCGACCCGCTGGTCGGCGGACGTGCAGCCGAGCACCCGGAAGCCGTCGGCCTCCCAGGCCGCCCACTCGGCCTCGTACTCGGCCCGCGAGCCGAGCAGGCGTCCGGTCGTGTGGAACAGGAAGGTGGCGGACGGCGCGAAGCACGCGAAGTACCCGTCCGTGTCGTGCGCCCCGAAGACCGAGATCAGGTGCGTCGCGGCAGCCAGCGCCGCTCGCTCGGCCTCCGAGGCACCCGGCGCCTCGCTCATCGGGCCACGCCGGTCTCGCGTAGGACTCGCTCGCTGCGGTCGACGGCCGCCTGCTCCGAGCGGACGTCGTTCTTGCGCACCAGCACCGCGTAGAGGGCGCCACCGACGACCATGCCGAGGATCCAGGAGATGTCCACGCCCGACAGCTTGGTCGCACCCCAGCTCTCGTACACGGTCGGGACGTACATGAACGGGATCTCCACGGCGACGGCGACGAGGTAGCTGATCACGCCGGCCCGGCCCCACCGGCCATAGATCCCGCTGGGCGTGAACAGGTCGGTGATCGCGTAGTGCCCGTGCCGGACCAGGAAGAAGTCGAGCAGGTTGATCGCGGTCCAGGGCGCCAGCAGGTACAGCATGAACAGGAGCGCGTTGTTCAGGGCGCTGATCGAGTCGGTGAGGGCCAGGCCCCCGACGATCCACACGACGGCGAGCACCACGATGGTGACGACCCGCAGCCGTGCGGTCGGGACCACGGGCCGGAACGCGTCCACCCCGGTGACCACGGTGAGCATGCCGCTGTAGGCGTTCAGCCCCATCGTCGCGACCAGCGCCAGGACCGAGAGCACCGCGAGGATGCTGCCGAAGTGGCCGACGACGTTGTTGCCGGCGTCGTGGATCCCGACCAGCGCGTCGCTGACACCCAGCCGCGTGGCCATCCACGCGCCGAGCGGGATCAGCCAGATCGGCGAGGCCGCCGCGCCCCAGAACACCGAGGCGATGATCGCTCCCGTCGGCGTGTTCTTCGGCAGGTAGCGCGAGTAGTCCGAGACGTAGGGCGCGTAGGTGATGTTGTACGACGCCGCGACGGTGAACATCGCGAGGAAGCCGGCCCAGGTGAAGGTGCTCGCTGCCGGTGCCTGGCCGCCTGCGTGACCGAAGAGCACGCCGAACGTCAGCACGAGCCAGAACGGCACCGAGACCCAGAACAGCGCCTGGAAGACCCGGTGCAGCCAGTCGTGGCCGTAGATCGCCAGCACTGCGGCGACGACCGTGATCACGAGCGCGACGAGGGTGGCGTTCCAGCCGAAGATCCCGTGCAGGCCCTCCTTGATGATGATCGTGTCGACCACGTTGAAGGCGAGGAAGGTGAAGCCGGTGGCCAGCAGCGGGAGGATCACGCCCTGGTACCCGAACTGGGCCCGCGACTGGATCATCTGGGGCAGGCCGAGCTTCGGGCCCTGCGAGGCGTGCGCGGCCATGAAGATCGTCCCGAACAGGATGCCAAGGGTGGCCGCGACGAACGTCTGGCCGAGGGTCAGCCCGACGGCCGGCCCGACGAAGCCGATGGCGACGGTGAACGGCTGGAAGTTCCCGAGGAACCAGAACGGTCCCTGCAGCCAGACCTTCCCGTGCCGCTCGTTCTCCGGCACGTAGTCGATCGAGCGCGTCTCCACGGCGCCGGGGCGCGTGGGGGTCAGCGTTTCCTCGGCCATGCGGGGTCCTCTCGAGGGGGGCCGACGGATGCTTCGTCGGCTCTGGGGCGACGCGGCCTGGCGCTCAACTGTGGGACCAAGCACCGCGCTCGACAATGGGGGATGACATGTAATCGAGGCCCTTGCTTTGTGGTTCACCACTAGAGACCGTGGGTCCATGCCGGACCGCGAGAAGCCGCTGACCGTCGAGGACCTCGTGCAGTCACCGGCTCTCCAGCTCTCGCTCGTCGCCGGCGCAGCGGCGCTCGGCGCGGCGGGTCAGCTGGGCGCACGTGAGCGAGCTCGACGACCCGACTCCCTGGCTGCTCGGGCGGGGAGCTGCTGATGACCACCGGCATCGGCGTGCCACGCTCCGCGCGGCCGGCAGGTCAGCCTACCTCGAACGCCTGGACGACTCCGGCGTGTCCGGCGATCGCCCTGTCCGAGCAGCTCCACGTCCCGCCGCTGTCACGCGGCTTCCTGCGCGCCGCCGACGAGCGCGGCATCCCCGTCCTGCGGGTTCCGCTCTGCCGGTGCCGTTCATCGCGATCGCGCAGGAGGTCGCGGCGGCCGTGCAGAGCGACATGCACCGCCGGCTGACCGCACAGCTCCACGTGTTCGGCGCGCTGCGCACCCTCGCTGCCGAAGACCTCTCGGTCGGGCAGCTCTTCGCCCGGCTGGAGAGCCTGTCCGGCTACCAGCTGTTCGTGTCCACGTCAGGCGGGCGCCCGCTCCTCCCTGGCGTCCCTGCGCCGCCGGAGCACCTGCCGACCCTGCTCCCCGACTCCTACGACTCGGCTCCGGCCGTCCCCGACGGCTACGTGCTGCCGGTGCCCGCTCCCGGCGGGCCGGCCGGGTTCCTGCTGGCCATCGGACGGCCAGGGAGCGTGCAGTCAGGCCTGGCCGTCGTGCAGCACATCGCGACGGTCGCCGCCCTGCAGGTCTCCATCCGCCGGCACGAGCGCGAGACGCTCCGACGCGAGGGGGCCGAGACGCTGGCCGAGCTGCTGCAGGGCGTGCTCGACCCTGCGACCGCCCGCCGCCGGCTGGCCCGCATCGGGTACGACGACGAGGACGACCTCCAGCTCGCGATCGGGCGCCCCGTCTCGGGCCAGGCCTCGCTCGACGACCAGGGGCTGCTGCGCACCCTCGACGCACGCGAGGTCACGGCGCTGGTCCTTCGCCAGCAGCGAGACCTCTTCGTGCTGCTCCCGGCCGAGGTCGACCTCGCCGCCGTGCTGGGCGACCGCAGCGATCTCGCTGTCGGGGTCAGCCGTCCGTTCCGTCCTGGGGACTCGCTCGCCGTCAGCCGCAGGGAGGCGCTGTGGGCGACGGCCCGCGCCGTTGACGCCGGCGGCGGCGTGGTGCCGTTCGGCCGGGACGCGGCGGGGCGGTGGCTGGCCGAGGACCCGGACTCCCTGCGCATGCTCGTCGCGGGCGTGCTCGGGCCGGTGCTCGCGTACGACGCCGCGCACGGCGGGCAGCTCCTGCCGAGCGTGCGGGCCTGGCTCGAGCGGGACCGTCGCACCCAGGAGGCCGCCGACGCCTTGCACGTGCACCCGAACACGCTGGCCTACCGGGTGCGCAGGTTCGAGCAGCTCTCCGGTCGCTCGCTGCAGTCCACCGCTGACATCGCGGAGGTCTGGCTGGCCCTGCACGCCGTGGTGCACGCCCAGCCCTGACTGCTTCAGCCGGTGTAGTGCTGATCGACGATGCTGAACACCTCGTCGAGGATCGCGAGGCCCTCCTTGGCCTCGGCGTCGGTCACCACACAGGGCGGCACGACATGCATGCGGTTGTAGTTGGTGAAGGGCAGCAGGCCGCGCTTCTTGCTCTCCGCGACCAGCTGCGCCATCGCGGGGGACGACCCGCCGTAGGGCGCGAGCATCTCGCGGGTCGCGCGGTCCTTGACGAGGTCGAGCGCCCAGAACACGCCGAGCCCGCGCACCTCACCGATGACGGGATGACGCTCGGCCAGCTCGCGAAGCCCAGGCCCCAGCACGGTCTCGCCGATGCGCGCGGCGTTCTCGACGATGCCCTCCTCCTTCATCGCGTCGATGGACGCGACGATCGAGGCGGTGGCAAGCGGGTGGCCGGAGTAGGTGAGCCCGCCGGGGAAGACGCGGTCGTCGAACGTGGCCGCGATCGGCTGGCTGATGACCACGCCACCGACCGGGACGTAGCCGGAGTTCGAACCCTTCGCGAAGGCGATGAGGTCAGGGACCACGTCGAAGTGCTCGAAGGCGAACCACTTTCCAGTCCGGCCGAACCCGGCCATCACCTCGTCCGCGATGAACACGATGCCGTACTGGTCGCACAACGCGCGCACGCCCTGCAGGTAGCCGGGCGGCGGGATGAGGACGCCGGCGGTGCCGACCACCGACTCGATGAGGACGGCCGCGATCGTCGACGGACCCTCGAGCTGGATGACCTGCTCGAGGTGCGCGAGCGCGCGCTCGGTCTCCTCGGCCTCGGTGGTCGACCAGAACGCGGTGCGGTAGAGGTAGGGGCCGAAGAAGTGCACGTGACCGTTCGCGAACTCGTTCGGCCAGCGGCGGGGGTCGCCGGTCGCGGTGATCGCCGCACCCGTGTTGCCGTGGTAGCTGCGGTAGAAGCTCAGGACCTTGTTCTTGCCGGTGTGCAGCCGCGCCATCCGGATGGCGTTCTCGACAGCGTCGGCGCCGCCGTTGGTGAAGAAGACCTTGTCCATGCCGTCAGGGGCGAGGTCGGCGATGCGCTTGGCGGCCTGCCCGCGCGCCTCGTTCGCGTACTGCGGGGCCACCGTGGCCAGCGTGGCGGCCTGGGCCTGGATCGCGGCGATGACCTTCGGGTGCTGATGCCCGATGTTGGTGTTGACGAGCTGGCTGGAGAAGTCGAGGAAGCGGTTGCCCTCGAAGTCCCAGACGTGGCTGCCCTCACCGCCGGCGATGACCATGGGGTCGAGCGCGGCCTGTGCCGACCAGGAGTGGAAGACGTGGGCGCGGTCGAGCGCGTACGCCTCGGCTCCGCGGGCAGGATCAGGGGTCGGCACGCTCATGTCAGCTCTCCTCGACGGCTCGCCGGTGCGGGGCAGCAGCCACCGGCGTCCAGGTCAGCGTACGAGGGCGTCACCGGCGACCGCGACCTCCACCCTGTCAGGGGCGCGGCACCGCACCCGACACTCTGCAGGGAGAATGGTGCGGTGAGCGATCCGACGAACCCGGCGGTCCACCCCGACTACCCCGTGGCGCTCGACGCCTACCGCGGGGCCTCGACACCGGTGCTGCTGGCTCTGGCCAACCTCGGATTCGCCCAGATCGTCCTGGACGAGGAGATCGTCGACCGCGCCACCGGGACCAGCCCGGGTGGCATCGCGGTCGACGCGGTCCTCAGCACCCGGCTCGGCCCCCTCCCGGTTCAGGTCCTCGCCCTCGCCGACCGCCCCGCGACCATGGCCGACTACGAACGGCTCGTAGCCAGCTCAGGACGACAGCTGCGTCGCGGGGTCCCCCTGCTCGTCGCCCACGACCTGGGGGAGCTCACCGGCGGTCGGGGTTGGCCCTGCTTCGTGCGCACGTTCGCCGAGCTCGCCCTGCGACCGCTCTAGCCTCGCCCGCACGAGCCACGCGCCAGGCGCTCCTGCAACCTGGTGCGCACCGACGGCCACTCGGCGCTGAGGATGGAGAAGTAGACGGTGTCCCGACGGGTGCCGTCCCAGTGCACCCGGTGGTGGCGCAGCGTGCCTTCGCGCACCCCACCGATGCGCGCGATCGCGGCCTGCGAGCGCTCGTTGCGGTGGTGCGTCTTCAGCGACACGCGCTCGTACCCGAGGTCGTCGAACGCGTGCGAGAGCAGCAACAGCTTCGTCTCGGTGTTCACCGCGCTGCGCCACACCGAGCGGCCGTAGAACGTCCAGCCGATCTCGATGCGCTCGTCCACCGGGACGATGTCGAGGTAGGACGACGAGCCGACCGTCCGACCCGAGCCGAGCTCGACCACCGCGAACGGGTAGCGGTCCGGGTCCTCGAGCGCGGACTGGACCAGGACCGCCAGCTCGGCCTCATCCGCCGGGGGCCGGGTCACCCACTGCCACACCTCGAGGTCGCCGGCGGTCGAGGCAGCGAGGTCAGGAACGTGCGCGAGCGTCAGCGGCTCGACCCGGACGTGGGCACCGGTGAGCACCACGGCACCAGGAGCCAGCGCCACCGTCAGCCCGACCGCTCAGCCGACGAGGTCATGCACGGCGACCGTCTCGTCGCGGCCCGGTCCCACGCCGACGGCGGAGATCCGGGCGCCGCTCATGGCCTCGAGCTCGTGGACGTAGCTGCGGGCGTTGGCCGGCAGATCGTCCAACGTGCGCGCGCCGGAGATGTCCTCGCTCCACCCCGGGAGGTACTCGTACACCGGTCGCGCGTGGTGGAAGTCCGTCTGCGTCATCGGGACCTCGTCGACCCTGCGGCCGTCGATGTCGTACCCGACGCACACCGGGATGCGCTCCCAGCCGGTGAGGACGTCGAGCTTGGTGAGCACGAAGTCCGTGACACCGTTGATGCGGGCGGCGTACCTGGCGATCGGGGCGTCGAACCAGCCGCACCGGCGGGGGCGTCCCGTCGTCGTCCCGAACTCCGCGCCGACGGTCCGCAGCCGCTCGCCGTCGTCGTCGAACAGCTCGGTGGGGAACGGGCCCTCGCCGACCCTGGTCGAGTACGCCTTCGCGATCGCGATGACGCGATCGATCCGGTTCGGCGGGATGCCCGAGCCGGTGCAGGCCCCGCCCGCGGTCGCGTTGGAGGACGTGACGAACGGGTACGTGCCGTGGTCGACGTCGAGCAGGGTGGCCTGGCCGCCTTCGAGCAGCACGGTCTTGCCGTCGTCGAGCGCCTGGCCCAGCAGCAGGGAGGTGTCAGCGACCATGCCGGCCATGGCGTCGGCGAAGCCGAGGAGCTCCTCGACCACGGCGTCGACCGTGATCGCGCGCCGGTTGTACACCTTGACCAGCAGGTGGTTCTTCTGGTCCAGAGCGCCCTCGACCTTCTGCGCGAGGATCTTCTCGTCGAAGAGGTCCTGGACCCGGATGCCGACGCGGTTCATCTTGTCCGCGTAGGTCGGCCCGATGCCGCGGCCGGTGGTGCCGATCTTCCGGCTGCCGAGGAAGCGCTCGGTGACGCGGTCGAGGGTGCGGTTGTAGGAGGGCACGATGTGCGCGTTGGCGCTGACCACCAGCCGGGAGACGTCGACCCCGCGCGCGCTGAGCTGCCCGAGCTCCTGGAAGAGCACGCCGAGGTCGATCACCACCCCGTTGCCGATCACCGGCACGACGCCGGGCGTGAGGATGCCCGACGGCAGGAGGTGCAGCGCGTACCGCTCGCCGTCGATCACGATCGTGTGGCCGGCGTTGTTACCGCCGTTGAACTTGACGACATGGTCGACGCGGTCGCCGAGGAGGTCGGTCGCCTTGCCCTTGCCCTCATCGCCCCACTGGGCTCCGACGAGCACGATGGCGGGCACGGGGGCTCCTTAGGTCAGGTGGCGCATGGGTGAGGACGGCACGGTTTCGCTGCCGTCCCAAGGCTATCGGAGGACGCGGACGAGCTCCTTGCCGAGCGCCTGTCCCGAGGCGAAAGCCCCCTCGATCCGGGACCTGCCGTGCCACCCGTCCCCCGCGAGCCCGACCATCGTCGTCCCCAGATGGAACGGTTCGGGCCGCTCGCCGACCGGACGGGCCGACCCCCAGCGCTTGACCTCCAGCCAGTCCGGCGCCGCGTGCACGCCGAGGACGCTCGCGAGCTCGGCCAGCATCGCGGGGGCGGCACCGGCGGGATCGTCCAGGTGCCCGGCGGCGAAGACGGGATCCGCGTGCAGCAGCAGGACCGGAGCGCCGTCGCCTCGGCGGGCGCCGTCGTCCGCGACGAACGTCAGCACGGGGGAGTCGTTGACGAACGCGCCGTCGATCACCGGCCAGCACCGGCGTGACCACCGGGCAGCGAGGGTCAGCACCGGCTCCCAGACCCGGCTGCGCACCAGTGCCTGCTCCGCCGGCAGGTCGTCGCTGAGCAGGTCGCCGGCCTGCGGGTCGGGCATGGCCAGCACCACGGCCGTCGCGGCGAGCCCGTCCAGCGTCGGACCGGAGGACACCGTGGACACCTCGAACGGGTACTCAGGGACGAGGTCGCCGGCGAGGTCCTCCACCAGGCTGCGCAGGCCGCCCGGAGCGCTGTAGCGGACGGGTCCCGTGGTCGTGCCGAGCAGTCCCTCAGGGCTGGCGAGGTGGAAGGTGTCGGTCCAGGGCCGGGCCAGTCCCCGTGCGACCCAGCCGTCGACGACCTCGACGAAACCCGGCTCGTGCGCCGTGAAGTACGAAGCCCCGAGGTCGAGCGGACGCCCGTCCACCGTGCGGACGGCCATCCGGCCGCCCAACCGGTGCCCCCGGTCGATCAGCCGATGATCGAGCCCGGCGGCGGCGAGCTCACGGGCACAGGCGACGCCAGCGATCCCGCCACCGACGACGACGACCGGCTCATCGCTCACCCGCGCAGCACCTCGACCGCGGTCGGGGAGCTCTCGAGCAGGAACGCGTCGATGCGCTCGACCTCCGCGACCTCGCCGATCGCCTCCGCGGCGCGGCCGAGCGCGAACAGGCACCGCAGGAACCCGCGGTTCGGCTCGTGCTCCCACGGCACAGCACCGAAGCCCTTCCAGCCAGCACGTCGGAGCTGGTCCAGCCCGCGGTGGTAGCCGGTGCGGGCGTAGGCGTAGGACTCCACGACGGCGCCACGCGCGAACGCCTCGTCGGCGAGCTCGGCCCAGCCCAGCGAGAGCTCGGGATTGTCGGCGACCACCTCGGCAGCAGGATCACCGCGCTCCAGCCGCTCCCGGGGCTCGGGGAAGTCGGGGAGCAACGTCGCGGGTGGGCCTGGCAGGAGGTTGTCGAAGGTCATGGGTTCATCCTGCCCTGCCCCGGGCCGGCTCGATCCCACCTCAACTTCGATCGTCTTGGTGCCGATCTACGACGGGCGGCAGCAGGCGCAGCCGAGCGAGACGACGGGGGCCATCGGATGCCGAGGTTGCAGGGCGCAGCACTCACGCTGGGCGGAGCGACGATCGTGGGCGCCCTGGTGCTCGGGCTGCTCACGAGCAGAGCTGACCAGCAGCAGCGAGACACCCTCGACACGACGCTGCAGGCCTCCGCCGCCGAGGGTCGGACGACCGTCGCGCAGGCCTTCGAGCAGGATCGGACGCTCGCCCTGGTGATGGCCACGGACACCGCGTTCACGGCCTTCGCCGAGGACCCGCGCCCGATGAGCGTCAAGCTCGTGGACACCTCGGGGCCGCTCGGCGGCGTGCAGGCCGTGCTCTCCTCGATGGACGCCCTGCTCCCGGGTGCGGTCACCAGCGCCGGCTTCGCGCTGGCCGACGGACGTGGCGTGAGCACCTACACCCACGGCCTCTTCTACTCGCCCGAGCAGCTCAAGAGCATGAGCAAGGACGCCGCCTTCCGCGGAGCGGAGCAGCTCGGCTCGAGCAGCGCCTTTCGTGGCGGCGTGACCAAGGACGTCGACGGGACGCCGGTCATGACGTTCGCGGCCGAGGTCTACACCCACGAGACCGTCGAGGGGGTGCTCTACTTCTCCGTCCGGCTGGCCAGCCTGAAGGACGCCCTCACTCCGCTCTCGTCGGCCCAGACCCGGCTGCGGCTGGTGGACACCACGACGGGCACCGTCCTCGCCGACACGAAGCTGGCGAGCAGCAGCGGGACGGCCCCGGCCGCCGGAGCACCCAGCGCGGCGCAGCCCAGCTCGGTGGAGCCCAGCCTGACCCGCAAGGCGCTCGGCGCCAGCACCGGCATCACCAGCGTCGCCGGCCAGCAGCTGGCGTTCAACGACCTCGGGAGCTCGCCGAACGAGCCCGGCCTCTACCCGAGCGGTTGGGCGGTCGTCGCCTCTGCTGCCCAGCCCGCGACCGCGGCAGGGTGGCTCGGCCTGTCCGCCGCGTCCGTGCTGCTCCTCGTGGGCATCGTGCTGCTGCTCCTCGGGGTGCTGCTCGCCCTGCGTCGTCGACGCGAGCGCGCTCAGCTCGCCCGGGAGACGGCCGCCGAGCGTGACCGTCTCGCGGAGCGGCTCAGCGTGCTGGGGGGCGCACTCGGGCGGGTGGCTGATGGTGATCTCGGCGTGGTCCTCCCGGTCGACGGGCAGGACGACGCGGTCATGCGCAGCCTGGTCGTCAGCTTCGACGACACCATCGCGCGGCTTCGCGTGCTGGTGGCCTCCGCCCAGGAGAACAGTGACCAGCTGTCCCAGTCGGCCGTCGAGCTCGGCGTCGTCGCGGGTCAGCAGGCGGAGTCGGCGACCGCCCAGTCCTCGGCGGTCACCGAGACCATGGTCACGATCGAGGAGCTCGCCGCCACCGCAGGACAGATCGCGGAGTCCGCCGGCGGGGTCAGCCATGCCGCCAGGGACATGCTCGCCATCACCGAGGAGGGGCGCGACGCGGTGGAACGGGCCGTGGGCGCGATGGACCGGATCGCCGGCCGCGTCGAGTCGATCGCCAGCAGCACGCTCTCGCTCGAGGACAAGGTCAACGAGATCGGCGGCATCCTGACGCTGCTCGACGACCTGTCGGACCAGACCAACCTGCTGGCACTCAACGCGGCCATCGAGGCCGCCCGCGCCGGCGAGCACGGGCGCGGCTTCGCCGTGGTCGCCGCCGAGGTCCGCAAGCTCGCCGAGCGCGCCCAGGAGTCCACCGGCCGGATCCAGACCCTCGTCGGGGAGATCCACGGCCTGATGCATGCGACGGTGCAGGCCACCAGGGACGGCGCGCTCGAGGTCGCGACCGGCACCGACCTCGCCCACAGCGCGGCCTCGGCGCTGCAGCGGGTCGCTGACCGGGTGGACACCACGACGTCGACCGTCCAGGAGATCTCGGCGGCCACCCAGCAGCAACGCAGCGCCTCGCAGCAGGTGGTCGTCGCGATGACCAAGCTCTCGGACGTCTCGCTGGTCTACGCCGCGGGGTCGCGGCAGGCCGCCGCCTCAGCAGCCGAGCTGGCGAACCTGGCCGGCACGATGCACTCGTCCGTCGAGGTGTTCAGGGTGGACGCGCAGGACTAGGAGCGCGCGAGCCGCTTCTCCGGGTCCTTGACGCACAGCGGGGCCACCGTCGCCTCGACCGTGCCGTCGGCGGTCCGCACCTGCACCGTCGTGCCGTCGTCCGCCGCCGCGGTAGCGAGCCGGGCCAGTCCGATGAGGCCGAGGCGAGGGCTGGCGGCCGGGCTGGTCAACGTCCCGACGACGGTGCCGTCCACCAGCACGTCGGCGCCGCCCTCGGGCAGCTCCGAACCCTTGATCAGCAACGTCTTCAGCCGCGTGGTCGGGTTCGCGGCGGCGGCGGCGAGGACGTCCTTGCCGAGGTAGTCGAGGCCGTCACGGATGAGGACGACCGGGTCGAGCGAGACGTCGATCGGCGTGTGGACGCCGGGCTCGTAGTCGCGGCCGTAGATGACCAGGCCGGCCTCGACACGGGCCGGCTCGATGGTGTCGAGGCCCATGGGCACGCCACCAGCGGCCTCGAGCGCCTGCCACAACGTCACCGCGTCCGCCGCGTCGGGAATGAGCTCGAAGCCGAGCTCGCCGGTGAAGCCGGTCCGCATGATCCAGGTCTGCACACCGGCGACCTCGATGCGCTCGGGCAGGAACCGGAAGTACTTCAGCCCGGAGAGGTCGGTCTTGGTGAGCAGCTGCAGGAGGTCGCGCGAGGTGGGCCCCTGCACGGCGATGAGCGGCATCGAGGTGGTCAGCGTCTCGGCGGTGTAGTCGAGGTCCTTGGTCTTCTCGGCCCAGAAGTCGCCGAAGCCGTTCGTGTTGGTGAACAGCCAGAAGCGGTCGTCCGCGTGCTTGAAGACGGTGCCGTCGTCGACGAGCGTGCCGTCGCTGTCCACCAGGGCGCCGTACTTGACCTGCCCGACCTGCTGCTTGGAGAGGTCGTTGGTGAACACCCGCTGGATGGCGGCCGCGGCGTCCGGTCCGGTGACCAGCCGGCGAACCATCGGGTACACGTCCCAGATCGCGGTGCCGTCGCGCAGGGCCTCGTAGCCGGCGTTGCCGTCGCCGAAGCTCATGGTCCAGTACCAGCCGTCGTCATCCCGGAACGTCGCGCCCCTGGCCTCCTGGACGTCGTGCAGCACGGACTTGACGGGCGAGGTGGGCTCAGCGGTCACGGGTTCCTCCGGTAGGGCATGGACGCGACGCCCTTTGTCCCACGTTCCTGACCCGTGAGTCAACAAAGGCGGCCGCCCGGAGGGTCAGGCCAGCCCCGCGACCCTGCCGTCCTCGCCCCTGCTGGCGACCGAGGCCACCGTCGACAGGCGCCCGAGCCTGGCGACCTCCGCCTCGCGGAACCGTGGACCGCCGGGGCGACCCACCAGGAGCACGAGGTCGGTCCCGGCGATGGGAGCAGCCGCGAGCGCGACCTCGCGGTGAGCCCAGTCGACCGGCACCCAGCCGTCGTCGAGCTCGAGCGACGTCGGCTCGTCCAACGGGATCCAGGGGAGCTCCGCCCAGCGCAGGACTGGCGCGTCCTTGGTGCCGACGAGCGTGACGACGGCCGCCGGGCCGTGCTCCAGCACCATCGCCCAGCCGGCCTTGAACGCCTGCGCTCCGACGCTCGCGATCAGCGCCAGCGCCGCACCCGAGGACGCACCGTGGACGACGGCGTCGTACGGATCAGCCTCGTCGGGGCCGCCGACCGCCTCGTACGGTCGCAGCGTCTCGACGACGAAGCCCTCGAGCGCGGCGAGCTCCGCGTGCAGTCCCGGTGCCGAGCCCGCGGGCAGCACGATGACGAAGTCGTCCACCACCTCCTCGCCGGACGGCCCCTGCACCCGCTCGACGATGTCGAACCTGACGATGTCGCCGCCGGCCGCGCCGATCGCCGCCGCGAGCTCGCCGAGGCCGCCGGGGCGGTCGGGCAGGACGACGCGAAGCAGGTACGGGGCGCCAGCCTCAGGCGTCGCGGTGCTCATGCGCACGAGTGTGGTGGGGACCGGTTTCGCGCACGTTTCTGCGGTGTGTGCGCCCAGCGAACGGCCAGCATGAGGTCGGCGTGAGGGATGCGTGAGGACTCGGCGGGAACGTGTTAGGGGTGCGTTAGGACGGCACATCGCCCCCCTCCGGCGCGCCTAGCGTCGACGACGAACCGATCCGCACCCCGCGGACCGGAGCACTCGGAGGAATGCAAGCCATGGCCGACGTCATCTTCGTCCTGCTGAGCCTCGCGGTGTTCGCGGTGCTCGCCCTCGTGGTGAAGGGGGTCGAGAAGCTGTGACCGCCGAGAACATCGTCGGCCTCGTGCTGGCCGTGCTGGTCGTCGTCTACCTCGTGGTGGCGCTGATCTTCCCGGAGAGGTTCTGATGTGCGACAACCTGGCCGGGGCCCTGCAGGTCGCCCTCGTCGTGGCCCTGCTCGCCCTCGTGCACCGTCCCGCTCGGGCGACTACATGGCGCGGGTCTTCACAGGCGTGCGCAACGCGCGCGTCGAGCGGGGCCTCTACCGCGTCATGGGCGTCGACCCCGACGCCGACCAGACGCTGGCCGGCCTACCTGCGCAGCGTGCTCGCCTTCTCCGCTGGTCTCGCGTGCTGTTCCTCTACGCGTTCCAGCGGCTGCAGAAGCACCTGCTGCTGCTCGCTGGGCTTCCCCGGCGGTCAAGGCCGACCAGGCGTGGAACACCGCCGTCTCCTTCGTGACCAACACCAACTGGCAGTCCTACTCCGGCGAGTCGACGATGGGCCACCTGGTGCAGATGGCCGGCCTGGCGGTGCAGAACTTCGCCTCCGCCGCCGTCGGCATGGCGGTCGCGATCGCGCTGGTCCGCGGCTTCGCCCGCTCGCGGACCGACCGGCTCGGCAACTTCTGGGTCGACCTGACCCGCGGCAGCCTGCGGATCCTGCTGCCGCTCGTCGTTCATCATCGCGATCGTCCTGGTCGCCGGCGGCGTGATCCAGAACTTCCACGCCTTCGCACACGATCACCACGCTGGCCGGCGGCCACCAGACCATCACCGGCGGCCCGGTCGCGTCGCCAGGAGGCGATCAAGGAGCTCGGCACCAACGGCGGCGGCTTCTACAACGCCAACTCCGCGCACCCGTTCGAGAACCCGAACCGCGTTCACGCAACCTGCTCGAGATCTTCCTGCTGCTCGCTCATCCCGTTCAGCCTGCCCGCGCACCTTCGGCAGGCTGGTCGGCGACAAGCGCCAGGGCTACGCGATCGTCGCCGTCGATGGCCGTCATCTGGGTCGCCTCGCTCGTCGGCCATCACGGCCTTCGAGATGGCCCACCACGGCGCGGCGCCGATGGCTGCGCGGACGCCGCGATGGAGGGCAAGGAGGCCCGCTTCGGCGTGCCGGCCGTCGCGCTGTTCGCCACCTCGACCACGCTGACCTCGACCGGCGCGGTGAACTCGCTTCCACGACTGCTTCACGCCGCTCGGCGGCGGCGTGACGATCTTCGACATGATGACCGGCGAGATCGCGCCCGGCGGCGTCGGCTCCGGCCTCTACGGCATCCTGGTGCTCGCGGTCGTCGCGGTCTTCGTCGCCGGGCTGATGGTCGGGCGAACGCCGGAGTACCTCGGCAAGAAGATCCAGGCGCGCGAGATGAAGCTCGCCAGCCTCTACATCCTCGCCACGCCAGCGTGCGTGCTGATCGGCACCGGGATCGCGATGGCGCTGCCCGGCGAGCGCGCGGCCATGCTCAACTCCGGCCCGCACGGCCTGTCCGAGGTGCTCTACGCCTTCACCTCGGCGGCGAACAACAACGGCTCCGCGTTCGCCGGGCTCTCGGTGAACACCGTCTGGTACAACACCGCGCTCGGCATGGCGATGCTGCTCGCCCGGTTCCTGCCGATCATCTTCGTCGCTGGCGCTGGCCGGCTCGCTGGCCCGGCAGCAGCACGTGCCGGTCACCGCCGGCACGCTGCCCACCCACCGGCCGCTGTTCGTCGGGCTGCTGCTCGGCGTGATCGTCATCGTCGTCGCCCTCACCTACTTCCCGGCGCTCGCGCTCGGACCGCTCGCGGAAGGCCTGCACTGATGTCCACCACCCTCGACGCCACCACGGAACTGCGGCTGGCGGTCCGGCCTGTCGCGACGGATCTCCGGCGGCATGCTGGACCCCGGCAGCTGCTCACGTCGCTGCCCGACGCGGTCGCCAAGCTCGACCCGCGGGCTGATGGTCACGAACCCGGTCATGTTCGTCGTCGAGGTCGGCTCGGTGCTGACCACCGCCCTCGCCATCAGCGACCCGTCGCGTCTTCGCCTGGTCGATCGCGGTCTGGCTCTGGCTGACGGTCGTCTTCGCCAACCTGGCGGAGGCCGTGGCCGAGGGCCGCGGCAAGGCGCAGGCCGAGACGCTGCGCCGCGCCAGGACCGACACGACGGTCGCGCGTCGCCTGACCGGCTGGACCTCGGCGCAGACCCGGCCGACGGCGCCGAGGAGTCCGTGCCGGCCGCCGACCTGCTGCTCGGCGACCACGTCGTCGTCGAGGCCGGGCGAGGTCATCCCCGGCGACGGCGACGTCGTCGAGGGCGTCGCCAGCGTCGACGAGTCGGCCATCACCGGCGAGTCCGCTCCGGTGATCCGCGAGTCGGGCGGCGACCGGTCGGCGCGTCACCGGCGGCACCAAGGTGCTCTCGGACCGGATCGTCGTGCGAGATCACCGCCAAGCCGGGCGAGACGTTCATCGACCGGATGATCGCCCTGGTCGAGGGCGCCTCGCCGGCAGAAGACGCCGAACGAGATCGCGCTCAACATCCTGCTGGCCAGCCTGACGATCATCTTCCTGCTGGCCGTCGTCGACCCTGCAGCCGCTGGCGATCTACTCCGGCGCCGAGCAGTCGATCATCATCCTGGTGGCGCTGCTGGTCTGCCTGATCCCCACGACGATCGGGGCGCTGCTCTCCGCCATCGGCATCGCGGGCATGGACCGGCTGGTGCAGCGCAACGTGCTGGCGATGTCGCGGCCGCGCGGTCGAGGCCGCCGGCGACGTCAACACCCTGCTGCTCGACAAGACCGGCACCATCACCCTCGGCAACCGGCAGGCCGGCGAGTTCGTCGCCGGTCGGCGGCGTCGCCGCGGACGAGCTGGCCGACGCCGCCGCAGCTCTCCAGCCTCGCCGACGAGACCCCCGAGGGCCGGTCGATCGTGGTCCTCGCGAAGGAGCGGTACGGCCTGCGCGAGCGGCACGCCGGCGAGCTCACGCACGGCACCTTCGTCCCGTTCACCGCGCAGACCCGGATGAGCGGGCGTCGACCTGCGCCGAGGCGGCCGGGCGTGCGTCCGCAAGGGCGCCGCCGCCTCGGTCGCGGCCTGGGTGCGCGAGCACGGCGGCACGTCACGCCGAGGACACGGCGACGCTCGTCGACGGGATCTCGGCGCGCCGGCGGCACGCCGCTGGTCGTCGGCCGAGCTCGCGGCGAGCGGGCACGGCCGCACGGGTCCTCGGCGTCATCCACCTCAAGGACGTCGTCAAGGACGGCATGCGCGAGCGCTTCGACGAGCTGCGCCGCATGGGCATCCGGACCGTCATGATCACCGGCGACAACCCGCTGACCGCCAAGGCGATCGCGGACGAGGCGGGCGTCGACGACTTCCTCGCCGAGGCCACGCCCGAGGACAAGATGGCGCTGATCAAGCGGGAGCAGGAGGGCGGCAAGCTGGTCGCGATGACCGGCGACGGCACCAACGACGCCCCGGCGCTCGCCCAGGCCGACGTCGGCGTGGCGATGAACACCGGCACCTCGGCGGCCAAGGAGGCCGGCAACATGGTCGACCTCGACTCCGACCCGACCAAGCTCATCGAGATCGTGGAGATCGGCAAGCAGCTGCTCATCACCCGCGGCGCGCTGACGACGTTCTCGATCGCCAACGACGTCGCCAAGTACTTCGCGATCATCCCGGCGATGTTCGTCGGCGTCTTCCCGGGCCTGCACCGGCTCAACGTCATGGCGCCTGCACAGCCCGAAGTCGGCGATCCTGTCCGCGATCATCTTCAACGCGCTCGTCATCATCGCGCTGATCCCGCTGGCGCTGCGCGGCGTGCGCGTACACGCCGAGCTCGGCCTCGCCAGATGCTGCGCCGCAACCTCGCGATCTACGGCCTCGGCGGCCTCATCGTGCCGTTCCTCGGCATCAAGCTCATCGACCTGCGTCGTCCAGTTCATCCCCGGAATCCGGTAGACCGCATGAACACAGACCTTCGCGCCACGCTCCGCCAGTACGCCGCGGCGCTGCGGGCGCTGCTCGTCCTCACCGTCGTGCTCGGCGTGCTCTACCCGCTGGTGGTCACCGGCGTCGGCCAGGTCGTCGTTCCGCGGCAGGCCAACGGCTCGCTCGTGCAGCTCGGCGGGCAAGGTCGTCGGCTCCAGCCTGCTCGGCCAGAACTTCAGCCGACGCCAAGGGGAACCCGCTGCCGCCAGTACTTCCAGCCGCGCCCGTCGGCGGCGGCGACGGCTACGACCCGACGGCGACCGGCGCCTCCAACCTCGGCCCGAACAACGCCGACCTGGTCAAGGCCATCAGCGGACCGGCGGGCCGCCGTCGCGGCGTTCGACGGCGTCGCGCCGGCCAGCGTGCCGGCCGACGCGCTGACCGCGTCCGGCTCGGGCCTGGACCCGGACATCAGCCCGGCGTACGCCGTACGAGCAGGTCGCCCGGGTCGCGCAGGCGCGCCACCTCGACGCGTGGCCACGGTCCACGCCCTGGTCGCCGCGCACGTCCAGGGCCGTACGCTCGGGTTCCTCGGCGAGCCGACGGGTCGAACGTCCTCCAGCTGAACCTGGCGCTCACGCGCCTAGGGTCCTGACCGAGGACCGGACACCATGCGGCCAGTGACTGTGGGAGAGCGAGGAGATCCGTGATGGCGCGAGGCCGGCTGCGCATCTACCTCGGTGCCGCCCCCGGCGTCGGCAAGACCTACGCGATGCTCGGCGAGGGGCACCGGCGGATCGAGCGCGGCACCGACGTCGTGGTCGCGCTTCGTCGAGACCACGGCCGCCCGCAGACCGCGCGGCGATGCCGAGGGCCTCGAGGTCGTGCCCGCGGCGCACGCTCGACTACCGCGGCGCGGTCGTTCAGCGAGATGGACGTCGACGCCGTCCTCGCCCGCCAGCCCGAGGTCGCGCTCGTCGACGAGCTCGCCCACACCAACGTCCCCGGCTCGCGCAACGCCAAGCGCTGGCAGGACGTCGAGGAGCTGCTCGACGCGGGCATCGACGTCATCACGACCGTCAACGTCCAGCACCTCGAGTCGGTCAACGACGTCGTCGAGAAGATCACCGGGGTGCCGCAGCGCGAGACCGTCCCCGACGCGGTCGTCCGGGCGCGCCGACCAGATCGAGCTCGTCGACATGACGCCCGAGGCGCTGCGGCGGCGGATGGCCCACGGCAACGTCTACGCGCCGGAGAAGGTCGACGCCGCGCTCGCGAACTACTTCCGCGTCGGCAACCTGACCGCGCTGCGCGAGCTGGCCCTGCTCTGGCTCGCCGACAAGGTCGACGAGGGGCTGCAGCGCTACCGCGACGACGCACGACATCGACCAGCACCTGGGAGACCCGGGAGCGCGTGGTCGTCGCGCTGACCGGCGGGCCCGAGGGCGAGACGCTGCTGCGCCGCGCGGCGCGCATCGCCGCCCGCATCGGGCGGCGACCTGCTCGCGGTCCACGTGGCCCGCTCCGACGGCCTGACCGGCGCCAGCCCCGGCGAACCTGGCCGAGCAGCGGCGGCTCGTCGAGTCGCTCGGCGGCACCTACCACAGTGCGTCGGCGACGACGTCCCGCGGGTCGCTGCTCGAGTTCGCCCGGGCGGAGAACGCGACCCAGCTGGTGCTCGGCGCCAGCCGGCGGTCGCTGGCTCGCCTCGCTGGTCCCGGGCTCCGGCATCGGCGCCAGCGTGATCCGCGGGTCCGGCGACATCGACGTGCACATGGTCACCCACGCCGCGGCCGGGCGGAGGCCTCGGTGTGCCTCGGTCACGGGGCGGGCTCACCCGGCAGCGGCAGCTCCTGGGCTGGTTGCTCGCGCTGGTCCTCCTGCCGCTGCTCACCTTGCTGCTGACGCACCTTCGGCACGACATCAACCTCATCAGCGACGTCCTGGTCCTCCTCCTTGTCGTCGTCGTGGTCGCGCTGGTCGGAGGAGTCTGGCCGGCACTCGCCAGTGCCGTCGTGAGCTCGGTCCTGCTCAACTACTACTTCGTGCCGCCGCTGCACACGCTCAACGTCGCGGAGCGCAACAACGCGCTCGCCCTGGTCGTGTTCCTGCTGGTGGCCGCGATGGTCAGCACGGTCGTCGGACCGCGCCGCACGGCGCACCAGGGAGGCCGCGCGGTCGGCGGCGGAGTCGCAGCTGCTGTCCGCGATGGCCGGCAACGTGCTGCGCGGCGACACCGCGCTGCCCGTGCTGCTGGAGCGCGTCAGGGAGGCCTTCGGCATGGAGTCGGTGACCCTGCTCGAGCGCACCGAGCCGGCGGGGTGGACGAGCGTGGCGACGGTCCGCACCGGCACCGCTCATGCGTCGGACAACGCCGGCGACCCCACTGCTCCAGCCGACAGCGACGACCCCGACCTGACCGAGGTCCCAGCCGGTGACCGCTTCCTGCTGCGCCTGCACGGACGGGCGCTGCCCGTCGAGGACCGCCGCGTGCTCTCGGCGTTCGCCGCGCAGGCCGCGGTCGCGCTGGAGCAGACCCGGCTGGCCGAGGCAGCGGCGGCGGTACGCCCGCTCGCCGCCGCAGACCGCCTGCGGACCGCGCTGCTCGCCGCCGTCGGGCACGACCTGCGCACCCCGCTCGCGTCGGCGAAGGCGGCGGTGACCAGCCTGCGGAGCACGGATGTCGCCTGGACGGCGGAGGACGAGGCAGAGCTGCTGGCGACGGCGGACGAGTCCCTCGACCAGCTCGCACGGCTGGTCGAGAACCTCCTGGACGTCAGCCGGATCCAGGCCGGGGTCCTGTCGGTGACGCTGCAGCCCGTCGGCCTCGACGAGGTCGTGCCGCTCGCGCTGGCCGACCTCGGGCCCGCAGCGCGCGGATCGTGACCGCGGACATCCCCGAGACGTTGCCAGCCGTCCTGGTCGACCCGGCCCTGCTCGAGCGGGTCCTCGCCAACCTGGTCGCGAACGCCCTGCGATACGCCCCGCCCGACGTCGCCTCCGGTCATCACCGCGAGCCGGCTCGGACCGCGCGTCGAGGTCCGCGTGATCGACCGCGGGCCCGGCATCCCTGCGGAGAGTCGCGAGGAGGTCTTCGCGCCGTTCCAACGGCTGGGCGACACGGACAACACGACCGGCGTGGGCCTCGGCCTCGCGCTCTCCCGGGGGCTGACCGAGGCGATGGCCGGCGCGCTGCTGCTCGAGGAGACGCCCGGAGGCGGCCTCACCATGGTGGTCTCCCTCCCCACCGGCCGAGCCGGGGACCACGGGCGACCAGCTCGAGCCAGGCCAACGCGAACGCGAGCTGCGGGACCGGGCTGCCGAGCACGCCGGCCGAGCACGCCGCCGAGCACGCAGCCGACCGACCGTTGCACCAACCACGAGGGCAGGTGGGCTGATGCGCGTGCTGGTCGTCGACGACGAGCCGCAGATCCTGCGCGCGCTGGGCATCAACCTGCGCGCCCGGCACTACGAGGTGCACACCGCGGCCAGCGGCGGCGAGGCGCTGCGGGTCGCGGCCGACGCGCCGCCCGAGCTCGTGCTGCTCGACCTCGGCCTGCCCGACATGGACGGGGTCGACGTCATCGCCGGCCTGCGCGGCTGGACCCAGGTGCCGATCATCGTGCTGTCCGGGCGCAGCGGCAGCGGGGACAAGATCGAGGCCCTCGACGCCGGCGCCGACGACTACGTCACCAAGCCGTTCGCGATGGGCGAGCTGCTGGCGAGGATGCGCGCAGCCACCCGCCGGGCAGCCCCGACGACCGAGACGCCTGCGGTGAGCTTCGGTGGCGTCACCGTGGACCTCGCGGCGAGGACGGTCGTGGCCGTTCGCGACGGCGCGCCGAGCGAGGTCCGGCTGACTCCCACCGAGTGGCACCTGCTGGAGGTGCTGCTCCGCCACCCCGGCAAGCTGCTCAGCAAGAGGCAGCTGCTCACCGAGGTGTGGGGCCCGGCGTACGACACCGAGTCCGGCTACATCCGGCTGTACATGGCCCAGCTCCGACGCAAGCTCGAGCCTGACCCCGCGCGGCCCCGCTACCTGCTGACCGAACCGGGCATGGGCTACCGCTTCCAGCCAGATCTGACCGCTGAGCAGGAAGGCGACTGACATGACGACCTGGACCGAAGGCACGCCGACGCCGGTGGCGCTGGCTGAGCTCACCGCGCTGCCGCAGTCCTTCACCTACCGCGCCAAGCGCCGGCTGCTCGGGCCGCCGCTGACCCGCGACTCGCTGCGGCACCAGCGGCTGAACAAGAAGCTGGCGCTCGGCGTGCTGTCGTCGGACTGCATCTCGTCCTCCGCGTACGGCTCGGAGGAGATGCTCATCGTGCTGCTGCCCGTGTTCGGGGTGGCGGCGTTCACGATCCTCATGCCGCTGACCTTCGTGATCCTCGCGGTGCTGCTCGTCGTCTCGCTGTCCTACCTCGACGTCGTGAGCGTGTACACCAAGGCCGGCGGGTCCTACGTCGTGGCGCGCGAGAACTTCGGTCCTGCGGTCGCCCAGATCGCGGCCGTCGCGCTGATGCTCGACTACATCGTCACCGTCGCGGTGCAGAGCGCCGCCGGCACTGCAGCCCTGACGTCGGCGGTGCCCGCACTCGGCAAAGGCCGGCTACCGCTATGGATCACCGTCGCGCGTCGTGCTCGCTCCTCTTCTACGGCAACCTCCGGGGCATCCGCGAGGCCGGCAAGGCGTTCGCGCTCCCCACCTACCTCTTCGTCTTCTCCATCGGCGGCGTCATCATCTTCGGCTTCGTCCGCGAGCTCGTTCGGCGACCTCCCCCAGGTCACGCTGCAGTCCGGCACCGTGCCCCTCGGGCAAGGCCATCGGTCGTCACCTGGTTCGCCGTCTTCGTCCTGCTCAAGGCCTTCGCCAACGGCGGCTCGTCGCTGACCGGGCTGGAGGCCATCTCGAACGGCGTCGGCGCCTTCCAGCCGCCCGAGGGCCGCAACGCGCGCAAGACGCTCGTCGTGATGTCGAGCATCCTGGGCTTCCTGGTCCTCGGGGTGTCCTGGCTCGCCCACGAGACGCATGCGACGCCCGTACGACGCTGGCACGCCGACGGTGATCTCGCAGGTAGCCAAGGTGGTGCTCGGGAGCGGACCGATCGGCCACGCGCTGTTCCTGTTCGTCCAGCTGGCCACGATGCTCATCCTCTACACCGGCGCCAACACGCCGTTCAACGGCTTCCCGTTCCTCACCAGCTTCGTGGCCGAGGACCAGTTCCTGCCCAAGCAGCTCACCAAGCGGGGCCACCGGCTGGCGTTCTCGAACGGCATCATCGTGCTGGCGATCTGCTCCATCGCGCTGCTGCTGGCGACCGGTGCGCACGTCGACAAGCTGGTCGCGTTCTACGCCATCGGGGTGTTCACCGGGTTCACGCTGGCCGGCTTCGGCATGGCCAAGCACTTCCGGCGCGAGGGTGGCCCCGGGGCGCGGCGCAAGAGCGTGGTGAACTTCGTGTCCGGTTCGGTCTCGCTGCTCGTGGTGCTCATCTTCGCGGTGGTGAAGTTCACCGAGGGCGCGTGGCTGGTCATCGTCATCTTCCCGCTCGGCGTGCTGGCCCTGATCCGGCTGAACCGCCAGTACCGGCGCGAGCACGAGGCCCTGTCGGCGATCGCCAGCAAGCGCAGCAGGGCGAACATCGCGCGGCACTCCGTGGTGGTCCTCGTCGACTCCGTCGACCTCGCGACGATCGGTGCGGTCCGGTACGCCAGGAGCCTGCGCGCGGAGGACCTGCGGGCGGTGCACTTCGTGATCGACGACGTCCACGCCGACGAGATCATGCAGGGCTGGAACCAGCAGGCCGCGCTCGCCAGCGTCCCCCTGCAGCTCATCGACTGCCCGGACCGCCGGCTGACCAGGGCAGCGCTCGAGCTGGCGCAGCGGGCGTCGGCCGACCCGACGGTCGAGGTCACCCTGCTGCTGCCGCGCCGCACCTACTCGCCGGTGCTCGGTCGGCTCCTGCACGACAGGACGGCTGACGACATCGCAAGCACCGTCAGCCGGCTCCCGCGGGTGGTCGCCACGATCATCCCGTTCGACGTCAACGGCATCCTCACCGGCGAGGTCGGGGCGGTGGGGGTCCCCGTCGCGCCGCACGTGCACCCCCACGTCCCGCTCCAGCTTCGTCGCACGGTCGAGGTCGTCAAGCCCGGCTCGGTCGCGGTCCTCGCTCCGGCCGACACGACCCCGATCGGGTCGCTGGTGTGGCGCAAGCGTGCGGTGGTCGTGGGGCAGGTTCGCTCGGTGCGCGTCGCGGCCCTGTCGGGAGCGCCGTCGTTGCAGGTCGAGCTCTGGGACGACACCGGTGGGATCACGCTGGTCTTCTACGGCCGCCGGGCGATCAGCGGGATCGAGGTGGGGGTCTGGCTGCGAGCGACCGGCATGGTCGGCGAGCTCCACCGCGCCCTCGCGATGTCGAACCCGCTGTACGAGCTGGTGGCTGCGCCCGGGGGCTGACACGGCCTTCAGCCCCGAGCCGGGTGCGCCGATGCAGACAGGGTCAGCCGTGCCGCGCCGAGGGAGCCGAACCAGCCGTGACGAGCACGCCGCTGCTCCCGCAAGGCCACGCGCACGAGCCGGCCCAGCAGCCGCGCGCCGCGCTGACCGCCTCGGCCCGGTCGATCATGGTCAACGTCGAGCAGGTCGTGCACGGCCGGACCGCCGCGGTGGAGCTGGTCTGCTGCGCGTTGCTCTCCGGCGGCCACGCACTCATCGAGGACGTCCCCGGCAGCGGCAAGACCACGCTGGCGCGCGCCTTCGCGCGTTCGCTCGGCGGCTCGTTCCACCGGGTCCAAGCCACCGCGGACCTGCTGCCGTCGGACATCACCGGCTCCGGGATCTGGAACCCGGACGGGCACGCGTTCGGGTTCGTGCCCGGCCCGCTGTTCGCGCACGTGGTCCTCGTCGACGAGCTCAACCGGACACCGCCGCGCACCCAGTCCGCGTTCCTGGAAGCGATGGACGAGGGCGCCGTCACGGTCGACGGCGTCCGCCACCCGCTGCCCGACCCGTTCTTCGTCGTCGCCACCCAGAACCCGCTCGAGCAGCACGGCACGTACCCGCTGCCTGAGGGTCAGCTCGACCGCTTCGCGCGTCTCCCTGCGGCTCGGAGCGCTCGACCTCGGCTCCGAGCGGCTGGTGATGCGGGAGCAGCTGGTGCGCGCGACCGTCGACGACCTCCAGCCCGTGGTGGACCCGGCTGCGTTGCTCGCCCTGCGCAGTGCCGCCCGTGGTACCTACGTCGCCGACGCGGCCCTCGACCATGCCCTCGCCCTGGTGCGCGCCACCCGCGAGGACCCCCGCATCCAGCTCGGCGCGAGCTCACGCGCAGCCGCTGTCCCTGATCCGCTGCGCGCAGGCCCGGGCGCTGCTGCACGGGCGTGACTACGTGGTCCCCGACGACACGAAGGCCCTGGCGCGCGCGGTGCTCGCCCATCGGATCACGCCGGTCGACCGAGGTGGCGAGCAGCGGGGATCGGCGGAGCGGGCCGGTCAGCTCATCTCCGAGATCGTCGGGCGGGTAGCGGTCCCGCTCGCGGGATGAGCCGGGGACGCCGCCCGTCGCGCGCCGCGCCGCTGGACCCGGCTCGGGCTCGCTCCGGTCGTCGGCGCGCTGCGCTCGCCGGCTCGCCGTCATCACGGCGGACAGCTGGCTGCTGCTGCTCGCAGGCGGGGCGCTGGGGCTCTCGATCGGGGCCTGGATCCTGCGTCCTGCGCTCGACGGGCTCAGCGTGCTGGCGCGGCACCCGAGCCGCACCACCGTCGGCAGCACCATTGGCTTCACCTTGCTCGTTCGCAACACCGGCCGGCGGACCAGCCCGCTGACCAGGCTCACGCACCAGGTCCACGGCCTCGCCGACCTGGTGGTCCTGGTGGAGCCACTGGCCCCGGGCGCGCAGACCTCGCTCGACCTGTCGCGACTGGCCGTAGCGCGTGGCGTGGCCGACCACGAGACGGTCACGCTCAGCAGCAGCGAGCCGTTCGGCCTGGTCGAGGCCGTCCGGACGTTGCACTCGGCCACCGAGCTCATCGTGCACCCCGCCCCGGTCCGCGTCGCGCAGCCCGCAGCCGCAGGGCGTCGGCGCCACCGACGGCCGCGTCGTCGTCTCGCGGTCAGGCCTGGATGTCCATGGCGTACGGGAGTGGCGAGGCGGTGACGAGAGCCGGCAGATCCACTGGCGCAGCACGGCCCGCCGCGGCCGACTGGTGATCCTCGAGCGTGAGGAGCCCGCCACGGCGGTGCTCGTGGTGCTGGTCGTGGGGCCACCCGGCCGGCCGAGCTGGGAGCCGATGGTCGCGGCGGTGGCATCGACGGTCGCGGCCGCGGCTCGTGCCGGTCGCCCGGTCGCCCTGCACGCAGTCCAGCAAGACCTCGCGCCGGTGCACAGCCAGGAGCCGGTGGTCCTGCTGGACTGGTGCTCACCGGCTGACCCAGCCGCAGCTTCCGGATGCACCCCAGCCTCCGGGGGGTGCTCGGATCGGTCAGCGGCGGCGGCGAGCTGCTGGTGGCCGCGACGGCGGCACCGGCCGCCTGGTGGGTAGCCGCGGAGGCCACCGCGCGGAGCACCGGCCGTTCGCTTCGACTCCTCCAGCTCGGGACGCCGCCGCCAGGGGCCACACCATGAACCCGCGCGCGGCCGAGCAGGCGCCGGTCCCCGCCCCGACCGGCCCGGACGCCGACCGGCTGCGGATCGCCGCGGCGGTGACCGGCTGGGCCGGACTGCTCGGGCTGCTCGCTGCGCAGCTGCTGTCGCCGGCCGTCGCCGCAATGGCGGCGGGTGGACTGGCTGCGGCCTCGTGGTCCAGCGCGCGCCTGCAGAGTCCCGAGCAGCTGGTCGTGCGCAAGGTCCTGAGCGTCTCGGTGCTGGTCGGGATCGGGCTGTACGCGGTGGGGACGGCCCAGGGCAGCCTGGCCGCGGACCAGCTCGCGGGCCTGGGGCCGTTGCTCGCGGGACTCATCGCCGGACTGGTCATCGCGCACGCCCTGCTGCTCAACACCTGCCGCGACCTGCTGGTCGCGGTGGTCATCGGGCTGTTCATGACAGTGCTGGCGGCTGGGCTGGCTCCTGGCGCCATCGTGATCTGGCCGATCGTCATCGGCTGGCCGACCGCCGTGGCCGGGCTGGTGTACGCCCACCGCGTCAGGGAGCACGAGTCCACGACGGCCGTCCTGGCCGCCCCGCCCGGTGGTGGTGCGCCGCTGGGGACGCCGGTCGCGTCGCGCGGGTCGTCGGCGTGACCGTGCTCGTCGGCCTGATCGCCTTCCTGGTCCTGCCGCAGCCGGCGGGGCTCAACGTGCGGAGCAAGCTCGCGGCAGCCTTCGGCTCGGGGACCGCTCCCGACGGCACCCCCGAAGGCGCCCCGGCCCCGCGCGATGCCGCTGCCTATCAGGGTGGCTCCCTCGACCTCCGCTCGCGGGGGATGCTGCCGGCCGATCCGATGCTCGTCGTCCCCAAGGGCAGTCCCTCCTTGTGGCGCGGCGATGTCCTCGTGAACTACGACGGCTCCAGCTGGACCGCCGATGCGGAGTCGCTGACCCCCGAGCCGGACCAGCCCGAGCTCGACGTCCCGCCCGGACGTGACGACGTCACCGGCACCGCGCTCACGACGCGCACCGACACCGCGGTGCGCCTGCCTGCCTTCACCGGCGTCATCGTCGCGCCCGGGCGGATCACCGCGCTGCGGGTCGACGGCCCGACTTTGCAGACCGGGCACTCGGTGCGCGTCCTCAGTCCGACCTCCCGCGCGACGACCGGCCCGTACACGGTGACCTCGGTCGTGCCGTCCGCGACGGACGCCGAGCTGCGCAAGGCGACCGGGCCCGACGACGTCAGCCTGGTCAATCTCGAGCTGCCCGGCGCGCTACCCCTCCGAGTCACCGACCTCGCCCGGCAGATCACCGCTGGCGCGACCAACCGGTACGACAAGGTGAAGGCGATCGAGCGGTACCTCGCGGCCAGCGAGCGTTACCAGCTGGACTCGCCGGTGCCCGCCCCCGGTGCTGACGCCGTCGACGACTTCCTCTTCGTCTCGCACCGCGGGTTCTGCGAGCAGTACGCCTCCGCCGAGACCGTGATGCTGCGCGCGATCGGCATCCCGGCCCGGCTCGCGACCGGCCTCGCCTACGGATCGCCGGACGGCAACGGGCACACCGTGTTCCGCGCCAGCGACTCCCACGCCTGGGTCGAGGTCTACTTCCCGGGCGTCGGCTGGATCTCGTCCGACCCGACCGCCGGAGCCACGCTGGCGGACGACGTCACCAGCACCTCGCTGATCGACACCGTCACCCAGGCGCTGTCCAGCTGGGGCGGCCGTGCGCTGCTGGCGGTGACCCTGGTGCTGCTCGGTCTGCTCGCGGGGGTCGGCGGTCGCTGGCTGGTGCGCCGCTCACGGCGGGCTCGTCGCGGCGAGCCGGGTGAGGCGCGGACCGGGGTCGTGCTGGCCGCCTTCGGCCGGCTGGAGCAGGCCCTCGCATCGACCGGGCGACCGCGCCCGCCGGCAGCGAGCCTGCGGGAGGTCGAGGGCCGGTTGCCGCGGTCCCCGAAGACCCGGCAGGCGCTGGTGACGCTCGAACGCCTCGTCTACGCCGACCGGCCGCCGACGCCGGCCGAGGAGCAGCAGGCGGCTGAGACCTTCGACGAGCTCGCCCGCCAGCTGATGGCCCCCGTGCCGAAGGCCTGACTCAGCGGCAGCGGAAGTCTTGCGTAAGTTACCAGCGGGTAGCATCATGTTACCGACCAGTACGGCGATCCGAGGAGCACGGCCATGGGGCACTACAAGTCGAACCTCCGCGACATCGAGTTCAACCTCTTCGAGGTGCTCGGTCGCGCCGACGTCCTGGGCGCCGGGCCCTACCAGGACCTCGACCTCGAGACCGCGCGGACGATCCTCGACGAGGTCGAGCGACTCGCCAGCAACGAGCTCGCGGCGTCGTTCGCCGACGCGGACCGCAACCCACCCGTGTACGACCCCAGCACGCAGTCCGTGACGATGCCGGACTCGTTCAAGAAGTCCTTCCAGGCCTACCGCGACGCCGGCTGGGACAGCCTCGACCTCCCGAAGGAGATCGGTGGCACGCCGACGCCGCCGTCGGTCCGCTGGGCGATCGCCGAGATGATCCTCGGCTCGAACCCCGGCGTGCACATGTACTCCTCGGGCGCGGCGTTCTGCAACGTCCTGTGGCACCTCGGCACCGACGAGCAGAAGAAGCTGGGC
Organism: uncultured Actinomycetota bacterium; assembly: GCA_963819215.1. Taxonomy (GTDB): domain Bacteria; phylum Actinomycetota; class Actinomycetes; order Prado026; family Prado026; genus CAWFVK01. Next base: position 58,271 of record CAWFVK010000008.1, on the reverse strand, counting down.
GCAGGTCTGCGCCGACCAGGGCTGGGGCGCCACCATGGTGCTCACCGAGCCCGACGCCGGCTCCGACGTCGGCGCCGGCCGCACGAAGGCCACCAAGCAGGACGACGGCAGCTGGCACATCGAGGGCGTCAAGCGGTTCATCACCTCGGCCGAGCACGACCTCACCAACAACATCTTCCACCTGGTCCTCGCTCGCCCCGAGGGTGCCGGTGCTGGCACCAAGGGCCTCTCGCTCTTCTTCGTGCCCAAGTACTTCTGCGACTGGGAGACCGGTGAGCTGCAGGGGCGGAACGGTGTCGAGGTCACCAACGTCGAGCACAAGATGGGGCTGCGCGTCTCGACGACCTGCGAGCTGACGTTCGGCGACAAGGAGCCCGCCGTGGGCTGGCTCGTCGGCGAGGTCCACGACGGCATCGCGCAGATGTTCAAGGTCATCGAGTTCGCCCGCATGATGGTCGGCACCAAGGCCATCGCGACGCTGTCGACCGGCTACCTCAACGCGCTGGACTACGCCAAGACGCGCGTCCAGGGCGCCGACCTCACGCAGATGACCGACAAGACCGCGCCGCGCGTGACGATCACCCACCACCCCGACGTCCGCCGCTCGCTGATGACGCAGAAGGCGTACGCCGAGGGCATGCGGGCGCTGGTCCTCTACACGGCGTCGATCCAGGACGACATCGCGGTGAAGGAAGCCGCAGGCACGGATGCCGCGTCAGACGAGCGCCTCAACGACCTGCTGCTGCCGATCGTGAAGGGCTACGGCTCGGAGAAGTCGTACGCGCTGCTCGGCTCGGAGTCGCTGCAGACCTTCGGCGGCTCGGGCTACCTGCAGGACTACCCGCTCGAGCAGTACATCCGGGACGCCAAGATCGACACGCTCTACGAGGGCACGACGGCGATCCAGGGTCTCGACCTCTTCTTCCGCAAGATCGTGCGCGACCAGGGCCAGGCGCTCACCCGGCTGCTGACGGACGTGCAGCAGCTCGTGAAGTCCGAGGAGGGCTCGCTGCGACGCGAGCAGGAGCTGCTCGGTGTCGCTCTCGAGGACGTGCAGGGCATCGTGGGGACCCTGGTCGGGCTTCCTGACCACCGCGCAGTCCGACGTCACGAACATCTACAAGGTCGGCCAGAACACGACGCGGCTGCTGTACGCGCTCGGGGACCTCGTCGTGGGCTGGCTGCTGCTGCGCCAGGCCGTGGTTGCAGAGGCCGCGCTGGCCGGCTCGCCGTCGGAGCGCGATCGCGCGTTCTACACCGGGAAGATCGCGGCTGCGTCGTTCTTCGCCCAGCAGGTGCTGCCGCAGATCACCGCGCAGCGTGCCATCGCGGACGCGACCGACAACGCGCTGATGGACCTCCCGGAGGACGCCTTCTAGCCACCAGTGGCCCCCACGGCTCAGCGTGGCGGTCGGGCCACCGCCCCTGGGCGGCGTGAACGCACGGTCGCCACGCTGTGCCGCAGGGTCAGCCAAGCGGACCTGGCGGTCAGGCGGTCCGGCCGCCCAGCATCAGCGTCAGGTCTCGGGCTCCGGTCGGGCTGAGGGTGACCGGGATGCCCCAGTCCTGCTGGTGCACGTGGCAGGCGGGAAACTCAACCTCGGCGGCGTCGTCGCAGGAAGCAGCGAAGGCTGCGACGTGCAGCACGCCCGAGGTGATAGCAGGATCTAGGACGAGCTCGCGGCGCAGGTCGCTGCCGCTGCCCGCACCCGCGGTGATCAGTCCTTCCGGGGTCGCACTCACGAGCAGGCGGGTCGAGGGACCGTACCGGTCGTCGAGCTTCTGCCCGGCCGGCGCCTCGAAGACGACGTTGACCACGAGCTCTCCGGCGGCGACCTCGGTCGCTGGGCGCTGCGTTCGATGTGCCGAGGCGCCGACCTCCAAAGCCCTGTCCGGCAACGTGATTCGCGACAGGCGATGGGCCGCCGACTCCACGACCAGCAGGTGACCGTCGACGACGACGGCTCCCGAGGGTTCAGCGAGCTCGACCGCGAGGGTGCTCACCTCGTTCGCCTCCGGGTCGTAACGCCGGACGGCCCGGTTGTAGGTGTCGAGCACCGCGACGGAGCCGTCGGGGAGCACGGTGACCCCGAGCGGGTGCTGCAGCAGCGCGTCCTCGGCCGGACCGTCGCGCAGACCGAAGTCGAAGAGTCCTTGCCCTACATGCGTGAACACCACTCCGGCTCGCAGCGAGCGCAGGCTGGACGTCTCGGCGTCGACGAACCACAGGCGCTCGCCGTCCTCGTCCGTCGACACCGCGAGGCCCGAGGTCTGCGCGAACCAGGCCTCAGCGACCGGCCCGTCCCGCAGGCCCTCGTTCGTCGTCCCGGCCAGCACCTCCACCGCTCCCGTCCACGGGTCGAACGACCACAGCTGGTGGATGCCCGCCATCGCGATGACGACGCTGTCCTCGAACCACGCGACGTCCCACGGGCTCGACAGCCGGCTCGTGCCATCACCCTGCATCCACTGCGTGCCGTCGCCGGCGAGCGTCCGCACTTCGCCGGAGGACAGCGTGATGCCGCGGAGCGCGTGGTTGACCGTGTCGGCCACCACGACGTCGTACCCGACGTCGGCCGCGACGCCGCGGGGCAGCACCAGCACGCCGCTGGGCTCGTTGAACGAGGCAAGGTCGGCAGCACCGTCGGCGAGGGCTCGGGCGCCGGAGCCGAAGCGGCGCAACGGCGTCTCACCGTCGGCCGCGAGCTCCACGACGCTGTGGTGGCCGGCGTCTGCCACGAGCAGGGTGCCGCCGGGGAGCACCGCCACCTTGGACGGGAAGCGCAGCGTCGAGGGCTGCGCGGCGGGCGGCACGTACGGTCCGTCGCCGCGGTGCAGCGTGCCCCTCGCGTCGTGCTCGGCGACCAGCTCGGCCACCAGGGCGTCGAGGCTGTGCGCGTGCCCCTCACCCGAGTACTGCGCGACGACGTAGCCCTCCGGATCGACCACCGCGAGCGTCGGCCAGGCGCGCACGGCGTACGCGTTCCAGCTGGTCAGGTCGGGATCGTCCAGCACGGGGTGGTCGACCTCGTAACGCTCGCAGGCCGCGACGACCGCCTCGTGCTCAGCCTCATGCACGAACTTCGGCGAGTGCATCCCGATGGTCACCAGCACGTCCGCGTACTTCTCCTCCAGCGGCCGCAGCTCCTCGATCACGTGCAGGCAGTTGATGCAGCAGAAGGTCCAGAAGTCGAGGAGCACGATCTTGCCCCGCAGGCCGGCCAACGTGAGCGGCTGGCCGCCCGTGTTGATCCAGCCACCACGGCCGACGAGCTCCGGCGCTCGCACCCTGGCCTGCCTGCTTCCGTGCGCTGACCCAGTCACCCGTCGAGTCTTGCAGAGCAGCGCGGGCACCGGGCGAGCGCTCGCGCCGCGACGGGCCTTCCTGGCGCCAGCTGCCGTGCGCTTGGATGCTCGCAGGGCCGCCGTCGCCCGGCCGCAGGGAGGTCGTCATGGTGGAGCAGACGTCGTGGGCAGCGGTGGCTGAACGGCTTGCGCCGTCCCGGAACTACTGGTTGTGCACGACCCGTCCGGACGGGGCGCCGCACACGGCACCGGTCTGGGGTGCGGTGGTCGACGGCGTGCTGTGCTTCTACAGCGAGCGGTCGACCGTGAAGGCCCGCAACCTCGCGCTGGACCCTCGGGTCGTCGTCCACCTCGAGAGCGGGGACCAGGTCGTCATCGTGCGCGGCCGGCTCGACGATCGCGGCTGCGCGTCCGATATCCCGGGGTTCGTCGCCGCGCTCGGCGCGAAGTACACCCGGGGCGACGACGCCGAGTACCTGCCGAGCGCCACCGAAGCCTTCGACGCCGCGTACTCCCTCGTCCCCGAGTCAGCCCTCGTGTGGGACCTCGACGACTGGGACGCGAGCCAACGACGCTGGTCAGCCTGACGAACCTGTCCCCTGTCAACTCGGATTGACAACTCCAGGTATGTCAACGTAGATTGACGGCATGGACACGGGACAGCTCTCCACCGGCATCCGCTCCGACGACCCGTCGGTCGGGCTGCGCGCAGTCGTCGCGCTCCGCCGGCTCGCCGAGCAGGTCGAGTCCGTCCAGGTGGCGCGAGCCCGGACGCAGGGCTGGTCATGGGACCAGATCGGCGACGCGCTCGGTGTCTCCCGCCAGGCAGTCCACAAGAAGCACGGAAGGTGATGACGGTGTTCAACCGGTTCACGGCAGAGGCACGACGCGCAGTGACGGCAGCGGCCGACGAGGCCGACCGTCGAGGAGACCAGCGCATCGGTACCGAGCACCTGCTGCTCGCGCTCATCGCCGATCCCCGCTCGCAGGCTCATGCCGCGCTCGGCGTCGACGTCGCCGACGCGAGGGCAGCGCTCGACCGGCTCGACATCGAGGCGCTCGCCGCGGTCGGGATCATCGTCGAGACCGCGCCCACGCCGGTCCCCAGTGAGCGACTCCCCCGGGGCGGCGCGAGGTTCTCGGCGGCAGCGAAGGGCGTGATGGCGGGCAGCCTGCGCGCGGCGGTCACCGAGAAGAGCAAGGTCATCGAGTCCCGGCACCTGCTGCTCGCGGTGCTCAGCTGCCCGACGCCGGATCCAGCGGCCGACCTGCTTGCTGCGCTCGCGGTCGACCCGGCGCAGGTCCGAGCCCGGCTGGCCGAAGCCGCCTGAGCTGGTAGGCAGGACGCGAGCAAGAGCGCGCGCTCTGCCCACCAAAGTGCAGTGAACGGGCCGTATCAGGACAATGCGGACGCGGCTCTCCCAGGGGTCCCAGCCATCCCTGCGAATCGAGTCATCATGCCTACCGTCCACACCCGCTACGTGACCTGGATCAGCCGCGGCGTCCGCGGTCACGGGTCCGCCGCCAACGACATCGTCACGCCCCTCACCACCGCGGTTCCGGTACCCGGGACCTACCAGGCCTGGGCGCCGCCGACGATCAGCTGGACCGACGGGGACCAAGCGCACACCGCGACCTTCGCCTTCTGGTCCGAGACCGGCGCTGCCGACGGCGCCACCGCGACCACGAACCCCAGCCTGTCCGTCAACGTCGGCGACGACGACGTCTACGCCATCGCCTGGTACATCCAGGGCGGCGGCGTCGGCAACGGCACCGGCTTCTTCGTCGACTCCTTCGACGTCGACCTGGGCACCTTCGTCGACGACGACTTCGTCACCGTCCCCGGCGACCCCGCGCTCACGACCAGCGTCAACGCCACGGGCTGGGTACCGACGGCGACAGCAGAAGCCCTGGTGGCGACGTCGCCGATCCACGGCGGGGTGCCCTTCGTCTACTGGCTGCACCTCGAGGACGAGTCGCAGCTGGCCACCGTCAACCTCCAGCTGGATGCCGGCACGAGCGGCATCGACTTCGCGTTCTACCAGTCACCGGCACGCCCGAACGTCCGGATCCCGCACGAGGCCGAGGGCACCTGGGTCTCCTACGGCGTGATGGTCGACGGCGGGGGTCCGACCGGCAACGGTCCGGTCCCACCGTGGCAGCCGGACGTCCTGCGGCTGGCGGCCGGCCTGATGCTCGCCGAGGCGAGCGGCAAGGTCGACCAGCAGCTCCGCGGCGCCGTGCTCGAGCTCGCGGCGAAGCAGGTCGAGCTCGCGAGCCAGTCGATCACGGGGGCGATGGCCAAGTCGGTGGGCTGACGCCCACGCCGACCGCGACTTGGTAGGCAGAGCGCGGGTAAGAGCTCGCGCTCTGCCTACCAGGTCAGGGCCTGCGGCTCAGGCCAGGGAGCAGCTAGCGCCGGTGCACGCTCACCGCGTAGGGGCCGCCGGTGTACGGCTCGCAGTCCCACGTCGCGAACCGCTGCTCCAGACGGAGACCGGCATCAGCGCAGAGCCGGTCGTACGTCGCGAGGTCGATCGGGGCATCGTCGAGCGGGAGGTGGGAGGCCGCGAGGCCGAACCCGGCGACCAGCAGTCCCCCGGCGACGAGGTGAGCGGCCAGCGACCGCACCACCGCAGCCTCGCTCTCAGCCGCCACCAGCGGGATCACGTTGCCAGCAGCCACGACCAGCTCGAAGGTCTCCCCGAGCTCCAGCTCGGCGAGGTCTCCCAGCACCCAGCGCAAGGCCGGCGCCGCCCGGCTGGCCTCGGCCAGCATCGACGGGTCGGCGTCGACGCCCACGCACGTGTAGCCGAGCGAGGTGAGCCGGATCGCTACCCGGCCGGTCCCGCAACCGGCGTCCAGGACGCGGGCCGGCGCCGGCACCAGGGCCGCGCACAGGCGGGCCTCGCCATGCACGTCGGAGCCCGCCGCAGCGAGGGCGGCGAAGCTCGCCGCGTAGGCAGCACCGTCGCGGGAGACGTCGTCCCAGCGGCTCATGCCAGGATGCGCGAGCGCTTCGGGTCGAGCAGCGGCTGCAGCGAGAGCCGGACCGCAACAGCGCCGTGCGGCGTCTCGACCTCGAAGTGCTGACCGTCCAGCCAGGCCTGGCTCACACCGTCCGCCGACGACACCATCGCGAGCCCGACCGCACCGCCGAGCGTGTGCCCGAAGGCCGCGACCCGCACGTAGCCGACCCACCTGCCGTCGAGCAGCAGCGGCTCGTTGCCGTGCAGCACCACCGTCGGGTCCGAGACCAGCAGCGAGACCATCGCGTGCTCGCGCGGTCCGTCGACGCGGAGCTTCTCCAGCGCGGCCTGGCCGACGAAGCCGCCCGGCTTGTCCCACGCCACGGTGAACCCGAGCCCGGCATCCAACGGGTTGTCGGTGTTGTCGATGTCGACGCCCATGTCCCGGTAGCCCTTCTCCAGGCGCAGGCTCGACAGGGCGGACAGCCCGATCGGACGCACGCCGAGGTCGGCCCCCGCCTCGAGCAGCGCGTCGTACACCGTGAGCCCGTACTCCGCCGGCACGTGGAGCTCCCAGCCAAGCTCGCCCACATAGGTGACCCGCAGGGCGCGCACGCGGACGTAGCCGATGTCGATGGTCTGCATCGTCAGGTACGGGAAGGCCTCGTTGGAGAGGTCCGCATCGGTCAGCCGGCTGAGGAGCTCGCGCGAGCGCGGTCCCTGCACCGAGAGCAGCAGCGTGCCGGAAGTGACGTCGGTGACGTAGCAGTGCTCGTCGGGCCTGGTCTCACGCCGGATCATCACCGCGACGCGGCGCTGGATGAGGTCCGACGCCACGACGAGGAACCGCTCGTCGGCCAGCCGGGTGACCGTGAGGTCGGCGACGATCCCGCCGCTCGCGTCCAGCCAGGGCGTGTACACGACGCGCCCGACCTCCCGCGCGACGTCGTTCGCGGACAACCGGTTCAGCACCGCAGCGGCGTCCGGCCCTTGCACCTCGAACTTCGCCATCAGGGTCATGTCGAAGATGCCGACGCCCTCGCGCACGGCGTCGTGCTCGTGACCGACGATCGCGAACGACGGCTGGCGGTCGAAGGAGCTGGTCTCGTGGACGTCGGCCCCGGCGGGAGCGAACCACTCCGGGAACTCCCAGCCCGCGCTGACGTTGAAGTGCGCTCCGGCCGCGGCGAACCGGTCGTGCAGGACCGTGCGGCGGATGTTGCGCGCCGTGGTGGGCTGCCAGGTCGGGTAGGCCGCGTCGCCGAACAGGACGCCGAGCTGCTCGACGGTGCGTTCGGCGCGGAACCGCCGGCTGGTCTCGTGGGACAGCGCGCGCTCGACGCTGTAGTGCGCCGTGTCGACCGGGGCGACGCCGTCGACCATCCACTGCGCGATGACCGTTCCCACGCCGCCGCCGAGGAGGATGCCGAGCGAGTTGAGACCCGCGGCCACCCAGAAGCCATCGAGCTCCGGCGCCGGCCCGAGCATCGGGTGGACATCAGGGGTGAACGACTCGGGGCCGCAGAAGAACTTCCGGATGCCGACCTCGGTGAGTGCGGGGATCCGGGCCATCGCACCCTCGAGGTACGGGCCGACGCGGTCCCAGTCCGGGGCGAGCTCGGTGAAGGCGGCATCGCCGGGGACGCCGCCGAGCTGCCAGGGCCCAGCCACCGGCTCGAAGAGCCCGACCAGCAGACCGGCGCCCTCCTCGCGGTAGTAGCCGTAGCGGTCGGGGTCCTCGATCACCGGCAGGTCCCGGTGCACGCCCTCCATCGGCTCGGTGAGCAGGTAGTAGTGCTCGGCAGCCTGCAACGGGACGTCGACACCGGCGAGCGCCCCGACCTGCCTCCCCCACATGCCGGCTGCGTTGACGACGTGCTCGGCCTCGACCGGCCCGCGATCCGTGACGACCCCGGTCACGCGTCCGTTCGCCTGGGTGACCGCGGTGACGCGGACGCCCTCGACGATGGTCGCGCCCCCCATCCGGGCCCCCTTGGCGAGCGACATCGCGACGTCGACGGGGTTCGCGCGGCCCTCGTCCTCGACCATGAAGGCGGCGAGGATGTCGTCCGTCTTCGCCATCGGCCAGTACGCGGCAACCTCCGCAGCGGAGATCTCGTGGTCGTCGACGCCGAAGCCCTTGGCGAAGGCAGCCTCGCGGCGCAGCGCCTCGAGCCGTGGCGGGTTGCAGGCGAGCGAGATGTGCCCGATCGCGCGGAAGCCGGTGGACAGGCCGGTCTCCTGCTCGAGCTTCTCGTACAGGTCGCGGGAGTAGCGGCTCATGAACAGCGAGGTCTCGTCGGCCATCCCCGCCGAGGTGATGAGCCCGGCGGCGTGCCAGGTGGTGCCCGAGGTCAGCTCGCCCTGCTCGAGCAGCAGGACGTCGGACCAGCCGAGCTTGGTGAGGTGGTAGGCGATGCTGCAGCCGATGACACCGCCACCGACGATCACCACCCTGGCGCGGGTCGGCAGGTCTGAGGTCATCCCGCCACGGTGGCATGGACTGAACGTTCAGTCAACGCATCAGGAGCTGGCACATCCTGACTCTCCGGTCAGTTCGGCGGCGACGTCAGCGTCATCACCCGCCTCGCCGGACCCACCCGCGGTCGGGCCCATGAAGCGCCTGCCGACCAGCACCGTCAGCGCGGTCAGCAGGCCGAAGCCCAGCGCGACGAGGTACGCGTGCGGGGTGCCCAGGTGGTCGACGGCCGGCCCGGTCACCGCCGCGCCCAGGCTGTAGCCGAGCGTGATCCCGGTGACCGTCCAGGTCAGGCCCTCGGTCAGCCGGCCGGACGGCACGCTCGCCTCGACCAGGGCGAAGGCGCAGATCAGCATCGGAGCCACCACGGTGCCCGAGACGAACATCAGCACGCCCAGCAACCACACGTTCGTGGTCAGCGGCAGGAGGACCACGCTCAACGGGGCCAGCGAGCCGAAGAAGACGAGCTGGCGGCGCAGCGGGATGGTCGTCGGGTGCGAGCCGTAGACGAGGCCGGCGCTCGCGCTGCCCACGGCCGCCAGCGCGAGCAGCGGTCCGGCCCACAGCGCGTGCCCGCGCTGCCCGGCGAAGCCGACGGTCGCGATCTCCTGCGCCCCGAACAGGCCGCCCATCATCACCATCATCACGACCACGAACCGGACCACCGGCCGGCGGATCGCGGCGACGCCGTCGTGGATCGAGGCCGGTCGAGGCGGCGGCTCGCTGCCGCGCTGGACCAGCAGCAGGGCCGTGCCCACGACCATGATCGCGACCGTGGCCCTGCACCGCGGTGGGCGGCCCGGCCGAGGACGCGAGGAAGACGGCGAGCGGCGGGCCCACGACGAAGACGATCTCGTCGATCACCGACTCCAGCGAGAAGGCGGCCCGCAGCAGTCCCGGCTCGGTGATCAGGTACGCCCAGCGAGCACGGACCATCGGCCCGATGCTCGGCTGGAAACCGCCGCCGACCGCCGCGGCCACGAGCAGGCTCCACAGCGGCGCATGGCCGACCGACAGCGCCACCAGCGTCAGCGTGCCGAGCGCGGCAAGCACCACCTGGACGGGCGCGACCCTGCTCTGGCCTCGCTGGTCGACGATGCGAGCGAGCTGCGGCTGCAGAGCCGCCGCCGAGAGCGAGAACGTGGCGGAGACCAGGCCCGCCTTGGCATACTGCCCGCTCGCCGCCGAGACGAGCAGGACGATCGCGATGCCCTCCATCGAGATCGGCAGCCGGGCCAGGAATCCCGCAGCCGAGAACCGCGGGCTGCCGGGGACGTCCAGCAACGCGACGATGGGGTTGGGCACCCTTCGACGCTAGCGCCTCGCCTGAACGGTCAGTCAAACGGCATGATGTCCGGCATCAGGCCCTTCCGCCGAGAAAGGTTGTTGCCGTGAGTGTCGGTCTCTACCTGTGCGCCACGATCGACTGCGCCGACCCTGAAGCCCTCTCGGCGTTCTGGTGCGCCGTGCTCGGCACCGAGGTCGACTCCGTGCTGGACGACGGGCGGTACTACTTCCTCAAGGGGTCGGACACGTTGCCGCTGCTGGCCTTCCAGCGGGTCGACGAGCCGAAGACGGGCAAGACGCGCATGCACCTCGACATCGCCGTGACCGACGTCGAGGCCGCGACCCAGCAGGTGCTCGAGCTCGGGGGATCGTGGTCCGGCGGCGCCGACTTCGCTTTCGAGAACTTCGCCTGGCGGACGGTCGCCGACCCCGAGGGCAACGAGTTCGACCTGGTGGTGACCTGATGGCGACCCTCGACCCGAAGCGCGTCGATCTCCTGCTCGAGCGGGAGCGCGCCTCCCACGTAGCCAGGAACCCAGGTTCGCGCGCGCTCTTCGACGCCGCGGACCATCTGTTCGGGCGCGTCCCGATGACCTGGATGAACAAATGGGCGGGCGCCTTCCCGCTGTACCTCGCCACGGCGAAGGGCAACCGGATCACCGACGTCGACGGCCACAACTACGTCGACCTCGCGCTCGGCGACACGGCCTCGATGGCTGGCCACTCGCCGGCGGCGACGGCTGCTGCCGTGGCTGCGCGGTTCGCCGGCGGGGGCGTCACCACGATGCTGCCCACCGAGGATGCGGAGTGGGTCGCGGCGGAGCTCACCCGCCGGTTCGGCCTGCCGCTGTGGTCGTTCTCGTTGACGGCCACCGACGCGAACCGCTGGGCCATCCGGCTGGCGCGGCTGGTGACCGGTCGCCCCAAGGTGCTGGCCTTCTCCTACTGCTACCACGGAAGCGTCGACGAGACGTTCGCCGTGATGGCCCCCGACGGCACCACCGTGAACCGGCCGGGTGTCGTCGGCGAGCCGGTTCCGCTCGCTGAGACCACGCGGGCAGCCGAGTTCAACGACCTCGCGAGCGTGGAGCGAGCACTGGCCCACGGCGACGTCGCGGTGATCATCACCGAGCCGGCCCTCACGAACATCGGGATCGTCCTGCCCGAACCCGGCTTCCACGAGGGCCTACGCGCACTGGCCACCAAGTACGGCGCGCTGCTGCTGATCGACGAGACGCACACGTTCAGCGCGGGGCCCGGTGGCTGCACCGCGGCGTGGAACCTCGAGCCGGACATCTTCGTCATCGGCAAGTCCCTCGGCGGTGGGATCCCTTGTGGCGCGTACGGCATCACCGAGCGGATCGCCCAGCAGGTCGGCGAGCACCCCGACGCCGACCTGGTCGACGTCGGCGGCATCGGGGGCACCCTGGCCGGCAACGCGCTCTCGACCGCGGCCATGCGTGCGACGCTCTCGCAGGTCTTCACCGACGAGGCGTTCGCGCGGATGATCGAGCTCTCCACGCGTTTCACGGTGGGCGTGCAGCAGGCCATCACCGAGCACGGCCTGCCGTGGTCCATCAGCCAGCTCGGGGCGCGCGCGGAGTACACCTTCGGGCCGCTGCCGCGCACCGGCACCGACGCCGCGGGCCTCGGCGACGACCCGCTCGCCGAGCTGATGCACCTCTACGCGCAGAACCGCGGGGTGCTCATCACGCCGTTCCACAACATGGCGCTGATGTGCCCGACGACCACGGCTGCCGACGTCGACCGGCACACGATCGTGTTCACCGAGGCGGTCCGCGAGCTCCTGGGCGACGAGCTGCTGGACTGAGCCGCCCGGCTCGAGCCCCATGCGGGCTGAGCGGGGCTAGGGCGCCACCGGGGCGGCCTTGGCGAGGCGTCTCACCTCGTGGGCGACCTGCGAGCCGGGGACGGGTCGGGCGTAGTAGAAGCCCTGGGCAACGCCGCAGCCGAGCGCCCTCACGCGTTGCTCGGTCGAGGCGTCCTCGATGCCCTCGGCGACCACCACGAGGGAGAACTCGTGGCCAAGGTCGACCATGACCTTGAGCAGCGACGCAGACCCGGGATCGAGGTCCCGGACGAACGACTGGTCGATCTTCAGCACCTGGATCGGCAGGTCACGCAGCTGGGAGAGCGAGGTGCTTCCGGTGCCGAAGTCGTCGAGCGCGACCGTCGACCCGAGGGCCGCGAGCTCGCTCAGCACGGCGGCGGCCGTGACCGGGTCGGCCACGACCGCGCTCTCGGTGATCTCGAACTGGAGCAAGCTGGCCGGGACCGCGAACTCCGCCAGCACCTCAGCGACATCCGCCGCCAGGTCGCCCTGCGTGAGGTTCAGCGCCGAGAGGTTGATCGCGACCGGCAGCGTCCACTCCTCCGCCCGCCAGGAGGCGATCTGGGCGCACACCAGCCGCAGCACCCTGGCGGTCAGGCTCCGCATCAGGCCGGCGGACTCACCGACCCGGATGAACTCCGACGGCGCGAGCTGGCCACGCTGCGGGTGGTTCCAGCGCAGGAGCGCCTCCAGCCCGACCACCGCACCCGTCACGAGGTCCACCTGGCACTGGTAGTGCATGAAGAGCTGGTCGTCCGCGCGGATCGCCTCCCACAGCTCGCTCGGCAGGACCAGGCGTGCCTTCGACCAGTCGGCGCCGTCCTCGCTGTAGGTGGTGAGGCCCTGCTGGCTCGCCTTGGCGGTGTACATCGCGACGTCCGCTCGGCGCAGCAGCGTGAGCTCGTCCAGCGCGTGGTCGGGCATGAGCGCGAGCCCCGCGCTGGCCTCGATCCGCAGGCTGAGGCCGGCGAGGGCGAACGGCTCGTCGAAGGCCCGCAGGACGCGCTCAGCCACCGTCGAGGCCTCGGCCGCGGAGGTGATCCCCGGCAGCAGCACGGCGAACTCGTCGCCGCCGAGCCGGGCGACGGTGTCCCCGTCGCGCAGCCGCTCGGTGAGCCGCTCGGCCACCTGCACCAGCAGCGCGTCACCCTGGTCGTGGCCCAGCGTGTCGTTGATCTCCTTGAACCGGTCGAGGTCGAGCAGCAGCAGGGCGAGGTGGCCGTCCGTGCCGCGCGTCCGCGAGGCGCGCAGGAGCCGGTCCGAGAGCAGCCGCCGGTTGGGCAGGCCGGTCAACGGATCGAGCAGGGCCAGCCGGGCGTTCTCGGCGGCCGTCACCCGCAACCGCCGGGACGCCCGGTGCACCGTCTGGAAGAGCAGCAGCCACAGGACCGCCAGGCCGACAGCGATGATCAGCGTCAGGCTCCACACCGCGTCGGCGACCGTGTGCGCCGTTGGCTCGTAGTCCAGCTGCATCTCCGCAGCCCCCAGGACGGGACCGTTGACGGAGGGCTTCATCGCGACGTAGACGTCCAGCACCGTCATGTCGCGACCAGGTCCCGGGGTCAGCGTCATGTGCTCGGTGCTGACCGATGCGGCGGGCGCGCTCGAGGTCATCGCCAGCTCGCGCAGTCCTACGTCGGGTCCCTGCTGACGAGCCGCGCCCATGCTGTCGTAGACCTGGTTGCCGTTCGCGTCCCACATCCGCATCGCCACCAGGCCGTTGGTCGCGCCGCCCGAGGCTGAGTGGGCGCTCGCCGACATGAAGGCGTCGAGGGCGGCCTTCTGCTTGCCCGAGTACGTCGAGGTCTGGAACAGCCCTGAGACCACGCCACCGCTCACGCCCGCCTCGATGTATGCCTCAGCGGTGTCGGCGGCCGAGGCCACCGCCTGGTGCGTCATGAACTTGTCGGTGGCGGTGGCGAGCACGACCGCGAGGGCGCCGATGGACAGCAGGCTGACCACCGAGAACTTCATCGTGAGCGAGCGCCAGTACATGTGTCGCCCCGAGTCTGAGGGTGCGGTTCACCAGAGTTCAGTGACTTCTGCCGCAGATGATCGACCCGCGACCTACGCCTGCTGAATAGGTATAAATGCGCACATTCGTACCAGGACTGGCACCGCACTGTCGGACAACTGCCAGCGCTAGAGGCGCTGGTCCGCGAGGACGGGGAAGTCCGCTCGGGTCTTCGTCACGAGGGCGGCGTCGAGGTCCACGGTGAGGAGCTGCTGGTCGCCGCCGCCCTCCGCCACCACCACACCCCAGGGGTCGACGACGACGCTCGCGCCACCGAGCTCGACGCTGCCCTGCGTCCCGACGGCGTTGAGGGCGACCACGTACGCCTGGTTCTCGACGGCACGAGCCCGTGCCAGCAGGCTCCAGTGCTGCACCCGCCGCAACGGCCAGGTCGCGGGAACCACGAACGCCTCGGCGCCCTGCTTCTGAAGCAGCCGGAACAGCTCGGGGAAGCGCAGGTCGTAGCAGGTCGCGAGCCCGAACCGGATGCCGTCGATGTCGACGAGCGTGGGCTCAGTGCCCGCCGTCAGCACGGTGGTCTCGCCGCCGGCGAAGCCGAAGAGGTGGATCTTGCGGTAGCTCGCGACGAGCTGGCCGGACGGGTCGAGCAGGACGGACGTGTTGTACAGCCGACCGTCGTCGGCGCGCTCGACCAGGGATCCGCCGTGCAGCCAGACGTCCGCGCGCCGAGCTGCCTCCGCCAGCGCAGCAACCGTCGGGCCGTCGAGCGGCTCGGCCGAAGCCGCGAACCCGTCAAACGCGAAGGCCCCAGGGAGCCAGAGCTCAGGCAGGATCACCAGGTCCGCGTCGGCCTGGGTCGCGACGAGCGCGGCGGCCCGGTCGCGACGGTCGGCAGGGGGCTCGGTCAGGTCGACCGTCAGCTGGATCGCCGTCACCTTCATGGGTCCATCCTCCCTCAGCTCCTCCTGTCGGCGCGATGCAGCGGATCAGCTGGTCCAGCGCGTCTAAGGTGCGGGGCCGGAGGGCCGTCGGGCGAGGCTCGGTACGGAGGTCGGGTGGAGTTCGAAGAGTACGTCGCGGCGCGCGGGCAGTCCCTCGTGCGCTTCGCCTACGTCCTCACCCTGGACCCGCAGCAGGCGGAGGACGTCGTGCAGTCGGCGCTGGCCGACCTCTACCGGCACTGGAAGCGCGTGTCCAAGGCCGACCACGTCGACGCCTACGTACGCAAGGCCGTCGTCAACGCGTACCTGACTTGGCGCCGGCGACGGTCGTCGAGCGAGCTGCCCACCGAGCTGCCAGACGCCCGCCGGCACGCGCCGGACCCAGCCGACGCGATCGCCGATCGCGACGAGATGCGCGGACTGCTGGACGGCTTGGCCCCGCGCGCTCGGACTGTGCTCGTGCTGCGCTACTACGCCGACCTGGACGACGCGGCCGTAGCCGAGGTCATGGGAATCAGCGTCAGCGCGGTGCGCTCGACCGCCTCACGTGCACTCGCAAGCATGCGCGAACTTCAGGTCACCGCCCTCGAGGAGAAGCCATGACGGATCAGCTCGAGACCAAGCTCCGCCAGCATCTGGTGGACGTCGCGGAGCAAGCACCCGCCGCGCAGGGGCTGGCTGCAGGGGCGATGAGTCGTGTTCGCGCCCGTCGTCGATCGCGACTGCTGGTCGGGGCAAGCTCGCTGGTCGTCATCGCACTGGTCGGAGGGCTGGTGTGGCTACGCGGACCGGCGACCGCGGCGTCTCCTCTGCCGTCGACCGCGACACCGGCCGGTCAGCAGTGGGTCAGCTACCACGGCATCGAGCTGCTCGTACCGTCGTCCTTCGCCGTTGGACCGCACTGGTGCGGTCTGCCAACCACGAACAGCGTTATCCCAGACACGGGACAGGCGAGCTCGTGCCCTCCCTCAGGGGAGAGTGTTCGACCTGCCGCGCTGACCTACGTGTACCTATCACCAGCGGACACGCCGGTCGGTACGTGCTGCGATACCGCCGCGCCCACCGCCGTGCACACCGACGTGCACGCGGTCACGATCACAAGCGGCACCGACTCCCGGCTTGGTCGTGTCACGGTTCTGGGCATTGCCGATGAGAACGTCCAGATCACGGTCGCAAGCGATGACAGCGGCCTTGCGAAGCGATTGCTGGCGACCATCCGAGTCTCGGCTACTGACAGGCTGGGTTGTGGAGCGCAGGTACGAACCTTCAGACCCGACTCCACGCTCTCGGCCGAAGGACTCCTCGAGCAGCAACCCGTCAGCGGGGTGGTCTGCGAGTACGGCGCCCAGGAAAGCAGAACAGATGCAGTGGAATCACTTCCCCGCTGGCTCGTGGGCTCGCGAGCACTCAGCTCGTCAGAGCTTCGCCAAGTCGGCATCGCGATGGAGCCGGCGTCAATATCCGCATCGTCGTCGAACCCGATTTTCGGAACGCCTTTTGTCTGGTACCAGCTGACAATGGCCGACGGCTCCTCCCGCACGATCGCCGCGACGCTGGACACTGACCCAGTGACAGTCTCCGACGGCCCGCACATCGTGAATGTGGAACGTGCTCACTATCCGGAGAGCTTTCCGTACACCGCCTTCGTCGGCTGAGCGCCTAGCGAACCGTCGCCAGGGCCGGGTCGGTCAGGACGGCCGCGACGTCGGCGAGGAACCGCGAGCCGAGCGCGCCGTCGATGAAGCGGTGGTCGAAGGAGAGCGAGAGCTGAGCGACGGTGCGCACCTTCACCTTTCCGTGGTGCACCCACGGCCGCTCGCGGTAGGCGCCGACGGCCAGGATCGCGGACTCGCCGGGGTTGATGATCGGGGTGCCGCCGTCGACGCCGAAGACCCCGACGTTGGTGATCGTGAACGTCCCGCCCGCGAGGTCGGCCGGCGTGCTCTTGCCTGCCTTGGCGGTCTCGACAAGGCGGGCCAGCGCGACCGCGAGGTCGTGCAGCGTCAACGTCTCCGCCCCCTTGACGTTGGGCACGAGCAGTCCGCGCGGAGTCGCGGCGGCGATGCCGAGGTTCACATGCTCGCGGAACGCGACCTCCTGGGCCTCGGCGTCGAACACCGCCCCGACCTCGGGGGTGCGAGCCATCGCGAGCAGCACCGCACGGGCGACCAGCAGCAGCTGCGACACCCGGACGTCCGCGTACTCCGGCAGGGCTCGCAACCGCCGCACGAGCTTCACCGAGCGCGTCACGTCGACGTCGAGCCACTCGGTCACGTGCGGCACGGTGAACGCCGAGGCGACCATCGCCTGCGCCATCTGCTTGCGCACACCCTTGACCGGCTCACGCCGATCACCGTCCACCGTCCCCGCAGCCGAGCCAGCAGCCGAGCCAGCAGTCGAGCCAGCCGTCGAAGTCGATGCCGCGTCGACGTCAGCGCGCGTGACCTGGCCGTCCGGGCCACTGCCGACCAGCCCGGTGAGGTCAATCCCGCGATCCTTGGCGTACTTGCGGACCGGCGGCTTCGCGCGGACCGGAGCCACCGCTGGCGCGTCGACCAGCGCGCGCTCGACCGCTCGACCGACCTCGAGACCACCGTGCCGCACCGGCTGGACGGGCCGGCTCGACCCGCCCCCCGGCCGCCGGGGTCGTCGGGTGGCTGACGAGGTCAGGACCCCGTAGCCGACCAGCACCGCCTCGCGGCCGGGCTTGCTCGTCGGCACGAACTCGGCAGCCGGCACGAGATCTTCGGGGGCGCCAGGGGCCGCCGTGTCCAGCGAACCGGCGACGTCCAGCGAACCGGCGACGTCCAGCGAACCGGGCGGGTCCGGCGGCTCCAGGGCTGCGTTCGGATCGGTGTCGATGGTGATGATCGGCGTGCCGACGTCGACGGTGCTTCCGGCCTCGACCAGGAGCTCCGTCACCCGGCCGGCGTACGGCGACGGCAGCTCGACCGCGGCCTTGGCCGTCTCGATCTCCACGATCGTCTGGTTCACCACGACCGTGTCGCCGACCGAGACGAACCACTGCAGGATGTCGCCCTCGGTCAGGCCCTCGCCGACATCGGGAAGCCTGAACTGCTCGAGCCGGGCCATCAGAACTCCATCGCTCGGTCGACGCTGGCGAGCACGCGGTCGAGGTCGGGCAGGTACAGCTCCTCCAGCCGCGAGGGTGGGTACGGCGCGTGGAAACCGCCGACCCGCAGCACCGGAGCCTGCAGCGAGTAGAAGCAGCGTTCGGTGACCCTGGCCGCGATCTCCGCGCCCATGCCGAGGAACGTCGACGCCTCGTGCGCGACGACGAGCCGGCCGGTCCGCTCCACCGACGCGCAGACGAGGTCCAGGTCGAGCGGAGAGAGGGTCCGCAGGTCGATCACCTCGAGGTCGAGGCCGTCCTCCACCGCGGCCGCCGCGGCATCCAGGCAGGTCCGCACCATGGGGCCGTAGCAGACCAGCGTGAGGTCACGTCCGGCGCGCACGACCCGCCCCTCGAACAGCGGATCGGGCGTCGCGTCCACCTCCAGCTCGGCCTTCTCCCAGTACCGCCGCTTCGGCTCGAGGAAGACCACAGGGTCGTCGCACCTGATGGCTTGCTGGACCATCCAGTAGGCGTCCACCGGGTTCGACGGTGACACGACCCGCAACCCGGCCGTGTGGGCGAAGTACGCCTCCGGGCTCTCGCTGTGGTGCTCGACCGCACCGATCCCGCCGCCGAACGGGATGCGGATGACGATCGGCATCCCAACCTGTCCGCGCGAACGCGCGTGCATCTTGGCCACCTGCGAGACGATCTGGTCGAACGCCGGGTACACGAAACCATCGAACTGGATCTCGACCACGGGCCGGTAACCACGCATCGCAAGACCGACCGCCGTGCCCAGGATCGCCGACTCGGCGAGCGGGGTGTCGACCACCCTGTCCTCGCCGAAGTCCTTCTGCAGCCCGTCCGTGATGCGGAAGACGCCGCCGAGCTTGCCGATGTCCTCGCCCATCAGCATGACCTGCTGATCGTCCTCGAGCGCCCTGCGCAGGCCAAGGTTCAACGCCCGGGCCATCGTGACGTTCTGCGTGGTCATCGCGCGACCTCGACCGGCGCGGCGGCGTCCGCGAAGCCGTCGAGGTAGGCGGCCAGCTCGGCCTGCTCTTCCTGGACCAGCGGGTGCGGCTCGGCGTAGACGCGGTCGAACATGGCCTCGGGTGCAGGGTCCGGCATCGAGCGGCAGCCCTCGCGCAGCCGGACGGCCAGCGCTTCGGCCTCCGCCTCGATGCCGTCGAAGAAGCTCTGGTCGACGAGCTGCTGCCGCCAGAGGAACGAGCGCAGGCGCTCGATCGGATCCTTCAGCTTCCAGACCTCGAGCTCGCTGGCGAGCCGGTACCGCGTCGGGTCGTCCGAGGTGGTGTGCGCGCCCATCCGGTAGGTGAACGCTTCGATCAGGCTGGGCCCGTGGCCCGCGCGCGCACGCTCGAGATGGTGGCGGGTCACCGCGAGGACCGCGAGGACGTCGTTGCCGTCCACCCGGACGCCGGGGAAGCCGAACCCGGCAGCGCGCCGGTACAGGGGGATCTTGGTCTGCTTCTCCAGCGGCTCGGAGATCGCCCACTGGTTGTTCTGGCAGAAGAAGACGACAGGGGCGTCGAAGCTCGCCGCCCAGATGAAGGCCTCGTTGACGTCACCCTGGCTGCTCGCGCCGTCCCCGAAGTAGGCGAGGGCCGCACCGGAGGAATCCGCGTGGACCTTGGCCTGATCCATCTTCATGCCCATCGCGTAGCCGACGGCGTGCAGGCACTGGTTGCCGATCACGATCGTGTAGAGCGCGAAGTTCTTCTCGTTCGGGTCCCAGCCGCCGTTGGAGACACCCCGGAACAGCGCGAGCAGGCTCAACGGGTCGACCCCGCGGGTGAAGGCGACGCCGTGCTCGCGGTACGTCGGGAACGCGAAGTCGTCCGGCTGCAGCGCGCGCCCGGAGCCGACCTGGGCGGCCTCCTGGCCGAGCAGGCTCGCCCACAGGCCGAGCTCGCCCTGCCGCTGCAACGCGGTGGCCTCGAGGTCGATGCGGCGGACCAGCGCGAGGTCCCGGAACAGGCCGCGGTACTCGTCGTCGCTGAGGGTGATGTCGTACTCGCCGTGGTGCACACGCTCGCCCTCAGGCGTCAGCAGCTGCACGAGCTCGGCTGGTGTTCCGTTGTCCACGAAACCTCCTCTGGGCCTGCTGGCTACGGGGTCACCGCTACCAGACAGCTCCGTCGTCCACCCTGGGTCTGGGCCTGGTTCCTGACGGTACCCCCCGGACGCCGAGCATGGCCGATCCTGACCAGCACGTCACCCCATCGGCACCGGTGGAACCCCGTCGGGCTCGCGGTGGAACCCGTCGGCGCCCAGTGGAACCTGCCGCTCGAGCGCCGCGTCTCAGCCGCATGACCGAGACTGGTGAACGCCTGCGAGACGGGCAGCCCGATCGTCCGCTCAGCCGGCGTGCCCTGCTGGGGGGCGCGCTGGGCCTCCTCGCAGCCGGGTCGTCGGGACTGGTGGCGTGCAGCAGCTCATCCACCCCGAGCATCCCCGGCCCGCCGCTGCTGACCGACCTCTCCTACGACGCCGCGCGGGTCCCGGTCGCGTTGAGCGCCGCGCCCGGGCTTGCGGAGGTCGTCGCCGGGATCACCGCCTTCGGGACCCACCTGCACGGCACCACCGCGCTCGTCGACAAGAACTGGACCACGTCGCCGCTGTCCCTTGCTGTCGCGTTCGGCATGCTTCGCGCCGGGGCCCGCGGCACGACCGCGCGCGAGCTGGACGAGGTCTTCGGCTTCCCGCCCGGCACCGTGCCCGAGGGAGCCACGCACCAGGCGCTGAACGCGCTGACCGCATCGATCGTGACCACCGGGCCGGTGAGCCCGGGGCCGCAGCCGACCACCTCGGGCGGCACCGTGCCAGAGCCCGTCGTCGCGATCGCGAACGGGCTCTTCATCGAGCAGGGCTTTGCCGCCAGCGTCCAGCAGGCCTTCCTGAAACTGCTGGCGACGCAGTACGGCGCCAAGGCGGATGCCGTCGACTTCACGAGACCGTCAGCCGCAGCCACGATCAACCGGTGGGTGTCCGCGCAGACGCGCGGCCGGATCAACCAGCTCTTCGACTCCCTCGACCCGTCGACCTTGCTGGTGCTCGCCAACGCCGTCTACCTGAAGGCGACCTGGGCCCAGTCCTTCCCGAAGAACGACACCGGCCAAGGCGCCTTCGCGACCGCGGCCGGCCGATCCGTGACCGTCCCGCTCATGCGCAACGTCCCCGAGGGCGCCGGCTACAGCGAGAGCGCAGCCTGGCAACGCGTGGTGCTGCCGTACGGCGGGGGGCAGCTGAGCATGCACGTCGTCCTGCCCAGGCAGGCCGTGCGCTCCGCCGCCGAGCTCACCGCCCTGCTGCCGGTGGCGACCGCGCGAGCCGAGTCCGACCCGCGCGCGATCGTGGAGCTGACGCTGCCGCGCTGGAACACCGAGACGGACCTCGACCTCCTGTCCCCGCTCCAGCGCCTCGGCCTTCGTGACGTCGGTGACCTCAGCGGCATCGCTCCGGGCGTGTTCGTCAGCGCGGCGGTGCACCGCGCGAACATCACCGTCGACGAGCTGGGCACCGAGGCCGCTGCAGTCACCGGAATCGCGGTGGCATCCTCGGCGCGAGCCGGAACTCCGGTGACGATGGCCGTCACGCGCCCCTTCGTCTGGGCGATCGTGCACGAGCCGAGCGGCACACCCGTCTTCGCCGGTCACGTCGTCGACCCGACCGCTTAGCTCGAGCGCCCGGCGATGCGCCGGCTCTGCTCACCGGCATCGCCCATGCGAGCATCCTGCAAGCTCGCGGAAAATTCCTTCAACGCTGCTGTCGATCTGCGGGTGTGCCGTTCGACCCCTAGGTACCGAAGCAACCGAGAGCAAGGAGAGCAGTCATGCGATTCCTCATGTACACGCTGGGCGACGAGTCCGTCGAGATGCCACCGCCCACCCCCGAGCTCATGGAGGAGATGGGCGTGTTCATCGAGAGCGCCTTCAAGGCGGGCGTGATCGTGGCCACCGGCGGCATCGGGCCCCGCGAGCTCGGCGCCAAGGTCATCCGCAAGGACGGCGAGTTCACCGTCATCGACGGGCCCTACGCGGAGGCGAAGGAGCTGATCGGTGGCTGGGCGCTGTGCGACGTCCGCGACAAGGCCGAGGCGATCGAGTGGTCCAAGCGGTTCCTCGCGGTCGCCGGCGACGGCGAGTGCTCGATCCGCCAGGTCTTCGGGCCTGACGAGTAACCCCAAGCGGGCGGTAGCCAAGGACGGGGACCCTGCGGTCCCCGTCCTTGCCGCTTCGGGCAGCCGATGATGTGATCAACGGCGTGCGCGACACCGACCTCCGCTCGTTCGAGACGGTGTTCCGGCTCGAGTACCCGGGACTGGTCGCCAGCCTTACCCGCTACACCGGCGACCTCGGGCTCGCCGAGGAGCTCGCCCAGGACGCCTGGGTGGCTGCGCTCGAGCAGTGGCCCGTCGAGGGAGCGCCGCGCAACGCCAGGGGCTGGCTGCTCACGGTGGCGAAGCGGCGTGCCGTCGACCACTTCCGGCGGAGCGAGCGGCTGCGCACCCGCTATGCGGAATTGGGCCGTGAGCTGGACGAGGCGGTGACCCCGGACTTCGACGAAGGCCTGGTCGACACCATCGACGACGACCTGCTCCGGCTGGTCTTCATCGCCTGTCACCCGGTCCTCGCTCCGGCGGCCCAGGTGGCGCTGACCCTGCGCCTGCTCGGCGGCCTGACCACCACCGAGATCGCCCGCGCCTTCCTGGTCCCCGAGCCCACGATCGCGCAACGCATCGTGCGAGCCAAGAAGTCGTTGGCAGCGGCCGACGTTCCGTTCGAGGTGCCGGCGGCGGACGAGCGGTCGGCCCGGCTCTCCTCGGTGCTCGGCGTCGTCTACCTGATCTTCAACGAGGGCTACTCGGCCACCGCGGGTGCCGACTGGATGCGCCCGGCGCTCTGCGCGGACGCCTTGCGGCTCGGACGGCTGCTCGCCGCGCTGGTTCCCGACGAGGCCGAGGTGCACGGGCTGCTGTCGCTCATGGAGATCCAGGCCTCGCGCACGGCGGCACGGCTGAGCCCCGACGGCGTGCCCGTGCTGCTGCTCGACCAGGACCGCAGGCGCTGGGACCCGTTGCTGATCACCCGCGGACTGGCCGCGCTGCAGCACGCCGAAGACCTCGGGGGCCAGCACGGTCCCTACGCGCTGCAGGCCGCGATCGCCGCCTGTCATGCGCGGGCGACGAGAGCCGAGGACACCGACTGGCGCCGGATCGCGGACCTGTACGGAGTGCTGGCCGAGGTCACGCCCTCACCGGTGGTCGAGCTCAACCGGGCCGTGGCGGTCTCGATGGCCGACGGACCGCAGGCTGGCCTCGACGTCCTCGACCCGTTGCTCGCGGAACGCTCGATGCAGGGCTACCACCTGCTCCCGAGCGTGCGCGGCGACCTCCTCATGCGGCTCGGGCGCGCCGCCGATGCCCGGCACGAGTTCGAGCGAGCCGCGAGCCTGACGAAGAACGTGCGGGAGCAGGAGCTGTCACGGCTGCGCGCCGACGAAGCCGCCGAGGCCGCCGAGGCCGCTCGGGCCGCCGACGCTCTCCAGAGGGGCGAGGCTGCTCAGGCAGGCGAGGCCGATCCGGCGGCCTGCTCGGCCGACCAGAGCTCCGCGTAGCGTCCACCAGCGGCGACCAGCTGGGCGTGCGTCCCGCGTTCGACGATGTGCCCGGCGTCCATCACGACGATCTCGTCGACGAGGTCCAGCCCGGTGAGCCGGTGGGTCACCAGGACCGTGCTGCGGCCTGCGGTCACGGCCAGCAGGTCCGCGGTGAGCGCGTCCGCGGTCGCGGTGTCGAGGTGCTCGCCGGGCTCGTCGAGGATCAGCACCGGGAAGTCCGCGAGCAGCGCCCGCGCGAGGGCGAGCCGTTGCTGCTGCCCGCCGCTGATCGACGCCCCGTGCGGGCCGACCGGAGTCGCGAGCCCGCGCGGCAGGCTGTCCACCCAGGGCAGCAGCCGGGCGCTCGCCAGCGCGGATCGCAGCTGCTCCTGGTCCGCGTCGGGCTTCGCCACCCGCAGGTTCGCCTCGATCGTCGTGTCGAAGACGTGAGCGTCCTGACCGCAGAGGCCCACGACCCGACGGACCGCCTCGCCGTCCAGCGTGTCGAGCTCGACGCCGTTGAGCGTGGCCGAGCCGGCGTCGTACGGGAGGAACCGCAGCAGGACCGAGGCCAGCGTGGACTTCCCGGCACCGCTCGGGCCGACGACGGCGACGCGGCGCCCGGGAGCAAGCTCGAGGTCGATGCCCTCGAGCACCGGTCGGACGGTCCCCGGCCGGCGGACGACGCAGCCCGCGAAGGCTGATGACCGGCGTCCCGGCCGGCGGGACCGCGGGCTGGAGCGGCTCGACCACCGGCTCTGCCGCGTCGAGCACCGCGAACACGCGAGCCGCCGAGCGGCGCACTCGCTCCATCGCCTGCGCAGCCGCGGGCAGTCCGGCCACCGACTCGAAGGCAGCCAGCGGCGTCAGCACCACCACGGCCAGCAGCACGCCGTCCAACGATCCTGCCCCGACCGCAGACACCCCGAGGAGCAGCGCCCCCCACACCGCGAGCCCGCCGAGGAGCGCACTGAGGCCGGAGCCCACACCTGCCGTTCCCGCGCCCGCTGACGACCGCGCGCGTCAGATCCGCGTCGAGGCTCGAGGTGAGCGCGAGCTGGCCGTCGGCGGCACCGTAGGCGATCAGGTCGGGCGAGCCTTCGAGCAGGTCGAGCACGCCGACCGAGAGCTCACCGCGCACCTCCGCGACGCCGGCTTCGGACCTGCGCGCGAGCAGCTGCGTCACCCACGGCACCACAGTCGCGGCCACGGCCAGCAGGACGAGCAGCACGACACCGGCGGACGGCAGCATCACCATGACCAGCACGACGGCGCCGCCCCCGGCCAGCACGGCGATCGCGTACGCCGGGAGCACCCGCACCATGAGGTCCTGCAGGACGTCGACGTCCCCCACGAGCCGGGCCAGCAGATCGCCGTTGCGGAAGGCGGGCAGGCCGTCCGGGGCGAGGCGCTCGAGCTTGGTGAACAGCGCGACGCGCAGCGAGCCGAGCACCCGGAAGGCGGCGTCGTGACCGACCAGCCGCTCGCTGTACCGGAAGACGCCCCGACTGATGCCGAAGAACCGCACACCCACGATCGCGACGGCCAGCGCCTGCACGTTCGGATGCTGGGCCGCGCGCGAGATGAGCCACGCCGACGTCGCCATCAGCCCGATCGAGGCCCCCACCGTGGCCGCACCGAGCAGCGAGGCCGCGGCGACCCGCCCGAAGGCCGGGCGCGCCAGCAGGACGGTGCGCCGCAGGTCGGCCGGCGCGCTGCTGCTCATGCCGGCACCACGCCGGCAGCCACCGTCTCGGGTCTGATCGACGGCTCGACGAGCTCGACCTCGACCACCCGGTCGGCGAGCGCCAGCAACGAGGGACGGTGGGCAACCAGCAGCACGGTGCGGTCCGTCGCCAGCCGGCGCACGGCGTCCAGCACGCCGACCTCGGTCGCGCCGTCGAGGCTGGCCGTGGGCTCGTCGAGCAGGAGCAGCGGGGCGTCCCGCAGGAACGCCCGCGCGAGGGCCACCCGCTGCCGCTCCCCCGTGGACAGCCCAGCGCCGCCCTCCCCGAGCACGGTCGCGAGACCGGCGGGCAACGCGTCGACGACCTCGGAGAGGCCGGACGCGCGCACCGCCTCCCACACCCGATCGCTCGACGCCGACGGATCGCCCAGCCTGATGTTCGCCTCGATCGACGTCGCGAACAGGTGCGGCCGCTGCGGTAACCACGACAGCTGAGAGCGCCAGGCGTCCGGGTCGAGGTCGACCAGGTCGACGTCCCCCACCTGGACACGTCCGGCGGTGGCCTGCTGGAACCCGAGGAGCACCGCGAGCAGCGTCGACTTGCCCGCACCGCTCGGCCCGACCAGGGCGACGGTCTCGCCGGGCCGGAGCACCAAGCTGATCTCGTGGAGCGCGTCCTCGGCCCGCCCGTCGTAGCGGACCGTCAGCCCCTCGACGCGGAGATCGTGCGAGGCGAGGGACGGGACGTCGGTCCGGCTCCCCCGCGGGGGCACGGGCAGCGCCAGCACGTCGAACACCTGCTCAGCGGCCGCCAGGCCCTCAGCGCTCGCGTGGAAGTTCGCTCCGACCTGGCGCAGCGGCAGCAACGCCTCGGGCACCAGCAGCAGGACGAACAGGGCTGTGCGGAAGGACATCTCCCCGGCGAGCAGCCGAAGCCCGACCGACACCGCGACCAGGGCGACCGACAGCGTGCCGAGCAGCTCGAGCACCAGGGACGACGTGAACGCCAGCCGAAGGGTCGACATGGTCGCCCGGCGGTACCGCTCGGACACGCTCGCGATCACCTCGGTCTGCACCTTGGCGCGGCCGAACACCTTGAGGGTGGGCAGTCCGCCCACGACGTCGAGGAAGTGCCCGGCGAGCAGCTGCAAGGTGCTGAGCTGCTTGTCGGTGTGCTCCCGGGTGGCGATGCCGATCAGCACCATGAACACCGGGATGAGCGGGATGACCACGACGATGATGAGCGCGCTCACCCAGTCCTGCGTCGCGAGCACCACGATGACCACGGCCGGCACGATCACGGCCAGCACCAGCTGGGGGAGGTACCGCGCGAAGTACCCGTCGAGCGCGTCGACCCCGCGGGTGGCGAGCGTGGTGAGGTCCGACGTCCGGCGCCCACCCAGGCCGCGCGGCCCGACCTCGACGACCTTGGCGAGCAGCGCGGCCCGAAGCTGGGACTTCGCCTTGGCTGACGCGCGATGGGCGGCCGACTCCGTGAGCCACGCGAGGACCGCCCGGCCGAGCACCACGGCGAGCAGCGCCAGCAACGCACCTCGCAGCTCGCTGAGGCCGTCACGCCGGATGAACGAGCCCGACACCGCCTCCGCGATGAGCCACGCCTGCGCGATGAGCAGCGCGGTCACCGCCACCCCGATCACCACCGTGAGCACCAAGTACGCGCGGGTCGCCCGGGCATACCGGAGCAGGCGTGGATCCAGCGGCTTCACGCGACCATCATCCCTGCCCCCGCCAGGCGCGGCCTGCGACGGTCGTCCGCGGGTGCGAACCGAGCACAGCGGCTAGTGGCGAGGGGCGTCGAAGCGTGCGGCGACGGCCAGGAAACGGTCGCTGGCCTCGGCCTCGCCGATCGTGACGCGCACGCCGTCCTCGCCGTAGGGCCGCACGACCACCCCGGCGCTCGAGCAGGCCTCGCCGAACTCGGCGGAACGGTTGCCCAGCCGCAGCCAGACGAAGTTGGCCTGCGACTCCGGTGTCGTCCAGCCCTGCGCGCGCAGCGCGGCCAGCACCCGGGTGCGCTCGGCGACCAAGAGCTCCACGCGCTCGCGGAGCTCGTCCTCGGCGTCCAGCGACGCGATCGCCGCGACCTGCGCCAAGGTGCTGACGCCGAAGGGGACCGCGGCCTTGCGCACGGCCTCGGCGACCTCAGGGTGCGCGACGACGAACCCCACCCGCACCCCCGCGAGCCCGTACGCCTTGGAGAAGGTCCGCAGCACGCACACGTTCGGTCTGCTGCGGTAGAGGGCCAGCCCGTCGGCGGCGCCCGAGTCACGGACGAACTCGACGTACGCCTCGTCGAGCACCACGAGCACGTCCGACGGCACGGCGTCCAGGAACTTCTCCAGGTCGGCTCCGTCGACGACGGCACTGGTCGGGTTGTTCGGGGTGCAGACGAACACCAGCCGGGTGCGGTCGGTGATCGCAGCCAGCATCGCGGGGAGGTCGTGGCCCTCGTCGGCGTCGAGCGGGACCTGGACCGAGGTCGCGCCGACGAGCTGGGTGATGATCGGGTAGGCCTCGAACGAGCGCCACGCGTAGACGATCTCGTCGCCGGGGCCCGAGGTCACCTGGGCGATCTGCTGCGCCACCCCGACCGAGCCGGTTCCCAGCGCCAGGTGGTCCGCCGGGACGTCGAAGCGCCGGGCCAGGGCCTCCACCAACCGGCCGGACGCGAGGTCCGGGTACCGGTTGATGGACTCCATCGCCTGCTGCATCGCGGCGAGCACGGACGGCAACGGCGGGTAGGGGTTCTCGTTGCTGGAGATCTTGAACGCGCCCTCGTCGGCCGCGACGCCCGGCTTGTAGGAAGGGATCGACGCCAGCGAGGCACGCAACCGAGGGCCACCCATGCGGTCACCCTACGAGACCGCGCGAGGTACCGTGACGCCATGGGTGGACCAGCAGGCGCCGCACGCCAGCTCGTCGAGCAGTCCATGGGCTTCGCCAAGCTGATGCTCGAGCATGTCAGCACCTGCGGGCACCAGGTCGGCCTCCCCAAGCAGCAGGCGTTCGCCCTGCACCTCCTCGCGCAGCAGCCAGCCATGACCATGAGCGCGCTCGCCGAGGTCCTGGGGACCGATGCGTCCACGGTCACCGGCCTCGTCGACCGGCTCGAGGCGCGTGGCCTGATCGGCCGGCACGTCGACCCGGAGGACCGCAGGGTCAAGCTGCTCACCCTCACCCCCGAGGGCCACGCGGTGGAGTCCCAGCTGGACGTCCAGATCTTCGGGGCGTCGCCCGTGGTCCAGCGTCTGAGCAGCGACGAGCAGGCCCAGCTCGCTGGGCTGCTCGCCAAGGTCCTCGACGGCGAGCCGTGCCCCATCGTGGCGGCGGACTGAGCCGATCGGTGGAGTCCAGGACGGTCCGTGGTCTGCGCACGACGGTCACCGAAGCGGTCGCGGCGACCCGCGCCGCCGATGCCGACCAGCTCGACGCCTGCGTGGCACGGCTGGCGGCTGGCGACGCTGGGCAGGTGGCCGTCCTGCTCGGCGGGATGGTCCGCAGCCTGCTGGAGGACACCCACCCGGGCGGCCTGACGGGTGAGGACGCGCTGGAGGTCCTGCAGCGTTGCCTCACCCGGGGTGCCGGCTGGTTCCCGGCGCCCGACCCGAACGCGCTGGTGCTGGTCCTCGCCGGGGCGTTGGGAACCTACGACCCGAGTGACGCAACGGCCGACAGCGCTGCGCCAAGCGATCCGGATGACACCCGCGACGACGCCCCGTCTGCGGCCGCGGTCGGCTGGCCGGCGCTGGTCCGGCATGCCTTCCTGGTCCTTGCCGAGCTGCTGGACGGCGCCAGCGTGGAGCCGGTGCTCGTCAGCTCGCTGAGCGAGATCCGGCGGGCCGAGACGGTCGAGCTGCCGTGACCGGCGTCCAGGAGCTCTCGACCCTCGTCCGCGCAGGTGACGTGGTCATCCTCAGCGGCGCCGGCCTGTCCACCGAGTCCGGCATCCCCGACTACCGCGGGCCGACGGGCGCAGCCCGCACGCAGGCCCCGATGACCTACCAGGTGTTCACCCGGGATCGCGCGGCCCGCCAGCGCTACTGGGCCCGCAGTCACCTCGGCTGGCGCTACGTGGCGCAGGCGAGGCCCAACGCCGGGCACGTCGCGGTGGCCGAGCTGCAGCGCCGGGGGCTGCTCGCCGGCATCATCACGCAGAACGTGGACGGCCTGCACCAGGCCGGCGGGAGCTCGGGACGTCGTCGAGCTCCACGGCAGCCTGGCCGACGTCTGCTGCCTGGGCTGCGGACGCAGTCACGCGCCGCGACGCGCTCGACCGCAGGCTGCGGTCCGCCAACCCCGGCTGGTCGGCCGCGGTGGAGGGCGCCCGTCAGCAGGCTGACGGCGACGTCGTGCTGGCCGACTCCGCCGTCGAGGGCTTCGTCGTGGTGGACTGCCTCGACTGCGGTGGGCTGCTCAAGCCGGACGTCGTCTTCTTCGGTGAGGTCGTGCCACCGGCTCGGGTCGCGGCGTCCTTCGCCCTGGTCGAGCGGGCCCGCGCGCTGGTCGTGCTCGGGTCGTCCCTCACGGTGATGTCCGGGCACCGTTTCGTGCTGCGCGCAGCAGCCCTCGGCGTGCCGGTCGCGATCGTGAACCAGGGCCAGACCCGCGGGGACCGGCATGCCACGCTGACCATCGATCAGCCGCTGGGCGAGGCGCTGGGCGAGCTCACCGACTGGCTGGTCACACCGCCCGCCTCGGTGAGCGTCAGGCCCGGGCAGAGCAGCGCGATCGTGGCAGGGTCCTCCCACGGGATGATGCCCAGCGCGTAGCGGACCGTGCGCACCCCCGCCGGCTCCTGCACGTGCGCGACCACGGTGAACCCCGGCAGGACCGCGCCGGTGAACGGACAGGTCGCCCCCTTGGGCAGCCGGTAGGTCAGGGTCGCCCCGACCTGACCGGTCGCGTCCGGCACCAGGGTCGGCGTCGTCCGCCACAACGGGACGAAGGTGTCAGGGCTGAGCGCACCCGTGCTCTGCGCGCTCGCCAGCGTGAGGTCGCTGACCTTTCCCGGCGGGAGGTCGAGCAGGACCCCGAGCGAGAGCTGACCCTTCGCCCGGTCGAGGCGTTCGGCGCCCGGCTTCAGCAGCGCGACCACCGAGGTCAGGCCACCGCAGGCCTCGCCCAGGACGCCCGCGAGAGCCGAGGCCGCGCCCTCGGAGAGCAGCACCCCGGTCGGCCCGGTGCCCTCGACGAACTCCTGCACATCCGCCTTGACCGGCGGCGGCCCGGTCGTGGCGGTCAGGCCGAGCAAGGTCGAGTCATCCAGGGTGAGGGTGTCGCTCATCACCGGGACCTGGTCGCAGTACGGCAAGGTCACGTGCATGGACAGCGTCGCGCTGCTCCGCGGGGCCACCACCACCGACCCTGCTGGGTCGCGGCTGACCGTGAACCCTCCGTCCTGGTAGAGCTCGCTGCTGAGCGTCGCCGGTACCGAACCCCTGTTGGAGACCGTGACCCGGAGGTCGGCCTCGGGGCGGACCGGGGCCGCGGTGCCGCTGATCGCGTTCACCGTGAGATTGGTCCGCGCGGCCCACGAACCACAGGCCTGGTTGACGGCCTCGGTCCAGCGCCTGACCAGGTCGGCGGACGACAGCGCGCCCTGGGCCGTCCGCGAGCCCTGCGCGACCGTGACCGCGAGGCCGTACTCGGACGTGCTGGCTGGGAGCGCGATCTGCGAGCAGTCGAGGGTCGAGCGGAGCTGGGTGGCGATCGAGGTCGTGCCGTCGGCGACGTGCTGGACCGAGGACGAGCTGTTGCTCAAGCCGGGTCCAGCCATCCCGGCGAGCTGCACGCCCTCCGCGCCCACGCCGGAGAACCGCAGCACCGCGTAGACGGTGATGATGGGCGGCGCTGCCGGGCGGCCGTCCGCGCCGACGGCCCAGGTGCCGGACACCTCCGGGGTGTCGGTGTTGAGCTGGGCTCTCGCACTGCTCAGGGAGGGAAGCTTCGGACCCGAGCGGACGTAGCCGAACCCACCGACCAGCGCACCGACGAGCACGACCACGACAGCACTGACCAGCCCCCGCGGATGGGCTCGCGCCCACTGCGACCAGCTGAAAGGGTCACGGCCGCGGTCATCACCACCCTGCGCCAGCAGCTCGACCGGACCGTCATCCATCGTCGGAGCCTCGCGTCAGTGAAGGTCGGCCAGCGCGGCCTCGACGCCGCGGTGGAAGGTCGGGTAGGCGTAGATCATCGTGCGCAGCGTCTGCGTGGGCACCCGTGCGTGCACCGCGAGCGCGAGCAGCCCCAGCACCTCGCCACCGGTGGGGCCGACACTCGTCCCACCGACCAGCACGCCGCGCCCGGCATCCTCGACCAGCTTGATGAAGCCGTCGTTGCCTGCCTTGTGGATCCAGCCACGAGCCGTCGTCGGGACCTCGGTGGACCCGACCCGGACGCTGATCCCCTGCTCGCGGGCTGCGGCTTCGCTCAGCCCCACCGACCCGATCTCGGGATCGGTGAAGGTCACCCGGGGCACGGCCTCGTAGGTCGCCGGCGGGCCGTCCTCGCCGAGGATCGCCGTCGCCGCGATGCTCGCCTGGTACATGGACATGTGCGTGAAGGCGCCCTTGCCCGTGATGTCGCCGACGGCCCACAGCTGCTCGGTGCCCCGTACGCGCAACCGGTCGTCGGTCTCGAGCCAGTGCGCCTGCGGGTCGAGCCCGAGCGAGTCCACCCCGAGCCCCGCGAGGTCGGCCCGGCGGCCGGTGGCCACGAGGAGCTTCTCCGCCGTGAGCTCCGTGCCGTCGACTGTCAGCGTGAAACCCTCAGGACCGTGCGCGGCCTTCGTCACGGTGGCCCCGGTGCGGACCTGCAGCCCCTCCGCCGTCAGCACCTTGGCCAGCAGCTCACCGGCCTCCGGCTCCTCCTGGGCGACCAGGCGGGGCGCGGCCTCCACCACCGTCACCGTGCTGCCGAACCGGGCGAACACCTGCGCGAGCTCCACGCCGATCGCACCACCACCGAGGACCAGCAGGGACCTCGGCACGGACTCGGTGCTGATGGCCTCCCGGTTGGTCCAGTACGGCAGCCCCGCCAGCCCCTCGATCGGCGGGGCGCTCGGCCGCGTGCCCGTGTTGACGACGACGGCACGCGCCGCGACGAAGGTGGTGTCCCCGACGGTGACCTGGCCGGGACCGGTCAGCCAGCCGCGCCCGCGGACGAAGCGACCGCCCTTGCCGACGAAGCGGTCGACGGCGACCGTGTCGTCCCAGCTGTCGGTCGCCTCGTCCCGGATGCGCTGGGCCACCGGGCCGAAGTCCGGCTGCACCGAGGAACGGCCTGCCATCCCCGGCACCCGTCGCGTCTCCGCGAGGAGGTTGCCGGCGCGGATCATCATCTTGCTCGGGATGCAGCCCCAGTAGGGGCACTCACCGCCGACGAGCTCAGCCTCGATACCGACGACCGCCAGACCTGCCTCGGCGAGCCGGCCGGCGAGGTCTTCGCCGCCGGGGCCCATCCCGAGCACCACGACGTCCACGCTCTCGGTGGTCACTGCTCGCTGGCTCCTCGACTAGGACGGGATCTCAGCCCACGCTAGGTCACCAGGTCGAGGTAGCGCTCGACGGAGCTGGACTCGCTGGCTAACGCCTTGGTCACGGAGGCCTCCAACGGCTCGAACGGGCTGAGCTGGACGCGCCGGTCGGGCATCGACCAGACGCCGACGGCCCGGCCACCGACCAGGATGAAGGGGCGGAAGAGCCCGTTGCTCGTGACCACGGACGCCGCCGGATGGTCGGGGCCGCCGAGGATCGGGGTACGGGAGACCCAGCCGTGGAGCAGCGGGTCGAAGGCACCGAGCAGCAACGGTCCTGGGAGCCGCTGGGTGTCCGGCTGGCCCTTGAGCGCGAGCAGCCCGCCGGGCCGCTCTTCCGCTTCAGCCGCCACGGCCCGAAGGGCCTGCCTGGCTCGGGTCACGGTGATGCCGGCCCACTTGACGAGGTCGCGTTCGTCGGCCGGGCCGTGCCCACGGAGGAAACGCCGGCCGAGCTCGGCCAGGGCAGCCTCGCCCTGCGGCGAACCAGCGGGGCGCGCGCCGAGCCAGTCCGTCACCAGGACGTGCGCCTGGTGCTGGCCGATCATCGGTCCGCGGACCGTGAGCCCGCGCAGGCTGGTGCGGTGCAGGACGTGGACCAGGGCCTGCCCCTCGACGGGGATGCCAGCACGCTGCAGGTGCTCCTTCAGCTGGGCACGCACCAGGGGCCCCTCGGTGGTGAGCGCCCGCACGACCACCTCCACGCCGCGGTCCGCCTGGGCTTCGCTGACGCCCTCCTGCGCGAGCCGGGTCCGGTTCGACGTCGCGTGCGAGACCGTCGTCAGCGCGTGCAGCCACCAGTAGTCCACCGCGCGCACCAGGTGCAGCGTGCCGCGGTTCAGCGTGGTGACCAGCAGCGTGCGGTCGGCGAGCGCGGCGTCGACATCGGCGGCGGACAGCCCGACGCTGCGGGGACGGATCGCGAGGCGAGCGCCGCGCGGGTCCTGCGCCTGCACCGCGAGCAGGTGCTCGACGACGTCGACCACGGACCGTGGCCTCGGCCCGACCAGCAGCTGGGACCGTAGCCGCTGCGCGACCAGCCCTCGCTCGTGATCCCTTGGCTCGCCCATGCCGGGATTCCATCACCTCGGTCCGTCGACGGAGGGCCGAGCGCCCGTGCGAGGCACGGGCATCGTGGCGCCGCGCGGTGAACATCTGCCGTTTCGTCGTGGTGCGGCAGCGGCCGACCGGCATCATCTGGGCTGAACACTGGCGGACCTGACCCGCTGCGGGCAGGCGCGAGCAAGGGGCAGCGCGATGACGGAGTCGACCATCGGGTCAGGTGCGCCGCAGAACGAGATCGGCCACATGCGCGATGCGGTGTTCTTCGAGGGCCGGACACGACCGCAGAAGCTCAGCCGCTACTGGCTGCTGCTGACCTTGGCTTCGGTGATCGCGACCGCCGGAGTCGTCGGGAACTCGGACGCGACGGTGATCGGCGCGATGATCGTCGCCCCGCTCATGACGCCGATCCTCGGCATCATGCTGGCGGTCATCCTCGCGGACTGGTCCAACCTGGTTCGTTCGGTGCTGCTGGTGGTCGCCGGGGTGGTGGTGGCCATCGCCATCGGATACCTCGTGGGGGTGTTCGTGCCCTCGCCGGTGGACGCCGCCGACAACGCGGAGGTGGCGTCACGGGTGACGCCCGGCCTGATCAGCCTGCTGGCCGCGATCGCGACCGGAGCGGTCGGGTCCATCGCCCTCGTGCGCAGCGACATCTCCGACACGCTGCCCGGCGTCGCCATCTCGATCAGCCTGGTGCCGCCCTTGACGGTGGTGGGGCTGACCCTCGAGTCGCACCAGCCGAGCCAGGCCGGCGGCGCGATGCTGCTGTTCCTCACCAACGTGACCGCGATCCTGGTCGCCGGGGTGGTGGTGATGGGCATGTACCGGGTGCACCGCCATGCCGTGCTGGCCGAACCCGGATCGGGGCACCGGGTGAACCGGCGCACCGCGACCGTGATCATCGCCGCGATGGTCCTGATCGTGGCGATCCCGCTGACGCAGACGTCGGTCACCGCTGCCCGCGACTTCAGTCGCGAGAGCTCGGTACGGACCGCGGTCACCGGGTGGGCCGGTTCCGTGGGCTGGGAGGTCGCGCAGGTGTCGACGCAGCAAGGGACGGTCGTGGTGCGGCTCGACGGACCGCTGCCCGTGCCCGACAGCGCGGCCGACAAGGCATCACTTCGGGCCGCGCTGGTCGCGCACGGGGTCGACCCCGCGACGGTCAGCATCGGCCTCGTCCCGCAGGCCACGATCCGCTACTGAGCCGACGTCCCAGGCACCTCCCCCGTGCGGCCGGACCCCACGGAGAAGGCGTCCGGTCACTTGATCGTGAGCGTCCGAACAGCGTTGTTGTTCACGAGCACAGGGTCGAACACGGAGCCGCTGACCGCGCTAGAAGCAGTCACCACGGTCCCGGTAGCCTCGGGGACCCTGACGACGACTTTGATCGAGAGCCCCGCGCCCGACGCCAGAGACCCCAGGGTGCAGCTGACGGAACCGGTTGAGCCGACCACGGGTACCACGCAACCCGCCCGGTCGATGCTGATGAACTCACCGACGACCGGAAGTGTCAGCGTGACTCGAGTGCCTGCGGCTGCGCTCGGACCGCTGTTCTTCACGGTGACGGTGTAGGCCACCTTCGCGAAGGTCTTCCCTGCGCCCCTCGTGCTGGTGGCGGCCAGATGCGTCGACACATCGGCCGACGTCGTCCCGACACCGCCGACCGCAACGCTGATCGACGTGAGTGCGCCTGTTGGCGTGGCATCGGAGACCAGCACGAGCTTGGCGCTGCGCGGACCGAGCCGGGTCGGACTGAACGACACCGCGACGGTGCAGCTGTCGCCAGGATTGACGGGCGCCACGCAGTCCGACCAGTCCACCTGCGCGAAGTCGGCCGACGTGGTGACCCCCGAGACATCGAGTGGAGCGGTTGCCGATGGGTCGTTGAAGACGGTGAACTGCTGCGGCCCGGACACCTCGCCCACCGCCACTGACCCGAAGCCCAACGAGTCCTGATCGAGCGACAACAGCGTGTAGATCCCCTGTCCCGTCAGACCCACGTCAGTCTCCAGCGGCCCACTCGGTCCGAGCGCCAAGAAGTCGGAGTGGGACGTGTTGGCGTTCGTGGGTTCGAAGGTCACCTCGATCGAGCAGACGCTGTGGGCCGGTACAGGAGCCGCGCAGCTTCCTGAGGCGACGGTGAACTGCGGGTGCAGCTGGATCCCAGAGATGATCTGCGGATCCAGCGTGATGTCCACGTCGGACTGGTTGGCGACCGGCACGACGACGGTGCTCGAGCCCCCGATCCGGACGTTGCCGAAGGCGATGGTCGGCTGGACGACCAGCGCCGGAGTCGCCGTCCCCGAGAGGTCGACCGAGAGCTGATTCGCGACGTCGGCACCCAACGTCCCCGCGAACAGCGCGAGGAGCTGCTGGACAGCCGGGTTGTCAGCGGTCAACGTCACCTGCGCGAGCACTGGCAGGTAGCTCACGTGACGGGCGCCAGCTGCAGTCGGAGTGAACCTCACGCTCAACGAACAGCTCGTTCCCGGCACGGCCGCCAAGCAGTCCGCAAAGTCGACCGGGAAGTCCCCGACATCGCCCTGGCCGGAGGCGCCGGTGACCGCGAAGCTCACGGACGCGTCGCCGGCAACAGCGACGAACCCGTCCGACGTCAGTGGCACCGGCAGGCCGGCCAGACCCAGCGCCGCACTGATGGCCGGATCCCCACCGCCGTAGAGCACGCTCCCCGCCGGCAGGTCGGACAACGACTCGTGCAGCGGCACCACGACCGCCTGCGCAGCGCTGCTCGTGTCGACCGGGCGAGGAGCAAAGGTCGTGCTGCCCAGGGCTGCGTACGCGGTACCCGCAAGCAGCGGCAGCCCGATCGCGACGGTCAGCACGGCCAGCAGGGTCAACGAAAGGCGTCGGCCGACGACTCGGGGGGTGGATCGGAATGTCAGCCTCAGCGCCAGCACCAACTTGCCGAAGCGACGTCGCCTCGACCCACACTGCGAACGCTCGGGCTCACTCGTGTCGTTGACCATGGCGCCGACGCTAGAGTCGGCGGTGCATACGGGCGTCCGTAGGACTACGCAACTTTGCTCGCCAGTCGCTGAGTTGAGACTGGCGATCGCCGTCCTGCCCTCGCGTCGGATTCGCGGTTTCGGGGTTCGTGCCTCGGATCCGAGCGCGGAGCTCCGGAGGCGACATGATGCAGGCCGCAGACGGCTCGGTGGTCGCGCGCGACGTGGAGCTTGCGCAGGTGCAGCGGTTCGTCACGGGCTTCAGGTCAGGTCCGGCGTCCTTGACCCTCGAAGGCGCGGCAGGGATCGGAAAGACCGCTATCTGGGGCCAGGCCTTGCTCGCGGCCAAGGCAGCCGGGGTCACGGTCCGGGCCTGCCGTTGCAGCCAGTCGGACGCCGCCCTCGCCTTCGCAGGGCTTGGGGACCTCTTCGACGGTCTCGACCGGGATGCGCTGGACGAGCTGCCCGACGTGCAGCGTCGGGCGTTGTCCGCCGCGCTGCTGCTGTCCGACGTCAGCGATCACGAACCGCTGCCAGGGACCAGGGCCGTCGGGGTCGCGGTGCTGGGAATGCTGCGCGCGATGGCTCGCACCGCACCGTTGCTTCTTGCCGTGGATGACGTCCAGTGGTTGGACGCGAGCTCCCGGAATGCACTCTCCTTCGCGCTGCGGCGGCTGGACGACGAGCCGATTCGGCTCGTCGCCTCGTGCCGGTCCGGGTTGCTCGGCGATCTCTCGCCCACCCTCGGACTACCCGGCGAGAGGGTGCCGGTGGGTGCGGTGACCGTCGGCGGCATGCAGCGCATCCTGCAGATCCGGTTGGGGAGCACGATGGGTCGGCCGGTGCTCACTCGGTTGCACCGCGCGACCGGCGGAAACCCGATGATGTGCCTGGAGATGGCTCGCGCCCTGCACCGCCGCGGCATCGAGCCTGCTCCCTCAGAACCGTTACCGGTTCCGGCAGACTTCCGACTCCTGGTGACCGAGCGACTGCGCGGCCTCGGCCCGGCGACGCGCGACATGCTTCTGGTGATCGCTGCCTTGGCGCAGCCGACCGTCGGGGCTATCGAGCACGCGCTCGGCGACGCCGAGCTCACGGGGACCTGCCTGCAGGAGGCCGCCGCTGCGGGCGTCCTGGAGCTCGACGGTGGGCGCGTCCGCTTCACCCATCCGCTCATCGCTTCGATTCCGTACGAGGAGCTGACGGAGCGGGCGCGCCGCGCCCTGCACACCCGAGTGGCATCCTCGGTGTCGGATCTGGAGGAGCGGGCTCGCCATGCTGCCCTGGGATCGCACGAACCATCAGCGGGGGTGGCTGCGGCACTCGACGTCGCAGCACAGCACGCGCGACGGCGCGGAAGCCTTGATGCTGCCGCCGAGCTCGCCCGGCTGGCGCTCAGCCTGACGCCAGCGGACGACCGGTCGGACTGTCTGCGGCGGAGTGTGGACGTAGCCGAGTACCTCTACCTGCTGGGTGACCCAGCCGGCGCCCGAGCGGTCCTGTCCGACGCCGGGCTCGAGTCCGCACCCCCGGGGCCTGGCCGCGTGCCCGCCCTGCTGCTCCTGGCGGCGATTGCCTCGTGGGAAAGCGGTGACGCGATGGTGTCCCGCCTTTGCGAGCAGGCGCTCGTCGAGGCAGGTGACGACTCGATGCTGCTTGCCAGGGTGCATGCCAGGTTCGCCGAGACAAGTCCGTCAGGGGCGGCTGCTGACCTGTTTCACGCGCAGGCGGCGGTGAGCCTCCTGGAGACGATGCAGGCTCCCCCTGCCGGAGTGCTCGCAAGCTCGCTGACGAACGTCGCCAGTCACCGGCTACGCCTCGGGCACGGACTAGAGGTCGAGACCTTGGAGCGGGCAGCCACGCTCGAAGCCGTCGCCGACCCCGTCCCGGTGGTCGACAGGGCAGCGCTCGCTCTTGGCATGTACCTCAAGGTCGTCGACCGTTTCGAGGACTCGCGCGGATGGCTCGAGGCGGTGCGCACGGCCGCCATCGACGAGGGTGACGACTCCGCGCTGCCGATCATCCTGGGGCACCTCGCCGCCCTGGAGTGCTGGGCAGGCCGATACAAAACAGGCGGTCGACCTAGCCACCCAGGGTCGTGAGCACGCCCAGCGCATGGGCGTCCGCGCGCCGATGCCGACCTCGGTGCACGTTCTCGCACTGACCCACCAGGGACGCCTCGAGCTGGCCAGGTCCCTCGGCGAGGCGGACCTCGCTGCTGACGAGGCAGTCGGGTTCGTCGCTGCGACTGCGCTCCACCTGCGCAGCCTGGGAACGGCCGAGCTCTGGTCGGGAGACGTGCCCTCGGCCGTGCGTCACCTGCTGCGTGCCATCGCCGTCTCTACGCGCGACGTCGGGATCAACGAGCCGGCGATCCTGCGGGTCCATGCGGACGCGGTTGCCGGGCTGGTCTCGCTGGGCCGCTTCGACGAGGCCGAGGCGCTGACCGCCGAGCTCGACGCCAGCACCGACGCGAACCACCACCCGTGGTCCACCGCGATGGGACTCCGCTGTCACGCGCTGATCGAGGCCACCCGCGGCAGCATCAGCGCTTCGTCGGAGCTGCTGAGGCACGCGCTTGCCGTCCACGATCGGCTACCGATGCCCTTCGAGCGGGCCCGGACCCAGCTACTGCTCGGGCAGGTGCTCCGGCGCGCCGGGCACCGCAACGACGCGCGACACGAACTGGCGGCCGCACACGCCACGTTCCACCGGCTGGGAACGCCGGTCCAAGCAGCGCAGGCCGCGGCGGAGCTGGCAAGCCTCGGCGGACGCCGTCAGCAGACGAACGAGCTCACCCCGGGTGAACGACGCATCGCCGAGCTGGTGGTCGCCGGCCGGACCAACCGGGAGGTTGCCGAGACGACCTTCACCAGCGTCAGGACGGTGGAGAGCCATCTAGCGCGGATCTATCGCAAGCTCGACGTTCGCTCGCGCACGGAGCTCGCTGTACGGCTGGCGACGGCACCGGCCTAGCTCTGAGCCATGTCCACGAACCGCGAGTAGTGCCCCTGGAACGCCACCACCACGTTGGCGGTCGGGCCGTTGCGGTGCTTGGCCACGATGAGGTCCGCCTCGCCCGCTCTGGGCGACTCGCGCTCGTAGGCGTCGTCGCGGTGGAGCAGGATCACCATGTCGGCGTCCTGCTCGATCGCCCCGGACTCGCGGAGGTCGGAGAGCTGGGGGCGCTTGTCGGTGCGCTGCTCTGCGCCACGGTTGAGCTGACTGATCGCGACCACCGGGACGTCGAGCTCCTTGGCGAGGAGCTTGAGCGAACGGGAGAACTCCGCGACCTCCTGCTGCCGCGACTCCACGCGCTTGCCGCTGGTCATGAGCTGCAGGTAGTCCACGACGACGAGCCGGAGGTCATGGCGCTGCTTGAGCCGGCGGCACTTGGCCCTGATCTCCATCATCGACATGTTCGGCGAGTCGTCGATGAACAACGGGGCCTCGGCGACGCCGCTCATCGTGCGCGCGAGCCTGGTCCAGTCGTCGTCGCTCATCGACCCTGACCGCATGTGGTGCAGCGCGACCCTCGCCTCGGCGGAGAGCATGCGCATGGTGATCTCGTTGCGGCCCATCTCGAGGGAGAAGATCACGCTGGTCAGCTTGTGCTTGATCGAAGCGTTCCGGCAGAAGTCGAGGCCGAGCGTCGACTTGCCGAGCGCCGGGCGGGCGGCGAGCACGATCAGCTGGCCACCATGCAGGCCGTTCGTGAGCTGGTCGAGGTCGGCGAAACCGGTGGGCACCCCGATCATGGCTCCGCCGCGCGACGAGATGGCCTCGATCTCGTCGAGCGTGCCCTGCATGATGTCCGCCAGCGGGAGGTAGTCCTCGCTCGATCGGCGCTCGGTGACGCTGTAGAGCTCGGCCTGCGCGCGGTCCACGATCTCGTCGGCCTCGCCGCCGTCCGAGCCGTAGCCCAGCTGGACGATCTTGGTGCCGGCCTCGACCAGGCGGCGCAGCACGGCGCGCTCCAGCACGATCTTGGCGTAGTAGGACGCGTTCGCCGCAGTCGGCACGGAGGAGATGAGCGTGTGGAGGTAGGGCGCGCCCCCGATGCGGCCGAGCTCTCCGCGCTTGGTGAGCTCGCCGGAGACCGTGACGGGATCGGCGGGCTCGCCCTTGCCGTAGAGGTCCAGGATGGTGTCGTAGACCGTCTGGTGCGCCGGCTTGTAGAAGTCGCCAGGGCGGAGGACCTCGACGACGTCAGCGATGGCGTCCTTGCTGAGGAGCATCCCGCCCAGCACGCACTGCTCGGCGACGAGATCCTGCGGTGGCGTGCGCTCGAACGTGCTCTCGTACGGCTGGGCCGGTACCGGCAGCTCGGCGACACTCACGCGACGACCGCCTCACTCGTGGTGCTCAACAGGACAGGACCAGAGTGTGTCGTCCGGGTCCGACACCGCGGTAATGACGCGGTGGGAAAGTCTGTGGGCAACCTGTGCACGGCCTGTGGGTCGCTGCCGCGCGCTTGTACACAAACCGTGGAAGACCTTGTGGAAAAGCGGCCAATTTCTTCGCGATCATGGCTCTGACCAGCAGCGATGTCGTACCCAGGGTGTGGACCGCAGAAAGTCCGCCCGGTGGCCCATAAGTGTCCAGCAGGTGGACCTTTGAACCAGACGGGGGGGCCGACCGGCGTCCGCCGCGGCACAGGGTGAGGCGCTCGGCCCCCGTGAGGCACGTCGGTACCAGCCACGTCGAGGACTCGAGGCGAGGCGCACGAAGGCCCCGAACGCCGAGGGGCGTCGGGGCCTTCGTGCGGAGCGGGACGAGCTATGCCGGGACGACGTCCAGCGCGATCGTGGCCGCGACCTCGGGGTGGAGGCGGATGGTCACCGCATGCGCACCGACGGTCTTGATCTGGCCGGGGAGCTCGATGCGACGCTTGTCGATGTCGGGGCCCCCGGAGGCGCGCACCGCGTCGACGACGTCCGCCACCGTGACGGAGCCGAACAGGCGCCCGCCCTCGCCCGCCCTGGCCGGGACCTTGACGGTGAGCTTCTCGAGCTGGCCCTTGATCTCCTGGGCGTGGCCGAGGTCACGGACGTCGCGGACCTCGCGAGCCCGCTTGATCGTGACGATCTGCTTCTCGGCGCCACGGGTCCACTGCATGCCGAACCCGCGGGGGACGAGGTAGTTGCGGCCGTAGCCGTCCTTGACCTCGACGACGTCGCCGGGGCCTCCGAGACCGGAGACCTCCTGCGTGAGGATGAGCTTCATGGTTGGTCAGCCTCCCGTCAGCGTGCGGTGCTGGTGTAGGGGAGCAGCGCCATCTCGCGGGCGTTCTTCACGGCCTTCGCGATCTCGCGCTGCTGCTGCACGGAGACACCGGTGACCCGGCGGGCCCGGATCTTGCCGCGGTCGGAGATGAACTTCCGGAGCAG
Organism: uncultured Actinomycetota bacterium; assembly: GCA_963819215.1. Lineage (GTDB taxonomy): Bacteria > Actinomycetota > Actinomycetes > Prado026 > Prado026 > CAWFVK01. The sequence continues at coordinate 16,095 of CAWFVK010000008.1, read as the reverse complement.
CGCGGTGTCCTTGTAGTCGACGTAGGTGACCTTGGCGGCCTTGAGCGGGTTGGCCTTCTTCTTCGGCTTCCGCACGGGAATCTTGGGCATCGGGTGTTGTCCTCTGGTGTCTTAGGTCTAGGTCTTAGAAGGGAGGCTCGTCGAACGACGAGGAGGAGGTGCCGCCCCAGCCGCCGCCGGCACCAGCGGCTGCGCCGCCACCGCCAGCCGCGGGCGTGGCCCACGGGTCCTCAGCCACGACGTCACTGCTCCCGCCGCCGCCGGGAGAGCCGAAGCTACCCCCGCCGCTGCGCGAGACCTTGGTGACCTTCGCGGTGGCGTACCGCAGGGCCGGGCCGACGTCGTCGACCTCGACCTCGAAGACGGTGCGCTTCTCGCCTTCCTTGGTCTCGTACGACCGCTGCTTCAGCCGGCCGTTCACGAGCACGCGCATCCCGCGCTGGAGGGACTCTGCGACGTTCTCCGCGTACTGCCGCCACACGTTGCAGCGCAGGAACGTGGTGTCGCCGTCCTTCCACTCGTTGGTCTGCTTGTCCAGCACGCGCGAGCTCGACGCAACCGTGAAAGAGGCCACCGCTGCACCGCTAGGGGTGAACCGGAGCTCCGGGTCGTTCGTGAGGTTCCCGATGATCGTGATCGGGATGTCGCCCTGTGCCATGACGCGCTCCTACCGGAGATCCGGACGGAGGACCTTGGTGCGCAGCACGGCCTCGTTGAGGTTGAGCTGGCGGTCGAGCTCCTTCACGGTCGCGGGCTCAGCGGTGAGCTCGACGACGGCGTAGATGCCCTCGGTCTTCTTGGCGATCTCGAACGCCAACCGGCGACGGCCCCAGATGTCGACCTTCTCCACCGAGCCGCCGCCCTGTCGGACGACGTTCAGGAACTGGTCGATGCTGGGGGCGACGGTGCGCTCCTCGAGCTCTGGGTCGAGGATGACCATGAGTTCATAACGACGCATGCGAGTAACCCACCTCCTCTGGACTAAGCGGCCACGGTCTCTCCGTGGCAGGAGGGTGACTAGCGTCAAGCACGCCCAGCACCAGACCGGCGCCGAGCGTTCGACTCAGGGTACCGGCGAGCTGAACGGGGCCCTAATCCGTCGTGCACAGGCTGTCGGCAGCCCGCCGTAGGCTCGGCGCCATGACGACCCCGACCACCCGGCCGACCAGCCAGCTCCGGCTCGGCGCCCACGTCACGTCCGAGGACCCGATCGCGGACGCGGACGCGCGTGGCGCCGACCTCATCCAGCTCTTCCTGGGCGACCCGCAGGGCTGGAAGGGCCCGGTCCACACCTACCCGGGCGGTCCGCAGGCCCTGCGTGCGGCCGCGCAGGCCGCCGGCATCGACCTCTACGTCCACGCCCCCTACGTCATCAACGTCGCCACCACGAACAACCGCATCCGCATCCCCTCCCGCAAGCTCCTGCAGCAGAACGTCGACGCCGCGGCCGAGATCGGGGCGGTGGCGGTGATCGTGCACGGCGGGCACGTCGGCGCCGAGGACGACGACGGCATCGGCTTCGACAACTGGCGCAAGACCTTCGAGCGCCTCGACCGCAAGGTCCCCGTCCTCATCGAGAACACCGCAGGCGGCGACCACGCCATGGCGCGCCGGCTCGAGGCCATCGACCGCCTGTTCACCACGCTGGAGGGCTTCGAGCCCGGCTTCTGCCTCGACACCTGCCACGCCTGGGCAGGCGGCATCGACCTCGCCACGGCGGTGGACCGCGTCAAGGCGATCACCGGTCGCGTCGACCTCGTCCACGCGAACGACAGCAAGGACGCCTTCGACTCCGGCCGCGACCGGCACGACAACTTCGGCAGCGGCTCCATCGACCCGGACGAGCTCCTCGCCGTGATCAGCGCGGCCGGTGCGCCGGTCGTCTGCGAGACCCCGGGTGGCGCCACCGGGCAGGCGGCCGACATCGCGTTCCTGCGTACCAGGCTGCCGGGCTGACCGACGTAGGCTCCCGGGCATGCCGCTCGCCATCCGCCCCATCGACGCGCAGGCGCACCGGGACTTCGTGGTGCAGCGGTCGGGCAGCTTCCTGCAGACCCCGTCGTGGGCAGCGGTGAAGTCCGAGTGGGCGAGCGAGTCGCTCGGTTGGTTCGACGGCGACGACCTGGTCGGCACCGCGCTCGTGCTGCTCCGGCAGACCCCGAAGGTCAAGCGCTACCTCGCCTACCTGCCCGAGGGGCCGGTCATCGACTGGCAGGCGCACGACGTCCCAGCAGTGACCGAGCCGCTGCTCGCGTACCTCCGGGGCCGGCACGTCTTCACCGTGAAGATGGGACCGCAGGTCACGGTGCGCCGCTGGAGCGCCGGAGTGGTCAAGGACGCCATCGCGAGCGGCACAGCCAAGCGGCTTCGTGACATCCCCCCGTCCAGCGAGGACGCCACGGCGCTGGCTCTGGTCCAGCAGCTCCGGGCGAGCGGCTGGGAGCGCACCGAGGACGACGGCAGCAGCAGCGGCTTCGGGGACTTCCAGCCGCGCTACGTCTTCCAGGTCCCGCTCGCGGGCCGGAGCAGGACGACGTGCTCGCCGGCTTCAACCAGCTGTGGCGGCGCAACGTCAAGAAGGCCGCGAAGGCCGGGGTCGTGGTCGAGCAGGGCGACTACGCCGACCTCGCCGCGTTCCACGAGCTCTACGTCGAGACCGCCGAGCGCGACCGCTTCACGCCGCGCGCCGCTGCACTACTTCCAGCGCATGTGGACGGCGATGCGCGACGAGGACCCCGACCGGCTCCGGCTCTACCTCGCCCGCCTCGACGGCGTCGCCCTCGCGGCGACGCTGTGGGTGCGGGTCGGCACGCACGTCTGGTACTCCTACGGCGCGTCGAGCCACCCAGGGGCGCGAGCATCCGCGGGAGCAACGCCGTCCAGTGGCAGATGATGGCGCGACGCGATCGACGCCGGCGCCGCGGTCTACGACCTCCGCGGCATCACCGACACCCTTGACCCCGAGGACCACCTCTTCGGCCTGATCCAGTTCAAGCTGGGCACCGGCGGCGAGGCCGCCGAGTACGCCGGGGAGTGGGACTACCCCCTCTCGCCGTTCCTGCACCGGGCGTTCCGCCTCTACCTGGCTCGGAGGTAGCACGCAGATGACTCTCACCCTGCACGTCGACGGGAACCGCTGGCGGGCGAACCAGACGGCGGTCCAGGGCGACACCCCAGGGCTGGTCCCGGTGGTCAAGGGCAACGGCTACGGCTTCGGGCGCGCCGTGCTCGCCGCGGAGTGCGCGCGCCTCGGCGTGCCGGCGCTGGCGGTCGGCACCGCACGCGAGGTCGCCGACGTGGTGGACGTCTTCGGCGGGGACGTCCTGGTGCTGGAGCCCTTCCTGCCGGAGGTCGAGGGCTCGATCCAGCCTGACCCGCGGGTGATCAGGACCGCGGCCACCCTGCAGGGCCTCGGGGCGCTGGCGGGCCAGCGCGTCGTCGTCGAGGTGCTGTCCTCGATGCGCCGGTTCGGCTTCGAACGCGCCCAGCTCGGCCTGCTCGGCCCGCTCGTCGAGAGCACCCAGCTCGAGGGCTTCGCCCTGCACCTGCCGCTCGTCCCCGGCCCGCGCGGGCACGTCGGCGAGGTCGAGGACACGCTGGCAGCACTGCGCAGCGCCGACCTCGCCCCAACCACGCTGTGGCTGAGCCATGTGAGCCCGGCCGAGCTCGCGTCCCTCGGTGGAGCGCATCCGGACGTCGCGTTCCGTACCCGGGTCGGGACCAGGCTGTGGCTCGGGGACCGCGACGCTGCCGTCGTCCGCTCGACGGTCCTCGGGGCCCACCAGCTCCGCAAGGGCGACCACTTCGGCTACCACCAGCGCAAGGCGCCCGGCGCCGGCACGCTGCTCATCGTCGGCGGCGGCACCGCGCACGGCATCGCGCTCGCAGCCCCCTCTACCCCCGCGAGCGTCGTGCAGCGGGTGAAGGTCGCGGGCATCGGCGGCCTCGAGGCGGCCGGGCGCGCCCTGTCCCCCTTCAGCGTCGACGGCAAGCGTCGGTGGTTCGCCGAGCCGCCGCACATGCAGCTCTCGATGCTGTGGCTGCCCGACGGGGTGGCAGTGCCGGCGATCGGCAGCGAGCTCGACGTCGAGGTCCGCATGACGACCACCGTGGTCGACGCCGTCGTCGAGGACTGAGGGCCGGCTCGCCGACCGCCCCGAGCCACCCGGGCTAACCGACGGCGGTCGGCTGCCTCGCGCCTCGGGCATGGCTGCCGCCTCGGCGGGCGCCTGGGCTGGACCACGGCGAGAACACGTCGGGGGCGCCGTCGAGCACGCCACCACCGGGGTCGTCCTCGCCGTCAGCCCGTACCGGGTCGCGCTCGGGCCGCAGGATGTCGCGGACGATCATCGCGCAGACCCACATCGTCGCCAGCAGGCGGAGCACCGTCGCGTCGGTGTGCGTCCACTCGGGGACCACGATGCTGCTGTCCTGCAGGCCCTGCAGGTGCCACCAGATCGCCACGAAGTACAGCGCCTCCGCGGTCTGCCAGATCAGCAGGTCACGCCAGCGCGGCCGGGCCAGCGGGAACAGCGCGAGCATCCAGAGCACGTACTGCGGGGAGTAGACCTTGTTCGTCATCGCGAACGCCGCCACGACCAGGAAGGCGACCTGGGCCAGCCTCGGCCGCCGCCGTGCCAGCAGGATCAGCGCGCCGATCCCGACGCACAGCACGAACAACGAGCCGCCGGCGTAGCGGTTGAGCACCTGGCCCTCCGGGATCGTGTACCCCTCGCGGTCCAGGGCGTACCAGATCGACCCGAAGCCGGCTCCACGATTCTTGGACAGCGTGTAGAAGGTCGCCCACCCGTCCGGCCACAGCAGGCGCACCGGCAGGTTGACCACCAGCCAGGCCGCGAGCCCGCTGCCCGCCGTCACCCAGAACGTCCGGAGCCTGCCCGCGCGCAGGCACAGCATGAACAGCGGGCCCAGCAGCACGATCGGGTAGAACTTCGCCGCGATCGCCAGGCCCAGCAGCACGCCCGCGAGCACGGGATGCCGTCGGGCCCAGGCGAGCATGAACCCCGCGGTGAGGGCCACCGCGAACAGGTCCCAGTTGATGTACGCCGTGAGCAGCAGGCCCGGCGCCAGGGCGAAGAGCAGCGCGTCCCAGGGTCTTCGCCCGGCCGTCCGGGCGATCAGCCAGGTCGTGGCCAGGGCGCACATCACGAGCATCAGCACCGTGACGTCGAAGAAGTCCCGCGAGCGGTCGAGCTCGTCCTGGTCGGCCCACACGTGGTTGGTGATCCAGGCCGCCACGGCCATGAAGCCACCGGTGAGCACCGGGTACTCCAGGGCTCCCTGGGTGCTCGTCGACGCGTACGGCGAGTGGCCGTCCGCGAGCCCGGCCCGCAGCCGGTACAGGAAGCCGATGTCCGAGTAGCAGAGGTCCTTGTAGTTGTTGTCGCCGTTCCAGGCCTGCGCCCGGCAGGGCTCCTTGGCGAGCAGCGCGAACATGCACGTGATGGTCGTGAGCACCAGGGCGATGACGATCGCCCTCGTGGGGGTGCTGCGGACGCGAGAGCCTGCGCGCCCCCCGATGCCCTCGCTGCCGGCGGCCACCACGGCGTCGTCCCGGCTCGGCAGCACCACCGGCAGGTCCGCCGCAGCGGGCGGCTCCAGGGGTGCCGGCGTGCTGGCCGCGGGCTCGAGCTCGGTCACGTCGTCAGGCACTGGCTCAGGATGCCAGGTGCCGGGCGACGGATCGGTCAAGGGCTGGCGGCGGTTGTCGGCGGCGCGCCGGTGGCGCCTTCCGACGCGGACGACGACGGGGAAGGAGACGGTGAGGTGCTGGCCGACGGCGGCGGCGAGACGCTCGCGCTGGGCGACGGTGAGGTGCTGGTCGAGGGCTTCGGGGACGGCGAGGTCGAAGGAGCGGGCGCGCTGCTCGTGATGGTCGGCTGCGGCGTCGGCGGCGCCGAGGCCGAGGCGCCCGCGGACGGGGTCGCGAACTGCTCGACGGGCAGGCCCTGCACCGCCGCGGTCATGTAGGCCGTCCAGATGCTCGCCGGGAACGACCCTCCGTTGACCCGGGCGAGCCCACCCACCCCGTTCATCGACAGGCTCGTCCTGCCATCGGCCGACGGCCGGAACATCGCGACCGCGGTGGCGATCTGCGGGGTGTAGCCGACGAACCACGCCGACAGGTTGCTGTCGGTCGTCCCCGTCTTGCCGGCGACCGGACGCCCCACCGCCTGCGCCTTGACCCCGGTGCCGAACGAGTCGGTGACCACGTGCGTCAGCGCCAGCGTGACCTCGGCGGCGATGTCGGGCGAGAACTCGCGCTTCGGCTGGGCGACGTGCTCGTAGACGGTTCCGCCGTTGCTGCCGTTGATCCGCAGGATCGCGGTGGGGGCGTTGTACAGGCCGCCGTCGGCGAACGTGGCGTACGCCGACGCCATGTCCAGCACCGTCGGCGAGGCGACGCCGAGTGTCGCGCTGAGGCCCGCCTGCATCGGGACGTTGTCGGGGATGCCGGCTCGCCGCGCCGCGTCGACCACCTTCGCGGCGCCGACCTGTGGCTGGTTCTCGACGTCGACGAAGACGGTGTTGACCGAGCGAGCCATCGCGTCGTCCAACGAGACCATGCCGTAGCTCCCGCCGTCCTCGTTCGGGATCGGCTTGGTGGTCACGCCGTTGACATCGGTGAACACCCGGCCGCTGGTGCCGTCCCACGTGCTGCTCAGCGTGATGCCGTTCTCGAGCGCGGCGGCGAGCGTGAACGCCTTGAAGGTGGACCCAGCCTGCGCGGTGCTCTGCGTCGCGTCGTTGGTGAACTGGGGCTTGCCGTAGTCGGCGCCGCCGTACATCGCCAGGATCCGCCCGGTGGCGGGATCGACGGAGGCCAGCCCCTCGCGCACGCCGCTGGCGTTGGTCGTCGGCTTCCCGGTGCTCACCGCGTTGATGGCGTCGTCCTCGGCGGTCTTGCTGAAGGTGGTGACCACCCGCAGGCCCAGCGTGTTGAGGTCGTCGACGGTGTAGCCGCGTTCTGAGGTGAGCTCGGACTGCACGTAGGCCAGGAGGTAGCCCTGCGGCCCACCGGTGGTGGTCGTCTTGGCCCGCGGCGCGATCGTCGGGAACGCCAGGGCGGCCTGCTGGGCCGGCGTCACCCAGGCCTCCTTCTCCATGCCGTCCACGACATAGGTCCAGCGGTCCTTGAGCCGGGCGAGGTGGGTCTCCGGGGCGAAGGCGCCCGGCGAGGCGATGATCGCGGCGAGCACCGCGGACTGCGAGGGCGTGAGCTTGGCGACGTCCTCGTTGAAGTAGGCGTGGGCCGCCGCCTGGACGCCGTAGGCGCCGCGACCGAAGTAGATCGTGTTGAGGTAGTCCTCGAGGATCTGGTTCTTCGACAGCTCGCGCTCGATCTTGATGGACACGAAGAACTCGGTGATCTTGCGGCTGACCGTGCGGTCCTGGGTGAGGTAGTAGTTCTTGACCAGCTGCTGGGTGATCGTCGACCCGCCTTGCTGCGGCGCCGCCCCTGGCGTCGTTGATCGCGGCCCGCAGGATCCCCGTGGGGGAGAAGCCGCCGTGGGAGTAGAAGTCCCGGTCCTCCGCGGAGAGCACGGCCTTCTGCAGCGAGTCAGGCACCTGCGAGAGCAGCACCGAGGTGCGGTTGGCGGTGCCGATGCGGCCGAGCACCGTGGTGCCGTCGGAGTAGTACACGACGGTGGACTGCGCCAGCGCGGCATCGTTCGGCTGCGGGACCTTGATGACCGTGTACAGCACGGCGAAGGTGATCACGAGCAGGCCGAACCCGATCGAGAAGAGCGCCAGCCACTGCCGCCAGGACGGCAGGAATCGGCGCACCCCGGTGCGCGCCTTGCGCGGGTAGTCGATCTTCACGAGCCTGCTTCCTGCTGGGTCCGGGCAGACTGCCCGCCTTCTTAACGACGGTCGGGGACGGTGCCGGGTTCCATCGCGGCGGCGCGCCGAGGTGTGTTGCAGGACACGCCGCGGCCACCTTGCGTTTGCTTTGCGTCAGGCTCGGCCCTATCGTCTGGATGTATCGACTCGATACATCGAATCGACGATTCCCGGCCGGACGGCAGGAGCCGACATGAGCAGGAAGAACGGCGTGCTCGAGCTCGCCGTCCTCGGCCTGCTCCACCGCTCCCCGCTGCACGGCTACGAGCTCCGCAAGCGCCTGAACGCGGTGCTCGGCTCCTTCCGTGCCTTCTCGTACGGCTCGCTGTACCCGTGCCTAAAGGACCTGCTGCACGCGGGCCTCATCGCCGAGGACACCACGGTGTCACCGGTAGGGGGCGGCCGCCGCTCCAAGATCGTGTACAAGCTCACCGCCGACGGCAAGGAGCACTTCCAGGAGCTCCTCGCAGACTCGGGCCCCGCCGCCTGGGACGACGAGAACTTCGGTGTGCACCTCGCATTCTTCAGCCAGACGGATGCCGCGGTGCGGCTGCGGATCCTCGAGGGCCGGCGCAGCCGCCTCGAGGAGCGCGTCGACACGCTGCGTCAGTCCGTCTCGCGCACGCGCGAGCGGGTCGACGCCTACACCATCGAGCTCCAGCGACACGGCCTCGAGTCCGTGGAGCGCGAGGTGCGGTGGCTCAACGAACTGATTTCGACCGAACGGCAGGGCATCGAGCCCGGCCACCCCAGCACGGACCCGGGCCTGCCCGGTGCCGACCACCTCAAGGAGTAGCCGGATGGCCCCCATTCGCGTAGCAATCGTCGGCGTCGGCAACTGTGCCTCGTCGCTGGTCCAGGGCGTCACCTACTACAAGGACGCCGACCCGTCGGGCAAGGTCCCTGGCCTGATGCACGTCACCTTCGGTGACTACCACGTCCGCGACCTGAACTTCGTGGCCGCGTTCGACGTCGACTCCAAGAAGGTCGGCCAGGACCTCGCCTACGCGATCGGCGCCAGCGAGAACAACACGATCAAGATCTGCGACGTGCCCGCGACCGGCGTGATCGTGCAGCGCGGCCACACCCTCGACGGCCTCGGCAAGTACTACCGCGAGATGGTCACCGAGTCCGAAGAGACCCCCGTCGACGTCGTCGCCGCGCTGCGGGACGCCGAGGTGGACGTCCTGGTCTGCTACCTGCCCGTCGGCAGCGAGGACGCCGCCAGGTTCTACGCCCAGTGCGCCATCGACGCCGGCGTCGGCTTCGTGAACGCGCTCCCGGTCTTCATCGCCGGCACCAAGTCGTGGGCCGACAAGTTCACCGCTGCGGGTGTGCCGATCGTCGGCGACGACATCAAGTCCCAGGTCGGGGCGACCATCACGCACCGCGTGCTCGCGAAGCTGTTCGAGGACCGCGGCGTCACCGTCGACCGGACCTACCAGCTCAACGTCGGCGGCAACATGGACTTCATGAACATGCTCGAGCGCACCCGGCTCGAGTCCAAGAAGATCTCCAAGACGCAGTCGGTCACCTCGCAGCTCGTCGGCGAGATGCCGGCCCGCAACGTGCACATCGGACCGTCCGACTACGTCGCCTGGCTGGACGACCGCAAGTGGGCCTTCGTCCGGCTCGAGGGTCGCAACTTCGGCGACATCCCGCTCTCGCTCGAGTACAAGCTCGAGGTCTGGGACTCCCCGAACTCGGCCGGCATCATCATCGACGCCATCCGGGCCGCGAAGATCGGCCTGGACCGCAAGATCGGTGGGCCGCTGCTCTCGGCGTCGTCCTACTTCATGAAGTCCCCGCCGGTGCAGTACAGCGACGACGAGGCTCGCGACGCGGTCGAGGCCTTCATCCGCGGCGACGTCGAGCGCTGACTCGCTCGTCCGACCTGCTCGGACCACCTGCCCGTCCCTGACAGGGGCGTCGCGCGCTGACCAGCGCCGCGGCGCCCCTGCCGGTCGTCGGGGGAAGCCGGCGATCGTCAACTCTCCCTTGACGATCGCCGAGGCGTCAATCTAAGGTTGACGCATGATGAACGTGCGCCTGGACGACCTCATTGACGGCATCCGTACCGAGTACCCCGACCGGCCGCTGGAGCAGCTCACCGCTGCGGTGCTCGCCGCTGATCACCTGCAAGGCGTGTCCGACCACCTCATCGGCCACTTCGTGGACCAGGCCCGGCACAGCGGGGCGTCGTGGACGGAGATCGGCGGCTGCCTCGGCGTCACCAAGCAGGCCGCCCAGCAGCGGTTCGTCCCGAAGGACGACCCGAACATGTTCGCCCGCTTCACCGCGAAGGCCCGCAGCGCCGTCGTCGGGTCCCAGGAGGCCGCTCGCGACGGGTTGTATGACGAGATCCATCCCGACCATCTCGTGCTGGGACTGCTCGAGGTGCCCGACTGCCTTGCAGTCCAGGCCATCCGCGCGCAAGGGATCACCGTCGACCAGATCAGGACCGCGGCGCTGGAGTCGCTGCCCGAACCGCCGGCCGGCGCCAGGATCCCGGCGCTGATCCCGTTCTCGGGGCCGACGAAGAAGGCGCTGGAGCTCACGCTCCGGGAAGCCCTGCGACTCGGGCACAACTACGTCGGGACCGAGCACCTGCTGCTCGCCCTGCTCGGCGACGGCGGCCTCGCCGGCTCGATCACGGCCCTCCACGTCGATGCCGTCGCAGCCGAGGCGTTCGTGACGGCGCACCTCGCCGAGCCGGACCCCCGCCAGCCGTCGGCTTAGCCCGACAGGCTCGTCCAGCCCGACAGGCTCGTCCAGCCCGACTACCGCCTGCCCGACTACTGCCTCGTGCGGCGTCGGCCGGGACTGATCGGCGGCTGCTCCGCTGCTGCGGGTGAGCCCTGCCGGCGTTCGCGGTCCCCGGCCGCCCGCAACGCCTCCGCCTCGATCGCGCACTCGGCCTGGAGCAGCGACATGTCGGCGCCCCCTGCGCCCGAGGCAGCGACGAGCCCGGCCGTGAGGTCGTCGGCGGCAGCCACCAGGGCGACCGCCCGCGAGCGGGGGCCCTCGAGCGCAGCGGCCATCCGGCTGCGGTCACGCATGGACTCGACCATGCGGAGCTCGGCGTCGACGGACACCGCGGCCGCCTCGATGCGCTTGAGCAACGCGGGAACGTCACCGATCGGCGCCCGGGTCACGCGCGCGATGCTCAGCCCGCTGCGCACCGACAACCGGGCGCGCTCCAGCTCGCGGCGCAGCCTGGCGGCCTCGCCCATCGCCCCCGGGGCGTAGCCGCGCGCGACCACCTTCGCCCGCATCGTCACCGCCCCGGCGCGACGGCGGACGGCCCTGCTCACCCGCACCGTGACCACCACGAGAAGCCCTCCTACCGCGACGACGAACACCAACGCGCCCACGAGCCAGCTCATGCACGGAGCGTACGGCGCCACTCGCAGCCGGGCCACCGTCCAGAATGAGGGCGACGGCACGAGGTCCCGACCAGCGGAGGTGGAGCAGGCGCATGACGACGCGCGGACCCGAGCTCCGGCCGCTCTTCGCCGACCGTGGGTTCCGCCGCCTGCTCGGCACCCGCCTCGTCTCGCAGCTCGCTGACGGGATCCTGCAGGCCGGCCTCGCGTCGTACGTGCTGTTCTCCCCGGAACGCAAGGCCACCGGGGCGGCGATCGCCGCCTCCTTCGCGGTGCTGCTCCTGCCCTACTCCGTGGTGGGCCCGTTCGTCGGCGTGCTGCTGGACCGCTGGCGGCGCCGGCAGATCCTGGTGTTCTCGAACGTGCTGCGCGCCGCGCTCGTCGCCCTGCTCGCGGTGCAGGTCGCGGCCGACAAGACGGGCTTCGTGTTCGTGGTGACGGCGCTGGTGACGCTCGGGGTGAACCGCTTCTACCTGTCGGCGCTGTCGGCCGCCCTGCCGCACGTGACCACGCCACGGCTGCTGGTCTCGGCGAACGCCCTCGTGACCACGGCCGGGACGATCTGCGTGGCCATCGGGGCCGGGATCGGGCTGGGCGCCCGGGTCGTCCTCGGCAGCAGCACCAGGGGCTCGATGGGCGTCGTCCTCGTCGCCGGCGGCGGGTACCTGCTGGCCGCAGCGATCGCCGCGACGATGCAGCGCGACCTGCTCGGGCCGGACCCTGTCGCGAGCGCTGACGGGCGAGCGACGGTGCACCACGAGACGGTGCGCGAGGGGGTCAGCTACCTGCACCGGTGCCGTCCGGCCTGGAACGCCTTCGCCGCGCTGGGTGTCGTGCGGCTGGCGTTCGGGGCGCTGACCGTTGTCGTCGTGCTGCTGCAGCGGCAGTACTTCCACGCGCAGGCGGACACGAACGGCGGACTGGCCGGAGTGGGCCTCACGTTCGCGGCGCTCGGCGTCGGGGTGCCCATCGGCGCGCTCGTCACCCCGGCGTCGGTCCGCCGGTGGGGAGCCGTGGTCTGGGTGCCGGTGATGATGATCGTGGCCGGGGCGGCGCTGGTGGTGCTAGCCCTCGTGCTACGCCCGGCCGTGCTGGTTGCCACCGCGTTCGTGCTCGGCCTGACGGCGCAGGCGGTGAAGGTCTGCGTGGACTCCATCGTGCAGGCCAACGTCGACGACCAGCATCGCGGGCTCGTCTTCGCCCTCTACGACGTGCTGTTCAACGCGGCCTTCGTCGCGGCGGCGGCGCTCGCCGCGTTCGTGGTCCCGGCCGACGGGCGCTCACCCGGGGTGCTCGTCGTCACCGCGCTCGCCCTGACGCTGGCCGGGCTGCGCTACCGCCGGGTGACCCTGCGGACCAGTTGAGCTCAGCCCCGCTGGGCCCACCAGGCGCGGAGCTCGGCCTCGGCGACGTCCGCGGCGAGCGGACCGCGGTCCAGCCTGAGCTCGAGCAGGAACCGGTACGCCTGGCCCACGACCGGCCCTGGCGGGACGCCCAGGATCGCCATGATCGCGGTGCCGTCCAGGTCCGGGCGGATCGCCTCCAGCTCCTCCTGCTCGGCGAGCAGCGCGATCCGGGCCTCGAGGTCGTCGCACTGACCAGCGAGCTCGAGGGCGCGGCGCCGGTTCCGCGTGGTGCAGTCCGCCCTGGTGAGCCTGAGCAGTCGCTCCAGCAGCGGGCCGGCGTCCCGGACGAAGCGGCGCACCGCGGAGTCGGTCCACTCGCCGCTCCCGTAGCCGTGGAAGCGGAGGTGGAGCTCGACGAGCGTGCTGACGTCGTCGGTGAGCTCCTTGCTGAACTTCAGCGCCTGCATGCGCTTGCGGGTGAGCTTGGCGCCGACGACCTCGTGATGGTGGAAGCTCACCCCGCCGCCGGGCTCGAACCGCCGGGTCCGGGGCTTGCCGACGTCGTGCATCAGCGCGGCGAACCGGAGCACGAAGTCAGGCGCCGGGACGGCGCCGTCCGGACCGGTCTCGAGATCGATCGCCTGCTCCACCACGGTCAGCGTGTGCTCGTACACGTCCTTGTGCCGGTGGTGCTCGTCGCGTTCGAGCCGCAGCATGGGGAGCTCGGGCAGGACGAGATCGGCGAGTCCGGTGTCCACCAGCAGCGCCAGCCCAGCTCGCGGCCCGCCTGGGTGCATCGCGGTGACGAGCTTGACCAGCTCGCCCTGGACCCGCTCCGCGGAGACGATCGCGATGCGAGGCGCGAGCTCGGTCATGGCTGCCTGCACGGCCGGGTCGAGCGCGAACCCGAGCTGGGCCACGAACCTGGCTGCGCGCATCATCCGCAGCGGGTCGTCGGAGAACGACTCCTGCGGGGTGGCCGGCGTTCGCAGCCGGCCCGCGACCAGGTCGTCGAGGCCGCCGAACGGGTCGACGAACTCGCGTCCGGGCAAGGTGACCGCCATCGCGTTGACGGTGAAGTCACGTCGCAGCAGATCAGCCTCGAGCGAGTCGCCGTAGCTCACCGCGGGCTTGCGTGAGGCGGGCTCATAGGCCTCCGCGCGGAAGGTCGTGATCTCCAGCCGGTGGCCACCCTTCTGCACCCCGACGGTCCCGAACGCGATGCCGACGTCCCAGACGGCATCCGCCCAGCCGTCCACCAGCGCCAGGACCTGCTCGGGGCGCGCCGACGTCGTGAAGTCGAGGTCGTCCAGCCGGCGTCCCAGCAAGGCGTCCCTGACCGGACCGCCCACCAGCGCCAGCGTCTGGCCCGCCGCGTGGAAGCGCTCCCCGAGCGCGTCGATCACCGGGGACAGCCGCAGGAGCTCGCCGACCGCGCGGCGCTGCGCGGCGGTCAAGGCGTCCGGATCGCCGGGGCCGTGGGAGAGGGACACGAAGGGACAGGGTACGGGGAGGCGGTAGGGAGGGGTCCCCGACGCTCGTACGATCGATGCCGTGCCCACGCCCGCTCGACCTCCGGTGCTGGCCGAGACCTCGGCCGGCGGACTGGTGGTGCGCAGCGCGACGGGCGGCCCTGACGTCGCGCTGATCGCGCGGCGCACCCGGCGGGGCCAGCTCGAGTGGGTGATCCCGAAGGGCCACGTGGAGGCCGGCGAGAGCCACGAGCAGGCCGCCCGTCGCGAGGTGCGCGAGGAGACGGGCATCGATGGTCAGGTCCGCGCACCGCTCGGAACCATCGACTACTGGTTCCTGGACTCCGGCCGGCGCATCCACAAGACGGTGCACCACTTCCTGCTGGACGCGGTGGGCGGTGAGCTCTCGGACCTCGACGCCGAGGTCACCGAGGTCGCGTGGGTGCCGTTGACCGAGTCCGCCGCCAGGCTCGCCTACGCCGACGAGCGTCGGCTGGTCGATACGGCGGTCCGCCTCCTCGCAGAGTCCGAGTGAGCCACTCGCCGGTCCCGCGACCGGTCCCACGTCCGGCCCCGCGTCCGGCCCTGCGCACGGCCCGAAGAACAAGCCGCAGGATCCTGCCCGCCGTCGTGGTGCTCGCCCTGGTCGTCGTCACCGGGCTCGTCGGTGCCGGCGGGGCACCGCCCGCAGTGGCCGACGACGCGAGCGCTGAACCGTTCACCGTCCAGGTCACGACGCTGACCCCGTTCGCGCCCACCCCGACCGACACCTTGACGGTCAGTGGCACCTTCACGAACACCACCAACGGCTCCTACTCGAGCGTGCGCGTCGCCCTCGACGTGCAGAGCTCACCCGTCACGAGCCGGAGCGAGCTCGCCCGGCTCGCTGACTCGACCGACAAGCCACCTGGCGACCAGGTCACCGGGCCCGGCTCGGTGTACACCGTGCCCACCGACGTCACCGCCGGCGGCAAGGCGTCGTGGACCATCAAGGTCCCGGCCAGCTCGCTGGGTCTCGGCGGCTTCGGGGTGTACCCGCTCGCTGTGGTGGTCTACGCCGACGACAGCAACGGCGAGCGGAGCCGCGTCGGCACCGTGCAGACGTTCCTGCCGTGGACGGGGACCGACACCGTCTCGCCCACCCACGTCGCGGTGGTGTGGCCGCTCGTGGCGACCCCGGTCGTCACCGCGCAGGGGACCGTCGTCGGGACGTCGCTGCAGCGCGACCTGACCGGTCGGCTGGACAACCAGCTCGACGCCGTCGAAGGGCTCCCCGTCACCTGGGCCCTCGACGGCGACACGCTGCAGAGCATCAACCTGCTGGCCACCGGCGCACCGACCAAGCCGGCCCCCAGCCCGGCGCCGGCGCCCCCGAACCCCACCGCAGCCACCTTCCTGGACAACCTCCGTGCCACGATCGGGAACAGCCAGGTGGTCGCGCTGCCGTACGCCGACCCCGATGTCGTCGCGGTCACCCGGGCTGGCCTCGGCGCCGACCTAGGCGTCTCCCAGACGTTGGGCGCCGACGAGGTCGCGAGCGTGCTCGGCCCCCGGAGCCAGGTGTCGGGGGATCTCTCCTGGCCCGCGGACGGGGTGGTCGACCCCTCGACCGTGAGCCAGCTGAAAGCTGTCGGCTCGAAGGCGATGCTCCTCACCGATGCGGCAGCACCCGCCGCCCGACCGACGGACTGGACCCCCTCAGCGGCCGGTCCGCTGCAGGGGACCGGCATGTCCGTGGTCGCGACGGACAGCACGCTGACCGCCCTGCTCACGAATCCCGTGGAGACCGAGGGCACCGTCGTCGCCCTCCAGCGCTTCCTCGCCGAGGTCGCGCTGGTGACCGCGGAGCTCCCCGACACCAGTCGCAGCCTGGTGATCGCCGGCCCCCGCACCGGCGAGGTCGACGCCTCCTTCGTCCACCGGGCGCTCCGCGACCTCACCGACGTCCCGTGGGCATCGCTCACGCCGCTGTCGACGGTCCGGTCCACCGCCGTGACCGGGCCGGTGCGGACGCTGACCCCGTAC
>CAWFVK010000007.1:0-44172 GCA_963819215.1 uncultured Actinomycetota bacterium | reverse complement strand
GTTATTGCGCTCCGACGGGACCGGCCTCAACGGTCGTATACGGATCGACGAGGTTGGTCGTCTGAGGGGCCAGCCGTGACATAGAGCCAGCTCATGACATAGAGGCAGCTCGCGACCCTTAACCGTTAGCGAGCCACCGCCGGGATCTGCGTGGTCAGGCAGAACGGGTGACCGGCCGGGTCGAGGAGGATGCGTCGCTTGTCCGGTGCTGGTTGGAAGTCGGCGGGCACGGCGCCGACCGCCAGCGCCTCGGTCAGTGCAGCCGCGAGGTCATCGACGCCGAGGTCGAGGTGCATCTGCTTCGGGACCGTCGATGCGGGCCAGGTCGGAGGCTGGTAGTCCTGGACCCGCATCGCCGCCAGCCAGACCCAGGACGTGCGCACGCAGACGGTGGCGTCGCTGACGACGGCGACCTCGCCGCCGAGCATCGCGCCCCAGAACTCGGCCAGGGGCAACGGTTCAGCGCAGTCGAGCGAGAGGAAGAGGGTGCCTGCGATCGCCATGGGAGCGAACCTAGCGCGGGCCGGGTCACCTGATCACCGGTCATCGGCGATCACCGCGTCCTGCTACGCCGCAGCGCGTCAGCGCTCGCTCCGAGGGGTCGGCCTCACAGCTCCATGGACAGCCAGACGCGGTCCCGCAACGTGGATCCCGTCGACGTCGATCGGATCCGGGTACCCGGTGGCAGGGGTGAACGCGTCGCGCTCGATCGAGAGCATGCGAAAGCCCACGCGCTGGTAGAAGCGCAGGGTGCCGACATCTGCCGTGGCGGTGGCGACGAGCAGCCGGGTAGAAGCCTTCGGCTCGACAGTGCTCGACCGCGGCCTGGACCAGCGCCCGACCGACACCCGTGCCCTGCAGGTCAGGGTCGACGGCCATGTTCTTCAGCTCGACGTCTCCGCCTGCGCTCGCCGGCACGAGCTGGAGGTGGCCGACGACGGCACCGCCGTCCCGGGCCACCAGCACGCGGCCGGCGTCCAGATAGGCGTCGAGCTGGCTCGCGGAGTCCTCCGCGAGCTCGAACGAGGGCCGGAGCTCTGCTCGCGGGCCTTCGTGCCAAAGGATCTCGTGCATCACCTGGCCATCGTGCCGGACTCAAGCCAGCGTGGCATCAGCCCGATGGGACCGCATGAGCCTGCACGCTGACGTCGAGCGCGTGCGCGCGACCAGGATGGCCATCGAGGGTTTGATCAACGACCCGACCCGGCTGGGTCCCGACTTCGCGCCGATCCGGCGGCTGGACGACAACTCGGTCGTCGGCTTCAAGGCCACCGGGCGCGGGGCGCCAGGGACGGACATCGCGGACACGCTCAGCCTGCTGGCCAACGCGCAGAGCACGGGTCTCGTCGAGCGCCTGGACTGGTCCTTCCGCTGTCACGCGTTCGATGTCGCCGTCGGTGCGGGGCTCACCAGCGAGCTCCACCTGACGCCCGAGCCCGAGACGTTCGGATCGCTCTGCCCGCCGCGTCTGACCGCGTCGTGGAACCGCGGCAGGCGCGCGCTCGATGTTGTTGCTGAGCTGCACGACGATGCGTTCGTCGGATCTTCCGCTGAGCAGCCTGCGCTGCGGAGGGCGACGGAGGAGATGCGTGGCTGGGGCTGGCGCTTCTCGATGGCCGACCTCTCCGACACCCCCGTGGCGGTCGACGCCCTCGAGTGGATCCGACCCGCGTACGTCCAGGTCTCCGTCGCGCGTGCGCTCAGCGACCGCGCGCTGAGCTGGATCGAGGCCGGCCGAGCTGTCGGCGCCTCGGTGATGGCGGTCGACGTCGACAGCCAGGTGGGCAAGGCCGTGGCGGTCGACCTGAGGGCAGACGTCGTGCGTGGGCGACTTGCTGGTGCGCCGCAGGGCCTTCTCGTCGCGTAGCCGCGGTAGCCGTCGGGCCTAGCGGGCGTCAGCGGTCGGCTGCGCGAACCAGTCGAGCAGCAGCCGGTTGACCTCGTCCGGTGCGTCGAGCTGCAGCCAGTGGCTCGCGCCCTCGACCTCCTCGTAGCGCCAGGGTCCGGCGACCAGCGAGCCCGACGCCACCATCCGCGAACCGTCGAGGTAGCGGTCACCGGTGGACCAGACGCCCATGGTCGGAGCGAGGATCGGCGGCAGCTGTGGTCGACGCCCTGGCGGACGCGGCGCGGCGTTCGCGCGGTACCAGCCGAGCGACGCGCTGAGCGCGCCCGGCCGGCTGAGGTCCGCGACCGCCTGGTCGATGTCGCCGGCGCCATAGGTGAACTCGCGCAGCCACCGCCAGTCATCGTGCGCGATCCGCGCCTCGGCGACGCCCTCGAACTGGAAGTACAGCTGGTACCAGGCCATCTCGTGCTGCCGCATGGTGATCGGCGCCGCCGGGTGCGGGACGGACAACGCCGTGAGCGTCCGCACCCTCTGCGGGTGCACCATCGCGAAGAGCCAGGCCACCGCAGCGCCCCAGTCGTGCCCGACCACGTGGGCCTGCTCGACGGCGCAGGCGTCGAGCACCTGCGCCATGTCCTCGACCGCGTTGAGCAACGCGTAGGCAGCGACCCCGACAGGGCGCTCCGAGCGGCCAAGCCCGCGCAGGTCAGGCGCGACCACGCGGTAGCCGGCGTCCACCAGCGCCGGCACCTGGTGTCGCCAGACCCGCGCCGAGTCCGGCCAGCCGTGGATCAGCAGCACCGGCACTCCGGCGCCGTGCTCCTCCACGTACAGCTGGATCCCGTTGACGCCGATCATCCGGCCGACCTCAGTCATGGCTCCCATCCTGGCCCGGTTCGGCGGAGGGCGCCTCCGTCGTCACGTCGACCTCGGTCGACGCCCCGCCCGTGTCCGCCCGCCGGCGTCGCCAGGGCCTGGGCATCGGAAGGTTCTGTCGCAGCGGACGGCTCAGCGCCGGCGTGATGTCGATCGGGGTCGGGGTCTCCCAGCCACGCTGCACCGAGGCGATGCGCAGCCCGGCAGTCAGCACGATGGTGGCGGCCTCGACCCAGCCGCGCGCCACCCCGAGGCCCGCGAGCAGGCAGTACAGCGTGCCGCCGCCGGCCGCGGCCGTCGCGTTCCACGGGCCCTGGCGGACGATCTCCGGCGGATGGCCGCTGAGGAGGTCGCGCAGCACCCCGCCGCCGGCTGCTGCCGCGACGCCGACCACGACGGCCGAGGTCTTGGGCAGGCCGAACAGCAGTGCCTTCTCGACACCCACCACGGTGAACAGCCCGAGGGAGATCGCGTTGAGGAGTCCGAACGACCTGCCGAACCGCCGGAAGATCGTGGCGAACAGGAAGCCGACGAAGGCCGACGCGATCGCCGTCGGGAGGTACCAGACGTTCGTCAGGGCGACCGGCTGCACGGAGAGCAGGATGTCCCGGACGATGCCACCGCCCAGGCCCATGACGACCGCGATCGCCAGCACGCCGATCAGGTCGAGCTTCTCCCGGACGGCGAACAGGGCTCCGGCGAGCGCACCACCGACGACCGCCAGCAGATCGATCCACAGCGGGAGCTGCAGGACCGTGGCTGCCGGCGGACTCACGTCCGCGAAGCTGCGACGAGCGCGTCGAACAGCCGTGGGTCCGAGCCCACCTCCGGGTGCCAGAGCACCCCGACGGCGAAGGTGCGGCTGGTGTCCTCGACGGCCTCGATCGTGCCGTCGTCCGCCCAGCCGCTGACGGTCAGCGAGCCGGCGTCCACCACACCCTGGTGGTGGTACGAGCTGACGTCGACGGCGTCGCCGAGGATGCCCTGCACCACAGACCCGGCCCCGAGCCTGACCTCGTGCTTGCCGTAGACGCCTGCGGACGGGCGGTGCTCCTCGTGGCCGACGATCTCGGGGAGGTGCTGGGAGAGCGTGCCGCCGTCGTGCACGACCATCAGCTGCATGCCACGACAGATCCCGAGCGTGGGCAGGTCGGCTTCGACGGCCGCGGCGAGCAGCGAGAGCTCGCCGGCGTCCCGGTCCGGACGCAGGCCCAGGGTCATCGGGTGGCCCTGCTCGCCGTAGCGGGCCGGGTCGATGTCGGCTCCACCGGCCAGGACCAGGCCGTCGAGCACGCGCAGGATCTCCGCCGGGTCGGCTTCGGACGGCGGGACCACGACAGCGCGCCCGCCAGCGGCCTCGACCTGCTGCACGTAGGCGTAGGGGACGAGGGCAGCGGGAGCGTCCCAGACGCCCCAGCGTGCCTGCTCGACGTAGGACGTGATCCCGATGAGCGGACGCATGCGGACAGGATGGCACGCGGAGCATGCCGCCCGGGGGGCTCGGGCTGGCCCCTGGCTGTCGGGAATCGACCCGGCTGTGCCACCGTTGACGCTGACGGACGACGAGAGGCGGGACACGCACCCGCACGACCGCCGCTCAGCACAGACAGAGCCAAGAACCAGAGAGTTCCGAACAGACAGATGTCCACAGCCAAGCCCTTGGAGTACGACGTGTCCTTGCCGCCGTTGGTGGAGCCCGCAGACCAGCTCACGGTCGACGAGGTCCGCCGCTACAGCCGCCACCTGATCATCCCGGACGTCGGGATGGCCGGGCAGAAGCGCCTGAAGAACGCCAAGGTCCTCTGTGTCGGCGCTGGGGGGCTCGGCTCGCCGTCGCTCATGTACCTCGCCGCCGCCGGCGTCGGGACGCTCGGCATCGTCGAGTTCGACACCGTCGACGAGTCGAACCTGCAGCGGCAGATCATCCACGGCCAGAGCGACATCGGTCGCAGCAAGGCCGAGTCGGCACGGGACAGCGTCCGCGAGATCAACCCGCTGGTCCAGGTCAACGTGCACGAGATGCGGCTGGACTCCACGAACGTCATGGAGCTCTTCGCCCAGTACGACCTCATCGTCGACGGCACGGACAACTTCGCGACCCGCTACCTGGTGAACGACGCCTGCGTGCTGCTCGACAAGCCGTACGTCTGGGGCTCGATCTACCGCTTCGACGGCCAGGCCTCGGTGTTCTGGTCCGAGCACGGCCCCTGCTACCGCTGCCTGTACCCGGAGCCCCCGCCCCCCGGCATGGTCCCGTCGTGCGCCGAGGGCGGCGTGCTCGGCGTGCTGTGCGGCTCCATCGGCGCGATCCAGGTCACCGAGGCGATCAAG
The DNA here is from genome assembly GCA_963819215.1 of uncultured Actinomycetota bacterium. Lineage (GTDB taxonomy): Bacteria > Actinomycetota > Actinomycetes > Prado026 > Prado026 > CAWFVK01. The sequence continues at coordinate 39,116 of CAWFVK010000007.1, read as the reverse complement.
CTCCTGACCGGCATCGGCGACCCGCTGGTGGGTCGGCTGATGATCTACGACGCGCTGGAGATGACCTACCGCCAGGTCAAGGTCCGCAAGGACCCGGAGTGCGCGGTGTGCGGCAAGAACCCGACCGTGACCGAGCTCATCGACTACGACGCGTTCTGCGGGACCATCTCCGACGAAGCCGCGGACGCCGCGAAGGACTCCACGATCACCGCCTTGGACCTCAAGTCGATGATGGATGCCGGCGACGACTTCCTGCTGGTCGACGTCCGCGAGCCAGGCGAGTACGAGATCGTCTCGATCCCTGGTTCGGTCCTGATCCCCAAGGGCGAGTTCCTCGACGGCTCGGCGCTCGAGCGCATGCCCCAGGACAAGCAGATCGTGGTCCAGTGCAAGACCGGCGTGCGGTCGGCCGAGGTGCTCGCGGTGCTCAAGGGCGCTGGGTTCGCCAACTCCGTCCACCTCGGTGGTGGCGTGGTGCAGTGGGTCAAGCAGGTCGAGCCCGAGAAGCCGATCTACTAAGCCCTACAGGGAGCCGTTCTTCTGCAGCCAGGTCAACGACGCCCAGCCGACCGGGATCGGTAGCCAGAACGTCGCGAGCCGGTACACGAGCACCGACGACACGGCGATCCCGGCCGGCATCCCGGTCGCGGCCAGCGCGGTCGTCATCGTGATCTCGACGCCGCCGATGCCGCCCGGGGTCGGGATCGCCGAGCCGATGACCGAGCCCGCGAGGTAGACGACCGCGATCGCGGCGAGCCCGGTGTGGCCGCCGAAGGCCTTCACCGCGCACACCAGGCAGGCGATGTAGGCGAGGTTCTGCAGCAGCGCCCCGGACAGCCCCATGACGAGCTTCGACGGCGTCTGGAACACGGCGACCAGCCGCGGGACCACCTGCCGGACGACCGGGCGCAGCCGGGTCTGCAGCAGCCGGCGCCCCATCGGCAGGGAGACCCCGATCATCACCAGCACCAGGATCACCAGCACGGCGATGACGACCCCGGCCGACGGCGCGAACGACTCGGTGCTGCTCCCTGCGAGGACTCCGAGCGGGACGATCAGCAGGATGTGGCTGACGAACATGCCGATCTGCACCAGCCCGACGCTGCTGACCGCGACCGCGGGCTCGACCCCCGACCGCTCCAGGAAACGCACGTTGAGCGCGACGGTGCCGACGGCGGTGGGGGCGACCAGGCCGGTGAACGAGACGGCGAACTGGGTGAGCATCGTGCGCCAGAAGCTCAGCTTGTGCATGACGAACCCGATGGTCGTCATGGCCGCGGCGACGTAGGTCACGACGGTGCACACCAGCAGGCCGCCGACCCACCACCAGTCGGCCTCCCGGAACAGCTCCCCGAAGTCGACGGTCGAGAACGTCGTGATGATGAAGTAGAGAGCGACGACGAGGCCGACGACCGTGATGACGGTGCGCGCCGAGAGCCGCTCCAGCTTGATCTCGGCGACCTCCCCCACGCTGGGGGTCGACGCGATGATCTGGTCGCGCAGGCCGTGGAGGAGCTTCTTCTGCTGCTTGAGCGCCTTGCGGGTCGACCGCGCGAGCACGAGCTTCTGCAGCAGCGGGAGCGCGGCTTCGACGGGCTCCGGCCCGAGGACGTCGATCGCGGTCGACACGGATCGTTCAGGGCCGACGTGCAGGGCCAGGGTGGTGAGCAGCTGGGCGACGTCGAGACGCAGCGGGATGTCGCTCGCGGCGACATCACCGGTCCGGAGGCCCACCAGGGTCACCGTCGCGGGACCGACCAGGATGTTGTCGTCCGTGAGGCCCCGGTGCACGATCTTGCGCTTCTGCAGGTGGGCGAGCGCGGTCCAGCACTGGCGCAGCTGGTCGTCGGTCAGCCCGGTGCCGAGCTGGTCCAGCGTCGTGCCCTCGGCTTCCCGGTAGGCCACGAGGGCGGCGTACGGCCCGACCTCGGCGACCGCCAGGAGCTCGGGCACCGAGGCCCCCGCAGCGCGGGCCGCGAGCGCCATCAGGGCCTCGTGGTCGACGGCGGCGCGGATGGTGAGCGGCGAGCGGTGGGCGATGGGGCGCTGCAGCCTGATGTAGCGCCAGACGCGGTAGCCGAGGGCCGAGCCGTAGGTGTCCCGGTCGAGCACGTTGACCCGGACGCGCTGGCCGCCGACCTGATGCCCGACGTAGCGGCGGGGCTCCTGCGAGGCGTCGTAGATGCGTTCCAGCCGGACCAACGGCACGCCGACCACCGCGAGCGCCTCGGCGATCTCGGCTCCGGGTGGCCTGGTCGTCGCGGCGCCGATGGCGTACCTGACCCCGAGCCCGACCGCCCAGCCGAGCAGCAACGACACGACCAGCGAGAGCGCGGTGACCCGGCCGGAGAACACGGCCGAGACCATCAGCGAGCCGATCGAGACGGTCGCGAGCAGCATCCACCAGCGGCGGCCGCCGATCTGCGCGATCACCAGGAAGGCCACCAGGGCCACGACCAACCCGCTGACCGGAGTGGTGCGCACCAGCGTCGGCGAGAAGATCTCCTTGGTCAGCACCGCGAGCAGCCGGCCTGGCTCGACGTGCAGCAGCCAGGCACGGAACGTGTACGCCACCACGCCGCCGATGGCCCCGGCGATGAAGGCCTCGAGCAGCTGGAACGAGCGCCGCCGGAGCAACAGGTCGATGCCGAGGCCGATGGGAAGCACGAGGACCCCGATGCCACCCACGAAGGTGAGGATCCGCAGCAGCAGCCGGGGCAGCCCCGACGCCGTGCTGACGAGGTCCTGCTCCAGCCCGGTGGCCGTCCCGACCGCCACGTTGCCGAGGGCGAGCAGCAGGATCAAGGTGAGCAGCACGGCGAGGAAGCGCAGGAAGTCACGCGGCCGTCTGGCCCGGCGGCCGAGCGCTGGCTCCACGATCGCGACGCCGGTCGCGGTAGTGGTCTCCAGGGCCGCGTCCGTCACATTGGCGAGTCTCCCACCCCGGCTGGCAGGATCCGCCTCGTGGAGCACCACCCGCACGAGGACTACGTCGAGGCCGTGCTCCGGGTGGTCGAGTCCATCCCGGCCGGCAGGGTGCTGACCTACGGAGACGTGGCCGAGATCGTGGGCCGGGGCGGACCTCGCCAGGTCGGGCGGGTGATGGCGACGATGGGCGATCTCGTGCCCTGGTGGCGTGTGATCCGGGCGAGCGGCGAACCAGCGCTCGGCCACGAGCGGCGCGCGCTCGAGCACTTCCGCGAGGAGGGCACGCCGCTTCGTCCCGACGGGGTGCGCGTGGACCTGCGGGGCGGTCGGTGGACCGGCCGGCCCGAGTGATCATGGGTTGTCGGTCGCGTCTGGTTGAGTGCTCGACATGCCGGTGACCGATCTGCCTGACTACCGGCTCGTCGTGCCGCCGGCCAGGGTCGCGACCGAGGTCCGGCTCGATCCCTCGCAGGCCGCCGTCGTCGAGCTCGTCCGCCGCCCAGGGCACGGCCCGGTGCTGGTGCTGGCTGGCCCCGGAACAGGCAAGACCACCACCCTGGTCGAGGCCGTGGCCGCCCGCGTGCTCGCCGGCGCCGACCCCGAGCGCATCCTCACCCTGACCTTCAGCCGCAAGGCCGCGGGCGAGCTCCGCGACCGCATCGGTGCCCGGCTCGGGCAGACCGTCATGGCCCAGAGCGCGTGGACCTTCCACGCCTTCGCCTATGCCCTCGCCGGCGATGCCCAGCCACCGGAGGACGCCGGTCGCGCGCTGCACCTCCTGTCCGGCCCGGAGCAGGACGTCCTCGTCCGCGACCTCCTGGTCGGCGACCTGCTGGAGGGCACCGGGAGCTGGCCGGACGAGCTCCTCGTGGCCTTGCGCACCCGGGGGTTCGCCGACGAGGTCCGCACGCTGCTCGCCCGGGCTCGTGGGCTGGGGCTCGAGCCGCACGAGCTCCGCCGGCTGGCTGCCGGCGTACGCCCGGACTGGTCCGCGGCAGCCGACTTCCTGGCCCAGTACCTCGACGTGCTGGACGCCCAGGGCCTCGTCGACTACAGCGAGCTCGTGCACCGGGCGGTGGTCTACGCCGAGTCGGTGGCGGGCCGCAGCGAGCTGCGCCGGCGGTACGACCTCGTCGTGGTCGACGAGTACCAGGACACCGACCCCGCGCAGGAGCGCCTGCTGATGGCGCTCGCCGGCGACGGCCGAGACCTCGTGGTCGTGGGTGACCCAGACCAGTCGATCTACGGCTTCCGCGGCGCGCAGGTGCGTGGGCTCCTCGAGTTCCGGGACCGCTTCCCGGCAGCGGGTGGCGCCAGGGCGCAGGTCCGCACCCTGGGCGTCTCGCGCCGCGCCGGGCGTTCGCTGCTGGCAGCCTCCCGCTCGGTCGGGGCCCGGATGCCCGTGGCCGGGGCCGGTCTCGGGGGGTTGCTGCGCGAGCACCGCAGCCTGGTGGCCGCGCCAGGGCTGGTCGACGGCTCGGTCGAGGTCCTGACGTTCGCTTCCTCGGGTCTGCAGCTCGAGGCGGTGGCCGACGTCCTGCGGCGCGAGCACCTCGACGACGGCACCCCGTGGGGCGACTGCGCGGTGCTCGTCCGCTCGGGGGCGCGTTCGGTCCCCGCCGTCCGGCGCGTCCTCGGGGCGGCCGGGATCCCCGTCCTCGCTGCCGGGGACGAGATTCCGCTGTCCCGCGAGGCCGCGGTGAGTCCGCTGCTGCTGGCCTTGCGGGTGGCCGCCGACCCTTCTTCGCTCACCCCCGAGGTCGCCAGGGCCCTGCTCCTCTCACCGCTCGGCGGCGCCGAGGCGAGCGGCCTGCGCCGGCTGGGCCGGGCCTTGCGCGAGCACGAGCGCGCCGCCTCGGTCACCCCGGACGAGCCCCTGGGGCGCCTGCCCCGGCCGAGCGAGCAGCTGATCGCGGAGGCCCTCGCGGAGCCGGAGCGACTGGTCGTTCTCGACGACCGCGTCGCGGGGCCCGCGCAGCGGTTGGGCGCGCTGCTCGCCCGAGCGCGAGCGAGCGCCGCCGCCGGCGGGAGCGCGCACGAGATCCTGTGGCTCTTGTGGGAGGGCAGTGCCTGGTCGCGACGGCTGGAGCGCGCGGCTCGTTCGGGCGGACCGGCGGGCAGGGCAGCCGACCGCGACCTCGACGTCGTCGTCGCGCTGTTCGACCTCGCGGCCCGGGACGCGGAGCGGCAGGACCGTCCGCGGCGTGCCGCCTTCCTCGACGAGCTCGAGGCCCAGCAGATCCCGGCCGACCAGCTCGCCGTGGAGAGCGTGCGCGCTGACGGCGTCCGGCTGCTGACCGCGCACCGCACCAAGGGCCTCGAGTGGCGCCTGGTCGTGGTGGCCGGCGTCCAGGAGGACGTCTGGCCCGACCTGCGGCGGCGGGGATCGCTGCTGCAGGCCGACCGGCTCGGGCGCGACGGCCTGGCCGATCCCGCCACCGCTGCCGAGCGGCTGGCCGAGGAGCGCCGGCTGTTCTACGTCGCGGTCACCCGGGCCAGCCGCCGGCTGATCGTCACCGCCGTCGACTCGCCCGAGGACGACGGCGACCAGCCCGTCCCGGTTCATCGCGGAGCTCGGCGTGGAGCCCGTCGTCGTGGCCGACCGTCCGCGCCGGCCGCTGACCCTCGCCGCCCTGGTCGCCGAGCTCCGGGCGACGGCGGCCGACCCGCGACTCGACGAGCCGCGTCCGCGCGCGGCCGCCGACCGGCTGGCGGTCCTGGCGTCCGCGGCGCGAGGACGGCATCGCCCTCGTGCCCAGCGCGCACCCGGATCGCTGGTGGGGGACCGCCGCGCGCACCGACCCCGGTCGGCCGATGCTGGCGGAGGGCGAGCCCGTCGCGCTGTCCGGGTCGTCCCTGTCTGCGCTGGCTACCTGCTCGCTGCGCTGGTTCCTCGAGCACGAGGCGCACGCGGACTCTGCGCGAGCACGGCGCTCGGGTTCGGCAACGATCCTGCACGCGCTCGCCGACGAGGTCGGACGCTCCGAGCGGGCACCGAGCCTCGGCCGAGCTTGACCGCCTGGTCGACTCGGTCTGGGGTCAGCTCGCCTTCGAGGCGCCGTGGAAGTCCGAGCAGGAGCGCACGATCGCGCACGCCGCCCTCGCGCTTCCTCCACTGGCACGGCTCAGAACGCGGCCGCACCCTGCTCAGCACCGAGCACGCGTTCGACCTCGAGCTGGTCGTCGACGGCCACCAGGTCGTGCTGCGCGGCTCGATGGACCGCGTCGAGATCGACGCCGACGGTGCCCTGCACGTCGTCGACTTCAAGACCGGCAAGCAGCCGCCGACCAAGCCCGAGTCGCGCAGCACGTCCAGCTCGGCGTCTACCAGCTCGCGGTCCGCGAGGGCGCCGTCGAGGGCCCGGTCCGGCGGCGCCGAGCTCGTCCAGCTCAAGCGCCAGACCAAGGACGGCCTGCCCTCGTGCAGTCGCAGCCGTCGCTGGGCACCGGGTCCCGCGGCACCGAGTCCCGCAGCACCGGATCTCCAGCCTGCGTCGGCGGCGGCCGATGGCAGCGCGACCTGGTGGACGACGTCGTGCTCAGCCGGCGTCCGCGCGATCGTCGCCGAGCAGTTCCACCCGGCGCCCGGCCCGATGTGCCAGTTCTGCCAGTTCCAGGCCGCCTGCCCGGCGCAGGACGCCGGCCGCCAGGTGGTCCGGTGACCGCGCAGGCTGCCGGTTCGGGTGTCTGCGCTCGAGCCCTCGCCAGCTCGGCGCCCTGCTCGGCATCCCGTTCACCGAGAGCAGCTCGCCGCCATCTGCGCCCCGCTGGAGCCGGGCGTGGTCGTCGCCGGGGCGGGTTCCGGCAAGACCACGGTGATGGCGGCACGGGTGGTCTGGCTGGTCGGCTCGGGCGCAGGTCAGCCCGGACGAGGTGCTCGGCCTCACCTTCACGAACAAGGCAGCCGCCGAGCTCGCGACCGGTCCGTGGGCGCTCGGCTGGCGCGCCGGGTCCGGCACCGTCGGCTCGCCGAGCGCGGCGACGCCGGTCAGCTGGTGCTCGGGGTCTTCGCGGGCGAGGCGGCTGCAGTCCGCCGGTTCCAGACGAGCCGCTGGGATGGGGTCGATGACCGACCTCGGCGAGCCGGCGGTCCCCACCTACCACGCCTATGCCGGGCGCTGCTGACGCGAGCACGGCCTGCGGATCGGTCTCGAGCCCGACGTCCGGCTGCTCGCGGACGCCACCCGGTTCCAGCTGGCCGACCGCGTCCTGCGCATCGCGCCGGGACCCTTCCCTGCGCCTGGACGCCGTCCGCACGCTCGTCGGCGATCTCGCGCGCTCGACGCCGAGCTCTCCGAGCACCTCGTCACGCCTCGCCGAGCTCGCGGCCGAGGACAGCGCGATCGCGGCCGAGGTCAGCGTCGGCGAAGCAGACCGTCGGCGGCAAGGCGGGCGCGGACCTGCGGCGCCGAGGTAGCTGCTTCGGCTGGTCGAGGCGTACCGCGGACGCAGAAGCGAGCGCCTCGGGCTGCTCGACTTCGGCGACCAGATCGCCGCCGCCGCCCGGCTGGCGCGCGAGCACCCGAGGTCGGCGCGATGGAGCGCGAGCGGTTCCGGGTGGTGCTGCTCGACGAGTACCAGGACACCTCGGTCGCCCAGACAGCGCCTGCTGCTCGCCCTGTTCGGCGGGCGGCCACCCGGTCACGGCGGTCGGCGACCCGTGCCAGGCGATCTACGGCTGGCGAGGCGCGTCGGTCGCCAACCTCGACGACTTCCCCGACGAGTTCCGCACCGCGGCGGGGGAGCCAGCCGCCGCTTCGGGCTCGCTCAGAACAGCCGCAGCGGCGGGCCGGCTGCTCCAGCTCGCCAACGGGCTCTCCGGACCGCTGCGCGAACGGCACGCGGGCGTCGGGGCGCTGGTCGCCCGCCGCCCGGGCGCGAGGAGGGCGGCACCGTGCGCGGCCTGTTCGAGACCTACGCCGACGAGGTCGGCTGGCTCGCCGACCCGTCGCGACCGCCGTGGACGCCGGCACGGCCCCGCGGGACATCGCCGTCCTGGTCCGCGTCCGCAGCGACTTCGCCGCCTTCCACGCCGCGCTGGTCGCGCGCGGGGTGCCGGTCGAGGTCGTCGGGCTGGGCGGTCTGCTGTCGTTGCCCGAGGTCGCCGACCTGGTGGCCATGCTGGGCGTGCTCGACGACCCCACCGCCAACCCGGCGCATGGTCCGGCTGCTCACCGGCCCGCGCTGGCGGATCGGCCCGCGCGACCTTGCGGCCGCTCGGCCGACGTGCCGCCGAGCTCGTCCGCACCCAGCGTCCCACCCAGCGGGACGGCGAGACGTCCCGGTGGCGGTCCTCCTGGAGCAGCCGTCGAGGGGGTCGACACCGCCGAGGTCGTCTCGCTCTCCGAGGCCGTCGAGCGGCCCGGCGATCCTGCCCGCTACGGGTACTCCGCCGAGGCCCTGGAGCGGTTCGCCCGCCTGGCCGCCGAGCTCCGGCTGCTCCGGCGCTCGCTCGGCGAGCCGCTGCTCGACCTCCTCCAGCGGGTGATCAGGGCGTCCGGCCTCGACGTCGAGGTCGCCGCCTCGCCCTAGCCCTGGCGACCCGCCGCAGTGACACCCTCGGCGCCTTCCTGGACCTCGCGGCCGCCTTCGCCGACCTGGAGGGCGACCCCAGCGTTCGCCCCTTCCTGGCCTTCCTCCGCGCGGCCGAGACCTACGACCGCGGGCTGGACACGCAGCGCCGCCCCGGCGGACAGCGTCAAGCTGCTCACCGTCCACAAGTCCAAGGGCCTGGAGTGGCCGGTCGTGGTCCTGCCCAACCTGACCGCCGACGTCTTCCCGGCCAAGCGCGGTCGTCCCAGGTGGACGGAGCGCGCCTCGACCCTGCCCGCGATGCTGCGCGGCGACGCCGCCGACTTCCCCGAGGTGACGGACTGGTCGAACAAGGGCCTGGATGCCTTCGCCGAGGCGATGCGCGGGCTCGATCGGCTGGAAGAGCTCCGGCTCGGCTACGTCGCCGTCACCCGTGCCAAGCACACCCTCGTCGCGACGTCGCACTGGTGGGGTCCGACCCAGAAGACCCTGCGTGGCCCGTCGCCGTACCTCGTCACGGTGCGCGAGCACTGCGAGTCCGGCGCGGGCGTCGTCGTCAGCTGGGAGCCGCCCCCCACCGAGGAGTCGAACCCGCAGCTCGACGTCGCCCACGAGCACCGTTGGCCGCAGCCGCTCGATCCGGCCGCGCTCGCCGAGCGCCAGCGGTCGGCGGCGTGGGTACGCCAGGCGATGGCCGACGTCCCGGCCCTGGTCAGCCGCCTCGAGCGTTCGGCGGCGGACAGCGCGCAGTCCCAGCACGCGACGTCCGCTCTGCCGCAGGACCTGCTCGCGGGGTGGGACAGGGACATCGCCGCGTTGCTCGAGGAAGCCCGCCGCGCCCACGTGGTCGAGCTCGACGTCCCGCTGCCGGCGTCCCTGTCGGCCACCGAGCTCGTCCGGCTCGCCGCCGATCCCGAGGCGCTGGCCCGCGACCTCGCGCGCCCGTTGCCGCGTCGCCCCGCCCCTGCGGCACGTCGCGGCACGCGCTTCCACTCCTGGGTCGAGTCGCTCTTCGGAGAGCGCCCGCTGCTCGACCGCACCGAGCTGCAGGGAGCGGCCGACGACGACCTCGTGCCCGAGGAGTCGCTGGCGACCCTGCAGGCAGCGTTCCTTGCCGGCCCGTACGCCACTGCGGTGCCGTACCGGGTCGAGGCCCCCTTCCAGCTCGTGCTGGGTGGTCGAGTGATCCGGGGTCGCATCGACGCCGTCTACCAGACCGAGAACGGCTTCGACGTCGTCGACTGGAAGACCGGGCACGGCTCCGCCGACCCCCTCCAGCTCGCCGTCTACCGGGCCGCCTGGGCGCGGATCGCCCGCATCCCCGAGGCGCAGGTCGGGGCGGCGTTCTACTACGTCGCGGCGGGACGGGTCGTCCGCCACGACGAGCTGCCGGGAGCCCTCGAGCTCGAAGCCCTGCTCACGGGATCCTGACGTCGACCGCCAGCCCGCAGTGGTCGCTGACCGGCAGGGCCCACACGTGCTGGTCCTGCGTCGCGCCCTCCTCGACCCCCAGGGCCAGCACGTGGTCGAGCTGCACCCGAGGGCCGTACGACGGGTACGTCGGCGCCGCGGCGAGGGCCTGCCAGCCGGTCAGCAGTCGAGGCAGGCCGCCGGGCAGGTTGAAGTCACCCATGAAGAACACCGGTTCCGGCATCCGCGCCACCCAGCGCGCGATGCTCCGCAGCTGCCTGGCGTTGTACCCCGGGACGAAGGAGAGGTGCGCGGTCACCACGGTGAAAGGCCGGCCGTCCGTTCGCTCGACCACCGCCGCCAGCGCCACGCGCGGCTCGTCGGGGATCAGCACCGGGCGTGCGCGTCCGTCTTCGCCGGGCACCAGCAGCGGGAGCCGGAACGGCGCCGGCGGGAAGCGTTTGACCCACCACGAACGCACGGGGAGCCGCGAGACGAGCCCGATCCCGTACGTCGGCCCGAGCGTGGTGTCGCCGTCGACCGCCGACGCCGCCTGCCAGGTGACCGAGGTGCCGGGCGTGCCGTGCAAGGACGGCACGAAGCGGTGCCAACGGGCCCCCAGGGTGGCTGCGACCAGCGAGGTCTGGTCGACACCGCCGGAGCGCGTCTGCCGCCGGTCGACCTCCTGGAGACCGAGCACGTCGGCGTCCATCGTGCTGACCGCCGCAGCGAGCTGGTCGGGGTCGCTACGGCCGGTGCCGAGGTCCATGCCGTGCAGCAGGTTGAAGGTCCCGATGCGTACAGATCCCGGCATCGATGGCTGCGACATGTCCCGACGCTACCCAAGTCCCCCGCGTAGGGTCGGACCGTGTCCAGCGAACTCACCCCAGACTCGGCCGTCCGGGCGAGCGTCCAGGCCCACGCCGGCGCCTTCCTCGAGCGCCTCGACCAGTGGCTGCGGATCCCGTCCATCAGCGGCGAGCCCGAGAAGGCCGCCGACGTCCGGCGCTCAGCCGGCTGGCTGCGCGACGAGCTCGCCGCGCACGGGTTCCCCACGGCCGAGGTCTGGGAGTCGGCCGGTCTGCCCGCGGTGTTCGCCGAGTGGCCCAGCGCCGACCCGGATGCCCCGACCGTGGTGGTCTACGGCCATCACGACGTCCAGCCGGTGGTCCCGCTCGAGCTGTGGACGACCCCGCCCTTCGAGCCGACCCGAGACGGCGACGTCCTGCGTGGCCGAGGCACCGCGGACGACAAGGGTCAGGTCCTCATGCACCTGCTGGGTCTGCAGGCGCACCTCGAGGCCACCGGTCGCAGCACGCCAGCCGTCAACCTCAAGGTCATCGTCGAGGGCGAGGAGGAGTCGGGTTCGCCCAACTTCCCGGCCCTGCTCGCGCGAGCACGCGGACCGCCTGGCCTGCGACCTCGTGGTCGTCAGCGACACCGGGATGTGGTCGGCCGAGGTCCCGTCGATCTGCACCGGCATGCGGGGGATGACCGACGGCGAGATCAGGTTCCACGGCCCCGACGGCGACCTCCACTCCGGCTCGTTCGGCGGCGCGGTCCGCAACCCGCTGACCGAGCTCGCGAAGGCGCTGGGCGCCCTGCACGACGACCTCGGCCGGGTCACCGTGCCGGGGTTCTACGACGGCATCGTCGAGCTCTCCGACCGCGAGCGTGAGCTCATCGCGCGGCTGCCCTTCGACGAGGCCGAGTTCCTGGCGACAGCGCAGTCCCGGGTCGCCGCCGGTGAGGACGGCTTCTCGACGCTGGAGCGCATCTGGGCGCGTCCCACCGCCGAGGTGAACGGCATGTGGGGCGGTTACACCGGTCCAGGGCACAAGACGATCGTGCCCTCCGACGCCTACGCGAAGATCTCGTTCCGGCTCGTGGCCGGGCAGGAACCGCTGCGCATCCAGGCCCTGTTCACCGCCTGGTTGGCGACGGTCGTCCCGGACGGCATCAGCTGGGAGATCGAGTACTACGGCCCCGGCGTGCGTCCGTGCCTGACCCCCTTGGACCATCCAGCCCTGCAGGCGGTGCACCGGTCGATGTCGCGCGCCTTCGAGGTCGAGGCGCTCTACACCCGCGAAGGCGGCTCCGGACCCGAGGCCGACCTGGAGGAGATCCTCGGGGCGCCGGTGGTCTTCCTCGGAGTCGGCGTCCCCGACGACCGCATCCACGCACCGAACGAGAAGGTCGAGGTCCCGCTGCTGCTGCGGGGAGCCGAGGCGCTCGCCTACCTGTGGGCTGATCTCGCGGCGGCTCGGATCGCGTGAGCGTCCTCGACGGGAAGCTGGCGCTGGCGCGCTCCGCCACCGACCGAGCCGCGCTGCATCGCACGGATGCAGCCTGGCTCGACGCCGCCTGGACGGACGACAAGACGCGGGTGCTCGTGGTCGGCGACGGGCAGACACTGGTCCATGGGGACGCGATCGCGTTCCTGGCGCCGTCGGTGGCGCCCGAGGGGGAGCGCTTCTTCCTCGGGGTCGACGACGCGGGCGCGGCCTACTTCGCCGTGGCCACGCAAGGCCCCCCGCAGGCGCTGCCTGGCTCCGCGGCGGTCGCTGCCGGACTGCGAGCCATCGGCAGCGTGCTGGGCGACCGGGACGCTGGCCTGCTGGTGCTGGCGGTCGGGCTCGCCAACTGGCACGCCACCCACACGCACTGCCCGCGATGCGGCACCGCCACGGTGGTGGAGCAGGCCGGCTTCGTCCGCCGTTGCCCGAACGACGGGAGCGAGCACTATCCCCGAACCGACCCGGCGATCATCGTGCTGGTCACGGACACCACCGGGGAGCGTGCGTTGCTCGGCAGCTCTGGGCAGTGGGGCAAGGGTCGCTTCTCGACCCTGGCCGGCTTCGTCGAGCCGGGGGAGTCGGCCGAGGCCGCGCTGATCCGCGAGGTGGGCGAGGAGTCCGGCGTCGCCGTCGAGGCGGTGACCTATCTCGGGAGCCAGCCCTGGCCGTTCCCGTCGTCGCTGATGCTGGGTTACCTGGCCCGGGCGAAGGACCCCGGCGCCGTCCCCGAGGGAGACGGCACCGAGATCGTCGAGGCGCGGTGGTTCACCAGGGCCGAGGTCGCGGAGGGGCTGGCGGACGGTTCGCTGACGCTGCCGCCGGCCGTGTCGATCGCCAGGCGGCTGATCGAGCACTGGTACGGCGCCGAGCTCCCGGACCCGGCCGAGCCACGTTGGTGAGCTAGAGCTTGGCCTTGACGGCCGCCAGGCTCGGGTTGGTGAGCGCCGACCCGTCGGGGAAGACCAGGGTCGGCACCGTCTGGTTGCCGTTGTTGGCCGCCATCACGATGTCCGCCGCGGCAGGATCCTGCTCGATGTCGACCTCGACGAAGGCGATGCCCTCGCGGTCCAGCTGGCCCTTGAGCCGCTTGCAGTAGCCGCACCAGGGCGTGCTGTACATGACGAACGTGGCGCTCGTCCCGGTCCCGGTCTCGTCAACGCTGCTGGACACTGATCTGCCTCTCGTCGGTCGTCGTCACCCGGGGCAACGGCCTGCAGGTGCCCCGTTGTTCCCGGTCGTTCTCCACAGCCGCAGGCGACGTCGTGGCGCTGTCGGCAACGCCTGCGAAGATGGCCGGAACATGACCTCTCTCCCCGACGCGCCCCTCGGTGCCGGTCGATGAACCCGGACTCGGTGCTCGCTGGTCTCGATCCCGAGCAGCGTGAGGTCGCGCTCGCCCTCCGCGGCCCGGTGTGCGTCCTGGCCGGTGCGGGCACGGGCAAGACCAGAGCCATCACCCACCGGATCGCGTACGGCGTGCACTCCGCCGTCTACAACCCGTCGCACGTCCTGGCGGTGACCTTCACGGCCAGGGCGGCGGGCGAGATGCGCGGGCGCCTGCGCGGGCTCGGGGTCGGCGGGGTCCAGGCCCGGACCTTCCACAGCGCAGCCCTCCGCCAGCTCGGCTACTTCTGGCCCAAGGTCGTCGGCGGCGAGCTCCCGCGGCTGGTCGCCAGCAAGGCCAGCCTCATCGCGGAAGCCGCGGGCCGTAGCCGGGTGGCGCTGCCGGGCTCGGCGCTGCGGGACGTCGCCGCCGAGATCGAGTGGGCCAAGGCGACCCGCACCGCGCCCGACGACTACGCCCAGGCCGCCGCCCGTGCCGGCCGTGGGCCGGCCGCGGACCTCGCGCCGGCCGCTCTGGCCAAGATCTATGCGGCCTACGAGGAGGCCAAGCGCGCCAAGGGCGTGATCGACTTCGAGGACGTCCTGCTCCTGACGGTCGGGATCCTCAGCGAGCGCGACGACGTCGCGAGCCAGGTCCGCGCCCAGTACCGCCACCTCGTGGTCGACGAGTACCAGGACGTCAACCCGCTCCAGCAGAGCCTGCTCGATCTCTGGCTCGGCACGAACGAGGACCTCTGCGTCGTCGGCGATCCCAGCCAGACCATCTACAGCTTCACCGGCGCGACTCCCGACCACCTCCTGTCCTTCCCGCGGCGCTACCCGGCAGCGACCACCGTCCGGCTCGTCCGCGACTACCGCTCGACCCCGCAGGTCGTCGCTCTCGCCAACGGGTTGCTGCGTGGAGCCCGGGGGACCGCCGCACGGGCGAGGGTCGAGCTCGTCGCGCAGCGCCCAGCTGGGCCGGAGCCGCGGTTCGCGCCCTACCCGGACGAGCCAGCCGAGGCCGCCGGGACGGCCGGGCAGCATCCGCGAGCTCATCGAGGCCGGCACCCCCGCGAGCGAGATCGCCGTGCTCTTCCGCATCAACGCGCAGTCCGAGGTGCTGGAGGAGGCCCTGGCGGACCTCGGCATCCCCTACCTGCTGCGCGGCGCGGAGCGCTTCTTCGAGCGCCCGGAGGTACGCGAGGCGGTCCGGTTGATCCGCGGTGCCGCCCGAGGCGGTGAAGGCACTGCCGGCGCGCTCGTCGATGACGTCAGGGCCGTGCTGGGTTCGGCCGGCTGGCGCTCGGAGCCTCCGTCGGGGTCCGGCGCCACCCGTGACCGGTGGGAGTCCCTCGCGGCCCTGGTCGGGCTCGCGGAGCAGCTCGCGGTGCAGCAGCCGGAAGCAGGCCTGGCTGAGCTCGTCGTGGAGCTCGACGAGCGGTCGGCCGCCCAGCACGCCCCGACCGTCGAGGGCGTGACCCTGGCGTCGCTGCACGCCGCGAAGGGTCTGGAGTGGGACGCCGTGTTCCTCGTCGGGATCGTGGAAGGCACGGTGCCGATCACCTACGCGGACACCCCGGAGGCGATCGAGGAGGAGCGCCGGTTGCTCTACGTCGGGGTGACGCGGGCGCGGGAGCGCATCACCTTGTCCTGGTCGGCTGCCCGCGCGCCCGGGGGACGCGGGTCCCGTCGGCCGTCCCGGTTCCTCGACGGTCTGCGACCGGCCGACCCGGACGCCACCCGGACGACCGGCACGCGGGCGGCCTCGTCGCGACGTCGCGGGCGTGGTCCGCTGCCCACCGTGTGTGCCGGCTGCGGGGCGGCGCTCATCGTCGCGGCCGACCGCACCAGAGGGCGGTGCGCGGACTGCCCTCCTGCGTATGACGAAGCCGTCTTCGACCGCCTCCGGGCGTGGCGGCTCGAACGAGCGAAGGCCGACTCGGTGCCGGCCTACGTCGTGTTCACCGACGCCACCCTCGAGGCCATCGCCGAGCGCTCGCCGCAGGGTGTCGGCGAGCTCGCCACCATCAACGGCGTCGGTGCGGTGAAGCTCGAGCGCTACGGGAGTCAGGTGCTGGCCATCCTCGCCGGCTCCGAACCTGGTTGAGGCAGCCAAGAACCGCCGTTCGCAGGAATCGCCGATAAATGCGTTGCGGACCGTCCGGGGGCTGCTGCTAACCTCGCATGCGCGTGGACGTGAGACGCACCACAGACGACGCAAGTCGTCCTGACGAGCCGAGGAGGTGACCTGCCGTGGAGATGAACATGACGAAGCCGACCACCACTGGTGTGGTCGTTTCCGCACGCTCGCAGTGGTTCCTCGAGTACCAGCCCGGGCTGCTGCCCACGCTGCGCCACCTGGCGCTCCAGCACTCGGCGGACGACCGCATCGACGGCGCCGGCGACGCAGGCGCGACCGCCGCAGACGGCAGCACCAGCTTGAACGGCATCACCAGCACCAATGGCATCACCGGCACGAATGGCACCCGCTCGAATGGCATGACTCGCTCGATGGGCATGGCGTTCGCCACCGGCACGGCAGTCACCACCGCCGTTGCTACCCGCAAGCCGTCCACCTTCTCGGGAACCTACGCCTCGAGTCCACCGGTCTAGCAGCACAGACCGGCTGACCACAGGCCGCGGAACCCGAGACCCGGGATCCGCGGCCTTTTTGTATCCACCCGCCCACCCCAACGAGGTTCACCCAGGAGGTGACACCGACATGTTGATCAGCCTGATCGCCGAGTACGAGCAAGCCGGTGCCGCAGTTCCCTGCCGGTCGAGCGACCCCGAGCTCTTCTTCGCGGAGAGCCCGGCTGACGTCGAGCGGGCCAAGGCGCTGTGCATCGACTGCCCCGTCCGCGCCCTGTGCATGTCCGCCGCCCTCGAGCGGCGCGAGCCGTGGGGGGTCTGGGGCGGCGAGCTGTTCATCCAAGGCGTCGTCGTGGCCCGTAAGCGGCCGCGTGGACGTCCGCGCAAGACCGAGGTGGCCGCCTGATGACGGCAGCCTCAGTCGTCCACGAGAGAACTGCCCGCACTAGCGCCACCGCTGTGCGGGACCAAGACTTCGACAGGAGCAAGCTGATGTATCTCATGCATGAACACCTGGCCCGAGCTCAACAGGTGCAGCACCACAGCGACGCCGAGTCCCGGCGCAGGGCGAACGCCCTGGTCCGGCTGCGTCGCTGGGAGCGCCTCGCCGAGCGAGCGAACCGAGAGGCGGAGCGAGCAGCATCGCTCCGATGACCCTGGGCATGCCGCTGCGCATGACGCTGCGCATGACGATGGGCATGACGATGGGCACGAGGACGGCCCCCTGGTACCGCGAGGAGCGGAGCCCGGGGGCCGTTCGTCGTCCTGCCCGTGGTGCTCTGGCAGCTCAGTCGGCGCAGTAGCCAGGGAGCCAGGTCTCCAGCTCGGCGCGCATCGGAATCTCGGCGCCCAGCTGACAGAGCACCCCCAGGCCGCCCAGCCAGACGCGGTGCACCAGCAGGTACTCGGGCGGGAGTGTGAGCTTCAGGCCCACCGTCCAGTTGTCCGAGCGCGGGTCGCGGAGCCGGGTGAACTGGCCGCGCATCCAGTCGCGGTCGAAGCGGAAGCGCTCGGTGCGCGCCGGTTCGATGAACGGCCGGAGATAGTCGAGCACCGCCTCGGCGTCGACCTTGGTGCCCGCCTTGACGAAGCCCTCCGCTCGCAGTCCCTCGAGCACGGTGGCGGCGTCGCCGTCGAGCGCCAGCCGGAGCAGACGGCCGATGGACGGCGGCAGACCGTCGGGAAGGTGAGCGACTGCGCCGAAGTCCAGCACCGCGAGCCGGCCGTCCGGCAGGACGCGGTAGTTGCCTGGGTGGGGGTCGGCGTGCAGCAGGCCCGCCCTGGTCGGCCCCGAGAACAAGAACCTCAGGTAGCGCTCGCCGATCCTGTCGCGCTCCTCGGTCGTGCCGCTCAGGATGAACTCCGACAGGCCCCGACCCTCGACCCACTCGGTCACCAGCACGCCAGGTGCCTGGTCCACGACGGCTGGGACGTGGAAGTCGACATCGTCTGCGTAGCCCTCGGCGAACTGTGTCTGAGCCTGCGCCTCCTGCGCGTAGTCGAGCTCCTCGACGACCCGATCTCGGAGCTCGGCGAGGAGCGGCTTGATGTCGAGCCCCGGCACCATGACGCTGAACACGCGGCCCAGCCGGCTGATCTGGTCGAGGTCCGAGGTCAGGGCCTTTCCGGCGCCCGGGTACTGCACCTTGACCGCGACGTCGCGGCCGTCCTTCCAGACCGCGCGGTGGACCTGACCGATGGAGGCGGCTGCGGCCGGGGTGTCGTCGAAGGACACGAACCGGCGGCGCCACTGCCTGCCGAAGGCTCGCGCGAGCTCTTGATGGACGGTGGTCGCGGGCATCGGCGGTGCGGCGTCCTGCAGCTTGGTGAGGGTCGCTCGGTAGGGGCCGGCGAACTCTTCCGGGAGGGCGGCCTCGAAGATGGACATCGCCTGCCCGAACTTCATCGCCCCGCCCTTGAGCTCGCCGAGCACCTTGAACACCTGCTCGGCGGTGCGCAGCTGGATCTCGGCGGCGACGGCCTCGGCGGGGCGACCCCCGACTCGCTTGCCGAACCCCACGGCGGTACGCCCGGCGAAGCCCAGCGGAAGGGCCGCGAGCTTGGCTGAGCGCGTCACGGCGCGGCGAGGGAGATCGGTCACGCTGTCCATTGTGCGTGCTGCGCCCGTCCGCAGCCTGGCGGGTTGGTGGTGCCGACCTCACCGTCATGAGGCGGACCGTCATCAGGCGGGCTCCCGGCTCGCGACGTGGCCGGGCCAGCCGCAACCGCACGCGGGATGAACGCCCCAGGTGCGCCGCCGGGGAAGGCAGAAGGGCAGCCGGAGCAGCCACTGGGCGCCGAGCAAGGGATGGTCGTCCACGGACGTGCCAGCTGCGACGCCCGCCCGCGCCGGCCTGGCGACCGGGCCGTCCAGCACTGCCAGCGCCGCCAGGGCACCGAGCGCGGACGCAGCGGTCGCCAGCGCGAGGTCGCAGGCCACCGAACCGGGCGCCGGGCTCCCTGCGGGCGGGCGCGTCGCGAGCTGTGCGGCGACCAGCGGCCAGCCAGGATCGCGGTCACCGCGGTGGAGGTCGAGGCAGCCGAGGCACGGGCCGGCCCCCGGCACGACCAGCGGACCCACGTGCCAGCGACGCTCTCGTAG
Source organism: uncultured Actinomycetota bacterium (assembly GCA_963819215.1). Lineage (GTDB taxonomy): Bacteria > Actinomycetota > Actinomycetes > Prado026 > Prado026 > CAWFVK01. Next base: position 20,429 of record CAWFVK010000007.1, on the reverse strand, counting down.
CAGCTGACCACCAGGTGGGGTGTCCCCGAGGCCAGCAGCCGCCCCGTGCGGACCGTGCGCACGGCCGGGCCGGCCGGCGTGAGCACGACCAGGTCGGCAGGGTGCGGCCGGGCGCTCGACGCTCGCTGGCGTGGATCCTGCGAGCGCAGCACCCGCCCGACCCCAGCGTCGGAGAGGAGCGCCGCGACGAGCTCGCCGACGCGTCCGTCGTCGACGAGGACGCTGCTCGCCCTGCGTCGCGCCAGCCGGGCACCAGGGCTGGGCTCGGAGGCAGCAGCGACCAGGCGGCGAGGTCGGGGGCCATCGCGGTCGCGGTCGGACAGGGGCAGCCGCGCCAGCGGCATGCTGTCGAGCTGGCATCGACGAGAACCCCCGCGTCGCTAAGAGCTCCAGCAGCCGCCGGACCTCTGCCTCGCTCATGCCGTGCGTCCGGGCTTCGCGCAGCACCCCGTCCCCGTCCCTGGTGCCGTCGAGCAGGGCGAGGAAGCGGCTCTGCCGAGGGCCGATGCCTTCGAGCACCAGGGCGTGGTCAGGGTCGAGCCCGAGCTGCAGGCTCTCCGTGCCACGCCAGAGTCGACGTAGTGCGGGGTTCACGACGGGACGCACCAGCGCCTCCAGGGAGCTCCAACGGGACGCGTGCAGCCTGCGCCAGGCCGCCTGTGGAGCACCGCTGCGCTCCACAGGCGCTCTCTGGTAGCGCCGCGCGGCAGCGCCCTCGCTGTGGACAAGCCCGCGACAGCAGAGGGCCGGCATGACAGCAGAGGGGGCCGCGCCCGAGATCCGGGTGCGGCCCCCTCTGGGGCTAGCTCTTGCTGCGGCGGTGCTCAGGCCTTGCCGAGGATCCGGTTCAGCTTGGTGCCGCACACGGGGCAGATGCCCTGTGCCATCCGGCGACCGGAAGCGCTGACGACGACCTCGCCGGTGAACTCGCGCTTCTCCTTGCACTTGACGCAGTAGGCCTCGCCCGAATAGCTCTCGGCCATCGCGGGTCCTCCCTCATGGTTCGTTGTGGAGGCCCTCCGTCGTGTGCGACGGGGACCGTGCCGAAACCCTACGGCAGTCCGGGACCCGAACCGCGCAGGTTCGCTCCTGGCGTGTGCCGGCGCGAGCGCTGCTCGGTCCCGCTCGGACCTTGGGCGGGGGGACGGAGCGGACGTGCGCGAGGCCCTCGGGTCGCACCGCCGAGCCATCCGCCTTCCCCTTGCGGACGGTTCGGCCGAGTTATCCCGAGGGCCTCGTTCGGCGGGGACGTTAGACGCTGCCGACCACCGCAGTCAACGCCCCCTGTGGACGAGGCTGTGGACGGGTTGGGGACGACCTGGGGAGAGCCTGTGGACAGGGTGGCGCGCCCAGTGGAATGCCTGTGGACAACGGTGTAACCGGTGTGGATCAACGGCTGCGGCACCCCCTCTGACCTGCGGCGATGCCGTCGACTCGGCTGTGGACAGAAGAAAGACGTGGGCAGTACGCTGCCACCGCTCCCAGGTAACGTGCCGTCATGGCCACGACCCCTCGACGGCGCTCCCGCAGCGAGCCACCGCAGCCGGTCCGGAGCGGGCGACAGGCACCTTGTTCGAGCTCCTCGAGACGCCGCTCGACGGCGCCGCTCCGCCCGCCCGTGAGCCGGCCTCGTCGCCCCCTGACCAGGGCGTCAGCCCAGCCGTGGGACGCTGCCGCCCCGCTCGTCGAGGTCCGCCGTAGCGCGCGCCGCCGCCGAACGGTGTCGGCCTACCGTGACGGAGATCGCACCGTCGTGCTGCTCCCGGCCCGCATGTCGAAGGCACAGGAACGCCACTGGGTCGAGGTCATGCTGGCGCGCCTGGCCACCCGCGAGCGCCGGCGGCAGCCCTCTGACACCCAGCTCGCCGAGCGCGCAGCCGCGCTCTCGGGCCGATACCTCGGTGGTCGGGCCGTACCCGAATCGGTTCGCTGGGTGGGCAACATGACAGGTCGTTGGGGGTCGTGCACGGTCGAGGACCGGGCGATCAGGATCTCCGACCGGCTGCGCGGCATGCCGGGCTACGTCCTCGACTACGTCCTTCTGCACGAGCTCACCCACCTGCTGGTGCCAGGCCACGGCGCAGACTTCTGGAGCCATCTCGACTCCTATCCGCGGACCGAACGGGCCCGCGGGTTCCTGGACGGCTGGTCCGGAGCGACGACAGCACCCTCCGGGGCGACCGGCGACGACCACTCTGCCGACGACCACACTGCCGACGACGACGCCAACCCGTACGCCCGCTCAGCGGACGAGGACGAGCGCCCGCGACACGAGTGACCGCACCGAGTTGTCGGTGTCAGGAGGCAGGGCGTCGACGTCGAACCAGCGGAGGTCGAGCGACTCGTCGCTGATCGCCGTCCGCGAACCGGCAGGAGCCTGCGCGACGTACTGGACATCGAGGTGCTCGGCCACCCCGTCCGGCATGCAGCGCACGCTGTGCCGGTCCAGCCGCACCGGAGGGCCCAGGAGCACGAGGCCGTCGACGCCGCTCTCCTCCGTCGCCTCACGCAGCGCCGCACCGGCCAGGGTCTCGTCGCTCGCCTCGCAGTGGCCGCCGAGCTGCAGCCAGCGACCGACCTTGGGATGCAGGGTGAGGAGGACCTGTCGATGGTCGGCGTCGAGCACGAGCGCGCTGGCCGTCAGGTGCCCGGGCAACGCCGTGCGACTCATGCCGTCCGGGTGCTCGGCGAGGTAGCCGAGGTATGCCCGACGGAGGTCGTTCTGCTCAGGTGAAGGGGCGTTCCACAGCGAGAGCTCGCGCGACGGCGTCCGCCTGCAGGCTCACGTCGAGGGCCCTCTGTGCCATCCGCCGACGAGTCCGTCGCCCCCGGCTCCGGCGCTGCGCCGTCGGTCGGCTCGGCTCGGTCGACGGGCCGGTCGAGTCCTGCTCGGTCGAAGCCTGCTCGGTGGACTGGCCGCTGGTGGCCTGTGGGTCAGCCGGGGCGCTCCCGGCGGTGTCCAGCTCGGAGAGGTCGAACGCACCGCGCGAGACGAACCCGGCCGGGTCGTCGAGGTCCTCGGACACGGGCAGGAGCTCGGCGTGCGCCCAGAGGGCGTCACGACCGTCGATGCCGCGGGCAGCGGCCAGCTCGGTCCACAGGGCTGCCGCCTCGCGCAGCCGGCGAGGCCGAAGCTCGAGGCCGACCAACGCGGAGAAGGTCTGCTCGGCCGGGCCGCCGGTCGCGCGGCGCCCGGCGCACGGTCTCGCGCAGCGCGGCAGCCGACGGCAGCGCGGCCGCGGCCTCGGTCACGCACGGCGTCCACCCATCCCTCGACCAGCGCGAGCAAGCGTCTCCAGGCGAGCCAGCGCAGCCTTCTGCTCCGGGGTGTCCTCCGGCTCGAACAGGCCCGAGCTCAGGACCTCCTGCATCGCCTCGGGGTTGCTCGGGTCGATCTGCCCGATGAAGTCCTCGAAACGGCTCATGTCGACCTTCATGCCGCGCGCGTAGTCCTCGACGGCACCGAACAGGCGACCGCGCAGCCAGGGCACGTGCGCGAACAGGCGCTGGTGGGCGCACTCCCGCAGCGCGAGGTAGAGCCGGACCTCCTCGGCAGGCAGGGCGAGGTCCTTGCCGAACGCGGCGACGTTGGTGGGGAGCAGCACGGCGCCGACCCGCGGGCCCGAGCGGCAGCCCGACGTCCGCCGAGCCGACGACCTCGCCGGCGAGCGCGCCGATGGCCTGCCCGACCTGGGCGCCGAACATCGCGCCGCCGAGCTGGCGGACCATTCCGAGCATCGGCCCGGCGAGCGCGGACATCTCCGCGGGTAGGTCGGCGGGCAGGGCTCCCGGCAGCGCTTCTGCCGTCGCCGCGACGACCTTCTCCGCGACCGGGTCCACCAAGGCCTTCCACGCGGGGAGCGTGCCCTCGACCCACTGGGCACGGCTCCAGGCGAGCGCGCCGCTGGTGCCGGCCGCGCAGGCTGGTCGCCTGGTCGAGCCAGACCTCGGCGAGGCCGCACGGCGTCCTCGACCTCGGCCTGCTGGGCAGGGGTCGGCACCGGGTCGCCGTCCTTGGCTGCGGCAGCTCTGGCCTGGTCGTGCGGCGAGGTCCCAGTTCACCGGACCGCCCGTGTACGACATGAGCTGCCCGATCTGGGCGAAGGCCGCCCCGAGGTCGTTCGGGTTCCCGCCGAAGAGCGCGGCGAACGGGTTGAGCGCGTCGGACGGCTCGGGCTTGCGGTCCGGGTCGTCGTCACCGGACGCTGCGTTGAATCCGAACGGGAAGTCGTTCACCGGGCACCTCGGGCAGGATGGGTGGTCATGGAGAAGGACACCGACGCCGGGCTCGGCGCAGCTGCCACTCCCTCCGACCACGTTAACCGGGCCGGCGGGCCATCGGTGCCTGCTCCGAAGCGGGTTCGCTCTCGGCGCACTACGAAGGCCGTCGCGCAGCTCGCAGAAGCCGAGCCCGCGAGCCCAGCAGGTCCGGCCGAGGTCTTCACGACCACGGTCGCGGTGACCGGTGCCGGCTCCGGCGTCGGCCGGGCCCTGGTCGCCCGGTTGGCCACCGACGCGAGGGTCGCGTCCGTGGTCGCGATCGACGATCGAGGGGACCACCTCGCTGCCGTCCGGGCGGGGGAGGAGCACCGGGTGATCTGGCGTACCGCCGACGTGCGTGATCCCTCGCTGCTGAGCAGGCTGGCCGGCTGCGACACCGTGGTCCACGCCGTGCTGCCTGACGTCCTCGGCGACCCGACGGGCGAGCAACCCACCGGCCAGGGTCGACGCGCAGCAACGCCACGAAGCCGAGAGCCGGCACGTCGAGGGCGCACGAACCGTCCTGACGGCAGCGGCGGCCGCCGGGGTGGCCCGCGTCGTGCTCGTCACCAGCGCCATGGTCTACGGCGCCAGCAAGGACAACGAGGTCCCGCTGCCGGAGGACGCCGAGCTCGCAGCGCTGGCTGACGGGCCGTTGCTCAGCGGGCTGCTGGACATCGAGGACGCCGCCGAGCGGGCGCGGAGCATCCATCCGGGTCTGCACGTCACGGTGCTTCGGCCGGCCGTGCTCGTGGGGCCTGGCGTGGACAGCGTGTTCACCCGGCACTTCGACGCCCCGTTGCTGCTGGTGGTCAAGGACTCTGCGCCGCACTGGCAGTTCTGCCACGTGGACGACCTGCTCTCCGCGTTGCACCTCGCCGCGCTGGGGGACGTGGACGGCCAGGTCACGGTGGGCAGTCAGGGTCACCTCAGCCAGGCGGAGGTCGAGCGGATCTCGGGCCTGCGTCGCATCGAGCTCCCGGCCCGGCTCGCGTACGGAACGGCCGAGCGGCTGCACCGGCTGGGCATCACGCTGGCGCCGGCGAGCGAGCTCGCGTACACCGCGGAACCCTGGGTCGTGTCCTCCGCCCGGCTGCGTGCCGCCGGGTGGCTGCCCGAGCACACGAACGAAGACGCCCTGCAGGCGCTGGTCGGCGACCCGAGCCGGCGGTCGAGCGGTCGCCGCATCGGACGCGACGCCACGCTCGGCGCGGCGGGCGCCACCGTCGCCGTGCTCGGCACCGCTGCCGTGGTGCGCCAGATCCGCCGGCAGCGGCGCGGGCTCTGATGATCACCCTGCTCGGCATCCGCGACCTGCCGCTGTCCGTCGACGAGGTGCTGGCAGCAGTGCGAGACCCCTCCGTCGGTGGCACGGCCGTGTTCGTCGGCACCGTCCGCGAGCTCGACGAGGACCGCCCGGTCCGAGCGCTCGGCTACTCGGCTCACCCCTCCGCGGCGGACCGCCTGAGCGAGGTCGCCGCTGCCGTGGCCGAGGACTTCCCCGGGGTCCGGCTCGCCGCTGTCCATCGCGTCGGCGACCTGCTGGTCGGTGACCTCGCGGTGGTGGTGGCGGCCGGCGCACCGCACCGGGCGGAGGCCTTCGCGGCGGCCCGCCGCCTGATCGACGACGTCAAGCGTGAGGTGCCGATCTGGAAGCGCCAGGAGTTCGTCGACGGCACCGACGAATGGGTAGGAGTGGGCTGACCCGGGTTACCCTCGGTGCATGCAAGCCTTGGTGTGGTGGCTGGTCCCGGTCGTGGCCTTCGTGGTCGCGCTGCTCTGGGTGTCCATCGCCAACCGCACCCGTCCGCGGGCCAAGACGCACGAGTCCCTCGCCGAGCACGAGCGCTTCCGGCAGGCCATGGACCGGCAGACGGCGAGTCCGGCAGCACGCGTGCCACACCCTGCCGAGGGCGACGACGACGACGCCGCGGCCGGTGGACGCGGCTCAGCCACCGCCTAGCCCCGGGCCACGTAGAGTCACCGGGTGGAATCCCGCTCGACCCCTCAGCTCCTCGCGGGCATCCTCGTCGCCGTGGGCCTCCTCGTGGCGATCACGCTGCCGGTGCCGTACGTCGTCGCCAGCCCCGGCCCGGTCATCAACGTCCTCGGCAGCCAGGGCGGCGAGCCGCTGATCACGATCACCGGTGCGCCGACCTACCCGACGCAGGGGCAGCTCGACCTCACGACCGTCAGCGAGCGTGGTGGCCCTGGCTCGCGGGTCAACCTCGTCACCGCGATCTCGGCAGCGCTGGACCCGCACGACGCCGTGGTGCCGTTCGACCTGCATCTATCCCCCCGACCAGACCGCCGACCAGGTCGCCACCGAGGGCACCCAGCAGATGACCCAGTCGCAGGACGCCGCGGCCATCGCCGCCCTCCGCTACCTCGACCTCCCGGTCACCCTGTACACCGAGGTCAACCAGGTCCAGGCGGGCGCGCCGGCGGACGGCAAGCTCGAGGTGGGGGACGTCATCCGGACCGTCGACGGCGTCAAGGTCAGCGCCGGCACCGACGTCACGACCGCCGTCCGCAAGGTCAAGCCAGGCGACGTCATCGAGTTCGGCATCGAGCGCAAGGGCAAGCCGATGACGGTGTCGGTCACCAGCGAGCCCTCACCCGATGACCCCAAGGTGCCCTACGTCGGCATCGGGCTGCAGCAGGACTACACGTCGCCGGTGAAGATCTCGATCAAGCTGAACGACGTCGGCGGCCCGAGCGGTGGCCTGATGTTCACGATGGGCATCATCGACAAGCTCACGGCAGGGTCGGTGAACGCGGGCCAGCACGTCGCAGGCACCGGGACCATGGACGAGAACGGCAACGTCGGCGCGATCGGTGGGATCCGGCAGAAGATCGCGGCCGCCAAGGCGGACGGCGCCACCATCTTCATGGTGCCGGAGGCCAACTGCTCCGAGGCCGTGGTCGGTGCGCCGGAGGGGCTGCGGCTGGTCAAGGTGTCCACGCTGACCGGTGCCCTGGACGCCCTCAAGCTCGGCGACCTCAGGCGGCAACCCGCCCGGCTGCTAGCCAGCGTCGGGTCGCCGGCGAGCGACCAGTCAGGGCTCGAGGGTCGAGGCGAGCGCGGCGGTGAGCCCGGGCGCGAGGTCTGGTCCGGTCAGCACCTGCACGGGGTCGTCGTGCTCGCGGAACCGCATCGCTGACGCCGTCGAGCCGTCCCGCAGCACGGCCACCGCGAGCCGGACCTCCTCGCGCAGCGGATGGGTGGAGAGGTACTCGAGAGCGTCCTGCTCGTCGGCGGGAAGCTCAGCCTCGACCTCGGGCGGCAGCACGATCCGGTGCACGACGACCGCGGCGCCGCTCACCTGCTCCGGCCACGCGATGGTGGCCAGGAGCTCCTCGAGCGAGTCATGGGCAGGGAGGTCCTCCTGCAGGACCGACGTCAGGCCGTCCGGGTCGAGCGTCTCGCCGGCGAGCTCCAGCGCAGCGGCAAGCTCCGGCTCGTCTGCGGCGAGGTCGGCGGTGGGCACCAGGGCGAAGAGCTGGACGTCCTGATCCCAGCCGCCTTCCGCGACGTGGTTCTCGATCTCGCGGACGAGCACGGCTAGCCGGTTCGGTGCAGACGTCTCCATGGCGCACATCTTTCCGCATCGCGGCATGGCCGATCGCGGCAGCCGCCGCGGGGACGCCCGGCTTGCGGGTGGTCAACAAGATGGTCACGTTCAGGTACGCGCGCGCAAACTCTCAGGCAGGGTAGGTACGTTGGCACGGTGAGCTTCAACCTTCCCCCGGATCCTGATCAGCCGAGCGGCGCAGCTGCTCCCGTCGCCAGGAGGCCCCGGGGCCGAGCGCTGCTGCTCACCCTGCTGGTGCTCGGGGCCATCGTCGTGGCCTTCTGGGTGTTCGCCGGCTTCTACACCGACCTGCTGTGGTTCCGCTCGATCGGGTTCTCGACCGTCTACACGACCGAGCTGAAGACCCGGATCCTGCTCTTCGTGCTGTTCGGGCTCGCGATGGGTGCGGTCGTCGGCGGCAACATCTGGATCGCCTACCGCTTTCGACCCGTGTTCCGCGGCCTGTCCATGGAGCAGCAGAGCCTTGACCGCTACCGCGTCTCGCTCGATCCCTACCGTCGCGTCATCACGATCGCCGGGGCCACCATCCTCGGCCTGCTCGCCGGCGGGTCGGCCGCGAGCGAGTGGCAGACGTTCCTGCTGTGGCGCAACTCCAAGCCGTTCGGCAGCAAGGACGCCCAGTTCGGCATCGACATCTCGTTCTTCGCCTTCCGGCTGCCCTTCTGGCGTTTCCTGATCGGCTTCGGCTTCGCGGTGGTGGTCGTGTCGTTGCTGGCCTCGCTGGTGACCCACTACCTCTACGGCGGCCTGCGCCTGCAGACGCCGGGGGAGAAGACCACCGCAGCGGCGCGCACTCACATCGCGACGCTGCTCGGGCTCTTCGTGCTGCTCAAGGCGGCCGCCTACTGGTTCGACCGGTACGCACTCGTGGTCAAGGGCAGCTCCACCGACCGCTACAGCGGGGCGACGTACGCGGACGTGAACGCGCTGCTGCCGGCCAAGCTCACGCTGTTCGTCATCGCGATCATCTGCGCGGTGCTGTTCTTCGCCACGATCTTCACGAAGAACTGGCTGACTCCCGCGATCGGGTTCGGCCTGCTCGTGATCAGTGCCGTGGTGGTGGGCGGGATCTACCCGGCGTTCGTGCAGACCGTGCAGGTCAACCCGAGCGAGGCGGACAAGGAAGCCCCCTACATCGCGCAGGAACATCGACGCGACCTTGAAGGCCTATGGCCTCGACGGCGTCAAGAGTCAGGACTACGTCCCGCAGACCGATCCCAAGACGGCCGTGCTCAAGGCCGACGCGACCACGGTGAACAACATCAGGCTGATGGACCCGGCGGTGCTGTCGCCGACGTTCCAGCAGCTCGAGCAGAACAAGGGCTACTACGGCTTCGTCGACACCCTCGACGTCGACCGTTACCCGCTGCCGCAGTCCACGCCGACGACCGTGCCGGTCCCTGCTGGTACGACCTCGAACGCGCTGCGCGAGGCAGTGGTCGCGGTCCGCGAGCTGAACCTCGACGGCCTCGACCCCAAGCAGCGCAACTTCACCAACGACCACACGGTCTACACGCACGGGTACGGCCTCGTCGGGGCCTACGGCAACGTCTCGGCGGCCGGCGGCACGCCGGACTTCTTCGAGACCGACAGCCCGGCCAGCGGTCCGCTGAAGATCACCCAGCCTCGGGTGTACTTCGGGGAGCAGTCCCCTGACTACTCGATCGTCGGGGCCCCCGAGGGTTCGCCGTCGGTCGAGTTCGACTACCCCGCCTCCACGAACCAGAGCAGCGCCGCGACGCAGAGCACCTTCACCTATGACGGCAAGGGCGGCGTGCCCATCGGGTCGGCGCTGAACCGGGCGCTGTTCGCGGTGAAGTTCGGCGACACCAACCTGCTGCTCTCGGACCGCATCAACGCCGACTCCAAGATCCTCTGGAACCGTGACCCCCGAGATCGCGTGCAGGCGGTCGCGCCGTGGCTCACCCTGGACGGCGACGCCTACGCCGCCGCGGTCGACGGTCGGATCGAGTGGATCGTCGACGGCTACACCACCTCCGACGGCTACCCGTACTCCAAGCGCACCACCCTCGGCGACGCGACCGCGGACTCGCTGACCGCCAGCAGCAGCGCCGTCGTCTCGCAGGCGCCCGACGAGGTCAACTACATCCGCAACTCGGTGAAGGCCGTCGTCGACGCTTACGACGGCACGGTGACGCTGTACGAGTGGGACAAGACGGACCCGGTCCTCAAGGTCTGGCGCGCGGCGTTCCCCGGGACGGTCAAGGACTACAGCCAGATCCCGGCCGACCTCATGCCGCACCTGCGCTACCCGCAGGACCTCTTCAAGGTGCAGCGCGACCTGTACGCGAAGTACCACGTGACCGACCCGAAGGCCTTCTACAGCAGCCAGGACCTCTGGACCATCCCGAACGACCCGACGAAGTCCGACGGCCTCGAGGACAAGGCGCAGCCGCCGTACTACCTCACCCTGGCCATGCCCGGCCAGGACCAGGCGGAGTTCTCGCTGACGACGACGTTCGTGCCGAACAACCGGGACACCCTCGCGGCCTTCATGGCAGTCGACTCCCAGCCCGGGCCCGACTTCGGCACGATCCGGGTGCTCCAGTTACCCAGGGACAACACGATCCCCGGTCCCAACCTCATGCAGAGCAACTTCGAGTCCACGCCCACGATCGCCTCCTTGCTGACCCTGCTCCGACAACACGGGTCAGACGTCGTCTACGGGAACCTGCTGTCGCTGCCGGTGGGCGGGGGAGTGCTGTACGTCGAGCCGGTCTACCTGCGCTCGACCTCGGCTCCGTCGTACCCGCTGCTCCAAGAGGTGCTGGTCTCCTACGGCAGCGGTATCGCGATCGGTGACAGCCTCAGCTCGGCACTCTCGAAGGTGTTCACGCAGTCGACCGTGCCACCACCGACAACGACGCCGAACAAGCCCGGGACCGGGAGCGGTACGGCGGAGACCGATCTCAACAATGCGCTGGCGGCGGCCCAGAAGGCCATCGACGACAGTGCGGCTGCGCTGAAGAACAGCGACTTCGCCGCCTACGGCGTGGCGCAGAAGGCGTTGGCGGCTGCGGTCGCGCAGGCACAGGCAGCGGCAGCGGCGCTGTCGACGACCACCGGTGGCACCACCAGTCCGACGGCCTCGGCCAAACCGAGCGCCAGCCCGACCGCGAGCAGCTGACGCCCGTTCGGCCCGCGGGGCTGGCTGCTGGCGCGTCCTCGGTCGCTGGCTGGTGGCGTGTCCGGGTGAGCCGACGCTCTAGCGTTGCCTGACCCGGACTGCTGCGGGGTGCGCTCACGCCCAGTCCGGGTGAGCCGACGCTCTAGCGTTGCCGGACCCGGACTGCTGCGGGGTGCGCTCACGCCCAGTCCGGGTGAGCCGACGCTGGGGCGTTGCCTGACCCGGACTGCGCGGGGCAGCGGTGGCTGGCTGGGGGCGTGTCCGGGTGAGCCGACGCTGCGGCGTTGCCTGACCCGGACAGCGTCCGGCGCCGGTCGGACTGGGCCCGGTGGGCAGCAGCGGGGGATTTGCCCGTGCGGCAGGCGTGACCTAGTGTTGAGGAAGCGACGCGGGGTGGAGCAGCTCGGTAGCTCGCTGGGCTCATAACCCAGAGGTCGCAGGTTCAAATCCTGCCCCCGCTACGAAGAAGTGCAGGTCAGAGGCATGATCACCGATCTTGGTGATCGAGCCTCTGACGTCGTGACCGCATGTGACCACGAATGCGGATCGGTATCCGTTTTCGAGCTGACACGGCTGACCTCTGGGTCAATGTCCGAGGTGCGGCGTTTTCGGTGCGAGTCGATTGCACGTGGCTGTCGAAGCCTGTCGGTCCGTGCTTTGGGTGTGGAGGCTTCGGCGAGGCTGATACGCCAGGGCTGGGTCAGGTGGGCGCGCCGGCTGTGAGCGCTGTCGGCCAGCTGGGTGACGTGCCAGTCCGGGCGGAAGTGCGCTGGCATGCGGTTATTCAGCCCGGACCGGCATCGGCGGCTAGGCCTGTCGGTGGACGGTGAAGGGGACCTGTTCGGGGTGGCGGAGGGTGGCTCCGAGGTTCACCCTGTTCGCGGGCAGTGGGTCGCGGTTCCTACCCGCAGGTCGGCGGCGGTCAGGGTGGGTGAGCAGCCGGCGTGGAAGTCGACGCCGTCGATGTGTCCGTAGTCAGCGAACCTGAAGGTCAGGGTGCGCCGGTCGGCGGACAGGGTCACGTAGTCGGCGCCCTCGAGGTGGAAAGGGTTGATCCACATCGGGTCCTGGCTGCGCAGGGTCCCGCTGTACGCGGCGCGGTCGTCGCCCTTGTGGGTCACCCGGAGGTGGAATCCGGTGGTGTCGTGCCACAGGTAGTCCCCGCCGCGGTCTCCGGCGTCGAGGGTGACCGGCTTTCCTTGGACGCGGGCTCCCCATGCTGCGCGGTCGCAGAGCGCCGGATCGTGGCGGGGCTCCCCGGCGAGGCGGATGTCGCCGTGGTGGGGCTGCCAGCGGCCTGTGCGCTGGCCGGGCCGGTAAGCAGCATCGCCGCGCCGACGCCAACGAGCCCGGCGCCAATCGTGGTGGCCTTGAATGTGCGGGTCAGGTTCATGGAATGGTGGATTCGAGTGGTCGTCGCAACACTGACGGTCTCAGGGTGCCATGGCGTCGGCGAACACAGTGGCAGGGGTCTACCAGCCAAGGACCTTTCGCGGTCGGTTGTTGAGCCGTTTCTCGACCAGCCGTAGATCCTGGGGGCTGCGGATGCTGAGGTCGGTGCCCTTCGGGAAGTGTTGCCGAAGCAGCCCGTTGGTGTGCTCGTTGGTCGGGCGCATCCATGGGCTGCCAGGCAAAGCGAAGTAGACGCCCTGCGTGAACATCTGTGCGATCTGTTCGTGGCAGGCCATCTCTGAGCCCTGGTCCCAAGTCAGTGTCCATCGCCCCTGCGCGGGCAGGCTCAGTAGTGGCGCGGTGATCGCCGTGAGCGGTTGCTCGGCCTGGTGTCCGTTGGGCAGGTGGATCAGGCGCAGGTAGCGCGAGTGCCGGTCAACCAGGGTGCCGATGGCGGAGCGGCTCATCCGCCCGACGATGAGGTCGCCCTCCCAGTCGCAGACACGCACGCGGGCAGCGGCCTGGGCGGGGCGGTGATGGATGAGCCGGCCCGGGGTGACGAACCGGCTGCTGTGCTGATCAGGTCGACGACGCCGCTTGCGCAGGGGCCGCCCGGTGCGCAGCTTCTTCGTCAGGGTGCAGCTCAACCCGCCGGTGCCGCCACGGTAAAGCCCTTGGTAGATCGTCTCGTGGCAGATGTGCCACTCACGCTGCTCTGGGAAGCGCAGCCGCAGATCGGCAGCGATCTGCTCCGGGCTCCACTCCAGCTCAAGGCGGCCCTGCACCAGCGACCGCAAGTCCGCGTCGGCGCGCAGCCGCGACGGACGGGACCGCTGAACGGCTTGCCGGGAGCGGGCGTGCGCCAGGTCACCGTCGTAGCCGCCCCTGTCGTGCGGGCGGGCGTTGCGGCGCAGCTCACGGCTAACCGTGGAAGCCGACCGATCCAGGCGTGAAGCGATCTCACGGATACCGGCCCCGCGGGCACGCAACGTAGCGATCCGCTGCCGCTCCAAGATCGACAAATAGCGGTTCGAGCGAACCGCGTCGGCCAACCGCGCCGGGGGCACCCCTCCGTTCTCCGCCCGCCACCGATACCCCGTCTTGCGGTTGATGCCGACCTGCTCGCAGGCCATCACCGTCCCGACCCCCGACAGCAACAGCTGCCAGTACCTGGACTCCACCTCGGTCTGCCTCTTCCGTCCGCGACGCGCCATCCCGACACCCTCTCGACCCGCAGGGTGTTGCGACGAACCCTAGAACCCGCCCGGCACCAAGGGGTCAGTTTCCAGTCGGCGTTGACAGACTGAGCGGATCGCCACCAACGTCGATCGCATCGTCACCAACGCCGAGTGCCGCGCTCTACTTGGGCTCGAAGTGCGCGACCAGGAGGGACGGCGGGGATGGACTGTGCGCTGTACCCCCGGTTGATTGATATTGCAGTACCGGAGGGTGTGGGCGGCACGGGAGCCTGGTGCCCACCGGAAGAGCAAGTCAATCCTGCCTAGACACCGCGGAAGGGCGGACTGACTGAGCGGCTCAATGCCTGCCGCTACTCCCGCATGAGCATGGCCTGGGCTTCGCGCTCCAGGTCGATGTAGGGCTCGCCGCTGACGTCGACGGCGACGCGCTTGATGGTGCCGCCGGTGAACCGGTACGGCCGCTCACCCGGGTAGTCCAGGGTGACCGGGTCGCCGACGTCGCGTCCGACCGCGAGCCCCTCGCCGGCGATCATGTAGCCGCCGGGCTGGGTCTTGATCCGCCCCTCGCCGACCTTCTTGTCGCCGTAGAACAGCGACAGGATGCCCGGTCGCGACGGGCGGCGGGTCCTCGCCGTCCTTCTCGAACGACGCCGACAGGATCAGGTCGGTCCCGGTGGGCAGGTCCTCGGTGGCGACGACCATCTGCTCGAACATTCCGACGAAGCTGTTCACGTAGTGCAGCCGGTTGTCCTTGACGTAGAGGCTGTGGCCGCCGAAGCGGGACCCCTGCGAGAGCAGGACGCCCTCGCGCGCCGGCGCCGGGCAGATCGACGAGCGCACCGATGACGAACGAGCGCCCGCGGACCACGACCGCCTGGGCCTCGGGAACCTCGGCGTGGTTCGGGAAGTAGACGTAGCGGTTGCGCGGCGCGGAGAGCTGCGGCCGCTTGGCCATGAAGATCTCCAGGGCGGAGCGGTCGTCGAGCGGGAAGCCCTCGTTCGCGCCGGCCTCGGCGTACCAGAGGTTCACCAGTTCGCGGAGCTTGTCGGGGTGCTCGGCGGCGAGGTTGTGGAGCTCGGAGCGGTCGACCTCGGTGTGGTAGAGCTCCCACTCGTCGTCGTTGAAGTGGCTCCAGCCGCTGAGCGTCGGGTGGTTGGTGATGGCCTTCCAGCCGTTGTGCCAGATGCCCCGCGAGCCGAGCATCGAGTAGAACTGCGTCTGGCGTGCGCCGGCCGCGTTCGCCGTCGTCGAAGCTGTAGCGCATGCTGACGCCGTCGAAGTGGCTCTGCGCGTAGCCCTTGATCGTCGTCGGGCGGTGTCACGCCCAGGACGTCGAGGACGGTCGGCACCAGGTCGATCGCGTGGTGGTACTGCGTCCCGGATCTCCCCGCGGGCCTGCATCCCAGCCGGCCAGGAGATGATGCAGGGGTCGGAGGTCCCGCCGTTGAACTCGTAGCGCTTCCACATCTTGAACGGCGTGTTGAACGCCATCGCCCAGCCGTTCGGGTAGTGGTTGTAGGTGGTCGGGCCACCGAGCTCGTCCAGCATCGCCAGGTTGGCCTCGATGCTGTCCGGGATGCCGTTGACGAACTTCATCTCGTTGACCGAACCGTCCGGACCGCCCTCGCCGCTGGCGCCGTTGTCCGACACGACCATGATCAGCGTGTTCTCGCGCTGGCCGGTCATCTCCAGGTAGTCCAGCAGTCGCCCGATCTGGTGGTCGGCGTGGGCGAGGAAGCCGGCGTAGACCTCCGCCATCCGCGCGAACAGCCGCTTCTCGTCATCCGACAGCGTGTCCCACGGCCGGGTCACGTCCAGCGGCGGGAACGGCTGGCCGTCCGGACCGGTCCGGGTCTCGGGCGTGCCGATCGGGTTGATCGGCGGAAGCTCGGTGTCGGCGGGGACGATGCCCAGCTGCTTCTGCCGCGCCAGCGTCTCCTCGCGCATCGCCTCGTAGCCCATGTCGAACTGGCCGCTGAACTTCTCGATCCATTCCTTCGGCGCGTGGTGCGGCGCGTGGCAGCGCCCGGCGCGTAGTAGAGGAGGAACGGCTTGTCCGGCGCGACGGCCTTGGCGTCCATGATGAACTCGATCGCCTTGTCGGTGATGTCCTCACCGAAGTGGTAGCCCTCCTCCGGGGTCTTCGGCTGGTCGACCGGGTGGTTGTCGTAGGTCAGCTCGGGATACCACTGGCTGGTCTCGGCGCCGAGGAAGCCGTACCAGCGCTCGAAACCGCGCCCGGTCGGCCAGTTACGACGGGTCGAGGCGAGGTTCATCTCGACCGTCGGGCACAGGTGCCACTTGCCGACCATGTAGGTGTTCCAGCCGAGCTCGCCGAGGATCTCCGGCAGCATGCCGTTCTCCGGCGGGATCGTGCCGCTGGCGTTCGCGAAGCCGCTGGCGCCCTCGGTGATGCACGCCATGCTGTTGCGGGTGTGGTTGCGGCCGGTCAGCAGGCACGAGCGGGTCGGCGAGCACAGGGCGGTCGTGTGCCACTGGGTGTAGCGGACGCCGTCCTCGGCGATCTTGTCGATGTTCGGCGTCGCGATCGGGCCGCCGTAGCAGCTCATCGCCGAGAAGCCGACATCGTCCAGGACGATGTAGACCACGTTGGGCGCGCCCTCGGGCGCCTTCGGCGGCTCGAACGGTGACCAGTCCTCGACCGAGTCGCGGATGTCGACGTTGACCGTGCCCTTGAACGGTTCGCCATGCCATGTCACTCCTTGGTAGCCCACCCCGGCTGAAGAAGACCCTAGCCGACCTTCGCGCGCACCGTCGGCGACCACAGGATCACCTGTAACCCCGATGGGGTCACCGTCAGAGTTGCGGGAGAGGCTAGGTCGATCCCGGCCGCCTAGGATTGTCGCTTCGGTTGTCATCTTGGACCTGCGTCCAGCCGTAGAGGCTCGCCGCGCAGTTGGCGGCGGGACTTCGTCTGACTCAGGACGAGCAGACGCCCTCATACCTGCTCAACGTTGCGTATCTGGTCACTGATGCGGCGTTGACGTCGCCACAGGGCGGCCGTGGTAATGGCACATAGGACGAGTATCAGTGCCGTGGCGATGCCGTCGGTTGGGCGGAGCACGTGCATGGACTGGGCTCGTAGAGTCCAGGTCAGTTCGATGAGCATGACTGCGATCACGACGCCGATGGACAGTCGTTCGGCGTGGAGTTCCTGTTTGAGATGACGTAGCAGCGCAACGTCTGTCGTGTCTCGATGCGTGCAGTGGGGTGAGGTCATACCGGGACTGCTTGAGGTGTGTGGTCGGGTAGGAGTGAGCGGAGCAGGGTGTCGTAGCTCAGCCATCCGACCTGGTTGCCGTTGCCGTCGATGACTGGTAGTCCGGAGTCGCCAGAGCCGGCGAGGTGGTCGACGGCCTCGGTGAGGGACGCGGTGAAGTTGGAGGAGCGGGGAGTCGTCGGCCGCGTCGGCGACGGTGAGTGTGTCGGAGTCGTCGTCTTGCATCGCCTGTGTCACCGAGCGTGTGGTTGCTACCCCGAACAGCACGGGAGGCCGTGCTGCACTGGGAGCGCGCTCACCCCGAGCTGCCGACAGCTTGTTGGCGGCCGCGGAGGTGAGCGTCAGCCCCGCGTCCAAGGTGGTCCGCGGCGCGGTCCATGATGTCCAGGACCCGCTGTGGAAGCTTCCCGAGCCGATGGAGGGGAGTTTCGGTGGGGTGGTCGAGGTCGACGCCGACGCCGTCGCAGCTTGGCGGTGTAGACGCTGTCTCGCATGAGGGCCCGCGAGCTGCGGTGGCGAGGACGATGGCGACCATCAGCGGGAGGATGATCGTGTACTCGCCGGTCAGCTCGAACATGATCATGAAGTGCCGTGATGGGTGCCCTCGCCGCTCCTGCGAACACGGCGCCCATGCCGACGAGGGCGTAGGCGCCGACGGGTCCGGCGCTGTTCGGGGCCACGGAGTGCACGACTAGTCCGAACGCGGACCCGAGCATCGCCCCGATGAACAGGGAGGGTGCGAACACCCCGCCGGAGCCGCCGATCCCGATGGTCAGGCTGGTGGCGATCATCTTGCCGATCAGCAGGACCAGCAAGAACCCGAGTGCGTACCGGCCCGCGACTCCGTTCTCAAGCACGGGGTAGCCGACGCCGTACATCTGAGGGAGCGCGAGCAGGAGCAGGCCGAGCAGGACGCCTCCGACGGCGGGCCTTGCCCACTCGGGTCCGCGCCACACCCAGTCGCAGAGATCTTCCATCCCGTAAAGGATCTTCGTGAACATGACGCCGACGAGGCCAGCGACAAGTCCCAGTGCGGCGAACCAGGCGAAGTCCCACGTCGAGGCCATGACGAAGGCGGGGAGTCGGAGGAACGGGGTGTCCCCGAAGGCCGCTCGCCCCACGATGGAGGCGGTGACCGCGGACAGCACGACGGCGCCGAACGCCTCCGCTGCAAAGTTCCCGAGAAGAAGTTCGAGCGCGAAGAAGACGCCCGCGATCGGGGCGTTGAAGGTCGCCGCGATACCTCCGGCCGCACCACAGGCGACCAGGGTGCGCAAGCGATGCTCGGGGGTTTTGGTGAGCTGACCCAACCAGGAGCCCAAAGCCGAGCCGATCTGGACGATCGGACCCTCACGGCCAACCGAGCCACCCGAGCCGATGCACAGCGCCGAGGCCAACGCCTTGACCCCAGCCACCTTGCCCGGGATTCTGCCGCCTCTTCGAGACACGGCGTACATCACCTCGGGTACCCCGTGGCCACGCGCCTCACGGGCGAACCGATCGACCAGTGGACCGTAGAGCAAGCCGCCCACGATGGGTGCGAGCACAACGAAGCCGATGCCCAGCCAAGGCACCCAGTGGTTGTGCACGTGACCGGCGTCGGAATAGTCATCGGTTCCGGTGAACAAGCGCGTCGCCGAGACGATCAGCCAGCGGAAGACCACGGCGCCGAGGCCAGCGCCAAGCCCGACGGCGACCGACAGAACGAGCATCCCCCCGTCGGTGCCGCGCAGCCACTGCTGTGCCCGCTCACGCCGACCGCGGCGGGGCCGGAGCCAGGTCCGAGCACCAGTCACTAGCATCCTCCGAAAGAGTGCATCTATACAACAGATGCACAGTAACACCGAACGATTAGGCTGGCTCTATGGTTGGGGCGTGACGCCTTCCCACCACGCCGGACCGGTCGCTGTTCCGGGTCAGATGGACTCGGCTGCAGACCAGCTGCTGGTCGCCTCGCGGGCCCTGCTGGCCGTCGTTGCCCGGTCGGTCGCGCCAGCCCTTGAGCTGGTCACGCTGCCTCAGTTCCGGGTCCTGGTCGTGCTGAGTGCGGCCGGCGTACCTCTGCGAACCGGTGCCCTCGCCGATGCCATCGGTGTCCATCGGTCGACGTTCAGCCGAAGTGCGGACCGGCTCGTGGCTGGCGGTTGGGTACAACGCGTGGACAACCCCGACAGCAGGCGGGAGGTCCTCATCGAGCTGACGGCTCGTGGCGCTGACCTGGTGGCACTGGTCAGTCAGCGTCGTCGCGAGGAAATCGTTGCGATCCTCGAGACCATGACGGCCGACGACCGGGCCTTGGCCGCCCGGGGGCTTGCCGCCTTCGCGCAAGCCTCCGGCGAGCCGCACCCCAGCGACCTGGCCGCGCTCGGCATGTAAGACGCCCGCCACCACGGGTGGCCGATAGCCTCGCGCCATGGGGCACGAGCGTGGATGACACGATCCCGTTCGCGGGGGAGATCGCGGTGTTGTGCCTGGTGGTGCTCGGATCTCTCATGAGCACGCGCATCAGCCAGCGCATCGGGGTCCCCGCACCCGCGCTGTTCCTGGTCGCTGCAGCCTTGCTCGCAGCGATCTTCCCCCGGCTGGGACAGGTGTCGATCACGCTGGTCCAGCGGACCGCCACCGTCGCGCTCGTCCTCATCCTGTTCCAAGGTGGGATGGACATCGGTCGGCGCGAGTTCAAACGGCAGGCGGCAGCGATCACCTGGGTCGGCGTCGCCGGGACCGCGGTCACCGCGGCCGGCCTCGCCGCGGTCGGTCATTGGCTCGTCGGACTGGACTGGCGCGCCGCGTTGCTGCTGGGCGCGGCCTTGTCACCGACCGACCCCGCGGTGGTGTTCTCGGTCCTCGGCCGCCGCGACGTCGAGGGGAGAACAAGCGTGTTGCTCCGCGGCGAGTCCGGAGCCAACGACCCGGTGGGTATCGCACTGATGGCGGCCCTGCTCGGCGCAAGCTCCGTCACCGGGTGGAGCGCGGTCGGTCACGTCGCCAAAGAGTTCAGCGAACAGATGCTGGTCGGAGCCACGGTTGGGCTGGTCCTCGGCACTGCGCTGCTATGGACGATGACCCATCTGCGCCTGCCAGACGCCGGGCTCTACCCCGTGCGTTCACTCGCGGGCGTCGGCCTGATCTTCGGCACAGCAAGCGTGCTCCACGGATCGGGCTTCCTTGCCGTCTTCATCGCAGGAATCCTCATCGGCGACACCGCAGTCGCCCACAAAAATGACGTCCTGCGGGTTCACTCCGCGCTCGCAAGCCTGGGCGAGATCGTCGTCTTCAGTGTCCTCGGCCTCACCGTCTCGCTCTCGGTGCTTCGGCACGAGTCCGTCATCCTCCCCGGGCTAGTCATCGCCGGCCTGCTGATCCTCCTCATCCGCCCGCTGCTCGTCGGCGTCGTGCTCATCCCCGTCAGCCTCATGCGCAACGAACGGGCATTCGTCTTATGGGCCGGTCTCAAAGGAGCAGTCCCCGTCCTGCTCGGCACCTACCTGCTCTCAGCCGGGCATCCCATCAGCCAACAGGCTCTACGGCATCGTCCTCGTCGTCGTCATCGTCTCCGTCGTCGTCCAGGGAAGCCTCATCCAGTCATCAG
>CAWFVK010000006.1:0-596279 GCA_963819215.1 uncultured Actinomycetota bacterium | reverse complement strand
TGTGAGGCAGGCCTCCGCTCCGAGCGAGGCCGCCATGGCCAGGGCCTGCGGCGAGACGTCACCGCGACCACCCGAGCACCGCCGGCGACCGCGACGTGCACCGCCGACAGCCCGACTCCCCCGCAGCCATGCACGGCCACCCACTCGCCGGGTCGAAGCCGGCCCGGCCGGTGACCGCCCGGTAGGACGTCGCGAAGCGGCAGCCGAGCGATGCCGCACTCACGAGGTCGACGTCGTCCGGCAGAGCGACGAGGTCGACCTCGGCATGATCGATCGCGACCCGCTCGGCGAACGAACCCGGATGCGTGAACCCGGGCTGGAACTGGTGATCGCAGACCTGCTGGTCGCCCGCCCTGCACGGCCCGCAGACCCCGCAGGCGCACACGAACGGCACCGTGACCCGGCGACCGAGCCAGCTGCGTCGGACGTTGGGGCTCGACCTCGACCACGACCCCTGCCAGCTCGTGACCTGGGACCTGGGGCAGCACGATGTCGCGGTCGTGCCCCTGCCACCCGTGCCAGTCCGACCGGCAGAGCCCCGTCGCCGCGACCTGGATCACCGCTCCGGCGGGCGGTGGCTCCGGCTCCGGCACGGAGGTCAGCTCGACCGGGCCGCCGACCGCTCACACCCACTGCCTGCACGGACGGCTCAGAAGGAGAACAGCTCGAAGGCCACCGCGGCCCCGCCGCCACGGAAGCGCAGCCCCGTCATCTCCAGCCAGCCGCGGAGGAACTCCGGATCGGCCATCGGGTGCTCGCCGAGCCCCTTGAGGTAGGCGTCGTGCGCGCTCAACGAGGCGATGGCACGGTCGACGCTGTCCGTGACCTCGACGGCCCGCGTCGCCTCCGGCGAGCCCACCACCAGCGCGCGCTTGGCGCTGTGCACGGGCAGGTCGAGCTCCGGGAAGATCCACCGGTTGCCGGCGTCGCTGACGGCGTCCAGCGCGGCTGTCCCGACCGCACGGTGGTCGGCGGTGTTGGCCCGGCCCGGCCCCCAGGTCTCACGATGGTTGAAGAGCAGGACGGTGTCAGGGCGGTGCCGACGGATGGCCCCTGCGATGTCGCGGCGCAGCGGCAGGCCGTACTCCACGACGCCGTCCTGGTGGTCGAGGAACTCGACCTCCTGGACGCCGACGAGGGCGGCCCCGGTGCGTTCCTCCTGGGCTCGGAGCTCGCCGGCCTCCGCGGGGTCGAGCGAGTCGATCCCGGCCTCGCCCTTCGTCGCGAGCAGGTACACCACCTCGTGACCCTCGTCGGTCCAGCGAGCCACGGCCGCGGCCGCGCCGAACTCGAGGTCGTCAGGATGGGCCACCACGGCGAGGACCTTGCCGACGTCGAGGTCGAGCGGGAGGAGCTTCGGCGATTCGGTCATGACGCGATTGTGCCCTGTCCAGGCAAGACGCAGGCGGCGACCGTCGCGAGGCGCAAGGATGGCCGCATGATCTCGGTCCGGCTCGCCGGCCGGCTGCGCGAGGCCGGCCTGCGTTGGCGCCCCGTCCGCGGGGACCGCTTCGTCCTGCCCGGCAGGGACATGGATGAGGACGTGTTCGTGCTCAGCGACCTGTCGGTCGAGCTGCACGAGTTCCAGGACGGCACGCTTCTCGGGTTCAACGGCACGGTGGAGTGGGCGCTGGACTCGGTCGAGCTCGCCGAGGCGCTCGTGGCTCCCCAGCGAGGAGCAGCTCCGCGCCCTGCTCGCCGCAACTTTCACCGCACTGGAACGTTCTGGGGACCGATTTGCCGTCCTGCTGCATGTCAACGGCAAGGACGTCCGGGTCGAGCATGCGGAAGCCGCCGAGGCCTACGGTCTGGCGCTGCTCCACCTGATCACCGGAGAGCCGCTCGACGGACTGGCCTCCTGAGCGTTTGCTGGTCGGTCGGTACCCTCGGGGGAACGGACTCTTTTCGGCGTCCCCGTTGTTAGACCCAGACGGACGACTGCAGCACCGATCGAGATGAGGACGAGTACCCGTGCTTGACCCGAAGGACCTCTACACCGTCGAGGCGGACGCGCCCAGCGCCGCCGAGCTCAGCACCGCGCAGGGTGGACCCGTGCTGGTGCAAGCCCTCGGCGGGTTCGTCGACGCCGGCGCCGGTGTCCGGCTCTCCCGCGAGCACCTGCTGGCCAGCTTCAACCCGCGACCGATCGCCAGCTTCGACGTCGACCGCCTCCTCGACTACCGCTCGCGCCGCCCGGTGATGCTCTTCGACGCTGACCACTGGGAGAGCTACGACGAGCCCGCGCTCCAGCTCCACCTGCTGCATGACGGCGACGGCGTGCCCTTCCTGCTGCTCGACGGCGCTGAGCCCGATCTGCACTGGGAGCGGTTCGTCGAAGGCGTGGGCCAGCTCGTCGACCGGTTCGGGGTCCGGCTCACGATCGGGCTCAACGCGATCCCGATGGCCGTGCCGCACACCCGGCCGGTGGGGATGACCGCGCACGCCACCCGCAAGGACCTCGTCGCCGGCTACGAGCCCTGGGTCGACCAGGTCCAGGTCCCGGCCAGTGCGGGTGCCCTGCTGGAGTTCCGGCTCGGGCGATCCGGGCACGACGCCGTGGGCTTCGCCGTGAACGTCCCGCACTACCTCGCGCAGGCCGAGTACCCCGACGCCGCGGTCGCGCTGCTCGGCTCGATCGAGCGCGCCAGCGGGCTGAGCCTGCCGGACGCGGAGCTGCAGGTCGCAGCGACCCGGGTGCGTGGGGAGATCGACAAGCAGGTCGAGGGCGCCGACGAGGTCAAGGCCGTCGTGCGGGGGCTCGAGGAGCAGTACGACGCCTACCTTGGCAACCGCAGCCGGGAGAACCTCCTGTCCGGCAGCTCCGGCGGGCTGCCGACCGCCGACGAGCTCGGCGCGGAGCTGGAGCGGTTCCTGGCCGCGCAGCCGCGCCCGGAGGACCCGCCCGTCGCGTAGCCCCGGTCGGCTAGCCCCGGTCGGCTAGCCCCGGTCGGCTAGATGGTCGGTTCGGCGGCTGCGGTTTGCGGGCTGCGGTCGAGCACGCCGTCGAGCAGGTACGCGCCGGACGCCAGCGCGATGAACACCGCACCGACCAGCACGCAGTTGATCGCCACCTGCCCGTAGCCGAGCGTGCTCACGTCGATGAACGGGTACGGGTAGTAGGTGATCAGCGCGCCGCGCACCAGCGTGAAGATCGACCAGAGCACGGGGAACGCGAGCGACCAGACCACGATCGTCCGGTCGACCATGCCGCGCGGCCCGAACACCAGCCAGCCGAGCACGCACAGCAGCGGCGACACGGTGTGCAGCACGAAGTCGGCGAAGGCGGCGGATCCCTGCAGCTCGAACAGTCCAGAGAGCAGCAGGTGGAAGATCACGAAGGTCAGCGTGATGCCGAGGACCGCGCAGATCCGGACCACCCTGAACACCGTCGACGGCCGGTCCAGCCGCACCGCGAGCAGCAGACAGGTGACCGCCACCAGGACGTTCGACTGGACCGTGAAGAAGCAGAACAGGTTGAAGACCCGTGCCGCGACGTTGCTGAAGTGGCCGTCCTTGTTGTCGATCGCGACCACGAGCTGGACGACCAGGCCGATCACCACCACGACGCCGGTCAGCGCGAAGAAGCCTCGGGCCACGCTAGGACTCCGCATGACGCGGATCCTCGCACGTGCGGCACCCTGGTGGCGTGATCACCACCGTGCCGGGCGAGCGCTGGGTCTCGGTCGAGCCCCGGCGGCTGGAGGGGTGGCTCGGCAGGTACGTCGCGGCGCACGGCCTGCACGAGTGCAGGGTGCTCCGTGAGGTGGTCGAGGTCGTCGGCGAGGACGGCACCGTCGCCAGGTGCATGGTGCCTTTCCCTCCGCTCGAGCCACACCCGGACCAGCCGTGGGGCGGCCTGCTCGAGCACAGCCTGACCGAGCGCCGGGTGGGTGTCCTGCTGGTCCGCCTCGGTGGTTACGCCGCAGGCATCTTCGAGGGGCGGGCGCTGGTCAGCTCCAAGGTGGGCTCCCGGCAGGTGCACGGCCGGAGCTCGGCGGGCGGGTGGTCCCAGCAGCGTTTCGCGCGACGACGCGAAGGGCAGGCCGTGGTGGCGCTGGCTGCGGCCGCCGACAACGCGGTGCGCATCCTCGTCCCGGAGGCGAAGAACCTCGACGCCGTGGTGCTCGGCGGCGACCGCACGGCTGTGGACGCCACCCTGGCGGACCGCCGGCTCGAGCCGCTACGAGGCCTGGTGACCGGGCCGTTGCTCGATGTCCCTGACCCGCGGCTTCGTGTCCTCGAGCAGACCCCGGCGACGTTCCTGCGGGTACGCATCGGGCTGACCGATGCGCGGCCGACCTAGGATCGTGACCATGAGCAAGACACCCCCGATCGTCGACGTCCCGTGGCTGAAGACGGCCCTTGCGGGGCAACCCGGACGGGTGGTGCTCGCGGACGTCCGCTGGTATCTCGATGGCCGCTCGGGAGCCGCGGCGTTCGCGCAGGGGCATCTCCCTGGAGCCGTCTTCGTGGACCTCGACCGCTGGCTGGCAGGATCACCGACGCCCGCTGCCGGACGGCACCCGCTCCCGGACCCGGTGACCTTCGCGGAAGGGATGGCGGAGCTCGGCATCGGTGACGATGACGTGGTCGTCGGCTACGACGACGAGGGCGGGGTGATCGCCGGACGGTTGGTGTGGATGCTGCGCGCCACCGGGCACGAGGCCGCCCTGCTGGACGGCGGGATCCAGGCCTGGGACGGTCCGCTCGAGACGGCGACGGCGACGGCGACCCGACCCGCGGCCAGCTTTGCTGCCCGGCCGTGGCCCGCCGACCGGCTGGCCTCCATGGACGACGCCGCCGACCCCGCGTTCGTGGTGCTCGATGCCCGCGGCGGGGAGCGCTATCGCGGCGAGCTCGAGCCGGTCGATCCGCAGCCTGGGCACGTGCCGGGTGCCCTGAGCCTGCCGTGCAGGGAGAACCTTGACGCCACCGGGCGCTTCCTTCCCGTCGACGCCTTGCGCGAACGCTTCGCCGCGGTCGGCGTGGACGGCTCGACCCCGGTCGTCTCCTACTGCGGCTCGGGGGTCACGGCCTGCCACAACCTGCTCGCCCTGGAGCATGCCGGGCTGCCGAAGGGACGGCTCTACCCGGGTTCGTGGTCGCAGTGGAGCGCCGATCCAACTCGGCCCGTGGCGGTCGGGCCCGATCCCGGCAGCCGTCCGCACTGACCCGTCGTCCCCCGAAATCAACTCTTAGGTGTCCCTCAGGCCGCCCACAGGTCAGCACCAGGTTCGCCCAGTCAGATAGGTCCATGCACTTCTCCGAGACCCTGGCTCCGTGCCTTCGCCGGAACCTGAACCAGAACCTGACGAGCGAACCGAGGGATGAGCGATGAGCAACCCGTTTGAGCCGCAGCAGCACGATGAGGGCTGGGCCGACGGCAACGCCGCCTGGCACGTGCCGGACGCCTTCCACGCCCCCGGCTACCCGGAGACGGACCCGGTCGCCCCGACCTTCGCAGCACCGGGCTTCACCGGCGGCCCGTACCCGACGGCCGGCTACACGCCCACCGCCGAGGTCGCGCCCACCAAGTCGCCGTACGCACGCCGCCGGATCGTGGCGGCCAGCGTCGTCGCGGGTCTGGTCCTCGCGGGCGGCGGTCTCGGCCTCGCCCTGCACGCGAACGACAGCACCGCGAACACTGCCTCTCCCGGCAACCTGATCGGCTCCAGCCCCTCCGCGCCGTCGAGCACTGCTGGTGGCAGCACCGCCGGCGGAAGCACCTCCGGAGGGAGCGGCTCCGGCAGCAGCACCGACCCGACCGATCCGACGGACCCCTCCAGCGGTTCGTTCGGCTTCGGCTTCGGCCCATCGACCGGTGACGGCAGCGGGTCGCAGGGCGGCGGCGGGTCGCAGGGCGGCACCGGCTCGGGCAGCACGTCGACCGCGACGGCGACCGCCGCCCAGCAGGTCGGCATCGTCGACATCAACACCACGCTCGGCCTGGAGAGCGCCAAGGCCGCAGGCACCGGCATGATCCTCACCTCGAACGGTGAGATCCTCACCAACAACCACGTGATCAACGGGGCGACCAGCATCTCCGTCACCGTCGTGGCCACCGGCAACACCTACAAGGCCACCGTGGTCGGCTACAGCGCCACGAACGACGTCGCCGTGCTGCAGCTCGCCGGGGCCTCCGGCCTGCAGACGGTCAGCACCGAGTCCACCCAGCCGACGGTCGGCCAGGCCGTGACCGGGGTGGGCAACGCCGGCGGGGTCGGTGGCACGCCGAGCGCCGCACCCGGCACGGTCGTCGCGCTCAACCAGTCGATCACCGCGAGCGACGAGGGCGGCGGCGGCTCCGAGAAGCTCACTGGCCTGATCGAGACCAACGCGCCGATCCAGGCCGGCGACTCGGGCGGCCCGCTGTTCGACTCCAACAACAAGGTGCTGGGGATGGACACGGCGGCCTCCTCCAGCGGGTCGACCCAGGCCTTCGCCATCCCGATCGCGCACGCGCTCTCCCTCGCGAGCCAGATCGAGGCCGGCCAGGGCAGTTCCACCGTCCACATCGGCGAGACCGCGTTCCTCGGTGTCGAGGTGCAGGACCAGGGCGGCGCTGAGGTCGCCCAGGTCGTCTCCGGCTCCCCCGCCGAAGCCGCTGGCCTCGCAGCCGGCGACATCATCACCGCGGTGAACGGAACCACCGTCTCCACCGCCGCCAGCCTGTCCACGGCCCTGTCACCCTTCGGCCCCGGACAGCGCGTGACGATCAGCTGGACCGATGCCAACGGGACCGCTCACCACGGCACGGCCACGCTGACCAGCGGTCCGGCGCAGTAGCCCTCCAGCGCTACCGGGCCCGTAGGCTCGGAAGGTGACGGTTGTCGAGATCCCAGGCACCAACTGGGCCGGCAACGTCACCTTCCGGGCTCAGCGGCTTTCCAGACCAACCTCGCTCCCCGAGCTCCAACGCCTGATCAGCTCCGCGCCGGCGGTCCGCGCTCTCGGCACCGCCCACTCGTTCAGCCCGGTGGCCGACACGACCGGCGTGCTCGTCTCGGTGGCCGACCTGCCGCAGCGTCTGGAGCTGGACCCCGACCGCACCACCGTGACGGTGAGCGCCGGCCTGCGCTACGGCGAGGTCGCGCCGTGGCTGGACGCGCAAGGGTTCGCACTCCGCAACCTCGGATCGCTCCCGCACATCTCGGTCGCTGGTGCCTGCGCGACGGGGACGCACGGGTCGGGTGTCGCCAACCAGAACCTCAGCGGATCCGTCGCGGCGATCGAGCTCGTCACCGCCACCGGCGACCTCCGCACGCTCTCTCGTGGCGATGACGGCTTCGACGGTGCAGTCGTCTCCCTCGGGCTGCTGGGGGTCGTCACGGCGGTCACGCTGGACGTCGTCCCGAGCTACCAGATCGCCCAGGTCGTCTACGAGAACCTTCCGCGCACGACCGTCGACGAGGCCTTCGAGCCGGTCATGGGCGGGGCGTACAGCGTGAGCCTGTTCACGACGTGGCGCACCGACGCGTTCGAGCAGGTGTGGGTCAAGCGGTTGAGCGCGGACGGACCGCCCCCTCCGGACTGGCAGGGTGCGCCGGCTGCCGACGGTCCCCGTCATCCGGTGCCGGGCGGCGCCCCGGAGCACTGCACCCAGCAGCTCGGCATCCCTGGTCCGTGGTTCGAACGACTCCCGCACTTCCGGCTTGCGTTCACCCCGAGCAGCGGCGACGAGCTCCAGACCGAGTACCTGCTCGCACGGGCCGACGCCGCTGCCGCGCTCCGGTCGCTGGACCCGATCCGGGACGACATCGCCGCCGTGCTGCAGATCTCGGAGATCCGGACGGTCGCGGCCGATGACCTCTGGTTGAGCCCGAGCTACCAGCGCGACTCGGTGGCGCTGCATTTCACCTGGATCAGCGACTCCGCCGCCGTCGCACCGGTGGTGGCCCTGGTCGAGGCGCAGCTGGCGCCGTTCGGCCCGCGCCCGCACTGGGGGAAGGTCTTCAGCTGCGCACCCGTCCAGGTGCGGGGCGCCTACCCGCGGGTCGGCGACTTCGCGGCGCTCCGCGACAGGTTCGATCCCGAGGGCCGGTTCGCGAACACCTTCACCGACAGCTACCTCCCCGGCCGCGGCCCGGCCGCCGGGACGAGCCCGACGTGACGCGGCGCCGAGCCCTGGTTGTGACCGTCTCGACGCGGACGGCGGCCGGCGTGTTCGAGGACCGCTCCGGGCCGGAGCTGGTCCGCGGGCTCGAGGCGCTCGACCTCACGGTGGACGGGCCGGTCGTCGTGGCTGACGGCGACCCCGTCGAGGCAGCGCTGCGGGCGGCCGTCGCAGCCGACTACGACCTCGTCCTCACCACGGGCGGGACCGGCCTCACCCCGGCCGACCGCACGCCGGAGATGACGCGCAGGGTGCTCGACCAGGAGGTGCCCGGGATCGGCGAGGCGCTGCGGTCGCGCGGGCTGGCTGCCGGAGTGTCCTCGGCGATGCTCTCCCGGGGCACCGCCGGGATCGCCGGCCGGACCCTCATCGTCAACCTGCCGGGGTCGGCCGGTGGAGCGCGGGACGGGCTTGCGGTGCTCGCACCCGTCCTCGCGCACGCCCTGGACCAGGTACGAGGCGCGGACCACACGTCCAGCGATCCCGGCGACCGCAGCTGAGCCAGCGGCGCTCGTCGAGCCCCTCCTCGTCGAGCCCCTACTCGGCGAGCTCGACCACCCTGGCGAGGTCCCCGTCGACATCGCACCAGAGCCAGTCGCCGACGACAGCGTCCTGGTCGCGGACCCAGGCTCGGCAGCACTGCAGACGGACCCGGCGCAGCGGGTTGCGCTCGCGGCTGCGAGCCCGCTTCCGCACGGCCCGGCGACGCTCCGCGGCAGTGAGGTCGACCGGGGTGCTGGCGACGAGCGAGCTGTTGACGATCCGGGCCATGACGGCGGCCCTCCTTCCGGGGTTGCGCACGCGTTCGTGCGGGTGGGGACAGCACGAAGGCCACCCATTCCGGGTGGCCTTCGTCGAAGCCTGCGAGAAAGAAAGTCGGCTAGGACGAAGGCGGATCGGCACTCTGCAGGGCGTGCCAGCGGATCGGTGAACGCATGGTCTGCTCCTGCCTCGTCGGTGTCGCTCCTGCCGTGCTCTTGTGAAGAACGGTAACAACGCAGCGTGTGGACACAACCGATTTTCCAGCCTTGGCAGTGGCGCGAGGCCACCGACGGCGTGCTTCGGGGAGTCCTGACCGTCAGCCGGGTCGCTTCTGCAGGACCAGCGGCAGCACCGCCTCCACCCCAGCCTCGCGCAGCCGGGCGACGGCCACGGTCAGGGTCCACCCCGAGACGCTGACGTCGTCCACGAGCAGCACCGGACCCCCGGGGTCGGGCGCATCCGCACGAACCCGGAGCGACTGGCTCACCGCCGCGGCCCTCGCTCCCGAGGCGACGTCCGCCTGCGGACGTGGACCCACGCTCTCCAGCATCTCCAGGACGGGCATGCGACCGACGACGGCCAGGCGTTCGGCGATCGAGCGCACGAGCTCGGGGCGTCCACGGGAGGGCATCGGAACAACAGCCACCGGGCGGACGGCCCACGCGGACCGCCACCGTCCGAGCACTGCCACCAGCGCCTCGACCACGTCGTCGGGAACGCTCCGGTCGGGCCCCGTCAGCAGCGGAAGGACGACCTCGGACCAGCCCGGATCGTCGGCGAAGGCGAGCGCACGCCCGGCCTCCGCCGACCCGGCGATCCGGCCACGGAGCCCCGCCATCCCCGACGGCCACATCTTCCGCGGCTCGATGACGACGTCGATCCCCCGGCAGAACGCCCGCGCGGCCTCGACGGCGCCCGCGGTCGGCGCGAGCCCGAGGCCAGCCGGCAACGACCCGGTGCAGTAGGAGCAGCGTCCGCAGGCTGCTGGCTCGTCGGTGAGGGTGACGTCGTCCAGGGCTACCCGCAGGAACCCCATGAGGCAGCCGTCGGCGGCGGCGTAGTGGCGCATGAGGTCGGCCTCGGCGCGGCGCGCTGCGGCCATCGCCGTGTACTTCGGGGCGTCGAACGTCCAGACCGCCCCCGTGGTCTGCCACGCACTGCCGGCGCGGGCGACCGCGCCGTCGACGGCGAGCACTTTCAGCAGGCCCTCCACCCTGCTGCGGCGCACGCCGGTGCTCGCCTCCAGCGCCGGCACCGAGACCGGCTCGCCCGCGGCGTCCATCGCGTCGAGCAGGCGTCGGACCACAGGCTCGGCCGGGGTGCTCGCGGTGGCGAAGTACTCCCAGATGCGGTCGTCGGTCTCGGCCGGCAGCAGCACGGCGACCGCGTCCGGTAGTGCTCGCCCGGCCCGACCGACCTGCTGGTAGTAGGCCACCGGCGACGACGGGGATCCGACGTGGATGCAGAACGCGAGGTCGGGCTTGTCGTACCCCATGCCCAGCGCGGACGTCGCCACGACGGCCTTGACCCGGTTGGCCCGCAACGCGTCCTCCACGTCTGCCCGGACGTCGGTGGCCAGCTGCCCGGTGTAGGCCACCACCGCGAGCCCGCTCCGCCGCCAGCTCGGCGGACAGGAACCCCGCCAGCCGCTCGGCCTCCGCGACCGTGAGCACGTAGACGATGCCCGAGCCCGGCAGTGTGCGCAGGGCGTCAGCGACCCAGCGCGTAGCGCTCGACCGGACCCAGGCCTGGCACCACGCAGAGCGTGAGCGACTCACGCGCCAGCGGGCCGCGCAGGACCACGGTGTCGGACCCGAGCTGCGCAGCGACGTCCGCGGTCACGCGGCCGTTGGCGGTCGCCGTGGTGGCGAGCACGGGAAGGTCGGGCCGGGCGGCCATCACCCTGGCGAGTCGCTGGTAGTCGGGGCGGAAGTCGAAGCCCCAGTCAGAGATGCAGTGCGCCTCGTCGACCACCAGCGCACCCAGCCGATCGAGCAGCAGCGACAGGATGCGGTCGCCGAAGCGTGGGTTCGCCAGCCGCTCGGGTGAGACGAACAGGATGTCGACCCGGTCGGCCAGGATCTCGTCCTCGATGGCGCTCCAGTCGTCCACGTTCGCCGAGCTCAGGCTCACCGCGACCAGTCCGGCACGAGCGGCGGACGAGACCTGGTCCCGCATCAGCGCCAGCAACGGCGACACGACGAGCACCGGTCCACCCCCCGCCCGGCGCACGGCGTCTGCGGTGGCGAGGTAGACCAGGCTCTTGCCCCAGCCGGTGGCCTGGACGACCAACGCCCGGCGCCGCCTCGACGCCACCACCCGGACCGCCTCGAGCTGGTCGGCCTTCGGGCTCGCGTCGGCACCGGCGAGGGCGAGCAGCACCCGCGCCGTCGCGGCATCGGCGTCGGCGTCGGTCACGGGCTCGGCGGGCATGCCTGCATCGTGCCCTGCCTGACCGACATCGCCGCTACCGAGCAGGCAGGGCTGGCCTCACGGCGCCGGCGGTGCCAGGCTGCGAGCGACAGGGTGCGGCCCCCGCAGGTCGCCCAGGCAGTCCGGACGACGGAGGTAGTCATGGACCCGAGGACCACGGCCGTGGTGCTGGTCGAGTACCAGAACGACTTCACCAGCGAGGGCGGCGCCCTGCACGGCGCGGTGAAGGATTCCATGGAGTCCACCGGGATGCTGGCCAACACGCAGGACGCCGTCGCGGCGGCCAGGGCTGCGGGCGCCACGATCATCCACGCGCCGATCATGTTCGCCGAGGGATACCACGAGATCACCGACAGCCCTTACGGGATCCTCAAAGGCGTGGTCGACTCCAACGCCTTCGTGAAGGACAGCTGGGGGGCGGCCATCGTGGACGACCTCGCCCCGCAGCCAGGGGACATCGTTCTCGAAGGCAAGCGCGGTCTGGACACCTTCGCCAGCACCAACCTCGACTTCATCCTTCGCAGCAAGGGTGTGCAGACCGTCGTCCTCAGCGGCTTCCTCACGAACTGCTGCGTCGAGTCGACCATGCGCTCCGCCTACGAGAAGGGCTTCGAGGTGGTCACCCTCACCGACTGCGTGGGGGCGACCAGCGAGGCGGAGCACACCAACGCGATCACCTACGACTACCCCATGTTCTCCAAGCCGATGACCGCCAAGGAGTTCGCCGACACCGTCGCGGCCGGCTGACGCCCGGGACGTGCGACCGGCAAGCGCCTGGAGGCAGCCAGGCTTAACCAGACATAAGCCACAAGTCGCCCAGCCAGTGAGACGACCTGGGTACAGATTTTGGCCGAACGTGTCGAGTCTGTAACGGTGAAGCCCATGTCCCGGACCCCTCACCGGCGATCCTGGCTCCCTCGGTCCTCCGTGGTTGCTGCCGCCTTTCTCGGCGTTGCGCTCTGCGCAGCCGCCGTCCCTGTCCTGACCTCCCACGCGAGCGCCGACCGCCTGGTCTCCGCTTCTGCGGCGGGCGGCGTGCCGGAGGTGGCCGGCTCCCTGGCGTCCGGCGACGCAGCGCTGGCCGCGCCAGACGGCTCCGCATCCAGTCCGAGCCCTGGACAGGTCGACGCCACCGGTTCGGGCCCGTCCTCGACCTCGATCACCTTCGGTGGGTCGACCGGCAACGCAGCCGGGTCGCCGACGTCCGCAGCGGCGAGCCCGTCCGCACCGGCGTCCGGCGGATGGTCAGCGAGCTTCGCCCAGCCGGCGCAGGCGGCTCCCGCGGCCGCACCGGTGGGCGTCGTCGTCGGCCGTGGCACGCTCGGCGGGGTAGGCACCAGCGCGACGACCGTCCCGACCCTGTTCGGCATGTCCGGCCCGAGCGGCGCTGCGCTGACCGCCGCCCAGACCACGCTCGGCGCGACCTCCCGGATCCACGGCCACTACGAGACGTGGGCGAACGTCGCGGACTTCCCGACCTCCCAGGCCACAGCCGACCGCGCGCAAGGAGCGGTTCCGCTGTACACCTGGGAGCCGCAGGACTGGAACGCGGCCACCCCGAACCAGCCGGCATACGCGCTGAGCACCATCCTCTCCGGCGCCCACGACGCGTACATCACCAAGTGGGCCAAGGAGATCGCCGCCTACGGCCACCCGGTGCTGCTGCGCCCGATGCCGGAGTTCAACGGGAACTGGGAGGTCTGGTCGCCCGGCGTCAACGGCAACACGGTGGCCCAGTTCGTCCCTGCCTGGCAGCACATCGTGAACCTCTTCCGTGCGGCCGGCGCGACCAACGCCCTCTGGGTCTGGAGCCCGATCAACACCTACCCGGGCTCGACATCGCTCAGCAGCACGTACCCGGGCTCGTCGTACGTCGACTGGGTCGCCATCGACGGCTACAACTGGGGTCCGCTCCACTCCTCGGGCTGGCAGACGTTCAGCCAGGTCTTCGCCGCGACGATCACCTCGCTGCGCGCGCTCGCTCCAGGCAAGCCGCTGATGCTGGCCGAGATCGGCTCGAACGAGGCAGGCGGTTCGAAGCCCGCGTGGGTGGCGGACGCCTTGGCCACCGCCGTCAAGGACGGCGTCCGGGCCGTGGTCTGGTTCGAGATGACGCAGGAGACGGACTGGAGCCTGACCTCGTCGGCAGCCACGAGCAGCGCGGCCAAGACGGCGCTGGCAGCTGCGGCCTACCGAGCAGGCAGCCCGAGCGCGATGTCGCTGGCGACCCTCGAGCAGTGGATCCGCACCGGAGGGTGACCGGGCAGCACGCAAGCGGCCCAGAGCCCGCGCGACCGGTTCCGGGGTGCATCTAGGCTTGCTCCATGCAGATCGAGGTGTGGGCCGACATCATCTGTCCGTGGTGCGGCCTCGGCCTGCATCGGCTGGATGCCGCGCTCGCGACCTTCGAGCATGCGGCCGCCGTCGAGGTGGTCCACCGCTCCTTCCAGCTCGACCCGAACGCTGTCCCCGACGTCGTGCGCCCGGTCCGGGCGATGCTCCGCGCCCGAGGGGTCGCTGACGAGCAGATCACCGAGATGACCCGCAACCTCGAGGTCATGGCGGCCGCGGAGGGCCTGACTCCCTACCACGTCCTCGACAACCAGGTCGGTTCGACCGGACTGACGCACGAGCTCCTCGCCTTCGCGACCGCGCAGGGCAAGCACACCGCGGCCTGGAGGGCCCTGTTCCGGCTCTACTTCGGCGATGCTCGCGACGTCTTCACGCGGGACGCGCTCGTCGGCATCGCCGGCGAGCTGGGGCTCGACGAGGCAGCCGCATACGACGCTCTGACCGAGCGCCGGTTCCGCGCCCAGGTCGAGGCCGAGCAGGCGGACGCGCACGCACTTGGCGCCACCGGCGTGCCCTTCTTCGTCATCGACCGCCGGTACGGACTGGCCGGGGCCGTCCCGCCGGCGCAGATCGTGGCCACCCTGGACAAGGCGTGGGCGGAGTCGGCGGCCCGCTCAGCCTGAGGGCTCAGCTTGGCGCCGCAGCTGAGCGGCTCAGCCTCATCGGGCAACGTCCTCGGGCAGGGCGTCGACCCAGGCCCGCTCCACGGCCAGCAGACGCTCCCCCTCGGCGGTCCCCCACCGCTCGGCGAAGGCTGCCTCCCCTCGTGCGACCCTGCCCCGCACGAACCGCTCACCGACGGTCCGCCGCTCGGCGAGCACGTCCGTGAACACCGCACGGTCTGCCGTTCCTAGCCGGTAGGCGTCCAGGAACACGTGCAGGCGGGCCCACGCGTCGAGCCCGTCGTAGACCGGAGGGCGACGGTCCGGAGCGACGAACGGGACGCACAGCCGCGCCGTGCTGACGACATCCCAGACCCGTCGCCCTGGCGCAGCGAACTCCCAGTCGAGCAGTCCCACGGCGAGTCCGCCGCGGGTGACGACGTTCTCGGGGCAGATGTCGGCGTGCACGATCAGGGAACCGCCGCGCGGGTCCCGCAGCTCGGGGGCCCAGACGAGGTTCGACGGTGGCGTCCACCCGGCGAGGGCGTCGTGCACGTCGCGCAAGAGCTCCCCCACCGAGACGAGGAAGCGCTCGTCGGCGACCCAGCCGGGATAGGGCGGGATCCCGACGTCACCGTCCAGCCAGCTGCTGACCTCCCGGCCGACGTCGTCCCGCCCCAACGGGATCGGCGCAGAACCAGGCAAGGCGTCGGCGAGGTGCGCGAGCAACGCCTGCGTCGCTGGTGACGCCGTCGTCCACGGGCGTCGCACCGTGTCGCCGACGCGCACGACCCGACCCTGCGTTGCCGACTCCCCCGGCGAGGGTCATCTCAGTCATCGCACACCTGAGCCATCGCGCACCTCAGTCATCGCGCACCTCAGTCATCGCGCACGCCGGCGATCGGTCGGGCCTCCTGGCACCGTGCGAGCTGCTGTGAATCGGGCCACATCCCGAGCGACCTCCTTCCGCAGAACATGGTGTCCAGCAACGAGGAGGACCGCACCTGCGGCAGTCTCGACGGCCCCGTCGAACGCGCGACACAAGTTGTTCGGATCCGAACGTACCGTTGATGTGCGTCTGGTCGGCAACGCCACCGGCGCACCGCCAAAACGCCTGCGCACGCGGGCGTACCGGGGACCCACCACGTGGGGCGCATCGGTCATCGATCGAGGGGCATTTCGAGCCCTAGCCCGTCAGCTAACCCGGTCGGCTCATCGAAGGGTTTCCGCTGTGCCTGTTCGTCGTTCGTCCATGCTCGCCGCCGGCGCCATCGCAGCTGTCGTGAGCGTCTCCGGAACGCTCGCTGCGTCCGCGACCGAGGCCCCCGCGACCTTCGTGGCGGACGCCAGCTCGCAGCCCGTGCCCGTCGCTGCTCGCACCGGCGACAAGCCGCTGCTGCTGACACCCGCGGAGCAGCGAGCGGCGAAGGCTAAGGCCGCCAAGGCGCATGCTGCCGCTCAGGCCCGCGCGAAGGCCAGAGCGACCAAGCTCGCCCACGACCATGCGCTCGCAGCGGCCCGGCGCGCCGCGGCTGCTGTCGCGAAGGCCGAGGACGACGTCCGGGCCAAGGTCGTGGCGATGGTCCGCACCGAGCTCGGCCATCCCTACGTCTGGGGCGCCGAAGGGCCGGGGGCCTTCGACTGCTCCGGCCTGACTCGTTACGTCTGGGGACGCGCGGCAGGCCGGGACATCCCGCACAACGCCGCCGAGCAGTTCGCCTCGCTGACGCACGTCGATCGCTCGGCCCTGAAGCCCGGTGACCTCGTCTTCTTCTTCAACAACACCGAGGGTCATGTCGGCATGTACGTCGGCAACGGCACCATGATCGACGCTCAGACGCCGTCCACCGGCGTGGTCGCCGAGTCCCTCTCGGACAGCTGGTCCACCGCGCACTACAGCGGAGCTGCTTCGCTCTTCTAGACCCTGCGTGCACTGCGTGACGTTCGCTGCTTGACGAACAACTACTAAGCGCGCATAGTTTCTGCCATGACTTCACTTGCCACCGCACACGTCACCTCTGCTGCCCCACCAGCTGCCTTCTTCGCGAAGTGGGCAGACATGGCCACCTGGCCCGAATGGAACACCGACACCGCGTGGGTTCGGCTGGACGGACCCTTCCGAACCGGCGCGACGGGTGAGCTCAAACCGAAGGGCGGCCCGAAGGTCCGCTTCGTGCTGACGTCCGTGGTGCAGGACAAGGAGTTCGTCGACGTCTCCCAGCTCCTGGGCGCGCGCCTGACGTTCCGGCACCTCGTCGACACCGACCAGAGCGGACGGACGACGGTGGACGTCGACATCAGCCTCGACGGACCGCTGGCCTTCGCCTGGAAGCTGATCCTTGGCGGCGGCTTCCGGAAGAACGCCCAGCCCGACCTTGACCGGCTCGCTGCTGCCGCAGAGCAGCTTGCATGAGTCAGCCGCGTCGATCGCCGGCCGCCGAGGGCCTGGCCACCCGGCACGAGAGCGCCGAGGAGAGCCCCGGCTTCCTGCTGTGGCGGGTGACCAACCGGTGGCAGGCCGCGCAACGTGCGGCGCTCAAGCCGCTCGGGCTCACTCACGTGCAGTTCGTCCTGCTTGCCTCGCTCACCTACCTCGACACCGGTGGTCCCGTCACCCAGCGCCAGCTCGCTGATCACGCGGCGACCGATCCGATGATGACGTCTCAGGTCCTGCGCGCCCTCGAGGCACACGAGCTCGTCGAGCGCCGAGCCCATCCGGACGACCGACGGGCCCGCGCGGTGACGGCAACCAGCAAGGGGCGTCGCCTGGCCAACCAGGCAGTAGCGGCCGTGGAGGCCTGTGACGACGCCTTCTTCGCCGTGCTCGGTGGCGGTGTCGACGGCTTCGCCGCAGCCCTTCGGGCACTCACGGGCTGAGGGATAAGAAGCGAAGCCGCGGCCGGACGTGAGCAGCAGCACACCGGAAGCCGGAACGGCAGGAGCGGGCGCCAGCGTTGCACTGAGTGCAAGCGACAGCGTCGATCTCTAGTCCGAACTGAGGTACCACCCCATGCTCGCCCTGCTTAGCAACATCCGTACGTCCGCCCAGCAAAGGCGATACGAGCGCAGTGTCCAGCGTTCGTGGGAGCGTGCGCGTTACAACGCCGCCACGCCCTCCGCGCAGGCTGAGATCGACGCCATCTTCGCGAGGCACCGGTCATAGCCGACGCCCTCGTTGCGAGCGCCCGTACACCTACCCGGTGTGCGGGCGCTCGTTCGTTTCGGTCCTGCCACCGACGACAGCGGCTGCGCTCCGGGTCAGGACGCTGCCGAGGCTGCGAGCGCGACGGCAAGCAAGCTGCGACGAGGGCGAATCCGCAGGCGAGCAGTCCCGGCCGTGGCGTCAGCCGGCCGCCTGGAGGTACACCCAGGCCTGGGTGCCGGAGGCCAGCCTGACCAGCACGCGTCGGTAGTCGTCGACCTCGTAAAGGTCCGCCGCGGCGAGCTCCTCGGCCGTGAGCCTGAGCAGCGTGCCGGCGACCTGCGCCGCTTCGTCGTCACTCCTCGCGACCACGGGGTGCACGGCGGTGCCGCTCAGGGCGAGCACGGCCGGATCGGTGATGGTCACCCAGCTGGTGGCGAATCCGGGCAGGACGTCGGGCGTCCCGTCGAGCGACCGGCCGAAGCTGCCACGTTGGACCTCCTCCTGCTGCAGCGTTCCGTACGAGAAGAGCGGGACCACCGCACCGGCACGACCTCCGATGCGTCGCAGCTCCGGGGCGGCGAGGTCGTCGTTCCCGATCAGCACGCTCGCGGTGCTCGCTGGATCCCAGCTCTCGAGGTAGCGGCGACAGGCGGCGTGGTACCTGTCGTCAAGCGCTCTCCTGGCCGCCTCGACGCCACCGAAGGCGGCTGCGTCGCGCCCCGCGGCCCGCTCGCGCGCGACGGCGAAGCTGGTGTCGAGGAAGACCACCTCGTCCCACAGCGCCGCTAGCTCGGGTCGTTGCAGGAAGGTGCCGTCGACGACGAGCACGGCGTCCGGCGCGAGGTCGGCACTCTCGTCGACCGGCTGGTCGTGCTCGAGGTCCAGGATGCGGGTGCGGTAGCGACGGTGCCCTCCTGGGCCGACGGGCACCAGCACCCGCTCGCCGAAAGCCTCGAGGTCGTAGGCGTCCTCGTAGTAACCCGCCGCGCTCTCGCGCCCCTGCCGGTAGCGATGCGCACGAGGGTGGTGGAAGCCGTCCATCGACAGCGTCACCGCGGCACGCCCCCGCGCTTGCAGGGCTGCCGCCAGCTCGCTGGCGAACGAGGTCTTGCCAGCACCGGTCACACCGTCGACGGCGACCCGCACCGGATGCCCCGGCTGCTGAGCCGCCAGCTGGTCAGCAACTCGCCCGACGACCTTGCTCCGCGCATCCGGCACAGGTCGCAGGCTACCCGGTGGAGCTCGAGCCGCCGGATGCAGTCACCGGGGTTCCAGGTAACAGCAGGGCCTGTCTGGCGGGCGTGCAGCGCCGTAGCGTCGTGGTCACGGGCGGCATCCCACCTGCTCGCGCGTACCAAGAGGAGCTCGTGCCCGACGGCTCTCGCGCGATGGCTGACCGGACAGCGCTCACGCTGCTGATCCGGCCCTGACCGCATCTCGCAGGCTGACCTGCGCTCGCATCGACCCAACGGAGGCACCATGAAGCACATCAAGCTCGGAACGCTCGAGGTCGGCCGCATCGGGCTCGGCTGCATGGGGATGTCCGGTACTTACGGAGACGCGACCGACGAGGACGAGTCGATCCGCACGATCCACCGCGCCCTCGACCTCGGCGTCACCCTGATCGACACCGCCGAGGTCTACGGCGCCGTACCACAACGAAGAGCTGGTCGGCCGCGCGATCAAGGGTCGGCGCGACGAGGTCGTGCTGGCGACCAAGTTCGGCATGATCTCGCACACCGGCCGTGGCGGCAGGCGTCGTGGACAGCAGCCCGGCCAACATCCGGACCGCTGTCGAGGGTTCGCTGACCCGGCTCGAGACCGACCACATCGACCTCTACTACCAGCACCGCGTCGACCCGAGGACGCCGATCGAGGACACGGTCGGTGCGCTCGCCGAGCTCGTCGCAGGAAGGCAAGATCCGGCACATCGGCCTGTCGGAGGCGTGGGTGGACAACATCCGTCGGGCGCACGCGGTGCACCCGATCACAGCGCTGCAGTCGGAGTACTCGCTCTGGACGCGCGACCCCGAGCAGGAGGTTCTGCCCGTCCTGGCCGAGCTCGGCATCGGCTTCGTGCCGTACTCCCCCCTCGGCCGCGGATTCCTGACCGGACAGATCCGCTCGCTGGACGACCTCGACGACACCGACATGCGCAAGACCAACCCGCGCTTCGTCGGCGACAACTTCGACCACAACCTGCGGCTCGCCGACGACGTCAGTCGCATCGCGGCCGAGGTCGGCGCCACACCCGCGCAGGTCGCGTTGGCCTGGCTGCTCGCGCAGGCCGACACCTTCGCGCCGATCCCGGGGACCAAGCGCGTGTCACGGCTCGAGGAGAACGTCGCGGCAGACGCTGTGGTGCTCAGGCCGAGCAGGTCCAGGAGCTGACCGACGTCGCCCCGCCGGCCGGCGATCACCACACCGAGGCGCAGATGCGCATGCTGGACCGCTGACAGCCGCTATCCCGGAGGTCGCTGCGCGACAGCAGCCCCGGGGACCGGTGCCGATTTCACCCGGGTGAGCGCGTAGCTGGGTGATTCCCTGGGGCGCTTCCCTGAAGGACCATCACAGCAACGAGCATCTCTCCACCCCGAGGAGCCAGCGCATGACCCTTGACGCCGACACTGCCCAGTACCTCGACAGGCTCGGCCCCGTCGACTACGTGGTCGTCGAGTTCCCCGCAGGGGCCAGCAGCTTCACAGGTGAGATGGCCCAGGAGCTCCTCTCGCTGGTGGAAGCCGGGACGATCCGTGTCATCGACGTGCTCATCCTGACCAAGGACAGCGACGGCACAGTCGAGGCGACCGAGCTGTCCGACATCGACGAGCTCGGCCCGCTGCAGGCCATCGAGGCCCAGCTCGCCGAGCTCCTCGCCGAGGAGGACGTCATCCAGCTCGCTGCGGCCATGGACCCTGGGAGCACCGCCGGAGTTTTGATCTGGGAGAACCTGTGGGCCGCCCCCTTCGCGTCCGCTGCGCGCCGTTCCGGTGGCCAGCTGATCGCGAACGGCCGCATCCCGATCCAGGCGATCGTCGCGTCCATCTCGGCTGACGGCGAGCAGGCCCTTCCGTAGGTGCTGCCGTAGACGCTGCCTGCAAGGAAACATGACCGCACGTGAGAAGCCGATCGAAGGAGACCGAGATGCTCAGAGCAGCCCGTAGGGGACGAGTCGGAGTCATCGACGCGCCCGTGGCCAAGACCGCGGTCGTCGCTGCAGCCGTCACGCCAGGTCCGTCGCCGGTCGCCAAGACCGCCGTGGTGGCCGCTGCGGTCACCCCAGGACGCCGCCGCCGCATCTAGACTGTCGACCCTTCAAAAGGCTCCCCCCACCACAGGTCTGTCTCGCCCCGCCCGGGCCGAAGGGACTCTTGACGTGCCATCGCGACGCGACGCTCTCGGCGCGGGAGCGCTCCTGCTCGGTGTGCTGATCCTCTCGGGGTGCGGGACGTCGGGCAGCTCCGTGCTCGGCAGCCGCAGCCCGTCCATCGCGCTGCCGACGGCGACCCTTCCCTCGGCGTCGATCTCGGGCCCCACCTTGCCGTCGCGCACGGCCACGCCCAGCGCTTCCGCGCCTTCAGAGAGCCTCAGCCCCGAGGACAGCCAGGCAACCACCCCCGCGCCGACCCCGACGCCGACCCCGACCCCGACCCCGACTCCCACGCCGACCCCGACCCCGACCCCGACCCCCACGCCGACCCCGACTCCCACGCCGACTCCGACGCCGACTCCCGACCCCGACCCCGACTCCCACGCCGACTCCCACGCCGACCGCCTCGATCGTCATCTCGGCCAGCTCGTCCGGCACCGTCACCGTGAGCCAGGAGTCGAGCACCCCCGCCGCGCTGTGGTGGATCCTCGGCGTGCTGGCACTCGCCGTCCTCGGTGGAGGCATCTGGCTCGCCGTCATCTCGGCACGCAAGCGCGCCTGGGACACCCAGCTCGTGTCCAGCCGGGCGGACGGCCGCTGGGCCGCCACCACGCTCGCACCCGCACTGGTCGACCCCACGCTCCCGTTGGTGATGCTGGGCCAGCAGTGGGCAGACGGGCAGCGTCGGATCGACGCAGCCCAGGTGAACGTCCTGGGCTTGTCGACCACCGCGCCGACCGAGGACCGACGCGGCCTTGCTCGTTCTTTGTCGGACGCCCTTGTCGGGCTCAGGGAGGCCCTCGGCGCGCACGTCGCCCTGCGCAGCCAGGCGGTGGGGGTGCCGTCCGAGGACGCTGGGCTGCAGACCTCCGCCCGGGCCGTGGAGCGGGCGAGGCAGAGCCTGCTCACGGTTCTCGGCCCCGAGCCAGCCGGCGCCGCTGCCGGTTCCAGCGGGCCGGCAGGTCTCAACGAACCTGGCGCCTGACCAGCGTCGCTGGTCTCCACGACGCGGCACGATGGCGGCATGACCCGGACCCGGTGGAGCTCGGTCGACGGGTTTCGCACCAGCGTGACCCGCGGGATACGGGCCACCTTCTCGCGACGAACGGCCCACCAGGACCTCAGCGCCGGTCTCGTGCTCGGTCTCGAGAGCGTTCCGGACGGATTGGCCGCGGGCCTGCTGGCCGGGGTGAATCCGGTGGCCGGCCTCTACGGCTACCTCGTCGGCACGGTGGCCGGTGCGGTGTCGACGAGCTCGGTCTTCATGTCCGTCCAGGCCACCGGGGCGATGGCCGTGCTCATCGCCGACGTGCCCCAGGTGCGTGGTGGCGCGAACGCAACAGCCTCACTGGTCACGCTCTCCGTCCTGACCGGTGCCGTCATGCTCATGCTCGGGCTGCTCCGCCTCGGCACGCTGGTCCGCTTCGTCCCCAACGCCGTGCTCACCGGCTTCATCAACGCGGTCGCCGTCAACATCGTGCTCGGTCAGCTCGGGAACTTCACCGGGTACAAGGCCGCCGGCTCCGGTCGCGTGGCGCGCACCATCGACACCGCGCTGCACGTCACGTCGTTCAGCTGGCAGACCGTGGCCATCGGCGTCTTCACCTTGGTGCTGATCCTGCTCCTGGAGCGCACCCGTCTGGGCCCCCTCAGCCTGGTCGTGGCGGTGATCGCCGCCTCCGCGGTCGTGCCGCTGCTCGGCTGGGACTCCGTCCAGCAGCTCAAGGACATCGCCGACATCCCCCGCGGGCTGCCGCCGTTCGCTCTCCCGTCCCTGACGCTGGCGTTGCCGCTGCTGATCCCCGCGCTGTCGCTCGCGTTCGTCGGTCTCATCCAGGGCGCGGCCATCAGCCAGAGCGTCCCCAACCCCGGTGGGAGCTATCCGGACGCGTCGGGAGACTTCCGTGGCCAGGGCGTTGCCAACATCGCCTCGGGCCTGTTCTCCGGGATGCCGGTCGGGGGCTCCATGTCCGCGACCGCACTGGTCCGCGCAGCCGGTGCCCGAACGAGGCTGGCCAACCTCGTCGCCGGGGCCGTCATGGCCGTGGTGATCCTGCTGTTCGGCGAGGCGGCCGGCTCGATCGCGATGCCGGCTCTCGCTGGGCTGCTCATCCTGATCGGGGTGCGCACCTTCAAGATCGACCAGGTGCTGATGGTCTGGCGGACGGGTCCCACCCAAGCCACGGTCATGGTCACCACGTTCATCCTCACCATGGTGATCCCCCTGCAGTACGCCGTCCTCGCAGGCGTCGGCATCTCCGTGATCTTGTTCGTCGCCCGGCAGTCGAACAAGGTCACCGTCCTGCAGTGGGTCTTCACGCCGTCCTCGCCCTTCCCGCGCGAGGAGCCGGCCCCGAGCGAGCTGGCGGCGCACGAGGTGGTGGTGCTCACCGCGTACGGCAGCCTCTTCTTCGCTTCCGCCCCGGTGGTCGAGGCTCAGCTACCCGTGGTGACGCCGAGCACCACGGGGTCGGTGGTGGTCCTGCGGCTGCGCGGCAAGGAAGACCTCGGGAGCACCTTCATCCGGGTGCTCACGCGGTACGCGGCCGGACTGCGCGCGGCCGACAGTCATCTGCTGCTCGCGGGCGTCCATGACCATGCGCTCGGGCAGCTGTCGGCCACCGGCGCCCTGGACGAGCTGGGTCGGGCGAACGTCTTCGCCGCCGAGGCCGACGTGGGTGCCTCGCTGGGTCGCGCACGTGCGCGCGCCGCGGCCCTGCTGGCAGACACCCTATGAAGCCGGCGTTCCGGCCTGCGCCGG
Organism: uncultured Actinomycetota bacterium; assembly: GCA_963819215.1. GTDB lineage: Bacteria > Actinomycetota > Actinomycetes > Prado026 > Prado026 > CAWFVK01. The sequence goes on along the minus strand of CAWFVK010000006.1, from coordinate 572,741 downwards.
ACGGAGGTCAGGCTCCGGTGGTGCCACGACCCGCGCCCGGAACACCCAGTACGACCAGCCCTGGTAGACCAGGACGATGGGCGTCATGACCAACGCGACCACCGTCATGACTTTCAACGCGTAGTCGCTCGAGGCGACACCCGACACGGTGAGATTGTTCGCGCTGCTCGTCGAGGAGACCATGACGTTCGGGTACAGGTTGGCGAACAGGGCAGCCACCGTCCCCCCGATGCTCACGGCGGTCCCGCGAACGAGCGCCCCTCGTGGTGGCTGCGGATGAGCAGGGCCGCAGCGAGCGCGGCGACCACCGGCACGGCAGCAGCCAGGATCCGCCACACCCCTGCGTCGGAGAGCGTGAGCATCCAGCCCGCGTACACGGCCACCAGCGTGACGGCCGGCCAGGCGAGCTTGGTGGCCACGCCTGCCGCTGCTCCCCTGACGCCGGCCGTCGACTTCAGCCCGAGGAAGGTCGCGCCGTGCAGCAGGCAGAGCACGAGCAGCGTCAGTCCGGTCCACAGACCGAAGGGCGTGAACAGGTCCCAGAACGACCCCGTGTACTCGTTCGAGGAGTTGATCGGGCAGCCCGGACAGCAGGTCGCCCAACGCCAGCCCCAGCAGCAGCGGCACCAGCACCGACCCGACGGTGAGCGTCCAGCTCCAGGTGCCACGCCAGCGCGCGGACTCAAGCTTGCCTCTCCACTCGAAGGAGACCCCCCGGACGATCAGCGCCAGCAGCACCAGGAACATCGCGAGGTAGCCGGCAGAGAACCAGGTGGCGTACCAGCTCGGGAAGGCGGCGAAGATGGCGGCCGCCCCGACGATCAGCCACACCTCGTTGCCGTCCCAGACCGGTCCGATCGTGTTGATCGCCAGCCGCCGCTCCAGGTCGGTCCGGCCGACGAACCGGTGGAGCGCCCCGACGCCGAAGTCGAACCCCTCGAGCACGAAGAAGCCCGTCCAGAAGACCGCGACGACGATGAACCAGAAGATCGGGAGACTCATTCCGCCACCTCAGTAGGTCAGTGCGGGGGTGCGCGGCGAGCGGTCCGGACCCAGGTCTTCGTCGAGGTCCTCGTCGACCTCGAGCGGGCGACGGCCGAACCGGGTCATGAGGAACCCCCACACCACGCCGAGGATGAGGTAGACGACCCAGAAGGAACCGAGGCTGATGGCGACCTCAGTGAGGCTGACCGACGGCGAGTTGCCGTTCTGGGTCAGGAGCAGTCCCTGCACGGCCCAGGGCTGGCGCCCGTTCTCGGTCAGCAGCCAGCCAGCCGTGTTCATGATGAACGGCGCGACGGCCGCCCAGGTCCCGACCCAGAGGAATCCTCGGGCCGTCGCCAGCTTCTTGCGCCACCACAGCCAGGCGCCCCACAACGCGAGCAGGGGCAGCACCGAGCCGATGTAGGCCATCACCCGCATCGACCAGTACTGGATGAACAGGTTCGGGATGTAGTTCCCCGGGCCGTACTCCTGCTGGTACTGCGCCTGCAGCTCGTTGATCCCGACCACCTGGCCGTTCCACGAACCGGTGGCCAGCAGCGACAGCAGGTGCGGGACCGCGATGATCTTGGTGGCGGTCTCGTCGCTGGTCGTCCAGCCGCCGATCTGCGCGGCGGAGAAGGAGCAGGGGCTGGCACGTCTCCCACTGCGCCTCGGCATGGCGGCGATCTTCATGGGTTGGTACGTGGTCTCGATCACCCCGAGGTGGCTGCCCACGATCAGGACGAGCATCGAGATCGGGACCATCACCGCGATCGCCAGCTTCGCGGTCAGCAGGAACGCCTCCGGGTCTGCGCCTGCCGACGCAGGTGCCAGGCCGAGACCGAGAGCATGACGAGCGTGCCGGTCAGCAAGGAGGCAAGCAGCACGTGCAGGTAGCCCCAGAGGAACACGGGGTTCGTGAACAGCGCCGTGATCGAGGTGAGCTCCGGCCGGCCGGTCTTCGCGTTGATGGTGTAGCCCACCGGGTGCTGCATCCAGGAGTTCGCGGCCATGATGAACGCCGCGGACAGCGCAGCCCCGAAGGCCACGGCCCAGATGGTCGCCAGGTGCACGCGCTTCGGCAGCACGTTCCAGCCGAACAGCCACAGCCCGAGGAACGTCGACTCGAGGAAGAACGCGGCCAGCCCCTCCATCGCGAGCGGCGCACCGAAAACGTCACCGACGAACCGCGAGTAGTCCGACCAGTTCATCCCGAACTCGAACTCCTGCACCAGCCCGGTCACCACACCGATCGCGATGTTGATGACGAGCAGCGTGCCGAAGAACCGCGTCAGGCGCCGCAGGTCCGCATGCCCGCTGCGATGCCACATCGTCTGCAGGACGGCGACCAGGAACGCGAGCCCGATCGTCACCGGCACGAAGAAGAAGTGATAGATCGTCGTGGTCGCGAACTGCAGGCGCGAGAGGTCGAGCTGGGTGAGATTCACGCGGGCTCCTCGGGGTTCCGCTGCCGGCTACTTGACGTTTCCGACGACGCCCAGCCGGAAGCCCAGCCAGGGGTAGACCTGCTCGAACTGGGGATCGCCGGGGAAGTAGCCGAAGGCGGAGATCTCCACCTGGTAGGCCGGCGCGTTCGCCACCCCGCCGTGGTAGTACCGCCAGTCCCGGATGAAGTTGTAGCCGGGTGGCTGCGGAGCCAGGCTGTCGAGGATCTCGACGACGTTGCCGCCCTGGTCGTAGGTGCCCCAGGGTGACGTCGTCCTGGCCTGACCCACCGTGCTCACGTTCGCCATGTAGAGCGACGGCAGGTCGAGGTCAGCCGGCAGGTTGGGCGGGAACACCGTGCCGCAGCTCGTGCCCGCCTGCGACGGGCACCACGTCGGGGCCTTGCCGGCAGGCGAGCCGGGCGTGTCCACGCTGCTGTTCGGGTCGTTCGGGTTGTACGTCGCCAACGGCTGCTTGTCGGCGTTGACCACGTCACCGGTCTTCGGGTCGAGCACGCTGGGGTTGGGCGGGTTGAACGGGCCCGTCGGGTAGGCCCAGTACGAGTCGGTACCACCGTGCTTGGGGTCGTAGTAGGCGGCCTTCACCCACTCGTCGTTGCTCGGCAGCACGAACCCGGTGGACTTGGTCCGCGTCGGGGTCTCCGAGCTCATGTCGTACATGCCCCGCTCGGTCTGGGTGGAGAGCCGGACCTGGTACGTGTCGTAGGTGAACCCGCCCTCCGTCGTCTCCTTCTTGGAGAGCACGGTGCCGTTGTCGAGGGAGTTCGCGAACCGTGCGCCGCGCCGGAAGTCACCGAAGTTGAAGGGCTTGTTCGCCCACTCCGGGTAGGCCACGGCGTAGTGCTGCCCCGCCGCGGCGCTCGAGGAGAAGCTGACCGAGCCGTACTGCGGCCAGACCGTGGGACTCATGTTGTCGATGTAGAGGTCGTGCAGGTTCTTGCCGAGGCGGTCGACGGTGTTGAGGAACGTGACGTACTGGCTCACCGTGGTCTCGTACTCGCCGATGCCGTACGAGTAGCTGACGGCGCCCACGGTCAGGCACGGCGGCGGGGCCGCGGGCGCGTCCGCGCAGGTCTTGTAGATCCCCGTCCCCGTCGGGGGGTCGACGAACTGGCCTGTGGGACCGCCGAAGGTCTGGATGACCCCGACGGAGGGGTTCCCCGGGTCACCCACGACCGCCATCTGGATCGTGACGACGCCTCGCTCGGAGTCCGGCGTCGCCGAGTCGCCCGCATCTGTCGCCTGTCCGCTGGGCGTGGCCGAGTGCGAGCCGGAGGTGCTGGTGCACGCGGCCACGCCGGTCAGGGCCGCGAGCAGCAGCGCGGCGGTTGCGATGCGGTGTGACGTCATGCGAACCCCTTGAGGCGTGGTGAGAGTCGTCCGGGCCGGGTCAATGGCGCCGGCGAGGAAGACGTCAGGACGGCGTGGTTGGCACCGCGCTGCCCTCGCTGCTCGAGAGGGGGCTGGTGACGGTGTCCGCCAGCTGGTTCGCGAAGGCGTCGGCCTCGATCGCGAAGTCCGGCTTGAGGTTGGTGGGCGGGATCTTGAGCCCACCCGCGCGATCGACCATGGTGCCCTTGCCGAAGTAGCTCAGCAGCGAGACCAGCGAGCGCACCTGGCCGCCCTCGTAGGTGAAGCGGATCCCCTCCAGGTACTTCCCACCTTGGGCGACGCCCAGCTTGCGCACCTCCCGCAGGTTCACGCTCCAGTACCGGCGGCAGACGACATACGCGGAGAAGGGCTTGCCCGCGAGCGCCGCCCGGGCGCCGTCCGACTCGAGGTAGGAGCGCACCGGCATGCAGGTCCGGAAGAACCAGGTCGGCGAGCCGACACAGACCAGGTCGTACGACCCGGTCTTGGCCACGTCCGGCACGGTGAACTCCCCCGTCTTGCGGCGCAGCTGCGGCCAGAGCAGGGGCAGGATGCTGAAGACGGCGTGCTTGAAGGGGAAGGTCTTGAAGTTCTTCGAGTACTTGGGATCGGTGAACTCGATGCCCGCCTGGGTGACGTCGCACCCGCGGCCCTTGAGCACCGTGGTCATCTCGTCGGCCACCCGCTGGGCCTGCTTCGTGTGCGAGTAGTACACGAGCAGGACATGTGGCCTGGTCGCCGTGGAGTCATCTACCGACATGGCTTCCCCTCTCGAAGCGTGGCGCGGCGCCTTGGTGCGGCGGATTCATTTGGCTCGGCGCGGAAGGCGTCGGCCCGGGCCCATGCCCGCGGAGACCGTCGATGGCCTTCGACGCACAGCCTCGAAGACGCGCCTGCGGTGTCGCATCACCCGGGGGAACACTCACCCGGGTGAAAGGAAGCGGCCCATGGTCTGCAGGTCGCCGCAGTCCGGCGAGCATCGGAATCACCCGGGTGAGCGCGAGCCAGGGTGATTCGAGCGGTCGTCGTGCCCACGACGATCATCTGGTGGGGTACCGAACCGAGCCTGAGAGGGACGCATGAGCGACCAGATCGACAGGACTGTCCTACCGCTGCGGCGGCCGGCGTTCAACGGCACGCTGGGCGAGACGCTCGGGGACTCGACGCCCGACTGGGGACTGATCGGTCACGCCAAGCCGCCCGAGGGGGCGCCCAACATCCTGCTGGTCCTGATCGACGACGCCGGCTTCGGCAACCCCAGCACCTTCGGCGGCCCGATCCGCACGCCGAACTATGACCGCATGGCCGCCGAGGGCCTGCGGTACAACCGCTTCCACGTCACCGCGATGTGCTCGCCCACCCGGGCGTCGCTGCTGACCGGCCGCAACCACCACGCCGTGGGCATGGGCGGCATCCCGGAGTTCTCCGCGGGCTTCCCCGGCTACTCCGCGATGCTCCCGCGGGACGCAGCGCCCTTCCCGAAGGTGCTCAAGGAGAACGGCTACTCCACCGCGTGCGTCGGCAAGTGGCACCTCACGCCGGAAGGCGAGCAGGGCCCGGCCGGGCCTTTCACCCACTGGCCCAACGCCTGGGGCTTCGACTACTACTGGGGTTTCCTGGCTCCCGAGGCTGGCCAGTACGACACGATGGTCGCCGAGAACCAGAAGTTCATCGGGGTCGTCGAGGGCAAGGACGGCAAGCCGTTCTACTTCCCCGAGGCCATGACCGACCAGGCGATCGACTGGCTGCACGGGATTCGCGGGCACGACTCCCAGAAGCCCTGGATGCTCTACTACTCGACCGGCTGCAGCCACGCGCCGCACCACGTCGCCAAGGAGTGGTCCGACAAGTACAAGGGCCAGTTCGACCAGGGTTGGGACAAGCTCCGCGAGGAGACCTTCGAGCGGCAGAAGGCGCTCGGCGTGGTCCCCGAGGGCACGGTGCTCACCCCTCGCGATGACCTGATGCCGGCCTGGGACTCGTTGTCCGAGAACGCCAAGGCGCTGTTCGCCCACCAGATGGAGGTGTACGCGGGCTACTCCGAGAACGCGGACTTCCACGTCGGCAGGCTGCTCGCGTCGATCGAGGAGATGGGCGAGCTCGACAACACGGTGGTCGTCTGGATCTGGGGTGACAACGGCGCCAGCCTGGAGGGCACCCCGACCGGCTCGTTCAACGAGGGCACCATGGTCAACGGTCTGCCGCTCACCGACGAGGAGCAGATGCAGCTGGCGCTGAAGTGGGGCGGTCTCGAGGCCTGGGGCACCGAGATGATGTACCCGCACTACTCCTCGGCCTGGGCGTGGGCGAGCAACACCCCGTTCCAGTGGGGCAAGCAGGTCGCCTCGCACCTCGGTGGCACCCGGAACCCGCTCGTCATCCGCTGGCCCGAGCGCATCCCGGACGCCGGCGGCATCCGGTCCCAGTTCACCCACGTCAGCGACATCGGGCCGACGCTGCTGGCGATCGCGGGGATCCCGCAGCCGAGCCAGGTCGACGGGATCGAGCAGCAGCCCATGACCGGGCAGGCCTTCGCCGACACGCTCACCGACCCGGCGGCCGTCGAGCACCACACCCAGCAGTACTTCGAGAACTTCGGCAACCGCGCCATGTACAAGGACGGCTGGTGGCTGTCCATGCGGATGCCGCGCGTGCCGTGGCGCCTCGACCCCGAGATGCTCAAGACGTTCGCCCCCGGGGTGTGGCACCCGGACGACGACCCGGTCGAGCTCTACTACCTGCCTGACGACTTCTCCCAGTCCAACGACCTCGCGGCCGCCAACCCGGAGAAGGTCAAGGAGCTCCAGGCCCTCTTCTGGACCGAGGCGGACAAGTACCAGGTCAAGCCCCTCCTCGCCGGCTTCGCGCCCTTCTTCGGGATCCTCCCCCCGCTGGGCACCCAGACGAAGACGACGTACTACGGCGACGTCCAGAACGTCGCGCCAGGTCTGGTCCCCCGGATCTACAACCACTCGTACACGATCAGCGCTGACCTGCAGATCCCCGAGGGTGGAGCCGAGGGCGTGATCGTGGCCGACGCCAACCACCTGGGCGGGTTCACGCTCTACGTCGAGGACGGCAAGCTCAAGCACACCTACGCGTTCCTGGGCGTCTTCGAGTACAAGCAGGAGTCCGCCGGGGTGCTGCCGACGGGCGAGGTGAACGTCCAGCTCGTCTTCGAGGCGGACGAGGCCAAACCCGCGACCCCGGGGACGGTCACCCTCCTGGTCAACGGTGACCCGGTGGGCCAGGGGCGCCTGGACCACACGGTCCCGTTCGGCTTCAGCGGGTACTCGGGCCTGGACGTCGGGCGCGACAACGGTCTGGTCGTCGACCGCAGCTACGCGGACAAGGCGCCCTTCATCTTCACGGGCACGGTCAGGAAGGTCGTGTTCGACGTCGCGCCGCACCTGGACGCCGACAGCGAGCTCGCCCTGCACGCCCACGCCAGCCAGGTCGACACCGTCCGCGGCATCGACGCGTGACCGTTCCGGTCAGCGAGCACAGCCAACCGCGCAGGAGAACAAGGAGAAGGCATTGAGCGACACCGAGTTCGACGTCGTCATCGCGGCGTACCTCATCCCGCACCTTGCGCAGAAGGACTTCGACGTCCTCGTCGAGCTCATCAGCAACAAGGAGCTCACCGTCGAGGGCGTGGCCCTGGTCAGCGTCGACGCTGACGGTGCGGTGACCGTCACCGAGGCCGGCGACCACCTCGGCAAGAAGGGGCTCAAGCTCGGCGGGGGCGTCGGCCTCGTCGTCGGGCTGCTCGCGCCGCCGCTGCTTGCGTCGGTCGTCGTCGGCGGGGCGGTCGGCGGACTCGTCGGCAAGTTCGCCAAGCACAAGGTCACCGGAGGGATCGGGGACAAGATGGGCGCGGCCCTCCCGCCAGGTTCTGCGGGCATCGTGGCGATCTACGACCGCGGCCAGACCGAGGTGGTCAACGCCGCTCTGGTCAGTGCGGTCCGGAAGTCGGTCGCCCAGATCGACGGCGGCGGCATGGCCGAGCTCAAGTCAGCCCTCGCCGAGGCCCAGGCGGGCATGGCTGGCTGAGCGGGCATGGCTGGCTGAGCGACCCGCCGGTCCCCGGGTGATCGGCTACTCGGTGCTTGTCGGCTCCCCCAGCTTCGTGTTCCACCTGCTGGGACCGCCGGTCAGGCCGAGTTCACGGAGCGTCTTGCTCGGGTGACTCGACCACGTCGATGAGCACGCCCTGCGCTGCGCCGGTGCCGCCGTCGTCCCCACCAGCGCCACGCAGCAGGAAAGCGATGCCGGCGGCCACCACCACACCCGCCAACGGGCCGACGATGTAGACCCAGTAGTGCGAGAAGTCGCCGTTGATGAGGTCAGGTCCGAACGAGCGAGCCGGGTTCATGGACGCTCCGCTGATCGGGCTCGACCACAGCCCGGCGAGGACGATGTACGCGGCGACAGCGAGGGCCGAGAGCGGACCGACGTTCTGCGCCGAGGACGCAGTGCCGGAGATGACGCTGAACAGGCCCACCGTCAGGATGAACTCGAACAGCATCGCCTGGACGTTGCTGATGCCCGGCCCGGGCTCGGTGGCTCCCATCCCGCCGAGCTTGCCGAGCACGGCCCACAAGAACAGGCAGGCCACGGTGGCTCCGGCGAGCTGGGCGACGATGTAACCGGGAACCCGCCGCCAGGGGAAGTCGCCGCGGATCGTGAAGCCGATGGTCACGGCGGGGTTCAGGTGCGCGCCGCTGATCCGACCCATGAACAAGATGATGCCCATGACCATGAGGCCGGGAGCCGTGACCTGCGCGGCCCGGCCCATGTCCGTGTTCACCTTGGCGGCGACCACGGCGCTGCCTGCCCCGACGAGCACCAGGAAGAAGGTCCCGAGCCATTCCGAGAAGAGCCGGCGGAACTCGACCGACGGCGCGTCCAGCTGATCGCGCCACGGGGCGACCCGGCCATCCTTGCGAGCCCAGAAGTGATGGATCGTCTCGGTCGTTGGTGCTGCTGCGGCGCTCACAGCCCGCTCCGCGCCTCGGCGCGGCCCGCAGCAACCGCCGCGGCGAGGGCGTCATAGTCCTTCTCGTTCTGGTCGGCGTAGGCCTCGGCGAAGTCCGCGATCGCGTTGTCGAACCTGTCGGAGCCGCCAAGGTAGGCCGCCAGCGCGACCCGGTCCCCTGACCTGGCGTGCGCGCGGGCGAGCGTCCAGCCGCAGAGCCCGGCGTACAGACCCATCCCCGGGGGCAGCATCTGCTCGATCGGCAGCGAGAACTTCCAGTCACGCAGCTGGCGGACGTAGTAGTCGCGGTCGACACCGTCCACGCCGGTCGTCCGCTGCCAGCCGAGGAAGATGTCGCTGCTGGCCTGCATGAGGTGCTGCCCGGCGACGACGCGCTCGCCCTGGTTGGCGTACCTGGACTTGCCGGCGAACCCGGCGAGCACCGAGGTCTGGGCCTCCTTGGCCTGCAGGAAGAGCGGCTCGATGTCGTCGCCCGCGTCCAGGAGCAGGATCCAGGCGCGGGTGCCGACGCTTCCGACTCCCACCACCTTGCGCGCGACGTGCAGCAGCGAGAACTGCTCGAGGAGGTGCCTTCGGTCGGACTGCAGGGTGCGGCGGTACTTCCCGACCAACGCGCTCAGCTCCGCCTCGACGGCCTCGGCGTCGATCTCCGAGAAGACCTCCTCCACGGGCACGATCAGCGGCGGGGCGCTGATGATCCGCCGCTTGCCGTCGACGACCGTGGTCAGCTTGGTCAGCGCCTGCAAGCTGTCCCTGGTGTGAGCCTTGGCAAGCATCGCCTCGGTCGCCTTGAACTTGCTCGACTTCAGCTGCGTCCGGAAGGACTTCACGGCCTCCTCGATGTCGAGGTGGGCGTACCAGACAGCCATGAGCGACTCTTTGGCGAACTCCCGCATGGCGGTCCGGTAGCCGGAGACCGACGCCAGCACGGTCTTGCGGGTGTCCTTCGGGCTGAAGCCGTTGTCGCGGCCGGCTACGGCGAAGCTCGCAGCGAGCCGCTTGACATCCCATTCGAACGAACCGGGCAGAGTCTCGTCAAAATCGTTCAGGTCGAACACCAGCTTGCGCTCCGGCGACGCGAACGCACCGAAGTTCGCCAGGTGCGCGTCACCGCAGAGCTGGACCCGCAGACCAGAGGTCGGAGTGGTCGCGAGGTCGGCGGCCATGGGCAGCGCCGCGCCGCGGAAGAAGGTGAACGGCGACACGAGCATGCGCCCGTGCCGGACCGGGACCAGCTCAGCGACCCGGGAGATCCCCTGCTCGAGCAGGAGGCCCACCGGGTCGCGCGCAGGTTCTGGGCTGAACGCTGCGTGCGACTCGAGGGGGACCTTCGCCCGGGCGGCCTTGCCAGCCGCGACGCGTTCGTCCCTGCTGCGACGCACCACCGCGACGTCGAGCTCCGACGGGTGGTTGACGGTAGCGGTCATGACAGGTCCTTCCTCAGCGAGTGAATGGTCCAGCGGCGCATGACCTGGCCGAGCGGCGGGTCAGCCGGCGAGCGCAGCCGCCTTGAGCTTGTCGAACTCCGCCTGGGTGATGGTGCCCGAGTCGAGCAGGGCCTTGGCCTGGCTGATCTGGTCCGCCGGGGCTGCCGAGGTACCGGCCGCCGCGCGGACCTGCGCGTCGAACTGCTTCTGCATCGCTGCCTGCTGCTTCACCGCTCGGTCGGCCATGCCGTGCCCGCGGGCGATCAGGTAGACCAGGATCCCGATGTACGGGATGAGGACGACGAAGATGATCCAGAGCGCCTTCACTCCGCCGGACATGTCGTGGTCGCGGAAGAGGTCGCCGAACACGACGATCAACAGCCAGAACCAGATGACGAAGAGGAAGAACTCCACCATCCACAGCAGGATGTCTCCGTCACCGAAGGACGAGGCGATCAGGTTCATTGGACTTGACTCCTTGAATCGGGTTCCGCCTCAGCGCAGTGCGCGAACGGGCTGCCGTGAGACTCCCTCACGACGCTCCAGTGATCCTTGGGCATCGGTAGGCGCGGTGAATCACCCCGAAGGTCGCTCACCCGGGTGAAACCTGACAACTCGGCGTCTAGTCTGGGCGGCAGTGGAGGGAAGTTGGCTCAAGCACGGCAGTCCCAAGGTCGGCGTCGGGCGACAGAGCAGCCGGACGTCGGTGTCATCGCGGCCAAGCTCGCCCCCCGTCGCCTCCCGACCGGCGCGGTGAGCCGTCCCCGCCTCGTCGACCAGCTGCGGAGCGGCCGAGGCCAGACGCTCACGCTGGTCTCCGCGCCCGCAGGTTTCGGCAAGACGACGCTGCTCGCCGAGTGGGTGGACGCCGAGCCGGACACCTCCTTCGCGTGGGTCGGTCTGGATGCCGGAGACACCGAGCCGGTCCGGCTGTGGACTCATGTGGTCGCAGCACTGGCCCGGTTCGAGCCCGCCGCTGGCACCCGTTCGCTGCTGCGTCTGCGAGCTACCCCGGACAAGCTCGTCGACGCCGTGCTCCCTGAGCTCTACGACGAGCTCTCCGAAGGCACCGCGCCGGTCGTGGTCATCCTGGACGACTTCCACCTTGCGGAGAGCGCGGCCGTCAACGAGCAGCTCGAGGCCTTCATGCGCTACCGGCCCGCTCGGGTCCAGCTCGTGGTCGCCACGCGCTCCGACCCCGCTCTCGCCGTGGGTCGGCTGCGGGCCTCCGGCGACCTGGTCGAGATCCGCTCGGACGACCTGCGCTTCGAGCAGCTCGAGCTGTCGCAGTTCTTCGCCGGGATGGGGGTGCACGGGCTCACCACGGTCGAGGAGCGCCGGCTCGCCGAGCGCACCGGAGGCTGGCCGGCACCGGTACGACTCGCCGCGCTCCTCATGCCGACCGACGGGCGGGCGTCCTTCATCGACTCGTTCACCGGCGGTCACCGGCAGGTCGTCGACTACCTCACCCGCGACGTGCTTGACCTGCTGAAGCCAGGGACGCGTGAGTTCCTCCTGCAGGTCTCGATCCTGAGCCGGCTGAACGGATCGCTGTGCGACGCCGTCGTCGACTCGACCGGCTCGGGCACTCTCCTCGCTGACCTGGAACGCTCGGGGCTGTTCGTCTCCGTCGACAGTGCTGGCGAGTGGTACCAGGAGCACCACCTGTTCGCCGAGGCCTTGCGACTGGAGCTCACCCGGACGCGTCCCGAGCTGGTTCCCGTGCTGCACGCCCGAGCCGCCCGATGGTTCGAAGCAGCAGGCGACCGCGAGACCGCCACCGATCACGCGATCGCCGCGCACGACGTCGCCACCGCGTCCCGGCTCGTCGCCTCCCAGGTCCAGCAGATGGCATCCACGGGACGAGGAGCCACCACCCAGCGCTGGCTGGCTGCGCTGTCCTGGCCGGAGGCTGAGCAGGACCCCGAGCTGGCGTTCGTGCGCGCGCTGGCGGCGAGCCTGGAGCACCGGATCGACCTCGCCATCGACTATCTCGACCTCGCCAGGACCGGACCGCCGGACAAGGTCGACCAGGCCGGGTTGACGCTGGGCTTCCGGGTGGACTTCCTCGAGGGCATCGCCGGGATGACCCAGCTCGGCCGGGCCGAGGCAGCCGCCCGGAGGGCGATCATCTCCGCACCCTCCGAGGGGTGGAGGGCATGGCCAAGACGGCGCTGGGTCAGGCGCAGTACCTGCAGGGACGGATGCCGGAGGCGCTGGAGACGTTGCGGGAGGCGCTCGGGCAGGTCCCGGACGCGAACCCGATCATGCTGGCCCTGGTGGTGGGCAACCTCGCGCTGACCGAAGCCGCGCTCGGTGTCCCCTCCCGCGCCGACGGTCTGGTGGACGACGTCATCGCGCGCATCACTGCGATCGGGGCCCAGCGCACGCCCGCCGGAGTGGTCATCCAGCTGGCCGCGGGTGAGCGCGCGCGGCGCGGTGGCGATCTGCGCGAGGCCGCCTCCTGGTTCCAGGCCGCGATCGACGCCATGTCCGGGATGCCGAAGAGCGCCTGGCAGGCGAACGCCTACCTGCTGCTCGCCGGCGTCCAGCGGGACGTCGGTGAGGGCGCCGCCGCGCTCGCGAGCCTCGACAGCGCCCAGCGGGTGCTGGACCGCCTGGCCGACCCGGGAGATCTCGAGCTCCGTTGTCACCGGCTCAGAGCGGAGACCGTCGCGCCGGTCCGGACGACGTCTCAGTTCGGCGAGCAGCTGTCGGATCGTGAGCTGGACGTCCTACGCCTGGCCGCTGCCGGCCTCGGGCAGCGCCAGATCGCCGACCAGCTGTTCATCTCGTACAACACCGTGAAGTCCCACCTGAAGACGAGCTACCGGAAGCTGGGCGTGACCTCGCGCGAGGAGGCCGTCGCGCGCTTCGTGGAACTCGGGGTGCGCGAGGGTCAGGCGCCCTGAATCACCCGGGTGATCGTGGCTCGGGGTGTTCTGCGGTGGCCCGGCCGGGGCGGACCATCTCGGCATGGCTCCGCTCGTATGCACCATCGTCGTGACCGGGGAGCTCGACGAGCGCTTCGGGGAGGCCTTCGAACCTCTGAGACTCACCGCCACCGACGGCCGGACCGAGCTCACCGGGGTGCTCACGGACCAAGCCCAGCTGCACGGCGTCCTCAGGCAGCTGTTCGACCTCGGCCTCGAAGTCCTGTCGTTCTCGCTCCACCCCACCAAAGCCCCCCGCCGATGTTCACCCGGGTGACTAATGTCGCGGGTGAGGACAACGACCAACTCACCTCCCACGATGACAACGCCGCCAACGGTGCCGCGTTGACAGCTACCTACCCAAGGAGATCACCATGCCTCGCATGTTGCGACGCGCAGCAGTCCTAGGAGCAACGGCTCATGTGGCGTCCAGCCGGGGCGAAGCCCGCGGTCAGCAGGAGGCAGCCGCCGCCCAGCCTGCCGCGGTCGCCGAGCCAGCCCCGGCCGCTGCCCCTGCGGCTGCCCCCGAGGACCCGTACGGCGACCTCATGAAGCTCAAGGGCCTTCTCGACGCCGGTGCCCTGACCCAGCAGGAGTTCGACGCCCAGAAGGCGAAGATCCTCGCCGGCTGACCGATCCGGACCAGCCCTACCCGTCCGGCCCAGCAATCCACATTCGTCACCCGGGCAGCGACGCCCGGCTCAGCAAGGAGACCCGCATGGCCATCGGACCCGTCCAGCTTCTCGTCATCGCCTTCGACGAGCCCAACTTCACCGGTGAGATCGTCGACGAGCTGAACCGGCTGCGGGACAGCGAGCTGATCCGGCTCATCGACGTCCTCGTCGTCACCAAGGACCTCGACGGCACCGTCGCGGCCGCACAGGTCAGCGACCTCTCCGTCGGCGAGGCCGAGGAGCTCGGTGCGACGGTGGGCGCGCTCATCGGCCTGGGCCTCGACGGCGAAGAAGGCATGGAGGCCGGTGCGCTCGCGGGCGCGGTAGCCGGCTCGGACGGCCATCTGATCGACGACAGCGAGATGTACGACGTCGCCGACTCCATCGCGCCCGGGTCAGCCGCGGCGATCGCGCTGATCGAGCACCTGTGGGCCGGCCCGCTCCGCGACGCCATCGCCCGTGCCGGCGGAGTGCCGGTCAGCGACAGCTGGGTGCACCCGCTGGACCTCGTCGAGATCGGGCTCCTCGCCGCCGACGAGGTGCCTGCCGGCTAGAGCGGCTCGCTGCGGGCTGAGCGGGTGACGGCCGGCTGAGCGGCTCGCGGCCGGCTGAGCGGGTGACGGTCGGCGGAGCGCGTGCCGGCCGGCCCTGGGCTGATGACCACCCTCGGCTGGAGGCGTTCCTGCGAGGACTCGCTACATTGGCGAGGTGGCCGACCCCCCGACGGAGCTCGGCTCGCCCGTGAAGGCACCACGACGTCGACGCTCGGGGCTGGTGCTCCTCCTGGTGCTCCTGGTGGTCGCGGTCGTCGGGGCAGCCGCCGTCGTCGGGGTGATGGCCGTGGCGCGGCAGTTCGAGCTACCCAGCGCGTCGAGCCCAGCACCGCTGCCGCCGCTGCTTCCTGGCGCACCCAAGCTCGTCCTGCCGCCGGCGCCCGCAGCAGCCAGTGGGCCTGTCCTCGGCTACGACGTGTCGCATCCGCAGTGCGGCTCGACGCTGCCCAGCGGCGGGAGCTTCGGGATCGTCGGGGTCAACCTCGGCAAGGGCCTCAGCAGCAACCCCTGCTTCAAGGACCAGCTCGCTTGGGCCTCGGCCAAGCAGGGTCACGCGGTGTACGCGAACAGCGGCTTCAGCGGGACCGGTGATCCGATCGCCCATGGCAGGGCCCTCGCGGACGACGCCGTGGCGCGGGAACGGGCTGCGGGCCTCGGAGGGACCACCGTGTGGTGGCTCGACGTCGAGACGGTGAACACATGGGCTGGCACGACCCAGGAGAACGCGACGGTGATCGATGCCATGGCCGCGCGCCTGCTGACGCTCGGGGCGCGGGTGGGCATCTACTCGACGCCGGCCATGTGGGAGGAGATCGCGGGCAGCTGGGAGCCCGGACTGCCCGTCTGGTACGCCACGGGTCCCGGCACCCAGGAGTCCGCGGGGGGCGACTGCGCGAGCGGCTTCGCCGGTTCGAAGGCTGCGATCGTGCAGTGGGTAGCCACGGACACGGACGGCGAGCTCGACCACAACCTGATCTGCCTGGCTTACCGCAATCGCGTGGCGGAGCTCCTCGACCTCGGGTGAGGGTGAGGATGGCGGTCTGCACGGGAGGCTGCTTCCGGTCGGGTCAGCGCCGGTCGGTCAGCCCGGGTCAGCCCGGCCGGTCAGCCCGGGTCAGCACGGGCCGGGTCAGCCCG
This sequence comes from uncultured Actinomycetota bacterium, assembly GCA_963819215.1. Taxonomy (GTDB): domain Bacteria; phylum Actinomycetota; class Actinomycetes; order Prado026; family Prado026; genus CAWFVK01. The sequence goes on along the minus strand of CAWFVK010000006.1, from coordinate 557,196 downwards.
GATCAGCGTTGTGGCGTCCGTGCGGCGAACGGTGCCGCCGCCTGGGCCGGGCCCGACGCCCAGGCAGGCTGCGCCTGGAGCTGCGGTCGGCGCTCGGCTGGCAGCCCGGCCTCCCGCAACGTGGCGTCGACGAGCGCGTCGTAGCGGCCGGCCGCGAAGTCACCCAGCGGGTCAGCGGTGTAGCCGAGCAGATCGTCGAGCGGAAGCGTGAACACGGCCCGCGCCGCCATCAGCTGCCGGGCCGCTGGGTCCTGGGTGTTCGCCAGGACTCTGCCCGCAGCTGTGAGTGACCGCACGGTGCGGATCCGCCGCGGCAGGGCCAGCACCAGCAGGACGAGGATGGGCAGCAGCGCGACGGCAAGGCCGACGACCAGGGCGAGCCGGTTCACCTGGTCGATGCCGTCCTGCCCCAGGGACTGCAGGTTGCTGCCCGTCCCCGCGCCGGCGCTGGTCAGCGCGTTGGCCAGCGAGCCGCCGACGAGGGGAAGGTTGCTGACGGCGCGAGAAGCGGCGCCCAGGCCGTCCTGGATCGAGCTGCCGGTGCTCGCGACCGCGGTGCCGAAGACGGTGAGGCCGTCGATCGCCTGGTACGTCTTGAGCCCGACCCAGGCGAAGAGGGCGATGAGCAGCAGGCCGACGACGTCCTTGGTGATGGTCGAGCGACGTTGATGGCCAGCCGCGGGGTATAGCCGGATGTGTCCAGTCATGCGTAGGCCTCCCTGGCCTGTCGGGCAGGCGGGCACGCCTGAGCACCGGGTCTGACCGCCGGAACGACCCCCGGCACCGAGGTGCGGGGGTCGTTCTTGCGAACGGACCCGCTCGTGCAGCGGGCAGCTGAGCTCGGGTCCGGGCGGTGGTTCATGCCGGAGAGGTTGGAATGAACCGACCGGGCTGACGCTAGGTCCGGCGCCTGAGAGTGCCGTTTGAGCAGGGCAAGAGGGCGCTGAACTTTCTGCCAGTCAGCGACGACTCATCAACACCTGCGGTGCCCGTCGATCGCTGGCTGCGCCGAGTCGACGAAGGAACGGGCGGGGCGGAAGGAATCCGCACCCGCCCGTTCACCCTCCCTCTGGGCCGCCGTCAGCGTTGGCTCACCGTGGGGGCCGATCGTCAAACACTGCTGCCCGGTGAAGCGTCATCTCCACCGAGCGACGACATCAGCTGCAGCCGCTGGTGCTCCCGCATCCCTCGCACACGTAGCAAGAACCGGCCGGACGCATCTTCGTACCGCAGGTGAAGCACATCGGAGCATCAGCGGCAGTGCCGAGGAACTTCTCCATCAGCTCGGCCGAGGAGTGGACGTCGCTCGGGACGGCATGGCCCTTGACCTCGGGCGCGGCCGGGGCCTCGACCTTCGCGACCGGGGCTGACTGCGTGAGGCTCTCGAAGCTGTCCTCGAGCTCGTCCTCGACCAGCTCTTCGTAGGAGCCGGTGTCCAGCATCCGCGTCCGCTCAGCGGCGGTGTGGATGCCAAGCGCGGAGCGCTCGTCGAAGGGCAGGTAGTCCAGGGCCAGCCGACGGAAGATGTAGTCCATCATCGACTGCGCCATCCGGACGTCCGGATCGTCGGTGAGACCCGACGGCTCGAAGCGCAGGTTGGTGAACTTGGTGATGAACGTGTCCAGCGGCACGCCGTACTGCAGGCCGATGGACACCGCGATCGAGAACGCGTCCATCACACCGGCGAGCGTCGAACCCTGCTTACCCAGCTTGAGGAACACCTCGCCGAGCTCACCGGAGTCGTAGCTGCCCGCCGTCATGTATCCCTCGGCGCCGCCGACCGTGAAGGACGTGGTGCGTGAGGCACGGGACTTCGGAAGACGCTTCCGGGTGGGGCGGTACTCGACGACGGGAGCAGGAACAGCACCGCCGGCGGGCACAGCGGAGTCGGCGCCCTTGGCCTTGGCGTCGGACAGCGGCTGACCGACCTTGCAGTTGTCGCGGTACACCGCGAGCGCCTTCAGGCCCATCTTCCAGCCCTGGAGGTAGACGTCCTCGATCTCCTCGACCGTGGCCGACTCCGGCAGGTTGACGGTCTTCGAGATCGCGCCGGAGAGGAAGGGCTGCGCGGCACCCATCATCCGGACGTGGCCCATGGCCTCGATGGAACGCTCACCCATCGCGCAGTCGAAGACGTCGTAGTGCTCGGTCCGCAGCCCTGGGGCGTCGATGACGTGGCCGTGCTGGGCGATGTGCTCGACGATCGCCTCGATGGTCTCTTGCGAGTAGCCGAGGCGGTGCAGCGCCCGCGGGATGGTCTGGTTGACGATCTGCATCGAGCCGCCACCGACGAGCTTCTTGAACTTGACCAGCGAGAAGTCGGGCTCGATGCCGGTGGTGTCGCAGTCCATCATGAAGCCGATGGTGCCGGTGGGTGCGAGGACCGAGGCCTGCGCGTTGCGCCAGCCGTTGAGGCCGCCGATCTTCAGGCAGGCGTCCCACGCCTTGGTGGCCTCGCGGTGGACGTCCTTGTCGAAGGTCGAGAAGGTGCGCACGGCGTCGTTGGCCGAGGCGTGCTTGCGCATCACCCTGGCGTGCGCCTCAGCGTTGCGGGCGAAGCCCTCGTAGGGGCCGACGACCCCCGCGAGCTCGGCGGAGCGCTTGTACGCCGTGCCGGTCATCAGCGAGGTGACCGACGAGGCGAACGCACGACCAGCCTCGGAGTCGTAGGCGAGACCGGACGCCATGAGCAGCGCGCCGAGGTTCGCGTAGCCGATGCCGAGCTGGCGGTACTTACGGGTGGTGTCACCGATCGGCTCGGTCGGGAAGTCGGCGAAGCAGATGGAGATGTCCATCGCCGTGATGATCAGCTCGACAGCCTTCGCGAAGGTGACGGCGTCGAACGAGTCGTCGTCCTTGAGGAACTTCAGGAGGTTGAGCGAGGCGAGGTTGCACGAGGAGTTGTCGAGGCTCATGTACTCCGAGCACGGGTTCGACGCGGTGATCCGACCCGTCTCCGGGTTGGTGTGCCAGTCGTTGATCGTGTCGTCGTACTGGATCCCGGGGTCGGCGCAGGCCCACGCCGCCTTCGCGATCTTCTCGAACAGCGATGCGGGCGTCGACGGTCTCGATGACCTCGCCGGTGCTGCGAGCCCGCAGGCCGAACTCCTTGCCCTCCTCGACCGCACGCATGAAGGCGTCCGTCACGCGGACGGAGTTGTTGGCGTTCTGGTACTGGACGGAGGTGATGTCTTTGCCGCCGAGATCCATGTCGTAACCGGCGTCGCGCAGCGCGCGGATCTTGTTCTCCTCGTTCGCCTTGGTCTCGACGAACTCCTCGATGTCCGGGTGGTCGACGTCGAGCACGACCATCTTGGCGGCCCGGCGGGTGGCACCACCGGACTTGATCGTCCCGGCCGAAGCATCGGCGCCACGCATGAACGAGACGGGGCCGCTCGCGGTGCCGCCCGAGGACAGGAGCTCCTTCGAGGAGCGGATGCGCGAGAGGTTGAGGCCGGCGCCGGAGCCGCCCTTGAAGATCATGCCCTCCTCGCGGTACCAGTTGAGGATCGAGTCCATGCGGTCGTCGACGGCCAGGATGAAGCAGGCGCTGACCTGCTGCGGCGACGACGTCCCGACGTTGAACCACACCGGGCTGTTGAACGAGAAGACCTGGTGCATGAGCATCCAGGTGAGCTCGTGCTCGAAGATCTCGGCGTCCTGCTCGGTCGCGAAGTAGCCGTTGTCCCGGCCGGCCTTGCCGTAGGTGAGCACCACGCGGTCGATGAGCTGCTTGAGGCTCCACTCGCGGGCGTCGGTGTCGAGCGCGCCGCGGAAGTACTTGGTGGTGACGATGGTGGACGCGTTGACCGACCAGAAGTCAGGGAACTCCACGCCGCGCTGCTCGAAGACCGACTCGCCGGTCTTCCAGTTCGTCTGGACGACGTCGCGTCGCTCCCAGGTCACGCTCGTCGTACGGGTGCACCCCAGCCGTGGTGTAGATCCGCTCGATCGTCAGCCCGGGCTCGTTGCCCGATCGCACCACCGTCGGCTTCTTGTCCGCCTGACCACCCGTCCAGCGCTGCTCATGTCCGTCCCGCTCACCGTCTCGGTCATCCTGTGCCGTCCTCCTTCGTGACCCGTAGTCACAACGCAAAAACCGGGTACCGGGCTTCCCCTCCGGCGGGGTAGGTCTGGGTGTTTCTCGGCTGCTGCCGCCGCCCGATCATGGGGCGGCGATGGCTCTCTCGGCCCTCAGCAGGCCGATCTCTGACTCGAAGTCCTCGAGGGACTCGAAGCTGCGGTAGACGGACGCGAACCGGAGGTAGGCGACCTCGTCGAGCTCGCGCAGCGGCCCGAGGATCGCCAGCCCGACATCGTGGGCCTCGAGCTCGGCGCAGCCGCTGGAACGGACCTGCTCCTCGACCCGATGAGCAAGCAGCGCGAGCTCGTCCTCGGTGACCGGCCGGCCCTGGCATGCCTTGCGCACGCCGACGAGAACCTTGTCCCTGCTGAAGGGCTCCGCCGCGCCCGACCGCTTGATCACCGTGAGGCTGGCGGTCTCGACGGTGGTGAACCGGCGGTTGCAGACGGGGCACTGCCGACGCCGCCGGATCGAGGTGCCGTCCTCGGTGGCGCGTGAGTCGACGACGCGCGAGTCGTCGTGGCGACAGAACGGGCAGTGCACGATGGGGCTCCTCGGGCTCTCGCCACGGCCCGTGCTCGGCGCTGGCCCTGGGGACTACCTGTGGATAGCCCTGTGGGCTTCCTTGGGAGAACCTGGGGAGAACCGACCACAACCTGTGGACGACTTACAGCGATGTAACTACTACATCTGGGGGTGAACCGTAGCCCGGGCACCGGAGGTGTGTCCAGCGCCACAGCCAAGTCGACGCGCCTGATTCGCTCGCAGCTACGCGATTCAGGGACGTCGTCGCAGGTCAGACCATGATCATCAGCGAATTACTGTCTCGACGCGGCGTGTCGCGTCCAGTCCAACCAGGCCGCGGCGGGCGGGCCCAGCCGAGAACGTGCGCGCTAGGCGGGCACGACGAGCTGCTGGCCGGCCTGCAGCACGCCGGAGAAGGAGGGATTCATCGCCTCGATGCGCAGCGACGGTGTCGCGAGGGTCGTCGCCGGGAGCCACGGACTGCGCGATCTGCCACAAGGTCTGCCCGGGCTCGACGGTCACCGCGCGCGTTGCTGGGCCACTCGAAGCGTGGAGGCCTGCGAGGCGTTCCGCGAGAAGACGAGCGCGACGAACATCAGCGCCGACGAGGACCGCGAGCACGATGACGACGCGGCCACGACGGGTGAGTCGCAGCGGGGCAACGGCGGCCGCATCGACTCTCGGGCCTGGCTGCCTGCGACAGCGGGCGCCGTACGGGTCGAACGGTTCACCGGGGACCTCCTTGCTCGGGGGCGGCCGACTGGCTGCCCTCTCGACCCACTGCTTGACGGTTGCTCTCACGCTTGCTCGAACGTCTGTTCGATCGAACGTCTGTACGATTTTCTACACCACTGCGCCGACAAAGTCACGACACTTCGAACAAATGTCTGAAACAGGTGTTCGATTGGGGCTAGTCTGCGCGCAGGGTCCGACAGTTCTTCTCGGCGTCCGGCCCATCAGCCGACCACCGCACGAAGCAAGCGCTGCATCCATGGAGGGCCACCCATCGCCGGGCCGTCCGTCCCACGGCTGTATCTCTCGACGCAGGAGGCAACTTGTGAGTGACGACCGCGTGCACGAGATCCCTGACGGCCCCGTGGACTCCACCGGCCTGACCCCGCGGCAGCGCAAGGTCCTCGAGGTCATCAGGGACGCCGTCGAGCGCAAGGGCTACCCGCCGTCCATGCGCGAGATCGGCGAGGCCGTCGGCCTCACCTCGCCGTCGTCCGTCGCCCACCAGCTCGCCACGCTGGAGCGCAAGGGCTACGTCCGGCGCGACCCGAACCGGCCGCGCGCCATCGAGGTCATGGTCCCGGCCGATCCCGTCGGACTCCGCCATCGACATGACCGAGTCCGGCGACGCCCGGCCTACGCCGTCGTACGTCCCGGTGATCGGCCGGATCGCCGCCGGCGGCCCGATCCTGGCCGAGCAGGCCGTCGAGGAGGTCTTCCCGCTGCCGCGCCAGCTGGTCGGCGAGGGCACGCTGTTCCTGCTCCAGGTCGTCGGCGACTCGATGGTCGACGCCGCGATCTGCGACGGCGACTGGGTCGTGGTCAAGCAGCAGCAGGTCGCCGAGAACGGCGACATCGTGGCCGCCATGATCGACGGCGAGGCCACCGTCAAGACGTTCAAGCGGCGGGACGGCCACGTCTGGCTGATGCCGCACAACCCGACCTACGCACCCGATCCCCGGCGACGACGCCACCGTCCTCGGCCGGGTCGACCGCAGTCCTGCGCCGCCTCTAGCGACTGCGCGCCTCTAGCGGACTGCGCCGCATCTGCCCGACTGGCCGTCGCAGCCGGACTGCGCTGCAGCAGCGTCGCGGCGTCGGCGCCTCGGCCAGCGCCCGAGCGACCGCCGCGCCTGGGCACCGTCGACCGTCAGCCAGAACGGCGGCAGCGACTTCCGCAGGAACGTCCCGTACCGGGCGGTGGCCAGCCGCGAGTCCAGCACCGCGACCACGCCCGCGTCCGTGCTCGAGCGGATCAGCCGGCCCGCACCCTGCGCGAGCAGCAACGCCGCACTCGCCGCGCTCACCGCCATGAACCCTGCCGCGCCCGCGGCGTCCTGCCGAGCCTTGACCAGCGGGTCGTCCGGCCGCGGGAACGGGATCCGGTCGATCACCACCAGCTGGCACGCCTCCCCTGGCACGTCGACGCCCTGCCACAGCGAGAGCGTGCCGAACAGGCAGGTCGGCTGGTCGGCGGCGAACTGCCGCACCAGCTCCGCGGTCGAGTCGTCGCCCTGGCAGAGGATCGGCAGGTCCGACGCGCTCGCGCAGCGCTGCGGCGGCGGACTCGGCGGCGCGCTGCGACGAGAACAGGCCGAGCGTGCGACCCCCGGCGGCCTCGACCAGCTCGGTGAGCTCGGTGAGGAACGCCTCGGACTGCCCTTCCCTGCCCGGCGGCGGCAGAGCCCTCGGCGACGTACAGGATGCCCTGCCGGCCGTAGTCGAACGGCGAGCCGACATCGGTGCCCGTCCAGGCCGGGCGCCGTGTCGCCCACGAGGCCGAGGTCACCCGGCGACCGAGTCGAAGGAGCCACCCAGCTCGAGCGTGGCCGAGGTCAGGACGACGGTCGCCTCGCCGAAGAGGTTCTCCCGCAGCAGCCCGGCCACGGACATCGGCGCGCGCCACAGCGCCGGCGGCCAGCGCTCGGACTTCGTGACCCAGACGACGTCCTGCTCGGCTGCCGAGAGGATGCGGCCCGGCGATCTCGTGGATCTCCTCGACCGCGGCCCTGCGCCTGCGTCTTCGCCGCGTCCACGCCTTCGTCCGACGCCCCGGCCTGCTTGCCGGCGCTCTCGCTCGAGCGCGCGGTGACCCATGTCCCGCATGGCGACCAGCGCGTCGAAGAGCAGCCCCTGCGGCCGGTCGCACCCGGCCCGCCTCCGCTGCCCAGCAGCCCCTCCGACAGGCGCGTCCCCCGCCACGACGAGGGCGTCGTACGTCGCCTCGTCCACGTAGCGCCGGATCGCGTCTGGCTGCGCGCTCGACCGACGCCGGCCGTGAGCTCGTCGGTGACGGCCCCGGTCGCACGGTCGACGAGTTCGTGCGCCTCGTCGACGATGACGGCGTCGTGCTCGGGAGCAGCGGGATGCCCGAGAAGGCGTCGATCGAGAGCATCGCGTGGTTGGTCACCACGACGTCGGCCTTCCGGGCTCGCTCGCGCGCCCGCTCGGAGAAGCACTCCTCGACGTAGGGGCACCGGGTCGCGCCCGACGCACTCGTGCGCTGTCACCGACACGGCCCGCCACGCACGGTCCAGCGGCGCCGGCACGAGCTCGTCCTTGTCGCCCGTCTCGGTCTCCTCCGCCCACGCGCGCACCCGCACGAAGTCACGACCGAGCGGGGTCAGGGGCGCGGGGTCGAACAGGGCGTCGCCCGCGTCGTCCGGCGCGCCCTCGCTGAGCCGGTGCGCGCAGGCGTAGTTGTGCCGGCCCTTGAGGATCGCGAACTCCGGCCGACGGCCGAGCAGCGGAGCGAGCGCGTCCACCACCCGTGGCAGGTCACGCTCGACGAGCTGGCGCTGGAGCGCGATGGTTGCGGTCGCGACCACGACCGGGTGCTGCGAGCGCGTGCTGTGCAGCAGCGCCGGGACCAGGTAGGCCAACGACTTCCCGGTCCCGGTGCCCGCCTGGACCAGGAGGTGCTCCCCCGTCTCCAGAGCGTGCTCTACCGCCTCGGCCATGGCCTGCTGGCCTTCACGCTGCTCGCCGGCGACCCCTGCCACGGCTGCGGACAGGGCCTGCGAAAGGCTCGGCGCGGGCGGCTTGGTCACCCGACCATTCTGCTGGTCCGGTCATCCCTGCGGTGACAGCGACCCGGGCGAGGCGAGAGACCCGGGGCCGCTGATGCCGTCCAGTCCCGCCGCCAGCAGCAGCGTCGAACTCCGCGGCCGGCAGCGGCCGCGCGAACAGGTAGCCCTGCCCCAGCGGGCAGCCCATCGCGACCAGGCCCGACCACTGCTCCTTGGTCTCGATGCCCTTCGGCGACGGACTTCAGCCGCAGCGCCTGACCCAGCCGCACGATCGCCCTGACGACCTCGGCCTGCTGAGCGTCCGAGCCCGATGGGATCGACGAACGAGCGGTCGATCTTCAGCACGTCGACCGGCATGCGCGTGAGGTAGGACAGCGACGAGAAGCCGGTGCCGAAGTCGTCCAGCGCGAGCCCCACGCCGGCCCGGCGCAGCGCCCGCAGCAGGCCGATCGACCTCGGCGGTGCGGTCCATCAGCACGGACTCGGTCACCTCGAGGCAGAGGGCCTGCGGCGCCAGCCCGGCTCCGGCCGAGCACCTCCGACGACCTTCGCCGGCCAGCCGAGCGACGAGCTGGCGCACCGAGACGTTGACGCTGATCGTGAACGGATCCGCCGCGGTCGCGTAGCGCTGCCAGCCGACAGCGTGCTCGCAGGCCTCGGTCAGGACCCAGGTGCCGATGTCGCGGATCAGCCCGGTCTCCTCGGCGATCCCGATGAACGACGACGGGGCGAGCGAGCCCGCGCGTCGGGTGCTGCCAGCGCACCAGCGCCTCGGCCCCGACGATCCGCCCGGTCGCGAGCTCGACCAGCGGCTGGTAGTGGACGACGAGCTGCCCGCGCTCGACCGCGAGCCGCAGCTCGGTCTGCGTCTCGACCCTGGCGACCGCCTCGTCCCGCATGCGCTCGCGGAACCGGACGAACGACGCCTTGCCCGCCGCCTTCGCCCGGTACATCGCGAGGTCCGCGTTGCGCAGCAGCAGTCGCCGCCGACTCGTCGCCGCGCTCGTTCACCGCGACGCCGGTCGAGGCACCGAGGGTGAAGCTGAGGCCGTCGACCTCGAAGACGTCGGCCAGCCGGACCGAGACGCGGTTGGCGATCCACGACGTCGCCTCCTCGAGCCCGCTGCCCGCGAGCAGGATGCCGAACTCGTCGCCACCGAGCCGCGCCACGACGTCGCTCGGCCGGACGCAGGCCTTGAGCCGCTCCCCCACGAGCACGAGCAGACGGTCGCCCGGCCTCGTGCCCGCGGGTGTCGTTCACGGCCTTGAAGCCGTCGAGGTCGACGAACAGCACGGCCACCTGGCGCGCGCGGCGCCGAGACCAGGGCCTCGGCGACGCGGTCGGTGAAGTACGCGCGGTTCGCGAGGCCGGTCAACGGGTCGGTGTACGCCTGGGAGACGAGACGGTCCTGCAGCCTGCGACGCTCGCTCACGTCACGCAGGGTCAGCACGAACCCGTTGAAGTCCGGGTCGTCGAGCAGCGAGGCAACCGTCGCCTCGGTGTGCGACCTCGTGCCCGTCCGCGTGCCGGAGGTCCAGCTCCAGCACCGCGCCCTGCGCCGCGGTGTGCCCCGCCTCGTCCAGGGCGGCTGCGAGACGTTCGGTGTCCTCCGCCCGCAGCAGCGCCTCGAAGCGCGAGCCGACCAACGACGCAGGCTCGTAGCCGAGGCACCCGCTTGGCCGACGGAGTCTGGTAGACGACGAAGCCGGCGCCGTCGATGACGGTGACCATGTCCGAGGAGTTCCGGAGCAGCGAGCGGAACCAGCGCTCCGAGCTGCCGATCGTCGAAGGGCGTGACGGCTGGTCGCTCACGCGGGGGCTCGGGTCGGCGGGCCCACGCTCGACGGCCTCGGATGGCTCGACGGCCTCGGGCGCCTCGGTGCCTCGACCTGGCGAGAGCGGGCTGAGTCGTCCGACGAGCGGCGCCCGACGAACGCGAGCACGCCGGCAGCAGCGACCACGGCGCCGAGCACCAGGATCACTGCGAGCCATGCGGACAGGGTCGTCACCACCGCTAGATCGGTACCCGGTGGCAGCGGATCAAGGGCGGCGGCCTAGCAGGAGGGCTTCAGGTCCCCCGTTGTCACCCGGATGGAGCAACGGCGGCACTGAGGTCCGCGTACGCACCCAGCTCGGCGGCCAGCGAGCGGGACACCCGGGCGTGCAGCAACGTCCCCGCGCCGGTGTGCTCCTCGCTCAGGACGACGCCGTCGCGGTGCGCCCTGGCCACCAGTGCGCCCCGGTCGTACGGAACCAGGGCGCGTACCTCGATCCGGGGCCGCGGGAGGTCACGCTCGATCAGGTCGCGGAGCTCGTCGATGCCCTGGCCGGTGTGCGCGGACACCACGACGCTGCGTGGCTCGTTGCGCAGCAGCACTGCGAGCATCACCGGGTCGGCGAGGTCGGCCTTGTTGATGACCACGATCTCGGGCACGTGGCTGGCGTCGACGTCACGCAGGACCTCACGCACGGCGGCCAGCTGCCCGAGGGGGTCCTCGTGCGAGCCGTCGACGACGTGCAGCATGAGGTCGGCCTCGGCGACCTCTTCGAGCGTCGACCGGAAGGCCTCGACCAGCTGGTGCGGGAGGTGCCGGACGAAGCCCACCGTGTCGGACAACGTGTAGACCCTGCCGTCGGCCGCCCGTGCCTGCCGGACGGTGGGGTCAAGGGTGGCGAACAGGGAGTCGTCGACGAGCGCGCCGGCGCCGGTGAGCCGGTTCAGCAGGCTGGACTTGCCGGCGTTGGTGTAGCCGGCGATCACCACCGACGGCACCACGGAGCGGCGGCGCTCCTGCCGCATGGTCTCGCGGCTGGTGCGCATCGCCGCGATCTCCCTGCGGAGCTTGGCCATCGCGGTGCGGATGCGCCGGCGGTCGGTCTCGATCTTGGTCTCACCAGGGCCGCGGGTTCCGATGCCGCCACCGCCCGCCACCCGGCCACCTGCCTGCCGGGACATGGACTCACCCCAACCACGCAGGCGCGGAAGCATGTACTGCATCTGGGCGAGGGCGACCTGTGCCTTGCCCTCCCGGCTCCGTGCGTGCTGGGCGAAGATGTCGAGGATCAGCGCGGTGCGGTCGATGACCTTGACCTTGACGACCTCTTCGAGCTGACGGAGCTGGCCAGGGGTGAGCTCGCCGTCGCAGACCACCGTGTCGGCGCCGGTCGCGACCACGACGTCGCGAAGCTCCTTCGCCTTGCCCGACCCGATGAAGGTCGCGGCGTCCGGCTTGTCCCTGCGCTGGATCAGGGCGTCGAGGATCTCCGACCCAGCGGTCTCGGCGAGCGCGGCCAGCTCATGCATCGAGGTCTCGGCCTCGGCGAGCGTGCCCTCGGTCCACACCCCCACCAGCACCACGCGCTCGAGGCGCAGCTGCCGGTACTCGACCTCGGTGACGTCCTGGAGCTCGGTGGAGAGTCCGTTGACCCGGCGCAGCGCGGCGCGGTCGGCGAGATCGAGCTGGAGGCCGTCGACGTTCTCGTCAGCTGCCCATCGGTGGTCTTCTGTCATCGTGGAACCAGGGTTGCATGCCGCCCTGACCAGGGTCGAGCCGGTTTCGCGCTCGGCGCAGAGCCTGGCGGGGCCGAACGTGTCCTACCGCGGCGGGAAGGCATGCGCCTGCGCGGCCGGCAGGAGCACCGCGAGCTCGCCTTGCTCGCCCTCGTCGAGCGTCGCGTAGGCCGGCGCGACGATCTGGTCGGTGAGGAGCTCAGCCGCCTGCCGCGCCTCGGCGAGCCCGCTGACGTCCTCGAACGGTCCGGTCCAGCCGAAGAACTCGGCGTTCGGCACCCCGCCGGGCCCGGCGAGGATCGCCTGCAGCGGGGTCAGGCCGGTCGCCAGGACCGCGACGGCATGGGCTCCGCCGCGGTGCTCCCGCAGCACGTGCACCGCCAGTGCTGCCCGAGCCGTCGGCTCCGACGGCTTCGGCTGGGCCCGCCAGGCGGCGAACAACGGCAGTGCCGCGACGTCCACCGCGTCGGCGACGCGCTCGGCGAGCACCGCGAGGCGCTCCGCCCCCGCGAATCCAGCCAGGCGTGCCTGCCCCCACTCGTGGCAGGCCTGCGTGTAGCGCACGGCAGCGTCGTGCGGGTCGACGGCAGCAACGGCCTCCAGCCAGCCGGCGCTGGCGACCGCCGGAGGGTAGAACGCGACGGCCGCCGTCACCACCTCCGGCCCGACGCGGCCGAGCACCCCGCACCGGCCGGCGAAGTACGAGGACCAGATGCCCGAGAGGCCGAGCTCGGTGGCCGCCGCCTTCGCGTAGCGCGAGATCATGAAGCCCCCGCCCACGGTCGCCACGGGAAGCTTGAGCGAGGCTGCGTACGGGACGGGTGCGAGCATGCGGGACGTCGTCACCGGTGAGCCTCCAGCCAGTCAGGGTCGAGGACGCCGGCGGCGACCCGCTCGGTGGGACCTGTGAGCTCGATACCGCCGTCGGCACGCTCGCGCAGGACCAGTCGGCCCCCAGGGACATCGACGATCCACGGCTCGTCGTCCGTGGCGCCCGCGCGCTGCCGTGCGACCGCGAAGACCGCGCAGGCGCCCGTCCCGCAGGACTGCGTCTCGCCACTTCCCCGCTCGTGCACGCGCATGGCGACGTGCCGCGGTCCGCGCTCGACCGCGAACTCGACGTTCACGCCGTGCGGGAAGGCGTCGTGGGGAAGCACCTCGGGGGGGTCAAGGAGGCGGCCGGCCGCGGCGAGGTCGTCGACGAAGGCCACGGCATGCGGGTTCCCGAGGTCGACCGAGACGGCGGGCCAGGCGTCGTGACCCTCGACCGAGACGCTCACTGCCTCCGGCCCCGGGAACAGAGCCGGACCCATGTCCACGGTGACGTCTCCTGCGGCCGGGACGTCGAGCACCCGGGTGCCGGCCCTGGTCCCGATCACGACTCGACCGGCCGGCTGGAGCCCTTCGTCGACCAGGTAGCGGCCGAACACGCGAGCGCCGTTGCCGCACATCTCGGCCAGCGAGCCGTCCGCGTTGCGGTAGTCCATGAAGAACATGCCGTCTGCGCCTCGGACCACCCGCAGGATGCCGTCCGCGCCGATCCCGGCTCTGCGGTCACAGAGGGCTGCCACCTGCGTGGCGGTCAGGGCGAGCTCGTCGCGGACGTCAGGAAGGAGCACGAAGTCGTTCCCGGTGCCGTGCGCCTTCACGAACGGGACTCCGGCGGACGGGACGTCGGCGCCTCGGCTGGTCACCTCTCCAGCGTACGGGCTCAGCGCGGATCGCCCAGGCGACAAGCGATCAGGCGACAAGCGATCAGGCGAGCAGGCGATCAGCCGCGCGCTGCCAGGACCTCGGCCGCCCTGGCGTAGATCTCCTGGGTGCGCACGAGGACCTCGTCCCAGGTCACCGAGGGCGGGACGGTGCGGTTGTGCTCGGCCATCCGCTCACGCAGCTCAGGCTGCCGGACGAGGCGGACCAGGCTGCCGACCATCTCGGCGTCGGTCGCGGCCAGCAGGCCTTCGCGGTCGTTGGCCACGAACTCCTTGATGCCGCTGTTCGCCTTGGCCAGCACGGGCAACCCGGCCGACCGCGCCTCGAGGGCCGCGATGCCGAAGGACTCGAGGTTGGCGGGCGCGACGAAGATGTCCGCCCTGCGGTAGGTCTCCCGGATCTGGTCCCGGGTCCACCGCCCGGTGAGCTCGATCCAGCCGTCGAGGTCGTGCCGCCGCAGGTAGCGCTCGAGCGACTTGCGCTCCGGCCCCTCGCCGATGATCTGGGCGTGCAGCCGGATCGAGGGCGGGACCAGCTCGCGGGCCTCCCGGAGCGTGCGCAGCAGCTGCATCGGCCGCTTGCGGGCGGCGAGCCGCATGACGCTCACGACGAGCACGTCGTCGTCCTTGCGGGCGAGGTGGTCGACGGCCCACTCGCTCGGCTCGATGCCGTTCGGGAGGACGAGCACCTCGATCTCCGGGCCGACGATGCGCCGGACCGGCAGCGCCGCGACGTCGCTGACGGCCGAGAACACCACCGGCCACTGGCTCCAGTGGCTCCGGCCGTCCAGCAGCCGGAAGGCGGACGTGAGGTAGCCCCACAGGCAGTGCAGCGTGATCACGGTCGGGACGCCCTCGCGGGCGGCGAGCGGGGCGACGGCGAAGGCGAAGGGCGAGGCCACGCCGGCGTGCACGTGCGCGACGTCGAAGCCCTCCTCGGCGAGGATCGCGCGCACGGCCTTCGGCGCACCGAGGTTCACCGGTAGCTCGTAGGGCAGGTCCATCGCGAGCCGGTGCACGGTGATGCCGTCCAGACCGTCGGGCTCGGCCGGTTGCTGACCACGCGGCGCGGCTGGCGTGGTGGTGATGACGTGCACCTCGTGGCCCTCGAGGTGCTGCCGGCGCGCGAGGTCACGGACCTGCATCTCGATGCCGCCCAGCCGGGGCAGGTAGACGTCGCACAGATGGACGATCTTCACGGGCACCCTGTCGCTCACGGACGTGTCGGCGTCGACGCTAGTCACCGGGTGGCCGGGAAAGCCAGTCGGGTGCGCCATCCTTGAGCCGTGTCGTTCACCCTGGTCGCCTTCCACGCCCATCCGGACGACGAGGCGCTGCTGACGTCAGGCACCATGGCTCGGGCGTCGGCCGAGGGTCACCGGGTCGTCCTCGTCGTCGCGACGCAGGGGGGCGTCGGGCTGGTCGCGTCCGACTTCGTGAAGGCGGGTGAGTCGCTCGCCACCGTGCGGGCGGCCGAGCTCCGCCGGTCGGCGACCGCCCTGGGCTGCGCGCGGGTCGAGTTCCTCGGGTACAGCGACTCCGGGCTCGACGGCTCGCAGACCGCGGCCGATGCGTTCGCCTCGACGGACGTCGACGCCGCGGCCGAGCGGTTGGCAGCGATCCTGCGCGCGGAGGGCGCTGACGTGCTCACCACCTACGACCCAGCCGGCGGCTACGGTCATCCCGACCACGTCCAGGTCCACCGGGTGGGCGCCCGAGCGGCGGAGCTGGCCGGCACTGCGGTGGTGCTGCAGGCGACGGTCGACCGCGACCTCATCACCCGTGCGTTGCGCCTGGTCAAGCGCGTGTACCGGTTCCCCCCGGAGTTCGACCCCGCGGTGTTCGACCGTGCCTACACACCGAGGGCAGAGCTGACGCATCGGGTGCGAGTAGGGCGCTACTGGGCCAGGAAACGGACGTCGATGGCGGCGCACGCGAGCCAGGCCACCGCCGACGGTGGCGACCGGACGCTGGCCGCGTTCCTGCGGATCCCGCTGCCGATCTTCCGTCGCGTGTTCGCCGCAGAGTGGTACGTCGAGCAGGGCCGCGAGCCCGGCCCGCTCCTGGACGACATCTTCGCCAGCCTGCGCTGATCGGCTCCGAGCGAGCCTGCGCTGAGCGGCCCCGAGCGAGCCTGCGCTGGGCGGCTCCGAGCGAGCCTGCGCTGACCAGCCGAACGCGCTGACCGCTCAGGCCTCGGCGAGCGCCATGGCCTGCTGCAGCAGATCGGGGGCGTCCGAGTCGAGCCAGCGGATGCCAGGGTCACGACGGAACCAGGACTCCTGCCGCCGTACGTACCGGCGGGTCGCGCCGACGGTGGCCTCCTTGGCCTGCGCCGGTGTCCACTCGCCGGCCAGCTGTCGCAGCACCTGGGCGTACCCGAGCGCCCGACCTGCGGTCCTGGCGGGGTGCAGTCCGCGGGCTCGCAGGTGCTCGACCTCGGCGACGAGCCCCTGCGCCCACATGCGTTCGACCCTGGCCTCGATCCGGCGATCCAGCTCGGTCCGCGGGGCGGTGAGCCCGATGCGGACGTCGTCGGGTCGAGCGTCGCGCTCGGGCAGCCGCGCTGAGTAAGGAGCACCGGTGAGCTCGACGACCTCCAGCGCACGCACGACGCGCCGGGTGTGGGTGGGCAGGATCGCCGCCGCGGCAGCTGGGTCGACGGCTGCCAGCTTCGCGTGCATGGCGTCGACCCCGACGACCTCGAGCTCCTGCTCAAGCCGCGCGCGGACCTCCGGATCGGTGCCGGGGAAGACGAGGTCGTCGATGACGGCCGAGACGTACAACCCGGAGCCACCGACCAGGATCGGACGTCCGCCACGTGAGCGGATCTCGGTGATCGCCGCGCGGGCCATGCCCTGGTAGCCGGCCACCGTGGCGTCCTCGGTGACCTCGAGGACGTCGAGCAGGTGGTGCGGCACACCGGCACGTTGCTCGACGGTGAGCTTCGCGGTGCCGATGTCCATGCCTCGGTAGAGCTGCATGGAGTCGGCGTTCACCACCTCGCCGCCTGGCCCGGCCAGTCGTCCGGCGAGCGCCACCGCGAGATCCGACTTGCCGACGGCCGTCGGCCCCACGATCGCGACCAGCGGAGCCTGGCTCACGCGTCGCGCTCCCAGCTGGCGACCAGGTAACCCACCCCGTAGGGAGCGATCTCAGCGAGCAACCGGCCACGCCACGGCGCACCTGGTTGCTCCGACAGGGCCGCAGCGGCACGGACCCACGCCCGCGTGCCCGCGACGAGGAGGTCGTCGCCGAGCTGCTGGTCCAGGGCCGCGAGCGCATCCAGGTCGGCCGCGCCGAGGGCCCCGGCGACGTGCTGGTCGAACTCGACTGCCCGCGCGTCGAGCGCCCCCGGTGCGCCGGGCGTGCGCCGAGCCGAACCGTCTCCCATCACGAGCAGCCCGGTGCGCGGGGCGTCGGGAAGCTCGGCGCCAGGGCCGAGGTAGCAGCGCTCCCCCTGCCAGCCCCCGCGGTCGAGGAGATAGGCACCGATGGTCAGCGGCAACGAGAGCGAAGGGGCCGCTGACCGCGCTTCCGGCACCGCACCTGACGTCCACGCCGAACCCCGCCAGCGAGCCGATCGCACCCGAGTCATGGCGCTCGTCCGAGGTCCCGCCAAGCACCACGACGACGTCCGGCCCGGCAGCGAGCAGGATGCCGACGGCTTCGTCGCAGCAGGCTCGCAGCTCGTCGAGCTCCTGCGACGCCCCCTGGGCGACCTCGGGGACGAGCAGCGGAGGGTGCGGGCAGAAGGCCGCGGCGACGATCACCGGACGACGGTATCCGCAGGTCCCAGAATGGACGCATGGAGACCGTGGAGATCGGGCCTGAGGGCATCCGGCTGGGTCAGCTGCTGAAGCTCGCGGGGCTCGTCGAGTCCGGCGGGCAGGCCAAGGCGGTGCTCCTCGCCGGCGAGGTCACCGTGAACGGGCGGCCGGAGAGCAGGCGAGGGGCCCAGCTGAGCGCCGGCGACGAGGTGTCGCTGGCCGGGCACCAGGTCAGGCTCGTCGAGCCGGCATAGGTCGAGGAGTCGAGGGCAGCGCGGGAAGCCCGAGCAGCACCGGACCGGCTCGCGTCGCTGTCGCCGTCCGCTGTCGCCGCGCTGAGCGGCCTCGTGGCGCGCCTGCCACGCAGCACCGGCGACGGTGCGGCGCACGCCGAGCACCGGCCCGTCGGCGACCAGGTGGTGGGGTGCGCCGTGGCTGACCTTGACGTTGACGACGTCACCCGGGCGGGCGTCGCAGGCGGTGAAGTGCACGAGCCGGTTGTCCTTGGCCCGGCCCGACATCCGGTGCGTCGCGCCGTCCTTGCGGCCCTCGCCCTCCGCGACGAGGAGCTCGAGCACGCGCCCGACCTGACGTTCGTTCTCCTGCGTCGAGATGACGTCCTGGAGCGCAGTCAGCCGCTCGTACCGCTGCTGCACCACGGCCTTCGGCACCTGGTCGGGCATCGTCGCCGCGGGGGTGCCGGCCCGGATCGAGTACTGGAACGTGTAGGCGTTCGCGAAGCGAGCCGCTCGCACGACGTCCAGGGTGCCCTCGAAGTCGGCCTCGGTCTCGCCGGGGAAGCCCACGATGATGTCGGTCGAGATCGCGGCGTCGGGGATCGCCGCCCGGACCCGGTCGATGATGTCGAGGTATCGCGCGGACCGGTACGAGCGCCGCATCCGCCTGAGGACGGCGTCCGAGCCGGACTGCAGGGGCATGTGCAGCTGGGGCATGACGTTGTCGGTCTCGGCCATGGCCGCGATGACGTCGTCGGTGAAGTCCTTCGGATGGGGTGAGGTGAACCGCACCCGCTCCAGCCCGTCGATCGAGCCGCACCGGCGCAGCAGCTTGCCGAAGGCCAGGCGGTCACCGAGCTCGACGCCATAGGCGTTGACGTTCTGGCCGAGGAGCGTCACCTCGACGACACCCTCCGCGACCAGGGCCTCGATCTCGGCCACGATGTCCTCAGGCCGGCGGTCCTTCTCCGTTCCGCGGAGCGCCGGCACGATGCAGAAGGTGCAGGTGTTGTTGCAGCCGACGGAGATCGACACCCATGCGGCGTACGCGGACTCGCGACGGGTGGGCAACGTCGACGGGAAGACGTCGAGGGACTCGATGACCTCCACCTGCGCCTCGGCCTGCACCCGAGCGCGCTCGAGCAGGACGGGCAGGGCACCGATGTTGTGGGTCCCGAACACGACGTCGACCCAGGGCGCCCGTCGGGTGATCTCGCCGCGATCCTTCTGCGCGAGGCAGCCACCTACGGCGATCTGCATCCCCGGGGTCGCGGCCTTGACGGGAGCGAGCTGGCCCAGGTTGCCGTACAGCTTGTTGTCGGCGTTCTCCCGGACGGCGCAGGTGTTGAAGACGACGACGTCCGGGCTCGCGCCCTGCTGGACGCGGACGTAGCCCGCGGACTCGAGCAGGCCCGAGAGGCGCTCGGAGTCGTGCACGTTCATCTGGCACCCGTGGGTGCGGACTTCGTAGCTGCGCGGCGCGGTCATGGCTCGTCCAGCCTACGACGCACGGCACGTAGGCTCGGTCACCATGGCTGACTCCTCTCTGACCCAGCGCCCGCCGCACCTGGTGACCGCCGCGGCGGTCGTCGACCGGAGCGGCACGCAGACGCTGCTCGTGCTGCCGTCGGACCTGCCGCGCTGGAGCTTCCTGTCCGACCATGTCGAGGGCGGTGAGCCGCTGGGCCAGGCGGTCCGGCGCCAGGCCCAGAACCTCGGGGGGCTGGTCCGCTTCGACGTCCTGGAGCCGCACCTTGCCGTGCAGCAGGACCTCGTGGACTGCGGCGGCGGCGACGTCCGGCACGTCGTGCATGTCTTCGCGGTCGTCGCTGACCCCGCGGAGAAGCTCGCGACGACGGGCGACCCGTTGCAGTGGTTCGCGATCGACACCCTCCCCCAGCCGCTTGATCCAGGCGTGCGCCTGCACCTGCGTGAGGCTGTCCGGATGGTGCGCTCCGACTGACGCCGGGCGCGCCGCTCGCACAGTACGGTCGTCTGCATGACTGAGGAGCCGGAGCACAACCTCGAGACCCGCGTCGAGTTCGCCATCACCCCGGAGATGGAGGCTGGCGTCTATGCCTCGTTCGCGAACCTGTGGCACGACAACGACGTCTTCACGATCGACTTCACCGCGGTGACCCAGCCGCCGATCCAGGTCGAGGACGAGCTCGGGCGGGACTTCGTCCGGGTCCAGGGACGCGTGGTGGCCCGGGTCCGGATCCCCCCGGGCCAGGTGTTCGAGCTCATGAAGGCGTTGGAGCTCCAGCTGTCCGCGTGGGAGGCAGCGAACCCCCGACCGGCCTAGCGGGCGAGCTCGGCCCCCCTAGCGGGCGAGCTCGGTCGCCCGGCTCTCGCGGACGACGGTGACCCGGATCTGGCCGGGGTAGGTCAGCTCCTCCTCGACCTGCTTGGCGATGTCGCGAGCGAGGACCTGGGCCCCGATGTCGTCAACCGCGTCGGGCAGCACCATCACCCGTACCTCGCGGCCGGCCTGCATGGCGAACACGCGATCGACGCCGTCGTGGGCCCGGGCGATCTCCTCGAGGCGCTGCAGCCGTTTGACGTAGGCCTCCAAGGACTCGCGCCGTGCGCCCGGGCGACCGCCGCTCACCGCGTCGGCGGCCTGGGTGAGGACCGCTTCCAGCGTCCGGACCTCGACCTCGTTGTGGTGAGCCTCGATCGCGTGGACGACGTCCTCGTTCTCACCGAAGCGTCGGGCCACCTCGGCTCCGATGATGGCGTGGCTGCCTTCGACCTCGTGGGTGAGCGCCTTGCCGATGTCGTGCAGGAAGGCGCAGCGCTTCATCAGCGGGACATCCAGTCCGAGCTCGGCCGCCATCATCCCCGCGAGGTGGGCGCTCTCGAGCAGGTGCCCCAGGACGTTCTGGCCGTACGACGTGCGGTAGCGCAGGCGCCCGAGCAGCACGACGAGCTCGGGATGGAGATCGCTGATGCCGACCTCGACGAGTGCGTCCTCGGCTGCCTGCAGGCAGAGGCGCTCGATCTCGACCTTCGAACGCTCGTGCACCTCTTCGATGCGTTGCGGGTGGATCCGGCCGTCCAGAACCAACGTCTCGAGGGTCAGGCGGCCGATCTCGCGACGGACGGGGTCGAAGCACGAGAGCAGCACGGCCTCGGGGGTGTCGTCGATGATCAGGTTCACGCCGGTGACGGCCTCGAACGCCCTGATGTTCCGGCCCTCGCGGCCGATGATCCTGCCTTTCATCTCATCGGCCGGCAGGTGCAGGACGGTGACGACGGACTCCGAGGTCTGCTCGCTGGCGATGCGCTGGACGGCCAGCGTGACGATGCGCCGGGCGCGCTGCTCGCCGTCGTCCTGCGCGGCCCGCTCGATGCTCCGGACCGTGACGGCGGCATCGCGCTTCGCCTGGGCCTCGATCACGCTGACCAGCTCGGCCTTGGCCTGCTCTGCGGTCAGACCGGCGGCCTGCTCAAGCGCGCGCTGGCGTTCACGGGCGAGCTCGGCCGTCTGCTCCTGAACCTCCAGCGTCTTCGCGTGCAGCCGGGCGTCCTGCTCGGTCAGCTCGCGCTGGCGCTCTGCCAGGAGTCGCTGCTCCGCGTCGAGCCGCTCCTCGCGATCAGCGAGCCGGACCTCACGACGCTCGACCTCCTGCCGGAGCTGGCGGGTGGACTCGGCGGCCGAGGCGGCCTCCGCCTGCGCGTCGTCCAGCCGCTTCTGGGCCTCGGCGACGGCTCTCGCTGCGGCGGCGTTGGCGTTGGCGGCACTCGCCTCGGCCGCGAGCTGCGCCTCAAGGCGTTGCTGGTCGGCGCGTTGCTGGTCGAGACGTTGCTGATCGGGCTCAGGTTCGGACGGGCGACCTGCGCCTGCGTCGGCACCGCCTCGTCGGGAGACGACCGTAGCCCGACGGTGAAGGACGACGGAGACCGAGATCCCAACCAGGATGACGACCACGACCGCGAGGCTGATGATCAGGACTGCGCTGCCAGTCGTCATGATCACCTTCTGCTCGCTGGACCAGCACCCCGAGACATGACGCCACGAGCACCGCGGGACCGAGCCGCACCGGTCCGCTCACTGGTCTATGTCATGAACAACGTGTTGACACCATGTGGCACATCACCGAATTGATCGGCTCTGCCAGGCTATGTCCGCGCCCCAGGCGGAGCAAGGAGACCGCGCCAGGTCGCCGCGCGCGCTCGCCACAGGGAGTGCCATGGTCAACGGCACGCCGGGCCAAGCCAGAGCTCTCCCAATCGTCCCCGACGATCACTCGTCCGCGCCGTCGCCGTGGAACTCCTGCGTAGCGACCTCGAGGCCGCTGACCTCCGCATCGTCGGCCTCTAACGCGCTGCGCACCACTTGCATGGCAACCCCGGGCGGAAAACCCTTGCGCGCAAGCATTCCCGCGAGCCGCCGGACCCGAGCAGCGGTCTCGAGTCCACGGGTCGCAGCCAGACGACGCTGCACCAGAGCCGTTGCCGTGGCGTGCTCCTGCTCAGGATCCAGCGTCTCCAGGGCCAACGCGCTCTCGACCTCGCCCACCCCACGCTGCCTGAGCTCGTGAGCGAGCGCTCGGCGTGCGAGGCCCCGACCACGATGACGGGACTCGACCCAAGCGACAGCGAAGGCTGCGTCATCAACGAGACCGACCTCGACGAAGCGATCGAGCACCGCGTTCGCGGCATCCTCGGGTACGTTCTTGCGCCGAAGGACGGCCTCGAGCTGCGACCGCGTCCGCGGGGCCAGGGTCAGCTGAGTCAGGCAGATCGAGCGGGCGACCTCGACAGGATCAGCCGGCGGCGCAGCGTCGGCGGCTGAACCCGGGGTAGGTCCGGTCGGACCGGTCGTTCCAGGCATCGCGCTCAGAGATCGACCGGCACCGGGACGATGCCCGCGGCCTCGGCATCAAGCTGTGCACCGATGCCGAGCTTCTCCTTGATGCGCTTCTCGACCTCGTTCGCGAGATCGGGGTTGTCGCGCAGGAACGAGCGGGCGTTCTCCTTGCCCTGCCCGAGCTGGTCGCCCTCGTACGTGTACCAGGCCCCGCTCTTGCGCACGATGCCGTGCTCGACGCCCATGTCGATCAGGCTGCCCTCACGCGAGATGCCGTGTCCGTAGATGATGTCGAACTCCGCCTGCTTGAAGGGCGGCGCCACCTTGTTCTTGACGACCTTGACGCGCGTGCGGTTTCCGACGGCGTCCGTGCCGTCCTTCAGAGTCTCGATGCGACGGACGTCCAGGCGCACCGATGCGTAGAACTTGAGCGCCTTGCCACCCGTGGTGGTCTCAGGGGACCCGAACATGACGCCGATCTTCTCGCGCAGCTGGTTGATGAAGATCGCGGTGGTGTTGGTGTTCGAGAGGGCGCCGGTCATCTTCCGGAGAGCCTGTGACATCAGCCGTGCTTGCAGACCGACGTGACTGTCGCCCATCTCCCCCTCGATCTCGGCGCGTGGCACCAGGGCTGCCACCGAGTCGATCACGAGGATGTCGATCGCACCCGACCGCACCAGCATGTCCGCGATCTCCAACGCCTGCTCACCGGTGTCCGGCTGCGAGACGAGCAGTGCGTCAGTGTCGACACCGAGCTTCTGTGCGTACTCCGGATCGAGCGCGTGCTCGGCGTCGATGAACGCCGCGATCCCACCTGCCGCCTGCGCGTTGGCGACAGCGTGCAGCGCGACGGTCGTCTTGCCGGACGACTCAGGACCATAGATCTCCACGACACGGCCGCGAGGCAGACCACCGATGCCGAGCGCGACGTCCAAGGCGATCGAGCCGGTGGGGATCACCTCGATCGGTGCCCTGGTCTCGTCGCCGAGCCGCATGACCGAGCCCTTGCCGAACTGGCGTTCGATCTGGGCCAGTGCGGCATCGAGGGACTTGTCGCGGTCTAGTGCTGCCATGTCAGGCCCACCTCTACGTGTGTGGTTCGGAACTCTGCGGTTCGGAACAAAGCGGTACAGGTCGTCCGGTGCGGAGCGGCTGTGACCCGAACCTAGGCGGGCTCACCGACACTCCGGCCGAGCCGTGCGAGCATCTGTGGACGGACCAGCTGTCCTCGTTCGTTGTGGAGATTACGTCGAACGCCTGTTCGAATCCATCCGACACGCCGAACCACTCGGGCAGGTCGCGAGCCACCGGCCAGCCGCCGCGAGTCCTCGCGGTCCGCCGCGATCCGTCAGCGTTGCGAGGCGGGCAGCTCGAGATGCGCGACGACAGCACGCCAGACGTCCTTGGTGTCGTCGCCCTGCCCGAGGGCCTCGTCCACGGTCCGGCCGCCGAGCGTCGCCAGGACGACGTCCGCCGCCCAGCTCCTGGCGTACGCCGGGCCGAGCAGCTCGTCCATCCGTCGCCAGAACTCCGTGAGCCGCACAGCCAGAACGCTACCTGGCCGAGGCGTGGACCAGCGGTCCACCGGCCGCCCGTCGAGCGAGCCTCGCGACTGTCGGAGCCAGCAGGCAGGATGGCCACGATGTCCGGACCTCGCGAGACCGAAGACCTCGCCGCCAATCTCGCCGCCTCGGCCGATGCCCTGGCGCGGTTCTCCCCTGCCACCGTCGACTGGTTCACGGCTGCCTTCGAAGCGCCGACCGCCGCCCAGGTCGGCGCCTGGACCGCAGTGCAGTCCGGGCGCGACGCCCTGGTCGTCGCACCCACGGGTTCCGGCAAGACCCTGGCCGCGTTCCTCTGGTCGCTGGACCGCATCGCCGCTGAGCCGGTCCCCGAGGATCCGCTGCGCCGTTGTCGTGTCCTGTACGTCTCGCCGTTGAAGGCGCTCGCGGTGGACGTCGAGCGCAACCTGCGCGCCCCGCTCACGGGCATCCGGCAAGCGAGTGCTCGCCTCGGCCTGCCGGTCCCCGAGGTCACCGTCGGCATGCGGACCGGGGACACGCCGGCAGACGAGCGTCGCAGGTTTGCCCGCCGTCCCCCCGACGTCCTGATCACCACGCCCGAGTCACTGTTCCTGCTGCTCACCTCGGCCGCTCGGGAGTCGTTGCGCGGCGTGGACACCGTCATCGTCGACGAGGTCCACGCGGTGGCGGGCACCAAACGGGGTGCCCACCTGGCCCTGAGCCTGGAGCGCCTGGATCACTTGCTCGAGCACCAGGCCCGACGGATCGGCCTGTCCGCCACCGTGCGTCCGGTGGACGAGGTCGCCCGTTTCCTGGGTGGCACGCGTGACGTCCTCGTGGTGCAGCCGCGAGCCGACAAGCAGGTAGAGCTGCAGGTGGTCGTCCCCGTCGATGACATGACCGAGCTCGGCGGGGTGATCGAAGAGGTCGTCGGGTCGGCCGCTGGGGAACCGCGACGCGCATCCATCTGGCCGCACGTCGAGGAGCGGATCGTCGACCTCGTCGAGGCCCACCGTTCCACGATCGTGTTCGCGAACTCACGCCGGCTGGCGGAGCGCCTGTGCGCCAGGATGAACGAGATCCACCTGGAGCGAACGCTCGGCGCCGATGCCGACCTTGCCACTGCCTCCGCGACCCCGGCGCAGATCATGGCGCAGTCAGGCCTCAGCCGAGGGGCGGCCCCGGTCCTGGCGCGTGCGCATCACGGCTCGGTGTCCAAGGAGCAGCGCGCCATCATCGAGGAGGAGCTGAAGGCAGGGCGCCTGCCAGCCGTGGTCGCCACCTCCAGCCTTGAGCTCGGCATCGACATGGGCGCCGTCGACCTCGTCGTCCAGGTCGAGTCCCCGCCCTCGGTCGCCAGCGGTCTGCAGCGGATCGGACGGGCCGGGCACCAGGTCGGGGCCGTGAGCCGTGGCGTGATCTTCCCGAAGTACCGGGGAGACCTCGTGCAGACGGCGGTCGTCGCCGAGCGGATGGCGTCCGGCGGCATCGAGGCGCTTCGCTACCCCCGCAACCCGCTGGACGTCCTGGCCCAGCAGATCGTCGCCATGACCGCGCTCGACCCCTGGGACGTCGACGAGCTCCTTGCCCTGGTGCGACGGGCGGCCCCGTTCGCGGCGCTCCCGCAGTCGGCGTTCGACGCCGTCCTCGACATGCTGGCAGGGCGCTACCCGAGCGACGCGTTCGCCGAGCTGCGACCCCGGCTCGTCTGGGACCGCGTCGACGGGCACCCTCACCGGCCGCCCGGGGGCTCAGCGCCTCGCGGTGACCAGCGGCGGCACGATCCCCGACCGCGGGCTCTTCGGCGTGTTCATCGTGGGGAGCGAGCAGGGGCCCAAGGGAGGCCAGCGCGTCGGTGAGCTGGACGAGGAGATGGTCTACGAGTCGCGTCTCGGCGATGTCTTCACGCTCGGCACCTCAGCCTGGCGGATCGAGGAGATCACCCACGACCGCGTGCTCGTCACCCCCGCCCCCGGACAGCCAGGACGGCTCCCCTTCTGGAAGGGCGACTCCCTCGGTCGGCCGGCAGAGCTCGGCCGGGCGCTCGGAGCCTTCGTCCGCGAGCTCGGCACCCTGTCTCCCGCGGCGGCAGCTCGTCGCGTCACCGAGATCGGGCTGGACGAGCGAGCCACCGACCAACCTGCTGGCCTACCTCGACGAGCAACGAGCGGCCACCGGGCACGTACCTGATGACCGCACCCTCGTCGTCGAACGCTTCCGCGACGAGCTCGGGGACTGGCGGGTCGTCATCCACTCCCCCTTCGGCGCGCAGGTCCACGCACCTTGGGCGCTCGCGCTTGCTGGCCGGCTCCGCGACGCGCATTCGGCACTCGACGTCGCAGGCCATGCACGCTGACGACGGCATCGTCTTACGGCTACCGGACGTCGATCTCCTCGGCTGAAACCGCTGGCGACCTGGTGGCCTCGCTCGGGAGAAAACCTCGGCGCCGTCGTGGCCGACCTCGCCACGCTGGAGCCGACAGGACGTCGAGGCGATGGTGACCGCCGAGGTCGGCGGGTCGGCCTTGTTCGCCTCCCGTTTCCGCGAGTGCGCCGCCCGCGCCCTGCTCCTGCCACGACGCGACCCTGGCCGCCGCTCACCGCTGTGGCAGCAGCGGCAGAAGTCCGCCCAGCTGCTGTCCGTCGCCTCCGAGTACGGCTCTTTCCCGATCGTGCTCGAGACCATGCGCGAGGTGCTCCAGGACGTCTTCGACGTCCCCGCGCTCGTCCAGCTGATGCGCGACATCGACTCGCGGGCAGTCCGCATCGTCGATGTCGAGACCGTCGAGCCGTCACCGTTCGCGCGGTCGCTGCTGTTCGGCTACGTCGCCGCAGTTCATGTATGAAGGCGACTCGCCATTGGCTGAGAAGCGCGCTGCGGCCCTCGCCCTCGACTCCACCCTGCTCGCTGAGCTGCTGGGCCAGGCGGATCTTCGCGAGCTGCTCGATGCCGGCGCCATCGCCTCGGTCGAGGACGACCTCCAACGCCGGTCGCCGGACAGGCAGGCCCGTGGGCTCGAGGGAGTCGCCGACCTCCTGCGAATGCTCGGTCCGTTGACCACCGCCGAAGCCATCGAACGCGGCGCCACCGCGGTCTGGCTGCACGAGCTGGAGGCAGCCAGACGAGCGATCCGCACCCGGATCGCCGGCGCCGAGCACTGGGCTGCGATCGAGGATGCCGGCAGGCTCCGCGACGCGCTCGGCGCTCCTATCCCGGTCGGCGTGCCCGAGGCCTTCCTGGAGCTCGTCGCCGATCCGGTGAGCGACCTCGTCGCTCGATACGCCCGCACCCACGGACCGTTCCAGGCGCTCGACGTCGCCCACCGCTTCGGGCTCGGGGTCGCCGTCGTGCAGGGCGCTCTGGCTCGGCTGACTGCCACCGGACGGGTCGTCGAGGGCGAGTTCCGTCCCGGCGGATCCGGGAACGAGTGGTGTGACGCCGAGGTGCTGAGGACGCTGCGTCGACGCTCCCTAGCACTGCTCCGCAAGGAGGTCGAGCCCGTCCCTCCCGTCGCTTTCGCGCGCTACCTGCCCGCCTGGCAGGGGGTCGGCTCCGGACTTCGTGGCGTCGACGGCGTGCTTCGCGTCGTGGAGCAGCTCGCGGGGGCCGCGGTGCCGGCGTCCGCGCTGGAACGCCTCGTGCTCCCCGGCCGAGTGCTCGGCTACTCGCCAGCCCTGCTGGACGAGCTCATGGCGTCTGGCGAGGTCACCTGGTCGGGAGCCGGGGCTCTCCCTGGCGACGACGGCTGGGTGGCGCTGCACCTCGCTGAGCAAGCACGACATGACCGTCACCCGGACCGACGCCTTCGAGCCAGGCGAGCTCCACCGCCGCATCCTGGCGGCGCTCGCGGGCGGGAACGCCCTGTTCCTTCGCGGGATCGCCGAGCGGCTGACCGCTGGACCCGAGGACCAGACGCAAGCGGGCACCCCGACGAGGGCGAGCTCACCCAGGCCCTGTGGGACCTCGTGTGGGCCGGCCACCTGACCAACGACACCCTTGGCCCGTTGCGGGGACTCTCGCCGGCGGCCGGGGCGCTCACCGAGCCCGCCGGACGGCGACCCGGCAGCGATACGGCCGGCCAGGGCGAGCGATGCTTGCAGCCCGGGGCCGCGCCAGCCTCAGCGTCGGGCCGATGGTCGCTCCTCCCGGAGCCAGCGCAGGACCTCACCCGACGCGCCGCCCACCTCGCCGAGGTCCTCCTCGACCGGTACGGCGTCGTCACCCGGGGCTCGGTCGTCGCAGAGCACGCCAGCGGCGGGTTCGCCGCCGCCTACCGGGTGCTGTCCGCCTTCGAGGAGACCGGACGGTGTCGCCGCGGCTACCTCGTCGAAGGTTTGGGGGCGGCGCAGTTCGCGGTTCCCGGTGCGGTCGACCGGCTACGCGCACAGACCAGCGACCGTCGAGAGCGCAGCCCCGCGGTCGTGCTGGCGGCCACCGATCCCGGCGAACGCGTACGGCGCCGCGCTGAGCTGGCCCGAACGCGCGGGCGCTGACGGGCACCGCCCCGGCAGGAAGGCCGGCGCGCTCGTGGTGCTCGTCGACGGGCAGCTCGCCGTGTACGTCGAGCGCGGCGGCCGCACCCTGCTGTCGTTCACCGACGACGCCGCCGTCATCCAACCCGCCGTGGACGCCCTCGCGCTGGCCGTGCGTGCAGGTCAGCTCGGCAAGCTCCAGGTCGAGCGCGCCGACGGCGCGTCCGTGCTCAGCTCGCCGTTGGGCGTCGCCCTGGAGGCAGCGGGATTCCACGCCACCCCGCGTGGCCTGCGCCTGCGAGCGTGAGGCTCGCGTGCCCGAAGGCGACACGGTCTGGCTCGCGGCCCGCAACCTCGACCGCGCACTCGCCGGAGCCCGGCTGACCGGCTTCGACCTCCGGGTGCCCGCGTTCAGCACCGTCAACCTCACCGGTCAGAGCATCACCAGCGTCAGCGCGCGAGGCAAGCACCTCCTCACCCGCTTCGACGGCGGCCTCACCCTGCACACGCACCTCAAGATGGAGGGCAGCTGGCACCTCTACCCGCAGCGGAGCGCGCTGGAGCGGCGGACCCGCATTCCAGGTCCGCGCAGTGCTGGAGACGGGCGCATGGACCGCGGTCGGCTACCGCCTGGGTGTGGTCGAGCTTGTCGCCACGGCCGACGAGGCATCCGTCGTGGGGCATCTCGGCCCGGATCTGCTCGGCGATGACTGGGACGTCGACGAGGCCGTGCGGCGCATCCTGCTCGAGCCCCAGCGCACCATCGGCGAGGCGCTGCTCGACCAGCGGAATCTCGCGGGCATCGGGACCGTCTACCGCGCGGAGACGCTGTTCATCTCCGGCCTCTCCCCCTGGACTCCGGCCGGCGCGGTCGACGTCCGCGCCGTCGCCGGACGTGCCAGACGGTTGTTGATGGCGAACAGGGAGCGCTCCTCGCAGATCACCACCGGTGACGCCCGTCGTGGGCGCGAGCTGTGGGTCTACGGCCGAGCGGGGCAGCCGTGCCGACGCTGCGGCACCGCCATCCGGAGCGCGCAGCAAGGCGAACCGCCACGCGACCGCATCAGCTACTGGTGTCCGAGCTGTCAGCCCGAGCAGCGCTGACCTCGAGGCCAGCATCCGCACCGCTGTCCCGCAGCACCCGGGCCAGCAGCACCGCTGACGTCAAGCAGGCACTCGCCTCGAGCGGTGCCAGAAGCTGGCTCGCCGCCCACCGGATCACGAGGTCGACGACGGCCGCGGCACCCTCGGTGTCCAGGCTGGCCTCGCCTGCTGCACCGCCGTCGGGCTGCCCCAGCGCCAAGACTGACCCGACCAGTGCTCGAACCTCGACCCAGCCGTCGCTCTCGCCCGGCGTCAGCAACGGGAGGAGGGCTGCAGGTTCGGTCTCGGCCACCCGGCGAAGCGCCGGGATCGACGACAGCCGCATCGCAGCCCCCGCCAGCGCCCCCGCCAGGTCACCGGTCACGAGTTCGGAGCTGCTCGCGGCGACCGCGGCGTGAACCTCGCGCAGCACCAGGGCGTGCAGGATGTCGTCCCGCGTCCTGAAGTGGTTGTAGAGCGTCGCCTTGGCTACGCCCGCGCGTACGGCGATGCCCGCCATGGTCGTGGATCGGAGCCCGTCGCGCTCGATCGACGCGAGCGCGCCGTCGAGCAGCCCGTCACGGGTGCGCCCCATGGCGTTGCTGGCCCGCGTGTGCAGGCCGCTACGAGCCTTCGCCGGCTCGGCCGTGACGGACACAGCGCTCTCCAGACCAACGGGGCAGGTGCAGCGGCAGTGAGCTGAACAGGTGAGCTGACCGGGTGAGCGGATCAGGCCGCGGAAGCCACGACGTCCGGTTGCGCCCTGCCGCCAAGGGTGTCAGCGCGCAGGCTGCGGGCCGGCACGGTCGACGACTCGGCGAGCTCAGCGAGTGCGAGCTCGTCGCTCACCCCTCGCATGACCACCGACATCGGGACGTCGAGCGCGGTGCAGATCGAGGACAGCAGCTCGCTGCTGGCCTCCTTCTGCCCACGCTCCACCTCGGAGAGGTACCCCAACGACACCCTCGCCGCAGCTGACACCTCACGTAGCGTGCGACTCTGCCGCGTCCGGTGGCGGCGCAGCTCGTCGCCGAGCAGCCGTCTGAGCAGGACCATGGTCACCCCTCCTCTCTTCGCAGACCCTCACCGTACCGGCAGGGACCGACAGGAGCGCCCCCGACTCGGAAGACGGCACCCACTGGACTTTGTAACAGTGTAATCATCCTGGCTGTTCCGCGGGGCGGTCCGACGAGCCCAGCTCAATGAGTACTCGGCGCGCAAGGTCCAGTACATGAACGACCGAGAGGGTGCGGATCGTGCCGCGGTCGCCCCGGAGCGTCAGGGACTCGACTCGGGAGAGCCCATGAGGCCCGGCCACCGCGACGTGAACCGTGCCCGGGACGACGCCGTCCTGGGGGTCCGGCCCGGCCACCCCCGTGGTGGCGAGCCCAACATCGGCGCCGAGGCGTTCAGCCACCCCACGAGCCATCGCGGCGGCGACTTCGGCGTGCACCGGCCCCTCCCGGACGAGCAACCCGGCATCGACGCCGAGCAGGCTCGTCTTCAGCTCCGTCGCGTACGCGACGACGCCGCCGCGCAGCACCGCGGACACTCCGGCGATGTCCACCAAGGCGCTCGCCACCGAGCCGCCCGTCAACGACTCGGCCACGGCCAGCGTCCTCCCCTGCCCCAGAGCCAGCCGGACCACCGTTCTCGGCAAGGTCTCGTCGCCGCGACCGCTCACCGCGTCCCCGATCAGCTCCGCGGCCTCGGCTGCGACAAGGTCCAGTACCGCGGGGTCGGTGCCGGTGAATCGCACCCTCACCTCTCCGACCGAGGCGAGGTACGCCAGCTGGACACCCGAGGGCAGGGCGGCTTCGAGCGGCGCCAGCCGCGTCGCGACCAGCGACTCCCCGAGGACAGCGACCCGGAGCTGCCTCGTGACCAGAGCCGCCGGCAGCCCGCCCCGCTCACGCAGCTCTGGGACAACCTGCTCGACGATCATGGGGCGGAGCTCGGCGGGCACCCCGGGCACCGCGAAGAGCAGCGTGCCGCCGACCTCGGCCCGCAGCCCCGGAGCCGTCCCCACCCGGTTCGCCAGCGATGACGCTCCCGACGGGGACATCGGCCTGCACGGCGACGTTCGCCGGCGCGGCCCGACCGCGCTCGGTGTACCAACGGTCCAGGGCCTGCAGCAGCGCCGGGTCACGCACCAGGGGGACGCCGAGCACCGCGGCCACTGCGTCCCTCGTGCGGTCGTCAGAGGTCGGTCCGAGGCCACCGGTGACGACGACGGCGTCGACCTGCGCGAGCGTCTCCCGGAGCGTCGCGGTGAGCTGCTCGAGGTCATCGCCTACCTCGTGCCCGGCGACCAGCACCAGACCGGCGTCGGCCAGCGTTCGACCGATCCACGCGAGGTTGCCGTTGACGATGTCTCCGAGCAGCAGCTCGTCGCCGACCGCGACGACCGCGACGCGAAGGCCCACGTCAGGCCCCCGCGGGTCCGGGTTCGAGCCGCTGGCCATCCGCGCGCAGCCGCAGGGCCTTGACGACGTAGTCCACGCCGGTCACCAGGGTGACCACGACGGCCGCGGCCATCACCCAGGCGCGCACGTCGGCGAGCAGCCCGGTGAGCGGCAGGACGTACAGCCCGATCGCGATGCCCTGCAGCAGGGTCTTGAGCTTGCCGCCGCGGCTCGCCGGGATCACCCCGTGGCGGATCACCAAGAACCGCAGCACGGTGATGCCGACCTCGCGGACCAGGACCACGACGGTGACCCACCACGGCAGGTCGCCGAGCAGCGACAGCCCGACCAGCGCCGCCCCGGTCAGCGCCTTGTCGGCGATCGGGTCGGCGATCTTGCCGAACGTCGGTCACCAGGCCGCGCCGGCGGGCGAGGTCACCGTCGACGCAGGTCGGTGACGGAGGCGACGGCGAACGCGCCGAACGCGGCCCACCGCCAGCCGGTGTCGATGCCCGCCGTCGGCGAACAGCAGACGACGACGAAGACCGGCACCAGCAGCAGCCGCAGCATCGTCAGCTCGTTGGCGATGTTCCACAACCCGGCGCTGCTGACGCCGGGTCGGCGAGCCGGTCCGGCGGGGCAGGCGTCAGCCGGCACGAGCCGCTGGCGACCGGTCGGCGCGATCCGAGGTCCGACCCCGTCCGAGCTCGACCGGCCGCGACGCAGGTCGACGCCATCGCTGGCGACCACCGCGCGAGATGCCGCCGACCGGCGGCTCCGGACGCAGCGGTCGTGACGTGCCGTCGACCTCGGGCGCCTGGTGCTCGGCCGCGCCCCTCGACCACGGCGGCGAGCCCGTCGGCGGCGGGGATCACGCTCTCGACCAGCACCTCGACGGTCTCGCCGATCCGCTCCTCGGCCCGCTGCGACGTCGAGCTCCTCGGCCAGCCGGCTGATCCGCTCGACGCGCTCGGCGATCACGGCCGGCGTCGACCTTGCCGTCGAAGCCCTCGGCCTCGGTGCCGTCCTCGTCGGAGTAGCCGAACACCCCGACGGCGTCGAGCCGCGCCGCGTCAGGAACCGCTCCAGCTCGGCGACGTCCGCCTCGGTCTCGCCGGGGAAGCCGACGATCACGTTGGTGCGGACGCCGGCGTCGGGGCGATCCGCGCGGACCGCGCTCGAGCAGCTCGAGGAACGGCTCGGTCGCGCCGAAGCGCCGCATCCGGCGCAGCAGCGGCTCGCTGGCGTGCTGGAAGGACAGGTCGAAGTACGGCGCCACGCCGGGCGTGCCGGCGATCACCTCGATCAGCGTCGGCCGCATCTCGGCCGGCTGCAGGTAGGACACCCGCACCCGCTCGATGCCGTCGACCGCCGCGAGCTGCGGGCAGCAGGCTCTCGAGCAGCGCGCAGGTCGCCGAGGTCCTTGCCGTACGACGTGGAGTTCTCGCTGACCAGGACCAGCTCGCGCACGCCCTGGTCGCGCCAGCCAGCGCGCCTCGGCGAGCACCTCGTCCGGGCGACGCGAGACGAACGACGCCGCGGAAGGACGGGATCGCGCAGAACGCGCAGCGCCGGTCGCAGCCCGGACGCGAGCTTGAGCGGCGCAGCGGGTCCGCCCTCGAGCCGGCGGCGCAGCACCCGCGGGCCGCTCGCCGGAGCGAGCCCCCGGGAGCTCGACGCGACGCGTCGGCCGCTGGGAGCTCGACGGACGCTCGGCCGCGGCAGCCCGCGCCTCGGCCGCTCGACCGGGGTGATCGGGAGCAGCGTGCGCCGGTCCACGCGGCACGTGCGAGGCGGGTGCCTGCCCGGCGAGCACGCGACCGAGCGTCGCCGATGGCGGCGTAGTCGTCGAAGCCGAGCACGGCGTCGCCTCGGGCAGCTCGGCGGCGAGCTCCTCGCCGTACCGCTCGGCGAGGCAGCCCACCGCGACCACCGCTGCGGGCGACCCGAGTCGCGGAGGTCAGCGGCGGCGAGCAGGGTGTCGATCGCTGTCCTTCTTGGCCGCCTCGACGAACCCGCAGGTGTTGACCAGGACGGCGTCGGCGTCGGCGGCCTCGGCGACCAGCCAGCCGTCCGGCCTCGAGCCTGGCCGGCGAGCTCTTCGGAGTCGACCTCGTTGCGCGCGCAGCCCAAGGTCACCAGGGCGACCGAGCGAGCTGGGGACGGAGGCTGAGCACGACCTCAGCCTGAGCCGTGCAGGCCGAACGGCAGCGACGGTGATCAGCCTGCGCCGGTCGGATCCCCCGGTGTGAACGACAGGTGCACGACCTGGCCCGGGTTGCCGGGCGTGCCGATGTCCTTGCCGTTCACGACGAGGTCGACCGCCGCGGCGTTGCCGAGGGTGAGCTGGATCTTCGAGGGTCGGTGAAGGTCTTGGTGTCGCCCGGTGCCAGATGCCCTCGTAGGCGACCGTGCCGGCTGCGCCCGTGGCGACCGAGAGCCAGCTCTTGCTCCCGGGATGGTCGACCTGGAGGGTCACCCCACCGCGCTCGGCGGGAGCTGAGCCACCACGCTGCTGGAGGCGGACGGCGCGGGCACCGACACGCTCGCTGACGGCGAGGGGGTGGTGGACGACGACGCGCTCGGCGAGTGACTGGCAGCGAGGCCGGGGCCGGACGCGGCGGTGACGGGTGACTGGTTCGCGGAGCTCGACCCGCCGCCCGAAGAGCTGGAACAGCCCGACAACCGACGACCACGACCAGGGCGGCAGCCATCGCCGCGGTCCAGTTCGGGGCGCGGCGCTCGGGGCGCATCGGTGCTCTCGGCGGCTCGAAGACCTCCGCCGCCGGCGGCGCAGCCGGCGGGCGTGCTGGCGGTCGAACTCCGCGATCAGCGGCTCGGGGTCGAGGCCCGACGCAGCTCGGCGATGCTGCGGATGTGGCCGCGGGCGTAGACGGCGCCGCCGCACAGGCGAAGTCGTCGGCCTCGATCGCTCGACGAACGTCGGCGGATCCGGGTGCTGGCAGCGATGTCCTCCAGGCTGAGGCCGGCTGCCTCGCGCGCGCCGAGAGCTCGGAGCCCACAGACATGAGGCACCCTCCTCCCGTTGGTCCGCCAAGGACCGCGCTGCTGAACTCGACCTGACCCGACCGGACGCGCCTGCAGCGCAAACCGTTGACTCCATGGTACGTCGGATCGGCGACGCTCAGTAGCCGAGATGATCCATCCGAGTGAGACGCCTCGCGCCCGGCGGAGCCTGCCTGCAGCGGACCGTCAGCGGACCGGCAGCGGAAGGCCGGCGGGCCGCCAGCTGGCTAGGAACCGCGCAGCTGGAGCAGCACCGCGTCGAGCTCGTCGGGCTGCACCAGCACGTCGCGCGCCTTCGAGCCCTCGCTCGGGCCCGACGATGCCGCGGCTCTCCATCAGGTCCATCAGCCGGCCGGCCTTGGCGAAGCCGACCCGCAGCTTGCGCTGCAGCATCGAGGTCGAGCCGAACTGCGTGGTGACGACGAGCTCGACCGCCTGGCAGAGCAGGTCGAGGTCGTCGCCGATCTCCTCGTCGACGTCCTTCTTGGCCGCGGCTGGGGCAGCGACGTCCTCGCGGTAGGTCGGCTGCGAGCTGCTCCTTGCAGTGCTCGACGACCGCGCTGGATCTCGCCTCGGTGACCCACGCGCCCTGGATCCGGATCGGCTTGCTCGCGCCCATCGGCAGGAACAGCGCCGTCGCCCTGCCGACCAGCTTCTCGGCGCCCGGCTGGTCGAGGATGACCCGGCTGTCGGCGAGCGACGACGTCGCGAACGCCAGCCGGGACGGCACGTTGGCCTTGATCAGGCCGGTGACGACGTCGACGCTCGGTCGCTGGGTCGCGAGCACCAGGTGGATGCCGGCGGCGCGGGCGAGCTGGGTGATCCGGACGATCGAGTCCTCGACGTCGCGCGGCGCGACCATCATCAGGTCGGCGAGCTCGTCGACGATGACCAGCAGGTACGGGTACGGCGCGAAGACGCGCTCGCTGCCGGGCGGCGGCTTGAGCTTCGCCGGAGCGCACGGCCTTGTTGAAGTCGTCGATGTGCCGGACCCGCAGGCGGCGAGGTCGTCGTAGCGCATGTCCATCTCGCGGACGACCCACTGCAGCGCCTCGGCGGCCTTCTTCGGGTTGGTGATGATCGGCGTGATCAGGTGCGGGATGCCCTCGTAGGCCGTCAGCTCGACCCGCTTCGGGTCGATCAGGACCATCCGGACCTCGTCCGGCGTGGACCGCGAGCAGGATCGAGGTGATCAGCGAGTTGATGCAGGCTCGACTTGCCGGCGCCGGTCGCGCCGGCGACCAGGATGTGCGGCATCTTCGCGAGGTTCGCGACGACGATACCCGCCCTCGACGTCCTTGCCGAGCGCGACGACCAGCGGGTGGTGGTCGGCCACGGCGATCGCCGAGCGCAGCACGTCGCCGAGGCTGACACGATCTCGCGGTCGGTGTTGGGGATCTCGATGCCGATCGCCGACTTGCCGGGGATCGGGCGTCGAGGATCCGGACGTCGGCGGACTCGCGACCGCGTAGGCGATGTTGCGCTGCAGCGCCGTGATCCGCTCGACCTTGACCGCCGGGCCGAGCTCGACCTCGTAGCGGGTGACCGTCGGGCCGCGGGTGAAGCCGGTGACCGCGCGTCGATGTCGAACTGCTCGAGCACCTGGGTGAGGGCCGCGATGACCGCGTCGTTGGCCTTGGTGCGCGCCTTGTGCGGGTGCCCTCGCGACAGCATGTCGGCGGCGGCAGCTGGTAGGCGACGTCGCCCGACAGCGCGAGCTGCTCGGTCCGCGCCGGCATCGGTGCCGGCGGCGCGGGGACTGGATCGGCCTTGCCCGCGGTCAGGCCTGAGAGGTCGATCGTGTCCAGGTTCTCCGGCGGGACCTCGGCGACGTCGATGCGCGTCGCCTGACCGGGTCGAGCAAGGGGCGTCGAACGGAGCCTCGTCCTCGACCTCGGCGTCCGGCTGGGACGCCCCGCCCGCGACGGCGGCCGGTCCGCTTGAGCGGTTCGGCTGCGGGCGCCGTGAGGTCGATGAGGTCGAGCGCCGGTTCCTCCGCGCCGGGCGCCGGTCGACGGAGCAGCCACGCCTCGAACGCGCGCAGCCGAGCCGGGACCGGTGCAGCGGGGTGCCGTGAGCGACGAGCAGGCCGAAGCACGCGAGCAGCACGAGCACCGGGGCGGCGACGTACGGCGTCAGCGCCGTGCCGAGCGGCGCTGACGGCGAGCACAGCCGAGCCATCCGGCGCGGCCTGCATGGCCGCGCTGCCGTCAGCCGGCTGCGGCGTGCCATCGATCACGTGGACGAGGCCGAGGACGCCGAGCAGCACGGCCAGCCAGCCGATGACAGCCGCCCACGGGGGCGTCGCGGCCAGGGTGCCGCAGCAGCGCCACGCCCAGGCGCCGAGCAGGACAGGAACCGTCCACGCCAACGAGCCGTCAGCCCGACGACGACATCACGAACCAGCGAGCCGACCGGTGCCCGACAGGTGCCACCAGGTCGACGGCCGCCACGAGCACCGCGACGCGATGAGCAGCGAGGCCGAGCCCGTCGCGGCGGTGCGCCGGGTCGAGGTCGCGGGCTGTCCTGCGCGCCGATGCGACGCGCCGGGTCGAGCCGCCGAGCACGTGCGCGAGCCCGAGCATAGACCGCGCGACGGCACGCGCCAGAGCGCGCGCACGGCCCGGGCAGCGGACCAGGGCCTGTCGCTGCGGGGCGCTGCGGGCCGGTGCGCGCGCGACGGGCGCTGGGCGCGCGGCCGCCTGCTCGGGCGTCGGACGCTTGCGCGCGTCGCCGGCTTGGGACGCGACCGCGGACGCGCTCGCGGCGCTCGGCGCGCGGGCGGCGGTCGCGCGCTGGCCGAGGGACGACTGGCCATGCGACGCAGGCCTACGCCAGGCAGTCCACGCACGTCAGAACGCAGCTGGCCCGCACGCCGGTACGCCCGTCGAGCTCACGACCTGCGGAGCGGGTCAGACCTCGACGACGACCGGGATGATCATCGGGCGGCGGCGGTAGGTGTCGCTGACCCACTTGCCCACCACGCGGCGCATGACCGCTGCTGCAGCTCGTAGCGTCCGACGCCCCTCGCCGAACGCGTCCTCGAGCGCGTCGCTGCGACCAGCGGCAGCACCCCGTCGAACGCGGAGCCGTCCTCGGCGAAGCCCCGGCGCGCAGGATCTCGGCCCAGCCGACGACCTTGCCGGTCGCGAGTCGACGACGACGACCACCGTGACGAAGCCCTCGCCGCCGAGGATCCGGCGGTCCTTCAGCGCGGTCTCGCGTGATGTCGCCGACGCGAGGGCCGTCGACGTAGACGTAGCCGCACGGCACCGACCCGACGACCGCGGACCGCCCCGTCGACCAGGTCGACGACCACGCCGTCCTCGGCGAGCACGACGCGCTCGGCGGGGACCCCGGTGCGGTGGGCCAGCTCGGCGTGGGCGCGCAGGTGCCGCCACTCGCCGTGGATCGGCATCACGTTGCGCGGCCGGATCATGTTGAGCACGTAGAGCAGCTCGCCGGCCGGCGCGTGGCCGGAGACGTGCACGAGCGCGGTGCCCTTGTGCACGACGTTCGCCCCGAGCCGGGTCAGCCCGTTGATGACCCGGAACACCGCGTTCTCGTTGCCCGGGATCAGCGAGGAGGCGAGCACGACGGTGTCGCCGGGCTCGATCCGGATCGCTGGTGGTCGCGGTTCGCCATCCGGGACAGCGCCGACATCGGCTCGCCCTGCGAGCCGGTCGAGACCAGCACGACCTGCTCGGGCGGCAGGTCGTCGAGCTCGTCGCAGTCGACGACCAGAGCCCGGCGGGACGCGCAGGTAGCCGAGGTCGCGCGCGATGCCCATGTTGCGCACCATCGAGCGGCCGACGAAGGCGACCTGCGCGATGGTGCCGTGGGCGGCGTCGAGCACCTGCTGCACGCGGTGCACGTGCGAGGCGAAGCAGGCGACGATGATCCGTCGCTCGCGCCGCGCGAACACCTCGTCGAGACCGGCCCGATCTCGCGCTCGGAGGTGACGAACCCGGGCACCTCGGCGTTGGTCGAGTCGCGCATGAAGCAGGTCGACGCCCTCGTCGCCCAGCCGCGCGAAGCCGCCGAGGTCGGTGATGCCGGCCGTCGAGCGGCAGCTGGTCCATCTTGAAGTCACCGGTGTGCAGGACCGTGCCGGCCGGCGTCCGGATCGCGACGGCGAGCGCGTCGGGGATCGAGTGGTTGACCGCGAAGAACTCGCAGCCCGAACGGGCCGAGCTGCTCGCGCTGGCCTTCGCGCACCTCGAGGGTGAACGGGCTTGATCCGGTGCTCGCGCAGCTTGCCCTCGACGCAGCGCCAGCGTCAGCCGCGACCCGACCAGCGGGATGTCGGGCTTCTCGCGCAGCAGGTAGGGCACGCGCGCCGATGTGGTCCTCGTGGCCGTGGGTCAGCACGACCGCCTCGACGTCGTCCAGCCGTCACGGAGGTAGTCGAAGTCCGGCAGGATCAGGTCGACGCCGGGCTGCTCGGTCCTCGGGGAACAGCACGCCGCAGTCGACGATCAGCAGCCGGCCGTCGTGCTCGAAGACGGTCATGTTGCGACCGATCTCGCCGAGGCCGCCGAGCGCGACGACGCGCAGGCCTCCCGTCGGCAACGCCGGAAGCGGCGGCGGCGGCCGGCTGGTCCGTGAGGCTCATCCGGCGCTTCCGAAGCCGGGTCAGCCCGCCTGCCTCGAGGTCCAGCCGCAGCTGGCGCGATCTCGTCGGGGGTGGCGTCCGAGCAGCGGGAGCCGGACCGGGCCGCCGGGCAGGCCCGCAGCTCGGTCAGCGCGCCTTGGCCAGATCACGCCCTGGGTGCGGAAGATGCCCGGTCGAAGACCGGCAGCAGCGACTGGTGGATCGGCCAGCGCGGTCCGCGTGGTCGCCGGCGTCGAAGGCGTCGATCAGCCGACCAGGCGCTCGGCGTGACGACGTGGCCGACGACGCTGACGAAGCCGCACGCCCCCGATCGCGAGCAGCGGCAGGTTGAGCATGTCGTCGCCGCAGTAGTAGGCGAGGTCGGTGCGAGCCAGCACGGACGAGGCAGCGACGAGGTCGCCCTTGGCGTCCTTGACCGCGACGATCCGCGGGTGCTCGGCGAGCGCGGACCAGCGTCTCGGTCTCGATCGCGACGCCGGCACGGTGCGGGATGTCGTAGAGCATCACCGGCAGCTCGGTGGCGTCGGCGACCGCGGTGAAGTGCTGGAGCAGGCCCTGCCTGCGGCGGCTTGGTGTAGTACGGCGTGACGAGCAGCAGGCCGTGGGCCCCGGCCTTCTCGGCGGCCTGCGAGAGCTCGATCGCTGTGCGCGGTGTCGTTGGTGCCGACGCCGGCGACGACGTGGGCGCGGTCGCCGACCGCCTCGACGACCGCCCGGAGCATGCGGTCCTTCTCGGCGTCGGTCGTGGTCGGGGACTCCCCCGTGGTGCCGCTGACCACCAGGCCGTCGTTGCCGGCGTCGACGAGGTGCTCGGCGAGGCGCTGCGCGCCGTCGAGGTCGAGCGCGCCGTCCGGCGGTGAACGGCGTGACCATCGCGGTCAGCATCCGGCCGAACGGCGCCGTGACCGGTGCGGTGCTCTCAGGCTCGGGAGTCCCGTGGACATGGTCCAAGCCTACCTTCGAGCCAGCACGGACCGGCTC
This sequence comes from uncultured Actinomycetota bacterium, assembly GCA_963819215.1. GTDB lineage: Bacteria > Actinomycetota > Actinomycetes > Prado026 > Prado026 > CAWFVK01. The sequence continues at coordinate 516,673 of CAWFVK010000006.1, read as the reverse complement.
ACGGCGCGACCCGGCCGCCGGCCTCGAACGCCGCGTGGACCAGCGGCATGAGGTCCGCCCACTGCTCCTCCATCAGCTCGGCGACCATCTCGATCTCCCGCTGCGGGAAGGACGGGAAGTGCGAGTCCTCGCGCTTGGTCCGCAAGGACAGGAAGTTCATCAACGAGCGCGCGTTGAGCGTCACGTACATCGAGGAGTAGATGGCGACCGGCAGGACACCGCGTGCGACCTCGCGGGCCACCCCGGCGTCGAGCATCTCCAGATAGGCGCGGTAGGCCTCGGTGCACGCCCGCCGGGTCGCCGCCTGGACGACCGCGTGCTGCTCGGGAGTGCCGTCGACGAAGTCGTACGCGCCCGGCTTGCCCTGCTGGATGAGCCGGCGCTCCGGACCCGGGACGTAGAAGACCGGGTCGAGGCGGCGGTAGCGACCGGACTCCTCGTTGTACGAGGCCATCCGGTGGCGCATGAACTCGCGGAACACGAAGATCGGCGCCTGCACGTAGAAGGTCATCGAGTTGTGCTCGAACGGCGTGCCGTGCCGGTCACGCATGAGGAAGTTGATGAGGCCGCGGGAGGACGTCGCGTCGTCGTCCACGGTGGCGAGGGTCTGCTCGCCGAGCGTGGACACCCTCGCCGCGAAGACGACGTCTGCGTCGCTGGCCTGCGCCTTCACGAGCTCGACGGTGACGTCGCTGCGGAACCGGATCCCCTCGGGGTCCTCGGGAACCACGCTCACATCAGGGAGGTCGGTCACGTCGGTCACAGCTCTGCTCCTCGGTCTGGCGGCTCGCATCAGGGTAGTCCTGGCAGAGCTGGGCGAGGTCTAGCCTGGGCGGCGTGGCCGACGTCAGTGTGCGACCTGCCAGAGCGGCCGATGCCGCGACGCTCGCCGCGATCCAGGTCGCGGCCTGGCAGCGCGGGTACTCCGGGCGCCTCCCCGACGACACCGTCGCGGCGCTCGCCGCCGAGGCGGACGGCTTCGCGGCCGAGTGGCAGCAGGCGATCACCGCGCCGCCCACGCTTCGCCACCATGTGCTCGTCGCCTGCGTCGGCCCGTTGGTCGTCGGCGGCGTCTCGCTCGGTCCCGCTGAGGACGACGACCGGGACCCGGCCAGCGACGGCGAGGTCTTCACCGTCCTGATCGATCCCTCCGCACGCCGGGCCGGTCACGGCAGCCGGCTGCTCGCCGCAGCCGTCGACCATCTGCGTGCGGACGGTCAGCGAGCCGCGACCGTGTGGGTGGATGCCGAGGACGAACCTTTCCGGCAGCTGCTCGTGAGCAGCGGCTGGGCGGCGGACGGCGCTCGGCGGGAGCTGGACCTCGAGGGTGACGGGATGGTCGTGGTGACGCAGGTCCGCCTGCACACCGACCTGACCTCCGACTGACCGGCGTCGACCGTGATCACGCCCGAGTTCGCCGCGACGCGCCGCGGCGTGCTGCGGGACGCCGCCGGGGTCGGGGTGGCCGTCGGCACCTACGGCGTCTCGTTCGGCGCGCTGTCCGCCGCGACCGGGCTCTCGACGGTGCAGACCTGCGCCCTGTCGGTGCTCGCGTTCACGGGCGGCTCGCAGTTCGCCCTGCTCGGCGTGCTGGCCGCCGGCGGGTCGGCGCTGTCCGGCATGGTGACGGCGCTCCTGCTCGGGTCCCGCAACGCGCTCTACGGACTGCGGCTCGCTCCGGTCCTTCGAGTGCGCGGCCCTCGCCGGCTGCTCGCCGCCCAGCTGGTGATCGACGAGTCCACGGCGATGGCCGTCAGCCACGACGACGAGCAGGCCTCGAGGCTGGCCTTCTGGGCGACCGGGCTGGTCATCTTCGTCTGCTGGAACCTGGCGACGCTGGTGGGTGCCGTCGGCGCCACGGCCCTCGGTGACCCCAAGAAGCTGGGCCTGGACGCCGCCGTCGGTGCCGCGTTCCTCGCCCTGCTGTGGCCCAGGCTCGACGGCAAGCCGGCCTGGACCGTCGCGGCGGTGGCCGTGGTGGTCGCGCTCGGGCTCACCCCGCTGCTCACCCCGGGCCTCCCGGTCCTGGTGGCCGGCGTGATCGCGGCGGGGGTCGCGCTGCGGTTGCCGGGAGCGCGGGCCGAGGCGGCCAGGACCAGCGACGAGCCGCAGGGCCTGGGACCGTCAGGCGGGGACCCGCCCACCGGCCCGCCCGGCCTGGGTGAGTCGACATGATCTGGCTGGCGGTGCTGGGGACGGCGCTCGGCTGCTACCTCCTCAAGCTGGCCGGGCTGTCGGTACCGCCGCGGGTGCTGGAGTCGCCACGGGTCAGGGTGGTCGCGACGTTCATCCCGATCGCGCTGCTCGCCGCGCTGTGCGCGGTGCAGGTGTTCGGGCTCGGGGCGTTCGCTCGTCATCGACGCCAGAGCCGCGGGGCTAGGGTTTGCGGTGGTCGCGCTGCTCCTGCGTGCGCCGTTCCTGGTGGTCGTGGTGGGTGCCGCCGTGGTGGCTGCGCTGGTGCGCGCCTTCGTCTGAGGAGTCCGTCCGAGGGGAGCTGGTCGAGGTCAACGGCTATCGCTTCTTCCCCGAGCGCGCGAGCGGGCCGGTGGACGCCAGCTACCACCAGGTGCGCTGGGTTCGCCCCTACCGGCCAGGTCCGCTGCGCTGGGCCGCCGCGCTCCTTCTGCTGTGCCTGCTGTTCTGGGGCGGCCTGGTCGCGTTCTCGCTGCTGACCGGCTCGCGCAGCATCGCCGACCTCGGGGTCCGTGCCGTGCTGGCCGGCGCGCTGTATGCCGGGCTGGCCCTGCTGGCGGCGCGCTGCTTCCTGGCGGGGGTCTGGGTGACCGACAGTGGGGTGCAGGTCCGCCGGGTGCTGACCACCCGCTCGTTCCGGCTGGACCGCCGTGACCGACGTCCGCGTCATCAGCGGCCGCACGCGGCTCCTCGGAACGCCGCTGCGCACGACGGGCCGGACGACGACCCTGGTGCTGGCCGACGGTTCGGACCTCGAGACGCCGGTGACCTCGGGCTCGCCGGACTTCCTCGGGCGCCCGGAGGCCTTCGTGATGGCCAGCGAGGCCGTCGAGGGCTGGTTCGAGCAGTCCCGTCGCGCGACGCGCTGACGACTCAGTCGAGGTCGAGCAACGGTTCCAGGCCGACCGTCAGGCCGGGCAGGTCGCCGACGCGGCGGACGGCGAGCAGCACACCTGGCATGAACGAGGAGCGGTCGAGCGAGTCGTGCCGGATCGTCAAGGTCTCCCCCGGGCCCCCGAGCAGGACCTCCTGGTGGGCGACGAGACCCGCGAAGGCGCACCGAGTGGATGGTGACGTCGTCGACGACGGCGCCCCGGGCGCCGTCGAGGCCCGTCGACGTCGCGTCCGGGGACGGCGTCAGCCCCGCGTCGCGGCGCGCCTCGGCGACCAGCTCGGCGGTGCGCGGTAGCCGTCCCCGACGGCGCGTCGAGCTTGTCGGGATGGTGCAGCTCGATGATCTCGACGGACTCGAAGAACGGTGCGGCCTGCCGCGGCGAACCGCATCATCAGCACCGCACCGAGCGCGAAGTTCGGCGCGACCACCACGCCGACGCCAGGCTGCTCCGCCAGCGCGCCACGGATGTCCGTGAGGCCCTCGTCCGTCAGACCGGTCGTGCCCACCACGACGTGGATGCCCTGCGCGCCACCAGCGCCAGGATGTTCGCGAGCACGGACGACGGGTGGGTGAAGTCGACGACGACGTCCGGCCGCGCCACCGCGACTTCGGCGACCGGATCAGGCCCGGCGTCGACGCGGCGCCGACCAGCTCGAGGTCAGGGGCAGCCGTCGACAGCACGGCAGACCTCCAGCCCCATCCGCCCCTGCGCGCCGAGCACGCCGACGGCGATCCGGCTGGCCATCAGGCAGTCGCAGGCACGGCACTGAAGTCGGCGGAGAACGAGCGGTCGTCGTCGAACGGCCCGATGAGGGCGAGCGTCGGCGGTGCCGACAGGAGGTCGGCCGCGACCGCGGCGACGTCCTCGAGCGAGACGGCGTCGATGAGGTCGAGGAGCTCGCCCACCCCGAGGAGGTCGCCGTACACGAGCTCGCTCTTGCCGATCCGGCTCATCCGGGACCCGGTGTCCTCGAGGCCGAGGACGAGCGAGCCGCGCAGCTGGCCCTTGCCTCGGCGGAGCTCGTCGGGCGTGATGCCGTCGTTCAGCACCTTGTCCAGCTCACCGCGGCACAGCTCGAGGACCTGGTCGACCTTGTCCGGCAGGCAGCCGGCATAGACGCCGAACAGGCCGGAGTCGGCGTACTGGGCGTTGTAGGAGTAGACCGAGTACGCGAGCCCGCGCTTCTCCCGGACCTCCTGGAACAGCCGGCTCGACATGCCGCCGCCGAGCACGCTGTTGAGCACGCCCAGCGCGAAGCGGCGGTCGTCCTGCCGCGAGAGGCCGGGCACGCCGAGCACCAGGTGCGCCTGCTCGGTCGGCCTGCTGTTCACGCTCACGACCCCGGCCTGCCGGCGAGGCGCACGTCCACCCCGCGGCTCGAGCGGATCGGCACCCCCGGGAACCGCGGCCTTCTCGAAGGCCTTCTTGACCAGCCGGACCACCGCCGCGTGGTCGACGTTGCCCGCGACCGCCACGACCATGTTCTGCGGCTGGTAGTGACGTCGGTAGTACGCGTTGACCGTCGTCCCGGGTCAGGGTCTCGATGCCTGCCACGGTGCCGAGGATGGGGCGGCCGAGCGGGCGTGTCGCCGTACAACGCGGACGAGAAGGCGTCGTGCACGAGGTCGACGGGGTCGTCGTCGTGCATCGCGATCTCCTCGAGGATCACCCCGCGCTCGTTGTCGACGTCGGCGCGCGTGAGCGTCGCCGACGTCACCATGTCGCGATGACGTCGACCGCCAGCGGCAGGTCGGCGTCGAGCACCCGGGCGTAGAAGCAGGTGTACTCCTTGGCGGTGAAGGCGTTCATCTCGCCGCCGACCGCGTCGATCGTCGAGGCGATGTCGAGCGCGCTGCGGCGCTCGGTGCCCTTGAAGAGCAGGTGCTCGAGGTAGTGCGAGCACCCGGCCTGGCGGGTGGTCTCGTCGCGCGAGCCGACCCCGACCCAGACGCCGAACGTCACGGACCGGACCGTCGGGACGGTCTCGGTGACGACCCGGAGCCCGCCGGGCAGCACGGTGCGACGCACCAGCCGCACCGTCGGTCTCCTTCAGCAGCGTGCGGGTCGAGCCGCGACGCGACGCGCCGCAGCGGATGGCTGCCAAGCTCAGACGTCAGCCGGGACGTCGACCGGTGCGGCTGCGGACTCTTCGCCCTCGATGCACGGGGACGAGCGAGAGCTTGCCGCGCGGGTCGATCTCGCCGATCTCGACCTGGACCTTGTCGCCGACCTTGACGACGTCCTCGACGTTCTCGACGCGCTTGCCGCCGGCGATCTTGCGGAGCTGCGAGATGTGCAGCAGACCGTCCTTGCCCGGGCATCAGCGAGACGAACGCGCCGAACGTCGTGGTCTTGACGACGGTGCCGAGGTAGCGCTCGCCGACCTCCGGCATCTGCGGGTTCGCGATGGCGTTGATCATCTGGCGGGCGGCCTCGGCCTTGGCGGCCGTCGGTCGCGCCGATGTAGATCGTGCCGTCGTCCTCGATCGAGATCTCGGCGCCGGTGTCGGCCTGGATCTGGTTGATCATCTTGCCCTTCGGGCCGATGACCTCGCCGATCTTGTCGACCGGGATCTTGACCGTGATGATGCGCGGCGCGTACGGGGACATCTCGTCCGGCGCGTCGATCGCCTCGGCCATGACCTCGAGGATCGCCAGGCGGGCGTCCTTGGCCTGGGTCAGCGCGCCGGCCAGGACGGACGCGGGGATGCCGTCCAGCTTGGTGTCGAGCTGCAGCGCCGTGACGAACTGCTTGGTGCCGGCGACCTTGAAGTCCATGTCGCCGAACGCGTCCTCGGCGCCGAGGATGTCGGTCAGCGCGACGTACTCCGTCTTGCCGTCGACCGTGTCGGAGATCAGGCCCATCGCGATGCCGGCGACCGGCGCCTTCAGCGGCACGCCGGCGTTGAGCAGCGACATCGTCGAGGCGCAGACCGAGCCCATCGAGGTCGAGCCGTTGGAGCCGAGCGCCTCGGAGACCTGCCGGATCGCGTACGGGAACTCCTCGCGCTTGGGCAGCACCGGCAGCAGCGCGCGCTCGGCGAGCGCGCCGTGGCCGATCTCGCGGCGCTTCGGCGACCCGACGCGACCGGTCTCGCCGGTCGAGTAGGGCGGGAAGTTGTAGTTGTGCATGTAGCGCTTGCGGGTCTCGGGGGCGAGCGTGTCGAGCTGCTGCTCCATGCGGAGCATGTTCAGCGTCGTGACGCCCAGGATCTGGGTCTCGCCGCGCTCGAACAGCGCCGAGCCGTGCACCCGCGGAATGACCTCGACCTCGGCGGACAGCGGGCGGATGTCGCCCAGGCCGCGGCCGTCGATGCGGATCTTGTCGCGAAGCACGCGCTGGCGGACGAGCTTCTTGGTCAGCGACCGGTAGGCGGCGGAGATCTCCTTCTCGCGACCCTCGAACTTGGGCGGCGACGTTGCTCCTTCGCGACGGCCTTGAGGCGGTCGAGCTCGTCTCGCGCTCCTGCTTGCCGGCGATGGTCAGCGCCTGGGCGAGCTCGGCTGCCGACCTCGGACTCCACGGCGGCGAAGACGTCGTCCTGGTAGTCGAGGTAGAGCGGGAACTCGCCGGTCGGCTTGGCGGCCGACGACGCGAGGCGCGCCTGGGCCTCGGCGAGGACCCGGATGAACGGCTTGGAGGCCTCGAGGCCCTGGGCCACGACCTCCTCGGTCGGCGCGACGGCGCCCTCGGAGACGAGGTCGATCGTGGCCGTGGTGGCCTCGGCCTCGACCATCATGATCGCGACGTCGTCACCGACGATGCGACCGGCGACGACCATGTCGAACACCGCCGACTCGAGCTGCTCGTACGTCGGGAAGCCGACCCACTGCCCCTCGATGAGGGCGACGCGGACGGCGCCGATCGGGCCGCTGAACGGCAGGCCGGCGAGCTGGGTGGACATCGAGGCGGCGTTGATCGCGACGACGTCGTAGAGGTCGTTCGGGTCGAGCGCCATGACCGTCACGACGACCTGGATCTCGTTGCGCAGGCCCTTGACGAAGGACGGGCGCAGCGGCCGGTCGATGAGGCGACAGGTGAGGATCGCGTCCTCGGAGGGGCGGCCCTCGCGGCGGAAGAACGAGCCGGGGATGCGACCAGCGGCGTACATGCGCTCCTCGACGTCCACCGTGAGGGGGAAGAAGTCGAGCTGGTCCTTGGGGTTCTTCGAGGCGGTGGTCGCCGAGAGGAGCATGGTGTCCTCGTCGAGGTAGGCCACGGCGGAGCCGGCGGCCTGGCGGGCGAGGCGCCCGGTCTCGAAGCGGATGGTGCGGGTGCCGAAGCGGCCGTTGTCGATGGTCGCTTCTGCGGTGTGGACGTCGGGACCCTCCACGGGTGCCCTCCTTGGTCGATCGAGAGCTCGCGCGCGCGGGCTGTCGCCAGCGAGCCGGTCTTCGATCGAGGCGCCCGGAGGGCCGGCGGCCGTTGTGGGGCCGCGGCTCCCGGGGGCCACTACCGAGGACCGACCTGGTCGACCTCGTCCGCCGGGCGTCGCCCTGGTGGTGGCCCCAACCCAGGTTTGGGCTGAGGACGGAACGTGCGGTCGTGCTCCGAACGTGGCGCCTGCGCGCGAGGTGCGGGCGCCGGGTGGTGCTACCGGCGCAGGCCGAGCCGCTCGATCAGGCTGCGGTAACGCGCGATGTCCTTGGCCTGCAGGTACTGCAGGAGACGGCGGCGCTGGCCGACAAGAAGCAGCAGGCCGCGCCGCGAGTGGTGGTCGTGCTTGTGGAGCTTGAGGTGCTCGGTGAGGTCCTGGATGCGCTTGGTGAGCATCGCGACCTGCACCTCGGGAGAACCGGTGTCCGTGGCGGACGAGCCGTACTCGTTGATGATCTGCTGCTTGACGGCACTCTCGAGCGGCACGCTGGTTCTCCTCGTAGGTCGTTGCGCGGCGCGCCGGGGCTGGTTCACCCGGGCTCTCTCGTGTCCGCGGCCGGTAGGACGGCCTTCTGAGATTACCAGCGCGGCGCGCTGGACCCTAACCGAGCAGCGCCCGGGCCTGCTCCGTGTCGGCGGCCATCTGGACGACCAGGTCCTCGACGGAGGTGAAGGTGAGCATCGGCCGCAGCCGGGCCGCGAACTCGACGAGCACCTCCTCGCCGTAGAGGTCGAGGTCGTCAGGGCCACCCGTCGGGTCGTGGTCGAGGACGTAGCTCTCGACCCTGCGTTCCTGACCGTCGAAGGTGGGGTTCGTGCCCACGGAGATCGCCGCCGGCAGCCGCTCCCCCGTCCCCCGCACCAGCCAGCCGGCGTACACGCCATGGGCAGGCACGGCCGAACCTGCCGGCTCGACCTGCAGGTTGGCGGTCGGGTAACCCAGCTCCCGTCCCCGGTGATCCCCGTGGATCACGGTGCCCTCGAGCGCGTGCGGTCGCCCGAGCAGCTCGGCGGCGCGCTCGACATCGCCCGCCGCCACCGCGGACCGCACCGCGGTCGACGAGCAGACCTCCGCCGAAGCATCGGCAGCGAGCTGGAGGTCGAGCGCGTCCACCGTGAACCCGAGCGTCGCGCCGAGGTCGCGCAGGGTGTCGACGGTGCCGCTGGCCCGATGACCGAAGCGGAAGTTCGACCCGACCACCACCTCGGCCACGTGCAGGTCGCCGACCAGAACCTTCTGGACGAACTCCTCGGGCGAGGCGAGCGAGAGCTCCTTGGTGAAGGGCAGCACGACGACGGCGTCAGCGCCCGCGGCCCGCAGCAGCTCGACCCTGCGCCGCACGCTCGTCAGCATCGACGGATGCGTCCCCGGGCGGACGACCTCGGACGGGTGCGGGTCGAAGGTCACCACCACGGCGGGCAACCCGAGAGCATCGGCCCTGGCCTTGACCGCAGCGACCACCTGCTGGTGCCCGAGGTGGACACCGTCGAAGACTCCGATCGTCACGACGGTCCGCCCGTCGTCAGCCCCGAGCCCGTGGTCAGCCCCGAGTCCGTCGTCAGCCCCGAGCCCAGCATCGGCCGCGCGCACGCCGGACGGCGGACCGGGGTCAGCAGAGCTCATCCCCCTATCCTGCCGGATGCCGCGCGCTGATCAGCCGAGCACCCGCAGGCTCAACGCCAGCTCCAGCAGCACCGCGGCAGCGAATCCCAGCAGCAGCACGCTCACGACGGCACGGGCAGCGATCCCGCGCAGGCCCGTCGCTCGGCGCGCCCCGCGCGCGAAGTCCGCGACCCCGAGCAGCGTGCCCTCGACCGTGGTCGGATGCCCCGGACGGTCGACCGGCCAGAAGGCGTCAGCGGACGCGTGGTCGTCCTCCCCGCCGAGGGGGTCGGTCACGTCGGGCGGTGCCATGCCGTTCAGCGTGCCACGAACACCACGAGCGGGCGGAGCCGGTGCCCGTCGACCTCCATCAGGGCCAGCACGTCACCGTCCGGCCCGAACACCCCGACGGGAGCACTGGCGCCACCGGCGGTGGCCGCGAGCACGAGGTCGTCCGGGATCGCCACCCCACGCCCGAAGCAGACGCCGTCGGCCTCCGCGCCCGCGACGTCGACGGAGACGAACGCGTCCCGCACGGCCTGCGCCAGCGGGATCGTCACGAACTCCTCGGCCAGGGCCTCGAGGGTGTGCGCCGCGCCGAGGTCGAAGCCACCGACTCGGGTGCGGCGCAGCCGCGTCAGATGCCCGCCGACGCCGAGCGACGTCCCGAGGTCACGGGCCAGCGCCCTGACGTAGGTGCCGCTCGAGCACGTCACCCTGACGTCGACGTCGAGCAGGTCGCCGGCTGGCCGGGTGCTGGTCAGCAGCACGAACTCAGTGACGCGTGACCGGGCGGGCGGCCAGCACGACCTCTTCGCCGGCACGCACCCGGGCGTAGGACCGCTGCCCGTCGACCTTGATCGCCGACACCGCCGACGGCGTCTGCATGATCGTGCCCGTGAGCGGGAGCATGGCGGTCGCTACCGCGGCCTCGGTCAGGTCTGCGGTGCTGGCGCCGCCCAGGTCAGCGCCTTCGAAGTCGTCGGTGACCGTCGAGCGGCCGAGCCGCACGGTCGCCTCGTAGGTCTTGTCCGTCAGGGCGAGGTGCCCCAGCAGCTTCGTCCCCTTCTCGATGCCGAGCACCAGGACACCGGTGGCCATCGGGTCCAGCGTCCCGGCGTGGCCGACCCTCCTCGTCCCGGCCAGCCGCCGGACCCTGGAGACGACGTCGTGCGAGGTCATCCCAGCCGGCTTGTCGACGATGACCAGGCCGGAGGCTGCGCTCACGCGTCAGGCTCGTCCTGGTCGAGGCCGGTCGGCTCGTCAGCCGGCACCCGGTACGGGTCGGCCTCGCCGGCGTAGGTGGCGCCCGCCGCGACGGCGTGCACCTGGGCGTCGGCAGCGGCCGCCCGGGCCAGCAGGTCGTCGATCTGCCGGGCCGTGTCGGGGACGACGTCGGCGATGAAGGCGAGCGTCGGCGTGTGCTTGACCCCCGTCTGCCGGCCGACCTCGCTGCGCAGGACACCCTTGGCGCTCTCCAGCGCCGCCGCGGTGTCGGCCCGTCGCGGCGTCGTCGCCGTAGCACGGTGTAGAAGACGGTCGCCTCGCGGAGGTCACCGGTGATCCGGGCGTCGGTGATGGTGACGAAGCCGAGCCGCGGGTCCTTGACCCTGGCCTCCAACGTCTCCGCCACGATGACCCGGATCCGGTCGGCGAGCTTGCGGGCACGCGCCTCGTTGGCGGTCACTCGTCCTCCTCGGAGTAGAAGCGTTGACGGGCAGCGAGCAGGTCGAGCTCAGGGCGTCCGGCGACCAGCCGCTCGCACGCCTCGAGAACCTCGACGCAGTGGGCGCGGTCCGGACCCACCACCGCCACGCCGAGTAGGCGCGACGGTGGAGGTCCAGGTGCCCGGCCTCGGCGGCTGCGACCTCGAACCGACGTCGCAGCTCCGCGACCACCGGGCGGACTACGGACCGCTTCTCCTTCAGGGAGTGGACGTCCCCGAGCAGGAGGTCGAGACCGAGCGTCCCGACGAACATCGCTTGCTCCTTCTCGCAGGTGGTCGCCCTGCCGTGCGACGGGAGCACCGACGATCAGGCGCGGGGCTTCTCGCGCATCTCGAAGGTCTCGATGACGTCCTCGGGCTTGATGTCGTTGTACGACCCGCAGCCCGATACCGCACTCGAAGCCCTCGCGGACCTCGGTGGCGTCGTCCTTGAACCGCTTGAGCGACTCGATCGTGAGGTTGTCCGCGACCACGGCGCCGTCGCGGATGAGCCGGGCCTTGGCGTTGCGGACGATCGTGCCCGAGCGGACCAGCGAGCCGGCGATGTTGCCGAACTTGGACGAGCGGAAGACCTCGCGGACCTCCGCCGTGCCGAGCTGGGCCTCCTCGTACTCCGGCTTGAGCATGCCCTTGAGCGCCGCCTCGATGTCCTCGATCGCCTGGTAGATGACCGAGTAGTAGCGGATGTCGACGCCCTCGCGGTCGGCCAGCTCGCGCGCCTTGCCCTGCGGGCCGGACGTTGAAGCCGATGATGACCGCGTCGGAGGCCGACGGCCAGGTTGACGTCGTTCTCGGTGATGGCACCGACGCCGCGGTCGATGACCCGCAGGTCGACGTCGTCGCCGACGTCGATCTTGAGCAGCGCGTCCTCGAGCGCCTCGACCGAACCGGAGACGTCGCCCTTGAGGATGAGGTTGAGCTGCTGAGCCTCGCCCTTCTCCAGCGACTTGAAGAGGTCCTCGAGCGTGCGACGGCCACGCGGCCTGGGCCGAGTGCCGCGTTGCGCTCGCGCGCCTGCCGCTGCTCGGCGATCTGCCGGGCGACGCGGTCCTCGGGGACGACGAGGAAGTTGTCGCCGGCACCCGGGACCGCGGTGAGGCCGAGCACCATGCACCGGCCGCGACGGGCCGGCCTCGTCGACGGCGTCGCCGTTCTCGTCGAGCATCGCCCGGACGCGGCCGTAGGCGTCGCCGGCGACGATCGAGTCGCCGAGACGCAGCGTGCCGCGCTGGACCAGCACCGTGGCGACCGGACCGCGACCACGGTCGAGGTGCGCCTCGATCGACGACACCCTGCGGCGTGCTGGTCCGGGTTGGCCCGCAGGTCGAGCGAGGCGTCGGCGGTCAGCACGATCGCCTCGAGCAGCTCGTCGAGGCCGAGCCCCTGCTTGGCCGAGACGTCGACGAACATCGTGTCGCCGCCGTACTCCTCGGCCACCAGGCCGTACTCGGTGAGCTGGCCGCGCACCTTGGCCGGGTCGGCGCCCTCCTTGTCGATCTTGTTGACCGCCACCACGATCGGCACGCCGGCCGCCTGGGCGTGGTTGAGCGCCTCGATCGTCTGCGGCATCACGCCGTCGTCGGCCGCGACCACCAGGACCGCGATGTCGGTGACCTGGGCACCACGGGCACGCATGGCGGTGAACGCCTCGTGACCCGGGGTGTCGATGAAGGTGAGGGTCCGGTCGCCGCCGCCGGTCGTGGCATGCACCTGGTAGGCACCGATGTGCTGGGTGATGCCACCGGCCTCGCCGCTTGACGACGTTGGTGTTCGCGGATCGCGTCGAGCAGCCTGGTCTTGCCGTGGTCGACGTGACCCATGACGGTGACGACCGGCGGACGGATGACGAGGTCGTCCTCGTCGCCCTCGTCCTCGCCGAACTCGAGGTCGAAGCGACTCGAGCAGCTCGCGGTCCTCGTCCTCCGGGCGAGACGACCTGGACGTCGTAGTCGAGCTCTGCGCCGAGCAGCTGCAGCGTCTCGTCGTTGACCGACTGGGTCGCCGTGACCATCTCGCCGAGGCCGAACAGGATCTGCACCAGCGAGGCCGGGTCGACGCCGATCTTCTCGGCGAAGTCGGTCAGCGAGGCGCCGCGCGGCAGCCGGACGACCTGCGCCCTGCCGCGCGGGAGCGGCACGCCACCGATCGTCGGCGCCTGCATGTTGTCGAACTCTTGACGACGCTGCTTCTTGGACTTGCGGCCGCGGGTCGGACGGCCGCCGGGGCGACCGAACGCGCCCTGCGTGCCGCCACGCCGCGACCGCGGTCGGCGCCACCACCGCCGGGACGACCGGGACAGCCGCCGCCCGGGACCACCGGGCGCCGCCACCGGGGCGACCGGCACACCGCGACCGCCGGCCACCGCCAGGCCGCCGGGACCGGGCGCCGGGACCCGCCGGGACGACCGGCGCACCGCCAGCGAGCCGGGGACGCCGGACCGCCAGGACCGGCCGGACGACCGGCGGGACCGCCGGCCGGCCGGCCGGGGACGGGACGGGTCGGCATCATGCCGGGGTTCGGGCCGACCAGGACGCCGACGCCACCGGGCGCGGCGGCAGCCGGGCACCGACCGGGGCCAGCCGGGCCGCGGCGGTCCGACCGGGGCCGCGGGGCGCCGGGCGACGCCGGGCGCGGCGGCGGCCGGCGGTCGGGCCAGCGGGGCCAGCGGGCGCGACCGGGTCGCCGCGCGGGCGCGGAGGCGCGCTCGGCGTCGCAGCCGGCCGGGCCGACGGAACGGGTTGTTGCCCGGGCGCGGGCGCCAGCCGGGCGGCTGGGCCGGGGCGGGCGGCGCGGGCGGCCGGCGTGCGGCGGCCTGCGGCCGGCGGCCGCCGGGGGCCTGCGGCGGGAGCGCGCCGCGCGGGGCGCGGCTGCGGCGACCGCGGCAGCGGGTGCGGCGCTCGACCGGCGCGACCACGGGGGCCGGCGGCCGGCTCGGCCGGCGCCGGCGCGGGCCGGCGCTTAGCGGCGGCAGCCTTCTTCGCCGGTGCGGCGGCGGCGCTGCGGCGCATCCGGCGCGGGGAAGGCTTCGCTGAAGCTTGCGGACGACCGGGGGCTCGACGGTCGAGGACGCCGAACGGACGAACTCGCCCAGCTCGGTGAGCTTGGTCATGACGACCTTGCTCTCGATGCCGAGCTCTTTGGCGAGCTCGTAGACCCGGACCTTGGCCACTGTTCTCCTTCTTGGCCCGGGTCCGGTCCGCGCGAACCGTTAGTACGCTGGCATGCTCATCGGTGAAGGCTCATCAGCTGGTGCTCATCGAGCTGGCTCATCGCGCTCTCGACCTGCTTCCAATGGGGCGGACGGACTGCGTGCTCGCTGCCGTGCTCGCTCGGCGTGCTGCGTCAACGCAGGTCCTGCCTCCGACCCGTCGGAGTGCGTCCCGGCGAGCGCGGAGGGCCCGCGGGAACGCCCGGCGGCGCTCGGCGAGGTCGAGACACTCGCAGGTCGGGGTGCAGGTGAGGCCCCGCGGCCCGGCAGCCGGCGACGCGGGTCGGGGACACAGCGATCCCTCGACGCGCGACGACGCGCAGCAGCTCGGCGCTCGGCGCCCGCTGCCGGCATCCCACACAGGTGCGTCGGGACGTGGCCGGAGATCTCGCGACGACGCGGGACCACAAGTCTACCGCGCCGCTCAGCTCGACATCGTCCGCAGCTCGGCGCCGACCGTCCCGTCACTGCTCGGTCAGTGCCGTCAGTGCCGAGCTGCCTCGGCCGGGGCCGGTGTCGGACCGGATGTCGATCCGCCAGCCGGTGAGCCGGGCCGCCAGGCGGGCGTTCTGCCCCTCCTTGCCGATCGCCAGCGAGAGCTGGTAGTCCGGCACGATCGACCCGGGCCGACCGGGCGGCGGGTCGACGACCTCGACCGAGCTGACCCGTGCCGGGGACAGCGCGTGGGCCGACCATCTCCGCCGGGTCGTCCGACCAGTCGACGATGTCGATCTTCTCGCCGTGCAGCTCGGTCATGACCTGGCGCGACCCGGGCACCCATCGGCCCGATGCAGGCGCCCTTCGCGTTGACCCCGGCGCGGGTGGACCGGACCGCGATCTTGGTGCGGTGCCCGGCCTCGCGGGCGATGGCCGACGATCTCGACCGTGCCGTCGGCGATCTCGGGCACCTCCAGCGCGAACAGCGTCTTCACCAGGCTGGGGTGGGTGCGGGACAGCGTCACCTGCGGGCCTCTGGTCCCCCCTTGACCGGACACGACGTAGCACTTGATCCGCGAGCCGTGGACGTACTGCTCGCCGGGCACCTGCTCGTGCGGCGGCAGCACGCCTCGATCTTGCCGAGGTCGACGAGGACGTCGCGCAGGTTCCCGGCCCTGCTGGATCACGCCGGAGACGATGTCGCCCTCGCGGCCCGGCGAACTCGCCGTAGGTGACCTCGTCCTCGGCCTCGCGCAGGCGCTGCAGGATGACCTGCTTGGCCGTGGTCGCCGCGATGCGGCCGAAGTCGTGCGGGGTGTCGTCGCACTCGCCGAGCGACGTTGCCGTCCTCGTCGACCTCGCTCGCCCAGACCGTGACGTGGCCGTTCTCGCGGTCGAGCTGGACCCGTGCCTTCGGCTCGGCGCCGTCGGTGTGGTGGTAGGCGATGAGCAGCGCCGACTCGATCGCCTTCACCAGGAGCTCGAAGGAGACCTCCTTCTCGCTCACCATGCCGCGCAGGGCTGCCATGTCGATGTCCATGTCAGTCCTCGTCCGGCTCGTCGGAGTCAGCGTCGACCTCTGCGTCGGAGTCAGCATCCGCGTCGGAGGCAAGGTCGGCCGGGAGGTCGGTGAGGTCGGACGTGTCAGCCCGGCGGCCGAACTCGACCTCGACCTGTGCTCGCGCCACGTCGGCGAACGCCAGCGTCCGCTCCCCCGCCTCGGCGAGCTCGAGCACCACACCGTCGTCGGACACCGACAGCACCCTGCCCGTGAGCTCCTCGCCGCCGACCAAGGAGACCTTGACCAGCCGAGACGTGGCCCGTCGCCAGTGCTTGGGCTCGGTCAGCGGCCGATCGACCCCGGGAGACGAGACCTCCAGGACGTACGGCTGGCCGCCCATGACGTCCGAGTCGTCCAGGGCGGCAGAGACCGCGCGGGTGACGTCCGCGACCGCGTCCAGGGACACGCCGTGGTCGCCGTCGACGACCACGCGCAGCAGCCGTCGGCGGCCCGCGGTGGTGACGGCGACCTGTTCCAGATCGAGCCCCAGCGCGCTGACGACGGGGTGCACGAGGGCACGGACCCGCTCGGGGCTGTCCGCTGCCATCGTCTGCCGCCTCTGCTGTTGTGGACTGCCCGGTCATGAGCTGCCCGGGCGGTGCTGGTGCCCGGTCTGCCTCGTCAAGGGTAGCCGCTACGGCGGGTCACGACTGCGGTCGCCGGGCTCGACCATGGCATCCTCGACGCATGTCCCTGGCAGTGCCGACGCGTCGCGACCCTCCTGCGTGTCGCCGTGCTGAGCGGTGCGGCGGTCGGCGTCGGCCAGGCGCTGACGGCATGCACCTCCTCCCCCGCCGCCGTTGCTTCACCCTCGGCGTCAGCTCCGGATCCCGACTCGGTCGCTCGGACGCAGGCCGCCCTGCTGGAGGACTCCCTCGCGGCACAGGCCACCGCCACCGCCGCGGCCACGGGTGCGGCCTCGGTCGCCGCCGCGGCGCACCGGGCAGCCACGATGCACCTCGCTCATGCCGCAGCGCTGCGCGAGGGTCTCCCGACCACCAGCACCAAGGCACCCTCCCCGGGACCGAGTCCGGCGGCCACTCCGGCAGCACTCGCCGCCGCCGAGACCAAGGCAGCTGCCACCTACCAGCGGATGCTCGTCCCGCTCACCGGCCCGCTCGCCCGACTGCTCGCCTCGGTGGCCGCCGCGGACGCCTCGCTGGCGGTCGTCCTGCGAGCGGCGCGATGACGCTCCTCGACGCCCTGCAGGCCACGCTGGCCGCCGAGCATGTCGCCGTCTACGGCTACGGCGTGTGCGGCGGCCGGTTGCGCGGGACCTCCCAGCTCGCGGCGATCACGGCCGCCTACGACACCCACCGATCACGGCGGGCCACCCTCCGCGAGCTGGTCACCGCCGCGAACGGGAGTCCCGTGCCCGCGGCCGCGGCTTATGACATCGGCGATCCGATCACCACCCCCAGCCAGGCGCTCGCACTCGCCGTCACGGTCGAGCGCGGCGCTGCTGCCGCCTATGCCGACCTCGTCGCGGCGGCCAGCGGCTCGCTGCGGTCCTCGGCCTCCGCGTGGCTCGCCGAGTCAGCCGTGCGCGTCCTGGGCTGGGGCGCGGCACCGACGACGTTCCCCGGCCTCACTGAGCGGCGCGGCTGAACCACCAGCAACGCTGAACCACCAGCAACGCTGAACCACCAGCACGGGCGTGGGGGCAGAACCGCGAGAGCTAGGCGAGACAGATCTCCGCGATCCACGCAGCGGCGGCACCCACCGGCACGCTCTCGCGCTCGCCGCTGGCGCGGTCCTTGACCTCGACGACGCCGTCAGCCAGACCCTTGCCGACCACGACGATCGTCGGCACACCCAGCAGCTCGGAGTCCTTGAACTTCACCCCTGGGCTGACCCCGCGCCGGTCGTCGAGCATGACCCTGACACCGCGCTCCTCGAGGTCGGTGGTCAGGGCCTCCGCGGTGGCGAACACCTCGTCGTCCTTGCCGGTCGCGACGATGTGGACATCGGCGGGTGCGACCTCGCGCGGCCAGCACAGCCCGAACTCGTCATAGGTCTGCTCGGCGATCGCGGCGACGGCCCGTGGAGACCCCGATGCCGTACGAACCCATGGTCACCACGACCTGCTTGCCGTTCTGGTCGAGCACCTTGAGGTCGAGCGCCTCGGCGTACTTGCGACCGAGCTGGAAGATGTGGCCGATCTCGATGCCGCGGGCGATCTCGAGGACCTCACCGCAGTCGGGGCAGGTGTCCCCGGCGCGGATCTCGGCAGCCTCGATGGTCCCGTCCGCGCTGAAGTCCCGGCCGGCGACGAGGTCGAAGACGTGCTTGCCGGCGAGGTTCGAGCCGGTGATCCAGCGGGTCCCCTCGACCACGCGCGGGTCGACGAGGTAACCGGACCTTCGACGCGGAGGCGAGCCCGAGGGCCTGCGGACCGATGTACCCCTTGACCAGTGCGGGGTTCGCCGCGAAGTCCGCCTCACCGGCGGGCTCGGCGACCGCGGGCTCCACCTGAGCCTCGAGGCGCTTCATGTCGACCTCGCGATCGCCGGGGAGCCCGATCGCCAGGAGCTCGACCTTCCCGTCGGGGTACGTGAGGCGCAGGACGACGTTCTTCAGCGTGTCCGCAGCCGTCCAGGCGCGGTCGCTGCGTCGCAGGTCCGCCCGCTCGTTCGACAGAGCCACCAGCGTGTCGATGGTGGGCGTGTCAGGGGTGTCCTCGACGTGGGCCGCCGGGACGTCCGTGTGGTCGAGCGCCGCCGGAGCCGGCGTGACGACCGCCTCGACGTTCGCGGCGTAGTCGCACGACGTGCACCGGACGTAGGTGTCCTCGCCGTTCTCCGCCGGTGGCCAGGAACTCCTCGCTGCGGCTGCCGCCCATCGCTCCGGACATCGCCCGCACGATGACGTACTCGAGCCCCAGCCGGTCGAACGTCGTTCAGGTACGCGTTGCGGTGCCGCTCGTAGGAGGCCTGCAGGCCGGCGTCGTCGATGTCGAACGAGTAGGAGTCCTTCATCACGAACTCGCGACCGCGCAGGATCCCGGCACGGGGCCGGGCCTCGTCGCGGTACTTGGTCTGGATCTGGTAGATCCAGAGCGGGAGGTCCTTGTACGAGGAGTAGAGGTCCTTGACGAGAAGCGTGAACATCTCCTCGTGGGTGGGGCCGAGCAGGTAGTCGCCGCCACGCCGGTCCTGGAGCCGGAAGAGGTTGGCGCCGTACTCGGTCCAGCGCCCGGTCGTCTCATAGGGCTCGCGCGGCAGCAGCGCGGGGAAGTGCACCTCCTGGAAGCCCGCGGCGTCCATCTCCGCGCGCACGATGCGCTCGACGTTCCGGTAGATCAGGTAGCCCAGCGGCAGCCAGGTGAAGATGCCCGGGCGCCACCCGACGGATGCAGCCCGGCGCGCAGCAGCAGCCGGTGGCTCGGGACCTCGGCGTCCGCCGGATCCTCACGCAAGGTGCGCAGGAACAGGGTCGACAGGCGCAGGACCACGGGGGCTCCATCTCAGCTGGGTGCCGCGAGAAGTGCGGTCCGCCGAGGATATCCGGCCAGTCAGACGGCCCCGCCCCATTTGTCGGGCGAAGCCGCGGCCTAGAACAGGATGGTGGCGAAGGTGCCGACCTGCTCGAAGCCCACCCGGTGGTAGGTCGCGAGCGCGGGGACGTTGTAGTCGTTCACGTAGAGGGAGACCACGGGCGCGATCTCGGCGAGGCACCGCTCGACCACCGCAGCCATGCCAGCGGCTCCGAGCCCTTGACCTCGGCGTTCCGGCGCGACCCACACACCCTGGACCTGGCAGCGCCGTCGGGCTGACCGCACCGACCTCGGCCTTGAACACGACGCGGCCCTGCTCGATCCGGGCGAACGCCCTGCGCCCGGCGATCAGCTCGCGGACCCGACCGCGGTAGACGCTGTCCCCGTCGCGGGCGACCGGCGAGACCCCGACCTCCTCGGTGAACATCGCGATGCACGCGGGCATCAGCACGTCGAGCTGGTCCGGGCGCACGAGCTGGACCTGCGGATCTGCGGGAACCGGGGACAGCCGGCTGGTCGCCATCAGTGGCTGGGCGCGCCGGAAGTCTCGCGCGGCGGCCCCACACGTCGCTCAGTCCCATCCACAGCTGCCGGACATGCTCGGCCGGACCCACGATGGACGAGCACCGGCGACCCTGCCGCCGCGCGCGGTCGGCGAACGCGGCCATCGCCACCGGACCACCCGTGACCGGGACCATGTTCGCGCCGCTGTAGCAGGCGGCCTCCAACCGACCGTCGACCACGTACCCCCAGAGCTCACCGCCGAGGCGCCAGGGGTCGATACCCGGCGTCGACCAGCCGGGAGGTGACGAAGACGTTCGCCACCGGATCGCGAGCGAGGAGTGCCTGCACTGCGTCGTGATCTCGCGCGTCGAGCAGGCGGAGCGCCGCCGTCCTGGAGGTCGGCACGTCCGTGGTCACTCCGTCATCGTGCCGTAGCGGGTTCCCGCGATCAACGCCGCCGACCATCGACGCCGCCGACGATCAAGGCCGCCGACGATCAAGGCCGCCGACGATCGATGCTGCCTAGTGGACGTCGACCGCCGGGCGGCCGGACTCGACACCGGCATCCACCATGTCCTCGGCCAGCCGCATGGCTTCCTCGATCAGCGTCTCGACGATCTGCGCCTCGGGCACGGTCTTGATCACCACGCCCTTGACGAAGATCTGACCCTTGCCGTTGCCGGAGGCGACACCGAGGTCGGCCTCGCGGGCCTCGCCCGGGGCCGTTCACGACGCAGCCCATCACCGCGACGCGGAGCGGCACCTCGAGGCCCTCGAGGCCCGCCTGCACCTGCTCGGCCAAGGTGTAGACGTCGACCTGGGCGCGGCCGCACGAAGGGCAGCTGACAGATCTCCAGACCGCGCTGGCGGAGGTTCAGCGACTCCAGGATCTGCAGGCCGACCTTCACCTCCTCCACGGGCGGGGCCGACAGCGACACCCGGATCGTGTCGCCGATGCCCTCGGACAGCAGCGCCCCGAAGGCGACCGCGGACTTGATCGTGCCCTGGAAGGCCGGCCCGGCCTCGGTGACGCCGAGGTGGAGCGGGTAGTCGCAGGCCTGCGACAGCAGCCGGTACGCGGCGACCATCACGACGGGGTCGTTGTGCTTCACCGAGATCTTGATGTCCCGGAAGCCGTGCTCCTCGAACAGCGAGCACTCCCAGAGCGCGGACTCGACGAGCGCCTCGGGCGTCGCCTTGCCGTACTTGGCCAGCAGCCGCGGGTCGAGCGAGCCCGCGTTGACCCCGATCCGGATCGGGATGCCGGCATCGCCCGCCGCCTTCGCGATCTCCTTCACCTTGTCGTCGAACTGCTTGATGTTGCCCGGGTTGACCCGTACCCCGGCACAGCCGGCGTCGATCGCCGCGAAGACGTACTTGGGCTGGAAGTGGATGTCCGCGATGACCGGGATCCCTGACTTGCGCGCGATCGCGGGAGCGCGGCGGCGTCGTCCTGGCTCGGGACGGCGACCCGGACCACCTGGCAGCCGGACGCCGTGAGCTCGGCGATCTGCTGCAGCGTGGCGTTCACGTCCGCGGTGAGCGTGGTCGCCATCGACTGCACGGAGATCGGCGCGTCCCCACCGATCGCGACGGGGTGCGTCGGATGGTTGAGAACCAGCTGCCGGGTCTTGCGCCGCGGTGCGAGCGGCGGGATCGGCGTGGCCGGCATGCCCAGGTTGATGCTCATCAGAGTTCCTCAGACGCTAGAGCGGTACGGCTAGAGCTGGATCGGCTTCAGGATGTCAGCAGCGACGAGCAGGACCGTCATCGCCACGAACGCGATGAACACGACGTAGACCAGCGGTAGCAGCTTGTTGACGTCCGGGCGGGCCGGCTCCGGGTCACCGCGACGCCGGGCGAAGAAGGCCTTGACCCGCTCGTAGGCGAGCACCGCGACGTGCCCGCCGTCCAGCGGCAGGAGCGGGAACATGTTGAACACGCCGATGAACACGTTGAACCCGGCGAGCAGCAGCAGGACGGTGCTGATCTTGCCGGCGACCGTCAGGTCAGTCGACTGCGCGACCTCGCCGCTGATCCGGGAGATACCCACGACGCCGACCGGCCCGTTCGGGTCGCGTGGCTGGTTGCCGAAGACGACCTCACCGACCTGCACCATCTTCCCGGGCAGCGACAGGATCGCGGTCACCCCGCCGGTGATCGTCTGCCAGGTGGTCGAGAGCGCCGAGCCCATGGCGTGGACGGGGTTGCTCCGGACCTGGACCAGCTGGGTGGGCCCGACCACCCCGATCGCCCCCTGCACGACGGTCTTGGCGGAGTCGTTCGGGTCGGGCCGCGTCACCGCCGTGGGCGTGAGGGTCAGGTCGACCTGCTGGCCGTCCCGCTCGACCACCACCTCGACCTGCTTGCCAGGGGCCGAGCGGATCGCCGCGGTGACCTGGTCCCAGGTCGACGTCGGGGTCCCGTTGACGCTGACGAAGGTGTCCCCCGCCTGGAGCCCGGCGGCCTTGGCCGGCGACTCGGCGTCCGTGGACTTGCAGGTGGCGGTAGCCGTGGCGGGGACGCAGCTGCTGATCTGCGACAGCTGCGGGACCGTCGAGGGAACCGGGTTGCCCAGCACGCTGAAGCAGAAGAAGAAGAGCAGGACACCGATCACGAGGTGCATGAACGAGCCTGCCGACAGCGTGACCGCACGCTGCCACGCCGGCTTGAGGTAGAACGCTCGTTCGGCGTCCTCGGGCGCGATCGGCTCGAGGTCGGACATCCCGATGATCTTGACGTAGCCGCCCGCAGGGATGGCCTTGACGCCGTACTCGGTCTCTCCTCGCCGGAAGGACCAGATCTTCGTGCCGAAGCCGACGAAGAACTCCGTGACCTTGGCCCCGAAGTGCTTCGCCGAGACCATGTGGCCCCACTCGTGGAGCATGACCGAGACCAGCATGCCGACCACGAAGGCGATCACGCCGAGCCAACCGACGCCGCTCACGCACTACTCCCAACGAGCTCTCTGGCCCTGGACCGTGCCCGGGCGTCTGCTGCAAGGACGTCGGCCAGACCCGCAGGGTTCCCGGGTTGGTCCCACGTCGTGCTTTCTGAGAGAACCTCGGCGATGGTGTCCACGATCCTGAGAAAACTGAGCCGTCCATCGAGAAAAGCAGCAACGCATTCCTCGTTCACCGCGTTCAGCACGGCCGGTGCCGTGCCGCCGCTCCTCGCTGCTTCGCGGGCGAGGGAGACCGCGGGGAACGCCTGGTCGTCCAGCGGCAGGAACTCCCAGGTGCTGGCCTTCGCCCAGTCGCAGCCAGCAGCCGCTCCTGGGACGCGGTCCGGCCAGCCGAGGGCGAGCGCGATCGGCAGGCGCATGTCGGGCGGCGACGCCTGGGCCAGGGTGGACCCGTCGACGAACTCGACCATCGAGTGCACGACCGACTGCGGATGGACCACGACGTCGATGCGGTCGAGGGGGACGTCGAAGAGCAGGTGCGCCTCGATGAGCTCCAGACCCTTGTTGACCAGCGTCGCGCTGTTGATGGTGACGAGGGGTCCCATCGACCAGGTCGGGTGAGCGAGCGCCTGCGCCGGCGTGACCTCGGTGAGCTCGTGGCGAGCCTTGCCGCGGAACGGGCCACCGGACGCAGTCAGCACCAGCCGGGCGACCTCGGCCTCGGAGCCGCCGCGCAGGCACTGCGCCAGCGCCGAGTGCTCGGAGTCCACCGCCACGATCTGCCCGGGCTTGGCGAGCGCCTTCACCAAGGGGCCACCGATGATCAGCGACTCCTTGTTCGCCAGGGCGAGCGTCGACCCCGCCTCGAGGGCGGCAAGGGTCGGCGGGAGGCCGGCGGCTCCCGGTAACGCGTTGAGCACGACGTCGCAGGGCCATGCCGCCAGCTGGGTCGCGGCGTCAGGTCCCACCACGATCTTCGGGAGCTGGGCCGAGCCTGCCTCCCACCCGTGAGCGGTGGCCGCGGCGTAGAGCGCGTTCTGCAGGTCACGAGCCGCGGTGGCCTTCGCGATGCCGACGACCTCGACCCCCAGCTCCAGGGCCTGCTGCGCGAGGACGTCGACCGACTCAGCCGTGCCGCCCCCGGCCGACAGCGCCACGACGCGGAACCGGTCGGGGCTGCGCCGGACCACGTCCAGCGCCTGGGTCCCGATCGAACCGGTCGACCCGAGCACGACGACCGAGCGGGAGGTGTTCACGCTCCCATTGTCGCGTACCGCCGCGGCCCTCGCGCTGCGACTAGAGGTCGAGCCCGGTGAGCACCAGGACGCGCTCGTAGGTGAAGTCGGCCATCGCGTAGCGCAGACCCTCGCGACCGGTGCCGGACTCCTTGGTCCCGCCGTACGGCATCTGGTCCGCCCGGTAGCTCGGGACGTCGCCCACGATCACGCCGCCGACCTCGAGGTCGCGGTGCGCCCGGAACGCCACCTGCAGGTCGTGGGTGAACAGCCCTGTCTGCAGGCCGAACCGGCTGTCGTTCACCTTGGCGATGGCGTCGTCCGCGCCGTCGAAGGACGCGAGGGTCAGCACGGGACCGAAGATCTCCTCGGTCGCGCACCTGCTGTCGGCCGGCACGTCGACGAGCACGGTCGGAGGATAGGTCGCGCCGTCTCGTGGGCCCGAGACGAGCGCCTTGGCGCCGGCCTGGACGGCCTCGTCGACCCACGACTCGACCCGTCGCGCGGCGTTCTCGTCGACGAGCGGACCGACATCGGTGCGTTCGTCGGCCGGGTCGCCGGTGACCTGCAACCGAGACCTTGTCGACGATGCGTTCGACCACGCGGTCGTAGATCGTCGCGTCGATGAGCACCCGCTGCACCGAGACGCACGACTGGCCGCCCTGGTAGTTGGCGAAGGTCGCGATCCGGCTGGCTGCCCACTCGATGTCCGCCTCCGAGCTGTAGTCGGCGCAGACGACGGCGGCGGCGTTGCCCCCGAGCTCGAGCGTGACCTGCTTGCGCGGGACGGAGTCCATGATCGAGTAGCCCACCGGACCCGAGCCGGTGAAGGAGATCACCGGGAGGCGGGGGTCACGGACGAGCGCCGGCATGGCGTCGTTCGGCACGGTCAGCACCGACCACATCCCCGCCGGCAGGTCGGTCTCGGCCAGGAGCTCGCCGAGGAGCAGCGACGAGAGCGGGGTCGACGGTGCCGGCTTGATGATGATCGGGGCTCCGACGGCGAGCGCCGGCGCGACCTTGTGGGCGACCAGGTTGAGCGGGAAGTTGAACGGGGCGATGCCGAGCACCGGGCCCTTGGGGAAGCGCCGGACGATCGCCGCGCGGCCGGCGGCGGCAGCCTCGGTGTCCAGGCGCATCAGCTCGCCGCCCTCGCGCCGGACCTCCTCGGCGGCCCAGCGGAACGTGGACGCCGCGCGCACGGTCTCGCCACGGGCCCACTTGAGCGGCTTGCCGTTCTCCGCCGTGATCAGCGCGGCGATCTCCTCGGCGCGCTCGGTGATGCGCTGCGAGACGTGCAGCAACGCCTCGGCCCGGGCTCCGACCGAGAGCCGTGCCGCCGCGTGGCTGACCTCGTGTGCTGCCTGGACCGCCTGCTCGATCTGCGCCGCCGTCGGGACGCGACACCGTCGCGACCAGCGACCCGTCGTAGGGATGGGTGACGTCGAGGGTGCTCTCGCCCACTGCTGGGCTACCGGCGAGGAAGAACGGGCGGATGTCGGTCATGACGCCAACATTAGGGTCTGCCCGCGGGGGTGGGCTTGGACACGCGGGCCCACCTCGACCGGCGCCCTGCCGCGATGTCCAAGCCGGATGCCGCCCGCGGCCACGTCAGCTGACGCCGCGCACCCGGAGGGCCAGCCAGAGCTCTGCGCGCAGGTCCGGATCGTCGAGGGAGCGCCCCAGAAGCTCTTCGACCCGACGCATGCGGTACCGCAGCGTGTGCCGGTGAACGCCCAGATCGGCCGCGGCGGCGTCCCACTGGCCGTGGCGAGCGAGCCAGGCTGCGAGCGAGCGGACGAGGTCCCCCTTGCGGCCGTCCAGCGGCGCCAGCATCGCGTCCGCCACCAGCGAGGCGGACTCGTGGTCCAGCGCGCCGAGCATGCCCTCTGCGGCGAGCTCCCCGTACCACCGGACGCCGGCCTGGTGACGGGCGCCCGCATGAGCAGCCGATCCTGCCTGCAGTCCTGCCTTTGCCTGCCCCAGCCCGACCGCCAAGCCGCCGATCGGGGTCCCGACGCTGCCGCCACCGCGCAGGCCGGCACCTGCGACGGCCTTGCCCAGCCGGGCGAGGACCAACGGCTCGTCCCGGACGACCAGGGCCGCGTCGCCGCCGGCCGCCCCGAGCACGTCTGAGGCCGCGAACTGGTCAAGGAGAGGCGCGAGCAGGCTCGCGGGAACTGCATCGTCTCCGGCGGAGCTCCGCAGGGCGACCACACGCAGCGACGACTCACGTAGCCACGACCAGCCCAGGTCCGACAGCGGAAGCAGGTCCGGATCGGTCCCGGCGAGAAGCAACCGGATCGTTGCCGCCTGCACGCCCTCGACGACACGCTCCTGCGGTCCGCCTCCTTCGAGGGCGACAGAGAGCAGCGACACCGCCACCGCGACCACCGATTGCGCCGTCCGATCAAGCGGCTCGGTCGTGCCCACCGCCAGGAAGCCGCGGACCCGCCCCCGCGCGCCCAGCGGTTGCAGCGTCGTGCACCCGGACGGCCCGCTCAGCGAGCTGGAGGCCAGCAGTCCTCGACCCCGCAGAGCCACGAGCTCGTCCGGCAGGTCTGCGACGTCGTCAGCCGCACTCGGACCGCCGCTGACCGCGGACGCGGCGTGCTCCACGGCACCGTCGGCCCCGAGCACCAGCACCCACCCGTGGACGTGCCGAGCCAGCCGGCTGGCGACCGCGCCCGGACCGCTCAGCGCAGCCCTCGTCAGATCACGCTGCGCCTCGAACGCCCGCGTGATCGCCTCGAGCTCCTCGGCGCGGAGCAGCGCGGAGACGGCCTTGCTCACCGCGATGAACGGCGTCGGCACCGGGACCTCGAGCAGCGTCACGCCGGCCTTGTCAGCTGCCGCGATGAGCCCTGGCGGGGTCGCGTCGTGGGTGATGCCCACCGCGAGCCCCAGGGCGCTCACGCCGACCTCGGCGAGCCGCTCGACGTACTCGGCAAGCGCGACGTCGTCGGTGGCCGGCATCCGCATGCCGGTCGTCAGCAGGAGCTCACCACCCTCGAGGTACGGCCGCGGATCCTCGAGCTCGGACACGGCCACCCACCGGACCAGCCGATCGGCGCCGTCGGGGCCGGCCAGCCGCCGCAGATGCAAGCCAGGAAGGTCGCTGACAGCCCGGACCGTTGGCGGCACGACCCACCTCCTCTGCTCGTAGCTGCGCTCGTCATCGGGGTCGACGCCGACGTCGACGCCGACGTCGACACCGACTTCGACACCGACTTCGACGCCGGACCTGCCCCGAGGACCCTTCGGCCCGCGTGAGTCCAGTTGTACAGGGCGGCCTACGGTAGCTCCACGCTTGGCCGTGACGAACGGGAGCGCGTCAGCCCTCGGGCTCCCTACTCTTGGCGCATGACAGACATCCTCGGAGGCCCTTCGCTCCCGCAGCAGCGCACACTCGTCACCGCTATCCCCGGCCCGCGCTCGACCGCGCTGATGGCGCGCCGGAACGCGGCGTGCTCGCGCGGTCTGAGCACCACCTTGCCCGTGTTCATCGAGAAGGCCGGTGGCGGCGTCCTCGTGGATGTCGACGGCAACTCGCTCATCGACCTCGGTGCCGGTATCGCCGTGGTCAACGTCGGTAACGCTGCCGACCACGTCGTCGCCGGCGTGCAGGCGCAGGTCGCGGCGTTCACCCACACGTGCTTCATGGTCACGCCGTACGAGGGGTACGTGGAGGTCTGCGAGGCGCTGAACCGCCTGACCCCCGGCGACCACGAGAAGAAGAGCGTCCTGCTGAACTCCGGCGCCGAGGCGGTGGAGAACGCGGTGAAGATCGCCCGGGCCTACACGGGTCGCGATGCGGTGATCGTGTTCGAGCACGCCTACCACGGCCGCACGAACCTCACGATGGCGATGACGGCGAAGAACATGCCGTACAAGAACTCGTTCGGCCCGTTCGCCGGCGAGGTCTATCGCATGCCGCTGGCCTACCCCTTCCGCTGGCCGACCGGGGCGGAGAACAGCGGACCCGAGGCGCTGGCCGAGGTGATCTCGAAGATCGACAAGGAGATCGGCGCAACCAACGTCGCCGCCATCGTGATCGAACCCATCGCTGGTGAGGGCGGCTTCATCGTTCCCGGCAAGGGCTTCCTGCCCGGGCTCGCGGAGTACGCCTCGGCCAACGGCATCGTGTTCGTCGCGGACGAGGTCCAGACCGGGTTCGCCCGGACCGGCGCGATGTTCGCCTGCGAGGACGAGGGCGTGGTGCCCGACATCATCACCACGGCCAAGGGGATCGCGGGCGGCTTGCCGCTCGCCGCGGTCACGGGCCGCGCCGAGATCATGGACGCACCTCACGTCGGCGGTCTCGGCGGGACGTACGGCGGCAACCCCGTCGCGTGCGCCGCGGCGCTCGGAGCGATCCGGACGATCGAGGAGCAGGACCTCGTCGGACGGGCCAAGGCGATCGGCGACACCATGCTCGCCGCACTCAGCGACATGGCCACCAGGTACGGCGTGATCGGTGACGTACGCGGCCGGGGCGCCATGGTCGCGGTCGAGCTCGTCAAGCCCGGGACGCTGGAGCCGGACGCCGCAGCCGCCGGCAAGGTGGCGGCCTACTGCCACAGCGAGGGCGTCCTCGTCCTCACTGCGGGAACCTACGGCAACGTGCTGCGCTTCCTTCCGCCGCTGGTCATGCCCGAGCACTTGCTCGACGAGGCGTTGACGGTGCTGGACAAGGGTTTCGCCTCGCTGGCTGGCTAATCCAGGAGCACTGACGAGGGCGCGGTCATGCCGCCCGCCGTCGGGCGTCTTGGACCCAGTCGGGTGGGGTGACGTGGGGTGGGCCGGGACACCCATCCGGCAGGACCGGGGTGTGCAGGACCTCTCGCAGGCCGACCTGAGGACGGATCGGGCTACCGCTCCTCGATCCCCCAGGGCGACCCGAACGCGACCAGCCGGTCGAGGAACGGCTTCGGCGGCAGTGCCTCCGGCCCGAGCACACCGGATCCGGACCACACGCCCTCGGCCAGCAGCTCGAGCGCGACGATCGGGTTCACCGCGGTCTGCCAGACCACGGCCTGCGAGCCGTACTCGGCCATCGACCAGGCGTTGTCGACCACGTGGTAGAGGTAGACCTCCCGAGGCTGGCCGTCCTTGCCGGTGCCCTTGACCCACGTCCCCGCACACGTCTTTCCGCTCATCCGGTCGCCGAGTCCGGCCGGGTCGGGCAGCAGGGCAGCAACGACGTCCCGGGGCGAGACCTCGACGCCGCCGACGGCGACCTTCGCCGTGCGGTCGAGTCCGATCTTGTGCAGCACCTCCAGCACGTTGATGAACTCGTCACCGAGCCCGTACTTGAACGTGACCCGCCCCGCGTCGACCCAGCGAGGCATCAGCAGGACTTCTTCGTGCTCGACGTTGACGCACTCGACGGCACCGATGCCCTCGGGGAAGACGAACACCTCGGGTTCGGAGAACGGGGCCGTGGTGAACCAGCCGCGCTCCTTCTCGAAGACCACGGGCGGGTTGAGGCACTCCTCGATGGTCGTCCAGATCGAGAACGACGGCGCGAAGGAGTAACCGTCGACCGTCAGGTTGGCGCCGTCCCGGACGCCGAGCTCGTCGATGGATGAGAAGAGCTCGTCCGCCGCGTACCTGGCGAACACGTCCGACAGACCCGGCTCGATGCCGATGCCGCACAGCGCGAGCCGGCCCGCCTTCTCCCATTCCCCAGCAACGGCGAACTGCTCGTCGCCGAGCTTCACGCCGCACTCGCTGTAGGGCTCGGTCGGGTGCGGAGCGGACAGGGACATCGCCATGTCGAGGTAGTCCGCGCCGGCCGCGAAAGCCCCGTTGAACACCGGCAGCACGAAGCGAGGGTCGACGGCGTTGAAGACGTGGGTGGCGCCGTGCTCGCGGGCCAGCCGCTCGACGTCCGCAGCGTCGGAGGCGTCGATCGTGGCCGCCACGAACCGGCCGTCGCCGAGGTCGTCGACAACCCGCTGAGCACGCGCAGCGTAGAAGTCGCTGACCACGAAGGACTCGAAGAAGTCACGGCGGGCGGCGATCTTGGCGGCTGCCGAACCGACGCCGCCGGCGCCGACCATGAGGATACGCATCGAAGCTCCAAGGGTTGTCGGTGAGAAATGCTCTCGCCGAGGGTGACGCTAAGGCATAAGCGGCTTATATATTGCCCTCATGCCTCGACCTTGGTCTGTCCTCGGTGTTCCCATCGACAGCGTCGCTGCCCCGGCCGGCGGCCCGGCGTTCGGCACCGAGCTCGCCCCCGCGGCTCTGCGAAGGCACGACATCGTCGACAGGCTCGCCGCCGACGACCGCGGCGACCTGCTCGTCCGCGTCGTCGGACCGGAGCGCGACGAGGAGAGCGGGATCGTCGGCTGGCCGAGCCTCGCCGGCGTGACCACGAGCATCCGCGACGCCGTCCGCCGCCTGCTGGCGGACGGACGTCGTCCGCTCCTGCTGGGAGGGTGCTGCGCCCTGCTGCCGGGCGCCGTCGCCGGGGCCCGTGATGCCGTGGGTGCGCTCGGCCTGGCCTACGCCGACGGGCACGTCGACGTCTACGACCACCGCACCTCACCGACCGGGGAGGCGGCCGACATGCCGGTCGCCGCGCTGCTGGGGATCGGCTGGCCCGGCTGGCTCGCCACGCTGGGCGAGCTACCGGTGCTCGACGCGCACGACGTCGTGGTGCTGGGCGCGAGGGACCGCACCGAAGCCGCGGACATCGGGACCCTGCCCGCCGAGCTGGGCCTGCGCCTGGTCGGCCCCGAGCAGATCAGCGTGGCGCCGGCCGCGACCGGGGCAGCTGCCCGCGACCAGCTCACGTCCACGGTCGCGCGGTACTGGCTGCACCTCGACCTGGACGTCCTTGACGAGGTGGTCTTCCCGGCCACCGACTACCTGATGCCGGACGGCCTGCGGCTGGACGAGCTGGCGGACCTGCTGCGACCGCTCGGCCGCAGCGAAGCGCTGATCGGCGCGTCCATCGGTTGCTACAACCCGACCAAGGATCCCGACGCCAGGCACGGTCGCGAGCTCGTCGACCTCCTCGTCGACGTCCTGGGCACCCCGTGAGCCGGCCGGCCGCGGCTGCTCTACCCGATCGCGCCTTCGCAGCGAACGTCCTCGGGGCGCTCGCTCGCACCATCACCGACCGGGTCGACATCGGCGCGGTCCAGGCCGTCGGTCACGGAGCCAGCACCCCCGCGGCGTTGAGCACCCTGCTGTTCTACCCGGATCGGCCGATCACCTTCCTCGCGGCCCGGCTGCGCATCTCGCACCCTGGAGCCGTCCAGCTCTCGGAACGCCTCGCGGCACAGGGGCTGCTCGAGCGGACTCCCGGCTGGGACGGACGGACCCGGCTCCTGCGGCTCACCGACAAGGGTGAGGAAGCGGCCCGCGACATCCTGGCGGCCCGACGCGAGGTGCTCGACCGAGCGGTGGACGCCCTCGACGACGGCGCCGTGCAGGCCTTCACCGCTGCTGCCGATGCCATGCTCGAGGCCCTCACGGACACGCTGCTCAGCAGTGAGTTCATGTGCCGCGCGTGCGACGAGCTGGCCTGTCCTGACGAGCTGTGCCCGGTCGAGCGCGCTGAGCCCGCCCCGCCGCACCGTCGGGGCGAGGGCTATGGGGTGTCCAGCCCGTGACCGCTCGCGGCACTTCCTGCAGCTCGTGGCCGACAACGCCCATGACGCCGGTCTGGACGCTAGCCTCGCCCTGACGGCAGGCAGCCGTCCGCCCGATGAAGTGCGGACTGCAGGGAGCTGACGATGACGGTGACAACAGGCAGCACAGGGCCGCAGACCGGCGACAAGGGGCTCAAGAGCGGAGCACTGGGCCTGCTCTCGAGCATCGTGATCGGCGTCTCCTCGACGGCGCCCGGCTACTCGCTCGCGGCGACGCTCGGCTTCGTCGTCGCACTCGTCGGGCTGCAAGCGCCGATCATCATGATCCTGGCGTTCGTGCCCATGTTCTTCATCGCCTACGCGTACCGCGAGATGAACCGGGTGTCGCCGGACTGCGGCACGACCTTCACCTGGGCCACCAAGGCGTTCGGCCCGAAGACCGGCTGGATGGGTGGCTGGGGCATCGTCGCCGCGGACGTCATCGTGATGGCCAGCCTCGCCCAGATCGCCGGCAGCTACCTCTTCCTGATGTTCGGCAAGGACAACCTGGCGAACGACACGTTCTGGGTCACCGTCGTCGGCTGCCTGTGGATCGTCATCCTCACCTACGTCTGCTACCGCGGGATCGAGATCTCGGCCCGGCTGCAGTTCGCGTTCCTCGCCATCGAGGTCGTGATCCTCGTGGTCTTCAGCGTGGTCGCGCTGGCGAAGGTCTACACCAACCACGCCACCCCCGACTCGCTGAAGCCTTCGCTGTCGTGGTTCAACCCGTTCAAGATCACCTCGTTCGACGGCAGCGAGTCAACGATCAGCGCCTTCTCCGGGGCGATCCTGCTCGCCGTCTTCATCTACTGGGGCTGGGACAGCGCCGTCTCGGTCAACGAGGAGACCAGGGACCCGGAGACGACACCCGGCCGCGCCGCCGTCATCTCGACCGTCATCCTGCTGCTGACCTACGCGATCGTCGGCGTGGCCACCCTGGCCTTCGCCGGACCCAGACGCGATCGCCGGCAGCGACGACGTCTTCGCCACCGTCGGAAGCCAGGTGCTGGGCACCGGCTTCGACAAGTTCCTGATCTTCGCGGTGCTGACCTCGGCTGCGGCGTCCACCCAGACCACGATCCTGCCTACGGCACGCACGACGCTCTCGATGGCGGCGTTCCGTGCCCTGCCGGCCTCCTTCGCCAAGATCCACCCGCGGTACTTCACGCCCACGACCTCGACGGTTGCGATGGGCACCATCTCGATCGTGTTCTACATCGCCCTGGCGTCCATCTCGGACAACATCCTCGGCGACTCCGCCAGTGCGGTCGGCCTGCTCATCGCGTTCTACTACGGCCTCACCGGCTTCGCCTCGGCGTGGTACTTCCGCAAGGACCGCGGGACCACCCTGCGGGAGGTCGGCGCGCGGGTGATCCTCCCGTTGCTCGGCGGCCTCATGCTGTTCGCGGCGTTCGTCAAGACGATCTTCGACGACGCCAACCCGGACAACAGCGACACGCAGATCTCGCTGTTCGGCTGGAACACCGGTGGGATCTTCGTCATCGCGGTCGGCTCGCTGGTGCTCGGTGTCATCCTGATGTACGTCACGCAATGGCGCTCGCCGGCCTTCTTCGCGGGCGAGACGCTCAACCGGGACACGAACATCGTGGTGGCCGAGACGGGCGAACGCGTCCTTGCCGGACCGGCGCTGCCCGACGCGCCGTCCCTGGAGCAGACGGTGGTTCCGCCGATGTCCGTCGAGGAGCTACGGCAGGCGGCAGCCGAGGACCGCGAGCGCCGCGCCGAGGACGACTGAGCTACTCCCCAGGGATCCGCTCGGCCAGGAGCGGGACCGACGGGTCCCACGTCGTGCCGTCCCGCGCGTCCTGCCGGCGGCGGGCGATGGCGGTCAGCGCCTCCAGGACGACCCTGTTGGCGAGAGCTGCGGTGATGTCCGCGTGGTCGTACGGCGGCGAGACCTCGACGACGTCGATGCCGACGACGTTGAGCTCGTAGCAGATGCGTCGAACGGCGTCGAGCAGCTCGCGCGCCGTGATGCCTCCCGGTTCCGGAGTGCCGGTACCGGGGGCGTGCGCCGGGTCGCAGACGTCGATGTCCACGGACAGGAACACGCCGTCGCAGTCGTCCTGCGCGATCGCCGAAGGCCTCGCTGAGGCAGGCCGTCAGCCCGCGGTGCACGATCTCGGTCATCTCGTACGACCGCATGCCCTGCTCGGCCATCCAGCCGAGGATGTCCGGCGGCGGCCAGTAGCCACGCAGCCCGATCTGCAGGAAGCGATCGCCGCGCGCTGCCCCCGACTCGATGAGCCGGCGCATGGGCTGCCCGTGGCCGATCAGGGAGCCGAACTCGTTGTCGCCCGTGTCCGCGTGCGCGTCGAAGTGCAGGACGCTCACCCGGCCCCAGCCGACCGACCGCGCGACCCCGGTGACGTCCGGCCAGGTGACCGTGTGGTCGCCGCCGAGGATGACCGGGATGGCCCCGCTGTCGGTGACCTTCTGGACCTCCACCTCGAGCGCGGCGCAGGAGGTGGCGGCGTCGCCGGAGAACATCATGACGTCGCCGGCGTCGACGACCCGGAGGTCCTGGAGCCCGTCCACCCGCATCGCGAGACTCGGCCGGGAGCCGTCGTGCCCGAGGTAGTCGGTCATCCGGATGGCCTGCGGACCCATCCGTGCGCCGGAACGGTAGGAGGTACCGCCGTCGAACGGCGCACCGAGGATCACGACGTCCGCGTCGGCGAAGCTGGCTGGGTCGTCGAGGTCGCAGGGATCGACCCCGAGGAAGGTGATGTCAGGGCCGTACTGGCCGCCGTAGCGCGTCATGCGCCGACCCTAGACCGTACGGCAGCCGCGCGGTGCGTTCCTGTCCAACGAGTCAGGAACGCACCGCTCAGCGAACGAGGTCTGCGCTCAGACGTTCTGCGGGAACCCGAGGTTGATGCCGCCGTGGCTCGGGTCCAGCCAGCGTGAGGTGATGACCTTGCCGCGGGTGAAGAAGTGGACGCCCTCGGTGCCGTGGGCGTGCGTGTCGCCGAAGAGCGAGCTCTTCCACCCACCGAACGAGTAGTAGGCCATCGGCACCGGGATCGGGACGTTGATGCCGACCATGCCGACCTCGACCTCGTTCTGGTAGCGCCGAGCCGCGCCGCCGTCGTTGGTGAAGATCGCCGTGCCGTTGCCGTACGGGTGGCTGTTGACGAGCTCGAGCGCCTCGTCGTAGGAGTCCACGCGCACCACCGCGAGCACCGGGCCGAAGATCTCGTCGGTGTAGATGCTCATGTCGGTGGTGACGTTGTCGAACAGCGTCGGGCCGAGCCAGAAGCCGTCGGGCTGGCCGTCGACCTCGACGGTTGCGGCCGTCCACCACGAGGGTGGCGCCGGACTCGACGCCGGCCGTCGACGTAGGAGGCGACCTTGTCCCGGTGCACCGCCGGTGACCAGCGGGCCCATGTCCGCACCCTCGCGGCCGTCGCCGGTCTTCAGGGTGGCGACGCGCTCGGCGATCTTGCTGACCAGCTCGTCGGCGACCGGCTCGACGGCGACCAGTGCCGAGATCGCCATGCAGCGCTCGCCGGCGGAGCCGAAGCCCGGCGTTCACGGCAGCGTCCGCGGCGAGGTCGAGGTCGGCGTCCGGCAGCACGACCATGTGGTTCTTGGCGCCGCCGAGCGCCTGGACGCGCTTGCCGTGCGCGGTGCCGGTCTCGTAGACGTACCGCGCGATCGGCGTCGAGCCGACGAACGAGATCGCTCTTGACGTCGGGGTGGGTCAGCAGCGCGTCGACCGACTCCTTGTCGCCGTGCACGACGTTGAAGACCCCGGCGGGCAGCCCGGCCTCGGCCCACAGCTCGGCGATCCAGCATGATCGCGGAGGGGTCCTTCTCGCTGGGCTTGAGGATGACCGTGTTGCCCGCGGCGATCGCGATGGGGAAGAACCACATCGGGACCATGGCCGGGAAGTTGAACGGGGAGATGATCGCCGACCACGCCCGAGCGGCTGGCGGATCGAGTAGACGTCGACCTTGGTCGAGACGCCTCTCGGTGAAGCCGCCCTTGAGCAGGTGCGGGATCCCGCAGGCGAACTCGACGACCTCCTGAGCCCCGGGTGACCTCGCCGAGCGCGTCGGAGAGGACCTTGCCGTGCTCGGCGGTGATGATCGCGGCGACTCGCTCCTTGCGGGCGTTGAGCAGCTCCCGGAACGCGAACAGGACCTGGGTGCGCTTGGCGAGCGAGGAGTGCCGCCACTCGTCGAAGGCCTCCTTGGCGATCGCCACGACGTCCGAGACGTCCTGCGTCGACGCGAAGTCCACGGTGCCGGAGACGGCGCCCAGCGCTGGGTCGTAGATGTCTCCCTGCCGCGCGGCCACCCCACCGAAGGGCTTCCCGCCAATCCAGTGCGTGACGTGCTTGCTCATGGGGTCCTCGTCTGTCGGAAGTCGGGATGTCTGTCGAGTCTGACAAGGCGGGCGCCCGCCCGAAAGGTGCACTGTGCTGTCGTTGCCCCGGTTCGGCTTACACAGTGCTAGGACATCAAACCTTCTGTCGGCGTGCCGTGATCCGACCCACCACCACGAGGATCAGCGCGATGAAGAACATCGCCGACCCGATGACGTTGGCCTGCGCCGGCAACCCGCGGAGGTTGGTGCCGTAGACCCAGAGCGGGAAGGTCTGCACCTGCCCCGAGTTGAACGACGTCACGATGTAGTCGTCGAAGGAGAGGGAGAAGGCCAGCAGGGCGCCGGCCACGATGCCTGGGAGCACCAACGGGAAGGTGATCTTCCAGAAGGTCGTGCGCTCGTTGGCATAGAGGTCCATCGCCGCCTGCTCCAGGCGCGGGTCAAGCCCGGCGATCCGCGCCTTGACCGTCACCACCACGAACGACAGGCAGAACATGATGTGCGCGATGACGATGGGCCAGAAGCCACCGTTGACGTTCAGGCTGACGAAGAGGGCAGCGAGCGAGGAACCCATGACGACCTCGGGCGTCGCCATCGGCAGGAAGATCAGCAGGTTCGTGGCCGACCGGCCGGCGAACCGGTACCTGCTCAGGCCGAACGCCACCAGCGTGCCGAGCGCCGTCGCCACGATGGTGGCGATGATGCCGACCTGCAGCGAGACGCCCACCGACGGGCAGAGACCGGCATCGCAGAGGTGGGTCCACGGCGTGATGCTGAAGCCGTGCCAGGTGTAGTTGTTCTTCCCGACCTGCTTGTTGAACGAGAAGATCACGACCACGAACACGGGCAGGAACATGTACAGGAAGATCACGAGCGAGATCAGCATCAGCAGGTTGCGGCGGACCCACGGGATCGGGCCGCTCGGCCGGCGCTTCGGTGCGGGACGGTCGTCCACCAGGGTGGGGCGCTTGTCGAGGAGCGTCATCAGACCAGCTCCTCCGTCCCGGACCGGCGGACGTAGATCGAGACCAGCACCACGATGGTGAACATCAACGTCACCGACGAGCGCAGCGGCCGTCGGGTAGTCGAGCTGGTCGAGGAAGGCCGACTGGATGACCGTTGCCGATCATGCCCTCGCCAGGTCTGCCCAGCAGCGCCTGGTTGATGTAGTCACCGGCCGCCGGGATGAACGTCAGGAGCGTCCCCGCGACGACCCCTGGCAGCGACAGCGGCCAGGTGACCTTGCGGAAGGCGGTGAACGGGCGGCAGTAGAGATCCCCTGCGGCCTCGACGAGGCGGTGGTCGACGCGCTCCAGCGACGCGTACAGCGGCAGCACCATGAACGGGCAGGAAGTTGTACGTGAGGCCGGTGATCGTGGCGAGCGGTGTCGCCAGGATGCGGTCTCCGGTGGTGAGGCCGACGAGCTCGAAGAGGCTGTTCAGGTGGCTCCAGTTGACGAAGCTCGACGATCAGGCCGTCGTCGGCCAGCAGCGTCTTCCAGGCGAGCGTCCGGATGATGAAGCTGGTGAAGAACGGCGCGATCACCAGGATCAGCAGTGCGCCCTTCCACTTCCCGGAGCGGAACGCGATCGCGTAGGCGAGCGGGTAGCCCACGACCAGGCACAGCAGCGTCGCGATCCCCGCGTAGACGAACGAGCGGATGAACTGGCTGTCGTACTCCTGCAGCGAGCTCGTGTAGTTCGTCCAGTTCCCCAGACCGAAGATGTAGCCGGTGTCCGGGGTGCCCTTCTGCAGCGAGGTCTGGACCAGGAAGAGCATCGGCACGATGAAGAACACCGCGAGCCAGAGCACGCCGGGCATGAGCAGCAGGTAGGGGGTCTTCTTGCTCTTGCTGCTGCCCTTGCGGGCGTCGGGGCGGTTGTGGTGCGGCTCGCTCTCGAGTGCTTCGGGGATCGCGGCGCCGGCTGACACCTACACCACCACCGGATCGGGCGCGGCGGCCTCGTCGTCCACCGAGGAGCCCGCCGCGACGGACTGGGTGGCGTCCAGGGCGAAGGTGTGCGCGGGGTCCCACTGGAGCTGGGCGGTCGAGCCCGTGACCAGGCGCTCGTCGCGCGACATGTTCTGCGCGAACACCATGACCTCCTGCCCCCACGGGAGCCGGACCTGGTACTGGGTCGACACCCCGGTGAAGCTGGAGTCGGTGACCACGCCCTCCACCACGTTGTGGCCCTCGTGGGCGACGGCATCCGCGGCGAAGGCGATCTGGATCTTCTCGGGGCGTACGCCGACGTGGACCTGCGTGCTGTCGGTGTGCACCCGCGACGTGGGGAGCGCGAGCCGACGGCCGTTGACGTCGACCAGGACATCTCCGCCTGACTTGCCGACGACCGTGCCGGAGAGCAGGTTCGACTGGCCGAGGAAGTTCGCGACGAACGTGGTCATCGGGTTCTCGTAGAGGTCCGCCGGGTGCGCCCATCTGCTCGACCTTGCCGGCGTTCATGACGGCGATGGTGTCGGCCATGGTCATGGCCTCCTCCTGGTCGTGCGTGACGTGCACGAACGTGATGCCGACCTCGGTCTGGATGCGCTTGAGCTCGAGCTGCATCTGCCGGCGCAGCTTGAGGTCCAGGGCGCCCAGCGGCTCGTCGAGCAGCAGGACCTCCGGGCGGTTGATCAACGCTCGACCGACAGCGACGCGCTGCTGCTGGCCACCTGAGAGCTGGGCGGGCTTGCGCCGGGCGTAGCCGGAGAGCTCGACGAGGTCGAGCATGTCCTCGACCTGCTTCTTGACGTCCTTGATGCCACGCCGGCGCAGGCCGAACGCGACGTTCTCGTAGATGTCGAGGTGCGGGAAGAGGGCATAGCTCTGGAAGACCGTGTTGACCGGGCGCTTGTAGGGCTTGCTCCAGGTGATGTCCTCGGACCCGATGCAGACCTGGCCCTCGGACGGCTCCTCCAGACCTGCCACCATCCGCAGGGTCGTGGTCTTGCCGCATCCCGAAGGACCGAGCAGGGCGAAGAAGGAGCCCTGCGGGATCGTCAGCGTGAGGTCGTCGACCGCGACGAAGTCGCCGAACCGCTTGCTGACGTTGTAGAGACGGAGGTCGCCACCTGCGGCTGACCCTCCCTGTGCATCCGTAGAGCTGGTCATGTCCGTCACTGGTCCCTCAGCCGCCCGACACCTGGTCGAACTTCTTCTCGTACGCCTGGGTCTGGTCGTCCGTCAGGCTCTTGAACGCGTGGAAGTTCTTCTTGTCGTCAGCCGTCGGGAAGATCAGCGGGTTGTCGACGAGCGACGCGTCGACCTTCGCCATGGCCTCCTGCGCGCCCTCGACCGGACAGATGTAGTTGACGTAGGCCGCGAGGAGCGCCGCGACTGCGGGGTCGTAGTAGTAGTTCATCAGGAGCTCGGCGTTCTTCTTGTGCTTCGCCTTGTTGGGGATCAGCATGTTGTCGGCCCACTGCATGACGCCGCTCTCCGGCGCCGACCAGGTCATCTCCGGGTGGTCGGACTGCATGGCGATGACATCGCCGGACCACGCCATGCAGGCGACGAGGTCGCCCTTCTCGATGGACTGGATGTACTCGTTCCCGGTGAACGCGCGGATCTGACCGGAGTCCTTGGCCTTCTGCAGGACGTCGATCGCGGCGTCGAAGTCGGCGTCCGTGAAGTTGGCGGGGTCCTTGCCGCTGTCGAGCATGATCAGGCCGATCGTGTCGCGCATCTCGGTGAGGACGGCGACCTTGCCCTTGAGGTCGGCCCTGGTGAGGAGATCGGTGATGGTGGTGACCGGCTGCGTCTTGCTCTTGTTGTAGCAGATGCCGGTCAGGCCGGACTGCCACGGAGCGCTGTAGGCACGGGCGGTGTCCCACTCCGGTGACTTGAGCGGGCCGTCGATGATGTTCTTGGGCAGGTTCGGGGTGTTGGCGTGGTTGATCTTCTGCACGTAGTTGTCGTTGACGAGCCTGGCTGCCATCCAGTCGGTCATGACGATGAGGTCGCGACCGGTGTCCTGGCCGCCCTTGAGCTGCGGCTGGATCTTCGCGAAGAAGGTCTGGTTGTCGTTGATGTCCTCGACGTAGTTCACCGTGATGCCGGTCTGCTTCTTGAACGTGTCCAGCGTCGGGTGGTCGGTCGACACCTTCGCGTCGATGTCCATGTACGCGGGCCAGTTCGAGAAGTTGACGATCTTGTCGGTGTCCGACGCATCCGAGGCCGCGGCCTGGTCGGAGGCCGAGACCTTGGTCGGCGCGGTGCTGCACGCGGCGAGCGCGCTCCCGCCCAGCAGCGCGGCTCCACCCACGCTCGCCCCGCGCAGGAAGTTGCGACGGGACAGGCTACGGGCGAGCGCCAGGAGCTCGGGCGGGACGTCGAGCGGTGCGGTCATGTGAGAGGTCCTTCGGGTTGGTCACGGGTCAGGGACGGGTGGTGCGGTCGGACGTCGTGCGGGTCGTTCGTCGTGCGCCGGTCACGCATCCTGCCTGCCCGCTCCTGCAGGTGTGCGACCGACTTGTCACCGTGCTGTTAACTCGCGAGAGGTACGGGGAGATGCTGCTCTAGGTGGTGAAGATGGTGCGGTGCCAGGGCTTTCGCGGCACCGCGGTGATGTCGTACATGACGTGCTTGACGTGGGTGTACTCGTCGAAGGCGTACGTGCTCATGTCCTTGCCGAAGCCCGACTGCTTGTAGCCGCCGTGCGGCATCTCGCTGATGATCGGGATGTGGTCGTTCACCCAGACGCAACCCGAGCGGATCTCCCGACTGCCGCGCAGCGCCCGGAAGACGCTGGTGGTCCACACCGACGCCGCGAGGCCGTACGGGGTGTCGTTCGCCAGGCGGATCGCGTCGTCGTCGGAGTCGAACGGCAGCACCACCAGGACCGGCCCGAAGAGCTCGCGCTGGACGATCTCCGCCGACTGCGGGACGTCGACGACGAGCGTGGGCTCGTAGTACGAGCCGCGCGCGAGGTCGCCGCCGGGGATCCGACCGCCGGTGACCACCTTGGCGCCCTGGGCACGGGCGCGTTCGACGAAGCCGGCCACGCTCTGCTGCTGGCGAACCGAGACCAACGGGCCCTGGTCGGTGGCTGGGTCGAGGGTGGGGCCGAGGCGCACGCCCGCCATGACGTCGGCGACGCCGGCGACGAACGCGTCGTACAGCGGGCGCTGAACGTACGCCCGGGTGGCGGCCGTGCAGTCCTGGCCGGAGTTGATCAGAGCGCCCGCGACAGCGCCGTGCACCGCGGCCTCGAGGTCGGCGTCGTCGAAGACGACGAACGGCGCCTTGCCACCGAGCTCCATGTGCATCCGCTTGGCCGAGGCGGCGGCCGTCTTCATCACCTGCACGCCGACCCCGGTGGAGCCGGTGAACGACACCATGTCGACGTCCGGATGACCGACCAGCTGCTGCCCGGCGTCGGCCCCGCGGCCGTTGACGACGTTCACCACGCCGTCCGGGATGCCGGCATCGGTGCACGCTTGGGCGAGCAGCAGGCTGGTGAGCGGCGTGAGCTCGGCGGGCTTCAGCACGATGGTGTTGCCAGCCGCGATGGCCGGCAGGATCTTCCAGCCCGCCATCTGCAACGGGTAGTTCCAGGGCGCGATCGAGCCGACGACGCCGACGGGCTCGCGCCGGACCATCGAGGTGTGGTCGGCGGAGTACTCGGCGGCGGCCTTGCCCTCGAGGTTGCGGGCAGCGCCCGCGAAGAAGGCGACGTTGTCCACGGTCCCCGGGACGTCGAACTCCGTGCTGAGCCGGATCGGCTTGCCGGCCTGCCGGCTCTCGACCTCGGCGAACTCGGCGGCGCGCGCGGCCAGGAGGCGGCTGAGCTCGACCAGCGCGCCTGAGCGCACGGCAGGCGTCGCCGTGGACCACTCGGGGAAGGCGGCCTTGGCGGCGGCGACCGCGGCATCCACCTCGACGGCCCCCGCGAGCCCGACCGAGACGAGCGTCTCGCCGGTCGACGGGTCGATGACGTCGAACGACTCACCTGACGAGGAAGGGAGCTCGTGCCCAGCGACGAAGGAGTGGGTCGGCAAGCTCACCTGTGACCTCCTCTCGACGTACGCGGTTGAAGCATCTTGACAGAGTCTCCGACCTCGACCCAAGGATTCCGTCGCGGCCAGGGCCCAGCACGACGAAAAGTAAGCCAAATCGTGACCATCCGCCACGGGAGTCTGCGGTCTCCTGCTGAACCTTGAGCGACGGATGCAAGCGAGACAACAGGCAGGATGCATGCCCCGGCATCGATCTGCTTACATGATGTTGCCGAGGCGGCCGCCCGGCCCCAGGCTGGAGCGCGACGTCGCGTCAGCAACCGGCACGGGAGGAGGGGCTGGTGCTGCCGACCGTCGCGGACGTCCTGGCCCTGGAACCGGTGCGCCGCGGCCGGCCCGAGGTAGTGGCCGGTGCGAGCGATCTCGGCAGGCGCGTCCGCTGGGTGCATGTGAGCGAGCTCGCCGACATCGCCGGTCTCCTCAGGGGCGGCGAGCTCATCCTGACCACCGGGGTCGCGCTGCCCACGGGCGACGATGAGCTGGCGGCCTACGTCGCCGACCTGGTCAACGTCGGGGCGGCCGGCCTGGTCGTCGAGCTCGGTCGGCGCTTCACCGACGCGCTCCCGCCAGCGCTGGTGCGCGCAGCTCAGGGTCGGAGCCTGCCCTTGGTGGCGTTGCACCAGGAGATCCGGTTCATCGCGGTCACGGAGGCCGTGCACAGTCTGATCGTCGACGCCCAGCTGTCCGTGCTCCGCGCCTCGGACCAGGTCCACCGGACCTTCACCGAGATGTCCGTCGAGGGAGCGAGCGCCGCGGACGTGGTGCGGCAGGCCGCCCGGATGTCCGCCAGGCCGGTCGTGCTGGAGAACCTCAGCCATCAGGTGCTCGCCTTCGACGCCCGCGACCTCAGCGAGAGCGACCTGCTCGAAGGGTGGGAGCGCCGGTCCCGGGCGGTCGCCATCGCGACCAGGACTGGCTTCGACGCGAGCACCGGCTGGCTGGTCACCACGGTGGGCGCTCGCGGCAACGACTGGGGACGGCTCGTGCTCCTCCACGACGACCTGCCTGCGTCGGCCGACCCCCGGGACGAGGTCCTGCTGGAGCGTGCCGCCTCGACCTTGGCCCTGAACCGGATGGTCGAGCGCGAC
Source organism: uncultured Actinomycetota bacterium (assembly GCA_963819215.1). GTDB lineage: Bacteria > Actinomycetota > Actinomycetes > Prado026 > Prado026 > CAWFVK01. The sequence continues at coordinate 473,915 of CAWFVK010000006.1, read as the reverse complement.
CGGGAGAGCCTCGAGCGGCAGACCCACCGGACGCTGCTGGTCGGGATCATCGGGCACAGCTGGCCGAGCCCCGAGATCCTGCTGCGCGCTCAGGCCGTCGGGGTCCCGCTGGAAGGCCGCCACCTGGTCGCGCTGGTGCTGAGGCCGGCCGCGGGCTCGGCCGAGGCGGTGCTCGAGGCCGAGCAGCGGCTCCGGGACCTCGCCGACGAGGCGGCGTCCGCGGTCCGCCGGGCGGGGCTGGTAGCGCTGGTCGGCGTGATCGATGACGGGATGGTCGGGCTCCTGCTCTCCGTCAGCACTGCGGCGAAGGTCGATGCGTCCATCGACAAGCTGGCCACCGCGCTCGGCGACAACCCGGGCAGCGCGGCCGACACCGACCGATCGAGGCCGGTGCTGGCCGTCGGCTCCCCGGTCACCCAGGTGACGGCCGTCAGGCGGTCCTTCCTCGAGGCGAGCCACGTGGCGGACGCCGCCGCACACCAGCCGGGCAGGGCCTACCACCGCCTCGAGGACGTCCGGCTGCGTGGCCTCGTCCACCTGCTCCGTGACGACACGCGACTGCAGACCTACGTCGAGCGAGAGCTCGGTGCCCTGCTGGCCTATGACGCCGCCAACGGCAGCCAGCTGGTGGACCACCTCCGCACCTACCTCGCGCACGGCCGCAACAAGTCCGCCGCCGCCGATGCGGCCCACCTGTCGCGGCCGGCGTTCTACGAGCGGCTGCACCAGATCGAGCGGGTCAACGGGGTGGATCTCGATGACGTCGACTCCTGCCTCGCGCTGCACGTGGCCCTGGTCGCGCTGGATGCCGTGCGCCGGTAGTGCCACGGCGACCTGGCACGTCTCGCAGAGCACCCGGCTGACCTGCGGCTCCGCCGACCAAACCACGGGCCGTCCCGCTACGGATACGGGGTGTGACCAGTTCTGGCCTCGGGCTGACGGCGCCCAATCCGCCGGCCACCCGGCTCCGAATCGTTCGTGTGCCAGATCCCCCAGCGGGTTCGAGCGACGACCGGCCGGCTCAGGACGCGCCGTGGCTGTCCAGCGACCCTAGAGTCAGGCGCGTGAGCGACCCCGTCGAGACCACCGAGCAGCTGCTCGTCCTCGTCGGGCGCGGTGATCGAGACGCGTTCGAGCGGCTCTACCAACGCGTCGCCGGGTCTGTGCTCGGAGTCGTCCGGCGAGTGCTGCGCGACCACGCCCAGTCGGAGGAGGTCGCCCAGGAGGTCCTGGTCGAGATCTGGCGGACGGCCGCCCGGTTCGACCCAGAGCGTGGCGGTGCGTCCAGCTGGATGCTGACGATGGCCCACCGTCGGGCTGTCGACCGGGTGCGCTCGGCCCAGGCCTCGACCGACCGCGACAGCAAGGTGGCGCTGCTGGAGCACGTCGCGCCGTTCGACGAGGTCGCGGAGATCGTGGAGCTGTCGTTCGAGCGCGAGCAGGTGCGGCGGGCCCTCGGGTCCTTGACCGACCTGCAGCGCGAGGCGATCAAGCTCGCGTACTACGGGGGGCACACGCAGGCGGAGGTCGCGACCTTGCTGGATGTCCCGCTCGGTACCGTGAAGACGAGGTTGCGCGACGGCATGATCCGGCTCAGAGACGTGATGGGGGTGACGGCATGAGCGAGTCGATCCACCTGCTGACCGGCGCCTATGCCGTCGACGCCCTGGACCCCGCCGAGCGCTCGGAGTTCGAGCAGCACCTGGACGGGTGCCCCGAGTGTGCCGCCGAGGTGCGCGAGCTGCTCGAGACGACGGCGCGGCTGGCTTCGGCCGAGGTGGTTGAGCCCTCCGCAGGCTTCCACGCGCGGGTGATGGCCGAGGTGGACCAGACGCGCCAGGAGCGGCCGCCGGGCGCCGTGGTCCCGCTACGGCCGAGGCGTGCATCCGCCAGCACCTGGGTGCTGGGCGTGGCCGCTGCGGTCCTGGCGGTCGTGGCGGTCGGACTGGGCGTGTCGCTGGTGCACACCAAGAACGACCAGGCGGCGCTGACCGCGAACGCGCAGGCGGTGTCTGCGGTGATCAGCGCACCGGACGCCCGCACGGTCCCCGGTGAGGTCACCGGCGGGGGTCGAGGGGCCGTCGTGGTCTCGGACAGCGTCGGCCAGGCCGTGTTCGTGGCGAACGGGCTGGCGACCCCGCCGAGCGATCACGTGTACGAGCTGTGGTTCATCGACTCGGCCGGGACGGCGACCGCCGCGGGCAGCTTCACTCCCAACAAGGACGGCGTGGCGGCGGTGCCGTTGTCCGGAAGCCCGACCGGTGCTGCTCAGGTCGCGGTGACCGTGGAGCCAGCCGGTGGGTCCAGCCAGCCGACCACCAAACCCGTGATGGCCGTGCCCGTCTGACCCACCGGCGTCCGAGCCGCTCAGGTGTCGAGCCGCTCAGCTGTCGTGCGGCTCAGCTGTCGAGGTTCGCCATCACGTGCTTGATCCGCGTGTAGTCCTCGAAGCCGTACGATCGAGAGGTCCTTGCCGTAGCCCGGAGTGCTTGAAGCCGCCGTGCGGCATCTCGGCGACCAGCGGGATGTGCGTGTTGATCCACACGCAGCCGAAGTCCAGCCGGCGGGAGATCCGCATCGCGCGGCCGTGGTCCTTGGTCCAGACCGAGGAGGCCAGGCCGTACTCCACGCCGTTGGCCCAGGCCACGGCCTCGTCCTCGTCGGTGAACTTCTGCACGGTGATGACCGGGCCCGAAGACCTCGTTCTGGATGATCTCGTCGTCCTGGCTCCAGGCCGGAGACCACGGTCGGGGCGTAGAAGTAGCCGACCTCGCCGACGCGGTGGCCGCCGGCCTCGACCTTGGCGTGCTCGGGCAGCCGGTCGATGAAGCCCGGCACCTGCGCCAGCTGGTTGGCGTTGTTGAGCGGGCCGTAGCAGCACGTCCTCGTCGTCCGGCCGCCGGTCCTGGTCTCGGCGCGGCCTGCTGGCCAGCGCCGTCGACGAAGTCGTCGTGAGATCGCGTCGCGACCAGCACCCGGGTGGCGGCCGTGCAGTCCTGACCGGCGTTGAAGTAGCCGGCGACCGCGATGCCCTCGGCGGCCGCCTCGAGGTCGGCGTCGTCGAAGACGACGACCGGCGCCTTGCCGCCGAGCTCGAGGTGGACCCGCTTGACGTCCTTGGCGGCGCTGACTCGGCGACCTCGCATGCCGGCCCGGACCGAGCCGGTGATGGAGACCATCTGCGGGGTCGGGTGCTCGACCAGCGCCCGGCCGGTGTCGCGGTCGCCGCAGATCACGTTGAAGACGCCGGCCGGCAGCGCACTCGGACTCGGCGATGAGCTCGGCCAGCAGCACGGTCGAGGCCGGCGTGGTGTCCGAGGGCTTGAGGACCACGGTGTTGCCCGCCGCGATGGCCGGGGCGAACTTCCAGACCGCCATCATCATCGGGTAGTTCCACGGCGCGACCTGGGCGCAGACGCCGACCGGCTCGCGGCGGATGAACGAGGTGAGCCCGTCCATGTACTCGCCCGGCCGCGCGGCCCTCGAGCAGACGGGCGGCGCCGGCGAAGAAGCGGATCTGGTCGACCATCGGGGCGATCTCCTCGGACGTGGTCAGCGCGACGGCTTGCCGGTGTTGCGCACTCGACGTCCACCAGCTCGTCCGCGCGCGCCTCGACCGCGTCGGCGATCTTCAGCAGCAGCCTCTGCCGCTCGACGGCGTGGCGTCGCGCCAGGCCTCGAAGGCGGCGGCGGCAGGCCTGGTACGCGCGCGTCGACGTCGGCCGCGCCGGACAGCGGGGCGGTCGCGAACACCTGGCCGGTGGTCGGGTCGACGCACCTCGGTGGTGCGGCCGTCCGCCGCGTCGACCGACTCGCCGTTCGATGAAGTTGCGCAGCACGCGCTTGTCAGTCACGGGGCGACTCCTGGCGGTGATCCGAAGGGGCAGCTCGACATGTGGACCGAGGGCTGGACGTGCGCCGCCGAGCCGATCGTGCCACGCGGCACGCTCCGTGGTCGAGGGTCGCAGGCACTCGCACGCGGATGCAGCACGTTCGCGGCTCTCAGCGGAATGGAATCAGTACCCGGCGGCATGTCTACGACGGATTCACTTGAACGAATGTGCGAATCTTGCGGACGACGGATGCACGCCATGGCGGCGCGCGAACGGCGCACCGGAACGGCGCGGTCCTGGACTCGGTGTCCAAGGCCATCATCGAGCAGCTCCAGCAGGACGGCCGCCGGCCGTACGCCACCATCGGCAAGGCCGTCGGGCTCTCCGAGGCCGCGGTCCGCCAGCGCGTCCAGCGTCTCGCCGACCCCGGCATGATCCAGATCGTCGCCGTGACCGATCCGCTGACCCTCGGCTTCACCCGGCAGCGATGATCGGGATCCGCTGCGACGGCGACATGGAGCTCCTCGCCGACAAGCTCGGCCGCTCACGAAGTCGACGTACCTGGTCATCACGGCCGGGCAGTTCGACCTCCTCGCTCGAGGTCGTCTGCGAGGACGACGACCACCTGCTCGACCTCATCAACAAGAAGATCCGGGCGCTGCCTGGCGTCCGGCACACGGAGACCTTCGTCTACCTGAAGCTCCGCAAGCAGACCTACACCTGGGGTACCCGATGACCACCACACCAGCGACCACGACAGCAGCGACCTCGGCACCGCCGACGCCCGTGACCGAGCAGGGCGACGCGAGGTTGTCGGCCGCCGCCCGCGACCACCTGTGGATGCACTTCACCCGGCACTCCACGTTCGAGGAGGGCGGTCAGGTCCCGATCATCGTCCGCGGCGACGGCGCCTGGATCTACGACGACCACGGCAAGAAGTACCTCGACGGCCTTGCAGGGCTGTTCACGGTCCAGGCCGGGCACGGCCGGACCGAGCTCGCCGAGGCCGCGTTCAAGCAGGCCCAGGAGCTCGCGTTCTTCCCGATCTGGTCCTACGCCCACCCGAAGGCGATCGAGCTCGCGGAGCGCCTCGCGGCCTACACCCCCGGCGACCTGAACCGGGTGTTCTTCACCACCGGTGGCGGCGAGGCCGTCGAGACCGCCTGGAAGCTCGCCAAGCAGTACTTCAAGCTCACCGGCAAGCCCATGAAGCACAAGGTCATCAGCCGCGCGGTGGCCTACCACGGCACCCCGCAGGGCGCGCTGTCGATCACTGGCATCCCCGACGCCAAGAAGTTCTTCGAGCCACTCGTCCCGGGCGCGCACAAGGCGCCCAACACGAACCTCTACCGAGCCCCGATCCACGGCGACGACCCGGAGGCCTTCGGTCGCTGGGCGGCGGACCGCATCGAGGAGGCCATCGAGTTCGAGGGCGCCGACACCGTCGCCGCCGTCTTCCTCGAGCCGGTGCAGAACTCCGGCGGCTGCTTCCCGCCGCCGCCCGGGTACCTCGCGCGGGTCCGCGAGATCTGCGACAAGCACGACGTCATCTTCGTGGCGGACGAGACCATCTGCGCCTTCGGACGCATCGGCGAGATGTTCGCGATGCAGCGCTACGGCGTCACGCCCGACATCATCACCTGCGCGAAGGGCATGACCTCGGGCTACTCCCCCATCGGCGCCATGATCGCCAACGAGCGGCTGTTCGAGCCGTTCCGCACCGGCGACCAACTACTTCGCGCACGGCTACACGTTCGGCGGCCACCCGGTGTCCGCTGCCGTGGCGCTGGCCAACCTCGACCTCTTCGAGCGCGACGGCCTCAACCAGCACGTCCGAGACAACGAGGGCGCCTTCCGGGCCACCCTGGACAAGCTCAACGACCTCCCGATCGTCGGTGACGTGCGCGGGGCCGGGTACTTCTACGGCATCGAGCTCGTCAAGGACAAGGCCACCAAGGAGACCTTCGACGACGACGAGGCCGAGCGCCTGCTCCGTGGCTTCCTCTCCAAGGCTCTGTACGACGCCGGGCTCTACTGCCGGGCCGACGACCGGGGCGACCCCGTGATCCAGCTCGCGCCCCCGCTGACGATCGGGCAGCCCGAGTTCGACTTCATGGAGCAGGTGCTGCGGTCGGTGCTGACCGAGGCCTGGTCGATCCTCTGAGCGCGACCTCGGGCACCCCGGACGTGCGCGGAGTCGGGGCGACCCCGCGGACCCGGGTCCGGCGCATCCCGGAGAAGGCCGTCCGGGACGTCGCTGTGCGGGACGCGGTGCTCGACGCCGGGTTCATGGCGCACGTCGCGGTCCAGGGCCCTGACGGCCAGCCGTTCGTGGTCCCCGTCGGCTATGCCCGCGACGGCGACCACGTGCTCTTCCACGGCTCGACGGCGTCGCGGCTGTTCCGCGGTCTCGCTGCCGGTGCACCGACCTGCTTCACCGTCACCTTGCTGGACGGCATGGTGCTCGCGCGGTCGACCTTCGAGTCCTCCATGCACTACCGGTCCGTCATGGTCCTCGGGAGCTGCACGGTGCTCGAGGGTGACGCCAAGACCGCTGCCCTCCAGCGCATCACCGAGCACCTCCTTCCCGGCCGGTGGGCCGAGGCCCGCCACCCGAACAAGAAGGAGCTCAAGGCCACCCTGGTGCTCGCGCTCCCGCTTGACGAGACCTCGGTGAAGATCAGTGACGGCCCACCGGACGACGTGCCGGAAGACGTCCACCTGCCGATCTGGGCCGGCACGGTGCCCCTGCGAGAGGCCTTCGGCACGCCCGTCGACGCCCCCGACCTCGCGTTCGACGTCGCGGTTCCGGCCTACGTGCAGGGATGGACGCGATGAGTCCCGCGGACGACTCCCTCGAGCACTACCGTCGGCTCTCACTGTGGTGGGACACCCTCCCGGGACCGCTGGCGAGCGCACGTCGACCTGCTCTCGACACCGACGTGGATGCCGACGTCGCGATCGTCGGTGCCGGCTACACCGGGCTGTGGACCGCCTACTACCTGGCCAAGGCCGATCCTGCGCTGCGCATCGTCGTGGTCGAGAAGGAGACCGCCGGCTTCGGTGCGTCGGGGCGCAACGGTGGCTGGTGCTCGGCCCTGTTCCCCGCCTCCTGGGACAAGATCGCCCGCGGTTCCTCACGCGAGGGCGCGGTCAGGCTGCAGCGAGCCATGTTCGGTGCGGTCGAGGAGACCGGTCGCGTGGTCGCCGAGGAGGACCTCGACGTCCACTGGACCAAGGGCGGCACGATCGGGATGGCCCGCACCCCGACCCAGCTGGCCCGGGCCCGCGAGGACGTCGAGCACGCCCGGTCCTGGGGCTTCGGCGAGGAGGACTACGCGTTCCTGTCCGCGGCCGAGGCCGCCGAGCGCTGCGGAGCCACGGACGTCCTCGGTGGCACCTACACCCCGCACACCGCAGCGATCCATCCCGCCCGCCTGGCCCGGGGACTTGCCCTGGTGCTGGACCGGCTCGGCGTGACGATCTACGAGGGCACGCCGGCCCTGTCCCTCGAGCCTGGCGTCGTGCGCACCCCGCACGGCCAGGTGCGCGCCGAGCACGTCATCCGGGCCACCGAGGGCTACACCTCCTCGCTTCCCGGCTACAAGCGCGACGTCGTCCCCGTGTACTCGTTGATGCTCGCGACGGAGCCGTTGCCGACCGCCGTCTGGGACCGCATCGGGCTGGCCCGTCGCGAGACGTTCAGCGACTTCCGGCACCTCATCATCTACGGCCAGCGCACCGCGGACGACCGGATCGCGTTCGGCGGGCGAGGCGCCCCCTACCACTACGCCTCCACCATCAAGCCGGAGTTCGACCGTGAGCCGGCCGTGTTCGCCGAGCTCCGCCGCGTGCTCATCGAGCTCTTCCCCGCCGTCGCCGACTACGCCGTGACGCACACCTGGGGCGGGGCGCTCGGGGTCACCCGTGACTGGTACGCCTCGGTCGGGCTGGACCGGTCGACCGGGATCGGCTGGGCCGGTGGGTACGTCGGCGACGGCGTGGGCACGACGAACCTGGCCGGACGCACGCTCGCCGACCTCGTCCTCGGCCGCGACTCCGAGCTCGTCACGCTGCCCTGGGTCGGGCACCGCTCACCGCGCTGGGAGCCCGAGCCACTGCGGTTCCTCGGGGTCAACGCCGGTCTGCGGGTCATGACCAGCGCCGATTCCGCCGAGGCTCGCAGCGGCAAGCCGGCCCGCCGCGCCAAGGTCTTCGAGCGCTTCACCGGACACTGACCGCCCTGGCCGAGGTCCTCGGCACGGCGCCAGCCACCGGCGGACGGAGGCAGCGCCGCGCGTGACCGCTGGACGCTGTCCGTGCGCTCTCGGTATACATGATCATCGCCTCTCGTCCGGGCGGGCCAGCGACGGAGGTGCACGGTGGGTGACGTCGAGACCAGCTCGACCGCGGAGACCGGCGGGACGAGCACGCGTTATCTCGCGCTGACGGCCATGCTGTTCGCGGTCGCGATGACGTTCATCGACCAGACGATCGTCGCCATCGCCGCCCCCAACATCCAGAGCGAGCTCTCGCTGTCCTACAGCGGCGTGCAGTGGATCATCAACGGCTACCTGCTGGCGCTGTCCGCGCTCTTCGCGTTCGGCGGCCGCATCTCGGACATCCTGGGTCACCGTCGGATGGTGCTGCTCGGCGTGGTGATCTTCGCGGCGTCGTCCGCGTTGTGCGGAGCAACCCCTGACAACTCTCTTCGCCGAGGCTTGGCTGATCACGTTCCGGGTCATCCAGGGCGCCGGCGCGGCCCTGCTGTTCCCGGCCGCGCTGGCCATCGTCGTGTCCTCGTTCGACATCGACGAGCGCGGCAAGGCCCTCGCGCTGTTCTTCGGGATCAGCGGCGGTCTCACCGCGATCGGTCCGATCCTGGGCGGCTACCTCACGCAGTGGACCTGGCGGGCGATCTTCTGGGTCAACCTCCCGGTCGCCGCCATCGCCATCGTGCTGACCTACCTGGCGAAGGTCCACACGGTGCACCGCCGCGAGCCCATCGACTATCGCGGCGCCGTCCTGATCGCGCTCGGCATGGGGCTCAGCGTGCTCGGCTTCCAGCAGTCGAGCAGCTGGGGCTGGGGCAGTGCGGCCACCTGGGCCTGCATCGTCGCCGGGCTGGTGATCCTCGCCGTCTTCGTCATGGTCGAGCTCCGCACCAAGATCCCGCTCATCAAGGTCCGCATCTTCCGGAGCCGGGCGTTCACCGTCGACAACGGCGTGCTGTTCTTCGGCATGATCGCGTTCGTCCCGGTCTTCTTCTTCGCCAGCGTCTACTCGCAGATCTCGCTCGGCTACGACGCCAACAACGCCGGCCTCTACCTGCTCGTCTTCTTCGCCGGCTTCGCGACCGCGGCGCAGATCGGCGGACGGATCCTGGACAGCCGCGGGGCCAAGCCCGCGATCGTCGCGGGCACCGCGCTGGGGGCCATCGGGTTCGGGTTGTGGGGTCACAGCCTGACCACCCTGAACCTGAGCGCGCAGTGGGTCTACATCGTGATCTCGGGGGCGGGGATCGGGCTGCTCCTGGGCCCGGCCAGCACTGATGCGGTCAACCGGTCGATCGGCGCCTCGTACGGCGAGGTCACCGGCATCACGCAGACGCTGCGGAACTACGGCTCCAGCCTCGGCCTCGCGATCCTCGGAGCCCTGCTCATCACGGTGAACACCAACAAGCTGACCGACTCCCTCGGTGGCCTCGGCATCCCCGCCGACCAGGCGAAGCAGATCGCGGCGAGCATCTCCAGGGGCAACCGGAGCGGCGGCTTCCCCGCGGGTACCCCGGACAGCGTCAAGAACGCCATCCTGAGCGCGATCCAGCACGACTACGCGCAGGCGACCCGGGTCGTCTTCTACGGCATGGTGGTCACCCTGGCGATCGCCTTCGTGATCGCGCTGTTCCACCCGGCGGCCGGGTCACGGAGGTGCTCGGCCGACGCCTCGCCCGACCCTGCGGTCGGCACCGGCGTCGCCTGACGACCGGCACGACGTCCTAGGTCCACCAGTCGTGCGCCACGAGCTCGGCCACCGTGGTCTCGGCGAGCAGCCTGACGTCGTCCTCGTCGTCGCCGGCGTACCGCACCGAAAGCGTGGCGGCGGAGACCTCGGCCCCCACGGCGACCACGGTGGAGTCCCGCTCGTCCGTCCAGCGCAGGCAGTGGTAGTCCCAGGCCGACCCGGCAGCAGCAGCATCCGGTAGTCCAGCGTCTTGGTCAGGTAGACGTCGACGTGCGACCAGTCCCCGCGTCTCGCAGGCCTGCGCGGGGCGTCGGGGCCCCTCACGCAGCATCAGGGCCGACTGCTGGGCCGAGCCGAACCGGCGGCGGCGGCCACCACCCAGGTGCCGGCAGGCCCGTCGAGCGCCTCGCTCACCGCCGGGCAGCCAGTCGCCGCGACGGTCCAGCAGGTCGGCGGTCGCCGCCGCCGCCCGGCGAGCCAGCGCGGGACGTCGGGCGCGAGTCCCGGGCTCAGCCGGTCGGCGAGCGCCAGCAGCACGCCCACCGTGTGCCGGTAGGAGCGGCAGGAGACCCCGCCGTCCTCGGCCCCGCCCAGCAGCGGGACCACGTGCGCTCCCGCAGCGATCGCGGAGCCGACCGTGCTCGGTGACCGCGACCACCGGCGAACGTCCGAGGTAGCGGCGCGACGGCAGCGAGCGTCTCGGCGGAGCCGCCGCTCGCCGATACCGCTACGACCAGCATGCGTGGGTCCGCCGGCGGGAAGCAGGTCGGAGGAGCCGAGCTCAGCGACCGCATCGACCCCGCGTGCCGCAGCCGCGCGGCAACCACGCCGGCCGCATAGGTCGACGAGCCCATGCCCGAGCAGCAGCACGCGGTCGACGTCCGTGCGGACGCCCGTCCAGGGCCTCGCGAGCGCGCCGCCGGCGTCGAGGTCGTCAGCGAGCCGGCCCAACGTCCCGCGGCGTCTGCTCGACGTCCGCCGAGGAACCCGCGGGGCGTCCATCAGATGGCTGCCTGCCTCGACCGCCGAGCCGCTGGCGACCTCGCCGTCCATCAGCGCGGTGAACGCGGCGTCAGGGACGTACACCCAGCGGTTCAGGTGCGAGGCGGCGTAGACGAACTCCCTGCACTCCTGCTCGACCTCGAACGGCTGGCAGCATGCGCTCGTCGAGGCAGCTCAGGCTTGCCGGCGTCCGCGAGCACCGCGCGGTAGCCGTCGAGGAAGGCGCCCGCGAGCCGCGATCGGTCCAGGCCTTGGTCGCCTCGAGGTGGGCATCCTCGGTGCGGCGGTTCGGCGACCCGGCCGACGTGGTCGAGCGAGCGCAGCATGCCGGCGACGTCTCTTGCTGGCGGCTGCGGCGCCGAGCGCTCGGCCGTCGGCAGCACGGGGTTGCCGTCGAAGTCCGCGATGGCGTACCCCTCGGCCCAGCGCAGCACCTGCCCGACGTGCAGGTCGCCGTGCACCATCGTCACCGGCGTGCCGACCAGCTCGCCGATGCCCGTGAGCACCGCGCGCGCGGCATCGGCGCGGGCGGCCAGGCGTTCGCCCGGCTCACCGGTCGTCAGTGCTGACAGCGCGGTCCAGGACGGCGAGCGCGGTGTCGCGCCAGCGCGCCGCGGCGTCGGCGTCGACGACCCCCACCGGGTCGGGCTCGAAGCTGGACGGCGTCGCGAACCCGGCGTGCAGGCGTCCGATCAAGCCGCCGAGCGCGGTAGCCGGCTCGATGGCGGTCGCGAGGTCAGTGCTCCCCGCAAGGTGGGCCAGGAGGTCGTCGACGGCCCAGTCCCAGCCGTCGCTCGCGCCGGGCAGGAACGTCGTGGCGGACGCCACCAGCGCCTGCCGGAGCGGGCCGGGGCCGTGATCACGCCAGACCAGGAAGCCCACGGGCTCCGGCGTCTCGGTGAACCCGACTGCATCGAGGTGCTGGGCCGCACGCACCGCGGGAAGCCGCCCGAGCGAGGGCGCGAGGTAGACCGCCCACTTGACCACGGCGCGCTCACCGACGACGACCGACTCGTGCGTCTGGTCGACGGCGACCGCGCGCTCGCCGCGCGCGCGGCAGGGGTGGATCGGGCACCAGCGCGAAGGCCGGCGGGTTGTTCGGCTCGGGCTTCTGGTCGGCGTCCAGCAAGGCCAGCAGGGCCTCTGACGCGGACATGCCCGCCGTCGCCCGGCGTAGGCCACCGGCGCCGTCCGAGGCGAGCGGGCACCCCGAGCAACGAGCCGGCGGCGTCCTCGACCAGAGCCGCCCACGGCCCAGGCCCGACGTCCCGGCTCTGCTCACCACCGGTGAGGCCGTAGGACGCCACCAGCCGGAAGGGCGGCACCGCCGTGGGGCGCTCGGAGCTCGCGTGACTCGGCAGGAACGAGGCCGGGCCCGCCCTGCGGACGCGGCCGGCGAGATCGTCCCTCGTGGTCACGCCTCCACCGGCTGACCCGCGGCGCGTTGCCGACGGTCTCCAGGATGTCCGCGGCCTTCGGAGCGGCCGTCCCGCCGCTGGATCTCGCGCGCGTTCGCGCTCATCCGCGCCCGCAGATCGGTGTCGCCGAGGAGCCGGTCGATGGCGCCGGTGAGCTCGTCGTCGGTGAAGGCGTAGGTCGCGAGCCGGACGCCGAAGCCGAGTCTCGTGCACCCGCTGCGCGTTGTCGTACTGGTCCCAGAACAGCGGGCAGCACGACCATCGGCTTGCCGAAGTGCATCGCCTCGGTGGTCGTGTTGTTGCCGCCGTGGGTGATCACCAGGTCGACCTGCGGGCATCAGCGTCGTCTGCGGCAGGATCTCGCGCCCCGACCATGTTGTCGGCGAGCTCGATCTCGGTCGGCCTGCGGACCCTTGCTCACGATGAGCGGTGCCGGGTCGCGCCCGAGCACGTCGACCAGCCGGCGCATGAGCTCGACGTCGGCGCCGCCGAGCGAACCGAGCGAGAGGTAGATGCAGCGCGCTGTCGGCGGGGCGGTCGGCGACGTACCGCGGGCGAGCACGTACGGCGTTCGTCGGTCTCGCGCACGCTGGAGTCCATGCCGTGCCAGCGTCGCGTCGAGCGGACGGCGCGTCGGTGTAGTCGGCGACCTCGGCGGGTAGACGTAGAGGTTGGCGCCTGCGGCTCGAGGTCGTGCATGAACTCGAGGTCGGGCAGCGGCGAGCGGCCCTGGCTGACTGCACCCAGTCGTTGAACGTCCTGCCACATCGGCCGGTGCGTGCGGTCGAACTCCGCGCGGGAAGCTCGTCCCACTCGCGCGCGGTCGTCGACTGGGCAGCCCGGAGAACGGCGGCGGGAGCTCGTCGCCGCGCACCTCCAGCGGGTTGCACGAGACGATCCGGACGAACGGGACCCCGGCCGTCTCAGGGCCGGGAAGCTCACGACGTTGTCCTCGACGATGACGTCGGGCTGGTGCCGGCGCGATGATCTCGCGCAGCTGCGGCTCGCAGTACTTCGCGCCGTCGATCAGCGCCTGGTAGGTCGGCTGCATGAACGTCTCGAGCTGCTCGACGGTCGGCTTGCGGAACTCCGGCGCGGTCTCGCGGATGAAGTCGTTCCAGAACTGTCCCGGCGTCCTCGGCCTCGGCCGGCGTCCGTCGCGGCCGGCGGCGCGAGATCGACGAGATCCTCCACGAAGCCGAGCGGCGCGAGCTTGCCGGCCCACGACGCCTCGGCGGCGAACACGACGCGGTGGCCGCGGCCGAGCAGCACCTCGCCGATGCCGATGCAGTTGTTCGTCGGGCCGTACGCGGACTCTGGCATGAACAGGAAGGTCAGGGGACGAGCAGACACGGAAGGCCTTCGTTTCTGGTTGGCCAGCGTTCGGCGGAGGAGGCAGTTCACCATCGTAGTGGCGGGCCGGTCGTCGCCGCCCGGCTTCGACAAGGCTGTGCACGACCTTCACACCTTGCCCAGCAAGGCTTGGTTGAACCTAGGCTGCTTGCATGGCCCCGATGTCCGGCACCGTCCGCTGAGACCTGGTGGACGCCCTGGGCACCACCTCCGCTAGCATTGGATCCAATATCCACCTCAGTCCAGCCCTCGCGCTCTCGGATCGGAGCAGCCATGCCTGAGCCCGTCTCCCCCCTCGACCTGATCGCGGCGGACAGCCTGCTGTCCGAGGAGGAGCGCGCGATCCGCGCGACCGTGCGCGACTACCTGGACGCGGAGGTCCGCCCGCACGTCCCCGAGCTGGTTCGAGGCCGGCGAGATCCCCGCGCGCGAGCTCGCGCGCGGCCTCGGCTCGCTGGGGCTGCTCGGCATGCACCTCGAGGGCTACGGCTGCGCGGGCACCAGCGCGGTCGGCGTACGGCCTCGCCTGCCTGGAGCTGGAGGCCGTCGACTCCGGCCTCCGCGTCGCTGGTCTCCGTGCAGGGCTCGCTGGCCATGTTCGCCATCTGGCGCTACGGCTCCGAGGAGCAGAAGCAGGAGTGGCTGCCGCGGATGGCCGCCGGCGAGGCCATCGGCTGCTTCGGGCTCACCGAGCCCGACTTCGGCTCGAACCCGGCGGGCATGCGCGACCTCGCGCCAAGCGCGACGGCGACGACTGGGTGCTCAACGGCACGAAGATGTGGATCACCAACGGCAGCGTCGCCGACGTCGCCGTGGTGTGGGCGCAGACCGACGACGGGATCCGCGGCTTCGTCGTCCCCACGAGCACGCCCAGGGTTCACCGCGAACGCTCGTGCATCACAAGCTCTCGCTGCGCGCCTCGGTCACGAGCGAGCTCGTCCTCGACGGACGTGCGACTCCCGGCTTCGGCCATGCTGCCGGAGGCCCGCGGACTGGGCGGCCCGTTGGGCTGCCTGTCGGAGGCCAGGTTCGGGATCATCTTCGGTGCGCTCGGCGCGGCTCGCGACTGCATCGAGACCGCGGTCGCCTACGCCCTCGACCCGCGAGCAGTTCGACCGGCCCATCGCCGGCTTCCAGCTCACCCAGGAGAAGCTCGCCGACATGACGCTGGAGCTCCAGAAGGGCTACCTGCTCGCCCTGCACCTCGGTCGCCTGAAGGACGCCGGCAAGGCCACCCCGCAGATGGTGAGCGTCGGCAAGCTGAACAACGTCCGGGAGTCCATCGCGATCGCCCGGCAGGCCCGGACGATCCTCGGCGGGGCAGGGATCACGACCGAGTACTCGCCGCTGCGCCACGCCAACAACCTCGAGTCGGTGCTCACCTACGAGGGCACCAGCGAGATCCATCTGCTCGTGCTGGGCGAGGCCCTGACCGGCATCAGCGCCTACCGGTAACGAAGGCGGCGGGCTCAGCCCGTGATGGTGCCGCCGCCACCTCCGCTGCCGGACCCGGAACCAGACCCACCGGACGAGCCCGCGGCCGGCGGGTTCAGCAGGCGCTGCTCGAAGATGTGCACGATCGCCGGGATGGTGGTCTGGCCGTCCACCGGGGTCTGTGCGCCGACCGGGTTCGGGAAGTACACCCCCATGAGCAGGTCGCCGTGCCGCAGGTACACCACGATCGAGGTCTGGGTCTGACCGTCGGCGGTGGTGGAGGTCACCGTGTAGGCGAGCCGGTCGACCCCCGGCGTGGTAGCCCAGGAGCCATCGGGCTTCGGCCCGAGGGTCGTGCTGACGGGTGGCGTTCCGCTCGGAGCCGAGGAGCAGCTCGCTGCCACTGCCTTGATCTCGCTGAAGGCCTGGGTGGTCGCTGCGGCCGACTGGTACTGGACGGCCTCGGTGCTCAGGAGGTCGTTCCCTGCGGCATCCACCCCGACGACCTGGTAGCGACCGACGCGCAACGCCTCGCTCGGGAAGGTGCCGTTGCACAGATCCAGGGTTGTCTCGCCGGTCACCTCGTCCCCGCCGTCGATGAGGCCGACGGTGACGGTCGAGATGACGTCGGACTGCTGCAGCCCGAGCCGGGCGAGCACGCTCGAGCTCGGCGTGGTCGGGACGCTCGGGCCCGACGGCACCGCAGAGGGCGACGGGGTCGGCTGGACCGGCGAGGGGGTCGGGGTCGGTGCCGGCGGCTGGGGCGAGGGCAGCGTCACGGTCGGTGCGGGATCGGCGGCGTTGCTGTCGTCCCCTGGGCTTAGCGCCTTGACCACCCCGAAGATGGCCAGCCCGGCCACCAGGCACGAGACCAGCACGATCGACACGACCTTCCACGGCACGGCCGTGGTCGCCGGGGCTTCGAGGATCTCCGTCTGAGCGGGCGGCGGCGTCCAGGCGGGGCGTGCCGGCGCCTCCCACCCAGGAACAGGCGGGGGGACGCTGCTCGGCGTCGACGGTGGCGTCCCGAGACCGGCTGCGCGCGGGGCGGCCGCCGTTCCCGCGACCTGGTCCTCGAAGACGTCGGCCGTCCAGGACGAGCCGTCCCAGTAGCGCCGGCCACCAGCCGTCCAGGGGTCCGGGTACCAGCCCTCGCCGGGCGTGCCGCCGTCACCTTGCATGCTCACCGGTCTGTTCTCCTCGCTCGCCACGGGCCGGCTGGCCGTCAGCTTCCTAGTCTGCGCATCGACCCTGAGAATTGCCTGGACACTCGCCGGCCAGGCAGGGTTCCGAGGGCCGTCCACCGCCGTTCCAGGGGGCCGTCCACCGACCTCCCTGCTTGCACAGCCTTCTCTAAGGATCTTCTCGGCCTGCCCTTAGATCCATGCACCATCGTCTCGGAGTACGCAGCCACGACAGCCGTGGCAGCAGCGAGCGACCAGACGAGTATCGACCAGCGCACGACGACCCAGGAGGCACCTGCTCATGACGGATTCCGCACACGGCCAGCTCGGCAACGCCGCGCTGCTCGAGGACGCCCTGTTCCAGGTGAAGCGGGTGGTCGTCGGCCAGGACCGCCTCGTCGAGCGCGCCATGCTGTGCCTGCTTGCCGGCGGGCACTGCCTGGTCGAGGGCGTTCCTGGTCTGGCCAAGACCCTGACGATCTCGACGATGGCCGACGTCGTCGGCGGCGACTTCTCCCGCATCCAGTTCACCCCTGACCTGGTGCCGGCCGACGTCGTCGGAACGCGCATCTGGCGTCCGTCCACCGAGGACTTCGACATCGAGTGGGGTCCGATCTTCGCGAACATCGTCCTCGCGGACGAGATCAACCGCGCGCCAGCCAAGGTGCAGTCCGCCCTGCTCGAGGTCATGGCCGAGCGCCAGGTCTCCATCGGCGGTCACACCCGCAAGGTGCCGGCGCCCTTCCTGGTCCTCGCCACCCAGAACCCGATCGAGTCCGAGGGCGTCTACGCCCTGCCCGAGGCGCAGCGCGACCGGTTCCTCATGCACATCGTCGTCAACCACCCGACGTACGAGGAGGAGGTCGCGATCGCGCGGCGCATGAGCGTGCACCCGCCGGTGGCGCAGCAGGTCCTCTCCATCGAGCAGCTCCAGCAGCTCCAGCTCGCCACCGACGACGTCTTCGTCCACCACGCCGTGCAGGACTACGCGGTCCGGCTCGTCATGGCCACCCGTGAGCCCGCGCGCTGGGGCGTCCCCGGCATCGCGCCGTACGTCGCGCTGGGAGCAAGCCCGCGTGGGACGCTCGGCCTGCTGGCTGCCGGGCGCGCGCTCGCCGTGCTCCGTGGCCGTCGCTTCCTCGTGCCGCAGGACATCTACGAGGTCGCACCCGAGGTGCTCCGCCACCGCATGATCCTCACGTACGAGGCGCTCGCCGAGGGCATCCACGCCGATGACCTCCTCGGTCAGATCCTGTCCACCGTCCCGGCCCCTCGCGTCGCCCCGCACCAGGACGAGTCGCGCACCAGCTCGGACACCGCCTTCCGTGCCCAGGCCGCCGGATGAGCAAGAGCAACCGTCGCGACCTCACCGTCGTGCCGGTGTCCGGCGTCGTCAACAAGGCGACCGTGCTGCGTCGGGTCGAGCTCGACATCCTGCGCAAGCTGGACGGCCGGCTGAGCGGGGACCACCTGTCCAGCGCCATCGGTCCGGGCAGCGAGCGTTCAGGGGCCCGGCGCTACGAGCCCGGCGACGACGCGCGCCAGATCGACTGGAACCTCACGGCCCGGATGTCGGCGACGCACGTCCGGACCACCGAGGCCGACCGCGAGCTCGAGACCTGGATCGTCGCCGATCGCTCGCCCAGCCTCGACTTCGGCACCGCCGAGCACGAGAAGCGTGACGTCGTCCTCGCGGTCACCGCGGCCTTCGGCATGCTCACCGTGCGGGCCGGTAACCGCTTCGGGATCCTGGTCTGTGGCGGTGACCAGGTCCAGCGCGTCCCGGAGACCACCGGACGGACGGGCCTGCTCTCTGCTCTCTCGGTCCTGCACGACACCCCCCGACGGGCGGCGGGCCCGGCGCCGGAGGGCGACCTCGCCGCGGCGCTGGTCCAGCTCATGCGCACCCAGCCGCGTCGCGGGCAGGTCGTCGTCGTGTCGGACTTCCTCGACCAGTCCGACTGGGAGCGGCCGCTGCGGGCCCTGTCGACCAAGCACCAGGTCATCGCCGTCCACATCACCGACCCCCGTGAGCTCAGCCTGCCCGCGGTGGGGATGCTGGCCGTCGTCGACCCTGAGTCAGGACGGGAGCTCACCGTCCAGACCAGCTCGGCCACGCTGCGCGAGAAGTACGCCGCAGCCGCCGCCGAGCGCCAGCTGTCCATCCGGGCCGCACTCACCCGGGCCGGCGCCGAGACCCTCCCGCTGTCCACCGACCGTGACTGGGTGCTGGACACCCTGTCGTTCGCAACCCGACGTCGTCGGGACCGGCGCATGGCGCCGCTCCCCAGCGCGGGTGCGAGCAGAACCTTTGGAGCGTCATGACCTTCCTCTCCTCCTGGCGCCTGGTCTTCCTCATAGCGCCGGTCGTGCTGCTCGTGGCGTACCTGGTGGTGCTCCGGCAGCGGCAGAAGGTCGCGCTGCGGTTCACCAGCGTCGACCTCCTCGCCTCGGTGGCGCCGCGCAAGCCAGGGTGGCAGCGCTTCATCCCGGCCGCCGCGACCCTCGCCGCGCTCGTCCTGCTGGTCTTCGCTTTCGCCCAGCCCGCGCTGGTCGAACGCACCCCGAAGTCGAACGCGACGATCATGCTCACGCTGGACACCTCGGCGTCGATGACGTCGAACGATGTCGCGCCCAGCCGGCTGCAAGCCGCCGAGACCGAGGCGAGAGCCTTCATCAACGGCCTCCCCAAGGGCCTGCAGGTCGGCCTGGTGACGTTCGACAGCAGCGCCCGTCTGATCGAGGCTCCGACCTCCGACCGCGCCACCCTGCTGGCAGCCCTCAACTCGCTGACGGTCGGCGGCGGCACCGCCACCGGCGCCGGCATCAACCTCTCGCTGAGCGCCATCGCGGGGGTTCCCGCCGGGACCGACGGCAAGGCCGCCCCCGCTGCCATCGTGCTGATGAGCGACGGCGCCCCCACGATCGGCGACGGTGACCTCTCGCCGGCACAGTCCGCCGACAACGCGGCCGCTGCCGCCAAGAAGGCCGGGGTCCCCATCGACACCATCGCGTTCGGCACCGCTGACGGCACGGTCACCGTGCAGGGGCGCACCGTTCCGGTCCCGTTCGACCCCGACACGATGGCCCGGCTGGCCCAGGAAGCCAACGGGAAGTCGTTCTCCGCATCGTCCGAGGACGAGCTCGGCTCCGTGTACGACCAGATCGGTCGCGACGTCGGCTACGACACGCACACGCAGGAGATCACGGCGCTGTTCGTCGGGATAGCCCTGGCGATCTCGATCCTCGCTGCGGCCGCTGCCCTGATCTGGACGCAGCGACTGATCTAGCAGGGCCCCGGTCGGTCACGGGCTAGCGCCCCGCTAGCAGGCCCCTGATGTGCTCCACGGCCCGGTCCCGGTGCTCGTCGAGCAGCTCCACCGCTCGGTCTGTGTCCCGCGCGAGCACCGCCTCGAGGATGAGGCGGTGCTCGCGCGCCACAGCGTCCCGACTCTCCCCATCCGCGTAGTAGAGCGATCGATACACGTCCGTCGCGTCCCACAGGACACGGATCAGGCGTTCCAACCGCGGCATCCCGGCTGCGGCGAACAGCGTGAAGTGCAACCGCCGGTTCGCCGCTGTCATCCGGGCGAGGTCGCCGAGCTCGCCGGCCCGCTCGCAGTCGGCGACGGAGTCGGCGAAGCGACGCACGACCTCCTCGGTGAGCAAGGGCATCGCCGTGCGCACCGCCTCGGTCTCGAGCAGCTGCCGGATCCGGTACACCTCGAGCAGGTCCACCAGGCTCAGCTCGACCACGAAGTACCCACGGTGCGGGACGTAGCTGACGGACCCCTCCCCCTCGAGGATCTTGAGCGCCTCGCGCAGCGGGACCCGGGAGACGCCGAACCGCTCGGCCAGCGCGTCCTGCAGGATCTGCTGCCCCGGCTCGAGGTCACCGGAGACGATCGCGCGTCGGAGCTCCGCGAGCACGGCCTCCTGCGCCGTGGGCGGTCGCCGGAACGCGGGTGTGTCAGCCACGGCTCAGGCCAGCCACGCGCGCAGCTCGTCGTCATCGGCGCCGACGCCGGGCGGCGGGTACCGGTACGCGACCGGGGTGCCGGAGAGCGTGATCGGGTCTGCCACCGTCGGCACCCCGTCGATGTCGACGACGGGCTCTGCACCCAACGAGCGTGCGAGCTCGATCGCCGCGGCGACGTCATTGATCGGGCCGCAGGGAACACCGGCCGCGGTCAAGGCTGCGAACCAGAGGTCGGCCGACCTGGTGAGCAGCGTCCTGGTGAGCTCCGGCACCAGCGTCGCTCGCTCGGCCACCCGACCGGGGTTGGTCGCGAACCGCGGATCGGCGCCGAGATCCGGCCGCTCCAGCACCGCGCAGAGCGCGCGGAACTGGCCGTCGTTGCCGACCGCGAGCACGATCGGGCGGTCCGCGGTCGGGAAGGTCTCGTAGGGGGCGATCGAGGGGTGCTTGTTGCCCATGCGTCCTGGCACCACGCCGCCCGCCACGAACCCACCCGTCTGGTTCACCATCGCGGACAGCAGTGACGACAGCAGGTTCACCTCGACCTGCTGCCCGACGCCGGTGCGCGCGCGGCTGAGCAGCGCCGCCTGGATCCCGATGGCCGCATGCATGCCGGTGATGACGTCGACCATGGCCACGCCCACCTTGGTGGGCTCTGCGTCGGGCTCGCCCGTCACGCTCATCAACCCGCCGACGGCCTGCACCAGGAGGTCATAGCCCGGCAGCGCGGCACCAGCGCCGGAGCCGAACCCGCTGATCGACGCGTAGACCACGCCGGGGTTCGTCGCGCGGACCTGCTCGTACCCCAGGCCCAGCCTGGCCATCCCCCCGGGTTTGAAGTTCTCGACCACGACGTCGGCACGAGCGGCGAGCCGACGCGCGACCTCGAGGTCGCCGGCGTCGCCGAGGTCGAGGGCGAGGGAGCGCTTGTTCCGGTTGACCGAGAGGAAGTACGTGGACACACCGTCCGCCGACCAGGGTGGACCCCAGGCTCGGGTGTCGTCGCCGGCACCGGGGCGTTCGACCTTGATGACGTCCGCGCCGAGGTCAGCCAGCAGCATGGTGGCGTAGGGGCCCGCGAGGACCCGGCTGAAATCGGCGACCACGATCCCGTCGAGAGCTCCGCCTGACGTCGTCATGGCGGATATTTTATCCAATCCGCCCCAAGCGTGGGGAGACGGCTCAACGCCGCCGGTCGTCCGGGCTCAGCGTGCTCGGTCCGACGTTCGTGGCGAGCCACTCGTCGAGCGGGGCGGCGGCGCGGAAGAAGGTCGCGACGCGCTTGCTGGCCGCGGCCGTGCCCAGCCAGGGCTCGACCTCCCACGCCTTCCACACGATGACGCCCTTGAACCTCAGCAGCTCGATCCGCGGGTGGTCACGGTCGTAGCCCCGCGGGGCCGTCCGCAGCACGTCGCGGCCCTGCAGGTGCAGCCCCTTCTTCGCAAGCGCTGCGTCGACGCGTTCGAGCGCGGCGCCCTGCACGTCGTCCGCCACGGCACGCCGGTAGCGCTCGAGCTGGTCGGGCGCCATCACGTACATCCCACGCCCGGCGGCCAGACCACGTGCTGACAGCTCGACGTAGCCGTCACGCAAGGAGGCTCCGATGCCGGTCTTGTACGGGGTCTTGTCCTTGCTGAAGCGGACATCGCGGTACGGCCGGAAGATCGTGCCGGGCCCGAACTCCGGAGCGAGCGTCGCGAGCAGCGCGAGCATCGGCGCCCGGACGACGTCCTCGTAGACCGGCTTGTGGGCCAGCCAGTAGCTGCGGGAGTTGTCGGCCTCCAGCCCGTCGAAGAAGTCGAGGGCCTCGGCAGGCCAGCCGCTGAACTGCATCAGGCGGTCGCCATCAGACCGACCGCGGGCGCACGTCGCCGCCCTCGTCAAACGCCGCCCGCATCCGCAGGTCGCGGCGGGACTCGTCGAGACCGCATCGGGACCGGCTCTGCGCTCGACCGGCCACCGCTGCGACGACGAGCATCACCACCAGTGACAGGAGCGCGAAACCGATGACCTCAGCCATGACGCGAAGGCTAGCCTCCTGGCTGACCCGCGTCCCGTACCGCCCCCCGGCTACCGCCGACCGGCGCTCGCTCGAGGTCGATGTGGGGTACGTCCGCGGCGTCGTCCCCCCACAGGATCCGCTGCGGGTTGGAGTGGCTCTCCAGCGTCGCTGCGTGGTCACGGTCGAAGTAGTCCCAGCCCCATTCCAGAAAGGCGTCGCTCTTGCTGTGGACACCGCTGAGCAGCATCGCGTGGACGCCCAGCCAGGCGGCGAAAGCTACCGGTCCGTCGACCTCGTGACGGTGCTTGCCCACCTCGGCCACCGCGGCGTTGCGACCGATCATCGCCATGATGCCCTTGTCCTTGTACCGGAAGGGCGTGGCCTTTTCGCCTGCTACCGCATGCAGGATGTTCTTCGCCGCGTGCCGGCCGGACTGCTGGGCGACCGACCCGAGCTGCGGCAGCGCACGGCCCTCCTTGTCCGGGATGTTGGCGGCATCTCCGATCGCGTAGACCCCGGGGAAGCCGGCGACGGTGAGATCCGGCTCGACGTCGACCCGGCCGCCTCGCCCCGGCGCTCGGCCGGCGTGCTGGGTGACCTGGGCACCGGCGGACCCACCGGCCCAGATCAGGGTGCTGGTCGCCAGCGTGGTGCCGTCGTCGAAGTGGACGGCACCGGCGTCCACCCGCGCCACGCCGGTGCCGAGCATGACGTGGACGTCGTGCTCGGCCAGCTTCTCCATCGCGTAGCGGTGCGCCTTGTCGGAGAACTGCGGGAGGAGCGCGGTGCCGCGATCGACGAGATGGATGCGCGCGGGGTTCTTGAGCTTCTCCTGCTCGCCCAGCACGGTGATGATCTCGGCGATGGCGCCCGACGTCTCGACTCCGGTGGCGCCCCCACCGACGACGACGATGTCGACGGGTTCTGCCTGCGTGTCATCGGCGCCGTGCTCCGCGGTGGCGAGGAAGGCCCGGAGCTGCAGTCGCAGCCGCTCGGCGTCCGCGACCGAGTACATCGGGAAGCTGTGCTCCGCCGCACCCGGGATCCCGAAGAAGTTCGGCTGCGACCCGGCCGCGACGACGAGGTAGTCGGCCGTGAAGGTCCGGCCGTCAGCAGTGGTGACGGACCGGTCGGCGAAGCTGACCTTCACGACATCGGCCTGCTCGACCGTGACGCCGTCCTGATCCCCGAACACCGTGGTCAGGGGCCGTGCGACGTCCTGCGCCGGAAGCTGGGACGACGCGACCTGGTACAGCAGCGGTTGGAACTGGAGGTAGTCGTGCCGGTCGACGACGGTGACGGTCAGGCCACCGTCGGCCAACCGCTGCGCGCACGAGACGCCGGCAAGCCCACCACCGAGAACCACCACTGTGCCGGGCATCGCTTCTCCTCCCGACTCTTCCCCGCTCGACTCTTGCCCTCCCGAGCCGCAGGCGAGCCAGTCGACGGCTGACCACTCCGACTCTTGCGAAGTGACCATGGGCGGTCAACAGTCAGGACGGCCGGAGGCGGCGTCTCGCGGTGAACGCTGCGCGACCGGAGGGTGAATTCACGCCAGTCCGCCGGCCCGGGATGGTCGTGTCGATGACGGCGCGAGCTGGGGTGGCTAGGGTCGCGACATGGCAGTGACGCCCGCAGCAGTGCGTCCCGGCAGCCCGGCTCCGCTCGGTGTCAGCCTCGTCCCCGGCGGCGCCAACGTCGCCGTGCACTCGTCGGTGGCGCTGCGCGTGGAGCTCTGCCTGTTCGACGCCCTGGGCGCCGAGGTCAGGCACGACCTGCATCGCGACGGCGACAGCTGGCACGCCCGCGTCGACGGGATGGCCGTGGGACAGCAGTACGGCTTCCGGGTCCACGGTCCCTTCGAGCCCGCCGCGGGGATGCTGTGCAACCCGGCCAAGCTCCTGCTCGACCCGTACGCCCGAGCCATCACCGGATCGGTCACCTTCGGTCCCGAGGTCCTTGGCTACGACGTCAGCGACCCGGCGAAGGCGAGCCCGCTCGACTCCGCCGCGCACGTCCCGCGCTCGCTCGTCGTCGACCCTGGTCCCAACCACGCCTCGGCCGGCCGCCCGAACCGGCCGCTGTCCGAGTCGGTCTTCTACGAGCTCCACGTGAAGGGGTTCTCGCAGCGCAACGAGGCGGTGCCGCCGGAGCTGCGTGGGACCTACGCGGGCCTGGGTCACCCGGCCTCGATCAGGCACCTGACCGAGCTCGGCGTCACCGCGGTCGAGCTCCTGCCGGTGCACCACAACGTTCCGGAGGCCTTCCTCGGCACCCGCCACCTGACCAACTACTGGGGGTACAACACGATCGGGTTCTTCGCCCCGAACGCCGCCTACTCCGCGGCTGTCCGGAACGGCGAGGCGGGAGGTCAGGTCCGCGAGTTCCAGGAGATGGTGCGCTCGCTGCACGATGCAGGGATCGAGGTCCTCCTCGACGTCGTCTACAACCACACCGCCGAGGGCGGCGCAGACGGCCCGACGCTGAGCTTCCGAGGGCTGGACAACACTGCCTACTACCGGGTGGATCCGGACGAACCCGGGCGGTACGTGGACACCACGGGCTGCGGCAACTCGCTGAACGCCGGAAGCAGCACCAGCCTGCGACTGATCATGGACTCGCTGCGCTACTGGGTCGAGGTGATGGGCGTCGACGGCTTCCGGTTCGACCTCGCGTCGACCCTCGCCCGGCAGGACGGCGGCTTCGACGACTCATCCGCGTTCTTCGACCTCGTCGCCCAGGATCCGGCCCTGTCGGGCATCAAGCTGGTCGCGGAGCCCTGGGACGTCGGCCAGGGTGACAGCTACGACGTCGGGCGGTTCCCGCCCGGCTGGGGCGAGTGGAACGGCCGGTTCCGGGACACCGTCCGGGACTTCTGGCGAAGCCACGACGGACTGCTGGGCGACCTGGCGGCGCGGCTCACCGGCTCGCCCGACGTGTTCGCGCCCGGTCATCGGGGGCCGCTCGCCTCGATCAACCTGGTCACCGTCCACGACGGCTTCACCTTGCTCGATCTCGTCTCCTACGACGACAAGCACAACGAGGCGAACGGCGAGGACAACCGGGACGGCACGAACGACAACCGCTCCTGGAACTGCGGCGTCGAGGGCCCGACCGAGGACGCCGAGGTGCTGGCCCTTCGGCTACGGCAACGCCGGGCCATGCTGACCACGCTGATCCTCTCCGCCGGGGTCCCGCTGCTCCTCGGCGGGGACGAGATCGGCCGGACCCAGCTCGGCAACAACAACGCCTACTGCCAGGACGACGACATCACCTGGGTCGACTGGGCCGGCGCGGACGCCGACCTGGCAGCCTTCGTGAGCCGGCTCATCGCCCTGCGACAGGCCCATCCCGTGCTCCGTCGGTCCAGCTACCCCGCCGATCCGCAGGCTGTCCGCTGGTTCACCCCGCAGGGTCAGCCGATGGCAGCCGCCGACTGGTCGGACACCACGGCGAAGGCCATCGCGCTGCTGCTCAAGGGGGACGCCGATCCCGAGGAGGACGAGGACGGCCAGCCGTTGCTCGACTCCGACCTCGCGCTGCTGGTGAACGCGTGGTGGGAGCCCATCGACTTCGCTGCCCCCTGGGCCGAGGGCAGCTGGCGGATCGACCTGGACAGCTTCGACCCCAGCACCCACGGTCAGGTCGTGGGTGGATCGGTGACCGTCGGCCCGAGGTCCGTCGTCGTTCTGAGCTCCGGGGCGCCCTCGCCCATCACGTCGGCAGCAGCTGGGTGATCGCCGCCAGCCTCCCGCCATCGCCCGCTCACCTGTGAGGAGAACGCCATGTCGGACGAGTACGACGTCATCATCATCGGCTCGGGGGCCGGCGGCGGAACGCTCGCCCACCGCCTCGCACCCTCCGGGAAGCGCGTGCTCGTGCTCGAGCGTGGCGACTGGCTGCCTCGGGAGATCCAGAACTGGGACGCCGAGGCGGTGTTCGTCGACAACAGGTACGTCTCGAAGGACACCTGGTACGACCAGGACGACAAAGCGTTCCAGCCACAGATCCACTACTACGTCGGCGGCGCCACGAAGTTCTACGGCGCGGCGCTGTACCGGCTCCGCGAGAAGGACTTCGGCGAGCTGCAGCACCACGGCGGGATCTCCCCTGCCTGGCCGCTCTCGTACGACGTCTTCGAGCCCTACTACCAGCAGGCTGAGGAGCTCTACCAGGTGCACGGTGCCCGCGGCGAGGACCCCACCGAGCCACCGTCGACCAAGCCCTACCCCTTCCCGCCCATCTCGCACGAACCTCGCATCCAGCAGCTGTTCGACGACATGGGCAAGGTCGGGCTTCATCCGTTCCACTCCCCCTCGGGCGTCATGCTCGACGAGGCCGACCCCCCGAGCAGCGCCTGCATCCGGTGCGCGACCTGCGACGGTTTCGCCTGTCTCGTCCACGCGAAGTCCGATGCCGAGGTGATCGCGGTGCGGCCGGCGCTCGAGCACGGCAACGTCACGCTGATCCGGAACGCGCACGTGACCCGGCTCGAGACCGACCCGTCCGGGCAGACGGTCACGGGCGTCGTCGCCGAGGTCGACGGCGCCACCCAGCGCTTCGCGGCATCAGTCGTCGTGGTCTCCGCGGGGGCCGCGAACTCGGCGAAGCTGCTGCTCGCCAGCGCGAACGACAAGCACCCGCACGGGCTGGCCAACGGCTCCGACCAGGTCGGCCGGAACTACGTGTTCCACAACAGCCGTGCCTTCCTCGCGATCTCCCTCGAGAAGAACGACACCCGGTTCCAGAAGACGTTGGGCCTCAACGACTACTACTTCGGCGACGCCGACTTCGAGTTCCCGATGGGGAACCTGCAGATGGTCGGCAAGTCGTCGGCGCCGATGTACCGGGGCGAGAAGCCGATCGAGGCGGGACTCGCGCCGATGTTCGCGCTGGGTGACGTCGCCGAGCGAGCCGTCGACTTCTGGCTGTCCACCGAGGATCTCCCCGCGCCGGAGAACCGCGTGACGCTGGCGCCGGACGGCAACGTCCGGATCAGCTACACGCCGAACAACCGCCGCGCGCTCGAGGAGCTCTACAGCCGGACGAAGGCCCACCTCAGCCACCTCGGCATGCACCCGCACCATCTCGTCCCGCGCGACGTCTACATGAAGAACGACATCCCCGTGGCTGGCTGCGCGCACCAGGCAGGGACCGTCCGGTTCGGCTCGGATCCGGCGACCTCGGTGCTGGACGCCAACTGCAAGGCGCACGAGCTGGACAACCTGTACGTGGTCGACACCAGCTTCTTCCCGAGCATCGGCGCGGTGAACCCTGCGCTCACCGCCATGGCCAACGCGCTCCGGGTCGGTGACCACCTGCTCGAGCGCCTCGGCTAGCGCCAGGCTGTCAGCTGGTGGCGGCGAGCTGCCCGCAGGCGCCGTCGATGTCCCGCCCACGGGTGTCGCGCACGGTCACCGGAACGCCGTGGGCCTCGAGCCCGCGGACGAAGGCGGCCTCGTCCTTCGGCCGCGAGGCGGTCCAGCGTGAGCCCGGTGTGGGGTTGAGCGGGATGAGGTTCACGTGCACGAGGTGCCCGGCGAGCTTGCGCCCGAGCAGGTCAGCGCGCCACGCCTGGTCGTTGACGTCCTTGATCAGGGCGTACTCGATGGACACCCTGCGGCCGGTCGCCTCGGTGTAGGCCCACGCCGCGGCGAGGACCTCCTTCACCGGCCATCGGGTGTTGACCGGCACGAGCTCGTCGCGCAGCTCGTCGTCGGGTGCGTGCAGCGACAGCGCGAGCGTCACCGGCAGGCCCTCCTTGGCGAGGTCGTGCATCCGTGGCACCAGCCCGACCGTGGACACGGTGATGCCGCGGGCGGACATCCCGAGCCCGTCCGGGGTCGGGTCGGTGAGGCGGCGCAGGGCACCGGTGACGGCCCGGTAGTTCGCCATCGGCTCGCCCATGCCCATGAAGACCACGTTGCTGACCCGGCCCGGACCGCCAGGGATCTCGCCGCGAGCCAGCGCGCGTGCCCCCGCGACCACCTGCTCGACGATCTCGCCGGTGGAGAGGTTGCGCGTCAGGCCTGCTTGCCCGGTCGCGCAGAAGGGGCAGTTCATGCCGCACCCGGCCTGCGACGAGACGCACATCGTGGTGCGCGCAGCGCTGTTCGCCGAGCGGGGGTACCGCATCAGCACCGACTCGACCAGGGTGCCGTCGAAGAGCTTCCACACGGTCTTGCGGGTGAGGCCGTCGTCGCAGCTGAGATCGCGAACCGAGGTCATCAGCGTGGGGGTGAGGGCCTCGGCCAGCGACTCCCGCAAGCCCACGGGCACATCCGTCCACTGCGCCGGGTCGTCGACCAGCCTGCCGAAGTAGTGCGTCCCGACCTGTCCGGCACGGAACGCGGGCAGCCCGCTGGCCACGACCGCCTCGCGGCGTTCGTCGGGGGTGAGGTCGGCGAGGTGACGCGGCGGCTTGGGTCGGCGCGGCTCGATGAAGGTGAGCTCGCCTGGTTTCGGTGCCATCAGCTGCCCGCGAAGACGGTGAGGAGCACGAAGACGACTGGTGCGACCGGGATGAGGGAGTCCAGCCGGTCCATGAGCCCGCCATGGCCAGGCAGGATCCGGCCCATGTCCTTCACCCCGAGGTCACGCTTGACCATGGACTCGGCGAGGTCGCCCATCGTGGCGGTAGCCACCACCGCGAGGCCGAGCACCGCGCCCTGCCACCACGCGAGAGCCAGGAGCTGGTGCGCCGTCACCGAGCCCACCACCACGCACGCGATCACGGAGCCGGCGAAGCCCTCCCAGGTCTTCTTCGGGCTGATGCCCGGCGCCATCGGGTGCTTGCCGAACAGCACGCCGGAGGCGTAGCCGCCGATGTCGCTGGCGACCGTGGTCGCGATGTAGACCACGACCCTGTCGGCGCCGTCGGTCTGGGCGAACAGGAGCAGCGCGAAGCCCGCCATGAACGGTGCGTAGGCGGCGATCCAGACCGCGCTGGTGACGTCCCGCACCGAGCCCTCGGGACCACCGGGCAGCCGCCAGAAGAGCACGCAGAGGACCGTTCCCGCGAAGGCGATGGTGAGTCCGCCGAGCCCGCCGGAGTAGGCGGCGACGCACATCGCCACGGTGCCGAGCAGCAGCGGCACGCGCGGCGGGTGGTAGCCGGCTTGGACCAGGACGGTGCCGAGCTCGGCGACCGCGATGAGGAACGCCACTGTCACGAGCGCGACGAAGCCCCACGGAAGGTAGTACGCCGTCGAGAGGACCAATGCGGCGAGGACGACTCCGCTGACGATGGCGAGCGGCAGGTTCCGGCCGGCCTTCGAGACCACCACGGGGGGTGCGTCGGCCGCCGGCTGGCGCTCCGGAGGCTGCTGCTCTGCGGAGGCTCCGGGATCGGGGGCTGCGGTCACGTCTGTCACGGGCGTTGGTCGAGGTCAGACCTCGAGGAGCTCGGATTCCTTGTGCTTCAGGAGGTCGTCGATAGCGGCGACGTACTTGTGCGTGACGTCTTCAAGGACCTTCTCGGCGCGACGGACCTCGTCCTCGCCGGCCTGGCCGTCGTCGGCCAGCTTGGCCAGCGTCGCCATGCTGTGCCGCCGGATGTTCCGGATCGAGATCCGGGCGTCCTCGGCCTTGGTCTTGGCGATCTTGATGAAGTCGCGGCGGCGCTCCTCGGTGAGCTGGGGGAAGCCCACGCGGATCACCGAGCCGTCGTTGGTCGGGTTCACCCCGAGGTCGCTGTCACGGATCACGCGCTCGATCACGGCGAGGGAGCTCTTGTCGTACGGCGTGATGACGATCATCCGAGCGTCGGCGACGTGGAACGAGGCCATCTGGGTGACCGGGGTCATGGTGCCGTAGTACTCGGCCTGGATCTTGTTGAACATCGCGGGATGGGCGCGGCCGGTGCGGATGCCCGCGAAGTCCTCGCGCGCGACGTCCACGGCCTTGTCCATCTTCTCCTCGGCTTCGAGGAGGGTGTCGTCGATCACGGTCAGACTCCCTGTCGGGTGGTGAGGTCTAGAGGCCCTCGGCTGCGACGAGCGTGCCGATCCTCTCACCCCGGACGGCACGGGCGATGTTGCCTTCCTCGAGAAGGTTGAAGACGACGATCGGCATCGCGTTGTCCTGGCACAGGCTGATCGCGGTGGCGTCGGCGACCTTCAGGCCGCGGGCCAGGACCTCGCCGTAGGCCAGCTGGTCGAACCGGACCGCAGCCGGGTTGGTCCTGGGGTCGGAGTCGTAGACGCCGTCGACGCCCTTGGCCATCAGGACCACCTGCGCGCCGATCTCGAGCGCGCGCTGCGCCGCTGTGGTGTCGGTGCTGAAGAACGGAGCGCCGAGGCCGGCCCCGAAGATGACGACGCGGCCCTTCTCGAGGTGGCGCATCGCCCGCCGCGGGACGTACGGCTCGGCCACCTGGCCCATGGTGATCGCGGTCTGGACCCGGGTCTCGACGCCCTGCTTCTCCAGGAAGTCCTGGAGGGCGAGGCAGTTCATGACCGTCCCGAGCATGCCCATGTAGTCCGCACGGCTGCGGTCCATGCCCTGCTCGGAGAGCTCGGCGCCGCGGAAGTAGTTGCCCCCGCCGATGACGATCGCGACCTGGACCCCGCCGTTCACGACCTCGGCGATCTGGCGTGCGATCGAGCGCACGGTCACCGGGTCGACCCCGAGACCCTCACCACCGGCGAAGGCCTCGCCGGAGAGCTTCAGCAGCACCCGCGAGTAGCCACCCTGGGGCGCACCAGGCCACATCTGGTCAGCCGCCAGCTCGACCGAGATGCCGTCCACCGCGATGCCCTCCAGCGAGTTCTCCAGCGAGATCTCTCCCACCTCGGCCGCCCTTCTCCTGCGCTGACCCGGGTCACGGGTGCGTTCGTCCGGCAGTCTCATCGTGCTGGCAGCCATCGTGCTGGCAGTCATCGTGCTGGCAGTCATCGTGCTGGCAGGGCCGGTCCTCCGACCACCTGCTGTCCGCAGTCTGCCTTACGGACGGTCAGTCCGGGACGAGGTCCCGGACTGACCACCCGTTCGTACGACCTGCTAGCTGGCGCCGACCTCGAACCGCGCGAAACCGGTGACGGTCACGCCGGCGGCGTCGAGCAAGGACTTCACCGAGGCCTTCTGGTCGGTGACCGACGGCTGCTCGAGCAGGACGAAGTCCTTGTAGTACGCCGTCACCTTGCCCTCGATGATCCGCGACAAGGCGGCCTCGGGCTTGCCCTCCTCGCGGGCGGTCTCCTCGGCGATGCGCTTCTCCGCCTCGATCGTCTCCGCGGGGACCTCGTCACGGGTGAGGTACTTGGGACGCATGGCCGCGACCTGCATGGCGACGGTGCGGGCCACCGACTCCTCGCCGCCGGTGTAGGACACCAGCACCCCGACCTGCGGCGGGAGCGCGGGGTCCTTGCGGTGGAGGTAGGTCGCGACGGTGCCGTCGAGCACTGCCACGCCACCGAGCTCGAGCTTCTCGCCGATGATCGCCGAGACGGACTCGATGGCTCCCTGGACCGTCTGACCGTCCGGCAGCGTGCCGGTGAGCGCGGTCGCGACGTCGGCCGGCCGGGCCTTCTCGACGTAGCTGGCGATGGACTGGGCGAGCTCTTGGAACTGGGCGTTCTTGGCGACGAAGTCCGTCTCGCAGTTGAGCTCGATGATCGCCGGTCCGGAGACCGCGACGAGCCCGTTGCCGGCCACCCGGGCGGCGCGCTTGCCGACGTCCTTGGCCCCCTTGACGCGCAGGAGGTCGACAGCCTTCTCGAAGTCGCCGTCGGTCTCGGTCAGCGCGTTCTTGCAGTCCATCATGCCCGCGGCGGTGAGCTCGCGGAGCCGCTTGATGTCAGCGGCGGTGAAGTTCGCCATGGTGGTTCTCTCGTCTCGTCTCGTCGTGCTGGACTCACGGTCCCGGACAGGCTGGGACGGCGCCCGGCCGTGCCTTGCGGCAGGGCCTGACGCCGTCCGGCTGCGTCAGGCCTGCTCGGTCTCTTCTGCGGCTGCTTCTGCTGCAACCTCGGCCACCGCGACAGCCTCGGCTGCCTCGACGTCGGCCTCGGCTGCGACCTCGATCGCCGCCTCGGCGACGACCTCAGCGTCCGCTGCGCTGGCGGCGTCGGCCGTCACGGCCTCGGCGACCGCGACCTCGGCGACAGCCTCAGCGGCCTCCGCGGTGACGACGGCCTCGGCTGCCTCGACAGCCGCCTCGGCAGCGCCAGTCGCGAGCAGCTCGCGCTCCCAGTCGGCCAGCGGTTCGCCGCTACCCGGCTCGGTGCCCGGCTTCTCGTCTGCCTGACCGGCACCAGCACGGGCCATCAGGCCCTCGGCGACGGCGTCGGCGATGACCCGGGTCAGGAGCCCCACGGCGCGGATCGCGTCGTCGTTGCCGGGGATCGGGAAGTCGACCTCGTCGGGGTCGCAGTTGGTGTCGAGGATCGCGACGACCGGGATCCGGAGCTTGCGCGCCTCGGCGACGGCGAT
Source organism: uncultured Actinomycetota bacterium (assembly GCA_963819215.1). GTDB lineage: Bacteria > Actinomycetota > Actinomycetes > Prado026 > Prado026 > CAWFVK01. The sequence continues at coordinate 441,315 of CAWFVK010000006.1, read as the reverse complement.
GTGCTCCTTCTTGGTGTCCACGATCCAGATCGCGCTCGGGGTGCGGGTCATGTCGCGGATGCCGCCCAAGGTCTTGGTCAGCTTGTCCTTCTCACGCCGAAGGACGAGGAGCTCCTTCTTGGTGATGCCGGAACCGGCGACGTCGTCGAAGTCGATGACCTCGAGCTCCTTGAGGCGCTGCAGACGCTTGTGCACGGTCGAGAAGTTGGTGAGCATCCCGCCGAGCCAACGCTGGTTGACGTAGGGCATGCCCACGCGGGTGGCCTGCTCGGCGACCGACTCCTGGGCCTGCTTCTTCGTCCCGACGAACATCACCGAGCCGCCGTGGCCGACGGTCTCCTTGATGAACTCGTAGGCGCGGTCGATGTAGGACAACGACTGCTGCAGGTCGATGATGTAGATGCCGTTGCGCTCGGTGAAGATGAAGCGCTTCATCTTGGGGTTCCATCGACGGGTCTGGTGCCCGAAGTGGACGCCGCTCTCGAGCAGCTGACGCATGGTGACGACGGCCATTGCCGAAGCACTCCTTCATGGACGGCCGACGTCTGCGCGCCGTGATCCGTCCGACTCGGTTCGTCGCGCCCGGCGAGTGCCGGGCGCTGCCTGATGCCTCACGTCGACCGGGGCCCGCCTACGGAAGCAGGACGGGACCGAGCTGGTCGCCCAGACCGGAGCCTGGGGAAGGCATGCGAATTGACCCGCCGACAGCTCGGGCCTGGGTCCAGTCTACGGGACGCGCGGGCGGCCGCGAACCTGTCACGGACGCCGGTTCTCCACAGGCGTGCGCGTCGCCCACAGGCGGCGGAGCGGCCGCGGTCGAGCGACCCGTCGCAGCCGAGGCTGTCCGCATGATTCTTGGACACCGAGCGGTCGCCCTCGTCGCCGCCCTGCTGTTCTTCCTCGGCGGAGCGCCGGGGGCGCCGGCCGACGCCGCCCAGCGGACTACGCAAGGCGCTGCCGCGCCCGGTCCGGCGTCCACATCGTGGCGGGCGCCGCTGGACGGCCCGCTCACCGTGGTCCGACCCTTCCAACCGCCACCCCCCGGCAGGCCGTGGGAGGCCGGCAACCGTGGCGTCGACCTCGCGGCAGCCGTCGGGGCGCCGGTGCGCGCCGCCGGTGCGGGCACGGTGACGTTCGCAGGGCCGCTGGCTGGGCGCGGGGTGGTCGTCGTCCTCCACGGCTCGCTGCGCACGACCTACGAGCCGATCAGCGCGGTGGTCACGGTCGGGGCGAGGGTCGCCATCGGCGCGACGCTGGGCTACCTGCAGCCGCCGGGGGCTCGCTGCGGAGGTCGGCCCTGCCTGCACTGGGGGCTGCTGCGCGGAGAGGTCTACCTCGACCCGATGAGCCTGCTGGGTGGCGTGGTCCGGCTGCTGCCGCTCGACGCGCCGGCGCCGAGGCTGCTGGAGGCCTGGGGGCCGGTCGCGGCTGGGCTCACGGCAGGTGTGGCCCCGCGGGCGGCCGGCCCTGGCCGTGCAGGACTCGTGGCGGTAGCTGGCGACTCGTCGGTTGCTGGTGCGACACCGGTGGCTGCGAAGTCGGTGACTGGGACGTCGGTGACGGCGATGTCAGCGGCTGGTGCGACGTCGGTCGCAGTCATTGGCGCGGTGGGTGCTGCCGGGCTGGTGACGCGGCGACGACGGGGGCGGCTGCGCCGGTGGTCGAAGGGCTGAGCTCGGGGTCAGTCGTGCTGCTCGACGAGCTTGCCCCTGAGCTGGAGGACTGCCTTCGTGTGCATCTGGCAGATCCGGGACTCGGTGACCCCGAGCACCTGACCGATCTCAGCGAGAGTGAGCCCCTCGTAGTAGTACAGGGTCACCACGATCTTCTCGCGCTCGGGGAGCGTGTTGATCGCCTTCGCGAGCAGGTACTTGGTCTCCTCGGACTCGAACGCGGCGACCGGGTCCTCGGCGCGGGTGTCCTCCAGGGTGTCGACGAGGCTGAGCTTGTCGCCCTTCTCGCCGCCGACGTTCAGCAGCTCGTCGAGCGCGACGACGTTGACGAACGAGACCTGGCTGAAGATGGCGTGGAGATCATCCAGCTTGATGCCCATGAGTGCCGCGACCTCGGCCTCGCTCGGCGTGCGGTGGAGCTGAGCCTCGAGGGAGGCGTACGCCTTCTCGACCTCGCGGGCCTTGTAGCGCACCGAACGCGGGATCCAGTCGATTGCTCGCAGCTCGTCGATGATCGCGCCCCGGATGCGGCTGATCGCATAGGTCTCGAACTTGATCGCGCGCTCGAGGTCGAACTTCTCGATCGCATCGATCAGGCCGAAGATGCCGTAGGACACGAGGTCGGCCTGCTCGATGTTCGGAGGCAGACCCACCCCCACCCGACCTGCGACGTACTTGACCAGCGGCGAGTAGTGCAGGATCAGGCGCTCGCGCAGGTGCTGGTCAGCGGTCTCCTTGAAACCCACCCAGAGCTCTCGCAGCGCGGCCGCAGCCGCGTCAGGGTCAGGGCGATCAGACTCGAGGTTCGCGAGGTGCGCTGGAACCTCCGCCGGCTCTTCCACCTCGGGCACCGCGGCAACCGCAGGGGCGGGCTCGGACGTGCTCACGGGTGCCTTCGCCTTCGCTGGTGAGCCGCCGACGACAGAGAGCTTCTCGTCCTCGGCCGTGACGGCTCCGCCGTCACGCTCGGGGGTGCGCCTGCTCATACGTCGCCTTCAGCCTCTCGACGGACACATGCGTATAGATCTGGGTAGTTGCGAGCGTAGCGTGGCCCAGCAGTTCTTGGACGGACCGCAGGTCCGCTCCACCCTCAACGAGATGCGTGGCTGCACTATGCCGCAGCCCATGGGGCCCGAGGTCGGGGGCCCCGTCGACCTGCTCGACCATGCGGTGCACGACCCGCCGTACGGCCCGCTGGTCCAGTCTGCCCCCTCGTTCACCGAGCAGCAGGGCAGCGCCGCTCGACTCAGTCCGCAGCCGAGGACGGCCCTCAGCGAGCCATGCCGCGAGCGCCCTGGCGGCAGGGAGCCCGAGCGGGACCGAGCGCTCCTTTCGACCCTTGCCCAGGACTCGGACGAGCCGGCGTTCGTCGTCGTAGTCGTCGAGGTCGAGGCCGACGAGCTCTCCGACGCGGACACCGGTCGCGTACAGGAGCTCGACCACCGCCCGATCACGCAACGCGACGGGCCGCGTCACTGCGCCGGAAGCGTCTCCCGAGCCGGCGCGGTGACCCTGCGCGCCGGCATCGGCCACGGCGGCGGCCTCCACGCCGGCCGTCGCCACCTCCATGAGGGACCGGGCGTCGTCCTGACGGAGCACTCCTGGCAGGTGCCGATGAGGGCGCGGGGATCCGAGCAGGAGGCCGGGATCGGCCGCGAGCAACCCTCGGCGGGTGCACCACGCCGTGAAGACCTTGGCTGAGGCTGCCCGCCGTGCGAGCGACGACCGAGCGGCTCCCCCGGCCGACAGGGCCGCGAGCCAGCTCCGCAGCACGCGTACGTCGAGGTCGCCTGGACGTACGACCCCGCGTTCCGAGGCATGCCGCAGCAGCGAGTCCACGTCCGCGGTGTAGGCGCGCAGCGTGTGCGGCGAGAGATCGCGCTCGGCGCTCAGGTACGAACGGAACTGCTCGAGCACGCCAGCAAAGGACGTCGAGCCGAGCGCGCCCGGCGGCCTGACCGAAGCTGCCAGGGGTGAATGCGCCTGGGCACCCTTCGGGTTCGCGGGCTCGGGCATCCCTCACCGTCACCTCCGCATGCCCCGACGTCAAGCACCGCCACGGCGAACCAACCCGATCGGGCGCTCGCCTCAGGGTGGTGGCGACGGTCGAGCCCGGCGCGGCGACCGTGGCTGGAGGGCGCCGAGCAGCCGCCAGCCGTCGCCGCACGGCTCGACCAGGCCCATCGCCCGCAGGACGGCCAGCCGCTGGCGCGCGATGTCCGGAGTGACTCCGACCAGCCGCCCCAGCTCCTGGACGGAGACCGGGACGCGGACCGGCACAGCCGCGAGCAAGGCACCGGAGATCGGATCCAGCTGGTCGGCGGAGGCCTCGGCCTCCTCCCCCGCGAGACGCCCTGGTGTCGAGTCGGGAAGCTCGAAGAGAGTGTCGGTGACGGGACCGGTCAGCGGGTCCAGGAAGCCCACGACGTCGCCGGCACCCGTGACGAGCTCGGCGCGCCGAGCTACCAGCTCGGCGTGCACGCCAGCCGAGAGCGTCGACGTGACTGGCCCGGGGATGCCGAGGACCGGCCGGTTCATCCGCCTTGCCCAGGCGGCGGTGTTGAGGGCTCCGCTGCGCGCCGCAGCCTCGACCACCACCGTGCCTCTGGTGAGCGCCGCGATGAGCCGGTTCCGCTCGAGGAACCGCACCTTGCTCGGGTGGCTCCCCGGGGGGAGCTCCGACACGACGACCCCCTCGGCGCCGACCCGGTCGATCAACGCGGTGTGACCGCTCGGGTAGGCCATGTCAGCCCCGCACGCCAGCACCGCGACAGTGAGGCCTCCGACCGCCAGGGCACCGCGATGAGCAGAGGCATCGATCCCGTAGGCAGCCCCGGACACCGTCGCGTAGCCGTGCTCGGCGAGTCCGGCGCCGAGCTCGGCGGCCACCCGGTTGCCGTACGGCGTCGATGCACGGGACCCGACGACGGCCGCGGACCGAAGCAGCGCCAGCCGGAGGTTCTCCTTGCCGCGAAGCCAGAGCGCGAGCGGCGGCGTCGACGGGCGTGTCCTGCCCGCGCCCGCCAGGGTGAGGTCCTCGAGCTGGGACGGCCATTCGAGATCGCCGGGCACGACCAGCCGCAGGCCCCGCTCGACACCCCTGACGAGTGCATCCGCAGCGGACCGCGGGTCGGTCTTGTGCCGAAGCCCGGCGAGCTCGAGCGGGAGGCCACGGCCGGTCAGCACCGCCGACCATGCGTCTGCTGCCCCCGCCCGCTGAACCAGCTCGTACAGCCGAGGGTCGCCGGGGGTACCGACGGTGAGCAGGCACGCCCGCGCCTGCCGTTCGCTCTCGTCGGCGCTCACGCTGCGACGCCGGGCAGCGCGCTGGCGGTCCGCAGCTCCACGGCCAGCATGACCTCTGGGGTCTGCGGGCGGTCCTTGCCGACGAGATCCGCCAACGTCCACGCAAGGCGCAGCACACGGTCCACCCCGCGGGCGCTGAGCCGGCCCTCGGTGTAGGCGCGGTGCACCGGGCCGAGCTCGGTCCCCGGCAGCCGCCAGCGAGGACCACGCAGCTCGGGACCTGGGACGCGTGCGTTGCACTCCCAGGGCGTCCCCACCCACCGGCGGGCGGCACGCTCCCGGGCCGAGCGCACCCGATCCGCGACCACGGCCGAGCTCTCGTGGGTTCCGGCCTCCATCAGGTCAGCCCGTGTCGGGGGCAAGACCTGCACCGTGAGGTCCACCCGGTCGAGCAGGGGGCCGGAGAGCCGACCGAGATATCTGAGCTGACGCATCGGCGGGCAGCGGCATTCGACGGAGGTCGTCGCCAGGCCACACGGGCACGGGTTCGCTGCGAGCACGAGCTGGAACGAGGCCGGGTAGCGCACCACACCCTTCGATCGGTGCAGCACGATCTCGCCGGACTCCAGCGGCTGCCGCAGAGCGTCGAGGACTCCCAGCGCGAACTCCGGAGCCTCGTCGAGCAGCAGCACACCACGGTGCGCCAGGCTGGCCGCGCCTGGTCGTGCGAGGCCGCTGCCGCCTCCGACGACCGCGGCCGCCGACGCCGTGTGGTGCGGCGCACGAAGCGGAGGGCGCGTGACCAGCGGTGCAGAGCCGAGCTCCCCGGCCACCGAGTGGATCGCGGTCACCTCGAGCGCCTGCGCTCGCGTCAGCGACGGAAGGATGCTGGGGAGACGTTCGGCGAGCATGGTCTTGCCCGTGCCGGGCGGCCCGTGCAGGAACAGGTGGTGGCCCCCCGCGGCAGCGATCTCCAGTGCGTGCCTGGCCTCGGGCTGCCCCGCGACGTCGGCGAGATCCGGTCCGGTGTCGTCAGGCCCGGCTGCTCGAGCTGCATCAGCGGCAAGGTCCGGCACCGGCACCTGTCCCCGCAGGATCGCGAGCAGCTCTCGCAGCGACTCCACCGCCACGACCCGCATCCCTGGCACCAGCGCGGCCTCGGCGGCGTTGCCAGCCGGGACGACGACGCGCTCGATCCCGGCGGCGGAGGCGGCGACGACCGCCGGCAGGATGCCGCGCACGGCCCGGACACTGCCGTCGAGCCCGAGCTCGCCGACCAGCGCGAGGTCATGGACCCAGCGCGGGTCGACGCCACCCTCGTGGGCGGCGAGCACGCAGACCGCGAGCGCGACGTCGAACCCTGAGCCGGACTTCGGCAGCGAGGCCGGAGAGAGGTTGAGCGTGATGCGACGCTGCGGCCACCTCTCCCCGCTGTTGACGACGGCGGCCCTGATCCGGTCCCTCGCCTCCGACAGGGAGGCGTCCGGAAGGCCGACGATGGTGAGACCGGGCAGCCCCTGGGCGAGATCGGCCTGCACCTCGACGACGTGACCGACCACGCCGAGCAGGCTCATCGCGAACGTCCTGGCCAGGCTCATCCGATCGCCCCGCGCACGTGCTGGAGCCGGGCGGCACCACGGCTGGGCTGGATGATCCCGATGACGTCGAACCGGATCTCCGGTGGGTGCACGGCGCGCTCGGCGAGCCAACGCGCTCCGAGCCGGCGCAACCTCGCGGCCTTCTGCCTGGTCACGGCCTCGAGCGGGGTGCCGAACGCGACACCGCGGCGGGTCTTCACCTCGCAGAAGACCAGGACAGCTCCGTCTCGCGCGATGATGTCGATCTCGCCGGCGTCGCACCGCCAGTTGCGCTCGAGCACCACCAGGCCCTGCTCGACCAGGTGCGCCGCAGCGACCCGTTCTCCGTACTTCCCCAGGGCGTCCTTCGCGCGCACCGAGCACCACCTCCAGCACCGACCTTGCGGGTCGGCACAGGCAGGTTGGCCAAGCATCGCGCTGCCTGTGGAGGGGCAACTGCCTGTGGAGGGCGCTGCCTGTGGAGGGCGCTGCCTGTGGAGGGCGCTGCCTGTGGAGGGCGCTGCCTATGGAGGGGTAGGCCGGGACTACTCCCCCGGCACCTGCAGGTCGGGTTGCGCGAGCTCCTCGACGTTGACGTCCTTGAAGGTCAGCACCTTGACGTTCTTCACGAACCGCGCGGGCCGGTACATGTCCCACACCCACGCATCGCTCATCGTGACCTCGAAGTAGACCTCGCCGTCGGCGGAGCGGACCTGGAGGTCGACGTTGTTCGTGAGGTAGAACCGCCGCTCGGTCTCCACCACGTACCCGAAGAGGCCGACGACATCGCGGTACTCCCGGTAGAGCTGGAGCTCCATCTCGGTCTCGTAGCGCTCGAGGTCCTCGGCGCTCATGCCCCGGCCACCCTGCGCACGCCTCGCGTCCTCCTCGTCGTCACGGGACCATCTTGCCCTGCTCGCTCCGCCACGCGCGTCCGCGGCACGAGCCGATCGGTCAGCCGCTGTCCGCGAGCTCGTCGAGGCCGAGGCGCCAGCTCACCCGATGGTGCGGGGTCGGGCCCTGGTCGCGCAGTGCGGTGCGATGCGTCGGCGTGGCGTAGCCCTTGTTCTCGTCCCAGCCGTAGGCCGGATGACTGGTCGCGAGCCGCACCATGATGGCGTCCCGGGTCGTCTTCGCGAGCACCGAGGCGGCAGCCACGCTCGCGCAGCGAAGGTCTGCCTTGACGACGGTGTGGACCGGCAGCCAGTCCGTGACCTTGGCAGCCTGCTCGTCGGCGGTGCGCGGCGTGAGGTAGTCGTGGTTCCCGTCGAGCAGCACCGCGTCCGGGCGTACCGGGAGGGCGTCCAAGGCCCGGTGCCCAGCGAGGCGGAGCGCGGCGATGATGCCGATGTCGTCGATCTCGACCGAGCTCGCGTGCGCGACCGCGGACGCGACGGCCCACCGCTGGATACGGGGCACGAGGGCCCGCCTGGACGCTGGTGGGAGGAGCTTGCTGTCGCGCAGCCCCCGGGGTGGCTGGGTGGTCGACGCCGCGACGACGACGACACCGACCGTGACAGGTCCGCAGAGCGCCCCCCGGCCCACCTCGTCGATCCCCGCGAGCAGCGCATACCCGCGCTCGTGCATCTGGCGCTCGACCACCAGCCGCGGGGCACGACCAGGCGGCGGCGTCACGGGACCTCAGTGCACGAGCCGGTCGATGTCACGCCCATCAGGCTCCCACGTCCACCGGCTGCGGCGGCCGTCCGTCCGTCAGCAACCTGCCGAGCTCGACCCCGAGGCGCAACGGGTAGACGACCTCCGGGGTGACTGCGAGCTCGGCCAGCGACCACCAGCGGTGATCGCTCAGCGCCACCTGCTCCAGCTCGGTGAAGCCGGAGGTGTCCACCACGTGACTGGGCACGCGCACGAAGTAGAAGGTCTCGGTCTGCCGGAAGTCGACGCCGTTGAAGCTGAACTCCGCGGTCCGCACCCAGACCGGCTCGCCCATCTCGGCGGCGGCGAGGCGCAGCCCGGTCTCTTCGGCGAGCTCACGGGCGGCGCCTTCCGCGAGGCTCTCCCCCGGATCGACACCGCCACCAGGAGTGAGCCACCACTGCCCTTGGGCCGGATCCGCCGGGTCGGTGCCATGGAGCAGCAGCACCCGGTCGAGGTCGTCGACCAGCAGCACCCTGGCACCCACACGGTCCACGCGCTCGACGTCAGTCATTCAGTTCCAGAGCTCGAAGGGTTCGCTGATCTGCTCGCCAGCGAGGAACGGTTCGACGAGCGACGGCAGCCGCCCGGGGAAGAAGCGCGCGGTGCTGCTCGCGACCTGGGCTGGCGTCCACCACACGTGACCGACGTAGGCGCTGAGCTCCTCGGGGGTCTGCCCCTCCCTGGTCAGCGGCGGCTCGGTGGCGTCGACCCGCGCAGCGACGACCACCTCGTGCTGGAGGAAACGGGTGCCGCGTCGCAGGTAGGTCGCCGAGCGCGTCCAGCCGGGCAGTCCGAAGGCGGCAAGCGGAAGCTGGATGCCGGTCTCCTCGCACAGCTCACGCGCCGCGGTCTCGGCCACGCTCTCGCCCGGCTCCATCCCACCACCGGGGAGCTCGTACCAGAGGCCTTCGTGCGGAGCCGTGGGGTCGATGGTGCGGAAGAGCAGCAGCCGACCCGCGCCCTCCAGCAGCACCACGCGGACGGAGGTCCGCTCGACGTCGAAGGAGAGGTCGTCCGGCACCACGCTCAGCTCGGCCTCTCGGTCAGGACGACGGAGCAACGCCGGAGCGGGCGAACCGCCGTCGCCGCCGCCGACGACGCAGTCCGACGATCGGGAACGCGGCCGCGAAGCCGTAGACCAACGGACTCGACGCCGCAGCCGACACCTTGTTGAGGGCCGGTTGGTCGAAGGTTGCCGGGCCCGAGAGCCACTGCCAGTGGTTGTAGGGCCAGATGACCGCGAACGCGCGGCCGATGACCTTGTCCTCCGGGATCGTGCCGCCGCCGGGCTGGCCGACGTGGGCGCGGGAGTCCGACGACATGTCACGGTGGTCGCCCATCACCCAGAGCCGACCCGCTGGCACGGTGATGTCGAAGGGGTCCGCCGAAGGGACGTTCCCCGGGTAGAGGTACGGCTCGTCGAGGGCCACCCCGTTGACCGTGATCCTGCCCTTGGCGTCGCAGCAGACGACGTGGTCACCCGGGATCCCGATGACGCGCTTGATGAAGTCCTTCTCCGACGGCGGCGCGAAGCCGACCAGCGACGCGACCCACGACAGGCTCTTCGCCACGGCACCGCTCGGCGGCGCGATCGTCACCTCGGGGGTGAAGGAGTCCACGCCGTTGAACACCACGATGTCGCCGCGCTTGATGTCGCGGATGTGGTAGACGACCTTGTTCACCATCACGCGGTCGTTGATCTGCAGCGTGTTCTCCATGGATCCCGACGGGATCGAGAACGCTTGCACCAGGAAGGTCTTGAGCAGGATCGCCAGCACGAAGGCGATCACGATCAGGATCGGAAGCTCTTTCCAGATCGAGCCTGGCGGCGAAGGATCCTTCTTCTTCGAGCGCTTACCGGGCTCGGCCTCGGGCTCGGCCGCGACTGCGTCGACCCCGGCCGGGTCGACCGGTCCGGTGCGCGGGTCTGGCTCGAACGGGGCGTCCGACGCCGCGGCGGGCGAGACCGAGGCGACCGGGACGGCGCCGTCGCCAGCCAGGTTGTCGTCAGTCACGCGCCAGCCTCCGTCGTCCTGCGTGGTGCCTACCGGGTAACGGTCAGCGTGCCACGGGAGCGGCGTCGCGCTTCTCCTTGATGCGGGCCTTCTTGCCTCGCAGGTCACGGAGGTAGTAGAGCTTGGCCCGGCGGACGTCGCCGCGGGAGACGAGCTCGATCTTCTCGAGCACGGGGGTGTGCAACGGGAACGTGCGCTCGACGCCGACGCCGTAGCTCACCTTGCGGACCGTGAAGGTCTCGCGGATCCCGTCGCCGTGGATGCGGATGACGACGCCCTGGAAGACCTGGACGCGGGACTTGTTGCCCTCCACGACGCGGACGTGGACCTTGAGGTTGTCACCGGCGCGGAACTCGGGGTGGTCGGTCCGCAGCGAGCTGGCGTCGACGAAGTCCAGGGTGTGCATCGAGAGTCTCTTCCTTCGCAGGGGCCACAGGTCGCCCGCGGGTACGCGGATGGATGGAACCGGGACGTACACGAACCCCGACGACCAGCGTGGCGGAGGTTGCCCCCCTGTGGCAGGGCATCCGGAACCGGTCGGGATCGGCTACCTAGTCTCGCACAGCCCCTGGCCGAGGCGAAAACCGACCATCAGGGCCCGGCACCCACCCGAGCGCGGCCAGCACGGCGGCGTCGGCGGCGTCGCAGCGAGCCGGGTCGAGCGCGGCGATGAGGTCGGGACGGACCTGCGCGGTCCGGGTGAGGGCCGCGTCGCGCCGCCACCGGGCGATCGCGCCGTGGTTGCCGCTGAGCAGCACGGCGGGGACGTCGAGGCCCCGCCAGCTCGGTGGCTTGGTGTAGACCGGGTACTCCAGCAGCCCACCCTCGTGGGACTCCTCCACCAGAGACTCCGCGTTGCCCAGGACCCCGGGCAGCAGTCGGGTGACGGCCTCGATGACGACCAGTGCGGCGACCTCGCCCCCACCCAGGACGTAGTCCCCGATCGAGAGCTCGTCCACCGCGGCGAAGGCGCCCCCAGCTGCGGCGTCGTCCAGGACCCTGCGGTCGATGCCCTCGTAGCGGCCGCACGCGATGACGAGCCAGGGCTCCCGCGCCAGCTCGCCGGCCAGCTGCTGGTCGAGGACGCGCCCGCCTGGGGTCGGCACGAGCAGGCGTGGCGACAGGGCAGCGACGCCGTCGGAGGGCTCAGCCGCCGCCGGCGGGGCTTCCCGGCGTGAGGTGACGGCTGCCAGTGCTCTCGCCCAGGGTTCGGCGGTCATGACCATCCCTGCGCCACCGCCGTACGGCGTGTCGTCGACGGTCCGATGGCGGTCCTCGGTGTGCTCGCGAAGGTCGTGCACGGCGACCTCGAGCAGTCCGGCGGCACGGGCCTTGCCGATCAGCGAGAGCTCGAGCGGCGCGAGGTAGTCCGGGAAGATCGTGATGACGTCGATGCGCACGGCTCAGCCCGTCGGCTCGCTCGGCTCGGCACCCGAGTCGGCACCCGAGTCGGCCGGGACCTCCTCGAGCAACCCGGCCGGCGGGTCGATGACCAGCCGGTTCGCGGCGACGTCGACCTCGGGGACCATCGCCGCCACGAACGGGACCAGGACCTCGTCGCCGTCTGGTCGCGTGATGGCCAGGACGTCCTGCATCGGGAGGTGGAGCACCTCGCGGACCTCGCCGACCACGCTGCCGTCCACCCGGACGACGTCGAGGCCGACCAGCTGGTGGTCGTACCACTCGTCATCCTCGTCCGGGAGCTCATCCGGGTCGACGTCGGCGAGCAGCACCGTGCCGCGCAGCAGCTCGGCGGCCGTCCGGTCCTCGACTCCGGCGAAACGCAGCAGCAGCCGGCCGCTGTGGACGCGACCGGCTGCGATGGTGAGGGGACCGACCTCGGTCGGATCCGTCACGAGTACTGCTCCGGGGCCGAGGCGCTGCTCCGGCTCGTCGGTGCGGACGTCGATCAGCACCTCGCCCTTGATGCCATGGGCGCGGCCGATGCGGCCGACGACCACGAACACGGGGCTAGCGCACCTCGTCGACGTCGATGAAGTCGACGCGGACGCCACCGCCGGGCGTGATCGCTCCGACGACGGTGCGCAGAGCCTTCGCCGTCCGCCCGCCGCGGCCGATCACCTTGCCGAGGTCCTCGGGGTGGACCCGGACCTCCAGCACGCGACCCCGGCGCTGGGTGCGCGGGGTGACCTGCACCTCGTCAGGGTGCTCGACGATGCCCTTGACCAGGTGCTCGAGCGCCTCGTCGTCCATCAGGCCTGCTCGGCCTCGGCAGCCGGCGCGGCCGGAGCGTCGGTGCTTGCTGCGGGCTCGCTGGGTGCCTCGGCGACGACCTCGGCCGGAGCGGCGGGCGCCTCCTCGGCGACGACCTCGGCCGGAGCAGCGGGCGCCTCCTCGGCGACGACCTCCGCCGGAGCGGCAGCCTCGGTCTTCGGGGCGGCCTTCTTCGCCTTCGGGGTGATGGCGTCGGCCTTGGGGGCGTCCAGCGTCTCCTTCGCGGCGGCCTCGAAGACCACGCGCTTGTCGACCTTGGGCTCGGCGACCTGCAGGGTGCCCTCGGCGCCCGGGAGGCCCTTGAACTTCTGCCAGTCACCCGTGATCTTGAGGATCGCGGCCACGGCCTCGGTCGGCTGGGCGCCGACGGACAGCCAGTACTGGGCGCGGTCGGAGTTCACCTCGATGAACGAGGGGTGCTCCTTGGGGTGGTAGTGGCCGATCTCCTCGATGGAGCGGCCGTCGCGCTTGGCGCGAGCGTCTGCCACGACGATGCGGTACTGCGGTGCGCGCATCTTGCCGAGGCGCTTGAGCTTGATCTTGACTGCCACGGGAGGAATCTGCTCCTGGGTCGGTATCGGGGTGAGCCGCCGTCAGCTCGCGTGGGGATGCGTTGCCGCCGGCTCGGATGGACGCACCGCGCAGGGGTAGAGGGCCCGTCGCAGCAGCGTTCGACGGTCATTGTGCCAGAGCGGGCCACCAGGAGGCGAAACGCGCCGTCCTCGCGGCGGTCAGGCTGGCGGCAAGAGGTCCTTGAACTCGGCGGGGAGCTCGAAGCCGGACAGCGCCTCGGCCTGCGCGGCCGCCGCGCTCTCCGCCTGCTGCTGAGCGGCGAGGGCGCCCGCGTTCGCGCGCTTGGCCGGGTTGCCGCTCCCCCGTTTGGGCTTCTTGGCCGACTTGAGCTGCTTGGCGGCCTTGCCGCGGCCGCCCATGCCCGGCATCCCCGGCATGCCGGGCATCCCTGGCATGCCACCGCGCCCCATCGAGGCCATCATCTTCTTGGCCTCGCCGAACCGGTCGACCAGACCGTTGACCTCCGACACCTGGGTGCCGGACCCCTTCGCGATCCGGCTGCGACGCGAACCGTTGAGGATCTTGGGGTCCTTGCGTTCCGCCGGGGTCATCGACTGGATGATCGCGGCCACCCGGTCGATCTCCTTCTCGTCGATGTTCTCGATCTGCTCGCGCATCTCGCCCATGCCCGGCAGCATGCCGAGGAGCTTCCCCAGCGAGCCCATCTTGCGCACGGCCTGCATCTGGGCGAGGAAGTCCTCGAGGGTGAACTCCTTGCCGGTGGCGAGCTTGTCGGCCATCTCTGCGGCCTGGTCGCGGTCGAACGCCTTCTCGGCCTGCTCGATGAGCGTGAGCATGTCGCCCATGCCGAGGATCCGGGAGGCCATGCGCTCGGGATGGAAGACGTCGAAGTCGCCGATGTTCTCGCCGTTGCCCGCGAACATGACGGGCTTGCCGGTGACGGATGCGATCGACAGGGCGGCGCCACCACGTGCGTCGCCGTCCAGCTTGGTGAGCACCACGCCGTCGAACCCGACCTGCTCACCGAACGCCTCCGCGGTGACGACGGAGTCCTGCCCGATCATCGCGTCCACGACGAGCAGGACCTCGTCGGGGTGGACGGCGGCCCGGATGTCGGCCGCCTGCTGCATGAGCTCCTCGTCGATCGCAAGGCGTCCTGCGGTGTCCACGATCACGACGTCGTGCAGCTTGCTGTTTGCCTGCTCGATCGAACGACGGGCGACGGAGACCGGGTCGCCGACCCCGTTGCCCGGCTCGGGAGCGAACACGGGGACACCGGCGCGCTCCCCCACGACCTGCAGCTGGGTCACCGCGTTGGGCCGCTGCAGGTCCGCCGCCACGAGCAGCGGGGTGTGCCCCTGCTCACGGAACCAGTGCGCGAGCTTGCCGGCCAACGTCGTCTTCCCGGCGCCCTGCAGGCCCAGGAGCATGATCACGGTCGGCGGGGTCTTGGCGAGCCGGACCCGCCTGGTCTCGCCGCCGAGGATCTGGACGAGCTCGTCGTTGACGATCTTGATGACCTGCTGCGCCGGGTTCAGAGCCTGCGAGACCTCGGCCCCGAGGGCGCGCTCCTTGACCCTGGCGACGAAACCGCGCACCACGGGGAGCGCGACGTCGGCCTCGAGCAGCGCGATCCGGATCTCACGACAGGTCTCGTCGATGTCGGCCTCGGACAGGCGCCCCTTGCCACGGAGGTTCTTGAAGGTGGCAGCCAGGCGGTCCTGCAGGGTCGCGAACACGAAGGTCTACCTCACGGGTGCCAGTGACAGGTCGGGTCCACCCAGCCTAACCGGCGACGGCCCAGGACCTCGATCAGCGCAGGGCGTCCCGCACGGACCGGGCGAGCTCCAGCCCGCGCGCGCTGTCCAGCGGGTACCCCTCCGCGTCGACCACGTAGAAGACGTCCACCGCCTCGGACCCGAGCGTGCTGACCCTGGCCGACCTGACGTCCACCTCGCCGGCAGCCAGCGCGGCACCGATGCGGTGGAGCAGACCGGGCCGGTCGTGCGCCCTCACCTCGATGACGGTCGCTGCCTCGCTCGCGCCCACCACGACGTCCACCCTCGGTGGCGGCACCGGCACTGCGGCACGCAACGGCGCTGAGTCCTCCCGCCTGGCGAGGCGCTCCGCGACGTCGAGCGAGCCGTCCAGCGCCCGCCGGATCTCCTCGCGCAGCCGGTCGGCACCCGGCGGGTCGCCGTACTCGGGAAGCACCTGCCAGACCTGGATCGCCGTGCTGCCCGAGGTCTGGGTCGAGGCGGATCGGACGGTCAGCCGGTTCAGGCTGAGCACGCCGGCGACCGAGCCCAGCATCCCGACGCGGTCCGGAGCCACCACCGTCACCTCGAGCCCACCGGCCACCGGGGTCGCGAGCACCGCGAGCTTGCCCGCCGCGACGAGCTCCGGGTACGACGCCGCGAGGTCAGGGGGCGGCGGTACCGGCTGGCCTCGCAGCACGTCGTGCGTCCTGGCGACGAGATCGGCGACCAGTCCTGCCTTCCACTCGTTCCACGCGGCTGGCCCGGTCGCCAGTCCGTCCGCCTCGGTGAGCGCATGCAGCAGGTCGAGAACCTCGGGGGTCCGGACGCAGCCGGCGACGTGCGCGAGGGTCGCCGGGTCCTCGATGTCGCGGCGGGTCGCCGTGTCCGGCAGCAGCAGGTGGTAGCGCACCAGGGTCACCAGGATCTCGACCTCGGACGGACCGAAGCCGAGCCGGGGGGCGAGGTCGGCGACTACCGCCACGCCGGCCTCGGAGTGGTCACCGGGCCAGCCCTTGCCGATGTCGTGGAACAGCGATCCGATGAGCAGCAGGTCGGGCCGGCTGACGCGACGGGAGAAGCCGGCGGCCCGGACCGCCGTCTCCACCAGGTGCCGGTCGACCGTGAACCGATGGACGGCGTTGCGCTGCGGGCGGCTGCGGACACGTTCCCAGTCCGGCAGCAGCCGCGAGGTCAGGCCTGCCTGGTCGAGCGCCTCCCAGACCGGGACCGCCGTGACGCCGGCGCCCAGCAGGCTGACCAGCGCGTCGAGCGCCGGGCGCGGCCAGGGCTCGGGCAGCGGGGCGCTCTCGGCGGCGAGCCGGTCGACCGCGTGCGGGGCGAGCCGCATGCCGGCCTGGGCCGCAGCGGCGGCCGCGCGCAGCACGAGCGTCGGGTCGTCCCACGGCCGGGCGTCCCTGGCCAGCACCACCTCGCCGTCCTGCTCCACCACGCCGTCCGCGAGCGGGGCGCGCTCGCCGATCCGCCGGGCGCCCAGCCGGACGAACCGGCTGCGGCCGTCGCGGCCGGCCAGCGAACGCTCGACCCGGTGCCAGGTGACGTCCGCCGCGTAGGCGATCTCCCGACCGAGGCTGGCGACCTGGCGCAGCAGCGCGTCGGCGTCGAGCAGGCCGAGCGAGCGAGCCACCTGGTCCTGCTCCTGCAGGACGAGGCGGTCCGAGGACCGGCCGGTGACCGTGTGCAGCGCGTCCCTGATGTCGAGCAACGACTGGCGGGCGTCCTCGAGGCCCGTGTGCGGCCCGTCGGCGACCCAGGAGGCGGCGACCGCGCGCAGCACCACCAGGTCACGCAGGCCGCCGCGCGACTCCTTGAGGTCGGGCTCGAGGGAGAAGGCCAGGTCTCCGTTGCGCTCGGCGCGTTCGCGTGAGCTGGCCAGCAGGTCGGGCAGCCGCTTCTTCGCGAACCCCCGCCAGTCCGCGAGGACGGCGCGCCGCAGGCCGCTCGTGAGCTCCTCGTCGCCGGCGATGTGGCGGAGGTCCAGCATGCCGAGCAGGGCACGGAGGTCCTCGCTGGCGACGCGTCGGGCCTCAGGGGCGGTGCGGAGCGAGTGGTCCAGCTTCACCCCGGAGTCCCAGATGGGGTACCAGATCTTGGTGGCCAGCGCCGCTGCCGGCGCCTGCCCGACCGACGGGGCTCGCAGCAGCACGACGTCCAGGTCGCTGCCGGGCGAGAGCTCGCCGCGGCCATACCCACCGACGGCGACCAGGGCCGCCGGCACCTCGGTCCCACCAGCGGACTCGAAGAGCTCGACCAGCCAGGCGTCGGTGAGCTCGGTCAGCGCGCGCCGCCGGCCCGACCCGGAGATCCCGGGTCGGGCCAGCAGCTCCGTACGCGCCGCGCTGTACCCCTCGACGGGCTCGACAGAGCCCGCGGTGTCCAGCGCAGCCATGAGCTAGAGCGCTTCCACGCCGCGCTCGCCGGTCCGTACCCGGACGACAGCGTCGACCGGGGTGGACCAGACCTTGCCGTCACCGATGCGGCCCGTCTGGGCGCTCTTCACCACGACGTCGATCACGTCGTCAGCATCGGTGTCGTCGACCAGGATCTCCACCCGAACCTTCGGGACGAGGTCGACCGTGTACTCCGCACCGCGGTAGACCTCGGTGTGGCCGCGCTGCCTGCCGTAGCCGGACGCCTCCGAGACCGTCATGCCGTGCACCCCGAAGGCCTCGAGGGCTGTCTTGACGTCGTCCAGCTTGAAGGGCTTGATGATCGCCGTCACGAGCTTCATGCCGATACCTCCGACTCGCTGCTGCTGGACGTTCCATGCGCCGAGCCAGCACCAGCCAGCGTGCCGCCGCTGAGGAAGCCGCCACCGATGGAGCCCCAGTCGTAGGCGGTCTCTGCGTGCTCGGTGAGGTCAATACCCTCGACCTCGTCATCGTTGCTGATCCGGAAGCCGAGCGTCTTGTGCAGGATGTACCCGATGATCAACGTGCAGATGAACGAGTAGGCCAGCACGGAACCCGCCCCGAGCGCCTGCTTCCCGAGCAGCGTGAACCCGCCGCCGTAGAACAGACCGTTGATGCCGACGGAGTTGACCGCGGCGTTGCCGGCGAAGCCGATGAACAGCGTGCCGACGATTCCGCCGACGAGGTGGACACCGACGACGTCGAGCGAGTCGTCGAAGCCGAACCGGAACTTCAGCGACACCGCGTAGGCACAGATCGCACCGACGAGGACACCGAGGACGACGGCCGCCCACGGAGCGATGAACGCACAGGCCGGGGTGATCGCGACCAGGCCGGCCACCGCACCCGAGCATGCACCGAGGCTGGTCGGGTGACCGTCGCGGAACTTCTCGACGGCGATCCAGCCGAGAACACCTGCTGCCGTGGCGACCTGCGTGTTCATGAACGCCAGACCGGCGAGGCCGTTGGCTGCGAGCGCGGAGCCCGCGTTGAACCCGAACCAGCCGAACCACAGCAGGCCGGTGCCGATCATGACGAGCGGGAGGTTGTGCGGGCGCATCGGGTCGCGGCGCCATCCGACGCGCTTGCCGATGACGATGGCGAGGGCCAGACCAGCGGCACCGGCGTTGATGTGGACCGCCGTACCACCGGCGAAGTCCTCGACGCCACGTGCTGCGAGCCAGCCGGCACCACGCGAGGTCGCGCCGCCGAAGTCGAACACCCAGTGCGCGACGGGGAAGTAGACGATGGTGCACCAGATGATGACGAAGATGCTCCAGGTGAGGAACCTCGTCCGGTCAGCGAGCGCACCCGAGATGAGGGCGGGAGTGATGACCGCGAACATCAGCTGGAAGGCGGCGAAGACCAGCACCGGGATGGTGAGGACGGCACCGTTCGTCGCGAGCTTGTTGACGCTGTCACCGAGGTGAGACTTGCCGAGCAGCCCGAAGAACTGGCTGGAGCCGTCACCGAAGGCCTCGTCGAACCCGTAGATCACCCACAGCACGCTGACGATGCCGATCGTGACGAAGGACATCATCATCATGTTCAAGACGCTCTTCGAGCGGACCATGCCGCCGTAGAAGAACGCCAGACCCGGGGTCATCAACAGCACCATCGCGGATGCGGCCAGGACCCACGCGGTATCTCCCGCGTTCATCAATCCACTCTCCCCTCGCGGGCCGACGACATCGGGCCCGGCTGGCTCGGCTGAGGATTCAGCCGACGGGCAGAGCGTGCTGGCTGGGCATTTCCCGCCAGGGTGGGGCGTGTTTCAACCGCGTGACTGATGGACCTGGGAGGTAAACGCTGTGTTTCGTCGCCCGTGCAGGCGTCTGGACAGCACATCCGCGGTGCCCACGACCTCCTCCGCAAGTGCGGTCCTGGCGGCCGTCGTGGCGTGCGTGCCGGCATCGAAGGTGAGGCCGACGGCAGCCACCGGACGGCCCGTGCCGTCCTGCACGCAGGCCGCCACCGACGCGATCCCCGGCATCACGTGGCCGTCCTCGCTGGCCCAGCCACGGTCCGCCTCGGCCGCCAGCAGCCGGCGCAGCTCGCCCGGGGTGGACGGACCTTGACCCGTGCGGTCGACGAACGCCGCGTTCGACGGGTAGAGCGCTCGCACCTGGGGCCGGGGCAGCCCGGCCAGGATCGCGCGGCCCACCGCAGTCAGGTGCGCGGGCAGCCGGACGCCCACATCGGTGACCAGCGGGACCGCCCCCCGTGGGGTCTCTTTGAGCAGGTAGAGCGTCTCCGCGCCGTGCAGGACGCCGAGGTGCGCCGTCTCGCCGACGCGGTCGACCAGGCGCGCCAGCAACGGCCTGGCCAGTCGCTCGAGCGGATCGTGGCGCAGGTAGGCCGAGCCGATCTCGAACACCGAGACCCCCAGCGCGTAGGCCTTGGCGTCCGGCAGGTGGACCACGAAGCCGCCCTCCTCGAGGACGGTGAGCAGGTGGTAGACGGTCGAGCGCGGCAGGTCGAGCTCGCGTGCCAGCGCCCCCGCCGGGACGGGGGCCGCCCTGCTGGCGAGCAGCTGCAGCACCGCGAGCCCACGCGAGAGCGCGGGGACGTTGCTCGCCGCCATCGGCCGCTCCTGTTGTCGTGCCCCGGCGTTCACCCGAGCAGCCCAGCCTCTTGTCTGGTATCCCAGACAGATTCGCAGCGATCCGGGCAGACGTCCAGGCCGCCAGACGGTGCAATGGGGGCATGACCTCCCTGCGGACCGACCAGCACGCCACCGCGACCTCCCATCGAGGTGACCAAGGACCCAGCACGGTGCTGCTGACCCCAGCACCGCTGACCCCAGCCGAGGTCGTCGCGGTCGCACGGCACGACGCTGCGGTCGTCGTCACCGACGAGGCGCTCGCCAGGCTGGCCCACGGACGTGCCTCGATCGACGCGCTCGCGGCCTCCGGCGAGCCGGTCTACGGCGTCTCGACCGGCTTCGGCGCCCTGGCGACGCGGTACATCGACCCCGAGATGCGGGCCCAGCTCCAGCGTTCGCTGGTCCGCTCGCACGCCGCCGGGGCCGGTCCCGAGGTCGAGCGCGAGGTCGTCCGCGCGTTGATGCTGCTGCGCCTGCACACCCTGTGCACCGGACACACCGGCGTACGGCCGACGACGGCGACGACCTACGCGGCGATGCTCAACGCGGGGATCACCCCGCGGGTGCGTGAGCACGGCTCGCTCGGGTGCTCCGGCGACCTGGCACCCCTCGCGCACTGCGCCCTCGCGCTCATGGGCGAGGGCGAGGTGCGGGATGCGGAGGGCACCCTGCGACCCGCCGCCGAGGCTCTCGCGGCCGCCGGCATCCAGCCGGTGGAGCTCGTCGCGAAGGAGGGGCTCGCGCTCATCAACGGCACCGACGGCATGCTCGGGATGCTGCTGCTGGCCTGCCACGACCTCGGGGACCTGGCCAAGCACGCCGACATCGCCGCAGCGATGAGCGTCGAGGCCCTGCTGGGCACCGATGCCGTCTTCGCGGCCGAGCTGCAGGCGTTGCGACCGCACCCTGGCCAGGCGGCTTCGGCGGCGAACCTGGTGCGGCTGCTCGCCGGGTCGTCCATCATGGCCTCGCACCGCGACGACTGCGAGATCGTCCAGGACGCGTACTCGCTGCGATGCGCACCCGCGGTCGCCGGAGCCGTGCGTGACACGGTGACGCACGCCGAGCTCGTGGCCTCGCGCGAGCTCGCCAGCGCGATCGACAACCCGGTCGTCCTCGACGACGGCCGGGTCTCCTCGAACGGCAACTTCCATGGCGCACCGGTGGGGTACGCCCTCGACTTCCTGGCCATCGCGGCGGCCGACCTCGCCTCGATCAGCGAGCGCCGCACCGATCGGATGCTCGACAAGAACCGCTCGCACGGCCTGCCGCCGTTCCTCGCCGATGATCCCGGGGTCGACTCCGGGCACATGATCGCCCAGTACACGCAGGCTGCCCTGGTCAGCGAGCTCAAGCGCCTGGCGGCGCCGGCGAGCGTCGACTCCATCCCGTCCTCGGCCATGCAGGAGGACCACGTCGCCATGGGCTGGTCTGCAGCGCGCAAGCTGCGGCGCTCGGTGGAGGGGCTCACCCAGGTGCTCGCCATCGAGATCCTCAGCGCGGCCCGAGCCCTCGACCTGCGAGCACCGCTGGCGCCCGCGCCGGGCACCGCTGCCGTGCTCGCGGCGGTCCGAGGCACCATCGCCGGCCCGGGGCCCGACCGCTACCTCTCCCCCGAGATCGAAGCCGCCGCCGACCTCGTCCGCGGAGGCAGCCTGCTCGCCGCCGCGGAGGCTGCGGTAGGCCCGCTCACCTGAGCACCGCTTCGACAGCACCGCCTCGACAGCACCGCCTCGACGTCCGCGCCGCTCCGTACCTTCCACCGAAAAGGCTGATCCCGATGACCCTCAGCAGTCCGACCTCCACCGCCGGCTCAGGGCCGCGTCCCGTCCGATCCCCACGCGGCTCCGAGCTCTCCTGTCGCGGATGGGGCCAGGAAGCCGCGATGCGCATGCTCATGAACAACCTCGACCCGGAGGTGGCCGAGCGACCGGACGACCTCGTCGTGTACGGCGGCACCGGCCGGGCAGCACGCAGCTGGTCCGCCTACGACGCGATCGTGCGGACCCTGACGACGCTGGCCGACGACGAGACGCTGCTCGTGCAGTCCGGCAAGCCGGTCGGCGTCATGCGGACGCACGAGTGGGCCCCCCGGGTGCTGCTGGCCAACTCCAACCTGGTGCCCGACTGGGCGACCTGGCCGGAGTTCCGCCGCCTGGAGCACCTCGGCCTCACGATGTACGGCCAGATGACCGCCGGCTCGTGGATCTACATCGGGACGCAGGGAATCCTGCAAGGCACGTACGAGACCTTCGCGGCGGTGGCGGCTAAGAGGTTCGCCGGTGACCTCGCCGGGACCCTGACCGTGACCGGTGGCGCCGGCGGCATGGGCGGTGCCCAGCCGCTCGCCGTGACCATGAACGGGGGCGCCTGCCTGGTGGTCGACGTCGACCCCGCCCGGCTGCAGCGACGGGTCGACCACCGCTACCTCGACGAGTGGACCGCAGACCTGGACGAGGCGCTGGCCTCGGTGCTCGCGGCCAAGGCCGAGCGGCGGGCGCTGTCGGTCGGGCTCGTCGGGAACTGCGCCACGGTGCTGCCGGAGCTGCTCCGGCGCGGGGTCGCGGTGGACATCGTGACCGACCAGACGTCGGCGCACGACCCGCTCGCCTACCTGCCCGAGGGAGTCGCGCTCGAGGACTGGCATGCCTACGCCGAGGCCAAACCGGAGGAGTTCACCACCCGCGCCCGCGCGTCGATGGCGCAGCACGTCGAGGCCATGGTGGGCTTCCTGGATGCCGGTGCGGAGGTCTTCGACTACGGCAACTCGATTCGCGGCGAGGCGCAGCTCGCCGGGTACGACCGCGCGTTCGACTTCCCGGGCTTCGTGCCCGCGTACATCCGGCCGCTGTTCTGCGAGGGCAAGGGCCCGTTCCGCTGGGCTGCGCTCTCGGGCGATCCCAGGGACATCGCCGTGACGGACAAGGCGGTCCTCGACCTCTTCCCGGCCAACGAGCCGCTGGAGCGCTGGATCCGGCAGGCTCAGGAGAAGGTGGCCTTCCAGGGACTGCCCGCGCGCATCTGCTGGTTGGGCTACGGCGAACGTCACCAGGCTGGCCTTCGCTTCAACGAGCTGGTCGCCGACGGATCGGTGCAGGCACCGCTGGTCATCGGTCGCGACCACCTCGACTGCGGATCGGTGGCGTCGCCGTACCGGGAGACCGAGTCGATGCTGGACGGCTCCGACGCGATCGCGGACTGGCCGCTGCTCAACGCCCTGGTCAACACCGCGTCGGGAGCTTCCTGGGTCTCCATCCACCACGGCGGCGGCGTCGGCATCGGGCGCTCGATCCACGCAGGTCAGGTGAGCGTCGCCGACGGCACCCCCCTCGCGGCCCAGAAGCTGGAGCGCGTGCTGACCAACGACCCGGGCATGGGGGTCATCCGGCACGTGGACGCGGGGTACGAGGACGCCGAGGCCGTCGCGGTCGCGCGTGACGTCCGTGTCCCGATGAACGAGGGCTGACCGCTGGCCACCAGCGGGATGGTCGACGCGGCGGGCTTCGCCAGCATGTGGGACGAGCTCGCCCCGCTGGGGCTCTCGCCCAGGACCAGCGGCTACCACCGCAGCGCCTGGACCACCGCCGAGCTGAGCTGTCGCGAGTGGTTCGTGGCGAGCGCCCAGGCCCGTGGGCTGGACGTGGAGACCGATCGCAACGGCAACCTCTGGGCTTGGTGGGGCAGCCCAGGTCCTGGCGCGCTGGTCCTCGGCTCGCACCTCGACTCGGTGCCGGACGGCGGGGCCTTCGACGGTCCGCTCGGCGTGGTGTCCGGCCTTCGCGGCCCTCGACGCGGTCCGGGCAGCGGGCTCCGTGCCGGACCGACCGGTCGCCGTCGTGGCGTTCAGCGACGAGGAGGGCGCCCGGTTCGGTGTCGCCTGCATCGGGTCCAAGCTGCTCACCGGAGCGCTGGACCCAGACGCGGCCAGGGCGCTGCTCGACGACGACGGCGTGAGCCTCGCGGAGGCGATGCGGTCAGCGGGACGCGATCCCGGCGCGCTCGGCCGCGACAGCGCCACGCTCGACCGCATCGGGTGCTTCGTCGAGCTGCACGTCGAGCAGGGCCGTGGACTGGTCGACTCCGGTGCACCCGTCGGCCTGGCCACGGCGATCTGGCCGCACGGCCGGTTCCGCTTCACCTTCACCGGCGAGGCCAACCATGCAGGCACGACCCGGCTGGAGGACCGCCACGACCCGATGCTGACGTACGCCGAGACCGTGCTGAGCGCCCGCAAGCGCGCCTCCCTCGCCGGCGCACGGGCGACCTTCGGCAAGGTCGTGGTCGAGCCCGAACAGCACGAACTCGGTGCCGTCCGCGGTGCAGGCATGGCTCGATGCCAGGGCTGCGGATGACGACACGCTGACCCAGCTGCTGGCTGACATCACCAAGCGCGCGGCCGAGCGTGCGACGCGCGATGGCACGACGGTCGAGGTGGTGACCGAGTCCGGTGCCCCTCAGGTGTCGTTCGACCCGGTGCTGGGCCAGCGGATCGACGCCCTCATCGGCCCGCTGCCCCAGCTGCCGACCCAGGCGGGCCATGACGCGGGGATCCTCGCGCCGCACGTACCGACGGCGATGCTGTTCGTGCGCAACCCGACGGGGGTGTCGCACTCGCCCGCGGAGCACGCCGAGCGTGACGACTGCCTCGCCGGTGTGCACGCCCTGACCACGATCGTCACCGCGCTCGCGGTACGCCCGTGACCGCCTACCTGTGCGAGTACGCGTGGCTCGGCTTCGCCGGCTGCGAGGCGGACGTCCTGGTCGTGGTCGAGGGCAGCCGCATCCTCGAGGTGCACACCGGCGCGGCCCACCATCCGCTCGCCGCCGGGGCCCAGCGGCTGCCGGGGATCACCGTGCCGGGCCTGGCGAACGCGCACTCCCATGCGTTCCACCGCGCCCTGCGCGGGCACACCCAGATCGGCAGAGGCACCTTCTGGACCTGGCGGGAGGAGATGTACCGCGTCGCCGACCGGCTCGACCCGGAGTCGCTGTACGCCCTGGCCCGGGCGACCTATGCGGAGATGGTGCTGGCCGGCATCACGACGGTCGGCGAGTTCCACTACCTGCACCACGGCCCGGGGGGCACTGCCTACAACGACCCGAACGTCCTCGGGCACACGCTGGTCGACGCCGCACGGTCGGTCGGGCTCCGCATCACGCTGCTGGACACGTGCTACCTGGCGGGCGGCATCGACGACGAGCTCGTCGGGCCGCAGCTGCGGTTCGACGACAGCTCAGCCGCTGGGTGGGCCGAGCGGGCGGACGCGCTCGCGGCCGTGTACGAGGGCGCCGAGGACGTCGTCATCGGCGCGGCGGTCCACTCGGTGCGAGCGGTTCCCCGCGAGCAGATCCCGGTGGTCGTGGCATGGGCCGCGGCCCGTGACGTCCCGCTGCACGCGCACGTCTCTGAGCAGCTCGCGGAGAACGAGACCTGCCAGGCGGCCCACGCGATGACGCCGACCGAGCTGTTCGCCGAGGCCGGGGCGCTGGGTCGCCGCTTCACCGCGGTGCACGCGACGCACCTCACGCCGCGCGACATCAGCCTGCTGGGCGACAGCGACTCATGCGTCTGCCTGTGCCCCACCACCGAGCGCGACCTGGCGGACGGCATCGGCCCCGCCCGGCTGCTTGCTGACGCAGGGGCCGCGCTCTCGCTCGGCTCGGACAGCCAGTCGATGATCGACCTGCTCGAGGAGGCCCGTGCCGTCGAGCTGGACGAGCGCCTCGCCAGCCAAACCAGGGGCCACTTCCACGGCGCCGACCTGCTGCTCGCAGCCACCAACCACGCGAGCCTCGGCTTCGCCGACGCCGGGCACATCGAGGCGGGAGCCAGGGCGGACCTGGTGACCGTGCGGCTGGACTCGGTGCGGACGGCCGGCGCGCCGCCGATCCCCGAGACGGTGGTCTTCGCGGCGTCGGCCCCCGACGTCACGCACGTGCTCGCCGACGGACGGCCGGTCGTCGTCGACGGCAGGCATGTCCTTCTCCCCGACCTGCCGACGGAGCTGGCGTCGGCAGTAGCCAGGGCCCGCGGATGACCACCCTCCTCACCGGGATCGGGCAGCTCGTCACCAACGACCCCGCCCAGGGGGACGGCTCCCCGCTCGGCCTGCTCACCGAGGCCGCCCTCGTCATCGCGGACGGCACGGTCGCCTGGGTCGGGGCGGTGGCCGACGCACCGGACGCGGACGAGCGGGTCGACGTCGGCGGTGCGACCGTGATCCCTGGCTTCGTCGACTCGCACGCCCACCTCATGTTCGGCGGGGACCGCGCCGCCGAGTTCGAGGCCCGGATGGCCGGCGCCGCGTATGCCGCCGGCGGGATCCGGAGCACGGTCACCGCCACTCGGGCCGCCTCGGACGCCGAGCTTCTGTCTCGCGCGAACAGGCTGGTGACCGAGATGACCGCCGGCGGTACGACGACCGTCGAGATCAAGAGCGGGTACGGCCTGACCGTCGACGACGAGGCTCGCTGCCTGCGCCTGGCCCGGACGCTGACCCCGGAGACCACCTACCTCGGGGCGCACGTCGTTCCCGACGGCATCGCACGCGAGGACTACATCGACCTCGTCTGCGGCGCGATGCTCGCCGCCTGCGCCCCGCACGCCCGGTGGGTCGACGTCTTCTGCGACCGGGGCGCGTTCGACGCCGACGAGGCACGCACCGTGCTCCTCGCCGGCATGGCGCTCGGCCTGCAGCCTCGGCTCCACGGCAACCAGCTGCAGCACGGCCCCGGGTGTCCAGCTCGCGGTCGACCTCGGGGCAGCCAGCGTCGACCACTGCACCTTCACCACGGACGAAGACGTCGCCGCGCTGGCTGCCTCGAGCACCGTCGCCACCCTGCTTCCCGGCGCCGAGTTCTCGACCCGGGCCCCCTACCCGTCAGGGCGCCGGCTGCTGGACGCGGGGGTCACCGTGGCGCTGGCGACGGACTGCAACCCCGGCTCGTCGTACACGTCCAGCATGCCGTTCTGCATCGCCGTGGCAGTCCGCGAGATGGGCCTGTCGCCGGGCGAGGCGCTGCGGGCGGCCACCGCCGGAGGGGCCGCAGCGTTGCGCCGCGACGACATCGGCTGGCTCGGGGTGGGGAGCCAGGCCGACCTTGCCGTCCTCGACGCGCCCAGCTACGTCCACCTCGCGTACCGCCCGGGCGTGCATCTCGCCAGCGACGTCTGGAGCCAGGGCGTCCGTCAACCGCGTGAGCGCTGACTGCTGACCGCCCTCAGCCGAGCAGGGCGTCGACGAACGCCTCCGGCTCGAACGGCGCGAGGTCGTCGGGGCCCTCGCCGAGCCCGACCAGCTTGACCGGCACGCCGAGCTCGCGCTGCACGGCGACCACGATGCCGCCCTTGGCGGTGCCGTCCAGCTTGGTCAGCACGATGCCGGTGACGTCGACGACCTCGGCGAAGACCCGCGCCTGGACCAGGCCGTTCTGACCGGTGGTGGCGTCGAGCACGAGCAGCACCTCGTCGACCGGCGCCTGCTTCTCGACGACCCGCTTGACCTTGCCGAGCTCGTCCATCAGCCCGGTCTTGGTGTGCAGCCGCCCCGCGGTGTCGATGAGCACGCGTGTCGACGCCGCGCTCGATGCCCTCCTGGACCGCGTCGAACGCGACGCTGGCCGGGTCGCCGCCCTCGGGCCCGCGGACGACTGGCGACGCCCACCCGCTCGCCCCAGGTCGCCAGCTGGTCGGCGGCGGCGGCCCGGAAGGTGTCGGCGGCGCCGAGCAGGACCGTGCGGCCGTCGGCCGACCAGCGACCCGGGCGAGCTTGCCGCAGGTCGTGGTCTTGCCGGTGCCGTTGACGCCGACCACCAGCACGACGGCGGGCTGCCGTCCGGCGTGCTGGCGGTGTCGCAGCGACGCGGTCCATGGTCGGGTCCGACGAGCGTCAGCAGCTCCTCGCGCAGCATGGCCGCGCACATCGTCGGCCGGATCGGGTGCCGAGGACCTCGACCTCGGTCCGCAGCCGGTCGACGAGCTCGGGGGTCGCGGCGACGCCGACGTCGGCGACCAGCAGGGTCTCCTCGATCTCCTCCCAGGTGCGTCGTCGATGTCGTCGCGGACAGCAGCGCCAGCAGGCCCTTGCCGAGCGTCGACTGCGACCCGAGCGAGCCGGCCGCGCAGCCGGACCAGCCGGCCGGCGGTCGGCTCGGGGACGCTCGAGCGCAGGTCCGACGGCCTCGGCGGGCTGACCCGGGCGACTGACGGCGTCCACCGGCGCCGCGGCGTCTGCCGGCGTCTGGCGTGGCGGCGAGATCGGTCGCGCGATGCCGCAGCCTGGCCGCGCGCGACGGTCGGCCGCCGGGCGAGACGTCACCTGAGCTGCCGGCGACGGGTCGCCACGAGGGCGACCCCCGCAGTGACCGAGCACGACGAGCAGGACGATGACCAGCGACGAACGAGGCTGCCACGACGAAGCAGTCTCCCAGATCCGCGCGGCCGTCGCGCTACGCCGGCTCGGGCTCCTCGCGCAGCCGCTGGCTGATCACCTCGGTGACGCCGTCGCCGCGCATCGACACGCCGTAGAGCGCGTCGGCGACCTCCATCGTGCGCTTCTGGTGGGTGATCACGATGAGCTGGACGTGCTCGCGCAGCTCCTCCATGAGCGTCGAGCAGCCGCGCCGAGGTTGCGTGTCGTCGAGCGCCGCCTCGACCTCGTCCATGACGTAGAACGGGCGACGGCCGGGCCCTGAAGATCGCCACCAGCAGCGCGACCGCGGTCAGCGAGCGCTCGCCGCCGGACAGCAGCGACAGCCGCTTGACCTTCTTGCCCGGCGGCCGCGCCTCGACCTCGATGCCGGTGGTCAGCATGTCGTCGGGGTCGGTCAGCACCAGCCGGCCCTCGCCGCCGGGGAACAGCCGGGCGAAGACGCCCTCGAACTCGCGCGCGGTGTCCTCGTAGGCCGCGCGTGAACACCTGCTCGACCCGCTCGTCGACCTCTCTGACGATGTCGAGCAGGTCGCGCCGGTCTTCTTGAGGTCCTCGAGCTGCTCGGTGAGGAACTGGTGGCGCTCCTCCAGCGCCGCGAACTCCTCGAGCGCCAGCGGGTTGACCTTGCCGAGCAGCGCGAGCGCGCGCTCGGCCGCCCGCCAGCGCTTCTCCTGCTCGGCCCGGACGTACGGGACGGGCTCGGCCGTGACGTCATCGGCCTCGGTGCCAGGCACCGGGATCGACGGCGGCACCAGCTGACTCGGGGCCGTACTCGGCGAGCGAGCGTCTCCGGATCGATCGCCGAACTCCTCGAGCGCCTTGGCCTCCAGCTTCTCGATCCGCAGCCGCTGCTCGGCGCGGGCGACCTCGTCGCGGTGCACCGAGCTGGTGAGCTGGTCGAGCTCGGCGGCGAGCTCGCGACCGCGGGCCCGGACCGCACGAGCTCGGCCTCGCACCTCGGTGCCGCGCTGATGCTCGGCGGCGGCCCGCTCGGCGGCCGCCGCGGCCAGCGAGAGCTCGAGGCAGGCGAGCGCGACCGCCGCGCCGCGGGCGACAGCGCCGGCGACCTCGAGCTCGCGCGCTCGGCGGCCTGGCGCGCGCGGCGCGCTCGAGCGCCGCGCGCTCGGCTCGGCGGCGGCCGCTCGAGCTGCGTCCGCGCGACCGGCCAGCGCCCGGCGCGCTCCTCGCCGGTGCGCACGGCGAGCCGCGCCTCGACCTCGGCCTGCCGAGCGCGGCTGATGCCGTGACCGCGAGCGCGCTCCCGCTCGTCCAGCCGGCGTCCGGCGTCGTCCTGCTGCCGGCGCTCGCCTGCGCGGCGCGCCAGCCGTTCGGCGAGCGCGTCCACGTGCTGCGGTCCTCGTCCTTGGTCGTGGTGGCGACGCGAGCGCTCGCTCGGTGCGCTCGGCCTCGTCGGCGGCCGCCCTGCGCCGCGGCCCCGAGCTGGCCGAGCCGCTCGGCCACCGCGGCCATCCGGGCGTCCGACTCGTGCAGCCGGGCCAGCGCGGCCTCGACGCGCTCCGAGGCGCGCTGGCGCCGCCTCGGTCGCGCTCGCGAGCGCGAACCGGGTGCGCTCGGCCCGGTGCGTCGGCCTCGGCGAGCTGCTGCGGCGGCCTCGTCGAGCGGCCGCCTGCACCTCGAGCAGCGACGGCAGCGACGACGACCCGCCGTGCGCGAAGTCGACGCCGAGCGACGTCGCCGTCCGGCGTGACGCGCGACCACGCTCGGGCCGGCGGCGACCAGCGCGCGGCCGCGGCGAGGTCTCGACCACGACGCGGTCCGGTCGAGCAGCCGAAGCGAGCGGCCCGAGCACAGCTCGGGAGCCTCGACGAGCTCGACGGCGTAGCGCGCGCCCGCGGCAGCGCCGGCCAGGAGCGTCGGCGTCCCGAGCGAGCACCGGCCGACCAGCTGACCCGAGCCGATCACCAGCGGCGCGCGCCGGCGTCGTCGTCCTTCAGCAGCTGCGAGCGCGGCGACCGCGGCGTCCAGGCCGTCGACCGCCACGGCGTCGGCGGCTGCCCCGAGCGCCGCCGCGACCGCCGTCTCGTAGCCGGGCTCGACGCGTCAGCAACGCGGCGACGGTGCCGAGCACGCCCGTCAGCCGGTCCCGCGGCCGCGAGCAGCGCGCCGGCGCCGTCCTTGCGCGTCAAGCCCGAGCTCGAGCGCCTCGCGCCGGGCCGACCAGGCCCGCGCGCTCCCGCTCGGCGTCGCGCTCTTGCTCCCGCAGCGCGTCGACCGCGGCTCTCGGCGGCGGCGAGCGCCGCGGCTGCGACCTCGTGCTCGGAGTCGAGGTCGAGCTCGCCCTCGTCGAGCCCGGCGACCTCGCTCTCGAGCGCGGCGAACTCCGCCTCCGCGCGCGGCCGCGCGCGCCCTGGCGTCCTGCGAGCGAGGCCGCGAGCCGGCCGATCTCGGCCTCGCCGGTCTCGACCCGGCTGCGGGCGGCGTTGACCTGGCCGGTGAGCCGGGCCAGGCCCTCGCGCCGATCGGCGGCGGCGCGCTCGCGCCGCGGCCAGCCGCTGCGCTCCTCGGCGACCAGCGCCTGCTCCGCCTCGCGTGCGGCGACGGCGACCGCGGCGGCCAGCGCCTCGGCGTCCGCGGCTCGACCTGCGCCGGTCGAGCTCGACCTCCTCGGCGCGAGCAGCACGAGCCGCGGCGTCGAGCTCGCCGGGTCCCGGCTCGCGTCGTCGTCGTCCGGCTCGCTCGACGTGGATGCGCAGCCGCTCGGCGGCGATCGCCGCGGTGCCGCGCAGCCGCTCGCGCAGCGCCGGACAGCCGGTACCAGGTCTCCTGGGCCCTGGCGAGCGCCGGCGCCTGCGTCGGCGATCGCGGCCTCGAGCTCAGCCTCGCGCGCCTGCGCGCTCGGCCAGCCCGTGCTCGACCTCGGCCCGCCGCTCGCGCAGCGCGGTCTCGTCGGCGACCTCCTGCTCGACGGTCGGACCGCAGCAGCACGCAGGTCGTCGGCGAGCAGCCGCAGCCGGGCGTCGCGCAGGTCGGCCTGGACGACGCCGGCCCGGCGGGCGACCTCGGCCTGCTTGCCCAGCGGCTTGAGCTGGCGGCGCAGCTCGGTGGTCAGGTCGGTGACCCGGGTGAGGTTGGCCTGCATCGCGTCCAGCTTGCGGAGCGCCTTCTCCTTGCGCTTGCGGTGCTTGAGGACGCCGGCGGCCTCCTCGATGAAGCCGCGGCGCTCCTCCGGGCTGGCTGCGAGGACCGCGTCGAGCTGGCCCTGGCCGACGATGACGTGCATCTCGCGGCCGATGCCGGAGTCGGACAGCAGCTCCTGGACGTCGAGCAGCCGGCAGGGCTCGCCGTTGATCGCGTACTCGGAGCCGCCGTTGCGGAACATGATCCGGCTGATCGTGACCTCGGCGAACTCGATCGGCAGCGCGCCGTCGGTGTTGTCGATGGTGAGCACGACCTCGGCGCGGCCCGAGCGGCGGCGCGGCCGGCGGTGCCGGCGAAGATGACGTCCTCCATCTTGCCGCCGCGCAGGCTCTTCGCGCCCTGCTCGCCCATCACCCAGGCGAGGGCGTCGACGACGTTGGACTTGCCGGAGCCGTTGGGGCCGACGACCAGCCGTGATGCCCGGCTCGAACCGCAGCGTGGTCGAGGATGCGAAGGACTTGAAGCCGCGCAGGGTCAGGCTCTTGAGGTGCACGTTCGCGGCGCTCCCTGGCCGGGGACGCCACCAGCGTTGCGCCGGTGACGTACGGCGGACTCGTCGGGGTCGGGGAAGACCGGGGTCAGCCTACCCGCGAGCGTGGGGCCGCACGGACCGCCACGCGGCATCGACGACCGACCTGGAGCCGCCAGCAGGGACGCGGGACGAGCGTCAGGCGAGGACGGGCTCGCGCGTCTCGGCGATCGAGAGAAGCTGGCCGTCCGCGAGCAGGGCCGACAGCGCGTCGTTAGTCGCGTTGAGACGGCCGAGCTCGTCTTCGAGGTCACGGACACGGCGCCGCAGGCGCGCGATCTCTGCAGCGACCATGGGGTCGGGGCCGCCGAGATGTCCGTAGAGGGCCTTCGCCATCGAGGGTCCTTCGCGGTTCTGGTGCCCGGTGGGGCACGCTGATGAGCAGGGGCAGAAATCAGGTGTTCTGATCGAGGTTGTGCGGCGCTGCAAGTCTGGAGTGCGCGCGGAGGGTCTGGTCGCTGGGCAGGTCTTCCTCGGCTGCGTGGTCGGCTGCGTGCTGGGCCTGCTAGCGGTGTGCTGGACGGCCCGTCGTCTGCCTCACCAGGGTGCCACGTATGTTACGAAATGGTCAACATCGGCACGCGCTCCGTGAGCCCGTCGAGCGGGGACCTCCAGGGCCACCCCCCGGCACGTTCACCCGTTCGGCTCAGCGCCTGTCCAGCATCTGCCCAAGGTCAGCGCTCGCTCGAGGTCACCGCTCGCTCGGGGTCAGCGCTCGACGAAGCCGGTCAGTCCGCCCTTCGCCGCAGACCAGCTCACCGCCACCCCGCTGACGAAGCCCGGCCGCGGCCGTTGCGCACCCGCGCTCTCGCCGCCCAGCAGATCGACGAGCTCCGCGCACGCGGCGCGTGGTCCCTCGGCGACGATCTCCACCCGCCCGTCGCCGAGGTTGCTCGCGCTCCCCACCAGGCCGAGCTCCAGGGCCCGAGCCCGGGTCCACCAGCGGAAGCCGACGCCCTGCACCGAGCCGCGGACCCAGGCGGTCAGGCGCACGACGTCGTGCGGGCCGGGCTCAGCAGGGCCGGTCATCGGACCTCGACGGCGCCGCGGTCCGCTGGATCGAGCCCCGGCAGGCGGTCCTCAGGACGGGACGCGACACTGGTCAGGTGACCGCCCTGCGCTCCAACCCGTGCCGTGCCACGTGCAGCTGGACGGCGTCCCGGCGCTCGCCCGGCCTGTTCGCCTGCTCGGGCTGCGGGACGCAGTGGCGACGCACCGAGGCGTGGACCCCCATCGACGCGGACGGCAAGGTCCCGGCCGCCGTGGCCGCCGAGCGCGCCGCCCAGCGAGCCGAGGCAGCGGCTCCGCGGGCGAGCGCCGAGCGACGAATCAGAGATGGGCACGACGCGGCCTCGGCTGGCAGCGAGGGCAGCTGAACGACGACCGGTTCATGAACGGCGTCCCGGCGGATCGGCGTCCCGCAGCGGGCGCACGGCTCGCCCGCCTGCCCGTAGGCGTCGAGCGAGCGGTCGAAGTACCCGCTCTCGCCGTTGACGTTGACGTACAGCGCGTCGAACGAGGTGCCGCCCGCTGCCAGCGCCTCGGACATCACCTCGCGCGCGGCACCGAGCACCCGCGCTGCCTCCGCCCTGGTGAGCGTCTCGGTGGGCCGCGCGTAGTGCAGCCGGGCCCGCCACAGCGCTTCGTCGGCGTAGATGTTGCCGATGCCTGACACCAGGCTCTGGTCGAGCAGCGCGCGCTTGAGCCCGGTGCGCCGGCGCCGGAGCGCAGCGAAGAAGGCGGCGTCGTCGAACTCGGGGTCCAGCGGGTCGCGGCGCGATGTGCGCGACCGACTGCGGCACGTCGCCCGCGGCCGTCGACCGGCCGTCGAGCCACCGCGAGCCCGCCGAAGGTCCGCTGGTCGACGAAGCGCAGCTCGCGGCCGCCGTCGTCGAAGCGCAACCGGACGCGCAGGTGCTTCTCGTCGGCAGCGTCGCGCCGGCTGCACCAGCAGCTGGCCGCTCATCCCGAGGTGGCCGACGCAGCGCGTCGCCCGAGTCGAGCGGCAGCCAGAGGTACTTGCCCCGGCGCGCGGCGCCCGAGCACCGTGCGCCCGACGAGGCGCGCGGCGAAGTCGGCGGAGCCGGCCTCATGCCGTCGGACCGCGCGCGGATGCATGACCTCGACGCGCTGGATGGTGCGGCCCGTGACGCCAGCGCTCCAGCCCGCGCCGGACGACCTCGACCTCGGGGAGCTCTGGCACAGGTCAGGCGGTGCTGGTGGCGCTGTCGGCGGGCATCGGCTCGGCCCTGCTCGACCTCGCCGCGGCTCGACCAGATCGGTGAGCGCGCGCCAGGCCGCTGGCGGCCGCGACCTGCTCGGCCTCCTTCTTGCTGCGTCCGGCGCCGAGGCCGTACTCGGCCCGGCGACCAGGACGGCAGCCTGGAAGCTCTTGGCGTGGTCGGGGCCGGCCTCGGTGATGCGGTACTCGGGAACGCCCTTGCCGGTCGCGGCCGTGAGCTCTTGCAGGCTGGTCTTCCAGTCGAGGCCGGCGCCCATCTGCGCCGAGGCCGCCATCACGGGTCGAACAGCCGGTGGATCAGGAGGTCGGCCTCGCGCAAGCCCACGGTCGAGGTAGACCGCGCCCAGCACGGCCTCGACGGTGTCGGCCAGGATCGAGCTCTTGTCCCGGCCGCCGGTCGCCTCCTCGCCGCGACCCAGCCGGAGGTACGCGCCGAGCTCGAGCTCGCGGGCGACCTCGGCCAGCGCGCGCGTGTTCACGACCGCGGCG
Source organism: uncultured Actinomycetota bacterium (assembly GCA_963819215.1). Taxonomy (GTDB): domain Bacteria; phylum Actinomycetota; class Actinomycetes; order Prado026; family Prado026; genus CAWFVK01. Next base: position 406,731 of record CAWFVK010000006.1, on the reverse strand, counting down.
CGCAGCTTCGCGAGCTGGCCCTCGGGAAGGTCAGGATGCGTCCGGTACAGCGTCGTGGTGACGACCAGCCCGAGCACCGAGTCCCCCAGGAACTCCAGGCGCTCGTTGGTCGGCAGGCCGCCGTTCTCGTACGCGAACGAGCGGTGCGTCAACGACTGCTCGAGCAGACCGTGCTCGACCGTGCAGCCCAGGCGCTCCTCCAGCTGGGCGTACGGCCGCGAGGCGGCGCTCATCGGCGAACCGTCCCAGCCATCAGACGGAGAGGACCTGCCGCTTGTTGTACGTGCCGCAGGTGGGGCAGGCGGTGTGCGGCAACTTCGGCTGCTTGCAGCGGTCGCAGGTCGACAGGGCCGGCGCCACGGTCTTCCACTGCGACCGGCGGTGCCGGGTGTTGCTGCGCGAGGTCTTCCGCTTGGGGACGGCCACGGCTAGCTCTCTTCCTCTACGTCGGTGGCTGCTTGGTTGGTCGTGCCCATCGGTGCTGGCCACGCTGATCGGGTCGAGCCGCTGCAGGGCGGCCCACCGGGGGTCGACCTGCTCGTGGTGGTGCTCCGGGCTCGTCCGCCAGGCGCGCGCCGCACTCGGACGCACAGTCCCGGACAGTCGTCCCGGCAGAGCGGCTGGAACGGCAGCCCGAGGACCACCGCATCCCGTACGACGGGCTCGAGGTCGAGGAGCTCGCCCTCCAGCCGCAACGCGTCCTCGTCGTCGCTCGGCGCCTGGTCCGGGTAGAAGAACAGCTCCTGGATGTCCACCGCACGAGTCGCGGAGACGGGATCCAGGCACCGAACGCACTCGCCCAGCAGCTGCACCCGCGCCGTTCCCGACACGAGCACACCCTCGACCACCGACTCGAGCCGCAGTGCGAGCTCGACGTCGGAGCCCTCGGGGACTCCGATGACGTCCAGACCGAGGTCTGCCGGCGCCGGAACCGTGGAGCTGAGCCTGATCATCGACCCGGCGCGCCGCCCGAGGTCACGAGTATCGATGACCAGAGGTGCACGCGGGTCGAGCCTGGACAGCAGAACCTCCGCAGAGCACGAGCACATGACAAGACGTCGGTCTCGGACGAGACCGAGGACCAGCGTACCGGCTGGACGAGGGCACTCCCAACCGAGCGGCGTCGTCAGCTCTCGCCGGACCGCCGGGGATCTCGCCGGTCTCGGTGCCGAGGGTGCCGCAGGCTCTCCATCTCGCCGCGCCCCCGCAGCTTCTCCCTGCCCCGGTGCACCGCCGACAGGGTCTTGTTGAGCGTGATCTCGAAGGTGGCGAGCTTGCCGTCGACGTACTGGTCGACCTGCTGACGCATCGACTCCGAGTCGCTCCTCGGCCTCCGCGCGCAGGCGGGCGGCGTCGATCTGCGCCTGCTGGAACACCGCGGTCTCCGAGACCAGCACGTTGCGCTCCTCGTGCGCCGCCGCCAGGATCCGGTCGGCCTCGGCCCTGCCGTCCTCGACCACCTGGTCGCGGCCGGCGAGGAGCTGCTCCGCGAGGTCGATCTCCTGCAGGCAGGAGGGCTCGAAGCTCGTCGAGCAGCGTCAGGACCTCGGCCCGGTTGACGATGCAGGACGCGGACATGGGCATGGTGCGCGCGGTCTCGACCATGGTGGTGATCTCGTCGAGCTTCTCGTGGACGTCCACGTGGTGACTACTCTCCTGACGGCGGCGTAGGAGATGCGGCTCGCCAACCGCTCGCGCAGCCTCTCGGCGACGATGTCGGGCACGAGACCGGCGACGTCACCGCCGTGCGCGGCGACCTCTTTCAGCAGGCTCGAGGACAGGTAACTGTACGTCGCGCTCGTGGGCACGAACAAAGTCTCGACGCCCGTCAGCTGCCGGTTCATCTGGGCCATCTGGAGCTCGTAGTCGAAGTCGCTGACCGCGCGCAGACCCTTGACGATCGCGGGGATCCCGCGGTCGCGGCAGAAGTCCACGAGCAGCCCCTCGAAGCTGTCGACCTTGACCTTCGGGCCACTTCTTCGTGACCAGGCCGATGCAGCTCCATGCGCTCGGCGACGCTGAACAGGCCTTGCTTGTTCGGGTTCACGGTGACGGCGACCGTGACCTCGTCGAACAGGCTCGCTGCCCGGCCGATGATGTCCAGGTGCCCGTTGGTCACCGGGTCGAAGGAGCCGGGGCAGACGACCTTGCGCACGATTCCTCCTGGGCGGTCCTGGCGGACGACACTGTCACCGGGCTGGCGTTCGCACCGGGAAGCCCGGCGGCGCGACCGTACCAAAGCGTCGCCTCGCCGTAGCGGCGGTCCCTGTCCGGCTCGTATCCGGCCGGCCAGCTCCGTTGCGACCAGGTCCGGTCCCGGCTCGCGCGTTCGACGACGACCACGGCACCAGGAGCCAGCCAGCGACCTGCCTCGGCAGCGCAACCAGCACGTCCACCACCGCAGCGCTCTCCAGCGCGTACGGCGGGTCCAGGAACGCGACGTCGAACGGGTCGGCGGTGGCGCTGCCGGCGACGAGGCGCTCGACGGGCGCGACCACCAGCTCCAGCCCCGGGAGGCCGAGGGTCGCGATGTTCGCCCGGATCGCGGTCGCGGCTTGCCGGTCCGACTCGACCAGCAGCGCGCGCTCGGCCCCCCGCGAGACACGGCCTCGAGCCCGACGGCGCCCGAGCCGGCGTACAGGTCGAGCACCCGGACCCCGGCCAGCGAGCCGAGGCGGCTCTCGAGCGCCGAGAACAACGCCTCCCGCGCACGGTCCGCGGTGGGCCGGGTCGCTCGACCCGGCGGCGTCACCGAGCGGTCGCCCGCCGGCGCCGCCCCGGCGATGACCCGGGTCACGACTTGTCCAGGTAGTCCGGCCTTGGCCGGGTCCACGTACGAGGCGAGGGCGGCACGCAGCGCCGGCTGCCGCTGCGAGCTCCGGGTCGTCAGCGATGATCGCGCGCCGCCTCTTCGCGGGCGCGCGCCGACGACGTCCCCGTCGTCCGAGCACGCTGAGCAGCCGCAGCGAGGAGCGCGCGCCGGACTGCGTCGCCCCGAGCACGTCGCCCTCCCGGCGGGTCCGCGAGGTCGAGCAGCGACAGCTCGAAGCCGTCGACGGTCGCCGCCACGGCCTCGAGCCGCTCGCGGCGGCGGCGAGCGGCGGCAGCGTCGGTGACCAGCAGGCAGCGACCGGCCGCCGGCGCCGCGACCGATCCGGCCGCGGAGCTGATGGAGCTGGGACACGCCGAAACGGTCGGCGTCCAGCACCACCATGACGGTCGCGTTCGGCACGTCGACACCGACCTCGACCACCGTCGTCGAGACCAGGACGTCGACCTCACCGGCGGCGAACCGTGCGCATGACGTCGTCCTTGGCGTCTGCCGGCATCCGGCCGTGCAGGACCTCGAGCCGCAGTCCGGCTAGCGGTCCGTCGGACAGCGCGGGCGCGACGTCCAGCACGGCGAGCGGTGGGCGCCGCTCGTCGGTCGCGTCGTCGAGATCGCCGGGGGCGTCCTGCTGATCGCCGTCGCTCGCCTTCGACCGCCCCGATGCGCGGTGCGACGACGAAGGCCTGGTGCCCGGCAGCGACCTCCTCGCGGACGAGCTCCCAGGCGCGCTCCAGCCAGTGCGGCTTGTCGCCGGCGGGCACCACGGTGGTCGTGATCGGCGCCCGACCCCGCGGGCAGCTCGCGGAGCGTGGACACCTCGAGGTCGCCGAACACCGTCATGGCGACGGTCCGCGGGATCGGCGTCGCCGTCATGACCAGCACGTGCGGCGGCGTCGCGCCCTTGCCGGTGAGCGCCGCGCGCTGCTCGACCCCGAAGCGGTGCTGCTCGTCGACCACGACAAGCCCGAGGTCGAAGAACTGCACGTTCTCCTCGAGCAGGGCATGCGTGCCGATCGACGATGCCGGCGTCACCGCTCGCCGCCGCGAGCATGGCCTGCCGCCGGGCCGGCAGTGCCCATCGAGCCGGTCAGCAGCGCGACCTGAGTCCCGGCGTCGCTCCCGCCGAGCATGCCGCGCTCGGCCAGCGGTCCGAGCAGCGCCGAGATGGACCGGTGGTGCTGCTGGGCGAGCACCTCGGTGGGTGCGAGCAGCGCCGCCTGTCCCCCGGCGTCGACGACCGCCAGCATCGCGCGCAGCGCGACGACGGTCTTGCCGCTGCCGACCTCGCCCTGCAGCAGGCGCTGCATCGGGTGCGGACGGGCGAGGTCGTCGGGCGAGCACGCCGCCGACCTCGCCGCTGGCCTTCGGTCAGGGTGAACGGCAGTCGCTCGTCGAACGCCGCCAGCAGGCCGTCCGCGGTCGCCACCCGCGGTACTGCAGGGAGCTCGGCGGCGCGCGCACGTCGGCGCAGCAGCTCCGCCTGCAGGACGAAGGCCTCCTCGAAGACGAGCCGCTTGCGAGCCAGCGCGACGTCCTGCATCGACGCCGGGCGGTGGATGAGCTGCAGCGAACCGGCGAGGTCGGGCAGCTGCAGCCTCGCCCGGACCTCGGCGGGCAACGGGTCCTCGGCCTCCCCCACGTCGGCGAGGCTCGCCAGCGCGGTGTGGACGGCCTTCGAGAGCTTCCAGGTCGGCAGCCGGGCGGTCGCCGGGTAGATCGGGATCAGCGCGCCGGCGAAGGCCGCGGCCGCCTCGGCCGGATCGCCGTCCAGCGTCGTCGTCGACGTCGAGCAGGCTGTAGCTCGGGGTTCGTGAGCTGCCGCTTCCCGTTGAAGACGCCGACCTTGCCCGGCGAACAGGCCCTGCCTGCCGACCTGGAGCTCCCTGGCCTGCTGGTGGGCGTTGAAGAAGGTCAGGGTGAGCAGGGCGCGGCCGTCGGTGACCTCGACCACGAGCCGGTTCCCCTTGCGTTGCCGCATCGGCAGCAGCTGCGCCTTCTTCACGCTGGCCATCACCGTGACGTCCTCGCCGATCTCGAGGCCGCCGAGGTCGGTGAGCTGCCCGCGGCTGTCGTACCTGCGCGGGTAGTGGCGGAGCAGGTCGCCCACGGTCTCGATGCCGAAGCGCCGAGGCGAGCAACGTCGCGGTCGCCGGGCGCCGAGCACCTTCTTGACCGGTTCGGACAGCACGGCCCTACTCCACCCCCAGCAGCAGCGGGTAGTGCTCCTGGCCGCCGGCGAAGACGCCGGCCTCGACCTCGGGGTGGGTCCGCCGCAGGAAGGCCTCGCAGCGACGGCGTCAGGTCGTCGGCAGCAGCGGCGCCCGCGACGAGCGTGACGAGCTCGCCGCCGGCGCTCAGCAGCCGGTCGAGCAGGCCGCGCGCGACGTCCGTCGACCTCCGATCCGATCGAGGACGACCTCCTCGTCGACCAGCCCGAGCACGTCGCCCTCCTTGCAGATGCCCGACCGACGTCAAGGACTCGCGCACGGCCCAGGTCACCGCGCCGGTGCGCGTCGCCCTGGCGGCCGCGGTCATCGCGACCACGTCCTCCTCGAAGCGCCGGCCGTCGTCGTGCACGGCGAGCGCGGCGAGCACCTGAACGCACGCCCGGCTCGGCAGCACCGCGACCCGCAGCGCCGCCGGCCCTGGCGAGCTCGGCGGCGGCCTCGGCGACGGGGACGGTGTCCCGATCGTCCGGCAGCACGACGATCTCGCCGTGCGTGGGCCAGCTGGATCGCCTGCAGGACGTCCCGGGTGGACGGGCGGCGTCCTGGCCCTGCGACGACCACGACCGCGCCCTCCCCGCGGGCGAGCTCGGCCAGGCCCTCCGCCGGCAGGAAGAGCCGACGACCGCGCGGTCAGCCCGCGGGCGTCCGGCCTGCTGCCGGGCGACCTGCTCGCCGAAGTGCGTGATCGTGACCCGGTGCGGGCGCCCGGCCCGGATGCCCGCCTCGACGGCGGCGCCGGCGTCGTCGGTGTGGACGTGGACGTTCCACAGGCCCGCCGCCGCCGACCACGAGCAGCGAGTCGCCGAGGGCTGCGAGGTCCTCGCGCAGGCACGCGCACCTGTTCGTCCGCCGCCTCGATGCAGGTACATGACCTCGAACGCGGGGCCGCCGTGCTGGGCCTCGTCGTGGGTCGGCCTCGGAACGCTCGCGCGGACCGGACCCCGGGTGGGCTCGCGCACCGGCTGCTGGCCGGAGAGCGCGGCGACCAGGCAGTCCAGGAGCACCGTCACGCCGCGGCCACCGGCGTCGACGACCCCGGCGCGCCGGAGCGGTTCCAGGAGCTCTGGCGTGCGGGCGAGCGCCAGCGCAGCAGCCTCGCGCGGCTTCCCGGGCAGTGCCGGTGAGGTCGGCGATCCGGCGCCGGCCGCGGCACCAGCGGCGCGACGCGGCGGCCCGGATGACGGTGAGCATCGTGCCCTCGACCGGCTGGGCCACGGCGGCGTACCCCGCGTCGGCGGCTGCCGACAGCGCCGCGGCCAGGCCGCCGGCGTCGAGCACCCCGACGCCCGGACCGACGCTGGCGCGCAGGCCCTCGGTCGCGCCCGGACGAGCTGGCTCAAGATCACGCCGGAGTTGCCGCGGGCGCCGAGCAAGGCCCCGTGGACCATGGCGGACAGGGCCGCCGGGAGGTCCGCGTCGGGCGGACTGCTCTCGATGCCCTCGACCGCCGACTCGACGGTCAGGTACAGGTTGGTGCCGGTGTCGCCGTCCGGCACCGGGTACACGTTCAGCGCGTCGATCTCCTCGCGCGCTCGACCCATCGCGTCGAGGGCATCACGGCACCAGGTACGGACCGTCGCCGTGTCGAGCACCGGGCCCCCTCCTGATGGCGCTGCGCGTCGATGGTCGTGCCGCGTCCTGGGCAGGGTAGTCGTGTCGCGCCCGCCGGCGGTTGGCGTCCGACCTCGACGGTCGGGTACCCTGACGAGGTTGCCCGCCGCCGTGCGGGCGCCATCCAGCTCAACCTGCGCGCAGCGCCGTACCGTGCCTGCGTCAAACCTACGTTCTTGGGGAGTGTCGACCGTGGCTGCCAACTGCGACGTCTGCGGCAAGGGGCCGGGCTTCGGCAACAGCATCTCGCACTCGCACCGCCGGACCCCGCGCCGCTGGAACCCGAACATCCAGACCGTGCGCGCCATCGTCGGCAAGACGCCGAAGAAGCTCAACGTCTGCACCTCGTGCATCAAGGCCGGCAAGGTCGTCCGCCAGGCCTGAGCCACCCGCGAGCACTGAAGGCCGGTCCCATGAGGGGCCGGCCTTCTGCTTTTGCCGAGGTCAACACGTGCCCGGGTCACCACGTGCCCGGGTCGACACGTGCCCGGGTCAGCGATTGCCTAGCTCGACCGCGGCACGCGGCTCAGGAGGAGAAGTGCCGCCAGCCGCCGGGCCCGGTGTACGCCCCGGCAGGCACGCCGTCGACAACGACTCCGTCACCGGCCACCACCTCGCCGAGGACGGTCCACCCCGCCGGCGGCCCCAGCCCTGCGGGGAAGGTCGCCACCAGGGCGTGGTCCTCGCCGCCGGTGAGCGCCCACTCCAACGGGTCCTTGCCCATGGCCGCTGCCGCGTCCGTGAGCGCGGCATCGACCGGGATCTTGGCGACGTCGAGCCGGATGCCGACCCCGGAGGCGGCAGCCACGTGCGCGAGGTCGGCGATCAACCCGTCGCTGACGTCCATCATCGACGTCGCTCCGTGCTGCGCGGCGACGGGCCCCGCCTCGTACTCCGGCTGGGGACGCCGATGCGCCGCCGCCAGGACGCGGGGTGACCGGAAGCCTCGGGAGAGCACGACATAGCCGGCGGCCGACCAGCCGAGGCGCCCCCTGACCGCGACAGCGTCGCCCACCCTGGCGCCCGCGCGGGTGACCGGGTCGCGGCCGTCGAGCGAGCCCAGCGCCGTGACCGCCACCACGATCGCGTCACCGGCGACCAGATCGCCGCCGACGACGGACGCGCCCGCCCGGGCAGCCTCGGCAGCGAGCGCGCTGCTGAGCTCGAGAACCCAGGCCGCGGGGAGCTGGGGTGGCAGCACCAGACCGACGAGCAGCGCCGTCGGGCGGGCGCCCATGGCGGCGAGGTCGGAGAGGTTCTGCGCCGCCGCCTTGTGCCCGACGTCACCGGCCTCCGACCAGTCCCTGCGAAAGTGCACGCCCTCGACCAGCACGTCGGTGCTCGCCACGACCCGGCCATCGGGAGCGGCCACGACTGCGGCGTCGTCCCCCGGCCCGAGCATGACCTCGGGCCCCCCGGCGAGCCCAGCCGTGATCGCCTCGATCAACCCGAACTCCCCGAGCTCGGAGACGCTGCGCCCGGTCGGAGCTGGTGAGGTCATGACCACCATGCTGTCACCCGGCGGGGCGCGGGGTAGCCTCCGTGCTGCCAGACGGGATGGTCCCGGGCGGTCGAGCGAGAGGAATCCTCATGGCAGTCCAGGCGTACATCCTCATCCAGACCGAGGTGGGCAAGGCCGCGAACGTCGCCGCCCAGATCGCCGGCATCCCCGGCGTGACGCTGGCCGAGGACGTCACCGGCCCCTACGACGTCATCGTGCGCGCCGAGGCCGCCGGCGTCGACGAGCTCGGCAAGCTGGTCGTGGCCAAGGTCCAGGCCGTCGAGGGCATCACCCGCACCCTCACCTGCCCGGTCGTCCACCTCTGACCGAGGTCGCGCCGGCGCCGGTGGAGGCGGGGCGCCGTTCGCTGCTGCCCTGGCTGGTCTTCGGGGCAGGAACCGTCGTCATCGCCGTGGTCAGCTATGCCTTGTTCGCACCGAAGTCGGTGGCGGTGCCCGTGCCGGATGCCGCCGGCTCGCAGGCCATCTGCCATGCGCTCGCCGGTGCGCTGCCGCAGTCCCTGCAAGGACACCCTCGTCGCACCACGACCCCGCAGTCGGAGCGGACGGCCGCGTGGAGCGAGCCCCCGATCGTGCTGCGCTGCGGGGTGGAGCGACCGGCAGCACTCGTCGCGACCTCCGACGTCTACGCCGTGAGCGGGGTGGACTGGTTCGCCCAGCACCTCAGCAACGGGGACCGGTTCACCACGAGCGGCCGCCAGGCCTACGTCGAGGTGACGGTGCCGAACGGGCCGGACGTCGGGGTCGACGTGCTGACGGACCTCGCCAAGGCGATCGCGGCAACGGACCCGGTCCGGACCGACGGCAAGCTCTGACCCTGACCCGTAAGGCCTTCGCGTCTGGTGGGGGCGTTTGACGGGCGGCAGGTGGCGCTCAGCGCAGGCCGGGCCGCTTGCGCAGCGCCGAGCGCACGAGCCGCTCGACCAACGTCGGGTAGTCCACCCCGGTCGCCGCCCAGACCAGCGGGAACATCGAGACGGCGGTGAACCCCGGGATGGTGTTGACCTCGTTGACGATCACGCCACCGTCGGCGTCGACGAAGAAGTCCACCCGGGCGAAGCCCTCGCAGCCGAGCGCGCGGAACGCCTGCAGGGCGAGCTCCCGGACCCGGTCTGACACCGCGGTCGGCAGGTCGGCAGGCACGACGAGCTCGGTGGCCTCCTCGAGGTACTTCGCCTCGAAGTCGTAGAACTCGTGCGCGTCGTCCACCTTGATCTCGGCGCAGACGCTGGTCTCCAGGGCCGTGCCGTCGACCGACTCCAGCACCCCGCACTCGATCTCGCGGGCGATGATGCCCTGCTCCACCACCACCTTCGGATCGCTGGCCCGCGCGTGCCCGAACGCGGCGGCGAGGTCGTCCCAGTCCTTGACCTTGGTGATGCCGACACTGGATCCGGCCCGAGCAGGCTTGACGAACACCGGCAGCTCGAGCGTCGCCCGCACACGCTTGAGAGCGCCCTCTGCGTCATCGAGCCACTCGCGGTCGGTGACGACGACGTGAGGCCCGACGGGCAGCCCCGCAGCAGCGAGCAGCACCTTCATGACGGCCTTGTCCATGGCCACCGCCGAGGCCAGCACGCCCGAGCCGACGTAGGGCACCCCGGCGAGCTCGAGCAGTCCCTGCAGGGTGCCGTCCTCGCCGTACGGTCCGTGCAGCACAGGGAAGACGACGTCCACCTCCCCGAGCGCTCGGGGAACGGCGCCGGGCTCGGAGAGCACCAGCCCGCCCGAGGTCGGGTCGCCGGCCAGCACCAGCGCCTCACCGCTGCTGTCGACCGAGGGGAGCGTGCCACCGCTGATCTCCAGGGCGGCCGCGTCGTCAGCCGCGAGGACCCAGCGGCCCTCGGGCGTGATGCCCACCGGCAGGACGTCGTAACGGCTGCGGTCGATCGCCCTGAGCACGTTGCCCGCGCTCACGCAGGACACGCCGTGCTCGCTGCTGCGACCGCCGAAGACCACGGCCACCCGCAGACGGCGCGGCTGGTCGCCGGACACCTCTGGCTCGCTCATCGCCGAGACCCTACCCGGGACGCGATACTGGGCCGGTGCCCGACTCTCCCGCCAGCGGATCGACGCCCTCCGCCACCGACGCCGGTCCGCCGGCGGTCCGTGACCCGAACGCGCTGGCAGCAGCGACCCGTGCCGTGCACGCCGGACGCCCGAGCAGCGACCCTGACCAGCCGCTGAACGCGCCGGTCACCTTCGCCTCCACCTATCGCGCCGGCGGTGACCTGGAGTACGGGCGCTACGGCAACCCCACCTGGTCAGCCTTCGAGGAGGCCGTCGGCTCGCTCGAGGGTGGCCAGGCGCTCGCCTTCGCCTCGGGCCTCGCCGCGGTGTCGGCCGTCCTCTCGCTGCTGCCCGAGCAGGCGATCGTGGTGGCTCCCGACAACGCCTACACCGGCTCGCGGGCCCAGCTCGAGGAGCGCGAGGCGCAAGGCCGCGCCAAGGTGCGCTACGTCCCCGTCCAGGATGCCGACGCGGTGGCGCAGGCGTGTGCGGGCGCCGACCTGGTCTGGCTCGAGTCCCCCACCAACCCTCAGCTCGACCTCGCCGACATCGCCGCCGCGGCTAGGGCGGCCCGGGCGGCGGGAGCGATCGTCGCCGTCGACAACACCTTCGCCACCCCGATCCTGCAGCGTCCGCTCGACCTGGGCGCTCACGTCGTGGTTCACAGCGCGACGAAGCTGCTTGCTGGTCACTCGGATGTGCTGCTCGGCGTGGTCGTGGTCAGGGACGAGGACCTGCTGGCGAGGATCGAGGCGCACCGCACCCTGCACGGTGCGGTCCCTGGTCCGATGGAGACCTGGCTGGCTCTGCGTGGGCTGCGGACGCTCGCCATCCGGGTCGAGCGAGCCCAGGCCAACGCGGCTGTCCTGGTCGAGCGGCTGGGCGAGCACCCGGCGGTGCTGCGCGTGCGATACCCCGGGTTCGGGGCCATGGTGTCCATCGAGCTAGCCGACACCGTCGCCGCTGACGCCCTGGCCGCCGACGTCCGGCTGTGGGTGCATGCGACCAGCCTCGGCGGTGTGGAGTCCAGCCTGGAGCGTCGACGCCGGTGGCCGGCGGAGTCGGCGTCGGTGGCCGACGGGCTGGTGCGCCTGTCGGTGGGTATCGAGGACGTCGACGACCTCTGGGCCGACCTCGCGCAGGCGCTCAGCCGCTGACAGCTACTCGCCGGTCGTCCCGTCGACGCACTCGCGCAGGAGGTCGGCATGACCGTTGTGCCGGGCGTACTCCTCGACCATGTGGACGTAGATCCAGCGCAGATCCATCACGCGCCCGTTGCGGGGGTCGGAGCAGCGTTCGTCCAGGTCGTGGCCGGCCGTCGCGGCCCTGGCCAGCACGAGCTCGTCGCGGTAGATGCCGAGGTCGCGTTCGGCCGTGGCCGGGTCGAGATCCTCGAAGTCCGCCTCCGGCCGGTCCTCGGTGCAGAACTCGTCGGTGACCTGCTCGCCGGCGAACACGGTGCGGAACCACCAGCGCTCGACCTCCACCAGGTGCCGGACCAGGCCGAGCAGGGCGAGCCCCGAGGGCTGCACCGGCCGCAGGCAGAGCTGCTCAGGGGTCAGGCCGGCGCACTTCAGCTGCAACGTCGCGCGGTGGTAGTCGAGCCAGGCGTCCAGGCTCTCGCGCTCCGCGGCGACCTCGGGCGGGTCCACACGTTCGGCCACGGGCGCGGTCCAGCTGCGGCCAGGGACCTGCTCAGTGCTCATCGATGCGCTCCGACTTCGCGTCCCTGGTCATCAGCAGGCGCGCCATGCCCTCGACGGTCAGACCCTCGTGGACCACCTGCACGACGGCGTAGGTGATGGGCATGTCGACGTCGTGCGCGGTGGCCAGATCCAGGATCGGTCGGCACGACTTCACTCCCTCGCAGGTCTGCTTCATCACTGCTGCGGCCTCGTCGGGCGTCATGCCCTTGCCGAGGTTCAGCCCGAAGGTGCGGTTCCGCGACAGCGGCGAGGTGCAGGTGGCGACGAGGTCCCCCAGCCCCGCGAGCCCGGCGAAGGTCAGCGGATCCGCGCCCAGGCTCACCCCGAGCCTGGTCATCTCGGCCAGCCCCCGGGTGATCAACGAGGCCTGCGCGTTCTCACCGAAGCCCAGGCCGGCCGCCACCCCGTTCGCCATCGCGATGACGTTCTTGACCGCTCCCCCGAGCTCGACGCCGAGGACGTCCGTGTTCGTGTACGGCCGGAAGTAGGGGTTCATGCTCGCGACCTGCAGGCGTTCCGCGACGTCCTCGTCGGTGCACGCCACGACGGTGGCAGCCGGCTGGCGACGGACGATCTCGGCGGCGAGGTTCGGCCCGGACACCACGGCGACCTGCTCCGGCGGGCGCCCGGTCACCTCGCGGACCACCTCGCTCATGCGTTCCGTCGTGCCGAGCTCGACCCCCTTCATCAGGCTCACCAGGACGGCGTCGGCAGGAAGGTACGGGAGCCAGGCACGCAGGTTGGCCCTGAGCGTCTGCGACGGCACCGCCAGCACCACGAACTGCGCGCCGGCGAGGGCTTCCTGGATGTCGGCAGTGGCACGCAGGCTCGGCGGCAGGGCGATACCAGGGTGGTAGCGGACGTTCTCGTGCGTGCGGTCGATCGCCGTCACCTGCTCGGCGTCCTTGCCCCAGAGCACGACGTCGGAGCCGGCGTCCGCCAGGACCATGGCGTAGGCGGTGCCCCACGACCCGGCGCCCAGCACGGCGATCCTGGTCATACCGTCCTCCGGTCGTCGGTGCGGCCTTCGATGGCAGCCCAGTCATACTCCACGTGCGCGTCACCGGTCCTGGCGATGGCCACGGTGTGCGGGTCCAGCCGGTCGGGGGGCGGGTCCTGCCCACGAAGGCGGGCGACGACGTCGGTGATCGCATCCATGATCCGGTCGGTCGCGGTACGCAACGCGGACCCCGGCAACGGCCGGTCGGTCTCGCCGCGGAGGTCGTCGAGCGGAACCGGCTCGCCGAGACCGACCTGGACGGTGGTCCGCGGGTACAGCCGGGGGCGCTTCGAGTACGGCGGCAGCAGCTCCTGTGGCCCCCAGACACCCATAGGGATCACGGGGCACCCGGTGAGCAGCGCCACCCGGGCAGCCCCCGTCTTGCCGCCCATCGGCCACAGCGCGCGGTCCCGGGTGATGGTGCCCTCGGGGTAGATGACCACGCACTCGCCCGCGCGCACGGCGGCGACGGCGGCTCGCAACGACTCGGCGGCGTCCATCGTCTCCCGGTAGACCGGGATCTGGCCGGCGGCTGCGACGATCCGCCCGACCACAGGGACCTCGAACAGCGCCGCCTTCGCGAGGAACCGACCGGGCCGGCCGAGGTCGTACAGGTAGTGCGCGACCACCAGCGGGTCCACGTGCGAGATGTGGTTCACCGCGACGACCACCCCGCCAGGGTCGCCCAATCGCCCGGGATCAGCTGGCCAGACACGGCGGGTGACGGCGTTCATGGGTGGTTTGAGCACAGCGGCGGCCAGGCGGTAGGCCGGCTGCTTGCGGCCAGGAGGCTGTGTGCCCGCCACCCATGCACCTCCACCCTCGACGAGCCGCGACCGACGGGGCACATCCTCTCGCCCTCGGATGAAAGGATCAACGCATGGTGGATGCGGCGAGCTGGTGCCTGGTCGTACCGGTGAAGCGACTGGCGGTGGCCAAGACGCGGCTGACCCGGCTGGCTGGCGACCGCCGCGCCGAGCTCGCTCTCGCTTTCGCCGCCGACACCGTGGCGGCCGCGCTCGCGACGGACTCCGTAGGGGCGCTGCTGGTGGTCACCGACGAGCCGGCCGCCGCGGACCTTGCCGCCGAGCTCGGCGCCGAGGTCGTGGCCGATGTGCCCGACGCCGGGTTGAACGCGGCCCTCGAGCACGGCGCCGCAGACGCGGCCGAGCGCTGGCCCGGCTTGCCGATCGCCGCGCTCGCGTCCGACCTCCCCGCGCTGCGCCCGGCCGAGCTCGCCAGCGCGCTGGCGGCCTGCCTGTTCGAACGCAAGGCCTTCGTCTGTGACGCCGAAGGCATCGGCACCACCCTGCTGGCGGCTCGCGAGCTCGTCGACTTCCAGCCGCGGTTCGGGCACCGCTCGCGGGCCGCCCATCGGGCCGCCGGGGTCGTCGAGATCGCTGCGCCGGGGCTCGCGAGCCTGCGACGTGACGTCGACACCGAGGTGGGCCTGTACGACGCCCGCAGGCTCGGCCTCGGCCCGCGGAGCGCCGCGATCGCCGCCGAGCTGCTCGGCTAGCCGCCGTCCATGTCCATCACCCCAGCGGGGGCGCTCGCGGCCACCTCGGCGACGTTCGACGCCACGTCGCGGACCGGCACGGTGATCCTGGACGACGGGAGCGAGCTGGCTTTCGACGAAGCTGCGTTCCGCACCAGCGGTCTGCGCCTGCTGCGGTCGGGTCAGCGCCTGCGCCTGCACCTTGACGACCGAGGCCAGGTCACGACGATGAGCCTGGGCTAATCAGCCTGAGCCAGCCCGGAGCTCGATCGGGTACGCAGCAGGGCCCAGCACCGAGGTGCTGGGCCCTGCTGTGCATCGCTGCCGCCGGTGGAGGACCGGCGAACGATCTGCTGTTCAGGCGCGCTTGGCCGGGGCCTTCTTCGCCGGAGCCTTCTTGGCCGGGGTGGCCTTCTTGACGGCAGCCTTGGCCGGGGTGGCCTTCTTGACCGCGGCCTTGGCCGGAGCGGCCTTCGCCGGGGTGGCCTTCTTGACGGCAGCCTTGGCCGGGGCGGCCTTCTTGACCGCGGCCTTGGCCGGAGCGGCCTTCGCCGGGGTCGCCTTCTTGACCGCGGCCTTGGCCGGGGCCGCCTTCGCGGGAGCAGCCTTGGCGGGAGCGGCCTTGGCCGGAACAGCCTTGGCGAGCTTCTTGGTCCCCGCGACGAGGGCCTTGAGCTCGGCACCAGGACGGAACTTCGGGATGTTGGTCTTCTTCACCTTGACGGTCGCACCGGTCCGCGGGTTGCGCGCGGTACGGGCGCCACGCTCGACCTTCTCGAAGATGCCGAACCCGGTGATCGCGACCTTCTCGCCAGCGACGACGGCACGCGTGATGGTTTCCAGGATGGTGTCGACTGCGACCTGGGCATCCTTCTTGCTGCCGCCGACCTTCTCGGCGAGAGCGTCGATCAGCTCGCTCTTGTTCACTGCTTCTCCTTGAAAGTCCGGTGTCGAGCCCTCGCTCGACTCGACAGTGACGGTATGTCCAGATGGGCCCCGAGACAACGACCCGGGCAGGGAAACTTTGTTGTGTCGCAACGGGTTTGGCCGCCTTCGGAGCACCCCCGAACGCCGTCGAGGCCGCCCCCGGAGCTGGCGGGCGGCCTCGCGGTGATCGGCAATACCTGGTGCACAGCAACGGTTTATCGCCGGTGCACGGTACCCGGCAGCGTGCAGGAGCGGACGCCAAGCGTGCGGCTCAGGGCACCGCGACCCGTGGCTTGAAGGCAGGACGGGTCGCCTCGAATGCCGTGATGTCCGTCTCGTGCCGCAGCGTGAGCCCGATGTCGTCCAGTCCTTCGAGCAGCCGCCACCGCGTGTAGTCGTCGAGGTCGAACGGGACCACCTGGTCGGTCCCACCTGACCTCACGGCGCGACCAGGTCGACCGTCACCTCGGTGCTGGGATCGGCCTCGGTCGCCGCCAGAGCTGCTCGACGACCTCGGCGGCGAGCTCGACGGTCAGCAGTCCGACCTTTGAGCGAGTTGCCCCGGAAGATGTCGGCGAAGCGCGGGGAGATGACGACCTTGAAGCCGTAGTTCTGCAAGGCCCAGACGGCGTGCTCGCGGGAGGAGCCGGTGCCGAAGTCGGTGCCGGCGACCAGCACCGTGGCGCCGGCGTGCTGCGGGCTGGTTCAGGACGAACTCGGGATCGTTGCGCCAGGCGGCGAACAGCCCGTCCTCGAAGCCGCTCGCGGGTGACCCGCTTGAGGTAGACGGCGGGGATGATCTGGTCGGTGTCGACGTTGCTGCGACGCAGCGGGAGCACCGCGCCGGTGTGGGTGGTGAACGGCTCCATCAGCTCGACGCTCCTTGGCTCACAGGCTCGGACAGGTCGGCGGGCGAGGCGAGGCGCCCGCGGACCGCGGTCGCGGCGGCCACCTGGGGCGAGACCAGGTGGGTGCGGCCGCCCTTGCCCTGCCGTCCCTCGAAGTTGCGGTTGGACGTCGACGCGCTGCGCTCGCCGGGGGCCAGCTGGTCGGGGTTCATGCCCAGGCACATCGAGCAGCCCGGCGCCGCGCCACTCGGCGCCGGCCGCCAGGAAGACCTGCGTCCAGGCCCTCGGCCTCGGCCTGCAGGCGCACCCGGACCGAGCCGGGCACGACGAGCATGCGGACGTGTCCGCGACCTTGCGGCCCCTGATGACCTCGGCGGCAGCCCGCAGGTCCTCGATGCGGCCGTTGGTGCAGGAGCCGACGAAGACCGTGTCGACGGCGACCTCGCGCAGCGGCGTCCCGGCCGTCAGGCCCATGTACTCCAGGGCGCGCTCGGCGGCGACGCGGTCGCCCTCGTCCGCGAACGACGCCGGGTCGGGCACCGACGCCGACAGCGGGAGCGCCCTGGCCGGGGTTGGTGCCCCAGGTGACGAACGGCGTCAGCTCGGTGGCGTCGATCACGACCTCGCGCGTCGAACACCGCGTCCTCGTCGGTCGACGAGGGTCTCCCATAGGCCACGGCGGCGTCCCAGTCCTCGCCGGTCGGGGCGTTCGGGCGGCCCTTGAGGTAGTCGAAGGTGGTCTCGTCGGGGGCGATCATGCCCGGCCCGCGCGCCGGCCTCGATGCGACATGTTGCAGACCGTCATGCGGGCCTCCATCGACAGCGCCCCGGATCGCCTCGCCGCGGTACTCCAGGACGTATCCCTGGCCGCCGCCGGTGCCGATCCTGGCGATGACGGCCAGGATGAGGTCCTTGGCGGTGACGCCGGCGGGCAGCTCGCCCTGGACGGTGATGGCCATCGTCTTGGACGGCATCAGCGGCAGCGTCTGGGTGGCCAGCACGTGCTCGACCTCGCTGGTGCCGATGCCGAAGGCGAGCGCGCCGAACGCGCCGTGGGTCGAGGTGTGGCGAGTCGCCGCACACGACGGTCATGCCGGGCTGGGTCAGGCCCAGCTGCGGGCCGACGACGTGCACGATGCCCTGCTCGACGTCGCCCAGCGGGTGCAGCCGGACGCCGAACTCCGCGGCGTTGCGGCGCAGTGTCTCGACCTGCGTCCGTGCTGACCGGGTCGGCGATCGGCTTGTCGATGTCGATGGTCGGGACGTTGTGGTCCTCGGTGGCGAGGGTGAGGTCGGGGCGGCGCACGGCTCGACCGGCCAGCGCGCAGGCCGTCGAAGGCCTGCGGGCTGGTCACCTCGTGGATGAGGTGGAGGTCGATGTAGAGCAGGTCGGGCTCTCCGTCGGCGCCGCCGCACGACGTGGTCGTCCCAGACCTTCTCGGCCAGCGTGTCTCGCCATCGTTGATGCCTCCAACCTGTTGTCACGCCTGGTGTTCAGCGTGTCCGCCCAGTGTCTCCACGAAGCGGGCTCGCCATCTTGCCGTCTCGCATGTCGAGACGGCAGTATTGCCATATGGACAACTCGTAGCGGAGTCGGCGTTCTCGACAAGGCCGCTCTCGTGCTTGCCGCGCTGGAGTCCGGACCGGCAGACCCTGGCCGGCCTGGTCGCCGCCACCGGTCTCGCCCGGCCGACGGCGCACCGGCTGGCCGTGGCGCTCGAGCACCACCGGCTGGTGGCCCGCGACATGCAGGGCCGCTTCGTGCTCGGCCCGCGGCTGGCCGAGCTCGCCGCTGCCGCCGGCGAGGACCGCCTGCTCGCGACGGCCGGTCCGGTGCTGGCCCGGCTGCGCGACATCGACCGGCGAGAGCGCCCAGCTCTACCGCCGCCAGGGCGACGACCGCGTCTGCGTCGCCGCGGCCGAGCGCCTGTCGGGCCTGCGCGACACCGTCCCGATCGGCTCGCGCTGACGCATGCTCGGCGGGCTCGGCCGCCCAGGTCCTGCTGGCCTGGGAGGACCCCGAGCGGATGCACCGCGGGCCTGATCGGCGCCCGCTTCACCGCGACGATGCTGGCCGGCGTCCGACGCCGCGGCTGGGCGCAGTGCCTCGGCGAGCGTGAGCCCGGCGTCGGCTCGGTGTCGGCGCCGGTCCGCGGTCCCCCGGTCGGGTGATCGCCGCCGTCTCCGTGTCGGGCCCGCTCGAGCGGCTCACCCGTACGCCGGGCCGGCTGCACGCTGCCGCGGTGGTCGCTGCCGGGCAACGTCTCACCGAGGCGCTGCGTCGCGCCTGACCCTGGCGAGCAGCACCAGCAGGCCACCGGCGGCGATCAGCGCGACCGCGATCAGCGCCGCGCCCCCCGCCGGGCCGCTGCCGGTGTCCGGAAGACCACCACCGCCACCACCGCCGCCACCGGACGAACCGGCCACGTAGGCGTCCTGGACCTCGACGGTGATGGCATGCCCCGGACGGACGTCGAAGGACGCGGTCCCTGACGGCACGGTGGTCACCGCACCGTCGTCGGTGATCGTGCTGGTCGTGGACACCGACGCACCGGGTGCCACCCCGGTCGCGGTCTCGGTGGCGGTGCAGCGAGTCGCGGCGCGGAACACGCGAAGCTCCGGCAGCGCGAACGGTCCCGAGGCCCCCGCCGGCCCGGTGACCGAGACCGACGTGCCATCGGCGCACGTCAGCTGCACCACCACGGGCCCTGACCGGGCGGCGGTCGGGCCCGACACCACCTTGCTGAGGTCGACGGTGGCGACGGGGACGAAGGTGTTGGTGAAGCTGCAGTCGGCGGCCGGCGTCGTCGGGCTCAACGTGACCACGACACCGGTCGACGGCAGCTGACGCGAACCGACCCCACCGCACGTGACACCGGTCAGGCGCCAGCTCCCGGCCGCGGTCTCAGGAGGCGAGAGCTCGGTGACCTGGTACTCGACGGACGTCGCGTCGCGGTCAGGGTCGTCCACCGGGAGCTGGCTCAGGGGGTCGCCCGTCGCGAGGACCGGGACGCCCGGCTCGGTGGTGGTCGCGTGCTGCACGCCGACCGAACCATCGGTTCCTGCCAGCGGGGTCACTCGCGTCACGACGTAGGTGAAGGACCCGACGCCGCCGACCGTCGTCTTGTGCAGCGTGATGAGACCGGCCGGGGTGAACGTGTTCGTGAAATTGCACGCCACCGACTCGCCGACCGGGACGACCCGGACCAGCGTGCGGTCCTGCCCGTTCGCGGTCACGCTCGCAGTGACGTCCACGCCGTTGCACTCCGCCTTGGTGAAGGCCCAGCTGCCTGCCGGTGTCGTTGCTGGCAAGGTCTCCGTCGCTGTGTAGGTCCCTGGAGTGCTGCCGGGCGAGGTCGCCACGTTGACGGCCACGCCGGTGCGCGTCGTCGTCGTGGTGGTCACCACGGGTGCCCCTGGCGGCGGGACCTGGACGGTGAAGGGGAACGAGCCGACGCCGCCGAGCGTCGTGACGTCGAGCTGCAACGAGCCCGTGGGGTTGCGGCGGTTGGTGTAGGTGCAGGTCACCGTCTGCCCCGGCGCAGCCGTCACCACCGCCTTGGCACCGGTGACCACGGCCGCCGACGCGGGGGTGCAGCCCAGCGAGACCAAGGTCCAGCCGGGCAGCGGCTGCTCCTCGAAGTCCCAGGGCTCGTCAGCGGCCCGCACGAACGACTGCTCGTCGGCTGCGGACGCGTCTGCCGTGAGCTGGAAGTCCTGGCCCGGGTTGTAGGAGATGCTGCCGAGGTAGGTGAAGGTCCCGGGGCCGTCCGTCCCGCCCTGGAGCTGCTTGCGGACGACGATCGTCGAGGCGTCCGGCGGTGGCGTGACGAGATAGGTGTAACAGAACACGTGCCGGACGCCGGACGGGTAGCCGATCCACTCGACGTTGTCCCCGTTGAGGTTGTCGATGGCGCACCGCAGTGCGGCGAACCCGTAGAGCGAGGGGAACCGGCTGCCGAGCAACGGGTCGGTGGGAGTCCCGCCCTGGACCCAGAGGTTGCGCGCCTGGGCGAGCTGGAGCTGCTGGGCGGTCAGGGTCACGTTCACGGCACCGGCGATGGTGCTGCCCGTCGGCTGACCCTGGTCGTCGAGGAGCGGGACCGTGCCGGTCTGTGCCGTGGGCGCGGCCGGGTTGGTGACGATGGAGAGGTTGTCGACCTTGCTCCCGGCGATGCCGTCGCCCAACGTGAACTGCCAGCCGTTCAAGGGTGCGCAGGCAGGGTCGTTGGGTTCTTCGACGGCCGGGCTGACCGGCTGGCCGTCGGCGTAGACGCTGTCCTTGCCGAGGTCGCGCAGGCTCTCCTGGATGTTGTTGCGCGCCCGGTTCGCCATGACATCGGTGTACTGATGGCACGACCGTGCGACCATCGTCACGCTGTAGACAGGGGCGTCCGCCGACTGCCCGAGGCTCGCGCTCGCCGCCGGCGCACCCCCGAGCAGCAGCGCCGGCACGCAGAGACTGACTGCTAGCGGCAGCGCCCACTGGCGTGGGAACGCGCGGCGTCGACGCGCAGCGCGACGGGGCCCAGTTCCTGGCATGGGCCACACCCTAGCGGCGACGCCTGCCGCCCCCGCGGCGCCGCTCAGTGTCCTGCGACGTGCAGGGACCGCTCGCTCGCAGACACGATCGGCTGGGCGCCGGGGTGCAGCGGGGGCCGCTGCGGCGAGCTCTGCACTGCCGCGCTGGCATTCCCCTGCAGGAACAACGTCAGGTAGACCTCCGCAGCCAGCTGCGCCGCCTGCTCCTCGCGACCCACGTAGTTGTACTCGCTGCTGTTGACGTACATGGCTCCCGACGGCGTCCGTTCCTGGAGCTCGGCCGAGGCCGCGAGGTGCTGCGCCATCGCCGCGGCAGCCTGGACGCTCTGCCCGGCGCCGCCGGGGGCGAAGACCGCGACGTCGGCGTCCATGAGGGCGAACGGGATCATCTGGCCGGTCCCCCAGTCACATCCCTGCGGGTAGTACACCGACGGCGAGCCCGCGGTGTAGACGGTCCCGCCAGGAGCCAGCATCGGCGGCGCGAGGTAGCTGGTCGTCGACAGCGCCTGGTAGACCGCGCCGATTCCCTGGACGGTCGCCTGCGGCGGATGCTGCCCCGCCAGCATCGCGGTCTGGGCGGCCTCGATGCTCTGGTAGATGTTGGTCGCGTAGTCCGGGGCGATGCGCTGGTGGTTGAGCACGGTGCCGTCAGCCAGGATGTTCGAGCCCCCCAGCCACGAGCTCAGCGCCCGGCCATCGACCAGGGTGCTCGCCGAGACGTCGCCGGGCTCCGCCCAGGCCGCGACGAGCATCTGCTCCTCCTGCTCCCGCCAGGTCGACCACGCGGGTGCGGTGGGCATCATCGCGGTGGCGAGCGCCGGCGCCAGCGCCTCCCACGAGTCCTCCTCGGCGCCGGTGTCCCCCGGCGAGCGGACGGTCCCGTCCGCCAGCACGAGGTACTTGGGCGCGAGCCGGTCGACGTAGTCGGACTCCCCGAGCACCATCCGCTCGACCTCGGTCTGGGTGGTGCTGTCGAGGTCGTCCCAGACCAGCCAGCCGGCACGGCCGGCGAGCGAGGCGAACAACGGGCTCTGCCACGAGCTCCCCCAGCCGCCCACCACGTTGGCCCGATGATGCGCCGCGACGACCGAGACGATCTCGGCGACGACCTGGGTGGCCCCAGCCGCGGAGACCCCGGTAGCGCTCGGGTCGTAGGCGCCGGTGCGCAGCGCGATGGCCAACGAGAGGGCTTCCATCGACACCCGACGGACGTCGTCGGGACCGAACGACGTCGAGGTCATCGGCGCGACCAGCAGCCCCGGTGCCGTCTGCGGCCACCAGGTCTGCAGCGCGTAGCGGTTGGCGGTGGTGAGCACGTCGGCGGCCGCTGCCTCGCCCGCGACGGCCGTTGCTGGCTGCGTGCGTGCGACCACGGCGGGGGCGACGGCAGGCAGCGGGTCGTCGACGATGAACCCGACGACGTCGACGATCACGCCGAGGGTGCCCAGCGAGCTTGCGACGTCGATGGTGCCGTCCAGTCCCACCGGCAGCACGGCGAGCTCGGCCACGGGGATGTCGGTGCGCGCGTTGACGAGCGAGGTGACGGGACGCGAGTCGCCGTCCTTCCAGGCCGCCAACCAGGCGCCGGCCTGCGTCGGCGCAAAAGCGGTGATCGTCACGACGACAGCGCGCGCCGGTGCCCGGGTCGCGTCGGTACCCACCTGCTGGGAGCGAGCCCTGGTGGAGACGGGGCCCCCAGTGACCCTCGTGTCGAGCACCCGGTACGGCATCACCGCCTCGAACCCGCCAGGACCTGGACCTGCAGCGCCGGTCGCGGAGAAGTAGCCGACGAGGTCCACGAGGACGTCGGTCGTCCCGATGGACGCGGCCGCGAAGGAGACCGAGCCGCCGGCGCCGACACCGACCATCACGAGGCTGGCGACGGTCAGGCCCTTCGCTGCGTTCAGGCTCGAGGCGAGCGGCCGGGCGCTCCCGGTCGGCCAGACAGTGAGTGGCACCGTCCTGGTGGCGTTCACCGCGGTGACGTTCAGCACGAGCCCGGATGCGTCCGCCGGCACCCCCGCCGAGGTGGCTGCGGCCGTCCGCTCCACCGAGGAAACCGGCGTCCCAGAGGTCCGCGTGTCGACGAGGCGCACCGGAGCGACCGGCACGAACGCCCCCGCCAACGACCCTCCTTGCTTCTGGTACCAGCCGTCTACATCCACCACGACGTCAACGGGTCCGGTCGACACGCGGAGGTCGACAGCGCCGCTGGCCGAGACCTGTGCCACGGCAGAGTTCGAGACGGTCTGCGGACCGACGTAGTTGAGCGTCGAGGTGCCGGGGACAGGCGAGCCGTCGGCGTACAGCGAGAGGTAGCCGCTCCTGTCCCGGCTGATCACGGTCACATGGACGAGGGCAGCCACCAGGGCTGCTGCCGGCACTCCGATCGCGCTCGCGAGGTCGAGCCGCTGCACGGCGCCGGACTGCAGCGGCTGCATGAGCGTCCGCGAGTCGAAGATCCGGGTCTGGGGAGTCTGGACGAACCCGCCCTCGCCCGCGATGGACGGGCTCACCGCGGTCCGGACGACAGGCGCCGACGGCGCTGCGATCGCGTAGCCGCTGGTCGTGATCACCGAGATCGCGAGCGCGGCGGTGCCCACCAGGGCGAACCGGCCGGTGACCCGCACCTTCGCCCCCCAGTGTCGACCCTCGCAGTGCGTACGCGCAGCACGCCTGATCCAGTGCACCTAGGCAGTGCAGTACACGGAGGCAATGCAACACACCTAGGCATCGGGTGGAACCGCGCTGAGCATGAGGCTAGTCACGATCGCGCCCGGGACGGCAGAAGGCCCAGGCCTTGAGGACCTGGGCCTTCTGCCTTGCTCGCGTAGCCCCGACGGGATTCGAACCCGCGCTACCGCCTTGAGAGGGCAGCGTGCTAGGCCGCTACACAACGGGGCCGTGCGGACCGTCAACGCGCGACGGCCGACCTGAAGGATACCCGGAATCGGGCAGACGACCGGTCTGCTGGGGTACCTGGACTCGAACCAAGACTAACGGAACCAGAATCCGTCGGGCTGCCAATTACCCCATACCCCATGGGTGGCACGGGAGCGTTCCTGCGCGGCTCCCGAGCACGGTCGAGGGTACCCGATGAGCGGAGCCACCATCAAAAGCTCAGCCCGCGGCCCGGAGCAGATCACGCAGCGCAGCGATCCGATCGAGCGAGACCTCGCGGCCCAGCAGCTCCATCGACTCGAACAGGGGCGGCGAGACCCGGCGACCGGTGACCGCCACCCTGACCGGGGTGAAGGCTGTCTTCGGCTTCAGCCCGAGCCCATCCACCAGTGCCTCCCGCAGGTCTGTCTCGATCGCCTCGGTCGTCCACTCGTCGATCGAGATCAGGGCGTCGTAGGCCGCCGAGACGACAGCCTCGGCGTCAGGGCCTAGTGCCGCGACCGAGTCGTCGTCGAGCACGAAGGCCGAGGGATCGACCACCAGGAAGCCGAGCATCCCCACCGACTCGGACAGCACGGTCATCCGCGACTGCACCAACGGCACGGCGGCGGTGAGGAGGGCGCGCTGGTCCGCACGGGGATCGGCACCGAGCAGGTCGGCCTGCTGCAGGAACGGGATCATCCGCTCGACGAGGTCGTCTGCGGCGAGCGCGCGCAGGTGCACCGCGTTGATGGCTTCGGCCTTCTTCAGGTCGAAGCGCGCCGGGTTCGCGCTCACCCTGGACAGCTCGAACGCCGCAGCCATCTCGGGAAGGGAGAAGATCTCGACGTCGTCGCCCATCGACCAGCCGAGCAGCGCGAGGTAGTTGAGCAGTCCTTCGGGCAGGAACCCACGCTCGCGGTACAGGTTCAAGGCCGACTGCGGGTCACGCTTCGACAGCTTCCGGTTCCCCTCCCCCATGACGTAGGGAAGGTGCCCGAACCTCGGCGTCGCCTCGGCGGCACCGATCGCCATCAGCGCGTCGTACATCGCGAGCTGCCGGGGGGTCGAGGACAGGAGGTCCTCGCCGCGAAGGACGTGGGTGATGCGCATCGCGGCGTCGTCGACCGGGTTGACCAGCGTGTAGAGCGGTTCGCCGTTGCCGCGGACGATCACGAAGTCGGGCACGTGCTCATGGGCGAAGGTGATGGGCCCGCGGACCAGGTCGTCCCAGGACCAGTCACGATCAGGCATCCGCAGCCGCAGCACCGGAACCCGCCCAGCAGCGCGCAGCTCGGCCTTGGCGTCCTCGGTCAGGGTGCGGTCGGCGTTGTCGTAGCCCAGCTTCGGGTCCTGGCCGGCGGCCACCCGACGGGCCTCGACCTCCTCCGGGGTGGAGAACGACTCGTAGGCCAGGCCAGCCTCGACCAGCCGGCGGGTGACGTCCGCGTACCGCTCGGTGCGCTCGGACTGCCGGTAGGGGGCGTGCGGCCCGCCGACGACGGGGCCTTCGTCCCAGTCCAGGCCCAGCCAGCGCAGCGCGTCGAGGAGCTGCTCGTAGCTGGCCTCGCTGTCGCGGGCCGAGTCGGTGTCCTCGATGCGGAACACGAAGGTGCCACCCGTGTGCCGCGCGTACGCCCAGTTGAACAAGGCGGTGCGGATCAGACCCACGTGGGGGTTGCCCGTCGGGGAGGGGCAGAACCGTACTCGGACCTCAGTCACGCGCGACCACTCCGTTGCTCAACGTTCCGATGCCCTCGATGGTGACGTCCACCGTGTCGCCGGCGGCGAGCGGCCCGACGCCGGCGGGGGTACCGGTCAGGATGACGTCGCCGGGCAGCAACGTCATCACGGCGCTGGTGAAGGCGATGAGCTCAGCGACGCCGTGGAGCATGTCCTTGGTCCGTCCCGACTGCCTGACTTCCCCGTTCACCTCGCAGGAGATCGCGAGATCGGACGGGTCGAGGTCCGTCTCGATCCAGGGCCCGAGCGGGCAGAACGAGTCGAAGCCCTTGGCCCTCCCCCACTGTCCGTCACTGCGCTGCAGGTCGCGTGCCGTCACGTCGTTCGCGCAGGTGTACCCGAGGACGGCCTCGAACGCGCGCTCGATGGGGACGTCGCGCACCAGCCGGCCGATGACGACGGCGAGCTCAGCCTCGTGCTCGACCTGGCTCGAGAGGCCAGGCAGCCGGATGAGGTCACCCGAGCCCACCACGGAGGTCGAGGGCTTGAGGAACAGCATCGGATCGGCGGGGACCTCGTTCCCGAGCTCGCGGGCGTGGTCGGCGTAGTTGCGGCCGATGGCCAGCACCTTGGAGGGCAGCACCGGCGCCACCAGCCGGACCTCGTCGAGCGGGAAGGTCGCCGTCGACACCTCGAAGGGACCGAACGGGTGTCCGACGATGGCGGTGACGGTGGCCGGCTTGGCGTCCGGTCCGGCGGCTGGATCGCCCTCGAGGACCCCGAAGGCCTGCTGGTCGGCTACCGAGAACCTCACGATGCGCATGGGGGGCAACGTTACCGGCTGCCCGCTGCAGCCCGTCGGCCAGCGTGCCAGGCTGGTGGCATGACGTTGTCGATGCTCGGGCTCCGCACCGTGATCTATCCCGCTCCTGACCTCGATGCTGCCACCGCCTGGTGGACCGCGCTGCTGGGCATCGAGCCGTACTTCCGCGAACCGTTCTACGTCGGTTTCGAGGTCGCCGGCTACGAGCTCGGTCTGCTGCCGGACGCCGATCCCGCGGACGGTGCCCAGACCTACTGGGGCGTGGACGACGTCCCTTCAGCTATCGCACTCGCGGTCGCCCAGGGCGCGAGCCCGCACACCCCAGCCGTCGAGGTCGGCGAGGGCATCGTGACCGGCGTCGTGCGGACACCCAGCGGAAGCTTGCTGGGGTTCATCGACAACCCGCACTTCACGGGCTAGCGGACCGGATCCTCGGTCGACAGCTGGACGCCAGCAGGTGTCCGCAGCTGCAGCACGCCCGGCACGAGCATGACGACGAGCGGGCCCACGACCCCGATGACGGCCGCGACCCACAGCACCGTGGTGGCGCCGAACGCCGCCACGGCGGGGCCGGTGAGCGCCATGCCGAGCGGCAGCAGGGACAGGCTGGTCACCCAGTCCAGCGAGGAGACCCTGGCAAGCATCTTCGTCGGGATGTCTCGCTGCAGCGCTGTCTGCCAGTAGACCAGGAACGGCTCGAAGGTCAGGCCTGCCACGAAGTACACGGCATAGAACATCCAGGCGTGCGTGCCGTAGATCAGCACGAGCGGCAGGGCGGCGAACGGCAGGAAGCCGAGCAGACCCACCAGACCCGGCCGCCGCGGACGCCACTTGATCGCGATCAACGCACCCAGCACCCCGCCTGCCGACACCATGGCGAGCGAGGTGGCGAAGACGGTGTCCGTGCTGAACCGCTGCCGGCCGACGATCGGCAGCAGCACCGTCTCGGGCGCGACCTCCAGCATCATCACCACGGCCGTGAGCAGCAGGATCGCCGCGATCCAGGTCCGTTGCCGCACCTCGTGGACCCCTTGCCGGATCTCGGCCAGCATCCCCAGCCGGTCCGCGGGCGGGGTCAGCTCGCGTGCCGGTTCACGCAGCAGGGTGAGAGTCAGCAGCGACAAGCCGAACGTGCACCCCTCGATGAAGAACGCCGCGCGCGGGCCGCCGCTCAGCTTGACGACGAGGGCCCCGATGCCGGGGCCGATGACGGCCGCCGTCCGGTACGAGACGCTGATGAGGGCGTTGGCCGGGGCGAGCCGCTCCGGCGGCAGGATGCTCGGCAGCAGTGCCGTCTCCGCCGGTCGGAAGAAGGCCTCGCCGCCCCCGACGAGGAACACCAAGAAGGCGAGCACCAGCACGGACGGGGCGGAGGGCAGGGCGGCGAGGGTGAACAGCACGACCATCCGGAACGCGTCGGCGGCGCGCATGACCAGGGTCCGCGGCAGCCGGTCGGCGTACACGCCCCCGACCAGGGCGAACAGCACGAGTCCCAACCAGCGTGCCGCCAGCACCAGGCCCAGATCGGTGATGCCACCGCCCGAGTTGAGGACCAGGATCGTGACCGCCACCGGGAAGATCTGGTCGCCGACTGAAGAGACGGCTTGCCCGACCCAGAGCAGCCGGAAGTCACGGACGCCGATCACGCTGGCGCGCAGCCGCTCGCCGATGGGTGCCACAGCTCATCCTGTCGCACGAGTCAGTAGCGCGTCGAACGGATAACCTCAGCCCATGACGGCGGGCGGTGTTCTGGCTGAACCCGAGTGGCGCGCTCGCAAGGCCGCGCACGAGGCGCGGGTCGACGTCTGGACCGGGCCGCACCTGCAGCGCCGGTCCCGCGGTGAGCCTCATCCCGTCGAGGACTTCCTCTTCGACTACTACCCGAACCGGCCGGCGAAGCTGCGGCGCTGGCACTCCGGGCCCGGCGTGTGGCTGAGCGGCGACACCAGCGAGCTCGAGACCTGGCCCGGCTACGTGCGCGACGCCAAGGGGCTACGCGTCGACGCGGGCGCGGTCCTGGCGAAGCTCGGCCCGAGGTTCGACCGCATCGTCGAGCTGCTGCGCGTCACGACTGACCGACCGGCCATGCTCGGCTGCTTCGGACTGCACGAGTGGGCCATGGTGCACGGCTCCGCCCAGGACGAGCTCCGGCATGCCGGCACGCCCCTGCGCCTGTCGCCAGCCGCCACCAGCCAGGTGGTCGAGGATCTCGGCGTGCGCTGCACGCACTTCGACGCCTTCCGCTTCTTCACGCCGACCGCACGCCCGCTCAACGTCCTGCAGCCGACGCGGGCCAGCCAGCTGGCGCTCGAGCAGCCAGGCTGCCTGCACGCGAACATGGACCTCTACCGATGGGCCTACGAGCTGGTGCCGCTCGTGCCGTCGGAGCTGGTCGCCGACGCCTTCGAGCTGGCCCGCGACGTGCGCGTGCTGGACATGCGGGCGAGCCCCTACGATCTCGCCTCGCTGGGATACCTGCCGATACGCATCGAGACCGCTGACGGCCGCGCCGAGTACGTCAGCGGTCAGCGCGCCCTCGCGGCGCGCGCCGCGCCGATCAGGACAGCGTTGCTCGCGTGCTGTGACGCATCAACCCGTACGTGAAGGCATCGACCACGGCCGCCCAGGACGCCTCGATCACGTTCGCGCCGACCCCGACCGTGTCCCACGTCGAGTCGCCGTCGCTGGTCTCGACCAGCACCCGGGTGACGGCGCCGGTGCCGTGCCCGCCGTCGAGGATGCGCACCTTGTAGTCGACGAGCTCGAACTCGGTGAGCACGGGGTACGCACCAGCCAGCGCGGTGCGCAGGGCCTGGTCGAGCGCGTTGACCGGACCGTTGCCCTCGCCGGTCGCCACGATGCGCTGGCCACCGGCATGCACCTTGACCGTCGCCTCGGCGAGGGCGTCACCGATCGGGCGCGACTCGATGATCACCCGCCAGGACTCCACCGAGAAGAAGGTCGGCGGACCGTCGAGCTCCTCGCGCAGCAGCAGCTCGAAGGAGGCGTCCGCGGCCTCGAACGTGTAGCCGCGCGACTCGAGATCCTTCACCCGCTCGGTCAGCCGGGAGAGCCGGTCCCGGTCGCCGCCGAGGTCGAAGCCGAGCTCGCGGCCCTTCAGCTCGATCGAGGCCCGGCCGGCCATCTCGGAGACCAGCATCCGCATGTCGTTGCCCGACCTCGCCGGGGTCGATGTGCTGGTACAGGTCGGGGTCGACCTTGATCGCCGAGGCGTGGAGTCCCGCCTTGTGGGTGAATGCCGAGGCGCCGACGTAGGGCTGGCGGGAGTAGGGCACGACGTTGGTCACCTCGGACACGGCGTGCGAGATGCGGGTGCTCTCGCGCAGGCGCCCCTCGGGCAGGACGGGCTGGTGGTGCTTGAGCTCGAGGTTGGCCACGACCGCCACCAGGTCGGCGTTGCCGGTGCGCTCGCCGTAGCCGTTGAGGGTGCCCTGGACGTGGGTGACGCCGGCCGCGACCGCAGCCAGGGAGTTGGCGACCGCGCAGCCGGTGTCGTTGTGGCAGTGGATGCCGAGGCGGGCCCCGGTCCGCTCGAGGACCTCGCCGACGACGTCCGTCAGCTCTGCCGGGCAGCATGCCGCCGTTGGTGTCGCAGAGCGCGACGACGTCGGCGCCGGCCTCGACGGCGGCCCGGACGACCTCGAGCGCGTACGCCGGGTTCGAGCGGTAGCCGTCGAAGAAGTGCTCGGCGTCGAGGAAGACCCGCTGCCCCTCGGCCCGGCAGGTGCTGCACGGTGTCGGTGACCATCGCGAGGTTCTCCGCCAGGGTGGTGCGCAGGGCGAGCTCGACGTGGCGGTCGAAGCTCTTGGCCACCAGGGTCACCACCGGCGCGCCCGACTCGCGCAGCGCAGCCACCAGCGCGTCGTCGGCCGCGACGGCGCCGGGCCGCCGGGTCGCACCGAACGCCGCCAGCTGCGCCGTGCTCAGCGATGAGCTCGGTCTGGGCCCGGCGGAAGAACTCGGTGTCCTTGGGGTTGGCGCCGGGCCAGCCACCCTCGATGAAGCCCACGCCGAGATCGTCGAGGTGCCGAGCGATGGCCAGCTTGTCGACCACCGACAGCGACAGGCCCTCCTGCTGGGCGCCGTCGCGCAGCGTGGTGTCGTAGACGTGGAAGCTGTCGGGCTGGGGGCTCATCGCTGGTCAGGTCCTTCGGTGGTGGCTGTTCTGGAAGGCGGCGCGGCTGTCTGGAGGCTGCTCTGGAAAGACGAAGGCCCCCCGCACGGATGCGGGAGGCCTGCGCGACGGGTCGGAACCCGGCGCGCTAGTCGATAATGATCGTGGTGGATCGCACGCCTCGAGTGTGCCACACCTCGGCCGGCGGCTCCAGGCGCAGCTCGGTGAGTCGGAGCATCGCGATGCGGAGCAGGACCGCCGCCGAGCCGAGGATCGCGGCCACGCCGTAGACGCGGTCGGCGCCGACCGAGGCCAGCAGCCGTACGCACCGAAGATCACGCCTTCGGCTGCCAGCAGCCACCAGGTCTGGGGCGCGAAGCCGGACACGTCGCTCGACTGCCATGCCTTGCTCGCCGCCGGGAGCACGAACCACAGGATCGAGCAGCCGAGGACGAGGTCGATGAGGGTGGTCCCGAGCATCCGGTCGACGACGGCCGTCAGGGTCAGCACGGTCGCCCAGAGCAGCGGGAGCCGCCAGGTGACCCGGTGCCCCTGCCGAGCTGCGAGGGCCAGGGTCGCCAGCATCGCGGGGATGCCGACCACCGAGGCGACCACGACCCAACCGTTCGCGTGGGCGAAGCCGTAGACGGTCCAGCCGACCAGGCTGATGCAGGAGTTGACGATGCTCTCGAGGCTGACGCCGGCCACGCTGCCGGTGCGACGAAGGCGCACGAGCTGCGGCAGGGCGAAGGCGGTGGCGATCAGGACGCTGATGAATCCGAGGACGGACGTGACTGGGCAGGTCGAGCAGACGGGCGGGCATTGCGGGCACCTGTGCGTTTCTTGTCGAGGCTGGTTGCTGCCGGTTGGAGGCGTTTCTCACGCAGGGCAACCAAAAAGACCCGGACCGACTGGCCCGGATCTCTTCCCTGCGTGGTGCAACCGATGCTGCCATGCGTGACCGTTCGCGGGCGAACGGATTTCGCTTGGGGACGGCGTGAGTTACCTCACCAGGAGCTCGCGGAATACTGACTCAGCAGTCAGTACTGAGTGATCGTCAGCGGCTGAGCCGCAGGTCACTGCGCTTCAGGTGACTGCGCCGCGACGAGCGGGTGCCGCCAGCCGTGCGGGTCAGGAGCCGCACCGGTCTGGATGTCGAGCAGCGCCTTGCGCAGCCGTGCGGTGACCGGCCCCGTCTCACCGTCGGCGACCGTCCAGCTGTGGGCCGCGGAGCGCACCTGTCCGACCGGGGTGATCACGGCTGCTGTCCCGCAGGCGAAGACCTCGGTGATGTCCCCGGAGAGGTTGCCCTCACGCCACTCCTCGGTCGAGATCCGGGCCTCCCCGACCCCGAGCCCGAGGTCCGTCGCCAGGGTGAGCAGGGAGTCACGCGTGACGCCGGCGAGCAGCGAGCCGGTGAGCGACGGCGTGACGATCCGGGCGTCGGCACCCGAGCCATGGACGAAGAAGAGGTTCATCCCGCCCATCTCCTCGACCCAGCGATGCTCAGCGGCGTCGAGCCAGACGACCTGGTCGCAGCCCTCGTCGGCAGCCTGCGCCTGGGCGATGAGCGAGGCGGCGTAGTTGCCCCCGAACTTCGCCGCGCCCGTCCCGCCTGCCGCGGCGCGGGTGTACTCGGTCGAGAGCCAGACGGCGACCGGCTTCACCCCACGCGGGAAGTAGGCACCGGCCGGTGAGGCGATCACCGCGAAGACGTAGGAGGAGGAGGGCCGGACGCCGAGCCCGACCTCGGTCGAGAACATGAACGGACGCAGGTAGAGGCTCTTCTCGGCCCCGGCGGGCACCCAGTCCTGGTCCTGCTTGACCAGCGCCTCGATGGCGTCGACGAAGAGCTCGGCCGGCAGCTCAGGCATCGCCAGCCGGACCGCGGAGCCTTGGAACCTGCGGGCGTTCGCGAGCGGGCGGAAGGTGGCGATCGAGCCGTCCGGCTGCCGGTAAGCCTTGAGCCCCTCGAAGATCGCCTGCCCGTAGTGCAGCACCATCACGGCCGGGTCCAGCGAGAACGGGCGCGTAGGGCACCAGCTGGGCGTCGTGCCAGCCTCGGCCGGCGTCCCACTCCACGGTGACCATGTGGTCGGTGAAGTAGCGGCCGAAGCCGGGGTCCGCCAGGCGGGCAGCGCGTTCGGCAGCGTTCAGGGGGCTGCTGGTGGGTTTCAGGGCGATCGCGTTCATGGTCCGAACCTACCGTTCAGCCGGCGACTTGGGCGGCGAGCGCGTCGCCGATCTCGCTGGTCGAGCGGGCAGAACCGGTCCTGGCCACGAGGTCTGCGGCGACTGCGGCGTCCACCCGCTTGGCGCCCTCGCCGTGACCGAGGTGGTCGAGCAGCATGGCGACCGACAGGACGGTGGCGGTCGGGTCGGCCTTGCCCTGGCCCGCGATGTCGGGGGCCGAGCCGTGGACCGGCTCGAACATGCTCGGGTGGGCCCGGCTGACGTCGAGGTTGCCGCTGGCTGCCAGGCCGATGCCACCCGCGATGGCGGCGCCGAGGTCGGTGATGATGTCGCCGAACAGGTTGTCGGTGACCACGACGTCGAACCGCTGCGGGTGGGTGACGAAGAACATCGACGCGGCGTCGACGTGCAGGTACTCGGTGGTGACCTCCGGGAACTCGGGCGCGACCTCCGCGACGGTCCGGGTCCAGAGGTCGCCGGCGTGGGTCAGGACGTTGTTCTTGTGGACCAGGGTCAGGAGCTTGCGGGGACGCGCTGCCGCCCGCGCGAAGGCGTCGCGGACCACGCGCTCGACGCCGAACCGGGTGTTGAGGCTCTCCTCGGTGGCGATCTCCTGCGGGGTGCCGCGGCGCAGGAAACCGCCGGAGCCGGCGTAGGGCCCCTCGGTGCCCTCGCGCACGACCACCATGTCGATGTCTTCCGGCCGCACCCCGGCCAGCGGCGTCGAGACCCCGGGCAGCAGCCGCACCGGCCGCAGGTTCACGTGATGGTCGAGCTCGAAACGCAGGCGCAGCAGCAGGCCTCGCTCGAGCACCCCGGAGGGCACGCTCGGGTCGCCGACGGCGCCGAGCAGGATCGCGTCGTGCTCGGCGAGCTCGGCCAGCACCGAGTCGGGCAGCGTCTCTCCCGTCGCGTGCCAACGGCGGGCGCCGAGGTCGTAGCTCGTGGGCTCGACGACGAGGTCGCACGACGGCGCCACGGCGTCGAGCACCTTCAGCCCCTCGGCGACGACCTCGGGACCGATGCCGTCGCCGGCGATGACAGCAAGGCGCAGGGGGGTGCTCATGCCGCCAGCCTAGGCGGCGTCTCGCGCCCTGACACAGCCGTCCCGGATGCCGAGACCCAGCCCCGGCCGGCCGGAACGTGACGTTCGAGGTCGGTCAGGGTCGAGGTCGGTCAGGGTTCGAGGTCGACGGCCCTGGCCGACTGCGCGCCGATGACCGCCACGATGCCCTGCAGCACCTCGGCGGGGACGGCGCTGTCGACGGTGAGCGCCATCAGGGCGTGGCCACCCCGCGCGTCCCGGCTCACCTGCATGCCGGCGATGTTGATCCCCGCGTCGCCGAGGAGCTGGCCGACCGAGCCGACCACGCCAGGCCGGTCCTCGTAGCGGAAGAAGGCCATGTGCTCGCTCGGCACGAGGTCGATGTCGAAGCCGTCGACCTCGACCAGCTTCTCCACCCTGCGCGGCCCGACCAGCGTGCCCGAGACCGAGACGACCGACCCGTCGTCCAGGGTGCCGCGCACGGTGACCAGGTTGCGGTGGTCGGGGCTCTCGTCGCTGGAGGTCAGCGCGACCTCGACGCCGCGCTCCTTGGCGAGCAGCGGCGCGTTCACGTAGGAGACCGACTCCTCGACGATGTCGGCGAAGACGCCCTTGAGCGCGGCGAGCTCGAGCACCTAGACGTCGTGCTGCGGCGATCTCGCCGCGGACCTCGACGTCGATCCGGCTGACGACGCCGCCGGCGAGCGCGGTGAAGATCCGGCCGAGCTTCTCGGCCAGCGGCAGGCCCGGCTTGACGTCCTCGGCGATCACGCCGCCCTGCACGTTGACGGCGTCCGGGACGAGCTCGCCCGCGAGCGCCAGACGGACCGAGCGCGGCGACCGAGATGCCGGCCTTCTCCTGCGCCTCGTCGGTGCTCGCCCCGAGGTGCGGGACGGCGACGACGTTCTCGAACGCGAACAGCGGGCTGTCGGTGCAGGGCTCCTTGGCGTAGACGTCGAGGCCGGCCCCGGCGACCCGGCCGTCGTCGAGGGCGCTGGCCAGCGCGTCCTCGTCCACGATGCCGCCGCGGGCGGCGTTGATGATCCGGACCGTCGGCTTGACCTTGTGCAGCGCGGCGTCCCCGATCAGGCCGACGGTCTCGGCGTTCTTGGGCAGGTGCACGGTGATGAAGTCGGCCTCGGCCAGCAGCTCGTCGAGGGTCACCATGCGCACGCCGATCTGGGCGGCACGGGCGGGCTGGACGTAGGGGTCGTAGGCGATCACCCGCATGCCGAACGCCGAGAGGCGCTGCGCCACGAGGACGCCGATCCGGCCGAGGCCGACGACGCCGAGCACCTTGTCCGAGAGCTCGACGCCGGTGTACTTGGAGCGCTTCCACTGGCCGGCCTTGAGCGCGGCGTTGGCCGGTGCGATGTTGCGGGCCGTGGCGATCAGCAGGCCGACGGCGAGCTCGGCGGCGGAGACGATGTTGGACTGCGGCGCGTTGACGACCATCACGCCGGCCTGGGTGGCCGCGGGGACGTCGACGTTGTCGAGGCCGACCCCGGCGCGGGCGACGACCTTGAGCCGCTTGGCCACGGCCAGCGCCTCGGCGTCGATCTGGGTGGCGCAGCGGATGAGGACGGCGTCGGCGTCCGGCAGGGCGGCCAGCAGCTCGGCTGCGGTCGGCGCCGTCGCAGTGGCGGACCTCGAAGTCTGGGCCCGAGCGCGTCGACGGTCGCGGGCGAGAGCTCCTCGGCGATGAGCACCACGGGGCGGGCAGGACGAGGAGTGGTGCGGCTGGAGCAGCGGTCACGGCGGTCAGCACCTCAGGCGGTCTCGGCGGCGGTGGCAGCCCATCCTAGGGATGCACGAAGGGGTGGGACGCCCAGGGCAAGCCGGGCAGTCCCACCCCTCACGCGTCGTGCGTGCGTCGCTAGCGCGCGGCGCTGCCCTCGACGTAGTCGTCGTCGTCGCTCTCGACCCAGCTCATCAGCTTGCGGAGCTCGCGCCCGGTCTCCTCGATCGGGTGGGCGGCTCCCTTGGCGCGCAGCGCCTTGAACTCGGGGGCGCCGGCGTCCTGGTCGTCGATGAAGCGCTTCGCGAAGGAGCCGTTGACGACCTCGGCGAGGACCGCCTTCATCTTCTCCTTGACGCTGGGGTCGATGACCCGCGGGCCGGAGACGTAGTCGCCGTACTCGGCGGTGTCGGAGACCGACCAGCGCTGCTTGGCGATGCCGCCCTCGTACATCAGGTCGACGATCAGCTTGAGCTCGTGCAGGCACTCGAAGTACGCGACCTCGGGCTGGTAGCCGGCCTCGGTCAGGACCTCGAAGCCGTACATGACCAGCTGCGAGGCACCACCGCAGAGCACCGCCTGCTCGCCGAAGAGGTCGGTCTCGGTCTCCTCGGTGAAGGTGGTCTTGATACCGCCGGCGCGCAGCCCGCCGATGCGCCTTGGCGTACGACAGCGCGAGCGGCCAGGCCCCGCCGGTGGCGTCCTGCTCGACCGCCACGATGCACGGGACGCCGCGGCCGTCCACGAACTGGCGGCGCACGAGGTGCCCCGGGCCCTTGGGGGCGACCATGCAGACGTCGACGCCGGCCGGCGGGGTGATGTAGCCGAAGCGGATGTTGAAGCCGTGGCCGAAGAACAGCGCGTCGCCGTCCTGCAGGTTCGGCTCGACCGACTCCTTGTAGAGGTGCCGCTGGACCGGGTCCGGCGCGAGGATCATGATCACGTCGGCCTCGGCGGACGCGACGTCGGGGGTCACGACGCGCAGCCCCTCGGCCTCGGCCTTGGCGCGGCTCTTGGAGCCCTCGGGCAGGCCGACGCGGACGTCGACGCCGGAGTCACGCAGGGACAGCGCGTGGGCGTGCCCCTGGCTGCCGTAGCCCAGCACCGCGACCTCGCGGTTGGCGATGATCGACAGGTCGGCGTCGTCGTCGTAGAACATCTCGGCCACGGGGGCTCGTCTCCTCAAGGTGATGTGCTGGTGGTGGTGTGCTGCAGGCAAAGGACAGGTTAGTCAGGGCGTCGAGCGAGGCTAGCGACCACGGCTGGCTAGGACGGCTGGCTAGGGCGCGGGGCTCGCGGCGCGCTCGACCGATCGCAGCGACCGGTCGGTGATCGACCTGCTGCCGCGGCCGACGGCGACCATGCCCGACTGCACGAGCTCGCGGATGCCGAACGGCTCGAGCACCTTCAGGAAGGCCGCGAGCTTGTCCGCGTTCCCGGTGGCCTCGATGGTGACCGCGTCCGGGGCGACGTCGACGACCTTGGCCCGGAAGAGCTCGACCGTCTCCAGCACGTGCGAGCGCGTCTCGACGTCGGCCCGCACCTTGACCAGGATCATCTCGCGCAGGACGGACTGGGCAGGGTCGAGCTCGACGATCTTGATCACGTTGATCAGCTTGTTCAGCTGCTTGGTGACCTGCTCGAGCGGGAGCCCCTCGACGCTGACCACGATGGTCATCCGCGAGACGCCGTCGTGCTCGGTCGGGCCGACGGCCAGCGACTCGATGTTGAAGCCCCGGCGCGAGAACAGGCCGGCGATCCGGGCGAGCACGCCCGGCTTGTTCTCGACCAGCACGGACAGCGTGTGGCGACTCATCATCTCAGTCCTCCCGGTCCCAGGACGGCGCGAGGTCGCGCGCGTACCATGATCTCGTCGTTGCTCGTGCCGGCGGCGACCATCGGCCACACCATGGCGTCCTGGTGGACGCCGAAGTCCACCACGACCGGGCGGTCGTCGACCTCCATCGCCTTCTCGATCGTGCGGTCGACGTCCTCCGCCTTGTCGCAGCGCAGCCCGACGCATCCGTACGCCTCGGCCAGCTTGACGAAGTCGGGGATGCGCTTGGAGTGCAGCGTGGTGTTGGAGTAGCGGGACTCGTAGAACAGCGTCTGCCACTGCCGGACCATGCCGAGGCTGCCGTTGTTGATGATCGCGACCTTGATCGGGATGTCGTTCAGGGCGCAGGTCGCGAGCTCCTGGTTGGTCATCTGGAAGCAGCCGTCGCCGTCGATCGCCCACACGGTGGTGTCGGGACGGCCGACCTTGGCGCCCATCGCCGCGGGGACGGCGTAGCCCATGGTCCCGGCGCCGCCGGAGTTGAGCCAGGTGTTCGGCTTCTCGTACTGCACGAACTGCGCGGCCCACATCTGGTGCTGACCCACGCCGGCGGCGTAGATGGCGTCCGGTCCGGCGATCGCGCCGAGGCGCTCGATGACGTACTGCGGCGCCAGCGACGCCGTCGGCCGGCGTCTCGTAGCCGAGCGGGTAGGTCGTCACGAGATGGCTGAGCTGGCTCCACCAGGCCGCGTAGTCGAACGAGCGCCCGGCCGCGAGCTCGGCCTGCAGAGCCACGACGAGGTCGGCGATCACCTCGCGGCAGTCCCCCACGATCGGGACGTCGGCGGCGCGGTTCTTGCAGATCTCGGCGGGGTCGATGTCGGCGTGGATCACCTTGGCGTCGGGCGCGAACGACGACAGCTTGCCGGTGACCCGGTCGTCGAAGCGAGCGCCGAGGGTGATCAGCAGGTCGCTCTTCTGCAGGGCGCCGACCGCGGCCACGGTGCCGTGCATCCCCGGCATGCCGAGGTGCTGCGGATGGCTGTCCGGGAACGCGCCGCGGGCCATCAGGGTGGTGACCACCGGGATGCCGGTGAGCTCGGCGAGCACCTTCAGCTCCGCCGCGGCGCCCGCCCTGATCACGCCGCCGCCGACGTAGAGCACGGGCTGCCGGGACTCGAGGATCAGCCGTGCTGCCTCCCGGACCTGCTTGCCGTGCGGGCGCGTGGTGACGGGCGGTAGCCCGGGAGGTCGATCTCGTCCGGCCAGCTGAAGGTGGTCATGGCCTGCAGCGCGTCCTTCGAGATGTCCACCAGCACCGGGCCGGGTCGGCCGGTCGAAGCGATGTGGAACGCCTCGGCCACCCGGCGCGGGATCTCGGCGGGGTCGGTGACGAGGAAGTTGTGCTTGGTGATCGGCATGGTGATGCCGCGGATGTCGGCCTCCTGGAAGGCGTCCGTGCCGATCGAGGCGCTGGCGACCTGGCCGGTGATGGCGACCAGCGGCACCGAGTCCATGTAGGCGTCGGCGATCGGGGTGACCAGGTTCGTCGCGCCGGGACCCGAGGTGGCCATGCAGACGCCGACGCGGCCGGTGGCCGACGCGTAGCCCTCGGCGGCGTGGCCGGCGCCCTGCTCGTGGCGGACCAGGATGTGCCGGATCGAGGAGTCGAACAGGGGGTCGTACGCCGGCAGGATCGCGCCGCCGGGGATGCCGAAGATGACCTCGGTCCCGGTGCGCTCCAGGGCGCGCACGAGGCTGGCGGCTCCGGTGATCTGCTCGCTCATCTGCTTTCCCTACCTGCTGGTGCTTGCTCGGTGGCGGTGTCGTGGCGTCCGGCTCGGGGAACGAAAAAGCCCCTCGGCCCAGGTGGGCTCAGAGGGGCGGCGCGCTGGCTGACTTCAGCCGGCGCGCTCCACGAGTACGACAATCTCCAGACGCATGCTTGAACAGTCCCAGCAGGACGGCGCCTCGTCAAGGATCCGAGACGCTCGTCCCGCATGCTGAGACCTGTCCAGCCGTCGCAGCCGACCTCGCTGACCCTCGCCCTGCTAGTCGCAGACCGCACCGCGTGCGGCAGAACCCACGAGCTTGGCGTACTTGCCGAGCACGCCAGTGGTGTAGACGGGCGGGAGGGGCTTCCAGCCTTCCCTTCGCCGCTCGAGCTCGTCGACGTCCACCAGCAGGTCGAGCGTGCGGGCGGCGAGGTCGAGCCGGATGCGGTCGCCGTCCTGGACGAAGGCGATCGGGCCGCCGACCGAGGCCTCGGGTGCGAGATGCCCGACGCACAACCCTGTGGTGCCGCCCGAGAAGCGGCCGTCGGTGAGCAGCAGGACGTCCTTGCCGAGGCCAGCCCCCTTGATGGCGCCGGTGACGGCCAGCATCTCGCGCATGCCTGGGCCACCCTTGGGGCCCTCGTACCGGATGACCACGACATCGCCGGGCGCGAGCGCGCCAGCTGTCACTGCCTCCATCGCCGCGGCCTCGCCGTCGAAGACCCGCGCGACGCCGTCGAAGCCGGCGGCGTCGAAGCCGGCGGACTTCACGACGGCACCCTCGGGCGCCAGGGTGCCGTGCAGGATCGCGATGCCCCCCGTGCGGTGGATGGGGTCGGACATGGCGTGGATGATCGCGCCGTCGGGGTCGACGGGGGCGATCTCGGCGAGGTTCTCGGCGAGCGTGCGACCCGTGACGGTCATGGCGTCGCCGTGCATCAGCCCGGCGTCGAGCAGCGCCTTCATCACCACGGGGATGCCGCCGATGCGGTCGACGTCACTCATGACGTACCGGCCGAACGGCTTCACGTCGGCGAGGTGCGGGGTGCGGTCGCCGATGCGGTTGAAGTCGGCGAGCGTGAGGTCGACCCGGGCCTCGTGCGCGATGGCCATGAGGTGCAGGACAGCGTTGGTGGAACCGCCGAGGGCCATCACCAGGGTGATGGCGTTCTCGAACGCCTCCATGGTGAGGATCTTGCGCGCCGTGATCCCCTGCTCGACCAGGCGCACCACGGCCTCGCCGGAGGCGACCGCGAACGCGTCGCGCCGGCGGTCGATCGCGGGCGGTGCGGCGCTGCCCGGCAACGACATCCCGAGCGCCTCGGCAGCCGCGGCCATCGTGTTGGCCGTGTACATCCCCGCGCAGGCGCCCTCACCAGGACAGGTGGCGCGCTCGATCGCGTCCAGCTCGTCGCGGGTGATCAGGCCGCGCGCGCAGGCGCCGACCGCTTCGAAGACGTCGATGATGCTGAGGTCGCGGTCGCCGAGCTTGCCGGGCAGGGTGCTGCCGGCATAGAGGAACACCGACGCGAGGTCGAGCCGGGCCGCCGCCATGAGCATGCCGGGCAGGCTCTTGTCGCAGCCGGCCAGGAGCACCGAGCCGTCGAGGCGCTCGGCGAACATGACCGTCTCCACCGAGTCCGCGATGACCTCACGGCTGACCAGGGAGGCGTGCATGCCCTTGTGCCCCATGGAGATGCCGTCCGACACGGAGATCGTGCCGAACTCGAGCGGGAACCCACCTGCGGCGTGAACGCCCTCCTTGGCCTTCTTCGCGAGTCGATCGAGCGAGAGGTTGCAGGGGGTGATCTCGTTCCAGGAGGAGGCCACGCCGATCTGCGAACGCACCCAGTCGTCGTCACCCATGCCGACCGCGCGCAGCATCGCCCTGGCAGGGGCGCGCTCGTAGCCGTCGGTGACGTCTGTGCTGCGTGGCTTGCGCGGGTTGTCGGTCATGGCCAGAGCCTACGAGACGGACCGGACCACCCGAGGGGCGACCGCGCGAAGCGGTGGACGATCGACGTCGCGGATCAGCCCGGGGACACGACGCTCACCAGCGGCTCGCCGTCGGCGAACCGGCGGAGCTGGGCCGCCAGGAACCGCGCGGCTCTGGGCTCGAACGCGGCCGTGTTGCCTCCCACGTGCGGGCTCAGCAGCAGGTTCGGTGCGGCCCACAGCGGGTGGTCCGCCGGCAGCGGCTCCGGATCGGTGACGTCCAACGCAGCCCGCAGCCGACCCGACTCGAGCTCCGCGAGCAGGGCGCCGGTGTCCACGATGCCCCCGCGGGCGACGTTCACGAGCAAGGCGCCGTCGGGCAGGAGCTGCAAGAACCTCGCGTCGACCAGACCCGCTGTCCGCTCGGACAGCGGCAGGCTCAGGAAGACGACCTCGGCGGCTGGCAGCAGGTCCGGCAGCTCGTCGATGCCGTGGACCGGTCCGGCAGCGGCCTGCCGCGCAGTGCTGGCCACCCTGACGACCTCGACCTGGAAGCCAGCCAGCCGGCGCTCGATGGCCGAGCCGATGCCCCCGTACCCGATGATCAGCACCCTCCGGTCGGCGAGCGACCGGTACTGCGCGGCGGCCCACCTGCGCTGCTCCGCGGCGCGCACGAAGTCCGGGACACCGCGCTGGGCTGCCAGGGCCAGCGTCAGCGCGAGCTCGGCGGTCGAGTCGTCGTGCACCCCGCGGGCGTTGCAGATCGTCAGTCCCGGCCGCGCGAGCCCGATCACGTTCTCGTAGCCGGCGGTGAGCGTCTGCAGCAGGCGCAGCCGCGTCATCGACGGGACGGGGGCGACAGCCGAGTCGCCGACCATGTACGGCACGACGAAGGCCTCGACGTCTCCCACCCCGGGTGGCCACGCGCTCCGGCCGTCCCACCGCTCGACGTCCCACGAGGCCGGGACCCCGTCGAGCAGCTCGATCGCGCGCTCGGTCACGACCCCGCTCGGCAACCAGACCAACGTCACGCGTCGGACCCTACCGACCACTCCGCCACAGACCGCGAGCAGGACTGCCGCCGCCGGTAGGCTGACCAAGGGACAACGTGGTCCGTGCTCCTCGGCCCTGCTCATCGATGGAAGCGACGCCCCGTGACCGACCTCCCGATCGACCTCCCCCGCTCCCCCGCCTACGCCGGCGGTCCTACCAGCGACGACGACACCGCGCTGCGCGCCGACATCCGGCGCCTCGGCTACCTGCTCGGGCAGACGCTGGCGCGGCAGGAGGGGCCCGAGCTCCTCGCTCTCGTCGAGTCCGTGCGGGCGATGAGCCGCGACGACCCGCGAGCCGCCGAGCAGCTCCTTGCCTCGGTCGACGTCGAGACGGCCAACAAGCTCGCCCGTGCGTTCTCGACCTACTTCCACCTCGCCAACGTCACCGAGCAGGTCCATCGCGGTCGCGAGCTGGCGGCGGTGCGACGCGAGCAGGGTGGCTGGCTGAGCCTCGCAGCAGCCGCGATCTCCGAGGCCGGGCTCGCCTGCGGCGGAGGTCGCGGCGGTCGCGAACCGGCTGGCGGTGCGCCCGGTGTTCACGGCCCACCCGACCGAGGCCGCTCGACGCACCACGCTCGCCAAGCTCGGCCGGGTGGCGGAGCTGCTGGCCGAGGAGCCCGGTCCGCGCACCGACCGCAGGCTGGCCGAGGTGGTCGAGCTCCTCTGGCAGAGCGACGACCTGCGCATCACCCGACCGGACGTGCTGGACGAAGCCCGGAACGCGATCTACTACCTCGACGAGCTCGCCCGCGGGCCGGTGCCGGACGTCCTGGAGGAGTTCGCCGAGGTCCTCAAGACCCTGGGCGTGGAGCTCGCTCCCACCGCCCGGCCGCTCGCCTTCGGAACCTGGATCGGTGGTGACCGCGACGGCAACCCGAACGTGACCGCCGAGGTGTCCCTGTTCGTGCTCGACCTGCAGCACGAGCACGCCATCCGGGTGGCGCTGGACGTCGTGGACGAGCTGCGGCAGGAGCTCTCGACCTCGACCC
Source organism: uncultured Actinomycetota bacterium (assembly GCA_963819215.1). Lineage (GTDB taxonomy): Bacteria > Actinomycetota > Actinomycetes > Prado026 > Prado026 > CAWFVK01. Next base: position 363,980 of record CAWFVK010000006.1, on the reverse strand, counting down.
GGCTGGTCGAGGTCTCGGTCGAGCTCCTGGCCTCGTTGGACGCCGACCTCGCCGCGCTGCCCGAGATCGATCCGCGCTACCTGCGGCTGAACGCGGACGAGCCGTACCGGCTGAAGGCCACCTGCGTGCGGCAGAAGCTGCTGAACACCAGGGCCCGGCTGCTGGCCAGGCAAGGCTCCGCGCCGGGACGCGACTACGCCGACGCCTCCGGTCTGCTCGACGACCTCTGCCTGCTCCGCGACTCGCTGCTCGCGCACCGCGGGGAGCTGGTGGCGCACGGCCGGCTCGAGCGCGCGATCCGCGGCATCGCGGCCTTCGGCCTCCAGCTGGCGGCGATGGACGTCCGGGAGCATGCGGATGCGCACCACAGCGCGGTCGGTGCCCTGGTCGACCGGCTCGGCGAGCAGGGCTGGCGGTACGCCGACCTCCCCCGCGAGCACCGCCTCAGCCTGCTGCAGAAGGAGCTGACCAGCAGGCGCCCGCTCGCCGGGAACCCGCACCCGCTGACCGGCGACGACGCCCGCACGTTCGCCGTGTTCGAGGCCATCGCCACCGCGCAGGCACGCTTCGGTCCGGCGAGCGTGGCGACCTACATCGTCTCGATGACCAAGGGCGCCGACGACGTGCTCGCTGCCGTCGTGCTGGCCCGCGAGGCGGGCCTCGTCGACCTCACGGCAGGCGTGGTGCAGCTCGGGTTCGTGCCGCTGCTGGAGACCGTCGCCGAGCTGCGGGCCGCCGACGTCGTGCTCGACGACCTGCTGGCCGACCCGTCCTACCGCGCGCTGGTCGCGCTGCGCGGCGATGAGCAGGAGGTCATGCTCGGCTACAGCGACTCGAACAAGGACGCCGGCATCACCACGGCCCAGTGGGAGATCCACCGCGCGCAGCGCCGGCTCCGCGACGTCGCCGAGCGGTACGGCGTCCGGCTGGTCTTCTTCCACGGGCGCGGCGGCAGCGTGGGTCGTGGCGGCGGTCCGACCCGGGAGGCGATCCTGGCGTTGCCGTGGGGCAGCCTCGACGGCTCGGTCAAGGTCACCGAGCAGGGCGAGGTCATCTCGGACAAGTACGCGCTGCCGGCGCTGGCCCGCGAGCACCTCGAGCTCACGCTGGCCGCCACGCTGGAGGCCACCCTGCTGCACACCACGCCGCGGATGTCCGAGGACGTCCAGGCGCGCTACGACGTCGCGATGGACGTGATGAGCGACGGCGCGTTCGCGGCCTACCGCGGGCTCGTCGAGCACCCGGACCTGCCGGCCTTCTTCCTGGCCTCCACGCCGACCGACCAGCTCGGTGCCCTGCAGCTCGGGTCACGCCCGTCGCGACGACCGGACTCCGGCGGCGGCATCGAGGGGCTGCGCGCGATCCCCTGGGTGTTCGGCTGGACGCAGTCCCGGCAGATCGTCCCGGGCTGGTACGGAGTCGGCTCGGGCCTGCAGGCCGTGCGCGCCGCCGGGCTCGGCGACGTCGTGGACGCGATGTACGCCGAGTGGCACTTCTTCCGCACCTTCGTCTCCAACGTGGAGATGACGCTGATGAAGACCGACCTGGGCGTCGCCGCGCGGTACGTCGAGAGCCTGGTCGAGCCTGCGCTGCGCGAGCCCTTCGCGCTCATCGTGGCCGAGCACGAGGTGACCGTCCGGGAGATGCTGCGGCTGACCGGGGAGTCCAGCCTGCTCGACGACAACCCCCGGCTGCGCCGCACCCTCGAGGTCCGCGACGCCTATCTCGCCCCGCTGCACGACCTGCAGACCTCGCTGCTCCAGCGGGTGCGGGCCACCGAGAAGCCGGACGACGACCTGCAACGGGCGCTGCTGCTGACCGTGAACGGCATCGCTGCCGGCCTGCGCAACACCGGGTGAGCCGCGCCGCTAGCTGCCTGTGTCTGCACAGCCCGTCGCCAGACTCACGTTCCACGCATCCAGGACTCCTTGGGGCACCTCGCCCGCGCACGGCCAGGGCACGCCGGCGTTGGTCTCGGTCCACGGTCCCTGCTGGCGCTTCGTGTACACGGCCTGCGTGCCTCCGTCGTCGAACCAGTCATACGTCGTCGGTCCGACGTGCTCGTACTCGGCGTAGGCCCAGTACGTGTCGGTCGAGGCCTGGTAGCTGTACCTGACGGTGCGAGGATCCGGCCCTGCCACCTGCGCGGCCGGCAGCTTGTTGGTCTGGATGTAGGTGGCCCGCAGCACGGACAGCAGCGCCGCGGTGACCGGGAGGTTCCGGGCGAGGCCCGCCTCCGGGGTGGGGCCGTCGCTGTGCTGCGCGGTCGGCGACGGTGCGCTGGGTCGGCGCGGTGCGCGGGTCGGCGACGGTGCGGGCTGGGTCGGCGGCGCGGGTGTCGGAGTCGAGCTGACCTGGGGGCCGGACCCTCCGCCGAGGGCCCCGGAGCCGGCCGACAGGTGAGGAACCACCAGCGCCGCCGTCACGACCACGACGCTGGCAGCCGCGGCCAGCGACGGCACCAGCCAGCGGCGACGCGCGCCCTCCAAGGCCGGCGCCGGGAGGGTCAACGGCCTCGTCGTCGACCGGGTGATCAGCTCGGTCCGTGCCTGGAGCGCAACGGTCAGGCGCTCCTCGGTGCGGGTTCCTTGCCCTGTGCCGTCCCCTGCACCTTCACGCATCATCGTGACCCTCCAGCAGCTCTGCGAGCGCGTCGATCGCCCTGCTCGCCGTTGACTTCACCGTTCCCGGCGAGATGCCCAGGACCTCCGCGATCTCCGCCTCGCGCAAGCCCGACCAGTAGCGCAGGACCAGCACCTCGCGTTGGCGCGGCGCCAGCAGCCTGAGCGCGGTCAGGACCTCGCGGTGCTGCTCGTCGAGCATCGCGAGGTCCTCTGGGGTGGCCGGCTCGAGCTCCTTGCGGGGGACGAACGCTCGCGCGGTGCGCCGCCGCCGCAGGACCGACCGCGCGTTGTTGACCACCGCGGTGCGCAGGTAGCCGAGCGCCTTGTCCGGGTCGCGGAGCCGCGACCAGCGTGCGTGCAGACCGGCGAAGGCGTCCTGCACGACGTCCTCGGCGCTGGGAACGTCATCGACCAGGAGCACCGCAAGACGGACGAGCTGGAGCTGGTGCGCAGCGTAGAGACCTTCGAGGCTCACGGCCTCGACAGGGACCTGCGTGCCAGCCACGTCCTCGCCTCCCATCCGCCCGGGGCGAACTGCCCCTCGCAGACATAGACGCGCGTGCGCCCCCGCGGTTGCGTCGTCTCAGCGTCGGGTGCGGGCCAGCCCGGTGCCGAGCACGACGAGCGAGCGGGCGAACAGCACCACCCGCGGACGAACGTAGCTGAGTGTTCGGCCTACTCGCTGACGCCGAGGCGGGTGAGCAGGAGCTCGCGCACGCGGGCCGCGTCGGCCTGCCCGCGGGTGGCCTTCATGACCGCACCGATGATGGCTCCGGCTGCTGGCAGCTTGCCGTCGAGGATCTTCTGGACGACCTCGGGGTTGGCCTCGATCGCGACGTCGAGCGCGGCGTTGAGCGCCGAGTCGTCGCCCACGACCTGCAGCCCGCGACCGGCGACGACGTCGTCGGGAGACCCCTCGCCCGCGAGCACGCCCTCGACGACCTGTCGGGCCATCGTGTCGGTGAGCGTCCCGGCGTCGACCAGGGCGATCACCCTGGCGACGTCAGCTGGGAAGATCGGGAGCTCGGGGACGTCGACGCCGCGTTCGTTCGCCAGCCGCGCGAGCTCCCCGAGCCACCAGCGACGAGCAGCTGCCGGGTCGGCTCCGTCGGCGACGGTGGCCTCGATGGCCCCGACCGCGCCTGCGTTGAGAACCGCCTGCATCTCCAGGTCGGTCAGACCCCAGGCGTCCTGCAGCCGCTTGCGGTGCAAGGCGGGCAGCTCGGGCAAGGTGGCGCGCAGCTCGGCGATCCACTCCTCGCTCGGGGCGACCGGCACGAGGTCGGGCTCCGGGAAGTAGCGGTAGTCCTCGGCCTCCTCCTTGCTGCGCCCCGGGCTCGTCGTGCCGCTGGCCTCCTGCCAGTGCCGGGTCTCCTGCTTGACCTTGCCGCCGGCCGCGAGCAGCGCGCCCTGGCGCTGCATCTCGTAGCGGGTGGCGCGCTCCACCGAGCGGAAGGAGTTGACGTTCTTGGTCTCCGAGCGGGTACCGAGGGCGTCCGACGGGGAGGGACGCAACGAGAGGTTCACGTCACAACGCAGCGACCCTTGGTGCATGTGCGCGTCGGACACGCCCAGGGCGACGACGAGGTCGCGGAGCTCGGACACGTACGCCCTGGCGACCTCGGGAGCGAGTGCTCCCATCCCCTCGATCGGCTTGGTCACGATCTCGATGAGCGGGATGCCCGCGCGGTTGTAGTCGACGATGGAGTAGTCGGCGCCGGTGATGCGGCCGGTGGCGCCGCCCAGGTGCGACGTCTTGCCGGTGTCCTCCTCCATGTGCGCGCGCTCGATCTCGATCCGGAACGGTCGTGGGCCGTCCGGCGTCGGCACCTCGATGTCGAGGTAGCCGTCGAACGCGATGGGCTCGTCGTACTGCGAGACCTGGTAGTTCTTCGGCATGTCCGGGTAGAAGTAGTTCTTCCGCGCGAACCGTGACCACGGCGCGATCGAGCAGTTGAGCGCGAGCCCGATCCGGATCGCGGACTCGACGGCGACCGCGTTGACCACCGGCAACGAGCCCGGCAGCCCGAGGCAGGTCGGGCACACCTGGGTGTTCGGCTCGGCGCCGAAGCCGGTCACGCAGCCGCAGAACATCTTGGTGGCGGTGCCGAGCTCGACGTGGACCTCCAGGCCGATGACGGGGTCGAAGCGCTCGACGACCTCGGCGTAGGGCATCAGTGGATCGCTCACGGTCTTCCCAACGTTCGCGGTGTAATCGGGCTCGGTGGGCTCGTAGCGCTCGCCGTGGCCAGCGGGCTCATAGGGCCGGCGCTCCGTCCAGGATCGGTGCGCCCCAACGCTCGAGCAGGGCTGCCTCCAGCGCCGCCCCGACCAGGTACAGCCGGTCGTCGGCCATCACCGGCGCCATGACCTGCAGCCCGACGGGGAGGCCGTCCTCGGGGGCCAGGCCGATCGGCAGGCTGAGGCCCGGGGTCCCGGCGAGGTTGGCGGGGATGGTCGCGACGTCGTTGAGGTACATCGCGAGCGGGTCGTCGAGCTTCTCGCCGAGCCTGAACGCGGTGGTCGGCGCCGTCGGCGAGACGAGGACGTCGACCTGCTCGAAGGCCGCGCTGAAGTCGCGCGTGATCAGCGTCCGGACCTTCTGCGCCGAGCCGTAGTAGGCGTCGTAGTAGCCGGCCGACAGCGCGTAGGTCCCGAGGATGATGCGACGGATGGTCTCGTCACCGAAGCCCTGCGCCCTGGTCCGAGCCATGACCTCCTCCACGGAGGCCGACCCGTCGTCGCCGGCCCGCAGGCCGAACCGCATGCCGTCCATCTTGGCCAGGTTGGACGAGCACTCGCTCGGCAGGATCAGGTAGTACGCAGCGAGCGCGTACGGGAACGTCGGGCACGAGACCTCGACGACCTCGGCCCCGAGCTCGCCGAGCAGCGCGACGGCTTCGTCGAAGCGCTGCCGCACGCCCGCCTGGTAGCCCTCGCCGCTGAGCTCGCGGACCACGCCGATCCGCATGCCCGCGACGTCGGCCCGGCGGGCGGCCTCGACCACCGGGGGGACCGGCTGGTCGATCGAGGTCGAGTCGCGGGGGTCGTAGCCACCGATCACCGAGTGCAGCAGCGCGGCGTCGAGCACGGTCCGCGCGCACGGGCCGGCCTGGTCGAGCGAGGACGCGAGCGCCACCAGGCCGTACCGCGAGACGCCACCGTAGGTCGGCTTGATGCCGACGGTCCCGGTGACCGCGGCCGGCTGCCGGATCGAGCCGCCGGTGTCGGTGCCGATCGCGAGCGGGGCCTCGAAGGACGCCACCGCGGCAGCCGAGCCACCGCCGGATCCGCCGGGGATCCGGGTGAGGTCCCACGGGTTGTGCGTGGGGCCGAAGGCGGAGTGCTCGGTGGAGGAGCCCATCGCGAACTCGTCCATGTTGGTCTTGCCGAGGATCACGACGCCGGCCTCCTTGAGCCGGCGCGTGACCGTGGCGTCGTAGGCGGGCAGCCAGCCCTCGAGGATGCGCGAGCCGCAGGTCGTCGGGACGTCGTGCATGGTGAGGACGTCCTTGAGTGCGAGCGGCACCCCGGCGAGCGGGCTGAGCGGCTCGCCGGCGGCACGCGCCGCGTCGACCGCCCCGGCGGCGGCCAGGGCGCCCGCCGTGTCGACGTGCAGGAAGGCATGCACGGCGCCGTCGACGGCCTCGATCCGGTCCAGGTGCGCCTGGGCGACCTCGACCGCTGACGCTTGCCCGCTGGCGACCACGTCGGCGAGCCCGGCGGCGGTGAGCCTGGTGAGGTCCGTCATGACGCGGCTCCGCCGTTCTGGGGTGCGCCGTCGTCCGCTGCGGCGTCGTGGGCCGCGCCGTCGACCGGCTCGTCGTCGAGGATCCGCGGCACCCGGAACCGGCCGGACTCGACCGCCGGCGCCGCCTGCATGGCCTGCGCGTGGGTGAGGCTCGGCTGCGGGATGTCGGCCCGGAAGACGTTCGTCAGCGGCAACGGGTGCGAGGTCGGCGGGATGTCCGCCGCGGCGACCTCGGTCACCGTCGCGACCGCGGCCAGGATGACGTCGAGCTCGGTCACCAGTCGGTCGAGGTGCGCGTCGTCGAGGTCGATCCTGGCGAGCTGAGCCAGGTGGGCGACCTCGGCGCGGGAGATCGAGGGCATGCGACGACCGTTCGGAGGAGGGGCTGGGGACGGCCCCATCCTAGAGGGCCGGGCACGATCGGCCCCGGCGGTTTTCGGCTGGTCCGGTCAGCGGCGGGCTGGCACCGGCAGACCAGCCGGCACCCGGGCACGCAGCCAGTCGGTGGCGGCCTCGGCAGCCATCGGACGGCTGACGTACCAGCCCTGCGCGCTGTCGCAGCCCATCCCGGCGAGCAACCGCCAGGCCTGCTCGGTCTCGACGCACTCGGCCACGGCGTTCAGCCCGAGCGCGTGGGCGAGCTGGATGATCGAGCGCACGATCGACACGTCGCCGCCGATGCTCTCGGCCTCGCCGATCGCCTTGACGAAGGACCCGTCGATCTTGATCTCGCTGAGGTTCAGCCGCTTGAGCATCACCATCGAGGAGTACTCCACCCCGAAGTCGTCCAGGCTGATCTCGACGTCGAGGGCCTCCAGCGCCTCCAGCGTGTCGAAGACCCTGGCGTGCTCGGCCATCAGGGTGCGCTCGGTCAGCTCCAGCTTGAGCAGCATGGCTGGCACGCGGTGCTTCGCGAGGCCCTCGGAGACGGTCCTGGCCAGGTGCGGCCCGTGCAGGTCCTTGGCGGACACGTTGACCGCCACCGCCACCGTGAGTCCCTCGCTCCGCCAGGCCGCGACCTGCTCGAGCGCGGCGTCGACGACGAAGGCGGTCAGGCGGTGCATCAGGCCGGAGGTCTCGGCCAGCGGGATGAACTCGTCCGGCGGGATGAACCCGCGCACCGGGTGGTTCCAGCGGACCAGCGCCTCCACCCCGACGATCTCGGCGTCGAGCAGCGCCACCTTCGGCTGGTAGTGCAGGAACAGCTCGCCGTCGTCGATCGCATGCCGGAGCGAGGCGAGCAACCCCAGGCGGTCGGCGGAGTGCCGGTCGCGCGCGGGCTCGTAGACCTCCACCTCGCTGCGCTGCTCCTTCGCGAGGTACATCGCGACGTCGGCCTGCCGCATGAGCTCTTCGACCGAGTCGCCGAACGCCGGGTACATCGTGATGCCCACGCTGGCCTCGAGCTCGAGCACGACGTCCTCGAGCAGGAACGCGTCCAGCAGGGCGTTGCGCACCCTGATCGCGACCTCGGCCCCGGCCTGGTCGTCGTCCACGTCCGGGAGGTACAGGGCGAACTCGTCGCCGCCGAGCCTGGCCACCACGTCACCCGGCCGGAGCACCCCGCTGATGCGTTCGGCCACCATCTCGAGGAGCCGGTCCCCCACCTGATGACCCAGCGTGTCGTTGACGTCCTTGAAGCGGTCGAGGTCGAGCAGCGCGAGAGCGAACGGCGACCCGGCGCCCTTGGCGAGCGCGTGCTCGACGGTCCGGGTCAGGAACTTCCGGTTCGGCAGCCCGGTCAGCGGGTCGTGCATGGCCTTGTGCTGCTCGCTCATCGAGATCGCGGCGGTCTTGTGGACGGCGAACATCGGGATGAGCAGCAGCGGGATGTACCAGCAGCTGGCCTCCGCGGCGAACACGACGAGCGGGGACAGCGCGAGGACCGCCGCGGTGCACACGACGTAGTAGCTGAAGTCCTCGGTGAAGCCTTCGACGAAGGTCATGCCGGCGTCGGCGGCCAGCCCGGACACGAGCGCGTTGTTGACGAGGTACCACACCACCCAGGTGGCGATGATCCACAGCAGGTCGATGCCTCGCAGCGAGCGGTGCGCCGCGGCCAGCCCGTCGGGCAGCCCGACGGCGACCATGACCAGCCAGGCCGCCGTGAGCGAGAGGACGTACTGCCCGACGTTGAAGAACATGATGGCGGGGCGCTTGTGCTTGACCAGCTCGGAGCAGGTGGTGGCGACCGCCTGCAGCAGGATCGCCGGCCACGGACCCCACAGGTACAGGATCGCGAACACGAACGCGGTGGACGTCACGATGCCCTGCGGGTCGAAGAAGCCGGCCGTCCGCACCGGGCGGAGCTCGCCCAGCAGCACGAGCACGGCGATGACCCAGAACGAGGTCGGCATGTGCGGCATCACCGGCTGGACCTTCCAGGCGGCCAGGGCAACCATCGCCCAGCCACCCCAGACAGCCAGCTGCCAGGTGATCGCGTACAGGCTCCAGGACAGGAGCGAGGGCCGCACGTCGTCGCTCCGCACGCAGCCTCCCCACCCCATTGCTCGATCCGCCGATCGGTGGCGACCGCCCGGCAGGACCGTTCGATACGACCCGGTCAGGCCGCACGACGACCGGCGCCAGGCGCCGGATCCCCTGGTCTTCCTTCGGCGTGCCAGGTGCGGTCCTTGAGCGTCGATCGCGCCACCGTGGCCGGGCGGCATGCTCGGGGTTGATCAGCGGGTTGATCAGCGGATGATCAGCGCGCTTCCGGAGCCTGCTGGGCGGCCTTGAGCACCCGCAGCGCTCGGCTGCGGCTGGGATGCCGCAGGAGCCACTCCGTCGCGCGCTGACCGGGCATCGGCCGGCTGACGTACCAGCCCTGCGCACTGTCGCACCCGAGCTCGCCCAGCAGGTCCCAGACCTCCTCGGTCTCCACGCCCTCCGCGACCGCCTCGATGCCCAGCGCGTGGGCGAGGTCCACGATCGAACGCACGATCTTGGCGTCGTCGGGCGAGGACACCAGCCGTTTGACGAACGACCGGTCGACCTTGATCTCGCTGACCGGGAGCCGCTGCAGGAGCACGAGCGAGGAGTAGCCGGTGCCGAAGTCGTCCAGGCTCAGCTGAACCCCGATGCGCTCCAGGGCAGCCAGGGTGTCCGCGACCCGGGCCGGCTCGGTCATGAGCACGCGCTCGGTGAGCTCGAGCCGGATCGCCCTGGCTGGCAGCCCGTGCTCGGTGAGACCGCGCTCCACCGTGTCGGCCAGGCCCATGCCGTGCAGGTCACGTGCGGAGACGTTGACCGCCACCGGGATCTCCAGCCCGACGCTCCACCACTGCCGCGCCTGCTCCAGCGCGGTGTCGACGACGTGCGCGGTGAGCCGGTGCATGAGCCCGGAGCGCTCGGCCAGCGGGATGAACTCGTCCGGGAAGATCAGGCCACGGTGCGGGTGCCGCCAACGCACCAGCGCCTCCACGCCGACCACCACGCCAGAGCCCGAGCGCCACCTTGGGCTGGTAGTGCAGCTCGAGCTGGCCGCCCTCGATGCCCTGGCGAAGCGAGCCAAGCAGGCCCAGCCGGGTCGTGGAGTTCTGGTCCTTGTCCGCGGAGTAGACCTCGATGCCGGTGCGTTCGTCCTTCGCGAGGTACATGGCGACGTCCGCGGAGCGCTGGAGCTGCTGGACGTCCGAGCCGTGGTCGGGGAACAACGCGATGCCGACGCTGGCCTCGAGCTCGAGGAGCACCCCCTCGAACCGGAACGGCTCGGCGAGGGCAGCCTGGATCCGCAGCGCGACCTCGGTCGCCGACTCGGCGTCCGGCACGCTCGGCAGCAGCACGGCGAACTCGTCGCCACCGAGCCGGGCGACGACGTCCTCCGGGCGCAGCGCGCTCTTGATCCGGCGCGCGACGTACTCGAGCAGGCGGTCCCCCATCTGGTGCCCAAGGGTGTCGTTGACCTCCTTGAAGCGGTCCAGGTCGAGCAGGAAGAGACCGACCCGCCTGCCCTCGACCGCCTCGGAGAGCACCTCGTCCAGCGACTCCAGCAGGTACTTGCGGTTCGGCAGCCCCGTCAGCACGTCGTGGTTGGCCTGGTGCTCCTTCTCCAGCGAGATCGCCGACGTGCGGTAGATCGCGATCAGCGGCGGCAGCAGCAACGGGAGCCACCACACGCTCATCTGCACGGCCAGCGCCACCAGCGGCGAGATCACCAGGACGGAGAAGTTCGAGACGACGAGGAACGTGAAGTCCTCGAGGAAGAGGTCCTTGAAGGGCTCGCTGGCATACACCGCCAGCAACCCCGAGACGATGAAGTTGTTAGCCAGGAAGTAGACGACCCACGCCAGCGCCATGACCCACAGGTCGCCCGCGGAGATGACGTGCAGGTGGTCCGGGGCGGCCCGGTAGCCGCACAGGTGCATCGCACCCCAGGCCAACGCGAACGAGACGGCGTACTGGGCGGGGTTCACCACCACCCGCCACCAGGTCTTGCGGGCGGAGACGTCCGCGACGATCGAGCCCACGGCCTGCGCGATCAACGCGGGGCCCGGCCCCCAGACGAACAGGATCGCGAAGGTGAACGCGATCGACGGGGTGATCCCCTCCCCGTACGAGCGAGAGGTGATGACCGGTCGCAGCTCGCCGAACACGACCAGGGCCCCGAGCGCGAGCAGCGCCACCGGTTGCAGCACGGTGCTGGCCTGCAGGAGCTCTTGAACGGCACGGATCAAGCACGCCGCGCCCGCGACGACGATCAGCCAGAAGATGACCGCGAAGGTGCAGGCTCGTAGGGGCGAGGGAAGCACGGGCGCCGGCGCGTCGGGCCCTGAGTCCTCAGGGGCACCCGCCAGCCCAGGGGCCGTGCCGTCCATGCGCCCCTCCCGTCACTCGCGTCACCTGCCGTCCCATCACTCGGCCGGAAAGGGGTCGAGCGTGAGCCCTACCGACCGTGACCTGCCCCAGCAGAGCAGCAATCAAGCCGTGACACTACGTGACAGAGTGCTACGAATCAGGGCGAATCGGTAGGTGGCTTGCCGGTGTCCGCGACGATCGCCACGGCCCGCGCGGCGTCCGGTCCGTCCGCGAGCAGGACCGCCAGCCCGGCGGCGTCCAGAACCGGGACGCCCAGGGACATCGCCTTGTCGAGCTTGCTGCCTGGGCTCTCCCCCGCGACGACGAAGGCGGTCTTCTTCGACACTGAACCGCTGACCTTGCCGCCGAGGTCCTGGACGGCCTCGGTGGCGGCGTCCCGGCTCCAGCCCTCGAGGCTGCCGGTGATCACCACCGTCAGCCCTTCCAGCGGCCGCGGCCCGTCGCCGTCACCGTCTTCGGCCATCCGCACCCCTGCCGCCCGCCACTTCTCGACCACCGTGCGATGCCAGTCCACCGCGAACCACTCGACCAGGGCCGCGGCGATCACCGGCCCGACGCCCTCGACCGCGGCGAGCTCGTCCGCGGGCATGCTCGCGATGCGGTCGAGGTCCCGCAGCTCGCGCGCCAGTGCCTTCGCGGCGGTGGGCCCGACGTGCCGGATGGACAGGGCGACGAGCACCCGCCACAGCGGACGGCTGCGCGCCTGCTGGAGGTTGTCGACGAGCTTGACCGCGTTCGCGCCGAGGGTGCCGTCCTTGCGGGTGAAGAACGGGCAGCTGAGGAGCTGCTCGGCGGTCAGCGCGAAGAGGTCGCCCTCGTCCTGGACCAGACCGCAGTCGAGCAGCGCGATGCCTGCCTCGTAGCCCAGGACCTCGATGTCGAAGGCCCCCCGCCCGGCGACGTGGAAGATGCGCTCGCGGAGCTGGGCGGGACAGCTGCGGGCGTTCGGGCACCGGATGTCGGCGTCGCCCTCCTTCTCGTGCTGCAGGACGGTGTCGCACTCCGGGCACCGGGTGGGCATCACGAACGCGCGCTCGGAGCCGTCCCTGAGCTCGACCACCGGGCCGACGATCTCGGGGATGACGTCCCCGGCCTTGCGGAGCACCACCGTGTCACCGATCAGCACGCCCTTGCGGACGACCTCCTGCGCGTTGTGCAGGGTGGCCATGCCGACGGTCGAGCCCGACACCACCACCGGCTCCATCACCCCGAACGGGGTGACCCGGCCGGTGCGTCCGACGTTGACGGTGATGTCGAGGAGCTTGGTCGTGACCTCCTCCGGGGGGTACTTGAAGGCGATGGCCCAGCGGGGCGCGCGCGAGGTGGAGCCGAGCCGGCGCTGGGCGGCGACGTCGTCGACCTTGACCACGACGCCGTCGATCTCGTGGTCGAGGCTGTGGCGGTGCTCGCCGTAGTAGGCGATGAAGGCGCGTACCTCGGCCAGCCCCTCGACCACCCGGTACTCGTGGCTGGTCGGCAGGCCCCATGCCGCCAGCGCCTGGTAGGCCGCGGACTGGGTGGGCGGGTCGAAGCCGGTCCGAGCCCCGATCCCGTGGACCACCAGCCGCAACGGGCGCGACGCGGTGACCTTCGGGTCCTTCTGCCGCAGCGACCCCGCGGCGGTGTTCCGCGGGTTGGCGAACGGCGCCTTGCCGGCGGCGACCAGGCTGGCGTTGAGCTCGCTGAAGCCCTCGACCGGGAAGTAGACCTCGCCACGGACCTCGAGCAGCGTCCGGCACCGGATCGGCTCCCGTGGCGGTCAGCCGGTCCGGCACGTTGGCGAGCGTACGGACGTTCGGGGTGACGTCCTCGCCGGTCCGGCCGTCGCCGCGGGTCGCGGCGCGGACGAGCCGACCCTTCTCGTAGACGAGGTCGACGGCGAGGCCGTCGTGCTTCACCTCGCACAGCCAGCGGATCTGCTCGGCCGGCTCACGGACGTCACGCGCGACCCGGGCCGCCCACTCGTCGAGCTCGAGGTCGCTGAACACGTTGTCGAGGCTCAGCAGGCGCTCGAGGTGGGTGACCGGGGTGAACTGGGTCGAGTAGGTGCCGCCCACCCGCTGCGTCGGGGAGTCCGGGGTCCGCAACGACGGGTACTGCTCCTCGATCGCCTGGAGCTCGCGCAGCTGGGCGTCGTACTCGGCGTCGCTCTCGGTCGGGGCGTCGAGGATGTAGTAGCGGTACTGCTGCTCGTCGATCACCCGCGCGAGCTCGACGGCACGTTCCCGGGTCGCCGCCGGCACGCCGTCCACGACGACGTCCGAGCCCTCAGCCACGTTCACCCTCCGGATCCTCGACCAGCAGCCTGCCGACCTCGACGCACGCGCGCAGCGCAGCCAGCGCACCGACGGGCGTCGCCCCGGCGAGGCCGCACGTCGGCGTCGCCACCACCTGCTCGCCCAGCCGACCGGGATCCTGCCCCAACCGGGACCACAGCGCACGGACCGGGGCCGCCGCGACCTTGCTGGGCGGCAGGCCGCCCACTGCGGGCACCACGCCGAGGAGCAGCCCGAGCCCGGCCTCGACCGCCTCCCCGAGGGCCTCGTCGTCCGCCTCGGTCAGGAGCGTGGCATCGAGCGAGAGCCCACGGAAGCCGGCTGCCCGCGAGCAGCCGGACGGCGGGCTCGGCGGCGCAGCAGTGGGCGATGCGTGAAGCGTGCTCGGAGGGCAGCCCGGCCAGCACGGTCGCCAGCCCTCGCTCGACCTCCGGCTCCTCGATCGCGGCGAGCCGGCCCCAGCCGCTCGGGCTCGGGATGGACCCGCGGAGCACCGACGGCAGCCCGGGCTCGTCGAGCTGGACCACCAGGGTGGCCAGCGGGAAACGCCGGCGGAGCTCGGCGAGGTGCTCGTCCAGGGCGGCTCCGCAGTGCCTGCGCGAGGTCCCGCCTGGCGCCGCTGTCCGCGACGACCGCCCGGCCGCTGCGGAGCTCGACCGTGGCCGCCAAGGTCCACGGACCGGCCAGCTGGACCTTGAGCGGCCCCGCGTAGCCCTGCGTCGCCTCCTCGAAGGTGTCGAGGTCCTGACGCAGGAACGACTGCGCCCGGCGGATGTCACGCCCCGGCCGGTCGGTCAACGCCCACCCCGTCGGCCCCCACTGGCCGGGGAAGTCGGGCAGCAGGCCGAGCGTGCGTCCGGTGAGGTCCGCGCCAGGCCCGCGTGCTGGGAGCTCAGGCAGGAAGCAGGAGCTCGGGAGTGGCGTCGACGGAGGCCTTGACGACCTCGCGGATGTCGGTACCGGGCATCGAGCCGACACCGGTCGCTGCACCTGCGGACCACGGGAGCGCCTGCACCCGGCGAGCCTATGTCCCTGGGCCGACAGCCCCGGCGTCCACGGACGGCTGGGACACCGAAGCTAGGCGGTCTCGTCGATGGTGGCCGAGCCGACGACCCGGGTGCCGGCGTAGAGCACCACCGCCTGCCCCGGAGCGACCCCCTGCGCCTGGCTCGGTCAACGACACCGCGAGGCGGCCGTCGGGCGTCACCTCGGCGAGCGGCGGGGATCTCCTCGCCGTGCGCGCGCAGCTGCGCCCCGCAGACGCAGCGGACCTGCCGGGGCCGGCCCGCACCAGCGCGGGCGGACGGCGACCATCGAGCTGACAGCGAGCTCGGCGCGGCTGCCGACCGCGCACCGTCCGGTCGACCGGCGAGATGTCGAGCACGTAGCGGGGCCGGCCGTCTGGGGCTGGTCGGTCGATGCGCAGCCCCTTGCGCTGCCCGACGGTGAAGGCGAACGCGCCGTCGTGCGCTCCGACCACGACGCCGGTCGCTGTCCACGATCTCGCCCGGTGCGTCGCCGAGGCGGGCACGCAGGAACCCGGCGGTGTCGCCGTCCGCGATGAAGCAGATGTCGTGGCTGTCCGGCTTCGTCCGCGACCGGCGAGCCCGCGTCGCGCCGCCTCGGCCCTGACGTCCGTCTTGAGCGAGTCGCCCAGCGGGAACAGCGCACCGCTGAGCTGATCGACGTCGAGCACACCCAGGACGTACGACTGGTCCTTCGCCATGTCGACCGCCCGGTGCAGCTCACGACCCTGGGGTCCGTCGTCGATGCGGGCGTAGTGACCGGTGCAGACGGCGTCGAAGCCGAGAGCCCGGGCCCGATCGAGCACGGCCGCGAACTTGATCGACTCGTTGCAGCGCAGGCACGGGTTGGGGGTGCGGCCCGCTGCGTACTCGGCCACGAAGTCGTCGACGACGTCCGCTCGGAAGCGCTCCGCGAGGTCCCAGACGTAGAACGGCACCCCGAGGAGGTCGGCCGCCCGCCGCGCGTCGCGGGCGTCCTCGAGGGTGCAGCAGCCGCGCGCGCCGGAGCGGAACGAGGTCGGGTTCGCGGACAGCGCGAGGTGGACCGCGGTGACCTCGTGGCCCGCCTCGACGGCCCGGGCAGCGGCCACCGCCGAGTCGACGCCACCTGACAGCGCGGCGAGCACCTTCATCCGCGGCCTCACCGGCGGGAGGCGAGCCGGGCGCCCCTCGCGCGCTCGACGACGGGGCCGATGGCGTCGGCCACGGCCTCGACGTCGGCCTCGGTCGAGGTGTGCCCCAGCGAGAAGCGAAGGCTGGCACGCGCGGTCTCACCGTCGGCGCCGAGCGCGAGCAGGACGTGCGACGGCTGCGCGACTCCTGCGCTGCAGGCAGATCCGGTGGAGCACTCGATCCCCCGGGCGTCGAGCAGCAGCAGCAGCGAGTCCCCCTCGCAGCCGGGGAAGGAGAAGTGCGCGTTGCCCGGCAGCCGCCCGGCGGGGTCGTGGTCGCCGTTGAGCTCGGCGTCGGGCACGGCGCGCAGGACCCCGGCGACCAGGCTGTCGCGCAACCGGCCGACTCTGGCCGCCGACGCCGCACGCCCGCGCCGGACGGTCGCTGCGGCCGCGGCGAACCCGGCGATGGACGGGGTGTCGAGGGTGCCGGACCGCACGTCGCGCTCCTGGCCGCCGCCGTGGAGCAGGGGCGTGACCTCGACACCTCGGCCGAGCACCAGCGCTCCGACGCCCTGCGGGCCGCCGATCTTGTGCCCGCTCAAGGTCATGGCGTCCAGCCCGCTCGACCCGAAGTCGACGGCGAGCTGCCCGGCTGCCTGCACGGCGTCGGAGTGCATCGGGACGTCGTGCTCACGGGCGATCTCGGCGAGCGCCGACACCGGCTGGATGGTGCCGACCTCGTTGTTGGCCCACATCACCGTCACGAACGCGACCGTCGAGTCGTCGTCGGCCAGCAGCTCAGCGAGGGCGGCTGGCTGCACCCGACCGACGGAGTCGACGGGCAGCCACTCGATCTGCGCGCCCTCGTGCTCGGCGAGCCAGCGCAGCGGGTCCAGCACCGCGTGGTGCTCGACCGGGCTCGCGATGATCCGGCGGCGCCGGGGATCGCCGGCCGACCCGGGACCAGTAGAGCCCCTTGACCGCGAGGTTGTCGGCCTCCGTCCCGCCGGCGGTGAACACGATCTCACTGGGCCGCGCGCCGAACGCCTCGGCCAGCGTCTCGCGGGACTCCTCGACGACCCTGCGGGCGCGGCGGCCGGCGGCGTGCAACGACGACGCGTTCCCGACGCGACCGAGCTCGGCCACCGTCGCCGCGAGGGCGTCGGGGAGCATCGGCGTGGTCGCCGCGTGGTCGAGGTAGGCCATCAGGTCACCAAGTCTAGGCTCCCCGGGTCTCGGCGGCCGGCGCCCAGGCTCCCCGACGCGTCAGCCCTTCCGCTTGACGATCTCCGCCGTGGCCTGGGGCAGCGACCGTGTGCAGGTCGCCCACGACGCCGAAGTCGGCGAGCTCGAAGATCGGCGCCTCCGGGTCCTTGTTGACCGCGACGATGGTCTTCGAGGTCTGCATGCCGGCGCGGTGCTGGATGGCGCCGGAGATGCCGACGGCGATGTAGAGCTGCGGCGACACCGTCTTGCCGGTCTGGCCGACCTGGTACTGGTGGGGGTACCAGCCGGCGTCGGTCGCGGCGCGCGAGGCGCCGACGGCAGCACCGAGCGCGTCGGCGAGCGCCTCGACGACGCTCGAAGCCCTCGGCTGCGCCGACGCCGCGACCGCCGGAGACGACGATCGCGGCCTCGGTGAGCTCGGGCCGACCGGTCGCGCTCGGCCGCGGTACGACCGGTGACCTTGGCCGCCTTGGCGGCGTCGCTGAGCGACACCGCGACGTCGACCCGGGTCGCCGACGCGGGCGCGGCCTCGGGCGCGGTGGCGTTCGGCCGGACGGTGATGATCGGCGTGCCCTGGGTCACCTTGGACTGCACGACGGTCGCGCCGCCGAAGACGGACTGGGTGGCGACCAGGTCGCGCGACGACCGCGATCGCGTCGGTGATGAGGCCGGAGCCGAGCTTGACCGCGAGGCGGCCCGCGATCTCCTTGCCCTCCGGACGACGACGCGATCAGCACGGCGGCCGGGCGACGCCTGCGCGACGACCTGCGCGAGCACCTCGGCCTTGGGCGCGACGAGGTAGTCGTCGAGCTCGCCGCCGCCGGCGACGTAGACCTTGGCGCGCGCCGTACTCGGCGAGCTTGTCGGCCGCGCTGCTCGTAGCCGTGCGCCGATGAACACCGCGCGACGGCTCGCCGAGCGAGCGGGCGAGCGTCAGCAGCTCGGGGGTGACCTTCTTGACCGCGCCGTCGGCGTGCTCGACGAGAACGAGAACCTCAGCCATGAGGTGTCTTCCCTGCCGCTCAGATGAACTTCTCGTGGCGAGGAACTCGGCGAGCTTGACGCCGCCGTCCCCCTCGTCCTTGACGATCGTGCCGGCCTGGCGCGGCGGGCCGCGCGCGAACTCCTCGACCTCGGACCAGGAGCCGCCGAGACCGACCTCGTCAGCCGCGATGCCGAGGTCGGCGAGCGCGTGCGTGGTCAGCGGCTTCTTCTTCGCCGCCATGATCCCCTTGAAGGAGGGGTAGCGCGGCTCGTTGATCTTCTCGACGACGCGATACGACGGCCGGGCGTGCTGGCCTCGACCACGTCGTAGCCGTTCTCGGTCTGGCGCTCGATCTTGACCGTGCGTGCCCGTCGACGTCGACCTTGCGCGGCGAACGTGAGCTGCGGCACCCCGAGCCGCTCGGCGAGCATCGCCGGCATGACGCGACATGCGCGCGTCGGTGGACTCGACGCCGAGGATGACGAGGTCGTACTCGAGCGTGCCGAGCGCCTTCGCCAGCGCGTAGCGAGGTGGCGACCGAGTCCGAGCCGTGCAGAGCGTCGTCGACGACGTGCACGCCGGCGTCGGCGCCCATCGACAGCGCCTTGCGGATCGTCTCGACCGCCTTCTCCGGACCCATCGTCAGGATGGTGACCGTCGACCGCCGTGGGCCTCCTTGAGGCGCAGGGCCTCCTCGACGGCGTACTCGTCGAGCTCGTTCATGACGCCGTCGACGGACTCGCGGTCGAGGGTCTTGTCGGACGCGCTGAGCTTCTTCTCGGCCCAGGTGTCCGGGCACCTGCTTCACGCAGACGACGATGTTCATGCGGGCTTCATGGCCGGTGACGACCTCTCCTGACGTGGGGCGCGGCAGGCGCCCTCGGCTTGGCTGCAGTCTGGCACGACGATTGGATCCAATGAGAATCGGGTCAACCAACCGGGTCAGCCCTGTTTCGTGCGACGCATGTTACTGGCCGGTAGCAGCGTCGTCACCTCGAGCATCGGGTCTGGAAGGGCGCGCTGCTGGCGCGTCCGGAGTACGCCGGCGCAGGCACTCTGCTGCATCATCACCGACGTGACGACACCCGGCCTCTCCCTCACCGGCGAGCGCACACTCCCCGGGATCTGGCACGAGAACTACTGGTTCCAGCGGCACGCCGCCGCGTACCTCTGGCTGCTGCCGCACGTGCTCGGTCGGCGGGTGCTCGAGGCCGGATGCGGCGAGGGCTACGGGGCGGAGCTGCTCGCCGGCACGGCGGCTGTGGTGCTCGCACTTGACTACGACGACGCCGCGCTCCGGCACGTCCGGGCCGCGTACCCGTCGACGCCCACGGTGCGGGGCAACCTGGTGGCGCTGCCGCTGGCGGACAAGACCGTGGACGCCGTCGTCAGCCTGCAGACGATCGAGCACCTCTGGGACCAGCCGCGCTTCGTCGCCGAGTGCGTCCGGGTGCTGCGCCCGGGCGGCCTGCTGGTGCTCACCACGCCCAACCGGCTCACGTTCAGCCCCGGACTCGGCAGGGGCGAGAAGCCGCTCAACCCGTTCCACAGCAACGAGCTCGACGCCGCCGAGCTCGTCGAGCTGCTGGCGGCCGAGGACGTCCAGGTCGAGCCGTTCGGGCTGTGGCACGGCACCCGGATCCGCACCTGGGAACGCACGCACGGCTCGCTGATCGACGCCCAGCTCGCGACCCCGGCCGAGCACTGGAGCGCCGACCTCGCCGCGTTCGTCGCGAGCCTGGACGCCGGCGACTTCGAGATCCGACCGAGCGACGAGGTCACCGCCGGCCAGCCCCACCTCCCCGGCGAGCCGCGCCGAGTCACCGGCCACTCGCTGGACGACTCGCTCGGCGGCCCGCTCGACGACTCGCTCGACCTCGTGATGCTGGGCCGGGTCTGGTGACCGAGCCGGTCGGCACTTGCTGCATCGTCCTGCACAGCCACCTGCCGTGGCTCGCGCACCACGGCGCCTGGCCGGTCGGCGAGGAATGGCTGCACCAGTCCTGGTCAGGCTCGTACCTCGCCCGTCGTCGACCTGCTCGAGCGGCTGGCTGACGAGGGTCGCCGCGAGCTGCTCACGCTGGGGGTCACCCCCGTGCTGGCGGCCCAGCTGGACGACCCCTACTGCCTGCGGGAGATGCACACCTGGCTGGGCTTCTGGCAGGCCCGGGCCGAGGGACTGGCCGGGCGGGACCCACGGCCCGGCCGAGTTCCGGCGTGCTTCCGCGGCGCTGGAGCTCTTCGAGACCCGGTGGCTGAACGGCGCGAGTCCGCTGCTCCGCGGCCTGGCCGACAGCGGCGCCGTCGAGCTGCTGTCCGGGCCGGCCACCCATCCGTTCCTGCCGCTGCTCGACGAACGGGTGGCCGCGTTCGCACTTGAGGTCGGGCTCGACGACAGCGCGCTGCGCCTGGGTCGGCGCCCCACCGGGATCTGGGCGCCGGAGTGCGGCTACCGGCCGGGCCTGGAGGACCGCTACGCCGCAGCCGGGGTGCAGCGGCTGCTCGTGGACGGCCCGACGTTGCTGGGGGCCGGCCGCTCGACCGCCGATGCGTGGACCCTGGGCCAGACCGATGTCGTGGCCTTCGGACGCGACCTCGACGTCACGTACCGCGTGTGGTCACCACGCAAGGGCTACCCCGCAGGCTCGTGGTACCGCGACTTCCACCACGTCGACGCCGACGGGTTCCGCCCGTCCCGGGTGACCTCGACCCGGACCCCGCCGCACGAGAAGGCTCCGTACGACGCCGAGCGAGCGCTGGCCGCGGTGAGCGGGGACGCCGACGACTTCGTCCGGGTCGTGCGGGAGCGCCTGGTCTCGCTCGCGGCCGAACGCGATGGCAAGCCCGGCCTGGTGACCGTCGCCTACGACACCGAGCTCTTCGGGCACTGGTGGCATGAGGGGCCGGCCTTCCTGGAGACCGTGCTGCGCAGGCTTCCCGACGCGGGCGTGCACGTCACCACCCTGCAGGGAGCCGTGGCGGCGGGGCACGTCCGCGGTGCCGTGGAACCTGCCGACGGCTCCTGGGGCAGCGGCAAGGACTGGCGCGTCTGGGACGGGCCCGCCGTCACCGACCTCGTCGCAGCGAACGCCGCCGTGCAGAAGCAGCTGCTCGACGCCGTCGACTCGGCCGACGTGCGAGGCCGGCGACCCGACCTGGACCAGCTCGCCAGGAACGCCCTGCTCATGCTCTCCAGCGACTGGGCCTTCATGGTCAGCAAGGACTCAGCCGCCGGGTACGCACGTGACCGCGCAGCAGGGCACGAGGCCGACTTCTGGTCACTCGCCCGGGCCGTGGCGGCCGACCGCGGTAGGCCCCTCGCGGCGCGTCAGCAGCTGGTCGACGGTCCGTTCGGCGCCCTCGACGCCCGGCTGCTCCGCAGGCAGGGCAGCTGACCGGTCGCCCGTTAGCCTCACCTCGTGCGGATCCTGACGGTGTCGTGGGAGTACCCCCCGCTGGTCTACGGCGGCCTCGGTCGGCACGTCGACGCCCTCAGCCGGGCCCAGGCCCGCGCCGGCCACGAGGTGACGGTGCTCACCCAGCAGGTCGAGGGTGCGCCGGCGGACGAGGTCGTCGACGGCGTCCGGGTGCTGCGCGTCCGGCGTGACCCTCCGGTCGTCGACCAGGGCGACCTGCTCGCCTGGGTGCTCGCCCTCGGCCACTCGCTCGCCCGCGGCGGCGCTCCGGATCGCGGCCGAGGTCAGGCCCGAGGTCGTGCACGCCCACGACTGGGTGACGGCGCACGCCGCCACGGTGCTCAAGGAGGCCCTCGCGCTGCCCCTGGTCGCCACGATGCACGCGACCGAGGCCGGTCGCCACCAAGGCTGGCTCCCGGGGCCGCTCAGCCGCGCGATCCACACGACCGAGTGGTGGCTGACCTACGAGGCCAGGCGGGTGATCACCTGCTCCGCGCACATGCAGACTGAGGTCACGCGGCTGTTCGACCTCCCGACCGGCACGGTCGACGTCATCGCGAACGGGGTGGACGTGGAGCGCTGGCGGGTCCCGGCGAGCGCGACGGCCGCGGTGCGGTCGAGCTACGTCGGCGGTGGGCCGTTGCTCGTGTTCGCCGGTCGGCTCGAGTGGGAGAAGGGCCTGCACACGTTGCTCGAGGCCATGCCGGGACTGCGCCGGGCCTTTCCCGGGCTCCGGCTCGTCGTCGCCGGCCAGGGCACCTACGAGCACGAGCTCCGCGCGCTGACGAAGCAGCGACGGCTGGGTCGGGCGGTGGAGTTCGCGGGCTTCCTCGACCAGCCCGAGCTGGCCGCCCTGGTCCGCGCCGCTGATGTCGCCGTGGTGCCGTCGATCTACGAGCCCTTCGGGCTGGCGGCGCTGGAGGCGGCAGCGGCCGGGACGCCGCTGGTGGTGTCCTCGACCGGTGGCCTCGCCGAGTTCGTCACCGACGGCAGCACCGGCCTGCGGTTCACTCCCGGGGACCCGGTCGAGCTGGCGGCAGCCGTGCGAACGCTGCTCGTCGACGAGGTCCTCGGTCGACGGCTGGCCAGGACAGCGCGGCGCGCCCTCGCCGAGCGCTACAGCTGGGACGCCGCCGCCGCACGCACGGTCGAGGTCTATCGCGACGCCGTGGCGCAGGAGCGCGACCTGCAGGACAGCCTCGCGAGCAGCAACGCCCCGCACGCCCGCCCGCTGCAGATGGTGGTCCGCGACGGCAACCTGCTCTCCGGGGACAGCTAGCTTCGGGCCGTGACCTGCCGGGCGGCGCGCTCGGTCTTGCGCGCGATGTCAGCGAGCGCTGCCCGCTTGGCGGCGGCAGCCTCGAACTCCACGACGCGGTTCTTGAGCACCCGGGCCGGTACTCCCCCGACCACGGACATGGGCGGGACGTCGCGGTTGACCACGCAGTTGGCCGCCAGCACCGACCCGTGCCCGACGCTGACGCCGCGCACCACGGTGACCTTCGTGCCGATCCAGACGTCCTCCCCGATGCGCACCGGCGACTTGACGATGCCCTGGTCCTTGATCGGGACGGTGATGTCCGCGTAGACGTGGTCGAAGTCGCAGATGTAGACCCAGTCGGCCACGATCGTCGCGGCGCCGAACTCGATGTCGAGGTAGCAGTTCACGGTGTTCGTCCCGGCCGAACACGCACTTGTCACCGATGCGCAGCGACACCCTCGTGGCAGCGCACCGGTTGCCGTCCCCGAGATGCACCCAGCGCCCGACCACCAGCCGCCCGTACCCCTTGCGCGCGCGTCAGCTCGACGCCCTTGCCGAGGAAGACGAACCCCTCGGTCACCACGTGCGGGTTGCGCAGCCGCAAGACGAAGAACCGCCAGTAGCGCACCAGGTACCAGCGGCTCCACGCCCGGTTGCGGACGACCCAGCGCAGGCTGGCCCAGGTGAGGAACCTGGCCTGGCGCGGCCCCGCGACGCCGTCGCCGGGCATGGCGCCGGCTAGCCTGCGACCGGCTTGGTGCCGGTCACGCACACGTTGTAGAAGACCGACGCCGGCACCACGTGCGCGAGGACGTTCTCGTCCAACGCGGACAGCCGCAGCCAGCCGTGGTAGGCGAACATCGCCCAGCGCCAGCCGAGGCGTTCCGGGGTTCACGGCGTACTCGAACGTCCGGACCGGCCAGCCGAACCACGACGGCGGTGAGCTCCTCGGTCACCGTCGGACGTCGGCCGCACCGGCGACCACGGCAGTCGCTCGCGAGCTCGTCGGGGTCGAACGTGTGGACGTCGACCACGGACTCCAGCGCGGCGGCCTGCGAGGAGGCCGTCGAGCTCGGCGCGCGGTCGGGCCCACCGCTCGCGCAGCACCGGCAGGTGCGGACGAGCCGGGTCGCGGCGAACCAGGTCAGCCGGGACAGCCGGCGCGCGACGAAGTCGCCGTGCTTGGTGGGTTCGCCGGCGAAGACGAACCGGCCACCCGGCTTGAGCACCCGCAGCACCTCGCGCAGCGCCTGGTCGACGTCGGGGATGTGGTGCAGCACCGCATGGCCGACGACGAGGTCGAAGGTGTCGTCCGGGTACGGCATCGACTCGGCGTCGGCGACGCGTCCCTCGACCTCGAAGCCCAGCGACTCGGCGTTGCGACGCGCCGCCGCGACCATGCCCGGCGAGATGTCGGTGACGAGCCCGTGCTCGAGCACCCCGGCCTGCTTGAGGTTCAGCAAGAAGAAGCCGGTGCCGCACCCGAGCTCCAGAGCCTTCGCGTACGGCCAGCTCCCGCCCTCGGAGCCGGTCCCGCCGGCGCCCTCGCCCACCACGTGCACGAACCGGTCACGCGCGTAGTCGATGCAGCGCTGGTCGTACGAGATCGACCACTTCTCGTCGTACGTCGAGGCTTCCCAGTCGTGGTACAGCACGTTGGCGAGCTTGGGGTCGTCCCAGGCGGCGGCGACCTGCTCCACGGTGGCGTCACTGACCACGGAAGGTGGCCTTCCCCGGCCCGTTCTCGATGAACGAGCGCATGCCCTCGCCCTGGTCCTGCGTGCCGAACAGCCCGGAGAACTGCAGGCGCTCGAACTCCAACCCCGTCGCGAGGTCGACGTCGAGCCCTCGGTCGATGGCCTCCTTGGCCGCGCGCAGCGCGTAGGCCGGGCCGTTCGCGTAGCGCTCCGCCATGGTGCGGGCGGTGGCGTACACCTCGTCCGGTGCGACCACTGCGTCGACGAGCCCGATGGCCAGCGCCTCCTCGGCGCCGACGAAACGACCGGTGAAGACGAGGTCCTTGGCGCGCGCCGGCCCGATCAGGCGCGGCAGGCGTTGCGTGCCACCGGCGCCCGGGATGATGCCGAGCAGGATCTCCGGCTGACCGAGGCGTGCGTTGTCGCCCGCGACCCGGAAGTCGCACGCGAGCGCGAGCTCGCATCCTCCGCCCAGCGCGTAGCCGGTGATGGCGGCGATGGTGGGCTTCGGGATGGCCGCGACCGAGGTGAACGCCGCCTGCAGCCGCGCTCCCTCGTCCACCACACGGGTGTACGACCAGGTCGCCATCTCCTTGACGTCGGCGCCGGCGGCGAAGACCTTGGCGCCGCCGTAGAGGATCACCGCACGGACGTCCGAACGGCCGGAAGCCTCGTCCGCGGCCTCCCGGATCTCCTCCTGGACCCCACGCGACAGCGCGTTCATCGGGGGCCGGTCGAGGACGATGGTGCCGATGCCTGCCTCGACCTCGAGACGTACGAGCTCACCCACGCGCGTGCCTGCTTCCTGTCGTGTCGGGCGGTCGTCGAGAGCCGTCGGGTCACCGGCAGCCGACCTCCCAGGAGCGTAGTCGCCGGGGTCGGGCAGGATGAGCCGCGTGAGCGACGAGGCGGACGAGGCCACCGAGCACGTCCAGGGCTCGCGCCCGTGGCCGGGCACTCCTTTCCCGCTCGGGGCGACGGCAGACGCCGATGGCACCAACTTCGCGCTGTGGGCCGAGTCCGCCGACGGCGTCGACGCGGTGCAGGTGTGCCTGTTCGACGACGCGGGCAACGAGACCCGGCACGCGCTGACCGAGCGCACCTTCCACGTCTGGCACGGCTACCTGCCCGGCGTTCGGCCAGGCCAGCGCTACGGCTTCCGCGTCGACGGCGCCTGGGACCCGACCAGAGGACCGCGCTTCAACCCGGCCAAGCTGTTGCTCGACCCGTACGCCCGGGCGATCGACGGCGAGCTCAGCTACCAGCCGGAGGTCTTCGGGCACCAGGTGCGGGCGGACGGCTCGGTCGCGCCCTACCAGCGCGACGACCGCGACTCGGCGCGCTCGGTACCCCGGTCCGTGGTGGTCGGGAGCGCCGACGCGTTCGACTGGGACGACGACCGCCGCCCGGCGACCCCCTGGGCCGACACGATCATCTACGAGCTCCACGTGAAGGGCTTCACCCAGCAGCACCCGGAGGTCCCCGCCCCCATCCGGGGGACGTATGCCGGGCTCGCGCACCCGGCTGCCATCGCGCACCTCGTCGAGCTCGGGGTGACCGCGGTCGAGCTCCTGCCGGTCCACCACTTCGTCGACGAGCAGCACCTGGTCGAGGCCGGCCTGGTCAACTACTGGGGCTACAACTCGGTGGGCTACTTCGCCCCGGAGGCTCGCTACAGCGCAGGTGGCTCCCGCGGTGAGCAGGTCGACGAGTTCAAGGCCATGGTCAAGGCGCTGCACGAGGCCGGCCTCGAGGTCATCCTCGACGTCGTCTACAACCACACCGGCGAGGCAGACGCGATCGGCCCCACCCTGGTGTTCCGCGGCCTCGACAACGCGGCGTACTACCGGCTCGGCGACGGCGGCACCTACGTCGACTACACCGGCTGCGGCAACACGCTCAACCTGCGGCAGCCGCACGTCCTGCAGCTCGTCATGGACTCGCTGCGCTACTGGGTCCTGGAGATGCACGTCGACGGGTTCCGGTTCGACCTCGCGGCGGCGCTCGCGCGGTCGATGCACGACGTCGACATGCTGAGCGGGTTCCTCACCACGATCCAGCAGGACCCGGTCCTGTCGCGGGTCAAGCTCATCGCCGAGCCCTGGGACGTCGGGCACGGTGGTTACCAGGTCGGCGAGTTCCCCCGCTCTGGAGCGAGTGGAACGACAAGTTCCGGGACACCGTGCGCGACTTCTGGGGCGGGGCCGGGGGCGCCGTCCGCGGCCTCGCCTACCGGCTGTCCGGGTCCTCGGACCTCTACGGCGACGACGGCCGCCGCCCCTTCGCCTCCATCAACTTCGTGACGGCGCATGACGGCTTCACCTTGCGTGACCTCGTGTCCTACGAGCGCAAGCACAACGAGGCGAACGGCGAGCAGAACCGCGACGGCAGCAACGCGAACCGCAGCTGGAACCACGGCGTGGAGGGTGACAGCGACGACCCGGCCGTGCTGGCCGCCCGCCAGCGCTCGCTCCGCGGCCTCCTCGGGACGCTGCTGCTCTCGACCGGCGTGCCCATGCTCGTGGCCGGGGACGAGATGGGCCGGACGCAGCGAGGCAACAACAACGCCTACTGCCTGGACGACGCGACGTCCTGGGTGGACTGGGAGCTCGCGCCCTGGCAGCAGGATCTGCTGGCCTGGACGCGCGCGCTGGTCCGGCTGCGCAGGGACCACCCGGTGTTCCGCCACCGGCACTTCCTCGACGGTCGCCGCACCCGACCCGACGGACCGAAGGACCTCGCCTGGTTCAGGGTGGACGGCCAGGAGCTCACCGACACCGAGTGGTGGTCGCCCACCCTGCAGACGCTCGGGATGTACCTCGCCGGCGACGGCCTGCGCACCAGGACCAGGACCGGCGAACCCATCGTGGACCACAGCTTCCTGCTGCTCCTGAACGCCGCCGACGCACCGGTGGAGCAGGTCCTTCCGGGACAGCCGTGGGCGCAGGCCTGGCAGCACGTGCTGGACAGCAGCGCGAGCCAGCCGCCAGCCGGGCCGCTGGACCTGGGGACGCCGGTCACCGGCGACACCTTCACGCTGGCGCCGCGCAGCCTGGTGCTGCTGCGAGCGACCGCCCCGACCCAGCCTGCGAGCTAGCGCATCACCGTCTCGCCGGGGCCGGCCGGGGCCGAGGGCATCGCGACCAGGTTCATCTCGGCCGGCGACGCGAGGTAGGGGTTGCGGGGCAGGACGCGCACCGTGTAGCCGAACGAACCCGCGCGGTCGAGCTCCAGCGTGCCGTCGAACCGCCACCGGCCGGCCTCGTACGGCACGGCCGCACCCAGCGAGCGGGTGTGGGCGCCGACCAGTTTGTCGTCGTTGTCGACCTTGCCGTACAGGACCTGCACGTCGACGTCGTCGGGGGTGAGCTCCCCCAGCGAGACGAACACCCTGAGCTCGAGCTTCTCGCCGATCTGCGGGCTGTCGCCCAGGCCGCTCGCCTCGATGTGGTCCACCCGCACCTCCTGCCAGCCGGCACGCTCGCGGTGCTTCCACTCCGCCAGCGACTTGGCCGCCAGGAACGACGGGCCGTCCAGCGCCCGACCGGCTTCGGCCGCGGGCCGGTACAGCCGGTTCACGTAGTCCGACACCATCCGGGTGGCGAGGACCTTGGGGCCGAGCGAGCGGAGCGTGTGCCGGACCATCGCCATCCACCGGACCGGCATGCCGTCGGCGTCCCGGTCGTAGAAGCGGGCCGCCACCGAGCCTTCGATGAGGTCGTAGAGGGCGCTGGCCTCGAGCTCGTCGCGCCGGTCGGGGTCGTCGATGCCGTCTGCGGTCGGGATGGACCAGCCGTTCTGGCCGTCGTACATCTCGTCCCACCAGCCGTCGAGGATCGACAGGTTGAGGCAGCCGTTCAGCGCGGCCTTCATGCCGGACGTCCCGCAGGCCTCGAGCGGCCGGAGCGGGTTGTTCAGCCAGACGTCGCAGCCCGGGTACAGGTCGGCGGCCATCGCCATGTCGTAGTCGGGCAGGAACACGATGCCGGTGCCGCACCGGGAGGCTGTCCGAGAACTGCACGAGCTGCTGGATGAGCTTCTTGCCGCCCTCGTCCGCGGGGTGGGACTTGCCGGCGACCACGATCTGCACCGGCCGCTCGGGATCGGTCAGCAGCTTGGTGAGCCGGACGGGGTCGTGCAGCATCAGGGTGAGGCGCTTGTACGACGGCACCCGGCGGGCGAACCCGATCGTCAGGACGTCAGGGTCGAGGACGTCGTCGATCCAGCCGAGCTCGGCGACGCTCGCGCCACGGGTGAGCCACGATGCCCTCAGCCGCTTGCGGGCCTCGACCACGAGCCGCGCGCGCAGCACTCGACGCGTCGCCCAGATCTCGGCGTCGGAGACGGCGTCCAGACCGGCGCCGTCGGGCCCGGCCTCCCAGGCCTGGACCTCGCGCGCGACCCAGGTGGGCGCGTGCACGCCGTTGGTCACCGACGTGATCGGCACCTCGTCGGTGTCGAACGCGGGCCAGAGCCCGTGGAACATCCCCCGGCTGACGACGCCGTGGAGCTTCGCCACGCCGTTGGCGCGCTGGGCCAGCCGCAGCCCCATCACGGCCATGTTGAAGACGCCGGGGTCGCCGCCAGCGTAGGTCTCGGCGCCGAGCGCCAGGATGCCCTCGGTCGGGATGCCGGGCAGCGTGTTGTCGCCGCCGAAGTACTGCGCGACGAGGTCGCGCGGGAAGCGGTCGATGCCGGCGGGGACGGGCGTGTGCGTGGTGAAGAGCGTGCCGGCTCGAACCGTCTCGATGGCGGCCTCGAGCGAGAGTCCCTGCTCGTCCACGAGCTCGCGGATGCGCTCGATGCCGAGGAACCCGGCGTGCCCCTCGTTCGTGTGGAACACCTCCGGCTCCGGGCTGCCGGTCAGCGCGGAGTACGCCCGGATCGCCTTGACGCCGCCCATGCCGAGCAGGAGCTCCTGGAGCAGCCGGTGCTCGCTGCCGCCGCCGTACAGCCGGTCCGTGACGTCGCGCTCGGCGGGTTCGTTGTCCTCGATGTCGGAGTCCAGGAGCAGCAACGGCACCCGGCCGACCGCGGCCTTCCAGATCTGCGCGTGCAAGGTGCGACCGCCCGGCAACGACAGGGCGATCCGCAGCGGGCTCCCGGTCTCGTCGGTCAGCAGCGTCAGCGGCAGGCCGTAGGGGTCGCTGATGGGGTAGGTCTCGAGCTGCCAGCCCTCGCGGGACAGCGACTGCCGGAAGTAGCCGCTGCGGTAGAGCAGCCCGACCCCGACGATGGGCACCCCGAGGTCGCTGGCGGCCTTGAGGTGGTCACCGGCGAGGATCCCGAGGCCCCCGGAGTACTGCGGGAGCACCGCGGTGATGCCGAACTCGGGAGAGAAGTAGCCGATGGCCGCGGGCGGCGGCTGGTCGTCCCCGCTACCCGGTCCGCCCTGGCCGAGGGTCTGGTACCACCGGGGTTCGGTCAGGTAGGTCTGGAGGTCGTCGTAGACGGTCCGCAGCTGGTGCAGGAAACCCTCGTCGGTCGCGAGCTCGGCGAGCCGCTGCGGCGAGACCTCACCGAGCAGGCGGGTGGGGTCGTGCTCGACCTCGGCCCAGATCACCGGGTCCACCGCCGCGAACACGTCACGGGTCTGCGGGTGCCAGACCCAGCGCAGGTTCATCACCAGGTCGCCCAACGGAGCGAGCGC
The DNA here is from genome assembly GCA_963819215.1 of uncultured Actinomycetota bacterium. Taxonomy (GTDB): domain Bacteria; phylum Actinomycetota; class Actinomycetes; order Prado026; family Prado026; genus CAWFVK01. The sequence goes on along the minus strand of CAWFVK010000006.1, from coordinate 334,135 downwards.
CTCTGGCAGCGCGGTGCGGACAGTGAATCGGCGGATGGCACGCATGGTTGAGACCTTAATGGGGGACGTGAAGGCCGCGTTGCACGCGCGGTTCGATCATGTTTCACACCGGGAACCCCCGGGCAGCCTGAAACGCCCCGTTGACGGCGGGCCTCGCGCTGCCCGGCCCTCTCGCCGTGTCGAGGTGGCGCAGGCTCCAGCGGGTACGAAACAATGACCAGGGCGAGGCGACGAGCGGGCACGCAGTCTGACCGGACAAGCAGCACCGAAGGGACTGAGCACGTCGATGCGCACGCAGACCGCCCGGATTCCGGTGACCGACGTCCAGCCCGTGGTGGACTGTGGCCGGTTCCCAGCCAAGGCGGTGCCCGGCGAGCACTTCACCGTGTCGGCGACGGTCTTCCGCGAGGGCCACGACGCTGTTGCGGCGGCCGTCGTGCTCGCACCTGCCAGGGGCGGCAAATCCGCCAAGGCGCCGAAGGCCGACACCAAGGGCTCGCCACCGGCCCCGAAGGCCGGCGTCACGGTCGTGCCGATGACCCTGGTCGACCCCAACTTTGACGTCTGGGAGGCGCAGGTCGTCGCGCCCGCCGAGGGCGAGTGGACGTTCCGCATCGAGGCGTGGGACGACCCCATCGGCACCTGGCGGCACGACGCCGCGATCAAGGTCGCGGCCGCGCTCGACCTGGATCTCGTCTTCGCCGAGGGGGTCCAGCTCTTCGCCGCCGCGGCGGCCGGGGTGCCCAAGGGGCCTAACCGCGACCTGGTCGCGGAGGTCGTCCCGGCGCTCCAGGACGCCGCCCGGCCGCCGGAGGTCAGGCTCGCCGCAGCGCTCGCGCCCGAGGTCACGGCTGTGCTCGTCGAGCACCCGCTGCGCCGGTTGGTGTCGACGAGCGAGAGCTTCCCGCTGCGGGTCGAGCGTCAGCGCGCGCTCTACAGCTCCTGGTACGAGTTCTTCCCTCGTTCGGAGGGCGCCTTCGTCGATCCTGAGGGTGTCCTGCCGAGCCGCAGCGGCACCTTCGTGACCGCCATGGAACGCCTGCCCGCGGTCGCCGCGATGGGCTTCGACGTGCTCTACATCCCCCCGATCCACCCCATCGGGCGCGGCTTCCGCAAGGGCGCCAACAACACCTTGACCCCAGGTCCCGACGACCCCGGCGTCCCCTGGGCGGTCGGGGCTGCCGAAGGCGGCCACGACGCCATCCACCCCGAGCTCGGCTCGCTGGCGGACTTCCGGGCCTTCGTCGCGCGGGCCCGCGAGCTCGGCCTCGAGGTCGCGCTCGACCTCGCCTTCCAGGCCTCGCCGGACCACCCCTGGATCAGCGAGCACCCCGAGTGGTTCACCACCAGGGTGGACGGCTCGATCGCCTACGCCGAGAACCCGCCGAAGAAGTACCAGGACATCTACCCGGTGAACTTCGACAACGACCCGGAGGGCATCTACGCCGAGGCCCTGCGGGTGACCCGGTACTGGATGGAACGCGGGATCCGGATCTTCCGGGTGGACAACCCGCACACCAAGCCGGTCGCGTTCTGGGAGTGGCTGCTCGCCGAGGTGCGCGCGACCGACCCCGACGTCCTGTTCCTCGCCGAGGCGTTCACCCGGCGGCCGATGATGGACGCGCTGGCGAAGGTCGGGTTCCACCAGTCGTACACGTACTTCACCTGGCGGACCGCCAAGTGGGAGATCGAGCAGTACCTCCGCGAGCTGACGGAGCGCTCCGGAGCCTTCTTCCGGCCCAACTTCTTCGTGAACACCCCGGACATCCTGCACGCGTACCTGCAGTACGGCGGGCCCCCGGCGTTCAAGATCAGGGCCGTCCTCGCCTCGATGCTGTCGCCGTCCTGGGGCGTCTACGCCGGCTTCGAGCTCTACGAGCACGTCGCGGTACGACCGGGCAGCGAGGAGTACCTCGACTCGGAGAAGTACCAGCTCCGGCCGCGGGACTGGGCGGCGGCCGAGGCCAGCGGGAACACCCTGGCGCCCTACCTCACGATGCTCAACGACGTGCGGAAGGCGCACCCGGCGCTGCACGAGCTGCGCAACCTGGTCTTCCATGACACCGACGGCGACGCCGTGCTGACCTTCAGCAAGCGCGTCGTGCTCGCCGCCGGTCCCGACGGGACGGACGAGGTCGACGACTGCGTCATCGTCGTGGTCAACCTCGACCCGCACGGTGCCCGCGAGACGGTCGTGCGCCTGAACCTGCCGGCCCTCGGGATGGCGCCCGGCGAGTCGTTCTCGGTGCACGACCTCGTCACGGGCAACACCTGGCTGTGGGGTCAGGACAACTACGTCCGGCTGGATCCGTTCGTCGAGCCGGCGCACGTCCTCGTCGTGCGGCGCCTGCCCCGATGACGCGGACTCGCCGCGTGACCGTCGCACCGGGCACGCCGGTCCACGACCCGTACGACGACCGCACCCCGGGTGACCCTGCCTGGTTCAAGCGCGCGGTGTTCTACGAGGTCCTGGTCCGCTCGTTCTTCGACTCCGACGGCAACGGGGTCGGCGACCTCCCCGGCCTCAAGCAGAAGCTGGACTACCTGCAGTGGCTGGGCGTCGACTGCCTCTGGCTCCCGCCGTTCAACCCCTCGCCGCTGCGCGACGGCGGTTACGACATCGCCGACTACACCGACGTGCACCCGGACGTCGGGACCCTCGGCGACTTCGTCGAGCTCGTCGACGCCGCGCACGAGCGCGGCCTGCGCGTGATCATCGACTTCGTCATGAACCACACGTCCGACCAGCACGCCTGGTTCCAGGCCAGCCGCTCGGACCCCGACGGGCCGTACGGCGCCTTCTACGTCTGGTCGGACACCCCCGACCTCTACCAGGACGCCCGGATCATCTTCACCGACACCGAGGTGTCCAACTGGAGCTTCGACCCGGTCCGTCGCCAGTACTACTGGCACCGCTTCTTCAGCCACCAGCCCGACCTCAACTTCGAGAACCCGATGGTGCAGGAGGCGATCCTGGAGGCCCTGCGCTTCTGGCTCGACCTCGGCATCGACGGCCTGCGCCTGGACGCCGTGCCCTACCTGTTCGAGGAGCAGGGCACCAGCTGCGAGAACCTGCCCGGCGACCCACGCGTTCCTCAAGCGGGTGCGCGCCGAGATCGACCGCCTGTACCCCGACAAGGTGCTGCTCGCCGAGGCCAACCAGTGGCCGGAGGACGTCGTGGACTACCTCGGCGATCCGGCGACCGGCGGCGACGAGTGCCACATGGCCTTCCACTTCCCGGTGATGCCGCGCCTGTTCATGGCCGTCCGTCGCGAGTCGCGCTACCCCATCTCCGACATCATGGACGCCACGCCGCCGATCCCGTCCGGCTGCCAGTGGGGCATCTTCCTCCGCAACCACGACGAGCTCACCCTGGAGATGGTCAGCGACGAGGAACGCGACTACATGTGGGGCGAGTACGCCAAGGACCCCCGGATGCGCGCGAACATCGGCATCCGTCGCCGGCTCGCCCCGCTGCTCGACAACGACCGCCGGCAGATCGAGCTGTTCACGGCGCTGCTGCTCTCGCTGCCCGGCTCGCCCGTCATGTACTACGGCGACGAGATCGGCATGGGTGACAACATCTGGCTGGGCGACCGCGACGGGGTGCGCACGCCCATGCAGTGGACTCCCGACCGCAACTCCGGCTTCTCCACGGCCGATCCGGGGCGGCTGGTGTACCCACCGGTGATGGACGCCGTCTACGGCTACCAGGTCACCAACGTCGAGAGCCAGCTGCAAGAACACCACCTCGTTGCTGCACTGGACGAAGCGCATGCTCGACGTCCGGCGGCAGAACCCGTCCTTCGGCGTAGGTTCCTTCGACGACCTCGGGGGTACGAACCCCTGCGTGTTCTCGTTCGTGCGGACCTGGGGCGAGCATCGGGTGATGTGCGTCAACAACCTCTCCCGCAGCCCCCAGCCCGTCGAGCTCGACCTCCGGCGCTACGAGGGCATCAGCCCGGTCGAGCTCCTCGGCGGCTCGCACTTCCCCGAGATCGGCGAGCTCCCCTACCTGCTCACCCTCGGCGGGCACGGCTTCTACTGGCTGCGGCTCCCATGACCGACGAACCCGCCGAGCTCCCCTCGACCGACGACATCGCCCGCTACCTGTCGGGGCAGCGCTGGTTCGCCGGCAGGGACGGCGCCATCGAGGTGACGGGGGTCCGTCGCCTCGCCACGCTGCTGGACCACCCGAGCCCCGAGGTCGTCCGGGTCGACGAGCTCCTCGTCGACGTCCGGGTCGATGGCGGCGCGAGCGCTACCTACCAGCTCGCCGTCGAGTGGCGACACCAGCCGATCGAGCGCCTCGAGCACGTCCACGTCGGGACGGGGCGCGACGGCACCTGCTACGACGCCTTCCACGACCGCGACGTGACGCACGTCTGGCCCGACCTCCTCGCCGCCGCTGCACGCACCGGTGACCTGACGTTCAACCTGGTCGAGCAGGAGGCGGGGGACGAGGACTCCCCCATCACCCGGCACCAGCCGAGCACGGTGAGCACCGCCGAGCAGTCCAACACCTCGCTGGTCTACGGCGACGAGATGATCATCAAGGCGTACCGCCGCATCGTGCCGGGGGTCAACCCGGACGTGGAGGTGCACGTCGCCCTCGCCAAGGTCGGCTGCGTGCACATCGCGAAGCCGCTCGGCTGGGTCGACAGCCCGGACGGCGTGCTGGCCTTCGCCCAGCAGTTCCTCAACGGGGCGACCGAGGGCTGGGAGAGCGCCCAGGCCAGCGTCCGCGACCTGTTCGTGGAGGCCGACCTGCACCCGGGCGAGGTCGGGGGTGACTTCGCCGGCGAGGCCGAGCGGCTGGGGGCCACCACCGCCGAGGTGCACGCTGCGCTGCGCGAGGCGTTCCCGACGGGGCTGCTGACCCATGACGACCTCGTCGCGAGGGTCGAGCTGTTCCGGAGCCGGCTGCGCGAGGCCGTGGCGCACGCGCCGGTGCTCGCACCCTTTGCGGCGCGTCTGGGCGAGGTCTACGACGAGCTGGAAGAGCTCAGGGAGCCCATCGTCGTGCAGCGGGTGCACGGCGACTTCCACCTCGGGCAGACGCTGCGCACCCCCAGCGGCTGGAAGGTCCTCGACTTCGAGGGCGAGCCAGCGACCTCGGGGCCGCAGCGTCGCGCCTCGGACACCCCGTTGCGCGACGTCGCTGGCATGCTCAGGTCGCTGGACTACGCAGCACGGATGGTCCTGCTCGATCATCCGGAGGACCAGCAACGGGCGTACCGTGCCGCGGAGTGGTCGGAGTGGAACGCGGCCGCATTCTGCCGCGGGTACGCCTCGGTGGCAGGGCACGACCCACGTGACGACGCAGTGCTCCTGCGCGCACTCGAGACGGACAAGGCGGTGTACGAGGTGGTGTACGAGTCGCGGATGCGCCCGACCTGGACGGCCATCCCCATGGCCGCCATCGAACGGCTGGCCCAGTGATGGCGGCCAGCACGTGGGTCGACTCCGCCGACCGCGCCGACGTCGGCCGGCTCGTCGCGGGGACGCACTACGCGCCGCACGACCTCCTCGGCCCGCACCCCGGTCCCGACGGCCTCGTGCTGCGCGTGCTGCGCCCGTGGGCCGCGAGCGTGACCGTGCTCGTCGGGCCCGACCGGTACCCGCTGGAGCACACCTACGAGGGCGTGTGGTCGGCGCTGCTGCCGATGACCGACGTCCCCGACTACCGGATCGAGGTGGACTACGGCGACGGGCCGCAGGTCGCCGACGACCCCTACCGCTTCCTTCCGACCCTCGGCGAGCTCGACCAGCACCTCATCTCCGAGGGCCGGCACGAGAAGCTCTGGACCGTGCTCGGCTCGCACGTCCGCAGCTACCCCGGCCTCGCGGGCGAGGTGAACGGCACGTCGTTCGCGGTGTGGGCGCCAGGCGCGCAGGGGGTGCGCGTCGTCGGCGACTTCAACTACTGGGACGGCCGCGGCTTCCCGATGCGCTCGCTCGGCTCGACCGGCGTGTGGGAGCTCTTCGTCCCGGGCCCTGGCGCCGGGACCCGCTACAAGTACGAGATCCTCGGCCGGGACGGCGTCTGGCGGCAGAAGGCAGACCCGATGGCCAGGGCCACCGAGAAGCCGCCGGCCACGGCGTCCGTCGTCGAGCGCTCGGCCTACGTCTGGGGCGACGACGCCTGGATGACGGCGCGGGCCGGGCGCGACCCGCACGACGGCCCTATGAGCGTGTACGAGGTGCATCTCGGCTCGTGGCGGCAGGGGCTCTCCTACCGCCAGCTGGCCGACGAGCTCGTCGGCTACGTCAAGGGTTCGGGCTTCACGCACGTCGAGTTCCTGCCCGTCGCCGAGCATCCGTTCGGTGGCTCCTGGGGCTACCAGGTCACGTCCTACTACGCCCCCACCGCTCGCTTCGGTGCGCCGGACGACTTCCGCTACCTGGTCGACAGCCTGCATGCGGCCGGTATCGGGGTGCTCGTCGACTGGGTGCCCGCGCACTTCCCGAAGGACGCCTGGGCGCTCGCGCGGTTCGACGGCAGCGCGTTGTACGAGCACCCCGACCCGCGCCGGGGCGAGCAGCCGGACTGGGGCACGCTCGTCTTCGACTTCGGCCGGCGCGAGGTGCGGAACTTCCTGGTGGCCAACGCGCTGTACTGGCTGGAGGAGTTCCACGTCGACGGCCTGCGCGTCGACGCGGTGGCCTCGATGCTCTACCTCGACTACTCGCGCAAGGAGGGCGAGTGGACGCCCAACGCGCTTGGCGGTCGGGAGAACCTGGACGCCGTCGCGTTCATCCAGGAGGCGAACGCCACGGTCTACAAGAGCGTGCCCGGCGCCGTGATGATCGCCGAGGAGTCCACCGCCTGGCCGGGGGTCACCCGGTCGACCGACGGCGGCGGGCTCGGCTTCGGCTTCAAGTGGAACATGGGCTGGATGCACGACACGCTCGGCTACCTCGCGCACGACCCGGTGCACCGCGCGTACCACCACCACGACATGACGTTCGCGCTGGTCTACGCGTGGAGCGAGAACTACCTCCTGCCGCTCTCGCACGACGAGGTGGTGCACGGCAAGGGCTCGCTGCTGCGCAAGATCCCCGGTGACCGCTGGCGGCAGCTCGCGACGCTGCGCGCCTACTACGGCTACCTCTGGGCGCACCCAGGCAAGCAGCTCCTCTTCATGGGCGGCGAGTTCGCGCAGGAGGCCGAGTGGTCCGAGAGCCGCAGCCTCGACTGGTGGCTGCTCGACCACAGCGACCACCGTGGCGTGCTGCTCACCGTCGGCGACCTGAACCGGGTCTACCGGGAGACGCCGGCTCTGTGGCAGCGCGACAACGATCCGGGTGGCTTCGAGTGGATCGACGCCGACGACGCGGCCAACAACGTCTTCTCGTTCTTGCGCTGGGGCCACGACACGGCGGGCGGCGAGGTGCTGGCGTGCGTGGCGAACTTCGCGGCCGTCCCGCACGACGGCTACCGCCTCGGGCTGCCCTTCGCGGGTCGGTGGGACGAGGTGCTCAACACCGACTCCGAGATCTACGCGGGCAGCGGGGTCGGCAACCTGGGCGCGGTCGTCGCGACAGCGGGCGACTTCCGTGGTCGGCCGGCGTCGGCACGCCTGATCATCCCGCCGCTCGCCACGGTGTGGCTTCGCTACGCGGGCCCCGCGGAGTAGCCAGCGTTCCTGCCAGCACTGCCAGCACCGGGAGCAGCCGCAGCACCGGCGGGACCCGGGGCTAGAACAGCGCGTTCGCCAGCGCCGTCCGGCCGGCAGGGACGCGCGGGTCGTCGTCCCCGAGCAACGCGAACAGGTCGATGAGGTGGCTGCGTGCAGTGTCCCGGTCGGCGCCGGCGCTCGTCCGCACTGCCTCGACCAGTCGCCTGATGGCTTCCTCGACCTGCCCGCCGGCGACCTCGAAGTCGGCCGCCAGCGTCTGCGCCGCGACGTCCGAGGGGTTGGCGTCGGCAGCCGCGAGCGCTGCCTGCGCGTCGTTGCCGGCCGTGCGGCGCATGAGCTCGACCCGGCCAAGCCCGATCCGGGCGTCAGCGTTGTCCGGCTGGGCGGCGACCAGGGCAGCGAAGGCGGTAGCCGCTCCGTCGAGGTCCCCGGCGTCCAGCGCGTCCAGCGCGGCCTCCTCCAAGGGGTCGAGCGCCTGGACTACCTCACCCGGCTCGCCCGGCTCGGCACCAGCAGCGGGGAACTCACCGGCGAGGCCGGCGACCTGGTCCAGGAACGCACGGAGCTCCGGCTCGGGCAGCGCACCGGTGAACCCTGGCACCAGCTGGCCCTGCCACACGACGAACACGGTCGGGACGCTCTGGACCTGGAACGCCTGCGCGATGCGCGGGTTGAGGTCGACGTTGACCCTGGCGAGCAGCCAGCTGCCGCCACTGCTGCCGGCGAGCTTCTCGAGGAGTGGCGAGAGCTGCTTGGACGGCTCGGCCCAGTCCGTCCAGAAGTCGATCACGACGGGCACCGTCATCGAGCGGTCGACGACGTCGGTCTGGAACGTCGCCTCGTCGACATCGAGGACGGCCGGGACTGCGGATGCCTGCGCCACACCGGGCTCGCCGGACTGCCTGGCCGCCAGGGCTGCCTCCCTGGCAGCCTCGGCGCGCTCACGTGCCGCGCGCTGGGCCGCCAGCGCAGCGAGGTCGACCGCGCCCTGGGTGTTCAGGCCGCCGGGCACGCCTGGTCCCACTGGTCCACCGAAGCTGCTCATAGGCCTATCTTCGCCGACGGGACGCGGCCGCCGCGACTCACCCGGTGCGATCGGCGTCTGATCGCGGTGTGCCGGCTGGGGAACGACGGCCAGCGGCTCCCGTGCTCAGAGGACGTGGATGTTCTGGACCATCCAGCCGGCCACTGCGCTGGCCGCTGCCACACCGCTTGCGGCGCTCAGCAGCAGCCACCCCAGCTGGCGACGGGTGGGCGTGCGCCCGACGTCCGCGACGGCAGCGACACCCGCCGGCTGGGCCAGGGACGCCTCGGGAGCGTCAAGGCCGCGCGGGGTGAGGGTCGTGGAGGTGATGCCGGTCGTCGTCGAGATGCTGTTCGTGGTGCTGAAGGTCTGCGTGGCCATGACGGCCTCCTGGTCTCTGGTGCGGGTCGATGCCTGTTCGCAATATACGCGACGTTTCGTAGCGTAATTGATTCAACGCGGAAGGGCGCGCCGGCCATGCATGCTTGGGCTGTGACCTCCGACACCCAGCCCGCCACCCCCGCCCGAGCCGGCCGGCCACGCGACGAGGCTGCCGGGCGGGCGATCCTCGACGCGGTGCGCGGGCTCCTCGCCGAGCACGGCTACTCCGCACTCACCATCGAAGCAGTCGCGGCCAGGGCCGGGGTCGCCAAGACCACCGTCTACCGCCGTTGGAGCAGCAAGGCCGACCTGGTGGTGGACGCAGTCGTCGACTCGCTCGGGCCCCTGCTCCGACCCGACGAGGCCGCCACCCGGGCGCTGTCCCCCGAGGCAGCCCTGCGCCTGTTCGTCCAGGCGTTCAGCACCGTCGAGGCCCGCGCGGCCTACCTGGCCCTGATCGGCGAGGCCGCGGCGAGCCCAGCCCTGCACGCTGATCTCCAGCTCCGGCTCGTCGAGCCCTCGCGCCGGTTGATCGCCCGCTGCGCCCGCCCGGACGCGACCGCTGCCGAGATCGGCCTCGTGCATGACGTGATCGTCGGGGCGGTCGTGCATCGCCTTCTCGTCCGGCAGCAGCCCGCCGACGACGCGTTCCTCCACGGCCTGCTCACCCTCGTCGCCCCGCTCGCTGACCAGCCGGCTGACCGTCTCGCAGACCCGCTGACTGACCCGCTCGCCGGCGGGTAGACGGTCCCGGCGGCGGCGCCGCGGGGGCCGAAGGCGGCCGGCGCACCTACCCTCATGGCATGGACTGGAGCCTGCGGGGGTGCGCTCGGCATGGCCACGAGACGTACGAACCGACCGAACCGGAGCTGCGATCGCAGCTCGTCACCCAGAGCCCAGCCGGTGAGGCGTGGCGCTGCCTGCGGTGCGCGGCGTTCGTCGTCGGCCCGCCCAAGGCCTCGGGCCCGGCCTCGCAGGCCCCGCGGGTGCTGCGCGGGAAGGCGCTGCGCGAGGCGACCGTGCTGCGCGTGTTCGCCGTCGAGCGCTGGTTCCGAGCCACGCTGCTGATCGCGCTCGGCATCGGTGTCCTGAGCTTCCGCTCCTCGCAGACCTCGCTGCGCGATGTCTTCGACCGGGCGCTGCCCGCGGCTCGCCCGCTCGCCGACGTGTTCAACATCGACCTGGCTCACAGCAAGACCGTGGACCACATCCGAAGCGTGCTGGGAGCGAACTCGCACACCCTGACCTGGGTCGCGCTGGCGCTGTTCGGCTACGGCCTGATCCAGGTGGCGGAGGGCATCGGGCTCTGGTCGCTGCGGCGGTGGGGCGAGTACCTCGCCGTGGTCGCCACCGGCATCTTCCTGCCGCTGGAGATCTACGAGCTCTCGGAGAAGATCACCTGGCTGCGCGTCGTCGCCTTCGTGGTGAACCTGGGCCTCGTCGCCTACCTGATCCTTTCCAAGCGGCTGTTCGGCGTGCGCGGCGGCGCGGCGGCCTACCACGCCGAGCGCGCGAACGACTCGCTGCTCGAGGTCGAGGCGACCGCTGCGGGTGCTGGCGCGCGACCCGGCAGCGAGCACGAGGCGAGGCAGCCCGAACGTACAGGGTGACTAGTCCGTTCGGTTCGGATGCTCCCCGCTCGCTTGCTAGCTGGACCGATCCGGGTTACCTTTTCCTATCTCACCGGTAGGAATCACAGACCTGTCGGGGATCTGAGAAGCCAGCTTGTCCCTCACCCGAGAGGCTCCACCATGCTCAGGCGTTTCCGCACCCATACGCAGCCCGGCTCGACGCGAAAGCCAGGGCGACTCCTCGCTCGCAACGCCGTGGTCGCTGCCGGCGTCCTGGCGATCTCGGCGGCCAGCCTCAGCGCCTGCGGCGGGTCGAGCGACTCCGCCGGCAGCGGAACCCCCACGCTCCGGCTCGGCTACTTCCCGAACCTCACCCACGCCGCCGCCATCGCGGGGGTCCAGAAGGGCATCTTCAAGGATGCGCTGGGGAGCTCGGCGACGCTGACGACAGCCACCTTCAACGCCGGCCCGGCCGCCACCGAGGCGATCTTCGCGAACGCCATCGACGCGACCTTCATGGGTCCGAACCCGACGATCAACGCGTACGCGAAGTCCAAGGGCGCAGCGATCCGGGTGATCGCCGGCGCCACCTCGGGTGGTGCGTCGCTGGTCGTGAACTCGTCCATCACCTCGGTCGCCGACCTCAAGGGCAAGATGATCGCGACCCCGCAGCTCGGCAACACCCAGGACGTCGCCCTCCGCTACTTCCTGAAGCAGAACGGCATGAAGACGGACACCCAGGGCGGCGGCGACGTCAACATCGTCCCCGAGGACAACGGCACCACGCTCACGGCTTTCGCCTCCGGCAAGATCGCCGGCGCCTGGGTCCCCGAGCCGTACGCGACGCGGATGGTGCTCGAGAGCAAGGGCCACGTGCTGGTGAACGAGGCGACGCTGTGGCCGCAGGGCAAGTTCGTCACCACCGACCTCGTCGTGCGGACCGACTACCTCAAGGCGCACCCCGACGTCATCAAGAAGCTCCTCGAGGGGCTGGTGACCGCGACCGACTACGTCAGCACCGACCCGGGCGCGAAGGCCACCGTCAACGACGGGCTCAAGGCGCTCACCGGCAAGCCGTTGAGCCAGGCCACCATCGACGCCGCCTGGAAGAACCTCACCTTCACCGTCGACCCGCTGGCGGACTCGCTGCGGACCTCGGCAGCCCACGCCGTGTCCCTGGGCCTGCTCGCCCCGGTCGACCTCAGCGGCCTGTACGACCTCACCCTGCTCAACGAGGTCCTCAAGGCGGACGGCAAGCCAGCCGTCTCGGCCTCATGAGCGCCCCCGTCGCGGACCTGGTCCGCTCCGAGTACGCCGCGTCGGTCGACGCCGTCAGCAAGCGCTACGGCACGGGCACCCTCGCCCTCGACGGCCTCACGCTGAACATCAAGCGCGGCGAGTTCGTCTGCGTCGTCGGCGCCTCGGGGTGCGGCAAGAGCACGCTGCTCTCGCTGCTCGCCGGCCTCGACCAGCCGACGTCGGGCACCGTCACGGTCGACGTGAAGCGCAAGGCGCTGATGTTCCAGGACGCCACGCTGATGCCGTGGCTGACCGTCGGCCAGAACATCGACCTCGCCCTGCGGCTGCGAGGCCTGCGGCGCAGCGCCCGACCGAAGGAGGTGGGCGAGCTCCTCGAGCGCGTCCGGCTCCGCGGCGTGCAGGACAAGCGGCCGCACGAGCTCTCCGGCGGCATGCGGCAGCGCGTGTCGCTGGCCCGCACGCTCGCCCAGCAGGCCGAGCTCGTGCTCATGGACGAGCCCTTCGGCGCGCTGGACGCCATGACGCGCGACGCCATGCACGACGAGCTCGAGCGGATCTCGGTCGAGAACTCGCTGAGCGTCGTCTTCGTCACCCACAACGTCCGCGAGGCCGTCCGGCTCGGCGATCGTGTGGTGCTGCTGTCCTCCTCCCCCGGTCGCCTCAAGGCCGAGTTCGCCGTCGACCTGCCGCGCCCGCGGCGGATCGACTCCCCCGAGGTCTCCAGCCTGGCGTCCTCGTTGACCGACGAGCTTCGCGAGGAGGTGCGGCGCCATGTCGGCTGAGACCGCGCTCGACCAGCAGCAGGGCGGGTCAACGGGTACGACGCCGGCCAGCGCCGTCGAGGAGACGGGCCCCGGGGGCACCGCACCCGTCGCCCGCGACATCGTCGACCTGACGCCTGGCCCCGAGATCCCCGTCTCGCACGCGCCGCGCTTCACCCTCGCCCGGATCTGGGCGCTGACCTGGCCGAAGCTCCTCGCGGTGGCCATCGTGCTGGCGATCTGGCAGGGGCTGGTCTCGGCCGGCTGGAAGCCCCCGTACGTGCTGCCGCCGCCCGCCGACGTCTGGACCGAGCTGAAGACGGACTTCGGCACCCAGGAGTTCTGGTCAGCGGTGGCGACCACGCTGCGCCGGGCCATCACTGGCTTCGCGCTGTCGCTGCTCATCGGCTCCCTGATCGGCGTGGCGGTGGCTCGCTTCCGGATCCTGCGGGCGGCGGTCGGTTCGCTGATCACCGGTCTGCAGACCATGCCCTCGATCGCCTGGTTCCCGCTGGCCGTGCTGCTCTTCGGCCTGTCCGAGCAGGCCATCCTGTTCGTGATCGTGCTCGGTGCCGGCCCGTCCATCGCCAACGGCATCATCGGCGGCATCGACCACATCCAGCCGCAGCTCCTGCGGGTCGCCGGCTCGCTCGGCGCCAAGGGGTTCTCGCTGTACCGCTTCATCGTCATCCCGGCGGCGATGCCGTCCTACGTGTCGGGGCTGAAGCAGGGCTGGGCGTTCGCCTGGCGGAGCCTGATGGCGGGTGAGCTGATCGTCAACATCGCCCACCGACCGTCGCTGGGCGCCACTCTCTCGAACGCCCGGGACCAGTCCGACGCCACCCAGCTGGTGGCCACGATGATCGTCATCCTGATCATCGGGATGGTCGTCGACGCCCTCTTCACCGCAGCCGACACCCGGCTGCGTCGTCGAAGGGGTCTCCTGATCGAGAAATGACAGGCAAGATAGACCCCGTGCAGGTATCCGCGAAGGCCGACTACGCAGTCCGTGCGCTGGCCGAGCTCGCCGTCATGACCCAGGACACCCCTGGCCATGTCAGCGTGGAGCAGCTCGCCATCAGGCAGGGCCTGCCCGTGAAGTTCCTCGAAGCGATCTTCACCGAGCTCCGCAAGGACGGCCTGGTGCTCAGTCGCCGGGGGGCTGACGGCGGCTACCGGCTGGCGCGTGACCCGAGCGGCATCTCGGTGGCCGACGTCATGCGTGCCGTGGACGGCCCGCTGGCCGCGGTGCGAGGCCTGCGGCCGGAGGACACCGTGTACGAAGGGGCCGCCGAGCAGCTCCCTCGGGTGTGGATCGCGCTGCGGGCGGCGACCCGCGCGGTGCTGGAGAACGTCTCGCTGGCAGACCTCGCGGGAGGGGTGCTGCCGATGACGGTGCTCGAGCTCACCGAGGACCCCGCCGCCTGGCAGCGCCGCTAGCTGCTCCGCAGCGTTCCGCTAGCTGCTGCGCAGCGCAGCGACCAGCACGTCGGCGGCGCGATAGGCGTCGATCCGGCCGGCCGCGACGTCGGCAGCCAGGATGCCCAGCTGACCTCCTTCGTGCACGCTGCCGAGCTGGCTCCTGAGGTCGACCAGGGCGATCGCCTCGATCTCGGCGGCTGCCCGTCGGGCCCGGCGCCGGCCGAGCTGCCCGCTCGCTGTGAGCCAGTCCTGGTGCCGGTCGAGCGCATCCACCAGCTCGTCGACGCCCTGGCCGGTCGAGGCGACCGTCTGCACGATCGGGGGCTGCCAGGCGTCCTCCCCGCGCTCACCGAGGGTGAGCATGTGCCGGAGCTCGCGCGAGGTCGACGCAGCGCCGTCCCGGTCCGCCTTGTTCACCACGTAGACGTCACCGATCTCCAGGATCCCGGCCTTCGCGGCCTGCACGCCGTCCCCGGCACCCGGCGCGACCAGCACGATGACCGTGTCGGCGGTGCCGGCCACCTCCACCTCGCTCTGCCCGACCCCGACGGTCTCGACCAGCACGACGTCGCAGCCCGCGGCGTCCAGCACCCGCAGCGCCTGCGGGGTCGACCAGGCCAGACCACCCAGGTGCCCGCGGGACGCCATCGAACGGATGAACACACCGTCGTCGGTGGCGTGGTCCTGCATGCGGATGCGGTCCCCGAGCAGGGCGCCGCCGGAGAACGGCGAGGACGGGTCGACCGCGAGCACACCGACCCGCTGGCCACGGGCACGCAACGCCCCGACCAACGCGGACGTCGTCGTCGACTTCCCCACGCCGGGCGAGCCGGTGAGCCCGATCACGCAGGCGTGGCCGGCGTGCGCGGCGAGCAGGGCCATGACCTCACGCAGCTGCGGCGAGTCGTCCTCGATCCACGAGATCAGCCGGGCGACCGCCCGCGGGTCACCGGCCCGGGCGCCGTCCACGAGCTCGGCCGCGGAGGCCGAGCCGCGAGGGCCGCTCAAGCGGACTGCGCGGGAACGGTGATGATCAGCGCGTCACCCTGGCCGCCACCGCCGCACAGTGCTGCCGCGCCCGTGCCCCCGCCACGACGCTGGAGCTCGAGAGCGAGGTGCAGCACGATCCGAGCACCCGACATGCCCACCGGGTGGCCCAGGGCGATGGCGCCGCCGTTCACGTTGACCTTGTCCTCGGACAGCCCCAAGGCGCGCTGCGACACCAGGCCGACAGCGGCGAAGGCCTCGTTGATCTCGACGAGGTCGAGGTCGGCCACCGTGAGCCCGGCGCGGTCGAGCGCCTTGGTGATCGCGTTCGCCGGTTGCATCTGCAGCGAGGCGTCCGGGCCGGCGACGACGCCGTGCGGGCCGATCTCGGCCAGCCAGCTGAGGCCGAGCTCGTCTGCCTTGGCCTTGCTCATGACGACGACGGCCGCTGCGCCGTCGGAGATCTGCGAGGCCGAGCCGGCGGTGATGGTGCCGTCAGCGGCGAACGCAGGGCGCAGCTTGGCCAGCGACTCCACCGTGGTGTCCGAGCGCACGCCCTCGTCGGTGCTGACGACGAGCGGGTCTCCCTTGCGCTGCCTGATGCTGACGGGGGCGATCTCGGCGTCGAAGAGGCCGTTCTTCTGAGCGAGGGCGGCGCGCTGGTGCGAGCGAGCTGAGAAGGCGTCCTGGTCCGCACGGCTGAGGTCGTAGGAGGCGTTGTGGGTCTCGGTCGAGATACCCATCGCCACCTGGTCGAAGGCGCAGAAGAGGGCGTCATAGGCCATCGAGTCCACGAGCGGCACGTCGCCGTACTTGAACCCGGCGCGGGACTTCGGCAGCAGGTGCGGGGCGTTGGTCATGGACTCCATGCCACCAGCCACCACGATGTCGAACTCGCCGGCCCGGATCAGCTGGTCGGCCAGCGCGATCGCGTCCAGCCCGGACAGGCAGACCTTGTTGATGGTCATCGCCGGGACATCCATGCCGATGCCGCCCGCGACGGCCGCCTGCCGGGCTGCGTTCTGCCCGGCCCCGGCCTGGATGACCTGGCCCATGAGCACGTAGTCGACCTGGTCGGGGCTCACCCCGGCGCGCTCCAGCGCGGCCTTGATCGCCACCCCGCCGAGCTCGGCCGCAGAGAGGTCCTTGAGCGAGCCGAGGAGCCGGCCCATCGGGGTGCGTGCCCCGGCGACGATGACAGATCCGGTCATGAACGGGCCTCCTGTGTCACAGCGAACCAGCGGCTGACACGATACCCAGCATCGGCTGCCGCCCGACGGCAGCCCTGCCGCACCTGCTACCTGCCAGCACAACCTCAGACCTGGAGCATCCATGCCCGAGCCGACGAGCACGCCGATCCCGCTGTTCACCCGGATCGACCACGTCGGCGTCGCGGTCCCCGATCTCGACGCGGCGATCGCGTTCTACGAGCAGACCTTCGGCATGCGGTGCGCGCACGTGGAGGTCAACGAGGAGCAAGGGGTCCGCGAGGCGATGATGGCGGTCGGGGACGCCTTCGTGCAGCTGCTCGCCCCCCTCGACGACACCTCGGTGATCGCCCGGTTCATCGGCCGGAACGGACCCGGCATCCAGCAGGTCGCCTACACCGTGGACGATGTGGCCGGGACGTCGGACGAGCTCCGCGCGCGTGGCGTGCGGCTGCTGTACGACACCCCCCGGCGCGGGACGGCCGGTTCGCTGGTGAACTTCGTCCACCCGAAGGACGCCGGCGGTGTCCTGGTCGAGCTCGTCGAGCACCCAGTCGTCGAGCACGCAGGCCACTGACCGACCGCCCGCCCGCCCGCCGACAGCCCTCGCTCGACAAGACCTGACCGACAGCCCTCGCCCGACCAGTCCCGGTCGGCGCCCGACCCACGTCCTGCGTGGTCCCGATGGAGGTAACCGTGAGAGAGATCCTCGACGCGATCTTGGCCGGCGACACGTCCGGCGAGGCGTTCGCGAGCCTCGACGTCCCCGACCACTACACGGCGGTCACGGTCCACAAGGACGAGCAGGACATGTTCGAGGGTCTGACGACCAAGGAGAAGGACCCCCGCAGGTCGCTCCACGTCGAGGAGGTCGCTCTCCCCGAGCTCGGTCCTGGCGAGGCGCTGGTCGCGGTGATGGCCAGCTCGGTCAACTACAACACCGTGTGGACGTCGATCTTCGAACCTGTCTCGACGTTCGGGTTCCTGGCGAAGTACGGCCGGATGTCGCCGCTGGGCAAGCGCCATGACCTCCCGTACCACGTGATCGGCTCGGACCTCTCGGGCGTCGTCCTGCGCACCGGGGTCGGTGTCCACGTCTGGCAGCCGGGCGACGAGGTCGTCGCGCACTGCCTGTCCGTCGAGCTCGAGTCACCGCAGGGCCACAACGACACCATGATGGATCCGGAGCAGCGGATCTGGGGTTTCGAGACCAACTTCGGCGGGCTCGCGCAGATCGCCCTGGTCAAGGCCAACCAGCTGCTGCCCAAGCCCGACCACCTCACCTGGGAAGAGGCCGCCGTCCCCGGCCTGGTGAACTCCACCGCCTACCGGCAGCTCGTGTCGCGCAACGGCGCCGGCATGAAGCAGGGCGACACCGTGCTGATCTGGGGAGCCTCCGGGGGGCTGGGCTCGTACGCGACGCAGATGGCGCTCGGCGGCGGGGCGACGCCGGTCTGCGTGGTGTCCTCGCCGGAGAAGGCTGACCTGTGCCGCCGGATGGGAGCCGAGCTGATCATCGACCGGTCCGCCGAGGAGTACCGGTTCTGGAAGGACGAGAGCACCCAGGACCCGAAGGAGTGGCAGCGGCTGGGCAAGCGGATCCGCGAGCTGACGGGCGGTGACGACGTCGACATCGTCTTCGAGCACCCGGGTCGGGAGACGTTCGGGGCGTCGGTCTACGTCGCTCGACGTGGCGGCACCATCGTCACCTGCGCCTCGACGTCGGGGTTCATGCACGAGTACGACAACCGTTACCTCTGGATGAACCTCAAGCGCATCATCGGCTCGCACTTCGCGAACTACCGCGAGGCGTGGGAGGCGAACCGGCTCATCCAGCGCGGCAAGATCCACCCGACGCTGTCCAAGTCGTACGCGCTCGCCGACGCCGGGCAGGCGGCCTACGACGTCCACCGGAACCTCCACCAGGGCAAGGTCGGCGTGCTCGCGCTCGCGCCCTCCGAAGGCCTGGGCGTGCGCGACGAGGCCCTCCGGTCCAAGCACCTCGAGGCCATCAACCGCTTCAGGGACGTCTAGCCCGTGATCCGCGAGCACGCCCTGCTGCCGGTGCGGCCGGGGCAGGAGGCTTCGTTCGAGGAGGCGTTCCTGGCCGCCAAGGCCATCATCGCGGCGTCCCCAGGGTTCGTCTCACTGGCGCTGGATCGGTCGCTGGAGAGGCCGAGCTCCTACCTGCTGCTGGTGGAGTGGGAGACGCTCGAGGCACACACGGTCGGGTTCCGCGGCTCCGCGGCGTACGACGAGTGGCGAGCGCTGCTCCACCACTTCTACGACCCCTTCCCGGTGGTCGAGCACTTCGTCGCCGTCGACAAGGCATAGCTGTCGGTCGGCTCGGGTAGACATGGCCTATGGCCAACCGAATCTCAGCCCTTGCCGTCGACTGCATCGACGGTCCCGCCCAAGCAGCCTTCTGGTGCGCCGTGCTCGACTGGGTCGTCACCGAGACCGACGAGTACGGCAACGTCTCGATCGCACCGCGACCTGACGCGGGCTATGGCATCGACTTCTTAGTCGTCCCGGACGGCCCCAAGACCATCAAGAACCGGCTCCACCTCGACCTCAACGCGACCGACCGCACCCAGGACGAAGAGCTCGCTCGGCTGCTGGAGATCGGCGCCGTGAGGACCGACATCGGGCAGGCCGACGACGTCTCCTGGGTGGTCCTCGCCGATCCGGAGGGCAACGAGTTCTGCCTCCTGCGTTCCACGGTCGCGCCGCTCACGCCCGGGGGCGGCTGAACCTGGCGAACCTGGCGCACGTGGTACTAGTGCCAAGGTCTGATGGCGTTGCCGACCTCGGAGCCCTGTGAATGGGAGCAGTCCAGGAACCGAGAGAGGAAACGACCATGAAGCGACTGCTCACCTTCGCCGTAGTCACCATCGTCGCCGCCGTGCCCGCCGTCATCGGGCTCGCCGGCAACCCGTCGTTCGCCGAGTCCGTGCCGGTCCGGGTGCCCGCGACCGCACAGACCGTGGCCGCGCAGACCGTGGCGGCAGCCCATGCCACCCCGACCACCACGGACGACAAGGGTGGTCAGACCAAGCACCCCGAGCCGGGCGACCACCGAGGCGGCGGCGCCAAAGCCCGTCCGTCCGCCAGTCCGACCACCAGCTCGAGCGCGCACCCGGAGCCCGGGGATGACAAGGGCGGCCTCGCGGCGCACCCGGAGCCCGGGGATGACAAGGGCGGCACCACGCAGCACGCCGAACCGGGTGACGACCACGGCGGCAAGTCCGGCGGTCATGGCTCGGATGACGGCCCAGGACACCAGTGATCGATCCCTCCCCCAGCGGCGACGCCGCGCGGACCCCTTCAGTCCGCGCGGCGTCGCCGCATCCTGCCTCGCCCTCGCCCCCGTGGACCACGGTGGCGGACGGCCGTCGCCGACTGAGCCGGGTCGACCGACCGGTGAGGATGCGGCGGGTCTTCGCGCAAGTCGTCGCGGCCGCAGTGGTGGTGCTGGTCATCGTTGGCGTCGCGGGCGCGTACGCGAGCCGCAGGGTCGCCGAGCAGGAGGCGGTCAACGACGCCGCGCGCACCACGGACCTGCTCGCGGAGTCCGCCGTGCAGCCCGTGCTCGACGATGCTCTGCTTGGCGGCTCAGCCACGTCCCTCGCCAGACTGGACCAGGCCGTTCGCACCCGGGTGCTCAGCGCGACCGTGCTCCGCGTGAAGCTGTGGACCCCTGACGGTCGCATCGTCTACTCGGACGAGCCACGGATCATCGGGCGTCACTTCACCCTCGGCGACGACGAGCAGGCCGTGTTCACCGCCCCGAAGACGCACGCCGAGGTCAGTGACCTGTCGGCGCCCGAGAACGAGTTCGAACGCGGCCAGGGAAAGCTGCTCGAGGTGTACCGCCCGGTGTGGACGCCGAGCGGTCAGCCGTTGCTCTTCGAGACCTACCTCTCCTACACCTCGGTCACAGCACGGACCGGTGAGCTCTGGCGCGGCTTCGCCGGCATCACGTTGACCAGCCTGCTGCTGCTCATCGCCTTGATGCTGCCGATCCTGTGGCGGCTCCTCGACCGCGTGAAGGCGGCACAGGACCAGCGGGTGGAGCTGCTGCAGCACGCCGTCGACGCCTCCGCTGACGAGCGTCGCCGGATCGCCGCGACGCTGCACGACGGCGTGGTCCAAGAGCTCGCCGGGGCTTCTTACGCCGTGGCCGGCGCGGCCGAACGCGCAGCCCGAGACGGGCGACCCGATCTCGCGGTCACGCTGCGATCCGCGGCGACGACGGTGCGAGGGTCGATCGGAGGACTGCGGACGCTGCTCGTCGACATCTACCCCCCGAGCCTTCGCTCGGCCGGGCTCGTCGCCGCGCTGACCGACCTCGCGGGGACGGTCCGGAGCCGGGACATCGAGATGCGCCTCGCGCTCCCGGTGGACGGCGTCACCGGACTGGACGAGGACGGCGAGCGGCTCGTGTTCCGGGTGGCGCAGGAGACGCTGCGGAACGCCGCCCGGCACGCCGCGGCCTCCGTCGTCGAGGTGTCGCTCACCGTCGCCGTCGACACCGTCACCTTGGTGGTGGCCGATGACGGCGTCGGCTTCGACGTCGCCGCCGTGCTCGACGAACCCCCCGAAGGACACCTGGGTCTGCGAGTCATCGGTGACCTCGCCAGCTCCGCCGGCGCGCTGCTGGAAGTGGCCTCGGCCCCGGGGCTGGGGACGCGTTGGCGTCTGGTGGTGGACCGGCCGTGATCACGGTCCTGCTGGCCGACGACCACCAGCTGGTGCGCGCCGGGCTGGCCGCACTGATCGACGGCACCGACGACCTCCGCGTGGTGGGCCAGGCTGAGGATGGGCGGCGCGCCGTCGCGCTCTGCTCCGAGCTTGCTCCCGATGTCGTGCTGATGGACCTCTCGATGCCCGTCATGGACGGCGTCGAGGCGACGCGGCTGCTCCTGCTCGAACGACCCGAGGCCTACGTGGTGGTGCTGACCTCCTTCTCCGACCAGGCACGGGTTGCCGATGCGCTGCGGGCCGGCGCCGTCGGCTACCTGCTGAAGGACTGCGATCCCCGGGACCTCCTCGCGGCCATCCGCTCGGCTGCCGACGGCCATGCGCCGCTCGATGCACGGGTGGCGCGCGCGTTGCTGCCGTCCGCTGCGCCGATGCCACTGCCGTCGGACGGGCTGAGCGCGCGCGAGCGAGAGGTGCTGGAGCTGGTGGCCCAGGGCATGGCGAACAAGCAGGTGGGACGCGCGCTGGGCATCAGCGAGCGCACCGTCAAGGCCCACCTCGGGCGCGTGTTCCGCCAGATCGGGGTGGCTGACCGGACCAGTGCCGCTCTGTGGGCCAGGGAGAACCTCACGCAGCACCGTTCCGCGCCGTAGCCGCTTGGCAGCCCGAGGCCCCGGTGGCAGGTTGGGACTTCACCTCCGGCCGGTCGAGCAGAGAGGGACGACGCCGGTGCCGACCTTGCTCTCCGTCAACGTGGGACTCCCGGCGGACGTCGCGTGGGACGGGCGAACCGTCCACACCGGCATCTGGAAGCGCCCCGTCGACGGGCCACGCCTGGTGCGCCGGCTGAACGTCGAGGGAGACGGGCAGGGCGACCTCGCCGGCCACGGTGGCGAGCAGCGTGCCGTGCTCGTCTACCAGATCGACTCCTACCGGTACTGGCAGCAGCAGTTCGGTCAGGAGGACTTCGAGCTGGGCCAGTTCGGCGAGAACTTCACCGTGGACGGCCTGCCCGACGACGAGGTGTGCATCGGCGACCGGTACCGGATCGGCGAGGCGGAGTTCGAGGTCACCCAACCACGCGTGACCTGCTACCGGGTCGGTCTGCGGCTCGGGCAGCCGGAGCTGCCAGCGATGCTCGTCTCCCACCACCGCCCTGGCTTCTACCTGCGGGTCATCACCGAGGGACGGGTCCAGGCAGGCGATCAGATCGAGCGCGTCCTCCTCGGCCCGCACGCGCTGAGCGTCGCAGCCATCGACGCCCTGCTGTACCTGCCGGACCGCGACACCGAGCTGCTGCGCAAGGCGCTCGACATCCCCGCGCTGAGTCCCGGCTGGCAGCAGTCGTTCCGTGAGCTGCTCGACGTCGCGGAGGGCAGGACGCCGACGACCGGCCCGGTGACCGAGACCGGGTCCGAGCCGGCCTGGGACGGCTTCCGGCGGCTGCGCGTGAGCGAGGTCGTGGCCGAGACGTCGTCGGTGATCTCCGTGCTCCTGGGGTCGGAGGACGGCGGCGCCCTGCCACGACCGCACGCCGGGCAGTACCTGACGGTGCGCGTCACGGGCGCGGGTGACCCGGCTCCGGTGCGGAGCTACTCGCTGTCCGCGACTCCCGACGACGCTCACTACCGGATCAGCATCAAGACCGAACCGGGAGGAGTCAGCAGCTACCTGCAGACCCATCTGCACCCGGGATCCGTGCTCGAGGTCGCCGCGCCGCGCGGCGCCTTCGTGCTCACCGACAGCGACGAGCCGGTGCTGCTGGTCTCAGCCGGCATCGGGGTCACGCCGGTGCTGGCGATGCTGCATCAGCTCGCAGCGCAGCACAGCGGTCGCGAGGTGTGGTGGATCCAGACGTCTCGGTCGGCTGACGACCATGCCTTTGCCGCTGAGGCCCACGACCTGCTCAGCTCGCTGCCGCGCAGCCAGGAGCGGTTGTTCTTCACCGCCCCGGATGCCCAGCCGATCGACGACGCCCAGGTCGTCCTGGGCCGACCGACGTTCGAGGCGCTCGACGCTCTCGGCCTCCCCGTCAACGCCACCGCCTACATCTGCGGCCCGCGCTCGTTCATGACGGACCTGCAGCAGTCCTTGACGCGTCTCGGGCTCGCCCCGGACCGGCTGCGCACCGAGCTGTTCGGTGCGCTGGCCGCGAGCAATCCCGGTGTGGTGGACGCGCCGCACGTCACCCCTCATCCGCCAGCTGGCCCCGCTGGTCCTGGGCCGTCGGTCACCTTCGTGCGCAGCGGGCTCACGGTGCCGTCGTCGGCACGCCAGGCCTCGCTCCTGGAGCTCGCCGAAGCCTGCGATGTCCCGACGCGATGGTCCTGCCGGTCCGGGGTCTGTCACACCTGCGTCACACCGATCCTGTCCGGTGACATCAGCTATGCGCCCAGCCCGCTGGAGATGCCCGCGGCGGGCTCGATCCTCATCTGCTGCGCGCACCCGGAGTCCGCGGTCGTGCTGGACCTCTGAGCGGCCCGCTGACGTCCGGCACGCGGTCACATCGTGGTGAGGCCACCATCGATGATCAACGTCTGGCCCGTCATGAACGCCGACGCATCGCTGGCGAGGAACACGGCCGGGCCCGGCGATCTCCTCGACCGTCGCCCAGCGCTGCATCGGAACCCGGGAGATCAGGCCCTCCTCGATGCCGGGGTTCGCCCGCGCGAAGTCGGTGAGGTCGGTAGCCACCCAGCCGGGCACCAGCGCGTTGACCCGGACCCCTGCGTGCGCCCACTCGACCGCGGCCGACCGCGTCAGCGAGAGGACGGCGGCCTTCGCCGCGCCGTAGTGCGCCATCAGCGGGACGGCGCCGAGGCCGGCGACCGACGCGACGTTGATCACCGAGCCCGAGCCGCGCCCCGTGATGTGCTCCCCGACCGCCTGCATCACGTGCAGCGTCGAGTCGATGTTGAGCGTCTGCGTCTTCTGCCACCCGGAGTAGCGCAGGCCCACCACCGGGCTCATGAACGAGTTCCCGCCGGCGTTGTTGACGACGATGTCCAACCCGCCGAGGTCCTCGATCGCCGCAGCGACCGAGGCCTGCACGGCATCGCGATCCGTGACGTCCGTCGGAAGGACGAGCGCCCGTCGACCGTAGGAGGACACGACCGACGCGACCTCTGCCAGCAGGGCGGCGTTGCGCGCCAGCAGCGCGACGTCCGCGCCCGACGCCGCGTAGGCCTCGGCGATCGCACGGCCGATGCCGCGGGACGCACCCGTGACCAGCGCCGTCTTGCCGGTCAGGTCGAAGGCGCGGCTCGGATCGAAGCTCATGTCATTCCTCCGGTGAGGTCGTTCCAGGTCTGGTAGGGCCCGGACCAGGTCTGCGGCAGCGGGCCAGTGCCGGGCACGACCCTGGCCACGATCTCGTCGAGCGCCCGACGCACGTTCGCCTCGCCGACCCACAGGTGCTTCGCGCCGTCGACGGCGACCACCTCGGCCTGCGGAACGCGGGCGAACCGCTCGCGCGCCTCCTCCGGACGGACGTAGTCGTCGAGCTCGGGCACGAGGGCCAGCACGGGTTTGCCCGACACCGCCCACCTGTCCAGGTCAGCCTCGACCGAGAACCGCAGCGGCGGCGAGAGCAGCACCGCGCCCTCGACCTCGGGCAGGCAGCCCCACTTCAGCGCGAGGTCCGTCCCGAATGACCAGCCGAGCAGCCACCGATGCGGCAGCTGGAGGTCGAACGCCGCCTGCACCGCAGCCTCGACGTCGTGCCGCTCCGCCTCACCCGAGTCGAACTCGCCCTCCGAGGTACCCATCGCCGACGACGTGCCGCGCGTGTTGAAGCGCAGCACCGCGATCCCCGCGAGGGCAGGCAGCCGCCACGAGGCCTTACGCAGCACGTGGCTGTCCATCATGCCGCCGGCGGTCGGGAGCGGGTGCAGCGTCACCAGCGTCGCCAACGGCTCACGGTCGACGGGCAGCGCGAGCTCGCCGACGAGGCGCAGACCGTCGGAGGTCTTCAGCGTCAACGGCTCACGCCGCGCGGGCAGCACCGTGTTGGCCCGGATCACGATCGGCGGGCCAGCCTCAGAGTTGGTCACGCGGTGGTCTCCCCTGCCTGGTGCTCGGCCTCGAGCTCGGCCTCGACCGACTCGAGCGCCTGCCGCTCGCGGCGATGGCGTCGGATCAGCAGCCAGCCGACGAGCCCGACAAGCAGTATCACGGCACCGTAGGTCCAGTACTTCAAGCCTGTCTCGAGCTTGCTCAGCGAGTGCGCGAAGACGTAGCCCAGCAGCACCATCCCGCCGCCCCAGACGGTCGCCCCCAGCGCGTTCCACGGCAGGAACACGCGGTACGGCAGCTTGCTCATCCCCGCCAGCGCGGGCACCAGAGCCCGCAGCAGCGCCTGCGCGCGGCCGAGGAAGACCGCCTTTCCGCCGTGCTGGTCGAAGAAGCGCTGTGCGGTCTCCCAACGCGCCGGACCGACGCGACCTCCGAGGCGCGAGGCCTTGATCCGTTCCCCGTAGCGGGCCCCGATCTCGTACCCGACCGAGTCCCCCGCGATCGCCGCGATGATCGCGCACGGCAGGAAGGCCCACAGCGGGAAGACGCCCGTCGCGCACAGGGCACCGCCGATGACCAGCGAGGTCTCACCCGGCAGCACGAAGCCGAGGAAGAACGCCGCCTCGGCGAAGGAGATGAACAGGAGCAGCGCGAACAACCAGGGCGCCCACCCGTTGTCGACCAGCCAGGTCGAGGTGTTCTCCAGCCAGCCGGTCACCCCGCCAGGCTAGCGTCTGGTCCGGCGCTCCCGAGCCGCCCAGCAGGGCGAGTGCCAGTGGCGGCGGTCGTCCAGCCCGCGGCCTGCCTCAGCCGGCCAGGCGACGACGTGCGGCGTCGCCGGCCGGATCTCCTGGTCGCACCCGGGGCAGCGGTAGACCTTGGTCGAGGTCGAGCCCGTGACCCGGCGGAAGACCCAGTCCTCGCCGGCCCACGCGACGAGCTGCTCGGGGCCACCGGTCCCGGCACCCGGCGGGCCGTCCGGCTCGTCACGACGCCGACGGTTGTAGCGAGGACTCACGGCTCCAGCGTATGTCCGACGACTCGGGCAGGATGGCCGCATGTCGAGCCCCACGCCAGGCACCGCATCCACGCCCGCTCCGCTCGCGGCCACGTTCGCGAGCGACAACACCTCGGGCGTGCACCCGGCGGTCATGGACGCCCTGCTTCGGGCCAACGTGGGGCACGCCCTCCCGTACGGCGCCGACCCCATCACCGCTCGGGCGAGCGAGTCCGTGCGGGCCCTGCTCGGGGACGTCGACGTCCTGTTCGTCTGGAGCGGGACCGGCGGCAACGTGCTCGGCCTGCAGTCCTTGCTCGGCAGGCAGGACGCCGTCCTCTGCCCGGCGAGCGCGCACATCAACGTGGACGAGTGCGGTGCCCCCGAGCGGTTCACGGGGTGCAAGCTCATCGACGTCCCGACGCCGGACGGCAAGCTTCGCCCCGAGCAGATCGAGGCACAGCTGTTCGCGCTCGGCGACCAGCACCATGTCCAGCCCAAGGTCGTGTCCATCACCCAGTCCACCGAGCTGGGGACGCTCTACACGCCCGAGGAGATCACGGCACTGGCCGAGGTCGCGCATGCGCACGGGCTCTTCGTCCACATGGACGGTGCACGCCTGGCCAACGCGACGGCATCGCTCGCGGTGGACCCCCGCGCGATCACCGGCACTGCCGGGGTGGACGTCCTGACGTTCGGTGGCACCAAGAACGGCGCGATGTACGGCGAGGCGGTGGTCTGGTTCGACCGCGCGAAGGCGGCGGACGGGCTCTTCCTGCGCAAGCAGCTCGGCCAGCTGCCCTCCAAGGGACGCTACGTCGCAGCCCAGTTCGAGGCCCTGCTGACCGACGGGCTCTGGCTGGAGACGGCCGGGCACGCCAACGCCATGGCCAGCCGGCTGCATCAGGCCGTGGTCGACGTCCCAGGAGTGAAGGTGGGCGCCCCACCGGCGGTGAACGCGGTCTTCGCCTTCGTCCCGCGCGCCGCCGTCCCAGCCCTGATGGAGGTCTCGCCCTTCTACATCTGGGACGACACGGTCCATCCCGACGGCACGAGCGAGGTCCGCTGGATGTGCTCGTGGGACACGACGGTCGACGACGTCGACCGCTTCGCCGGTGCCGTCGCCGAGGTGCTCAAGGCCCTGCCCTGAGCAATCGCCGGCTGAGAGCAGCTAGGCGTACACCCTGAAACCACGCCCGGCCTTCCGCCCCTGGTAGCCGGCGGTGACCAGGTGCTCGAGCAGCGTCGCCGGCGCGAAGCCGGGCTCGCGGAACTCCAGGTACAGCGTCTTCTGGATCGCGAGCGAGACGTCCAGCCCGACGACGTCCAGCAGCTCGAACGGACCCATGGGGTAGCCGCAGCCGACCTTCATCGCGACGTCGATGTCGTCGGCGGTCGCGTAGCGCGCGTCGAGCATCTTGACGGCGTCGTTGAGGTAGGGGAAGAGCAGCGCGTTGACGATGAAGCCGGCGCGGTCGCCGCAGCCGACGGCGTGCTTGCCCAGGCGCTCGCACAGCTCGAGCGCGGTGGCCGTCACGTCCGGCGCCGTCGTCACCGTCGAGACGACCTCGACGAGCTTCATCACCTGCGCCGGGTTGAAGAAGTGCAGCCCGATCACGTCCGAGGGGCGCGCTGTCGCGATCGCGCACTCGATCACCGGCAGGCTCGAGGTCGTCGTCGCCAGGATGGCGCCCGGCCGGACGATGTCGTCGAGCGTCGAGAACAGGGCCTGCTTGACGGAGAGCTCCTCCACCACGGCCTCGACCACCAGGTCACGATCGGCGAGGTCGTCCAGCTTCGCCGAGCCGCATGATGCGGGCCATGGCGGCGTCCCGCTCGTCTGCCGTCAGCTTGCCGCGCAGCACGGCCTTCTCCAAGGAGCGCTCGACTCCGGCGCGCACCCGGGCGACCTTCTCCTCGCCACGGGCGACGTACAGCGTCTCGAAGCCTGCCTTGGCGAAGACCTCGATGATCCCCGTCGCCATGGTCCCCGAACCGACGACCCCGACCTTGTGCACCGGACGCGCCGCGGAGGCTGCGCCCTCGACGGCGGGTTCCGGGGTCAGGGCGTCAGGGACCACGACGGGCGAGCCAGGTGACTCGTAGGTGTAGAAGCCCCGGCCCGTCTTCCGGCCCGTCAGGCCGGCGAGGACCAGCTGGCGCAGGATCGGCTGCGGCGCGTGCAGGCGGTCCCGGCCCTGCTTGTACATCGTGTCGAGGATCTCGTAAGCGGTGTCGAGGCCGATGAGGTCAAGCAGCGCCAGCGGTCCCATGGGGAGCCCGCAGCCGAGCTTCATCGCGGCGTCGATGTCCTCGCGCGAGGCGTAGTGCGTCTCGTACATGGCCGCGGCGTGGTTGAGGTAGCCGAACAGCAGCGCGTTGGCGATGAAGCCGGCGCGGTCGCCCACCACCACGGCGGTCTTGCCGAGCTGCCCGGCCAGGGCCTGGACGTCGTCGAGGACGCTGGCGTCGGTGATCACGGTGCTGACGACCTCGACGAAGTTCTGCACCGGGGCCGGGTTGAAGAAGTGCATGCCGATGACCCGGGTGGGGCGGCTGCTGGCCACCGAGATCTCGGTGACCGACAACGACGACGTGTTCGTGGCCAGGATGGTGTCGGGAGGGGTGATGGTCGCCAGCTGCTCGAAGATCGCGCGCTTGAGGTCGAGCTTCTCCGAGACGGCCTCGACGACGAGCTCGACGTCCTTGAGATCCTCCATCGCGGCGGACAGCGTGATCCGCTCGAACATGCTGGCCTGCTCGTCCTCGGTGAGCTTGCCGCGCTTGAGCGCACGGGCGGTCGAGCCCTCGATGTGCCGGCGGCCGCGCTCCACGGCTTCGTCGTCACGGTCGACGCCGACCACGACGAGGCCGCTGCGGGCGAACACCTCGACGATGCCGGCCCCCATCGTCCCGAGACCGACCACGCCCACCTTCGTGAAGCTCCGAGCCATCGTGGGCACCCTTCTTGATGATCTCGACCGGAGTTCGACGTCCAGCCCGCCGTCCCGGCAGTCTCGCAGACTCCCTCGGACGGCACGTGACACCCCCGGTCGCAGGCCGCAGTATGAGGACACGCCTGTCGCACCTCTGGAGGACCGATGACGCTCGCCGACGACCGTCGCTCGCTGGACAGCTTCGACTCCCTCGACCCCGCGAGCGGCGAGCTCGTCGGAAGCTGGCCGGTGGACTCCGAGAGCACGGTGCACGAGGTCGTCGACCGCGCGAGGGTGGCCGCCCAGTGGTGGGCCGATCTCGGTTCCGAGCAACGCAAGGACCGGCTGCTCACCTGGAAGGGGATCATCACCCGTCGGATCAACCAGCTCGGCCAGCTCGTCCACCGGGAGAACGGCAAGCCGCTCGACGATGCGCTGCTCGAGATCGTCGCGGCGATCGACCACATCGACTGGGCCGCCAAGCACGCGTCCAAGGTGCTGGGAGCCCGCAAGGTGCGTCCCAGCCTGCTGTCAGCGAACCAGCAGCCGTGGCTGGAGTACCAACCGCTCGGCGTGGTGGGCGTGATCGGTCCGTGGAACTACCCCGTGCTGACCCCGATCGGCTCGATCGCGTACGCGCTGGCTGCGGGCAACGCCGTGGTGTTCAAGCCGTCCGAGTACACGCCGGGGATCGGCGCGTGGCTGGTGGATGCCTTCGGGCAGGCCGTTCCGGAGCAGCCCGTGCTGCAGCTCGTCACCGGCTTCGGGGAGACCGGGGCCGCGCTCTGCGGCGCAGGGGTCAGCAAGATCGCGTTCACCGGCTCCTCGGCCACCGGCCGCAAGGTGATGGCCGCCTGCGCGCCGACGCTCACGCCGGTGCTCATCGAGTGCGGCGGCAAGGACGCCCTCATCGTCGACGAGGACGCCAACCTCGACGCCGCCGCCGACGCCGCTGCCTGGGGCGGCCTGAGCAACGCCGGTCAGACGTGCGTCGGGATCGAGCGGATCTACGCGGTCGACAGCATCTACGACGCCTTCCTGGCCAAGCTGACGGCGAAGGTCTCTGCGCTGCGGCCGGGGCGCGACGCCGACGCCTCGTACGGCCCGATCACTATGCCCAGCCAGGTCGACGTCATCCGTCGGCACGTCGAGGATGCCCTCGGCCGTGGCGGACGCGCCGTGGTGGGCGGCCGGGACTCCTTCGACGGTGGCTTCGTCGAGCCGGTGGTCCTGGTCGACGTCCCCGCCGACTCCTCCGCACAGACGGAGGAGACGTTCGGCCCGGTGCTGACCGTGACCCGGGTGCGTGACGCGGACGAGGCCGTCGACCTCGCCAACTCCTCCGGGTACGGCCTCGGTTCGGCCGTCTTCAGCAAGCGGCACGGCATGGAGATCGCGCGTCGGCTGCGCTCGGGGATGACCTCGGTGAACGCCGCAGTGGCCTTCGCCTTCGTCCCAGGCCTGCCCTTCGGTGGCGTCGGCGAGTCCGGCTTCGGCCGCATCCACGGGGCGGACGGGCTGCGTGAGTTCAGCAGGGCGAAGGCGATCACCCGGCAACGATTCGCGCTCCCGATGCCGCTGACCTCTTTCGACCGCAAGCCCGAGTCGATGACCGTCGTGCTCAAGGCCGTCACCGCGATCCACGGGCGCCGGCGCGGCTGGCGCGACTGACCTCGCTCACCCCAAGTCCCTGCTAGGCCGTCGGCTGCGCTGGGGTGTCCGCTGCGCTCGGGTGTCCGCTGCGCTCGGGTGACCGCTGCGCTCGGGTGACCGCTGCGCTCGGGTGTCCGCTGCGCTCGGCCGTCGGCTGCGCTCGGCCGTCGGCTGCGCTCGGGTGTCCGCTGCGCGCCCTCGCCACGCTGCCAGCCTGTCCGGGTCAGCCCACGTCCCAGCGTCGCCTCACCCGGACAGGCTCGCTGTCCAGCCCCGCTTGTCCGGGTGAGCCCACGCCCGAGCATCGCCTCACCCGGACAGCCCGAGCCCCGCTCGCCTCAGCCCCCTCTTGTCTCCGCCCCAGCCCCCGCTTGTCCGGGTGAGCCCACGCCCGAGCATCGCCTCACCCGGACAGCCCGAGCCCCGTCTCAGCCCCAGCCCCCACTTGTCCGGGTGAGCCCACGCCCGAGCATCGCCTCACCCGGACAGCTCCAGCCCGATGACGAGAACCTTGACCAGGTATGTATAGTGAACCTGTAGGAAAACAAGGGTTTGCGCTCACGTGGATGAAGGAGGGCTGATGCGGACCGGCTTCGAGATGTCGTTCCGCCGCCATCGGCTCACCCACGCGCCGGTCCCGCCCGGGATGGCCTGTACCGAGGTGCCTCCAGCCCTCTAGCCCGTACAGCCCAGCCCCGGAGTCAGTCATGTCCGTCCTCACCCCCGCTTTCGCACGCACCCGCATCCCTGCGGACACCGAATCCGCAGCACGCCCAGCACCTCCATCGACGCCACGTCCAGAGCCACGGCCGGCACATAGTCCAGCCCCCCTCCGTGCCCGCACGCTGCCCGTCGACGAGCTCGTTGCTCTCGTCCGAGGCATCGCCGCGACCCCCGATCTCTGGTCGCACGCCCTTCGGTTCGACCCTGCTCAGAGGTACTACGCCAAGCTCGACTCCGAGCCCGGCGTCGACGTCTGGCTCCTCACCTGGTTGCCCAGCCAGTCCACCGAGCTCCATGACCACGGCGGCTCGTCGGCCGCCATCGCCGTCGTGCACGGCGACCTGGCCGAGGTCCGGGCCGACGCCACCGGACGGCTCACCACGCACCTGCGGCGTTCCGGTACGGCACACGCGCTGGGTGCCGGCGTGGTGCATGACGTCGGGCACGCCGGGACCGGCAACGCGGTGAGCATCCACGCGTACTCTCCCCCGCTCAGCCACATGCGCTACTACGAGGCCTCAGCCGCCGGCCTCGAGGTCGTCCGCACCGAGCTCGTCACGCTGCCCGAGCAGCTCGCGTCCACGCAGGTTTCCGCGTGAGCGCCCCGACGGTCGACCTCGGCCCGGTCACGATCGAGTCCGTGCTGCAGACGGCGCGGCGGCGCCTGGTGCGGCTCCTCCCGCGCGAGGCGGCCGCGGCGATGGCGATCGGTGCCCTGCTGGTGGACATCCGTCCCATGGCGCAACGCGAGCTCGAGGGCGAGGTCCCCGGCAGCCTGGTCATCGAGCGGAACGTCCTCGAGTGGCGGCTCGATCCGAGCCAGCGACGCCCGCATCGCGGAGGCCGTGGACCACGACGTGCAAGGTGGTGGTGCTGTGCTCGGAGGGCTACACCTCCAGCCTCGCCGCGGCCAGTCTGCTCGACCTCGGGCTCTGGTGCGCCACCGATGTCGAGGGGGGTTTCCGGCTCTGGCGGGCCACCGGGCTGCCCACCGTGGCCGGTGGGACTCCAGCAGGGAGCTACGTCCGCGCCGCCTGACGGGCCACGCCGGCCAGGCGGGCCCCCTCCGCCCCGGTTAGCCGGGCCCAGCTCAGGCCGGGTCAGGCGGGCCTAGCTCAGGCCGGGTCAGGCGGGCCCAGCTCAGGCCGGGTCAGGCGCCGGCGAGAATCAGGTCGGCCGCTCGTTCAGCCACCGCGATCGTCGGCGCGTTGGTGTTCCCGCGAGGCACGGTCGGCATGATCGAGGCGTCCACCACCCGCAGCGCATCGACGCCACGCACCCGGCACTCGAGGTCCACCACGGCGTCGTCGCCGACACCCATCGCGCAGGTCCCCACCGGGTGGTACAGCGTCTGGCCGTAGGTCCGCACGTGCTCACGCAGCTCGTCCGGCGTGGTCGACGACGCACCCGGCAGCCACTCGTCCGCGAGGAAGCGCCGGATCGGACCATCAGCCACCATCTCGCGCGCGACCCGTGTCCCCACGACCAGCGCCTCCAGGTCGGCGTCCGCGCTCAGGTAGCCGGCGTCGATCTCCGGGCGCCACGTCGGGTCCGCCGACCGCAGCCGCAGCCGCCCGCGGCTCGCGACGGACACCAGCACGGGGGCGACGGTGAAGCCGGGCCCAGGCGGCTCGGCGAGCCCGTTGTCCACGAACGCGGCGGGAGCCACGTGGTACTGCAGGTCGGGCGCCGGGAGGTCGGCGTGGCTCCGCAGGAAGACGCAGGCCTCGGCCACCGTCGACGTCAGCGGTCCGGACCGCAGCGCCTGCCACCGCACCAGCGACCAGAGGTTCTCGTGGTCGTGCAGGCTCGTCGTGCCCTTGGTGCGCCAGACGACCGGCGACGCGAGATGGTCCTGCAGGTTCTCCCCGACCCCGGGAAGCTCGGCGACGACGTCGATGCCGTGCTCGCGGAGCTGGTCAGGTGCACCGATCCCGGACAGCAGGAGCAGCTGCGGACTGTTCACCGCACCCCCGCTGAGCAGGATCTCGGCATCGGCGAAGGCCGCTCGCCGTGCCCCGCGCTGCTGCCACTCGACGCCGACCGCGCGGCCATCCTCGACCACGATCCGGGTGACCAGGGCATCGGTCTCGACGGTGACCGAGTCGCCCAACGCCATCGCGGGCCGCAGGTACGCGTCAGCGGTGGACCAACGCCGGCCCCGCTTCTGCGTCACCTGGAACAGGCCCACGCCGTCCTGCGCCGCCCCGTTGAAGTCCTCGTTCCGGGCGATGCCCGACGACGCCGCCGACTCGACGAACGCGTACGAGAGCTCGTGGGTGAACCTGGCGTCCTCGACCCGCAGCGGCCCGCCCACGCCGTGGTACTCCGAGGCTCCCCGGGCGTTGTCCTCCGCCTTCTTGAACGACGGCAGGAGGTCGCTGTAGCCCCAGCCGGTGCAGCCGTGCTCGTCCCGCCAGCCGTCGTAGTCCAGCCGGTTGCCGCGGATGTAGAGCTGGGCGTTGATCGAGGACGAGCCGCCGAGCACCTTGCCGCGCGGCCAGTAGATCGTGCGGCCCTGCACGTGCTTCTGCTCGACGGTCTCGTAGTCCCAGTCGTACTTGGTCTTGAACAGCGTGGGGAAGGCCGCGGGGACGTGGATCTCGTCGACGGCCTTGTCGTCGCCGCCGGCCTCGAGGACCAGGACGCGGTGCCCGGCCTGCGCGAGCCGGTAGGTGAGGACGCAGCCGGCGCTGCCGGCCCCGATCACGATGTAGTCGTACGCCCGTTCGCTCATCCGGTCACGCTAGCCCTCACCGAGCCGTCTGCGGGCCCGAATCTCAGGCCGGTCCGACGTGTGAGAATCCGTGGGTGACGGATGCGGCTGACCTCCGCCGGTACCGACCGTGGCTGGTGGTCGTGGTGGCCGTGGCCGTGGTCGCCAAGACGCTGATAGCGGCCAGGACCTTCGGCAGCAACGACGTCACGCACTGGGAGGAGTTCGCCGCCGGCGTCCGCTCGGCCGGCCCGGTCGGGGTCTACGGCCTGCACTTCCCGTTGCCGTACAACCATCCGCCGCTCATCGGCTACCTGCTGGTCGTGCTGAACGGTGCGAGCACGCACACGGCGCTGTCCTTCCCCCTCGCCATCCGGCTGCCGGCGATCGCCGCGGACGCGGTCACGCCCTTCCTGCTGCTCGCCATGGTCGGACGACGGCGGCCGCCGCGCGAGGCGTTCGCAGCTGCGGTCCTCGTCGCGGTGAGCCCGGTGCTGCTGGTGATCTCGGCCTACCACGGCAACACCGATCCGGTGTTCGTGATGCTCACGCTCGCGGCCGTGTACCTGCTCGCTGACCGGCAGGCGCCGCTGCTCGCAGGCGTGGTCCTGGGGCTGGCGCTGAGCGTGAAGATCGTGCCGGTGGTCGTCGTGCCCGTGCTCCTGCTGGCCGCGCTGCTGAGCGGTCGCCGAGCACTCGTGCGGTTCGCGGCGGGGCTGGTGTCGTTGCTGGTCGTGGTGTGGGGCCCAGCCGTGCTGAGCCAGTGGGGCCCGCTGCACCGCGACGTCCTCGGCTATGCCGGGATCGGGGCGCGCCAGTGGGGTCTCGTCCAGCTGACGTCGGTCCTCGGCCTGCATGGGCTCGGCGACTGGCTCGCCGGCAGCGGACGGTTCCTCGTGCTGGTGCTCGCCGCCGGCATCCCGGCGTACCTCCTGTGGCGGCGACCGGGCCGGCTGGCTGAGTGCGCTGCCCTCGCGCTGGTGCTGTTCTGGTTCCTCAGCCCCGCGTTCGCGACGCAGTACTTCGTGTGGATGCTCGCGCCGGCGTATCTGCTGACGTTCTGGGGGGCGACCGCCTACAACCTGCTGGCCGGCGCGCTGCTGGTCGAGGTCTACACGCGATGGAGCGGTGGCCTGCCGTGGGGGCACGCGCAGTACAGCCCGCTGGGGCACGGCGAGGTCGTGGTGGCCTTCTGCTGCTGGCTGGTCGTCGGCGCGATCGCTGTGCTGGGCTGGCGGCGGTGCGTCCAGCCCAGCACAGCGGTCCCTGCCGGTCAGGTAGCGTCCGGCTCATGAGGCTGGTGATCGCACGCTGCAGCGTCGACTACATCGGTCGGCTCAGCGCGCACCTTCCGTCAGCACCTCGGCTGATCCTGGTGAAGTCGGACGGCTCGGTGTCCGTGCATGCGGACGACCGCGCGTACAAGCCGCTCAACTGGATGAGCCCGCCGTGCACGTTGCGGGTCGAGCCCGGCGAGGACGGCACCAGCACCTGGACCGTGGAGAACAAGGCCGGCGAGCGCCTGGTCATCTCGGTCGAGGAGGTCCTGCACGACTCCAGCCACACGCTCGGCGTGGACCCTGGCCTGGTCAAGGACGGCGTCGAGGCCCACCTGCAGGCGTTGCTCGCCGAGCAGGTCGAGCTGTTGGGGCCGGGCTGGCGGCTCGTGCGCCGCGAGTTCCCCACCCCGATCGGCCCGGTCGACCTGCTCTGCCGGGACGCAGCCGGCGTTGCCGTCGCGGTCGAGATCAAGCGGCGAGGGGAGATCGACGGTGTCGAGCAGCTCACCCGCTACCTCGACCTGCTCAACCGCGACCCGCTGCTGTCCCCGGTCCGAGGGGTCTTCGCCGCGCAGGAGATCAAGCCGCAGGCCAGGGTGCTGGCCCTCGACCGCGGCATCGACTGCCTCACGCTGGACTACGACTCGATGCGAGGCGTCGACGACCCCGACTCGCGCCTGTTCTGAGGTCAGCCGGATCAGACCGGGACGAGGTCGAGCCCGTGCGCTGCTCTGATGGCCCCGACCACGCGAGCCATCACCACCGTCATGTCATAGTCCTTCGGAGTGAAGACCTCGGCCACGCCGGCCTCACGCAGCGTCAGCGCATCGGCGTCGGGGATGATCCCGCCGACGACGACGGGGACGTCGGACAGCCCGGCAGCGCGCAGTCCATCGATCACCTCGGGAACGACCGACAGGTGCGACCCGGAGAGGATGGAGAGGCCGACGCAGTCGACGTCCTCCTCGACCGCGGCGGCGACGATCTGGGCGGGCGTCAGCCGGATCCCCTGGTAGACGACCTCGAAGCCGGCGTCCCTGGCACGCACCGCGATCTGCTCGGCCCCGTTGGAGTGACCGTCGAGCCCCGGCTTGCCCACCAGCAGCCGCAGCCGGCCGCCGAGCTCGGCACCGGTCCGGCGGACAGCCTCACGCACAGCGGTGAGCTCGTCACCTGCCTCTGTCGTGCCGACGGCACCCCCGACACCGGTCGGGGCGCGGTACTCCCCGAACACCGAGCGCAGCGCCGCGGTCCACTCCCCCGTGGTGACCCCGGCGCGCACGCACCGCAGCGTCGCCGGCATGAGGTTGTCCGTCGATCGGGCCGCTGTCGTCAGCTCGGCCAGCGCCGCCTGGACCGCCGCGTCGTCACGCTCGGCACGCCAGCTGACGAGCGCCTCGATCGCCTCACCCTCGACCGCGGGGTCGACCGACTGCACGATGCTGTCCGGGCCGGCGGACGCGCCGTCGGGGCCCACCTCGTGACCCAGCAACGGGTTCGGCTCGGTGGTGGTGAAGGCGTTCACCCCCACGACGACGTCGTCGCCCGACTCGATACGGGACCGGCGGGCGGCGTGCGAGCCGACCAGAGCCGACTTCAGGTACCCGCTCTCGACCGCCGCGACCGCGCCCCCCATGGCCTGGATGCGCTCGAGCTCGGCCGTGGCCTCGGTCACGATCTCGGCGGTCAACGCCTCGACGACGTGCGAGCCGGCGAAGAGGTCGTCGTACTCGAGCAGGTCGGACTCGAAGGCGAGGACCTGCTGGATGCGCAGCGACCACTGCTGGTCCCACGGACGTGGGAGCCCCAGCGCCTCGTTCCACGCGGGGAGCTGCACCGCTCTGGCCCTGGCGTCCTTCGAGAGCGTGACACCGAGCAGCTCGAGCACGATCCGCTGGACGTTGTTCTCCGGCTGGGCCTCGGTCAGGCCGAGCGAGTTGACCTGCACGCCGTAGCGGAAGCGCCGGTCGCGCTTGTCGCTCACCCCGTACCGGCTCGCGACCATGTCCTCCCACATCCGCGAGAAGGCCCGCATCTTGCACATCTCCTCGACGAACCGGACTCCGGCGTTGACGAAGAAGGAGATCCGCTGCACGACGTCCCCGAAACGCTCAGGGGCCACCTGTCCGCCGTCGCGCACCGCGTCCAGCACGGCGATCGCGGTGGCCATCGCGAACGCGACCTCCTGGACCGGCGTCGCGCCGGCCTCCTGCAGGTGGTAGCTGCAGATGTTGATCGGGTTCCAGGACGGCACGGTGCTGACGGTGTAGGCGATGAGGTCGGTGGTCAGCCGCAGCGAGGGCGCAGGCGGGAAGACGTAGGTCCCCCTCGAGAGGTACTCCTTGATGATGTCGTTCTGCGTGGTCCCGGTCAGCTGCTCGGGCTTGGCGCCCTGCTCCTCCGCGGCCACCTGGTAGAGCGCGAAGAGCCACATGGCGGTGGCGTTGATCGTCATCGAGGTGTTCGTGGTGGCCAGCGGGATGTCGGCGAAGAGCCGGCGGACGTCGCCCAGGTGCGCCACCGGGACCCCTACCTTGCCCACCTCGCCGCGTGCCAGCACGTCGTCGGGGTCGTAGCCGGTCTGGGTGGGGAGGTCGAACGCGACGGACAGCCCGGTCTGCCCCTTGGCCAGGTTCCGGCGGAAGAGCTCGTTGGACCGGCTCGCCGACGAGTGGCCGGCGTAGGTGCGCATGACCCAGGGCCGGTCGCGGGTGCGCTTGTCCTGCTCAGGACCCTGCATCGGCATGCCTCTCACGCTCGCGTGGCCGCCAGGAGGTCGGCCCGACTCTCGCGACAGTACCGCCGGGGTCCCTACGGCTGTGACGCAGGTCCGCAGCTACGGCGGCCCGCTGTCATGCCGGTTCAGACACGCGTGCTCAGACGTGCTGAGGCGTGCGCTCCAGGTGGAGCACGCGGTGCAGCCGGGTGACGGCCAGCAGGCGCAGGAGTCCGGGCTGAGGTTCGGCCAGGACCAGGCGCCGGCCCTCGCGGACGCAGCTGCGGTGCACGCTGAGCAGCAGGCCGAGCCCCACGCTGTCCACGACCCGGACCTGGCCGACGTCGACGACCAGGTCGGCGCCGCCGGGGCCGCTGCGGAGCAGGGTGAGCTCGAGCGCCTCGTGGAGGACCTCACGGACCAGGGCCACGGTGGTGGCGTCCAGCCGCTCAGGGAGAAGGACGCGGTCCTGGAGCAGGACGGGCGTGCGGTGATCGTGATCCAGCTGGACAGACACGTGGCGCCTCCAGTTGCGACGGAGGACCGCAGTTCCCGGCCCGCGGGCACGGGCCAGGACGGGGGGAAGAGGCCTCCGCCGACGTGGCGAGCCAGGCCGACCACGCAGGGCCGCTCCTGACTCCACAGCACCGTAGGGCGCGTGACTGGTGGGTGCCCTGCGACACGCGGGACATCTGGGACGAAAGTTGCCAGCGGGACGAGCGCCTCCAGCCAGCCCGCGCGGCATGGCGGCGCACGCGGGATGCCGCACCTGACCGGCTGCGCAACACTGGGCGGGTGCTGGCCGCGAACGCCTACTCCTTCGCCATCGGCCCGGTGGTGGCCTTCGGCGTGGTCGCCGTGCTCGCACTGCTCCTGCGCTGGGCCTTCTCCAGCGGGAGCTCCCTCATCGCACGGCCGGTGAAGCCAGGGGCACCGGACGCGTACGGCCTGCTGTCCCCGGTCGTCACTCCGCGGTCCCCGCGGAGGGCGCGGCGATCAAGCAGCTGCTGGAGTCCAAGGGAGTCAAGGCCACGCTCGCCGAGACCACCGAGGGTCCGCGGGTGCTGGTGTTCAGCTCGGACGTCGAACGCGCTCGAGCAGTGCTCGCGAGCCGTCCGAAGCCCTAGCCCGCGCTGTCCAGCCTCTCTCGGGCGCACAGGCCGCCGAACCACCGCAGCGACCAGCGATCAGGCCGGGAAGTAGTCCGGGTCGCTCTCGCGCACCACGTCAGCACCGAGCCGCCTCAGCTGCTCGTCGAAGCCGGGGTACCCGCGGTCGATGTGGAAGCTGTCGCTCACGGTGGTGACGCCGTCCGCCACCAGGCCGGCCATCACGAGCCCGGCTCCAGCGCGGATGTCCGTGGCCCGCACCGGGGCGCCGGAGAGCTGGGGCCGGCCGCGGACCACGGCGTGATGGCCGTCCGTGCGGATGTCCGCACCGAGGCGCACGAGCTCGTCGACGAACATGAAGCGGGCCTCGAAGAGGTTCTCGGTGACCATCGCGGCCCCGTCCGCCACGGCGTTCAGGGCCAGCACCATGGGCTGCAGGTCGGTCGGGAACCCGGGGAAGGGCAGCGTGACGATGTCCACCGCCGTGGGGCGCTCTTGCGCGCTGACCCGGAAGCCGCCGTCGAGCCGCGTCACCTGCGCCCCGCTGGTCGCGAGCTTGTCGAGGGTGATCTCGAGGTGCTCCGAGCGCCCGCCGATCACCTCGATGTCGCCGAGCGTCATCGCCGCGGCGATCGCCCAGGTGCCGGCGACGATGCGGTCGGGGACGGTCGCATGGTCGACCGGGTGCAGCGCGTCCACACCGACCACCTCGAGCGTCGCCGTCCCGATGCCGTCGATCTTGGCGCCCATCCCGACGAGCATCGAGCAGAGGTCGACGATCTCCGGCTCCCTGGCGGCGTTGTCGATGACAGTGCTGCCCTTGGCGAGCACCGCGGCGGTCAAGAGGTTCTCCGTCGCCCCCACGCTCGGGAAGTCCAGCCAGATCGTGGCGCCCACCAGTCCGCCCGTCGGCGCCTTGGCGACCACGTAGCCGTGCTCGCTGGTCATCGTCGCGCCGAGCCGGGTGAGGCCCGCGAGGTGCAGGTCGAGCGGGCGTGACCCGATGGCGTCGCCACCAGGCAGTGCGACGTGGGCCTCCCCGACC
Organism: uncultured Actinomycetota bacterium; assembly: GCA_963819215.1. Taxonomy (GTDB): domain Bacteria; phylum Actinomycetota; class Actinomycetes; order Prado026; family Prado026; genus CAWFVK01. Next base: position 293,984 of record CAWFVK010000006.1, on the reverse strand, counting down.
CTGGCGACCAACGGACCGAGGACGTTGATCGAGGCCCGCATCCGCCGCACGAGGTCGTAGTCGGCCTGGTGCCCGGGCACCGCAGGGACGTCGATGATCACTGACGCCGCCTCGAGGTCCCGATCGACGGAGCAGCCCAGCCGGCGCAGGAGCTCGCCCATGATCTCGACGTCCAGGATGTCCGGGACCTCACGGATCGTGGTCGCGCCCTCCGCGAGCAGCGCGCTGGCCATCAGCTTCAGCACACTGTTCTTAGCGCCCGTCACCCGCACCGAGCCCTGCAGCCGTGCTCCACCCGTGACCCGGAACCTCTCCATCGCGCCAGCCTACGGCGGAGCGAGCGCTCGCCAGGGCACCTGCCCACCGTGCCGGGCGGCCCCTAGGCTCGAGCCATGGTGAACCTCACACGCATCTACACCCGCACCGGCGACGACGGCAGCACGGCGCTGGGGGACATGAGCCGCACGACCAAGACCGATCCCCGGCTGGCCGCCTACGCGGACGTGGACGAGGCGAACTCGGCGATCGGGGTGGCGCTCGCGCTGGGCGAGCTCCCGCCGGACGTGCAGACCCTGCTGCTCCGCGTGCAGAACGACCTCTTCGATGTCGGGGCTGACCTGTGCACGCCGGTGGTGCCCGACCCGAAGCACCCGCCGTTGCGGGTGGAGGCCTCCTACGTCGAGCGGCTGGAGGTCGACTGCGACGCCTACAACGAGAAGGTCGAGGCCCTTCGCTCGTTCGTGCTGCCGGGTGGCACGCCGGGTTCGGCCCTGCTGCACGTCGCCCGCACCGTCGTGCGTCGCGCCGAGCGCTCGACCTGGGCTGCCCTGGAGGTCCACGGCGACTCGATGAACGCGCTGACCGTGCAGTACCTCAACCGCCTCTCGGACCTGCTCTTCATCCTCGCCAGGGTCGCGAACACCCCCGCTGCCGGTGGCATCGGCGACGTGCTCTGGACACCTGGCGCGAACCGCTGAGCCCGACCCTTCCAGGCCCACGGACAGGGGCGCCGGAGGCCCTGTGGCTGCCCCGTTTTGTGGCTACCCCCGTGTGATGCAAGGATGCCGTCCGTGTACAGTCCACGTGCAAATGCTGGACGGAACACCGGGCGCGACGGTCTTCGGACCCCGAGCCACTTCGACACGGCAACCAGCGTTTCCACAGCGGTCCGCACGGCGATGTGCGGGCACGCGGAGAGCAGAGAGGGCTCTGATGCTGACGCGCACCACGCTCGGCTCCTGCTTCCGTCCCGAAGCCGCTGCCTCCGCTCGTGACCTCACCGGTTCCGCCGCCCGATCCGCGGCCCGACCCGCCGCCGAACCCCTCGGTGCGGCCGCTGCCTTCCGCAGCCGTCTTCCTCGGGCTCGGCACTGCGGTCGCGGGCTGTCTGGCGATCGGCCTGTTCGCGGGGATCTGGCTGGACGGCCGGGCGCACACCACGCCGCTGTTCCTGGTGCTGGGGCTGCTCCTCGGGGCAGCGGCCGCGGTCGGGACCGTCGTCACGCAGGTCCGCAGATTCATGTGACTGGTCACCCGACCGGTCTTCTGGCTGCCGACCGCGCGACCGTTGGTCAGGTCGAGTAAGCCCATGTTCACCGATCTTCCGTCGGGCGCGCTCACGCGCGTGCTCCGGCCCACCATGCTCGTCGCGCTGATCTTCGGCGCCGGCGCCGTCGTCGTCGCGGTGCTCCTCAACCAGACCCTGGCCGCCGGCGGCATCATCATCGGCCTCGGGCCTGGCGATCCTGAACCTCCGCATGCTCGGCGCCGGCGTCGTCAAGGTCCAGACCGACGGCGAGCAGGACAACAAGGTCGTCAAGCGCATCCTCCGCACCCGCAGCGCGGTCCGCCTGGTCATCCTGACCGTGGTCGCTGATCGGCGCCGTGCTGCTGTCCCCACCGCTCGGCATCGGCATCATCGTCGGGCTGGTCATCTTCCAGATCGCCTTCGTCGTCAATGCCGGCCGGGCGATCCTCCGAGAGGGCATCTCATGAGGGCCGACGTCACCATCGAGGTCGGCGACCACGCGAAGACCGCCCAGTTCCTGGGCATGACCTTCGACCTCGACATCATCTGGGCCACCCTGGTCGCCGCCGCGATCGTGCTGACGCTCGGCTTCCTGATGCGCCGCAAGGTCACCGCGGGCGTCCCCGGCCGACTCCAGCTCTTCTGGGAGACGCTGATCTCCCAGGTCTGGGACCTCACCGACTCCGCGATCGGCGACAAGGGCCGCAAGTACGTCCCGCTGGCCGTGACGCTGTTCATCTTCATCCTGGTGTGCAACTGGATCGAGATCATCCCGAGCGGCCACAACCCGGAGTGGTTCCCCGCGCCGACCGCAGACGTGAACCTGCCGCTCGCGATGGCGCTCTCAGTGTTCTTCCTCGTCCAGTACGAGTCGATCCGGACCCGCGGCTTCGGCGGCTACTTCAAGCACTACTTCCAGCCCTACCCGATCATGTTCCCGATCAACGTGATCGAGGAGCTCACCAAGCCGATCACGCTGACCTTCCGGCTCTTCGGCAACATGTTCGCCAGCGTCCTGATGGTCACCGTGATCACCGCGCTGCTCCCGATCTACCTCGTCCCCGTCGGCGAGCTGATCTGGAAGCCCTTCGCCCTGTTCATCGGTGCGATCCAGGCCTTCATCTTCGCCCTGCTCACGATCATCTACCTCAGCATGGCGGTGACCGTCGAGGAGGAGCACTAGCTCCGCGCCTCGGCTGCACGACCTGCACCGGACGACCCGTTCCACCCGCTCGCCAGCCAGACCGCAGCAGTTCCTCAACAGCAGCACTGACCAACAGCAGCACTGACAACCGCAGGACCCTCTAGACAACGCACCAACTCGGTACATCTCACTGGAGGAAAATCATGGCAGCAGATGCTGGTCTCGACTCCGCGATCCGCATCGCCGGCGCGCTGATCGGTGGCGGCCTCGCCCTTGCAGGTGGCGCCGCTGGCGCTGCCATCGGTGACGGTCTCGTCGGCAGCTCGACCATCCAGGCAATCGCTCGTCAGCCTGAGATCGAGGCGAAGGCCCGCCAGTACTTCTTCCTGACCGTCGGTCTGGTCGAGGCGGCGTACTTCATCAACCTCCTCTTCATGGTCGTCTTCATCTACGTCTTCTCCTCCAAGTAGCTGCTCGTGCTCACCTCGTCGATCTTCCTGCTCCCGAACGGAACGTTCTTCGTCGAGCTCGGCGTCTTCCTGATCATCATCTTCGTGCTCGGGAAGTACATCCTCCCGCCGCTGGCGAAGGCGATGGCGGACCGCCAGGAGCAGATCCGCGGCTCGCTGGAGGCCGCGGAGAACGCCCGCGCCGACGCCGAGGCTGCTGACGACGAGCGCCGCGCCGCGCTCGAGGACGCCCGTCGGCAGGGGCGCGAGATCATCGCGCAGGCCAACCGCACGTCGGAGCAGGTCCGCTCCGAGGCGGCCGGGCGTGGTCAGGCTGAGTACGACCGCATCGTGGCCAACGCCGAGACCGAGGTCGAGCTCGCGCGTCGCCGTGCCGTCGAGGAGGCCGCCGGCAAGATGGGCGAGCTCGTCCTCGACGTCGTCGAGCGCATCCTCGGCCGTGAGGTCGACGCCGCGACGCACCGCGACCTCATCGACGAGGCCGTCGCCGCACTGAACGCCACCGGCGCGTCCGAGCAGGCTGGGGCCCGCCGGTGAACTCAGCCCTCACCGGCTACACCGCCGCCGTGCTGGACTCCGTCACCGACGTGGCGGGTCCCGCCGGCGAGTCCGCCGGCGCACTGGCGACGGAGCTCGAGTCCATCGACGAGCTCGTCGACTCGAACACCCAGCTCAGGTCTGCGCTCACCGACACCTCGGTGGCGCCGGCCGCTCGCCGGGCGATCATCAACGACCTCCTCACCGGCAAGGTGTCGGACCCCGCGCGTCGGCTGGCGGCGTTCGCCGCCGGCGCGGTCTCCGCAGCCCGAGATCCCCGCTGCGCTGAACTGGCTGTCCAACCGGGCCCGTCGAACCGCCGAGGGCTCGATGATGGGCGAGGTTCCGCTCGGGCACCTCGGCTCCCGCGCCCGGGTCGGCGGCTACGCCACGGCGATCTTCGAGAACCTCACCCGCGAGCAGCTCGACGAGCTCGAGGACGAGCTCTTCCGCTTCGCCAGGACCGTCGAGTCCGCGCCGAACCTCCGCTACGCGCTGAGCGACCGCGACCTCCCGCTCTCCCAGCGGCACGCGATCGTCGACCAGCTCATCGGTGGCCGGGTCTCCCCCGCCGCGCTGGCGCTGGTTCAGTACACGTTGACCGGCGGGCGCCCACGCGACTTCGTCGGCACCCTCGACTACCTCGTCGAGCAGACGGCCAAGGCTCGCGGCTGGCGGGTCGCCAGGGTCCGCGCGGCGCGCGCCGTCGACGCCGACGAGAGCAGCAAGCTCTCCGAGTCGTTGTCGGCGCTCACGGGCAACCCTGTCGAGCTCCAGGTCTCGATCGACCCCTCGCTGCTCTCCGGCGTGCTGGTCGACGTCGGCGACCTCCGTGTCGACGCCACCGCCCGCGGCCGCCTCGACGCCCTGCGCGAGCACCTCGCCAGCTCCGGCTGGGACGAGACCCCGCTGGTCGACGAGCCCGAGACCCGCATCAGCAACACCCACCTGGACACGAACGACCGCCTCGCAGAGAACGATGAAGGGGAGCACCCGCATGGCTGAGCTGACGATCGACGCGAGCGAGATCACGGAGGCGCTCCGGCGGCACGTCGCCGAGTACACCCCGACGGTCGGCTCTGAGCAGGTCGGCCGCATCGTCGAGGTCGGAGACGGCATCGCACGGGTGTCCGGGCTTGCCGGGTGCGGCGGTCAACGAGCTCCTCGAGTTCGAGGACGGCACCCTGGGCCTCGCCCTCAACCTCGACGAGGACACGATCGGTGCTGTCGTCCTCGGCAGCGTCGACGCCCTCGAGGAGGAGCAGATCGTCAAGGCGACCGGCCGCATCCTGTCGGTCCCCGTCGGCGACGCGCTGCTCGGCCGCGTGGTGAACGCCCTCGGCGAGCCGATCGACGGCAAGGGCCCGATCGCGACCGAGCACACCCGCCGGATCGAGGTCCAGGCGCCCGGCATCATCGGCCGCCAGCCGGTCACCGAGCCGCTGCAGACCGGCATCAAGGCCATCGACGCCATGACGCCGATCGGCCGTGGCCAGCGCGAGCTCATCATCGGCGACCGCAAGACCGGCAAGACCTCGGTCGTGATCGACACGATCATCAACCAGCGCGGCCAGGGCGTGAAGTGCATCTACGTCGCCATCGGCCAGAAGAACTCCTCGGTCGCGCAGACGGTCGCCACCCTCGCCGAGCACGGCGCGCTCGACTACACCGTGGTCGTCGTCGCCTCCGCCGGCGACCCGGCGCCGTTCAAGTACCTCGCTCCCGTACGCCGGTTGCGCGATGGGCCAGCACTGGATGGAGAACGGCGAGCACGCCCTCGTCGTCTACGACGACCTCTCCAAGCAGGCCGAGGCCTACCGCCAGCTCTCGCTGCTGCTGCGCCGCCCGCCGGGCCGCGAGGCGTACCCCGGCGACGTCTTCTACCTGCACAGCCGCCTGCTCGAGCGCGCGGCCAAGCTGTCCGACGCCCTCGGCGGCGGCTCGCTCACGGCGCTGCCGGTCATCGAGACCAAGGCCGGCGACATCTCGGCGTACATCCCGACCAACGTCATCTCGATCACCGACGGCCAGATCTTCCTCGAGACCGACCTCTTCTACTCGGGCGTGCGGCCGGCCATCAACGTCGGCAACTCGGTGAGCCGGGTCGGCAGCTCCGCCCAGATCAAGGCCATGAAGGGCGTCGTCCGGCACGCTGAAGCTCGACCTCGCGCAGTTCCGCGAGCTCGAGTCCTTCGCCACCTTCGGCTCCGAGCTCGACAAGATCTCGCAGGCCCAGCTCGACCGCGGCTACCGCCTCACCGAGCTGCTCAAGCAGGCGCTGAACGCGCCGGTCCCGGTCGAGGAGCAGGTCCTGGTCGTCTACGCAGGCACCAAGGGCTGGGCCGACACCGTCCCGGTCGCCCGAGGTCATCCGCTTCGAGGCCGAGCTCCGCGAGTACTTCCGCGCGCAGCACGCCGACCTCCTCGAGCAGATCCGCACCACCGGTGCCCTCCCCGACACCGCAGCGCTCGACGCCGGCCTGACGTCCTTCCTCGCCGGCTTCGACACGGGGAAGGTCGACTGACCCATGGCCGGTGGTCAGGAACGAGTACTGCGGCGTCGCATCCGCACCGTGCAAGCCACGAAGAAGATCACGAAGGCGATGGAGCTCATCGCCGCCTCGCAGATCGTGCGCTCGCAGAACCGGATCGTGGCGAACCGCAGGTACCGCGCGGGCATGGCCCGGATCGTGGTCGAGACGGCGAAGGCCGATCCGGTAGCCGCACGCAAGCTGCTGGGCACGCCCGAGAACCCGCAGTCCGTCGCGGTCCTCGCCGTGGTCGGTGAGCGCGGGCTGAGCGGCGCGTACAACACGACGGTCTTCCGCACGACCGAGCGGCTCGTCAACGAGCTCCGGCAGTCCGGCGCGCAGGTCCGGCTCTTCACGGTCGGCAAGAAGGCCCCCGCCTACTTCCGGTTCCGGGACATCCCGGTCGAGCACGCCTTCATGGGGTTCGCGGACAAGCCGACCTTCTCGGACGCCCGCGACGTCGCGGCGGCCGTCACGGCCCCGTTCCTCGCCGGCGAGGTCGATCAGATCCTGCTCGTCTCGACCCGCTACCTCTCGGCCGGATCGCAGAAGGTCGAGACGAGCCAGCTGCTCCCGCTGCCCGACGTCTCGGCGGCCGCGCTCGAGGACGACGCCGAGGGCGACGGCACGAAGCCGCGGCATCAAGGGCTACATCGAGTTCGAGCCGGACCCCGAGAAGCTCCTCGCCGTGCTCGCACCGCGCGCGGTCGAGTCCGAGGTCTTCGCGGCCATGCTCGAGGCAGCTGCCGCCTTCTTCACCGCCCAGCAGCGCGCGATGGCGGCAGCGACCGACAACGCCGACGAGCTCATCCGCACGTTGAGCCGGATCATGAACCGGGCCCGTCAGGACTCGATCACCACCGAAATCATGGAAATCGTCAGCGGCGCCGAGGCGCTCCGCGGACCGAAGGGAAGCGAATCATGACCACCACCGCACCCGAGACCATCGACGCGGGAGGAAGCTCCCTCGAGAACGGTCGGGTCGTGGCCATCGCTGGACCGGTCGTCGACGTCGAGTTCCCCCCGCACGCCCTGCCCGAGATCAACCACGCCGTCGAGATGGACCTCGAGCTCGAGGGCAAGACCCTGACGGTCACCGCCGAGGTCGCCCAGCAGATCGGCGAGGGCCGCGTGCGCTGCGTCTGCATGCAGCCCACCGACGGCCTGGTCCGCGGTGCGGCGGTGCGCAACACCGGCCGCGGCATCAGCGTGCCCGTCGGCAACTCGGTGCTCGGCCACGTCTTCAACGTGCTCGGCCAGAAGATCGACGAAGACCCGATGATCGAGGTCACCGAGCGCTGGGACATCCACCGCCCGGCCCCGGCCTTCGACACGCTCGAGTCACGCGCCACGATGTTCGAGACCGGCATCAAGGTCATCGACCTCCTCGAGCCGTACGTCCAGGGCGGCAAGATCGGCCTGTTCGGCGGTGCCGGTGTCGGCAAGACCGTCCTCATCCAGGAGATGATCAACCGCGTCGCCACCCACCACGGTGGTGTCTCGGTGTTCGCCGGTGTCGGCGAGCGCACCCGTGAGGGCACGGACCTCCTGCTCGAGATGAAGGAGTCCGGCGTCCTCGAGAAGGCCGCCCTCGTCTACGGCCAGATGGACGAGCCCCCGGGCGTCCGCCTGCGGGTCGCCCTCGCCGCCGTCACGATGGCCGAGTACTTCCGCGACGTGCAGAACCAGGACGTCCTGCTCTTCGTCGACAACATCTTCCGCTTCGTCCAGGCAGGTTCCGAGGTCTCGACCCTGCTCGGCCGCATGCCTTCGGCGGTCGGCTACCAGCCGACCCTGGCCGACGAGATGGGCGAGCTCCAGGAGCGCATCACCTCGACCCGCGGCAAGTCCATCACCTCGCTGCAGGCGGTCTACGTCCCCGCGGACGACTACACCGACCCCGCCCCGTTCACCACGTTCACCCACCTCGACGCCACCACCGAGCTCTCCCGGCAGACCGCCGCGCTCGGCATCTACCCCGCGGTCGACCCGCTCGCCTCCACCTCGAACATCCTCGCCCCCGAGATCGTCGGCGAGCGTCACTACAAGGTGGCCCGCAGCGTTCAGTCGGTGCTGCAGCGGTACAAGGAGCTCCAGGACATCATCGCGATCCTCGGCCTCGACGAGCTCTCCGAGGAGGACCGCGTCACGGTCAACCGCGCTCGCAAGATCCAGCGGTTCCTCTCGCAGCCCTTCTTCGTGGCCCAGGTCTTCACCGGCGTCGAGGGCATCTTCGTGCCGATCCAGGAGACCATCGAGTCCTTCGAGGCGATCGTCAACGGCGACCTCGACACCGTGCCCGAGCAGGCCTTCCTGAACGTCGGCGGCGTCGAGTCGGTGCTGGCCAAGGCGCGCACCCTCGAAGGCGCCTGATGGCCGACGAGCTCGCGATCGAGGTCGTCACCCCCGAGCAGGTCCTGCTCGCGGGGGCGGCGACGGGTGTCGTGCTCCGCACCTCCGAGGGCAGCCTGACCGTCCTGCCGGGGCACGCTCCGTTCATCGGCGACGTGCTCGCCGGCGAGGTCAAGGTCGAGCAGGAGGACGGCGTGGTCGTCCACCTCGCGGTGCACGGCGGGTTCGTGCAGGTCGACACCAGCGCCGGAGCGGCGGAGGGTGTCGACGGGGTCGGCGACGGTCCGGTCCCCGGGCTCTCCACCAAGGTCACCGTGCTCGCAGGCGTCGCCGAGCAGGTCGACCAGATCGACGTCGGCCGGGCGGACGCCGCCCGCACCGCCGCCCTCGCGCGGCTCGACCAGCTCAAGGCCGCGAGCGCCCGGGACGACGCCGGCGCCAGCGAGTTCGAGATCAGCCAGCTCGAGAGCGCGATCGCCCGCGCCGAGCTCCGCCTGAGTCTGGCCGGGGCGAGCACCAGCAGCTAGCCAGGGCTAGCCGGAACAGCGTCAGGCCGCGGACTCGCGGGTCTGGCGCAGTCGAGGCCAGCCGACGATGACCACGAGCACGACCAGACCGACCGCGGCGAGCGTCACCGCCAGGGCCGGCGGCAAGATCGCCCAGCCCACCGCCCCGAAGGCCAGCAACGCCGTCCAGCCGTACATGATCAGCACCGCCCGGCGGTGCGAGTGCCCGATCTCCAGCAGCCGGTGGTGCAGGTGCTGCTTGTCCGGGGCGAACGGCGAGCGCCCCGCCACCGTCCGCCGCACGATCGCGAGCAGCAGGTCGGCGACCGGCACGGCCAGCACCGCGAACGGGAGCAGCAGCGGCAGGATCGTGGCTGCGAGGTCCTTGCTGGTCAGGGAGTCGTAGTTCACCTGGCCGGTGAGCGTGATCGAGCACGAAGCCAGCAGCAGCCCGATCAGCATCGAGCCGGAGTCCCCCATGAAGATCCGGGCCGGATTGCTGTTGTGCACGAGGAAGCCCGCGCACATCCCCAGCAGCACGGCGGAGAGCAGCGTCGGTGTCGCGGCGTTCGTCGGGGCGTGCTGGGTCGAGAGGTAGTACGTGAAGACGAAGAACGCGCTGGCAGCGATACCGATCATCCCTGCCGAGAGGCCGTCCAGCCCGTCGACGAAGTTCACCGCGTTGACCGTGACGACCACGGCCAGGACGGTGATGAGGGTGCCGGACGTCGAGTCCAGCACCACCTTGCGCCCCGGGAGCGGCACGAACAGGAGCTGGATGCCTTGCAGGGCCATGAGGCCGGCGGCCAGCGCCTGCCCAGCCAGCTTCGTGACGGCATCCAGGCCCCAGACGTCGTCGACCACCCCCACGAGGCAGATGACGATGCCCCCGGTGACGACGCCCCGGATCTCGTTGCCGCTCGAGAAGACCAGCTGCAGCAGCGGGAGCTGCGAGGCGACCACCAGGGCGGCGAGCATCCCGACCAGCATCCCGACCCCGCCGAGCCGCGGGATGGGGGTGTCGTGGACGTCCCGGTCCCGGATCTCGGCGAGGATCCCGCGGTTGATCGCGAACGAGCGCACGATGCTGACCGCGAAGTACGTGACCGCGGCGGCGACGAAGGCGACGAGCAGGTACTCACGCACCGGCGTCGCCGCCGTGCCCGGTGCCGGTCAGCCGGGACAGCCGGCTGGCCCAGACCATGACGTGCATCCTGGCCCGGGCTGTCAGCCGCGCGCGTAAGCGGGGTGCTGCTCCACGAGCGAGGTGACGGCGGCCCTGACCTCGGCGGCGGCCGAGCCGTCCGCATCACGCACCGCGCGCCCGATGAGCCCGGCGATCTCCTTCATGTCCGTCTCGCCCATGCCCTGCGTGGTGACCGCCGGGGTGCCGACCCGGATGCCCGAGCCCACCGAGGGTGGCTGCGGGTCGTACGGGATGGAGTTCTTGTTCAGCGTGATGCCCGCGGCGTCGCAGCGCGACCTCGGCGTCGGCGCCCGTGACCCCGATGCCCTGCAGGTCGATCAGCGCGAGGTGGGTGTCGGTCCCGCCGGACACGGGCCGCATGCCCTCGGCGGCGAGGCCCTCGGCGAGCGACTGCGCGTTCGCGATGACCTGCTTGGCGTAGGTCTGGTACGCCGGGGTCGCGGCCTCGAGCAGGGCGACCGCCTTGCCGGCGACACAGTGCATGAGCGGGCCGCCCTGCATCATCGGGAAGACTGCCTTGTCGATCGCGGCGGCGTGCTCGGCCTTGCAGAGGATCATCCCGCCGCGCGGGCCGCGCAGGACCTTGTGCGTGGTGAAGGAGACGACGTCGGCGTACGGCACCGGGCTGGGGATCGCCTTGCCGGCGACGAGGCCGATGAAGTGCGCGGCGTCGACCATCAAGATCGCCCCGACCTCGTCCGCGATCGCGCGGAACGCGGCGAAGTCGATGAGGCGCGGGTACGCGGTGGCACCGCAGATGATCATCTTGGGGCGGTGCTCGAGGGCCAGCGAGCGGACCTCGTCGTAGTCGATGAGCTCGGTGTCCTGACGGACGCCGTAGGACACGACGTTGAACCACTTGCCGGAGAAGTTGACCTTGGAGCCGTGCGTCAGGTGGCCACCGTGCGGCAGGCTCATCGCGAGGACGGTCTCGCCGGGCTTCACGAACGCGCCGTACACCGCGATGTTCGCGCTCGCCCCGGAGTGCGGCTGGAGGTTGGCGTGATCGGCGCCGAACAGCGCCTTGGCGCGGGCGATGCCGATGTTCTCCGCCTTGTCGACCTCGGAGCAGCCGCCGTAGTACCGGCGGCCCGGGTACCCCTCGGCGTACTTGTTCGACAGCGTCGACCCGACGGCGGCCAGGACCGCCGGCGAGGTGAAGTTCTCGCTGGCGATGAGCTGCAGGCCGCCGCGCAGGCGGTCGAGCTCGCCGAGGACGACCGACGCGATCTCGGGGTCCTCGGACTGCAGGGCGGAGAAGTCGGGGCCCCAGAAGGGAACATCGGTCATGGTGGGTGCTCCAGTCGTCCGGTCGAGGTCGCGAGGGCTGGCCTGACCCAGAGTCTACGGGGCGCCGACCACCGGCCGGGCGTGCAGCGGGCGGAGCACCGCCCTGAGCGCGACGGTGATCTCGTCGGCGGTCTCCCGGAAGGCCCCGACGGCCTCACCGTAGGGGTCCTCGATGTCGTCGGCCCGGCGCGAGGCCGCCTGGTGCTCGGCCCGCAGCGCGGCCGCCAGCGGGATGAGCGCGCGCAGCCGGTCGGCCGGCGAGCCCCGGCGCGAGCTCGTCCGGTGAGACGTGCCCGGCCAGCCGCGCGAGCTCCCGCAGGGTGAAGGTCCGGCGCAGCGCCCTCGGCTCCAGGCGCAGCACCTCGCTGCGGTGCTCGGCCGTCGCGGTCAGGACCAGCTCGGCCCAGGCGATCTGCGGCTCACGGAGCCAGGTCGAGGAGAAGCCGCTGGCATCGACCGAACGCTCCCCCAGCACCTGCGCGGCATGGTGGTGCATGGGCTCGCCCTGATGACCGCCGTAGGTCCCGGCCCCCCTGACGTCCACCACGGCCTGGCCGGGGAACGCTGCGGCGAACTCGGCAGCCATCAGCCGCTCGGCCATCGGGGAGCGGCAGATGTTGCCGGTGCAGACGTGCAGCACGCGCACCGGCCCGCTCGACGGGTTCCCTCGCTCACGTCCGGCCCTTCGTCACGGGCTGACCTCGAGCGTCGGGCAGACCTCCCGCAGCTCAGCCGCGGTGATCGCTCCCTCGCGGAGCAGCCGCGGAACCGTCCCGGTCACGTCGACGATGGAGGACGGCACGGACGCGCCGCTGGGTCCACCGTCGAGGAGCACCGAGACGGCGTCGCCCAGCTGCTCGAGCGCCTGGTCAGCGGTGGTCGCGGGCGGCAGCCCCGAACGGTTCGCCGAGCTCGACGGCCATCGGGTCCGACGATCCGCAGCAGCTCGATGGCGACCGGGTGCAGCGGCATGCGCACCGCTACCGTGCCGCCGGCGTCGCCGAGGTCCCAGGCGAGCGAGGCGGCCTCGGTCACCACGACGGTCAGCGCCCCGGGCCAGAACGCCTCGATCAGGCGCTCGGCATCGGTGCTGAGGTAACCGGTGAGCCCGGACAAGGTCTTGGTGGAACCGACCAGCACCGGGACCGGCATGTCCCTGCCTCGGCCCTTCGCGGCCAGCAGGGCGTCGACGGCCATGCGGGGTGAAGGCGTCGCACCCGAGGCCGTAGACCGTGTCCGTGGGCAGGACGACGAGCTCTCCTCGCCTGGCGGCCTCGCCGGCGCGCACGAGCCCCTCGGCGCGCTCGACCGGATCAGCACAGCTGTACCGACGAGTCACTGCTCTCCCCATCCAGCGCCTTGCGGGCACTCGCGAAACGGTCGCGGCCGGCCAGATCCTGATGGTCTGCCAGCTGTGACCATCCTGCCTGGTCAGCCAGCAGCTTCAGCACGCTGGGTCCCTGCACGTCGGCGTGCTCGCACGACGAACCAGCCGCCGGGGCGCAGCAGGCGCTGCGCGGAGCAGGCGACGGCCCGCAGGACGTCGAGGCCGTCCGGCCCTCGCCCCACAACGCCATGCCCGGGTCGTGCTCGAGGACCTCGCGGTCGCGGACCCGACCGTCGGCCGGGATGTACGGCGGGTTCGCGACGACGACGTCCACCGTGCCGTCGAGCTCCGGCAGGGCCGTCGGCGGCGTCACCCGGGTGCAGGACCACGGACGTCCCCGCCAGGTTGCGTTCGCGCCCAGCTGAGGGCCTGCGGCGACGAGCTCGACGGCGTGCACGTCGACCTCCCCGGACCTCGGTCTGAACGGCGAGCGCGATGGCGCCCGAGCCGGTGCAGAGGTCGACGACCAGCGGGCGACGGCCCTGGACCTCGCGGACCCGGTCGATCGCCCAGCCGGCAACCAGCTCGGTCTCCGGCCGCGGGATGAACACGCCGGGCCCGACGGCGAGCTCGAGGTACCGGAACGGTGCCGTCCCGACGATGTGCTGCAACGGCTCGCGGGTGGCCCGGCGGTCGACCAGCTGCTGGAACTGCTCCCTGTCGAGCTCACGATCGGGCAGCACAGCTGCCCCCTGCCGACACCGAGCGTGAACGCGGCGAGCGCCTCGGCGTCGTGCCGGGGCGAAGGGACGCCTGCCTCGGCGAGCTGGCTGGTCGCCGCCGCCAAGGCAGTGGTCGAGGTCGCTGCTGGGTCATGCTGCGGTCAGACCGCGCCGGCGAGCTTCTCGGCGAGGTCCGCGTCCACGGCGGACTGCACCACGGCGTCGAGGTCGCCGTCGAGGACCTGGTCGAGGTTGTAGGACTTGAAGCCGATGCGGTGGTCGGCGATCCGGTTCTCCGGGAAGTTGTAGGTGCGGATGCGCTCGGAGCGGTCGACGGTCCGCACCTGGCTGCTGGCGGGCATCGGACGCCGCGGCGTCGGCGGCCTCCTGGGCAGCCGCCAGCATCCGCGCGCGCAGGATGCGCATCGCGGACTCCTTGTTCTGCAGCTGGACTTCTCGTTCTGGCAGGACACCACGATGCCGGTGGGCACGTGCGTGATCCGTACGGCGGAGTCGGTGGTGTTGACGCTCTGCCCGCCAGGGCCGCTGGACCGGAAGACGTCGATGCGGAGGTCGTTGGGGTCGATGGTGACGTCGACGTCCTCGGCCTCCGGCAGCACGAGCACGCCCGCGGCGGGGTGTGGATCCGCCCCTGCGACTCGGTGACCGGCACGCGCTGCACCCGGTGCACGCCGCCCTCGTACTTCAGCCGGGCGAACGGGGCAGAGCCTGGCTCGGCGTTGCCCCGCGCCTTCACCGCGACCGTGACGTCCTTGTACCCGCCGAGGTCGGACTCCTGCGCGTCCAGGACCTCGGTCTTCCAGCCGCGGCGCTCGGCGTAGCGCAGGTACATCCGCAGCAGGTCCGCCGGCGAACAGCGCCGACTCGTCGCCGCCCTCGCCCGCCTTGATCTCGAGGATGACGTCCTGGTCGTCGTCCGGGTCGCGCGGGACGAGCAGGTGCTGGAGCTGCTCGGTGAGCTCGTCGTGGCGCGGCCTGCAGGGTCACGAGCTCGGCGGCGAACGCTGGCGTCCTCGGCGGCGAGCTCGCGCGGCGGCCTCGATGTCGTCGCCGGTGGACAGCCACTCGCGGTAGGCGCCGACGATCGGCGCCGAGCTCGGCGTAGCGTCGCCCGAGCCTGCGGGCCGCGCCCTGGTCGGCGTGGATCGCCGGGTCGGCCAGCTGCGCGTTCGAGGTCGGCGTGCTCGTCGACGATCTCGGCGACGTTCTCGAACACGGGGGCCTCTTCCTCGATGCGCTGCTCGGGGGCCGTGCGGCGGACCTGCTGCGGGAACGACGAACGGCGCCGTCCCCGGACCGACGCCGGGACGACGCCGTGCGCGAAGCTGCTTCTTGCCGAACCGCTGCTCGAACCTGGCGACGCGGCCGCCGGTGTCGAGGATCTTCTGCTTGCCCGTGTAGAACGGGTGGCAGGCCGAGCACACGTCGGCGTGGATGACGCCGTCCTTGGCGGTGCTGCGCGTGGTGAAGGTGTTGCCGCAGGTGCAGGTGACCGTGGTCTCGACGTACGTCGGGGTGGATGTCAGGCTTCACGGTGGAGCTCCTCGGGGGTTGTTGGCTCGGGTCGCCCGTCCCTGTGGGGTCGGACGTGAACCGGGCCTGCGTACCCAGTGTCGCACCTGGGCAGCTGTTGCCTCAAACGAGCGGTGCGGCCTCGGCATTCCCGCGTCCAGCGGTGCAGCACCATGGGCACCCCGTTGCCGGGGCGGAGCGTCACGGCGTACTGCTTGGTGACGGTGTGCCCCGGCAGCCCGCGGAGCCGCCAGCCGGACGCCACGACCGCCAGCACCGAGACGCCTCGGCCCAGGCGAACTGCTCCCCGATGCACGAGCGCGGTCCGGTGCCGAACGGGAGGTAGGCGTTGCGGGGCACCGCGTCCTTGCGCTTGTCCAGCCAGCGGAAGGGGTCGAACCGCTCCGGTTCAGGGAACGAACCGGGCGTCGTGGTGCAGGAGCAGCGGGCTGGCTGCCACCGTGGCACCCGCGGGGAGATCCCAGCCCCCGAGCTGGATCGGTTCGGTGATCGTGCGGCCCATGACCCAGGCCGGCGGGTAGAGCCGCATCGACTCGGTGACCACCGCTCTGGTCAGCGGCAGGCGGCCGAGCTGCTCCCAGGTCGGCGCGCGGCCCTCGAGCTGCTCGAGCTCGCCGTGCAGCGAGGCCTCGACCTCGGGGTGCTGGCTCAGCAGCACGAAGGTCCAGCCGAGGGCGTTGGCGGTGGTCTCGTGGCCGGCCATCACCAGCGTCATCGCGTTGTCGTGGACCTCGGTGTCGGTGAGGCCGTCCGCCTGCGCCTCGACGAGCGCGGAGAGGACGTCGGCCCGCGGCTGGTCGCCGTCGCCGGTGGCGAGCTCGGCCGCGGCGGCGGTCGATCATGTCGTCGAGCACCCGGTGGACGCCGGTGATCGAGGCGGGCAACGACGCGGAGTCGACCAGCGGTGCTCCCAGCAGGGTGCCCGACTGGGGTGCTCGGCCGAACTCGCGGACCGCAGCCTCGAGCGAGCCACGGATCGCCGAGCCCTTGTCCCCAAGCTCCACCCCGAGCAACGTGCGTCCGACGATGTCCAGCGTCAGTGAACCCATCGCGGCATGGACGTCGAGCGTCTCGCCGTCGTGCCAGGACTCGGTGACCTGCTGAGCACTACGGCCGAAGACCTCGACGTAGCCCTGCAGCCTGCGCGGGCTGAACGCGGGCGCGACGAGCCGGCGGACCCGGCGGTGGTCGTCACCCTCGCTGGAGAGCAGGCCCTCGCCGAGGAGCGCCTTGGTGCGTTGGACGCCCGGACCCTTGACGCTGATCGACGCGTGCGTCGACCAGCAGCTCTCCGACGAGGTCGGGGTCGAGCACCATCAGGATGCGCTGCCCGCGGACGTGCACCCCGACCGCACCGGTCCTGCCACGCGAGAGCTTCTGCAGCACGCCGCCGGCATCACGCCGGCGAATCTGGCGGCCGACTCTCAGGAGCAAGCGGGGGCCAGTGATCCACTGGTTGGGCCGGTCACGTCGCGACGTCATCGGCACCAGTCTGCCGTGCTGCTCAGTCGTCGCCGCCGGACATCGGGGTGGTCTTCTGCACCTGCAGCAGGAACTCGTAGTTGCTCTGGGTCTCGCGCAGCTTGTCGACGAGCAGCTCGATCGCCTGCTGCGCGTCCAGCGCGTGCAGCACCCGGCGCAGCTTCCAGACGATCTGGAGCTCCTCCGGCGAGAGCAGGATCTCTTCCTTGCGGGTGCCGGACGGGTCGACGTCGACCGCCGGGAAGATCCGCTTGTCCGCGAGCTCGCGGTCGAGCCTGAGCTCCATGTTGCCGGTGCCCTTGAACTCCTCGAAGATGACCTCGTCCATCTTGGAGCCGGTCTCGACGAGCGCGGTGGCGAGGATGGTCAGCGAGCCGCCGTCCTCGATGTTGCGGGCGGCGCCGAAGAACCGCTTGGGCGGGTAGAGCGCCGAGGAGTCGACACCACCGGACAGGATCCGGCCGCTGGCCGGCGCGGCGAGGTTGTAGGCGCGGCCGAGCCGGGTGATCGAGTCGAGCAGGACGACGACGTCGTGGCCGAGCTCGACCAGCCGCTTGGCGCGCTCGATCGCGAGCTCGGCGACCGATCGTGTGGTCCGTCGGCGGGCCGGTCGAAGGTCGAGGCGATGACCTCACCCTTCACCGAGCGCTGCATGTCGGTGACCTCTTCGGGGCGCTCGTCGACGAGCACGACCATGAGGTGGACCTCGGGGTTGTTCGTGGTGATCGCGTTGGCGATCGCCTGCAGCACCATCGTCTTGCCGGCCTTCGGCGGGGAGACGATCAGGCCGCGCTGGCCCTTGCCGATCGGCGCGACGAGGTCGATGACCCGCGCCGTGAGGTTGTCCGGCTCGGTCTCCAGCCGCAGCCGGTCCTGCGGGTAGAGCGGGGTCAGCTTGTTGAACTCGAGGCGGTTCTTCGGCGCTCTCCGGGTCGGCGCCGTTGACGGTGTCGAGGCGGACCAGCGCGTTGAACTTCTCCTTGCGCTCGCCCTCCCTCGGCTGCCGGACTGGCGCCGGTGACGGCGTCGCCCTTGCGCAGGCCGTACCTTGCGGACCTGGGCAGCGAGTCACGTAGACGTCGTCCGGGCCCGGGCAGGTAGCCGCTGGTGCGGACGAAGCGCGTAGTTGTCGAGGACGTCGAGGATGCCGGCCGACGGGCACCAGGACGTCGTCGTCGCTGATGACCGAGGTCGGGCTCGCCTGCGCCGCCGAAGCGATCGTTGCGCTCGCGCACGCCGGGCCGGCGCTCGCGGTTGCGCCCACGCCGACGCCGACGCCCAGCGGGGCTGTTGCTCGTCCTCGTCGTCGTCGGCGCGGTTCTGGCCACCCTGGTTCTGGCCACCGCTGGTTCTGGCCGGACTGGGCGTTGCCCTGGCTGTTCTGGCCTGCCGACCAGCGTTCCGCCATCGCTCTGGCCGGCGCCGCTCTGCCCGGCCGCTTGCCTGGCTGGCCCGAACTGCCTGGCCGCTCTGGCCGGACCCGCGCTGCTCGCGCGGCTGGCGCTGCTCGCGCCCCTCACGCGGCTGGCGCTGCTCGCGCGGCGGGCGCTGACGCTGCTCGCCGGTTCCGTTGGTCTGTGCATTGCTGTTGGTCTGTGCGTCGCCGTTCGCCTGTGCGCCGCCGTTGGACTGCGCGACTGCCGTGGCTCGTGCTCGGCTGCTCGGCTCTGCGCTCTCGACGGCGGCGGAGCGGCGGCGGTGGCGCCGTCGCCACCCTGCGCTGCCGGGCGCTCGTGGTGCCGAGTGCGCTCGGTGGTGCTGTTCTGCTCGGGCCGCTCTGCTCGAACGCGGCCGGTGCCTCGGCGCGGTCTGTGCCAGCGCCGTTGGCCGAAGCGGCCGGCGGGGCGCCAGGTGCCGGACGGTGCCTGCGCGGCGTTGATGGCCTCGATCAGCTGGCCCTTGCGCATCTTGGCGGTCCCGCCGATGCCGAGCGAGCCGGCGACGGCCTGGAGCTCCGCGAGCACCATGCCGTTGAGGCCGGCGGCCTTGCGGCGCGGTCTGCTCTCGGCGGGTGCGGAGCCGTGGGTGGAGTCGGGCGCAGTCCCGGGCTCGGGACGCGCGTCGACAAGATCAGTGGTGGTGTCGCTCACTAGCGAGTGTCCTTCGTGGAGCGGGATGGAGTGTGCACACTGGCGCACGAGTGACTCGGGCTCCGCATTTTGGAAGCCACTCAGGCGTTCTCCCGGTGAATGTCCGGGGCGGAACGTTTGAGCTGGCGGTGGAGCACCGGCCCTATGGGCGTCTGGTGCATCAACACAGTAACACTCTGGACACGGTGTTCCTTCCCCCCGAACGGCTGTGTTGCCGTGTCGTGACCTGGTGCCGGGCTCAGAGCGGCAGGACCTGCGCGCCGGCGAGGTCGACCTCGAGCTCATGCACCGCCCAGCCCTTGGGGGCGCAGCCCAACGCAGCCGGCACCGAGGCGGCATCGGGTAGTGCGAGCACGGTCGGCCCGGCGCCCGAGATGATCGTCGGGACGCCCAGCGCACGGAGCTTCTCGAGCAGTGCGGCCGACCGCGGCATCGCCTCGGCTCGGTACTGCTGGTGGAGACGGTCCTCGGTAGCCGCGAGCAGCAGCTCCGGTCGCCAGGTCAGCGCGGCCGTCAGCAGCGCGGCCCGACCGGCCACGAACGCGGCGTCCGGCAGCGGAACCGTTGCGGGCAGCAGCCTGCGTGCCTTGGCCGTCGGGACCTGGGTGTTCGGGACGAACGCGATGGGTCGCACGGCCGAGGCGACGTCCAGCCGCAACGCACGGACGCCGGCGGCCTCGGTCCACGCGATCGTGTATCCGCCGAGCAGGCAGGCGCTGATGTTGTCCGGGTGCCCCTCGAGCTCGGCGGCGAGCGCCAGCAAGGCGTCATCGTCCAGCCGCTCGTTGCCGCCGACGACGAGAGCCCGCGCCGCGACGACCCCCGACGACGATGGCTGCCGCGCTGGACCCGAGCCCGCGGCCGTGCGGGATCCGGTTCGCGCACCGCAGCGCAAGCCCCCTGGGCTGACCGCCCAGCAGCTTGAACGCCGCACGCATGCTGCGTACCACCAGGTGCCGCTCCCCGAGCGGCACGCGCTCGGCGCCCTCGCCGGCCACCTCGACGTCGACCCCGGACTCGGTCACCTGGACGACCAGGTCGTCGTAGAGGCTCAACGACAGACCGCAGGCGTCGAACCCCGGTCCGAGGTTGGCGCTCGTCGCGGGCACCCGAACCCGTACCGGTGCGGCCCGGAAGGTCGCACCTGCCATCAAGCGTCCAAGCCGAGCAGGGCCGCGGCAGCATGCGCGTCCACCGGCACCGTGCGCGGGGCAGGCGCGCCGTCGATCGCCCACTGGGGATCCTTCAGACCGTGGCCGGTCACCGTGCAGACGACCGTCTGGCCGGGGTCGAGCAGTCCCTGCTCCTTCGCCTGCAAGAGCCCGGCCACGGACGCGGCCGATGCCGGCTCGACGAAGACGCCCTCCCGCGCACCGAGGAACCGGTAGGCCGAGAGGATCTGCCGGTCCGTCACCGAGTCGATCCGCGCCGCCCGACTCCTCGCGGGCCTGCACCGCGAACTGCCACGAGGCCGGGTTGCCGATGCGGATGGCGGTGGCGATCGTCGACGGCTTGGCGACGACGGCGTCCAGCACGATCGGGGCAGCGCCCGCGGCCTGGAAGCCCCACATGCGGGGCGCTCGCGACGCCGTGCCGTCCGCCCTGTACTCGGTGTAGCCCTTCCAGTAGGCCGTGATGTTGCCGGCGTTGCCGACGGGCAGGACGTGGATGTCCGGGGCGTCGCCGAGGGTGTCCACGACCTCGAACGCTGCCGTCTTCTGCCCCTGGATGCGGGCTGGGTTGACGCTGTTCACCAGGGCGACCGGGTACTGCTCGGCGAGGTCGCGCGCCAGGTTAAGGCAGTCGTCGAAGTTCCCGTCGACCTGCAGCAGCGTCGCCCCGTGCGCGAGGGCCTGCGAGAGCTTGCCCATCGCGATCTTGCCCTGCGGCACCAGCACGGCGCACACCATCTGGGCGCGCACCGCGTACGCCGCCGCGGAGGCGCTGGTGTTGCCGGTCGAGGCGCAGATCACCGCCTTGGCACCCTCCTCGGCGGCCTTCGAGATCGCCAGCGTCATGCCGCGGTCCTTGAACGAGCCGGTCGGGTTGGCACCCTCGACCTTGAGGAAGACCGAGCAACCGGTGAGCTCGCTCAGCCGGTCCGCCGGGCACCAGCGGGGTGCCGCCCTCCTTCAAGGTGACGACCGGGGTCGCGGCCGAGACGGGCAGGCGGTCGCGGTACTCCTCGATGACTCCTCGCCACAACGTCGCCCGGCGCGGTGCGGAGGGAGCCGACGGCGCTGACACGCTCGTCGACTCGTCGGTCGTCGGGTGGTCGATGGTCGTCATTCGCCCTCCACACGCATCACTGCGGCGACGGCCCGGACGACGTCCAGGCCGCGAAGCTCCTCGACGACCGAGGCGAGCGCGGCCTCGGTGGCCTTGTGGGTGACCACCAGGAGCGCCGCCTCATCACCGCGGCCGTCCTGGCGCAGCGTCTCGATCGAGACGTCGTGCGCGCGCGAAGGTCTGCGCGACAGTGGCCAGCACGCCGGCCCTGTCGGCGACGTCCAGCCCGATGTAGTAACGGGTTCTGGCCTCCCCGAGCGGCCGCACCTCGAGGTCGCGCGTAGGTGCTCTCACGCGGCCCTCGACCGCCGGTGATCCGGTTGCGGCCGACCGCGACCAGGTCCCCGAGCACTGCGGAGGCCGTCGGCGAGCCACCGGCGCCACGGCCGTAGAACATGAGCTGTCCAGCGGCCTCGGACTCGACGAAGACGGCGTTGTAGGCCTCGCGCACGCCGGCCAGCGGATGGTTCGACGGGATCATCGCCGGGTGCACCCGCACGCGACGACTCCCGCGGCCGTCCGCCGAGCCGCTCGCAGATGGCCAGCAGCTTGATCACGTGACCCATCGCCTGCGCGGTCCGGACATCGCTCGCCCGCACGCCCGTGATGCCCTCGCGGTACACGTCGCTCAGCGTCACCCTGGTGTGGAACGCGAGCCCGGCAACGATCGCGGCCTTCGCGGCGGCGTCGTAGCCCTCGACGTCAGCGGTGGGATCGGCCTCCGCGTAGCCGAGCGCCTGCGCCTCGGCGAGCGCGTCGCTGAAGCTCGCGCCCGTCTCGTCCATCTTCGTCAGGATGTAGTTGGTGGTGCCGTTGACGATGCCGAGCACGCGCAGCACGTTGTCGCCGGCCAGGCTCTCGCGCAGCGGGCGGAGCAGCGGGATCGCGCCGGCGACGGACGCCTCGAAGTAGAGGTCGACGCCGCCGCGTCGTCAGCCGCGCCGTACAGCTCCGACCCGTGCTCGGCGAGCAGCGCCTTGTTGGCGGTGACCACGCTGGCACCACGGGCGATCGCCTGGAGCAGCAGCGTCCGCGCGGGCTCGATGCCGCCGAGCAGCTCGACGACGACGTCGACCTCGGGACGGCTGACGAGCTCGGGCGAGGTCGGTGGTCAGGAGATCCCTCGGCACGGTCGCTGGGCGCGGGCGATCGAGCGTCTCGCACGCCGATGCCGACGAGCTCGAGCGGCGCGCCGATGCGGGCAGCGAGGTCGTCGTGCTGCGACAGCAGGAGCCGGGCGACCTCAGAACCGACGACGCCAGCCCCCAGCAGGGCGACCCGCAACGGCTGCGCGCCCATCAGGAGGCTCCTTCGTCGTCGGGACGTGGGATGAGGCGGTGGGATGAGCGATGAGATGAGACGGTGGGATTGTGGGACGGGTACCGGTCAGGGCTCCGAGCCTACCGGTCCGGCGCGTCAGCTCAGGCGTCCATGTCAAGGCTCAGGAGGTCGTCCAGCGTCTCGCGGCGCAGCAGAAGTCGCGGCTCACCAGCGCCGACGGCAACCGACCGGAGCCGCGGCCGACCGCGTTGTACGTCATGGCCATCGCGCGGCAGTACGCCCCGGTCGCCGGCCACCGCGAGCAGGTCGCCTGGCGCGAGGTCGGCGGGGAGCCAGGTGTCCTTGACCACGATGTCACCGCTCTCGCAGTGCCGGCCGACGACCCTGGCGAGCATCGGGGCGGCGGTCGACGCGCGCGACGCGAGCACGACGGTGTACTCGGCGTCGTAGAGCGCCGTGCGGATGTTGTCGCTCATGCCGCCGTCGACGCTGACGAAGGTGCGACGCAGCCCGCTGCCGAGCTCGACCTCCTTGACGGTGCCGACCTCGTACAAGGTGAACGTGCTCGGGCCCGACGATGCCGCGGCCTGGCTCGACCGCCAGCCTCGGCACGGCAGCCCGGCGGCGCCGGCACTCCCGCGCGACGATGGCGCGCAAGCGCGTCGGCGACCGCCGCTCAGGTCGGCGGGGTCGTCGCCGCTGACGTAGGCGATGCCGAGCCCACCGCCGAGGTTCAGCTCGGCGATCTCGATGCCGTGCTCGTCCCGGATCGCCTCGGCCAGCGCCGACCACCCGGTGGGCGGCGACCTCGAAGCCCGGCCGTGTCGAAGATCTGCGAGCCGATGTGCGAGTGCAGGCCGACGAGCTCGAGGGACGGCAGGGTCAGCACCCGGCGGACGGCCTCGGCGGCGTCGCCGCTCGTCGAGCGAGAAGCCGAACTTCTGGTCCTCGTGCGCGGTGGCGATGAACTCGTGGGTGTGCGCCTCGACGCCGACGGTGACCCGGACGAGGACCCGCTGGCGCGACGCCGAGCTCCTCGGCAGGAAGGCGAGCCGGGCGATCTCGACGAACGAGTCGAGGACGACCCGGCCGACGCCGGCCTCGAGGGCTGCGGTCAGCTCCTCGGTCGTCTTGTTGTTGCCGTGCATGACCATGCCGGGCAGCCGGGAAGCCGGCGCGCAGCGCGATCGGCGAGCTCGCCGCCGGTCGCGACGTCGAGGCTCAGGCCCTCCTCGTCGATCCAGCGGGCGATCCCGGCGGTCAGGAACGCCTTGGCTGCGTAGTAGACGTCGGCGCCGTCGAAGGCGCTCGCGAACGCGCGGCACCGCTGCCGGAAGTCCGCCTCGTCGAGGAAGAAGGTCGGCGTGCCGTAGGCCGACGGCGAGGTCGCGGACGTCGTGGCCGTGCAGCTGCAGCACGCCGGCTGCGTCGCGACGGACGCCGCCCGCCCAGATGGCGGGGTCGATCTGCCCGAGCTCGGTGGGCGGTGCTGCGTAGCCGTGGTCCTGCACCTGGTCCCCGTGCCGGGGGCCCGCCGGGTGCGCCCTCATCGCGACGTTCCTCCTGTGCTGGTCGCTGGGTGACGCGCCGGTCTGGCTGACACCGCAGTCACATCCGGGTGGGGGCGCTGACGCCGAGCAGGTCGAGCCCGTTGGCCAGCACCTGACGGGTCGCGGCGCAGAGCACGATCCGGGCGCGGTTCAGCTCGGTGACGTCGGCGTCGCCCTCGGGCAGCACCCGACAGGCGTCGTAGAAGCGGTGGTAGTGCCCGGCGAGCTCCTCGAGGTAGCGGGCGACCCGGTGCGGCTCGCGCAGCTCGGCCGCCGACGCGACGACCCGCGGGAACTCCCCAGCTGGGTGCAGCAGGACGCTCTCCCGCTCGTGGTCGAGCAGCCCCGGATCGAAGGTCGTGCAGCGTCGGTCTTGATCCCGAGCTCCTCAGCGTTGCGCAGCAGCGAGGAGATCCGGGCGTGCGCGTACTGCACGTAGAAGACCGGGTTCTCGCTCTTCTGCACCGTCATGTCGACGATGTCCAGGGTCAGCGGAGAGTCCACCGGGTAGCGGCACAGCGTGTAACGCACGGCGTCCACACCGACGGCGTCGATGAACTCCTGCAGGGTGATGATGTTGCCGGCGCGCTTGGAGAGCTTGAGCTCCTCACCGCCTTCGAGGATCTTCACCAGCTGCCCGATCATCACCTGGATGTTGAAGTCGGGTCGTCGCCGGCGCAGGCGGCGACCGCGCGCAGCCGGTTGACGTAGCCGTGGTGGTCGGCGCCGAGCAGGTAGATGTTCAGCGTCGAAGCCACGGACCCGCTTGTCGAGGTAGTAGGCCGTGTCGGACGGCGAAGTAGGTGAGCTCGCCGTCGGCCTTGACCAGGACCCGGTCCTTGTCGTCGCCGAAGTCGGTGGTCCGCAGCCAGGTCGCGCCGTCCTTCTCGATACACGTGCCCCTGCTCGCGCAGCTTCGCCATCCCCCGCTCGACCGCGCCGGACGTCGTGCAGCGTCCGCTCGGAGAACCAGACGTCGAAGTGCGTCCGGAAGCCGTCGAGGACCTGCTGCTGCTCGGCGAGCTGGAGCGCGTAGCCCGCCTCGCGGAAGGCACGAGCTGCTCGTCGGCGCCGGGAGCTCGAGCAGCTCCGGAGCCGCGGCGACGACCTGCGCGGCGAGCTCGGCGACGTAGTCGCCGTGGTAGCCGTCGTCGGGGATCGGCGGCGCCGCGGCGGCCGCCGCCAGCGAGGCCCCGAACCTGTCCATCTGCACGCCGCGGTCGTTGATGTAGAACTCGCGGGTCGACCTCGCGCCCCGGCGGCCTCGAGCACCCGGGCCATCGCGTCGCCGACCGCGGCCCACCGGGCGTGGCCCGAGGTGCAGCGGGCCGGTCGGGTTCGCCGAGATGAACTCGAGGTCGACCTTCTGCCGGCGAGCGTGCTCGTGCGCCGTACGACGCCCCCGCTGACACGACCGACCGCGCGAGCTCGCCCTGCGCGGACGCCGCCAGCGTGATGTTGAGGAAGCCCGGGCCGGCGACCTCGACCTGAGTCGACGCCCGGCAGCGAGCGCAGGTGCGCGGCCACCGCGTCGGCGACGGCGCGGGCCGGCAGGCCGGCGGGCCTGGCGAGCTGCAGCGCGACGCTGGTGGCGTAGTCCCCGTGGTCACGGTTCTTCGAGCGCTCGACCTTCACCTCGCGCGGCACGGCCGACTCGGCGAGGACGAGGTCGCCACCGGACACGGCCGCACGGATGGCCTCGAGGACCGATCCCGCGAGCTCTTCTGGACTCATGGCCCAAGGTTATCGGCGCGCCGCCAGCCGATTGTCCGCGGCTGCGGACGCCAGCCGATTTGTCCGCGGCAGCGGCCGCCGGCCGCTCACGGCACGGACGCGCTCTCGCCGGTGGTGCTCAGGCGCTGGGACCGGCGAGCAGGCGCTCGACCGTCGCGTTCAGCTCGCACGGGTCGAACGGCTTGGTGAGGTAGGCGTCGACGCCGGCCGAGTCGACCACGCGCGAGGTCGGAGGCCGCGCGCGCGCGCCGACACCATGACGATCGGGATGCCCTGGGTCCCGGCGCGGCCCTTCAACCAGGCGGCGGCCTGCCCAGGCCGTCCAAGCGCGGCATCGAGACGTCCATCGTGATGAGGTCGGGCGCGACCTCGTCGACGACCTCGACAGCCTCCTGGCCGTCGCACGCCGGTGACGACCCGGAAGCCCGTCGAGCTCGAGGTTGACCCAGATGAGGTCACGGACCGACGCGTTGTCGTCCACGACGAGGACGCAGCGGGGTTCGCTCATGCGACATCAGCCTAAGCGCGCTCTGCAGCCCCGGCACCTCCTCGCGCAAGCCTGTGGAGGGCCGGTGAGGCTGGTAACCTGCTCGTCCCGAGCCCCCGTAGCTCAGGGGATAGAGCACCGCCCTCCGGAGGCGGGAGCGTAGGTTCGAATCCTACCGGGGGCACCCCTCTCGGCTCGGCCCGCGCTCGAGGCGCCGGCCCGCCACGCAGCCATCGCTGTCGGCGGATTGTCATCCTTTTCTGCGTCGCCACGGCAGGAGCCAGCGACGACGGGCCGATGACAGTACCCGCGGCATCCACGCTGTTCAGGCGCCTCACCGCCGTGCTTTGATCGCATCGACCCCTGACGCGAAAGAAGAAGCTCCGCAGATGTCCCTCGGTGACCTGTCGCTCGTCTCTGACGACTTCGTCGACACGCTGGCGGTGCTCGCGATCGGCTCGATGATCGCGTCGGTCGGGTGGCGCGCGCGACGGACCACCCAGCACCCGCACCACTCGGGGGTCCACGAGGCCAGATCCGGCCGCCACGCCGACGCGGTCACCACGGCCGACGCAGGCACCACGGCCGACGCTAGGACCGCAGCCGACGCTGGGAACGCGGCCGGCAGTGCGGGCGGCATCGGCGGTGGGGTGGCGACAGCCACCGTGGTGGAGACCGACGAGTTCCATGTGCAGGTGCCGGCGTGGCGCCTGCAGCTGCTCGTCGGCGTCCCGATCACGGCCGCCCTCGTCGGGATCACCGCACTGCTCGTCGACGGCCTCGCGCTGATCCCGTACCAGTTCCCGAACTCGTACTACTTCTGGTTCGGCCTGCTGGTCCTGGCGCTCGTGATGTGCCCGCTCGGGTGGACCAAGCTGCCCGGCTGGCAGCGCATCATGTCGCTGCTTTCCATCGTCCTCACGTCGATGCTCGTCTTCGCCCTTGTCAACCAGGAGTTCACGTACTACCCGACGCTCGCCGGGCTGCTCGGGCAGGACGCCGCGTTCGACTCCAACATCGCCGAGCTGCACCAGGCGCAGGCGCAGTACAAGCAGACCCACCAGCTGCCCGACCACGGGTTCACGCTCTCCGTCGCGATCCCGGGCCGGACCTCGGGCTTCAACGCCAGGGAGGCGACGGTCTGGATCCCGCCGGCGTGGGTCGCGTCCCCGACGCCGAAGCTGCCGGTGATCGAGCTCATCCAGGGAGCGCCGGGATCGCCGGCTGACTGGACGAGAGCGGCCGACGCCGACCAGACGGCGAGGGCGTTCGCCGAGAGCCACCAGGGTGTCGCACCGATCCTCGTCATGCCCGACCCGAACGGGGCCTGGGGCAACGACACCGAGTGCGTCAACAGCTCGCTCGGGAACGTCGAGACCTACTTGACGGTGGACGTCCCCGCTTTCATCCAGAAGACCTTCCACACCCAGACCTCGCCCCAGTCCACTGCGATCGGCGGCTTCTCGATGGGCGGCATGTGCGCGCTGATGCTCTCCATCCGGCACCCCGACGTCTTCCAGACCTTCGCGGACTACGCCGGCCTGCAGAGCCCCACGGTCGGCGAGAGCGTGGAGATCCCCAACACCGTCCAGCAGCTCTTCGGCGGCTCCATGACGTCCTACGACGCGCACAACCCCCCGAACATCCTCAGCACCCAGAAGTTCCCTGGCATGAGTGGCTGGTTCGAGGTCGGTCAGCAGGACGCCGGTCCGCTGGCGGCCCAGACCTTGGTGGTGCCGCTGGCCAAGCTGGCGGGGATCAACGTGTGTGCTCAGGAGATCCCTGGCGAGCACAGCTGGTCCTTCGCCATGCAGGCGTTCCAGAACAGCTTCGCCTGGCTGGTGGCCCACGTGGGACTCACGACCACGCCGCCGGCCGACGGCTCCTGCCCCAGCTGAGAGGCGACCTCAGCCCAGCTGACCGGCGAGCTCAGCCCAGCGAGGCGTAGAACGCCAGGCAGTCGGCGTAGCTCGGGAGCAGGCCGTCCGCCGCGGCCGCATGCAGGCCTGGGGCCTCGGCGTCCTTCGGCGACAGCAGGGCCTCGATGTCCGTGGGCCACGCGATGCCGAGCTCCGGGTCCAGCGGATTGATGCCGTGCTCGCGGCCGGGGGCGTACCCGGTGGAGCAGAGGTAGCTCACCGTCGCGTCGTCGGTCAGAGCCATGAACGCGTGGCCGAGCCCCTCGGAGAGGTACACCGCGCGCCGGTCCACGTCGTCGAGCCGGACGGAGTCCCACTGCCCGAAGGTCGGCGACCCCACCCGGATGTCGACGATGACGTCGAGGACAGCGCCGCTCAGGCAGGTGACGTACTTCGCCTGGCTCGGCGGGACGTCGGCGAAGTGGATGCCGCGCAGGCTCCCTCGGCGCGACACCGAGCAGTTGGCCTGCGCGAGGACGAACGGGTGGCCGATCGCGGCGGACAGCGCCTCGGCCTTGAACCACTCCAGGAACACGCCGCGGTCGTCGCCGATGCTGGACGCGGCGTGATCTCCCACGCATGCGAGATCGTCAGCTCGCGCACCTCCACGGCTACCGCCCCTGCTCGACGAGGCCGGCGAGGTACCCGCCGTACCCGCTCTTGCGGAGCGGCTCGGACAGCGCCATGCAGCTGCGCGTCGTCGATGAAGCCGTTGCGCCAGGCGACCTCCTCGAGGCAGCCGATCTTGAAGCCCTGCCGCTCCTCGACGACACGGACGAACTCGCATGCCTGCACCAAGGAGTCGAAGGTGCCGGTGTCGAGCCAGGCGGTGCCGCGCGGCGAGCACCGAGACCTTCAGGCGGCCCTGCTCGAGGTAGGCGGAGTTGACGGCCGTGATCTCCAGCTCGCCGCGGGCGCTCGGCGTCAGGCCGCGCGCGATCTCCACGACGTCGGCGTCGTAGAAGTAGATGCCCGGGACGGCGAAGCTGCTCTTCGGCTTCTCCGGCTTCTCCTCGATGGAGACGGCGTTGCCCGTCGGCGTCGAACTCGACCACGCCGTACTCGGTCGGGTCGGCGACGTGGTAGGCGAAGACCAGCGCTCCGGTGCCGGCCGCGGCGTCCTTCAGCCGACCGGTCATGCCAGCGCCGTGGAAGATGTTGTCGCCGAGCACCAGGGCCACGCGCTCGTCGCCGATGAAGTCCGCGCCGATCGTGAACGCCTGCGCGAGGCCCTTGGGCTCCGGCTGGACGGCGTACTCGATGGTGATCCCGATCTCACTGCCGTCGCCCAGCAGGCGCTGGAACGCCGCCGAGTCCTCCGGTGTCGTGATGACCAGGACCTCGCGGATCCCCGCTGCCATCAGCACGGAGAGCGGGTAGTAGATCATCGGCTTGTCGTAGACGGGCACGAGCTGCTTGGTCACCGCTCGGGTGAGTGGGCACAGGCGTGAGCCGGAGCCGCCGGCCAAGATGATTCCGCGCATCCGGGTAGAGTATCGGGGTCGGTCAGGGGCGGGTCACCAGCGCCCGATCCACCCGCCAGGCGTACCGCGGAGCGCCTCCTACACGAACAGGCTGTGGAGCAATCATGAGGGTTCTCGTCACCGGAGGGGCTGGCTTCATCGGCTCCCAGTTCGTGCGCGCCACCCTCTCGGGCGAGCTCCCCGGGCTGGTCGGCGCCGAGGTCACGGTCTTCGACAAGCTCACCTACGCCGGCAACCGCGCGAACCTCGACCCGGTCGCCGACTCCCCCGGCCTACACCTTCGTCCAGGGCGACATCGTCGACGGCGCGCTGGTCGACGAGGTCCTGCCGGGCCACGACGTGGTGGTGCACTTCGCCGCCGAGTCGCACGTCGACCGCTCGATCGCGGGCGCCGCCGACTTCGTCATCACCAACGTGGTCGGCACCCAGACCCTGCTGGACGCCGCCTACCGGCACAAGGTCGGCAAGTTCGTCCACGTCTCCACCGACGAGGTCTACGGCTCGATCGACGAGGGCTCCTGGCCCGAGGCGCAGCCGCTCGAGCCGAACTCCCCGTACTCCGCGTCCAAGGCGGGCGGCGACCTGATCGCCCGGGCCTACGCCCGCACGCACGGGCTCGACGTCGTCGATCACCCGCTGCTCCAACAACTACGGGCCCTACCAGTTCCCGGAGAAGGTCATCCCGCTGTTCGTCACCAACCTGCTCGACGGCGGCACGGTCCCGCTCTACGGCGACGGCGCGCAACGTCCGCGACTGGCTGCACGTCGACGACCACTGCCGCGGCATCGCGCTGGTCGCGACCGGCGGCCGGGGCGGCGAGGTCTACAACATCGGCGGCGGCACCGAGCTCACCAACCTCGAGCTCACCGAGCGCCTGATCGCTGCGCTCGGCGCCGACTGGTCGCAGGTCGTCCGCGTCGCCGACCGCAAGGGCCACGACCGCCGCTACTCGGTCGACATCAGCAAGATCGCCGACGAGCTCGGCTACGCCCCGCAGGTCCCCTTCGCCAGCGGGCTCGCCGACACCGTCACCTGGTACGCCGAGAACCGCGCCTGGTGGGAGCCGCTGAAGACCGTGGCGGCGCTCGCCTGATGGCACGCTGGCTCGTCACCGGCGCTGCCGGGATGCTCGGTAGCGACCTCGCTGAGGTCCTGGCTGCCCGCAGCGTCCCGGGGCTACGGGCCCCTCGACCTCTGACAGCTCGACCTCTGGCACCCCGTCCTCCGTCACCCTCCTGCGCCGGGCCGACCTCGACGTCACCGACCTCGCGGCGACCGAACGCGCCGTCGCCGGCCACGACATCGTGGTCAACGCGGCCGCGTGGACGGACGTCGACGGCGCCGAGTCGGACGAGCCGGGCGCGACAGCGGTCAACGGTGCTGCTGTACGGAACCTTGCGATCGCCTGCCGGGACAGCGGCGCTCGCCTGGTCCACGTCTCGACCGACTACGTCTTCGACGGCGCCGGGACCGAGCCCTACTCCGAGGACTCCACCACTGATCCCGTCAACGCCTACGGCCGCAGCAAGCTGGTCGGCGAGCAGGCCGTGCTCGAGCTCCTCCCGGAGTCCGGCTACGTCGTGCGGACCGCCTGGCTCTACGGTGCCCACGGCGCCAGCTTCGTCAAGACGATGCTCCGGCTCGAGCGCCGAGCGCGACGCTCGTGACCGTCGTCGACGACCAGCTCGGCCAGCCGACCTGGTCCCACGACCTCGCCGAGCGCCTGGTCGAGCTCGCCGAGCCCCGCACGGACGGCTCGCTCGCCCCCGCGGGGATCTACCACGGCACCAACAACGGCTCGACGACCTGGTTCGGCCTCGCCCGCGCAGTGTTCCGGCTGGCGGGTGCCGACCCCGAGCGCGTCCAGCCGACAACGAGCGACGCCTTCCCCCGACCGGCCGCCCGCCCCTCCTACAGCGTGCTCGGCCATGACGGCTGGGCCCGCGCCGGGCTGGCTCCGATGCGCCCGTGGGAGGACGCCCTCGCCGCCGGCGTCGCCGCGATCATCAGCGCCGGCGGGTCCGCGGCATGATCACCTCGGCCCGCCAGCAGGCCTCGCCGCTCACCTATCGCAGCCTGGTCTGGAACTTCGCCCAGCGTGACCTGAAGTCGCGCTACAAGGGCACGGCCCTGGGCTGGTTCTGGTCGCTGCTCCTGCCGCTGGCCACGTTGGGCATCTTCTCGCTGGTCTTCTCGACCCTGATGAAGTTCGTGCCGCCTGACTTCGGGAACGGCGACAAGGGCAACTTCACGATCTTCCTGTTCTGCGGCCTGGTGGTGTGGGGCGCGTTCTCGAACAGCATCAACATCACGATGCTGACGCTCATCGGGACCGGCCCGCTGCTGAAGAAGATCTACTTCCCGGTGTACGCGCCGATCGTGGGGTCGATCATCGCGGCGCTGTTCCAGTCGGTGATCGAGCTCGGCATCCTGCTGGTCGTCATGATCGCGATCGGCAACGTGAGCGTCACCTGGCTGCTCGTGCCGTTCTGGGCCGTGCTCTTCGTGCTGTTCGTCACCGGCATCACGCTCGGCCTGTCGATCTTCAACGTCTTCTACCGTGACATGGCGCACCTGGTGTCCGTGGGGCTGCAGCTCCTCTTCTACCTCACGCCGGTCATCTACCCGCCCTCACGGCTCGACGGCAGCACCTTCCACGGCATCCCCGTCAACAACATCCTCGACCTCAACCCGGTGGCGGCGTTCGTGAACCTCTTCCGCGACCTCGTGTACGGCCTCACCCCCGGCCCGATCGCCACCTGGGGCTACGCCCTGCTGTGGGCCGGCCTCGCCCTCGCGTTCGGCGCGTGGGCGAACGTCTCGCGCGGCCAGGACCTGAGCGAGGAGCTGTGAGCGACTACGCCGTCATCGCGCGCAACCTCGCGAAGAGCTACGAGCGGCAGTCCGATCGTCGTGGCTCGCTCAAGGAGCTCTTCGTCCGCGGCAAGGCGAGCGAGGCCGACGTCTTCTGGGCGCTGCGTGGGGCTTCCTTCGAGATCCCCCGCGGTTCCACCTTCGCGCTGGTCGGCCACAACGGCTCGGGCAAGTCCACCGCCCTCAAGCTGCTCGCGGGGATCCACCGCCCGACCGAGGGTGAGGCGCTCGTGGACGGCAGGGTGTCGGCCCTGCTCGAGCTCGGAGCGGGCTTCCACGCCGAGCTCACCGGCCGCGAGAACATCTTCCTCAACGGGGCCATCCTCGGTCTGACCAAGAAGCAGATCCTCGAGTCCATCGACCGCATCGTCGACTTCTCCGGCATCGGTGACTTCATCGACAGCCCGGTCAAGACGTACTCCAGCGGCATGTACATCCGCCTGGGCTTCGCGATCGCCGTCACCCTCGACCCCGAGATCCTGATCGTCGACGAGGTCATCGCCGTCGGCGACGAGGAGTTCCAGCGCAAGTGCTTCGACTACCTCCACGACCTGCGGCGCCGGGGAACCACGATCGTGGTCGTGACCCATGCCCTCGGCATCGTCGAGGACCTCTGCGACGGCGCGGTGTGGCTCGACCACGGCCGGGTCCGCAACATCGGCGCTGCGCGCGAGATCGTCAGCGAGTACCTCGACGACGTCAACCAGCGCGAGTCCAGCTCGGCGCTGGACACCTCCGTCGAGGTGCCAGTCAGCGCCCGCGCCCGGGTCGGCAGCGGCGAGGTGCGCGTCACCTCCGTCACGTTCCATGACGGCTCCGGCGCCAAGGTCCCCTTCCTGCTCACCGGGGAGCCCGGGACGGTTCGCGTGCACTACCGCGCGAAGACCGCCATGCCCAACGCCACCTTCGGCGTGAGCTTCCTGCACGAGTCGGGCGTGAACGTCGCCGGCCCGAACTCGGGGCTCGACGCCCCTGCCGCACCGCTGGACGCCGGCGAGGGTTTCGTGGACTACCACCTGCCGCGAGTCCCCCTGCAGTCCGGCTCCTACGCCGTGTCGGCCGCGATCGTGGACCGGGGCCACGTCTACGACATCGCCGACCGGGAGTTCGAGCTCCGCGTCCGTGGGCACGGCTCCGAGGAGCCCGGCCTGACCCGCTTCTTCGGCCGTTGGTCGGCTGCCGCACCGTCGGGTCCCGACTCGGGCGGCCCAGCCCCGGACGGCTCAGGTTCTGACGGGCCAGGTTCTGGCGGCTCAGGTTCTGACGGGCCGAGCCCCACCGGCCTCACCCACCTTGCTGCTGATGGCGTTGTCCCGACGATCGAACCGAGCAGGAGCCTCCGTGCTGACCAGTGAACTGACGTCCTCGTTGCTCCTCGCCGTCATCACCGGCTCCGAGGAAGGCGCCCGCTCCCTGCTGGACACGAACCCGGAGCTGAACGACGTCGAGCGCAAGACGCTGCACGGGGTGCTCGACAAGGGAGCCGACGCTGCGACGACGGCGCGGCTGATCGGGGACCGGCTTCGCGAGCTGCCTGACCCGTGGGATGCCGCTGAGCTCCGGGACCGCGTCAACGAGTGCTACCGGGTGGCGTTCCACTGCGGCACCGAGTGGCAGCGCCAGCTCGACAACCCGCTGTTCGACTTCTTCCAGGCGAACCGGTCCGGGGCGATCGCCGACAAATGGATGCACTACCTGAAGATCTACCACCGCCACCTCGCCCGGTTCCGTGGTTCGCCGGTGCGGGTGCTGGAGATCGGCGTGTACCGCGGCGGCGGCATGGACATGTGGTCGTGGTACTTCGGCCCGCAGGCGACGATCGTCGGAGCGGACATCGACCCGGTCACGCTGGACACCGTCGGGCGGCGGCACACGGTGGTGCTGGGCGACCAGTCGGACCCAGCCTTCCTGCAGAACCTCGCCGCCGAGCACGGCCCCTTCGACATCGTCATCGACGACGGCGGCCACACCATGCAGCAGCAGATCGTCTCCATCGAGACCCTCTACCCGTTGCTCAACGAGGGCGGCGTCTACCTCGTCGAGGACTGCCACACGTCGTACTGGCCCGCGTACGGCGGCGGCCTGCGCGAGCCCGGGAGCTTCATCGAGTGGGCCAAGCTCCGCGTCGACGACACCAACGGCTACCACATCCCCGGCCAGCACGTCGCGCCGCTGTGGACCAACTACGTCGACGGCGTGCACTTCTACGACAGCGTGGTCGTCTTCGAGAAGGAGGCCCGCTACGCACCCTTCTCGGAGCAGACGGGCTCG
The DNA here is from genome assembly GCA_963819215.1 of uncultured Actinomycetota bacterium. Lineage (GTDB taxonomy): Bacteria > Actinomycetota > Actinomycetes > Prado026 > Prado026 > CAWFVK01. Next base: position 259,354 of record CAWFVK010000006.1, on the reverse strand, counting down.
CTCGACTACGTCGCCAAGTCGCGGCCGGCCGAGGCCTTCCAGGCCGAGGTGATCGCCAACCAGGTCGCGGCCTACGCCGAGCGCGACCGCGCACTGGCGTTGCTCGCGCAGCGCGAGGCCGAGCTCGACCTCCTCCACTCCGGTGAGCTGTCCGGGCTCGACCACGGCGCCGAGGACGACGCCTCGCTCAGCCGGGCGAAAGCGCTGCTCGACGCCAAGACCGAGCTCGACCGCACGGCGCCCCGCCTGGAGGCAGCCGAGAACCAGCTCCGGGCGGTCCGTGCCGCCTGGGTCAAGGCAGAAGCGAACTTCGCCACCGCCGACGCCAAGCTCGCCGCCAGCTACGACCAGGTCGAGACCATGCGGCGCACCATGTCCTGGCGCCTGACGGCTCCCCTGCGTCGGATGCGACGCGGCCAGTGAGCGCGACGCGACCCGCACCACAACCGTTGATCCCCGAACGTCGGCAGGCCTGCCATGGGGGCTAAGGTCCGCAAGCTGCTGCGCGGCCAGGTGACCTTCGAGGGTCCGAACCCGTTCGGACCCGAGTGGGCTCCCGAGCGGGTCGCACTGCTGGCGCAGTGGTCCGAGAGCGCGAAGCTGAGCCGCTCGATCTGCCGGCTCACCGCCCAGCTGCGCGCCGCCGGCTTCGACGTCGTCCTGGTCTCCGCATCCGACGCCCCCGGCGAGCTCATCTGGGAAGACGGCCGGCCCGATCGCGTCGCGGTCCTCCGCAAGCCCAACGTCGGCTACGACTTCGGCAGCTGGACCATCGGCCTCGAGGCGCTCCCCCAGATCGCCGCTGCACCGAAGGTCCTGCTCGCCAACGACAGCCTGGTCGGCCCGTTCGCTGACATCCAGCCGCTGATCGACCAGTTCCTCGCGTCCCCCACCGACGCCTGGGGCGTCACGGACAACACCCAGCACGGCTACCACCTGCAGAGCTTCTTCTTCGGGTTCTCCGGGGGCATGCTCGCGGACCCTGTGCTGCAACGCTTCTGGGCGAACGTCCGCCAGGAAGAGCTCAAGTGGAACGTCATCAAGAAGTACGAGGTGGGCCTGTCCCAGCTCATGCGCCGCGAGGGGTACACGACCGAGGCCGTCTTCCCCAACTTCACCGTGGCCACGGCGCTCGACAACCCGGCGATCACCGGCTGGCTCCCCCTGCTCGAGAGCGGCTTCCCCTGGGTGAAGCGTGAGCTCCTGTTCAACCCCGTGCTGGCGACGATGGCCGCGAACGTCCCGGAGACCGTGATGCGGCTGTACGGCGAGGACGTCTGGGCGTGGTTGTGATGCGCCGTCGCACGAGGGCAGCTCGCTGATGCGGCGCATCACGAAGGCCGGACTGGCCCGTCGCGCCTCGATGTACCGGGCGCAGACCGTGAGCACCGCACGGCGCATCGCCGGCAAGACCGAGGCGATCGCCGCGTCGGCACCGGACTCGCCGGCCGACTTCGCGACCTGGGTGAAGCGCACGGCCGGGCGTCGCGTCGCCGGGTTCCCCGACGTCTGGCGCGCGAGCGACGTGCTCGACCCCGCCCCCGCAACGCGGGTGGCCGTGCTGCTGCACGTCTTCTACCCCGAGCTGGTTCCCGAGATCCTCACCCAGCTCGCGAGCATCCCGGTGCCGTTCGACCTCGTCGTCACCAATGCGACCGGAGGCGCGCTGACTGACCTCCCCGGCGCCGGCACGACCAGCGCCGAGGGCCATGCGTCCAGCCTTCCGCTGCTTCGGCGCATCGTGGTGCTCGAGGTCGACAACCATGGCCGCGACATCCTGCCGATGGTCAGCGTCGTCAACGCCGGACTGCTCGACCCGTACTGGCTCGTGCTCAAGATCCACACCAAGCGCAGCCCTTGGCGGGCAGGTCATGCGCTCCAAGGGTCGGGGAGCGAATGGCGTGCGGAACTGCTGAACGCGCTGCTCGGCAGCGAGCAGAACGTCAGCGAGATCCTCGCCGCCTTCGCGGAGTCGCGGGACGTGGGCGCGGTGACCGCCGACGGCAGCGTGCTGGGTCCGCAGATGTGGGGAGACAACGACACCGTCACGGCGACGCTCCTGCGCAGGCTCGAGCTGGAGCTCGACCGGACGACGCTCAGCTTCCCTGCCGGCTCGATGTACTGGATCCGTGGGTTCCTGCTGCAGGGGCTGCGCGCGCTCAACCTGTCGGCCGACGACTTCGAGCCGGAGCAGGGACAGGTCAACGCGACGACGGCGCACGCGATCGAGCGCCTGGTCGGCGTGGTCGCCGCCGAGGCCGGGGCCACGGTGCTCGAACGCCGCGAGCTCCCCAAGGCCAGCGATCCGCAGGCCTTCCGACGCTACGACACCGAGGTCGTCGCGCCGCCGCGCGTCGAGGTGGTGCCCTTCTACCTCCCGCAGTTCCACCCGGTTCCCGAGAACGACCGTTGGTGGGGCAGGGGATTCACCGAGTGGAGCAACGTCGCCATCGCCCAACCGGTGTTCCTCGGGCACAACCAGCCGCGCGTCCCCACCGACCTCGGCTTCTACGACCTGCGGCTGGACTCGGTGCGGCACGACCAGGCCAGCCTCGCGGCCGATGCCGGGATCGCCGGCTTCATGTACTACTACTACTGGTTCGCCGGCCAGCGCCTGCTCGACCTCCCCATCAGCCGCCATCTCACCGGCGATCTCGAGCTCCCCTTCTGCATCATGTGGGCCAACGAGAACTGGACCCGCCGCTGGGACGGCCGGTCGAAGGACATCCTCATCGGGCAGCACTACGACGAGGTGCCGGCGGAGCGCTTCATCGACGACGTCATCGAGTTCCTCCTCGACCCTCGGTACCTGCGCGTCGGTGGGCGACCGGTGCTCGCCGTGTACCGCCCGGGACAGGTCCCTGACTTCACGTCCGTGGCCAAGGCCTGGCGGCAGGCAGCAAGGGACGCCGGGGTCGGCGAGATCTTCCTCCTCAACGTCGACGTCGTCCGCGAGTTCGACGGGCTGGAGGGCGACTCGGAGGACCACGGGCTGGACGGCAGCCTCGGCTTCCCACCCCACAACTCGCTGTGGAGCTGGATCCCGCACGCCGGCCTCGCCGTCGATCGACGCTTCAAGGGCAACCTGCTCTCCTACCAGGCCACGGCGCGGGACGCGGAGCGCAAGCTCGCGCACGGCTCCTCGGCGACGTTCCCCGGGGTGATGGTCAACTTCGACAACACCGCGCGCAGGCAGTGGGCGGGTGATGTCTGGTTCGGCAGCAACCCGTACACCTACCGCCGCTGGCTGGCAGCAGCGGCGGACGCGGTGTCCGAGCGTGATCCCGACCGCAGGATCGTGTTCGTCAACGCGTGGAACGAGTGGGCCGAGGGCGCGACGCTGGAGCCCGACACCAGGTTCGGCCGCAGCTTCCTGCAGGCGACGCGCGACGTCGCGCTCGCCTAGACCGTGCGCCCAGCAAGGAGACCCAGCCTGTGAGACTCGGCACGTGAGACCCAACCCGTGAGGCCCAGCCCGTGAGGCCCGGCCCGTGAGCGCCGGCCCGTCCAGACCGCTGGTCGCCGTCCCGGTGTACGGGCGGCTCGACGCGTTGCGCACCTGCCTCGCCTCGCTGGACGCCTGCACCCCGCCGGACGTCGAGGTGCTCGTGATCGACGATCGCGGGCCGCAGTCGCCGGACGACGCGATGGTCGCGGACCTCCTCGCCGGGTCCGGGCGGCCCTCCACGTTCGTGCGCAACCCGCGGAACCTGGGCTTCGTGGGATCGGCCAACCGCGCCATGCAGTCCGCCGCCGGTCGCGACCTCGTGCTGGTGAACAGCGACGTCACCGTCTACCCCGGCTGGCTTGAAGGGCTCGAGGCTGCCATCGGGTCCGGTGCCGACGTCGCGAGCGCGACCGCCCTGGGTGACGACGCCGGCATCGTGACGATCGCGCTCGACGGCCGCTCGCCGAGCGCGGTCGCGGCCGGCCTGCGCGAGGCAGCGGCCATCGCCACCGCCATCCCCGTCGCCGTCGGTCACTGCGTGTACCTGCGCGCCGAGGCGCTGGCCGCAGTCGGCGGCTTCGACGTCGCGTTCTCGCCCGGGTACGGCGAGGAGGTCGACTGGAGCTGGCGGGCTGCCGAGGCCGGCTGGCGGCACGTCGCCGCCCTGCGGACGTACGTCTCGCACGCAGCCGGCTCGAGCTTCTCCCAGCTGCAGGGCCGCGACCGGATGCGGCGACGCGGTGAGCTCCGCCTGCTGCGCCGGCACCCCGTCCGGTTCGCCAGGCTCCGCCTCGACCTCCGTGGCTCCGACCATACCCTTGCCCGCACCCTCGCCGCCGTGAGCGCCGGCCTCGACAGCCAGCCGGCGCCAGCGGCGCTCGCGCATCCGGGCGAGGCAGCACCGCCGGCACCAGGGGTGCAGCCGGTCGTGCTGCTCGATGCCACCGCCATCCCTGCGGACCGTCGCGGCGTGGGCCGGTACGTCGAGGAGCTCGTGCGCCACCTGCCCGCTGCCGGCGTCGACCTGCACGTCGCGGTCCAGGCCCGTGACCTCGCGCACTTCCGGACGCACCTGCCGGCCGACCGCCTCCATGCCGCGCCGTCAGCGGTGTCGCGGCGTCCCACTCGGCTCGCCTGGGAGCAGTACGGCCTGCCCGCGCTCGTGCGTCGCCTCGACGTGGATCTGGTGCACAGCCCGCACTACACGATGCCGCTGGGCACCCGGACACCCGTCGTGGTCACGGTCCACGACGCGACGTTCTTCACGATGCCCGAGGTCCACGAGAAGGCAAAGGCACGGTTCTTCCGCGGCTGGACGCGCCTGTCGGTCCGGCGTGCGGCAGCCCTGGTCGCGCCGTCCAGGGCGACCGCGGACGAGGTTCACCGGCTGCTGGGCGGCCCGCACGCGACGGTCATCCCGATGGGCGTGGACCACCAGCGCTTCCACCCGCCGACGCCGGACGAGGTCGCGGCGCTGCGGGCGCGGATCGGGGTGGACGGCAGCTACATCGCGTTCCTCGGAACCATGGAGCCGCGCAAGAACGTGCCCGCGCTGATCCGGGCCTGGACCGCGGTCTGCGAGGGCTTGGCCGAACCGCCTGCACTGGTGCTGGCCGGGGGGAGCGGCTGGGACACGACGTTGGACGCCGCGGTCGCTGCCGTGCCGCCCGGGCTGCGCGTGGTGCGCCCTGGCTTCCTGCCCGATGAGCTCCTCGGCGCCCTGCTCGGGGCCGCCACGGTCGTGGCCTACCCCCCGCTCGGCGAGGGCTTCGGCCTGCCGGTGCTGGAAGCCATGGCCTGCGGGGCCGTGGTGGTGACGACCCGGATGCTCTCGTTGCCCGAGGTCGGCGGCGACGCGGTGCTCTACGCCGACTCGCCGAGCGCCCAGGACATCGCCAGCACCTTGCGGCACGCGCTGTCCGGGGACCCCGCCCTGGACGCCCTGCGCGAACGTGCGACCGCGCGCGCCGCCGGGTTCACCTGGGAGGCCGTCGCGACCGCGCACCGGGCCGTGTACGCGGCAGTGGCAGCCGGACGGCATGCAGGCGGGACACTGGGACCATGACCGGAGCCGGCGACACCACCCTGAGCGTGGTGCTCGTGACCTACGACTCGGGCGACTCGCTGCAGACCTGCATCGACTCGCTGGCCGCCGCGACCAAGCAACCGTTTGCGGTGGTGGTCGTGGACAACGGGTCGAGCGACGGCGCCCCCGAGCGCGCCGCGAAGGCCGACGGCGTCACCCTGGTGCGGTCCGGCGGCAACATCGGCTACGGCGCTGCCGCCAACCTGGGTGCTCGGCAGGACAGCACGCCCTGGCTGCTCGTCGCCAACCCCGACGTCGTGTTCGAGCCGGGCTCGATCGACGCCATGCTGGCCGCGGACGACCGCTGGCCGTCGGTGGGGGTGCTCGGGCCCGGCATCCTGACCGCGGACGGCCGGCTGTACCCGTCCTCGCGCGCCGTCCCTTCGCTCGGCCGAGGGGTCGCGCACGCCGCGTTCGGCTGGTGGTGGCCGAGCAACCCGTGGACGGCTGGGTACCGCCGCGAGCAGGGTGAACCGGAGGAAGGGCCGACCGGCTGGTTGTCCGGCTCGTGCCTGCTGCTGAGACGGTCAGCCTTCGAGGCCGTCGGCGGCTTCGACCCGGGCTACTTCATGTACTTCGAGGACCTCGACCTGTGCGAGCGCATCGGCAAGGCGGGCTACTCGGTGGTCTACGTCCCGACCGCGGTCGTCGTGCACGAAGGCGGGCACTCGGCGAGCAAGCACGCCGCGGCGATGTCGAAGGCTCACCACGCCTCGGCCTACCGCTACCTCGCCCTCACCTACGACGCCCCCTGGCAGGCCCCGCTGCGCGCCGGCCTGCGCGCCGGGCTCTACGGGCGCTACCTGCTCTCGCGGCAGGTGGCAGAGGTCGGGCACGGGGCGCAGCCGGTGCGCTCGGCGGACCTGCTGCGCAAGGTCGCGAGCGAGCCACCACCGCAGAGCTGACCAGCCGGTCTCAGCCCGCTTTCGCCATGAAGGCAGCGAGTCCCTGGGCTGCCTGCTTCTGTGCGGCCTTGCGGACGAACGGCGTCCAGCCGAGGAGCCGGCCCTTGGGCCCGAGGGCCTGCGCCGACCAGACGTAGAAGTCGAAGCGGTCTTCCTGGCGCAGGATGAGGCCGTCGGCGAAGACGAAGGTCGACTGCACGTCGTTGACGACCGGCCGCTGCTTGGCGCCGAACGCGTAGCGGGCGACCCAGTGCGCGGACCCGGTGAGGTCGTCCGCTTTCACGTCGGACACCTCGAGCTGGAGGCCGGTCGAACGGCCCGTGAGCATCGCCCACATCGCTGGAACCTGCGGGCCTTGCAGATCAGGGAACGCGGGGTCGCTGAAGTGCGCGTCAGGGGCGTAGCAGCTCGCCATCGTCGCGCTGTCGAGCCGTCCGAAGGCGTCGTACAGCCGGTTGATCAGCGCGACGTTCGGGTGCTCCGCCGGGGGCGTCGGCGTCGTGACATCCTCGGTTGCGGGCTGCTCGTCCTGCTCCATACGACCTCCGGGCTAGGCCAGCAGCATGGCCGCTGGAGGGACGGGAACGACGAGCTCGGGCCCGGTGGCTGCCCTGACGTCGTCGACGCTAGTGCCCTCCGCGAGCTCGCGCAGCACCAGTCCGTCGGGCGTGACGTCGATGACGGCGAGATCGGTGATGATCCGGTTGACGACGCGACGGCCGGTGTACGGCAAAGTGCATTCGTCCACGATCTTGTGCGAGCCGTCCTTGGCGACGTGCTCCATCATCACGATGACCAGCTGGGCACCGGCGACCAGATCCATCGCCCCGCCCATCCCCTTGACCATCTTCCCGGGGATCATCCAGTTGGCGAGGTCACCCGTGGCGGACACCTGCATCGCCCCGAGGATCGCGGCGTCCACTTTGCCGGCCCTGATCATCGCGAAGCTCGTCGCGGAGTCGAAGAACGCCGCGCCCGGGAGCACGGTCACGGTCTCCTTGCCGGCGTTGATGAGGTCAGGCTCGACGGCGTCCTCGGTCGGGTACGGACCGACACCCAGGATGCCGTTCTCCGACTGCAGCACCACGCTCACCCCGGCCGGCAGGTAGTTCGGCACGAGGGTCGGCAGGCCGATCCCGAGGTTCACGTACTGGCCGTCGCGCAGCTCGAGCGCGACGCGGGCGGCGAGCTGCTCACGGGTGAGGCTCATGCCGACGCCTCCCCGGCGGTGACGGTGCGCTTCTCGACCCGTTTGTCCGTGGCCTGTTCGGGCGTGAGCGCTACCACCCGGTGGACGTAGATCCCCGGGAGATGGACCCGGTCGGGGTCGATGTCCCCGGGCTCGACCAGCTCCTCGACCTCCGCGATGGTGACCCGCCCGGCCATCGCCGCCAACGGGTTGAAGTTCCGGGCGGCCTGGTGGAACACCAGGTTCCCGTGGCGGTCCCCTACGGCGGCCCGGACCAGCGCGAAGTCCGTGACGATCGCCTCTTCCAGCACGTAGTCGCGGCCGCCGAAGGAAGCGATCGGCTTGGCGGGCGAGGACACCGCTACCGACCCGTCCGGTGCGTACCGCCAGGGGAGCCCACCGTCTGCCACCTGGGTGCCCACCCCGGACGCGGTGTAGAACGCCGGGATCCCGCTGCCGCCGGCGCGCAGCCGCTCGGCCAGCGTGCCCTGCGGGGTGAGCTCGAGCTCGAGCTCACCGGAGAGGAACTGGCGGGCGAACTCCTTGTTCTCCCCGACGTACGAACCGGTGGCTCGCGCGATCCGGCCGGCGAACAGCAGGATGCCCAGCCCCCAGGCGTCCACCCCGCAGTTGTTGGACACGACCTGAAGGTCGCTGGCACCCTGCTCGTACAACGCCTGGATCAGCACGCTCGGGATTCCGCACAACCCGAAGCCGCCCACCGCCAGCGATGAGCCGTCCACGATGTCGGCCACTGCCACCTCGGCCGAGGCGACCGTCTTGTCCAGACCCTGCGTCATCGTCTTCCTCTCCAGGCGTTCCCCGCTGCCCGTCCATGGGCGACATCCGGGTGAATCTACCGCCGCCGGCGCAGTCCCCCGTCGGCGCCGGTTAGCCTGGCGCCCATGTCGTCGACCGCCGGACCCGTCGCCCTCGTGGGTGCTGGCGAGTACCTGCCCGTGATGCTGGAGGTCGAGCGCGCGCTGCTCGCCGGACGGCCCCCTCGCTACGTGCAGCTGCCCACGGCGGCGGCGCCGGAGGGCGCGCGCTCGTTGCAGCACTGGGTCGATCTCGGTCGGGCTCAGGCCGAGCGGCTGCAGGTCGAGGCCGTCCCCGTCCTGGTCCGCGACCGCAGCGAGGCGGACGACCCGCAGCTGGCAGCGCTGGTCGCGGGCGCCGGCCTCGTGTACCTGTCCGGCGGCAACCCGCAGTTCCTCGCGCAGACCCTGCGGGACACCCTCGTGTGGGAGGCGATCCACGCGGCCTGGCAGGGCGGCGCCGCGCTGGCTGGCTGCAGCGCCGGTGCGATGGCGCTGGGCGGCTGGGTCGCGGACATCCGTGACCCCGCAGGCGCGGGGTCCCCGGGCCTCGGAGCCCTCCCTCAGCTTCGGGTGCTGCCGCACTTCGACCGGTTCCTCGGCCGCATGCCGGACCTCATCGACCGGCCGGCGCTGCGCCCACCCGCCGGGAGCTTCCTCGTCGGCATCGACGAGGACACCGCGCTCGTCGGAGGACCGCAGGACTTCGAGGTGCAGGGGCGGCAGTCCGTGTGGCTCCTCGGTGAGGGAGGGCGGGCCGGCCACCCTGCTGGTTCTCACCTCCATCTCCCGCTGGGCTCCTCCTGATGGCCGACAGCGGCTATTCGGGTACCCCGCTCGGCCGCAAGCTCGGCATCAAGGCCGGCAGCCGCGTCCTGCTCGAGGCCGCTCCAGCAGGCTTCGAGCTCGGCCCGGTCGAGCCCGGCGCCGAGGTGCTGCGGACAGCGCCGGCGCTCGAGCGGTTCGACGTCGTGGTCTGCTTCTGTCCCGACGTCGCGACCCTCACCAAGCGCTTCGACGACGCCAAGGCCCGGCTGCACCCGGCCTCGGCCCTGTGGGTCTGCTGGCCGAAGAAGGCGAGCGGGCAGCAGAGCGACCTCACCGAGGACGGCGTCCGCAGCTACGGGCTCGCGCACGGCCTGGTCGACGTGAAGATCGCCGCCGTCGACGCGACCTGGAGTGGCCTCAAGCTCGTCTACCGGGTGGCCGACCGACCGCCCGCTGGTAGCTAGGCGTCGATCGACGGCTCGCCCTCGAGAGACCCGGCGGACTCGGACACCCCGAGGGCACCGAGCACCCAGGCGTAGATCTCGGCCTCGTACGACAGGCGGCCGTACCGACCTGATGGTCCCGCGTGGGCGCCCGCACCGAGCTCGATGCGGAAGAGCAGCCGGTCGTCGGTCGATCCAGTCGCTCGCAGCTTGGCCACCCACTTCGCGGGCTCCCAGTACATGACCCGGGGGTCGTGGACGGCACCGGTGACGAGCAGCGGCGGGCCGGTCGGCCGGCTCCGGCACGTTGTCATAGGGCGAGTAGGCCAGCATCCAGGCGAAGTCCTCGGCCCTGCGCGGGTCGCCCCACTCGTCCCACTCCTGCGCGGTCAGCGGGATGCTCTCGTCGAGCATCGTGGTCACGACGTCGACGAACGGGACCTCGGCGACGACCCCGGCCCACCGCTCGTGGGGCCTGCGAGAAGACCGCGGCCATCAGCAGGCCGCCCGCCGAGAGCCCCCTGGCCGCGATCCGATCGCCGTCGACCAGCCCGGCTGCCAGCCCGTCCGCGACGTCGACGAAGTCGGAGAAGGAGTGCTGCTTGTTCTCCTTGCTGCCGTCCAACCACCACCGCCGGCCGAGCTCGCCGCCACCACGGACGTGCGCGTGCGCGAAGACCACCCCCCGGTCGAGCAGCGAGGCCAGCGCCGTGTCGAACTCCGGCTCGAACGCGTACTCGTAGGCGCCGTAGCCGTACAGAAGGCAGGGCGCGGTGCCGTCGAGCTCGACGTCCACCCTGCGAACCACGGTGACGGGCACCAGCTCGCCGTCCTGCGCCTCGACCGCGAAGCGCTCCGACCGGTAACGCCCGGGGTCGTACCCGGGGACCTCCTTGCGCTTGCGCAGCGTCCGCTGCCCGGTCCGCAGGTCGACGTCGAACCACGTCGTCGGCTCGCTGTACGACTCGACGGCGACCAGCACCGACCCCGTGACGTACTCCTCGTTCATGTCGAGCCGGATCGTGCCCGCCTCGATCCCGGGGTGGACGTCCAGCGCGGTCTCGGAGCCGTCGCGCGGCAGGATCCGCAGCAGCGGTGTGCCGTCGCGGCGCAGCCACAGGACGACGTGCTCGCTGAAGACGTCCATGGCCTGCAGGCGCTCCTGCGGGTCCTCCCCGACGAGCTCGCGCCAGTACGCACGGCCCGGGGTCTCCACCGGCGCCTGCACCAGTCTGAACTCCTGGGCGCCGTCGTTGGTGAGGATCAGCAGCAGGTCGCGCCCGTCGGCATCGGGGGCGTGCGCGACCGAGTACTCCAGCCCGGGGCGGCGTGGCTCGACGACGCGGGCGGCCTCGGTGACGGCACCGGCCGGGACGAGCCACACCTCCGTGCTGTCCTTGGCCGTGCTCGTGATCACGACGAAGCCGCCGGACCGCGAGCCCTCGACCGTCACCTCGAAGCGCTCGTCGGGTTCGACGTAGACGAGCGCGTCGGTGCTCGGGTCGGTCCCGAGCTGGTGTCGCCAGACCTGGAACGGACGGTAGGCGTCGTCGTGCACGACGTAGAAGAAGGTGCTGGAGTCCGCGGACCAGGCAGCGCCGTAGTAGGTGCGCGGCAGGCGGTCGGCGAGATCCTCGCCGGTGCGAAGGTCGCGGAACCGCAGGACGTAGACCTCGTCGCCCGCCAGGTCGACGGAGTAGGCCAGCAGGTTCCCGTCGGGGCTGACCTCACGGACGCCGAGCGAGAAGTAGGCCGAGCCCTCAGCCAGCAGATTCTCGTCCAGAAGCACCTCCGCCGTAAAATCTTCGGTCTTTCGACGCAAAAACTGCTCGTATTCCTTTCCTAGGACCGTCCGGGTGTAGTAGACAAGTCCACCAACGCTCCAACTGACTGACTCGTCAGTAGTCGGGGTCCGGTGGACCATCTCGCCAGCGAGCCTGGCGCGGAGAGGACGGGTATGCGCGGTTGCGGCGTCGTAGTAGTCCCTCTCCGCTCGCAGCGCCGCAGCGGTCTCGGGACGGTCGAGCTCTCGCAGCCACGCGAAATCGTCCACCCGGCGGACGCCGTGCAGCTCGTGCACGGTGCTCTCGACGGGCGCCACGGGTGCCGCCTGCGGCACTGCGGGCGAGGTGGGGGCCGGCTCGAATCCATCCGCAACAGTCATGACGGGGAACCTATCCCTAGCCGCCGAACGTCGCGTAGGTCGACGCACAACGCAGGGCACAAGACCACAACGGTTCGGACACGACCACGCTGGACCGGGTCACCAAGGACTTCCGAGCAAGGCACGATGCTGGACAACCCACCCTTCAGGAGACATTCATGAGCCCCGCCCTGCCCCGCCGGATCAAGACGAGCCGGCTCGTAGCCGGGCTGGCCGCCCTGGCCATGGTGCTGGTGCCGACGGCCGCGTACGCGGACTCGTCGTCACCCTCGGCAGCCGCATCGACGTCCGCGTCAGCCGCCGCGACGCCGAGCCAGACCACCTTCACCGTCGGCTTCCTGCAGGACGTCGACTCGCTGAACCCGTTCGTGGGCATCCTCGCCTCGACCTACGAGGCGTGGGGCGTCACCTACGACTACCTCATCGGCTACAGCCAGAAGGACTACAGCCCGGTCCCGGAGCTCGCGACGTCGTGGACGGAGTCCGCTGACCACACGACGTGGACGTACAAGATCCGGTCAGGGGTGAAGTGGTCGGACGGCGTACCGCTCACCGCAGCCGACGCCGCGTACACGTTCAACCGCATCATCAACGGCTCGTTCGAGCAGACGAACTACGGCAACTACGTCGCCAACATCACCAAGGCCGAGGCGCCCGACGCGACCACCCTGGTGCTGACCGTCAGCAAGCCCACGCCGATCATGACCCGGCTCGCGGTGCCGATCCTGCCGGAGCACATCTGGAAGAACATCGACGAGAAGAGCGTGCAGACCTACAAGAACGAGCCCATCGTCGGCTCCGGCCCGTTCATCTTCGAGCAGCACCAGACCGGTCAGTTCCTGCGGTTCAAGGCGAACCCGAACTACTTCCTCGGCGCACCCAAGATCAAGGAGCTCGTCTTCCAGATCTTCCAGAGCGAGGACACGATGGTGTCCGCGCTCAAGAAGGGTGAGATCGACTTCGCCGACAGCCTCGGCGCCACCGCGTTCGCCTCGCTCAAGAACACCAAGGGCATCACCACCGTGCCGGCCGAGTACTCCGGCTTCGACGAGCTCGCGCATGAACACCGGCGCAGCGGCCGTCTCGGGTACCGGCGCCAGCGCGACGGCCACCCCGATCGGCACCGGCAACCCCGCGCTCAAGGATGTCCGGGTCCGGCAGGCCATCGACTACGCGGTCGACCGCAAGACGCTGGTGAACAAGGTCCTCGGCGGCTACGGCCAGGAGGGCAGCACGATCATCCCGGACATCTACGCGAACGAGCACCTCACGCCGGCCGACCAGCGGAACTTCGACCTGGACAAGGCCAACTCGATCCTCGACGCAGCGGGCTACACCAAGGGCTCCGACGGCATCCGGATCGATCCGTACAACGGCAACAAGCCGCTCTCGCTCCGGCTGTACGGGCGCGACGACAGCCCGACCTCGCAGCAGGCCGTCCAGTACATCCAGGGCTGGCTGCAGGCAGATCGGCATCGACGTCCAGGTGTCGATCAAGTCGGAGAACAACCTCACCGACATCATCGGCCAGGGTGACTACGACATGTTCGAGTGGGGCTGGGTGGTCGAGCCCGACCCGGACTACCAGCTGTCCACGTTCCTGTGCTCCTCGCGCAGCACCAAGGACGGCTCGACGATCACCGCCGGCCTGTCCGACAGCTTCTACTGCAACCCGAAGTACGACGCGCTCTACGACCAGCAGTCGACCACACCGACCCGACGGCCCGGACCGCGATCGTCAAGCAGATGCAGCAGATGCTCTACGACGACGCGCCCTACGCGATCACCTACTACTACGCCGACCTCGAGGCGTACAACAGCGACCGCTTCACCAACCTGCAGCCGCAGCCGGTCCCCAGTGGCGCGCTGCTCTTCCAGTACGGCACCTACACCTACCGGACGATCACGCCCGTGTCGGCGACCAGCTCGACGAGCTCCAGCAGCTCGACCGGGCTGTGGATCGGGATCGGCGTCATCGTGCTCATCCTCGCTGATCGGCGGCGGCATCCTGGTCGCACGCTCGAACCGCACCGTCGACGACCGGGAGTAACCCATGACGGATCTGTTCGTCCGGGAGGCCTCGATACCCGACGAGGTCTCCCGGGAGCGCAGGCGCGCGAGGATGGGCACCAAGACCACCTGGCGCTACGTCGGCGGCAAGGTCGCGGCCTCGATCGCCAGCCTGTTCTTCGTCGTCTGCCTCAACTTCGTGCTGTTCAGGCTCCTGCCCGGCGACCCGGCGAAGATGCTGACCAGGAACCACAACATCAGCGCCGAGCAGGTCGCCCAGCTGCGCAAGTCGTTCGGCCTCGACCAGCCGCTCCCCCACCAGTTCCTGACCTACCTCGGCGGCCTGCTCCACGGCGACCTCGGCATCTCGTACAAGTACGAGCAGCCCGTGACGTCGGTGATCGCCGACCGCATCTGGCCGACCGTCCTGCTCGTGGGCATCTCGACGATCCTGTCCACGATCATCGGCGTCTGGATCGGCATCCGTTCCGCGTGGAAGCGCGACAAGGCCTTCGACCGCAGCAGCACCGGGATCGCCCTGACGCTGTACGCCATGCCGGAGTTCTGGCTCGGCATGATCCTGATCCTCGTCTTCGCCGTCGGCTTCGGCCCGATCCCCGGCATCTTCCCGACCAGCGGGCTGATGACGCCGGGCACCGACGCGTCCTCGGTCGCCGGCGTGCTCGACATCGCCAAGCACCTCACCCTGCCGGTGATCACGCTCACGCTCGCCTACCTCGCCGAGTACTCGCTCGTCATGCGCTCCTCGCTGCTGGACGAGATGGGCTCGGACTACCTGGTCACCGCCAGGGCGAAGGGCCTGCGTGACCTCGACGTCCGGCAGAAGCACGCCGTGCCGAACGCGCTGCTCCCGACCTTCACCCTCATCGTGCTGTACCTGGGCTTCGTCATCACCGGCGCCATCACCATCGAGACCGTCTTCTCCATCCCCGGGCTGGGGCTGCTCTCCTACGAGGCGCTCAAGGTGCCCGACTTCCCGCTGCTGCAGGGCGTGTTCCTGCTGTTCTCGGCCGCGGTGATCCTGGCGAACCTGGTCGCCGACCTGCTGTACCCCGTCCTCGACCCGAGAGTGCGCCCCGCATGAGCACCCAGGAAGCCCCCGTCGGCCAGGAGCCCCAAGCAGGAGCACGAGCTGCAGGCCGATCTCGCGGTGGTGCGCAGCCCGCGCTCGCTGGCCTGGGCACGCCGACGCCAGTCGGCCGGTCGGGTGTGGCGGGAGTTCCGGCACCAGCGCGCCGGCATGGCCGGGCTGATCATCCTCGTCATCGTCGTGCTCATCGCGGTCGGCTCGTTCCTGTTCGGCGACTCCTCCGGGCTCGACGTGACGCAGGCGACCGGCAAGCTCCTCGCGCCGCCGTACCCGGGCTACCCGCTCGGCACCGACAACGCGGGCCGCTCGGTGCTGACCATGCTCATCTGGGGTTCCCAGATCTCGCTGCTCGTCGGCTTCGCCGCCTCGGTCGTCGCGATGGTGATCGGCACCTTGGTCGGGATCGCCTCCGGGCACTTCCCCGGCCTGGTCGGCGGCTCGTTCAGCCGCGTCACCGAGTGGTTCCTCGTGATCCCGTTCCTGCCGCTCGCGATCGTGCTCTCGACCGTGCTGCAGAACCGGTTCCCCAGCTGCTCACCCTGATCATCGTCATCGGCATCACGAGCTGGGCCTCGACCGCGCGGCTCATCCGCGCGCAGACCCTCTCGATCGAGGCACGCCCCTACCTCGAGCGCGCGAAGGCGCTCGGCGCCGGCGACTGGCACCAGATGACCCGGCACGTGCTGCCCAACGTCATGCCGCTGGTCTTCGCCAACACGACGCTGATCGTCGCGTCGTCCATCCTCACCGAGACGACGCTGTCCTTCCTCGGCCTCGGCGACCCGTTCCACGTGTCCTGGGGCTCGATGCTCGAGGAGGCCTTCCAGGACAGCGACATCTCGGCCGGCGCCTGGTGGTTCATCTTCCCGCCCGGCATCGCGATCATCATCGTGGTGCTGGCCTTCACGCTGGTCGGGCGCGCGCTGGAGACCGTGCTCAACCCGCGACTGCGGGAGCGCTGATGTCCGAGACCACGCAGCTGCCCGAGTCAGTCCCTGCGGACGCGAGCCGTCGGCCGCTGCTGGAGATCAAGGACCTGAGCGTCACCTACCGCACCTCGGCCGGCAACGTGCAGGCCGTCCGCGGCGTCGACCTCACGGTGCGACGCGGGGAGATCCTCGGCGTCGCCGGCGAGTCGGGCTGCGGCAAGTCCACGCTGGCGAGCACGGTCCTGCGCCTGCAACCGGCCAACGCGACGGTTACGGGATCGGTGCTGCTCGACGGCGAGGACGTCCTCGACATGCGCTTCGGGACGCTGCGCGCGGTGCGCTGGGCCAAGGCCTCCATCGTCTTCCAGGGCGCCCTGCACTCGCTGAACCCGGTGCGCACGATCGAGCGGCAGATCGCCGAGCCGATCCTGCTGCACGAGAAGGTCTCGGAGAAGCAGGCCAAGAAGCGCGTCGGCGAGCTCCTCGAGCAGGTCGGGCTGCCCGCCCGGCGCGCCACGAGCTACCCGCACCAGATGTCGGGCGGGCAGAAGCAGCGCGTCATGATCGCGATGGCCCTCGCCTGCCGCCCGGACCTCATCATCGCCGACGAGCCGACCACCGCCCTGGACGTGATGGTCCAGGCGCAGGTGCTCGACCTCGTGAGCTCGCTGGTCCGCGACCTCGGTGTCGGCATGATGATGATCAGCCACGACCTCTCCGTGCTCGGCGCGACCTGCGACCGGGTCGCGGTGATGTACGCGGGACGGGTGGTCGAGGAAGGTCCCGCCGAGCTCGTCTTCGGCGACGCCCGGCACCCCTACAGCGGCGCCCTCTCGGCCGCGTTCCCGACGGTGGGCGACCCAGCCTCGCGCCGGGCCCCGCGCGGCCTGCCCGGTGACCCACCCGACCCGCTGCAGCTGCCGTCCGGCTGCACGTTCCACCTGCGCTGCCCGCTCGTCGAGGACCGCTGCCTGGTCGAGGACCCTGCGCTGCGACCAGCCGGCGAGGACCGGGTGGCCGCCTGCCTGCTCATCGAAGGAGCGTCCGCGTGAGCGGCATGAGCACATCGACGGTCTCGGGAGAGCCCGCGGCCGACGGTCCGATGGCGCTGGAGATCCGCGAGCTCGCGGTGACCTTCCCTGCTCGTTCGGGAGGCCAGCCGGCGCGAGCGGTCGACGGCGTCGACCTCGCGATCGAGCGTGGCGAGATCCTGGCCCTGGTCGGGCGAGTCCGGCTGCGGCAAGACCAGCCTGGCCCGGGCCATCCTCGGACTGGTCGAGCCGAGCAAGGGCAGCGTGGTCCACCTCGGCAGCACCCTGGGCTACTCGCGGTCCGCGCTCAAGGCCTACCGCCGCCGGGTCCAGCTCGTGCTGCAGGACCCCAGCGGCGCGCTCAACCCGCGCCACACGGTCTACGAAGCCGTGGCCGAGGGCCTGCGCATCCACAAGGTCCCGGGTAACGAGCAGGAGCAGGTCGCGGCGGCGTTGTCCAAGGCCGGGCTCCGGCCGCCGGAACGGTTCTTCCTCTCGCTACCCGCACGAGCTCTCCGGCGGCCAGCGGCAGCGCGTGGTGATCGCCGGCGCGCTGGTCCTCGAGCCCGACGTCATCGTCGCCGACGAGCCGGTCTCCTCGCTCGACGCCTCGGTGCGCGGCGAGATCCTGGCCCTGCTGCTGCAAGCTGCGCGACGACCTCGGCCTCACCGTGCTCGTCGTCACCCACGACCTCGGGCTCGCCTGGAACATCGCGGATCGGATCGCCGTGATGTACCTCGGCCGCATCGTCGAGCTCGGCTCGACGGAGGACGTCCTCGAGCACCCCCAGCATCCGTACACCCGGGCGCTGCTGTCCGTGGTGCCCGAGATCAAGCACGTCGAGCCCGTGGTCCTCACGGGGGAACCGCCCGACCCGACCAAGATCCCCACGGGTTGCCGGTTCCACCCACGCTGCCCCGCGCTCGCGTCAGGGGCGGCCGACGAGGCCGGCGTGGCCCACCGCTGCCGGACCAACGACCTCCCGATCCTGTCGATCGCTGAAGGACATCGCGCCGCCTGCTTCCTAACTGGGCTCTGATCGTGCATGCTTACTGACTAATGAGTCAGTAAGCGACTCCGTCCGCAGGGAGAGCACGTGAGCAACGAGTACGACGTCATCGTGGTGGGCGGCGGCCACAACGGCCTGGTCGCGGCCGGGTACCTCGCCAAGCAGGGCCTGCGCACCGTGGTCCTCGAGAAGCGCCCGATCGTCGGTGGCGCCTCGGTCAGCGAGCACCCCTTCGGCCCGGACTACACCGTCACCTCCCTGTCCTACGTGGTGTCGCTGCTGCCGCCGGCGCTGGTCCGCGACCTGCAGCTGGACAAGCACGGCTACCACGTCTACCCACAGGGGCCCTACTTCGCCCCTCGCCGTGACGGCCGCTACCTCGCGCTGCCGAACGACCCCAAGGCGCGCCACGAGCAGATCTCGAAGTTCTCCAAGAACGACGCCGACGCGATCGACCGCTGGGACGCCAAGCTCGACGAGATCGGCAAGGTCCTCGGCCCGCTGCTCGAGGACATCCCGCCGAAGGTCGGGTCCCGCAAGCCCGGCGACCTCGCCCGGCAGGCGCTGCTGCTGCGCAAGCTCAAGGGCGTCGACGAGCGCAAGGCCGTGGACATCACCCGGCTGCTGACCTCGAGCATCGCCGACCTGGTCGACGACTACTTCGAGTCGGACGCGATGAAGGGCGTGCTCTCCGTCTCTGGCGTCATCGGCACCTGGGCCGGTCCGCGCTCGGCGGGCACCGCGTACGTCATGCTGCACCACCACATCGGCGACCTCGGTGACGGGCAGACCGGCGCCTGGGGCTTCCCTCGTGGCGGGATGGGTGGGGTGGCCAACGCCCTCGCCTCGGCGGCTCGCTCGTTCGGTGCCGAGATCCGTACCGACGCCGGGGTCGCGCAGATCACCAGCGCCGCCGGCTCGGCGACCGGTGTCGTGCTGGAGAACGGCGAGGTGCTGAAGGCGCCGACCGTCATCACGACGGCGCACCCGCAGATCTCGTTCCTGAAGCTCATCGACTCGGCCGACCTGCCGCCCGAGTTCGTGGAGGAGATCCGCACCTGGAAGACCCGCAGCGGCACCGTGAAGGTCAACTTCGCGGTGGACCGCCTGCCCGAGTTCGCGAGCAAGCCGGGCTTCGACCCGGACGTCCACGGCGGCACCATCGTGCTCGCGGAGTCGATGGACGACATCGAGAACGCCTTCCAGGAGGCCGTCGCCGGCAAGCCGGCCACCCTGCCCTTCGCCGACGTCTGCATCCCCAGCGTGTTCGACCCGACGCTCGCGCCCGAGGGCAAGCACATCGTGTCGATGTTCACCCAGTGGGTGCCCCACACCTGGAACACCGAGCGGCACCAGGACGAGCTCGAGGCGTACGGCGACCGGCTGGTCGCCCGGATGGACGCCGTGGCCCCTGGCTTCGCGGACTCCGTGCTGCACCGCCAGGTGATCGGCCCGTGGGAGATGGAGCACGAGTACAACCTGGTGGGGGGCAACATCTTCCACGGCGAGCTCACCATCGGGCAGATGTTCCACGCCCGGCCGGCTGCCGGCTACGCCGACCTGCGCACCCCGATCCAGGGCCTGTACCAGGCTGGCTCGTCGACGCACGGCGGCGGCGGCGTCACCGGCGTGCCCGGTCGCAACGTGGTGAAGCAGGTGCTCTCCGACCGCAAGAAGTCCGCGCTGAAGCGGCGCGTCGGGATGAAGGGCTAAGCACGGATGGGTGCTCTGCAGGCTGCGCTCCCCCGCGCCCACTACGTCGATCCCGACGCGTTCGCCCGCGAGCGCTCGGCCGTGCTCCAGCGTTCCTGGTGGTGCGCCGGCCGGGTGGACTCGTTCGAGCTCAGCGGTCCCGGTCGGGCCGTCGTGCTGGACGTGCTCGGCGAGTCGGTGATCGTCACGGTAGCGAAGGACGGTGACCTGCACGCGTTCTACAACGTGTGCAGGCACCGCGGTTCGCAGGTCATCCCGGTCGGTGCCGACGTCCAGACGCCGTTGCCGTGCAAGAAGTGGGCGTTGCGCTGCGCCTACCACGCCTGGACCTACGACCTCGACGGCAGCCTCAAGTACGCGCCCTACACCGAGGACGTCGATGACTTCGACCGCTCGCAGTTCGGGCTGCACCCGGTCGGGGTCGAGTCGTGGGCCGGCTTCCTGTGGCTGAACCTCACGCCGGCGGACGCCGTGCCGCTCGCGGCCGAGCTCGGAGCCGTACCGGCCCGGATCAGCCGCTACCCGCTCGACGAGCTGGTGGTCGGCGCGGAGCTCGTGTACGACGTCGCTGCCAACTGGAAGCTCGTCGCCGAGAACTACAACGAGTGCTACCACTGCGGCACCGTGCACCCTGAGCTCGTCGAGCTCGTCCCCGCCTTCGGTCAGGGCGGCGGCTCGAACCTTGCCTGGGAGGACGGCATCGCGCACCGCGAGGGCGCCTGGACGTTCACCTTCTCCGGGACGACGAACCGTGAGCCGTTCCCGGCGCTGGACCAGCACGAGCGCGAGCGGCACAAGGGTGAGCTCGTGTACCCGAACCTGATGCTCTCGCTGGCCGCCGACCACGCAGCCGCGTTCCGGCTCGAGCCGCTGGCCGCCGACCGGACGCGGGTGGTCTGCCAGATCCTGGTCGCGCCGCACGAGACCAGCAAGCCCGACTACGACATCAGCGACGCCGCCGGCTTCTGGGACGTCGTCAACCGGCAGGACTGGGCCATCTGCGAGTCGGTGCAGCGGGGCATGACCTCGCGGGCGTACGACCAGGGCTGGTACGCGCCGATGGAGGACGCCTCGCTCGACATCCGCCGCTGGCTGCTGCCCCGACTCGAAGGAAAGAACACCTGATGAGCGAGACGTTCGAGTACGGCGTGATCGGGCTGGGCGCCCTGGGCAGCGCCACCGCGTGGCAGCTCGCCAGGCGTGGGCACCAGGTGGTCGGCCTGGAGCGCTTCGAGCTGGGGCACGAGCGCGGGGCCTCGCACGACAGCTCGCGGATCATCAGGCACAGCTACCACACGCCCGGCTACGTCGAGCTGACGAAGGAGGCGTACGCGGACTGGGCCGAGCTCGAGGCGGACGCCGGCGAGAGCTTCGTGACCGTGACCGGGGGCCTCGACCTGTTCCCGGCCGGTGCCGCCATCCCGATGGTCGACTACACCGACTCGATGACGGCGGCGGGCATCCCGTACGAGGTGCTCGACGTCGACCAGGTGGCCGCGCGCTGGCCGCAGCTCGCGCTGCCCGCGGGCACGCTCGCGCTCTACCAGGAGCGCACCGGCATGGTCCCCGCCGCGCGCGGGGTCGCAGCCTTGCAGCGGCGCGCCGTCCACCACGGTGCTGACCTGCGGGCGAACGCGGGCGTCACCACGCTCCGCGACCTCGGCGAGGACGGCGTGGAGATCGAGGCCGGTGGCACCACGTTCCGGGTACGGAAGCTCGTCGTGACGGCCGACGCGTGGACGAACGAGATCCTCGGGCACCTCGACTGGCAGGTGCCGTACACGGTGACGCTGGAGCAGGTCACCTACTTCACGCCGGACCAGCCGGAACGCTTCGCCCCCGACCGGTTCCCCGTGTGGATCTGGATGGACGACCCGAGCTACTACGGCTTCCCCCTCTACGGCGAGCAGACGGTGAAGGCGGCTGAGGACTGCGGCGGCCAGACCGTGACCGGTGACGACCGCCCCTTCGAGCCGGACCTCGAGCGGCGGGCGCGGCTGGCCGACTTCATGGCGACGACCTTCCCCGGCTCAGGCCCGATCGACCGCTCGAAGACCTGTCTGTACACCCTCACCCCGGACCGGGACTTCGTCCTCGGTCCGCTGCCGACGAACCCCAACGTGATCGTCGGGATGGGGGCGGCGCACGGCTTCAAGTTCACCCCGACGTTCGGCCGCCTGCTGGCCGATCTGGCGTCCACCGGGAAGGCCGGCACCCCGGTCGACCTCAGCCCGTTCCGGCTCGACCGGCCGGCCCTGGTCAACCCCGGTCACCCGAACTCCTGGCTGGTCTGAGGTGCGCAACCGCTCCCGCCAGGCGTGGACCTCAGGTCATCGCGGAGTCGGGCAGGCCCAGCTCACGGGCGGCCTGCACGGACACCCAGGTCGCCATCTCCTTCTTGGTCAGCAGCCCCTTGTGCACGGTGACCTGGATCGCGAGACCGTCGATCAGCGCCGTGATGCGCCAGGCAGCGGCGTGCGGGTCGGCGCACACGAACTCGCCGGCGGTGACGCCGTCCGCGATGATCTCGGCGACGGTCTCCTTCCACTGCAGGTCCAGCGTGCGCGAGACCTTCCGGAGGTCCGGCGAACGCAGGGCGGCCGCCCACGCGTCCACCCACAGCGCCCAGCCCGGGGAGTTCTGCGCCGGCGAGTACAGCTTCAGCACGGCCTTCAGCCGGTCCACCGCTGTTCCGGCCGTCCGCAGGGCGACCTCGAGACGGCGGAGGTCGTGCTCGGCGGCGTAGGTGAACGCGCTCGCGAGCAGATGGTCCTTGGTCTCGAAGTGGTAGAACACCAGCGCCGAGGAGATCCCCAGCGAGGCGGCGACATCGGCCACTCGGGTGTTCGCGAAACCGCTCTTCTGCACTTCGGTCACGGTCGCGGCGAGGATCTCCTCACGGCGCACTTCGACCTTTCTCCGGGCCACGCCCGGACCTTACTGGGCCGAGCAACGATCAGGGGAACCGAATGACCATCACCACGCCGAAACCAGCCTCCGAGTGGGCGCCCGTCGACCCGGACGGGCTCGCCAGTGCGCTCCGGCCGTTCGGCCAGTCGACGATGCTGCCCGCCGAGGCCTACACGTCACCGGCGGTGCTGGCCTGGGAGCTCCGGCACTTCGTCGCCGGCACCTGGGCCTGCCTCGGACGCGTCGAGGACCTCAGCGTGGACGACGGCGGCCGACCGCTGACGCAGCGAGCAGCCGTCGTGGGTGACATCTCGGTGCTGCTCACGTTCGGGGACGACGGCGCGCAGGCCTTCGCCAACACGTGCCGGCACCGCGGTCACGAGATCCTCCCCGAGGACGGCACCGGGACCAGGCGGGCCATGACCTGCCCTTACCACGCGTGGTCGTACGACCTCGACGGTGCGCTGATCGCGGCGCCCGGCTTCAACGACGTCGCCACCTTCGACCGGGCTGAGTACTCGTTGGTCGCGCTCCCCACCCGCACGTGGCACGGCTGGGTGTTCGTGAACGCCACGGCCACCGCGGCACCGTTCGAGGAGCACATCGGAGCCCTCGACGAGATCGTGGGGCCGTACCAGCCCGAGCGGCTCCGGCGGCGTGCGCGGCACACGTACGAGATCGCCGCTAACTGGAAGCTGGTCGCGGAGAACTACCACGAGTGCTACCACTGCCCGCTGATCCACCCCGAGCTCTGCGTCGTCTCACCGCCGACCTCCGGCGACAACTACGACCTTCCTGGCGCTTGGGTCGGCGGCTGCATGGACCTCGCGGACGGCGCGGTCACGATGTCCATCTCGGGCGCCTCCGCCGGCATCCCCATCGAGGGCGCGCGCCCCGGCAAGGTGGAGTACCTCGGGCTCTTCCCGAACCTGCTGATCTCGGCTCACCCCGACTACGTGATGACGCACCGGATGGTGCCGCTCGCGCCGGACCGCACCTGGATCGAGTGCTCCTGGTACTTCGTCGACGACACCGTCGACCCGGGGTACGCCGTGGAGTTCTGGGACATCACGAACCGGCAGGACTGGGGTGCCTGCGAGTCGGTGCAGAAGGGCCTGGCGTCACCGCACTTCAAGCCAGGGCCGTTCGCGCCGAACGAGGACGCCGTGCACCGCTGGGTGACGATGATCGGGCGCGGCTACCAGGGCGTGCCCCCGCAGACGCGCACCTGACCGGGCGGCCGGGCGGACAAGACTGCAGAGCCGGGTGGTCAGGGGCGGTGGGCGGCCAGCAGGCGGGCGACCTCGGCGGCCGGCAGGCCCTCACGAGCGTGGCCGGCGCGTCCGACCACGGTCGGTGACGCCAGCATCGAGTTGAGCACGGACTCCTCCGCGGCCTCGACCACGGCGGCGAAGAACGGGTCCAGCGCACGTCCGGACAACGGCGTCCCCGGCAGCGCCTCACCCCGCGGCGCCCGCAGGCCGGTCGCGCAGGCGAAGAAGATCTCGCCGCTGCCGTGGTGCGCGGTCGAACCGGTCCGGGCCAGCCCCAGACCCACGCGCCGGGCCAGCCGCTCGCACCCCGCGGCGTCGATCGGCGCATCGGTGACCACGACGCCGATGCACGAGCCCGCGGGGGGTGGCTCCTCAGGGAAGGGATCGGCCGGCAGCAGCTGCCCGACGGGGACACCGGCCACCGTCAGCCGCTCCCGCGAGCCGAAGTTCGTCATGAGCAGCACGCCCACCGTCCAGGGCCCGACGACGCGGGACGCAGTGCCGATGCCGCCCTTGAAGCCCAGGCAGGCCATCCCCGTCCCGCTGCCGACCGAGCCCTCGGCCGGGGGCAGCAGCGACCCCACGCTCTCCCGCGCCTGCGCCCAGGCGAGCTCGACGTCGGCCCTGGTCACCTGCATCCGCCGCGACTCGGACAGGAACGAGTCGTCGCACTCCCCCACCACGGGGATCACGACGTCCTCCCCGACCCCGGGCTCGGTCTCCATCAGGAGCTCGCAGGCGGCGTCGTAGACCCGGCCCAGCTGCATCGTCGAGGTCAGGAAGACAGGCGTCTCGAGCAGGCCCCACTCACGAGCAGCAAGGAAACCCGTGCACTCACCGGCGCCGTTGAGCACCGCACCGCCGCAGGGCACCGGCTGCCGGTAGGTGTCCGAGGTCGGCACCAGCACCGTGACCCCGGTCCGTGCGACGCCGCGACCCGCCGGCGGCTCGGCCTCGTCCCTCCAGACCGTGGCATGCCCGAGTCCCACTCCGGGGACGTCCAGCACCGAGTTCGTCGGGCCCGGCTCGAGCAGCCCGATCCTGATTCCGAGGTCAGCAGCGCGTGGCATGGTGGCATCCTGCACCACATGGACACCTCGACACCCGCATCCGCGCAGCCGAAGTCCCCGACCAGCGAGCTGCTCGCCCACGTCCCCGTGGTGTGGTCGCCGGACTGCCTGCGGCACGAGCCCGCCGCCGAGATCTGGCTCGGTGTCCGCACCCCCGGCACCGAGCTGCCTGAGCGCGCGTCGGTGATCCTGGCGGCCACGACCGACGCCGGCGCCCCACTCGTCCGGGCCACCACGCACGACGACGAGATCCTCGCTGCGGTGCACTCCCCCGACCTGCTCGAGCACCTGGCGACCATCTACCAGGCGTGGGTGGACGGCGGTTACCTCGTCGACCCCGGGCAGGACCGGGTCGTGCCCTACGTCTTTCCCACCGCAGGCCTGCTGGCCGGACTGCCGCCGCGCATCCCGACCGCGGTGCACGCGCGGGCGGGGCGTTTCTGCTACGACACGATGACCTTGGTCGGCCCTGGGACCTGGGAGGCCGCGCGGGCCGCCGTCGACGCGAGCCTCACCGCGGTCGACCTGGTCGCCGCCGGCGGCGCCCGGCTCGCGTACGCGGCCTGCCGCCCGCCCGGTCACCACGCTGGCAGGGACTCGTTCGGCGGCTCCTGCTACCTCAACAACGCCGCCGTGGCAGCGACCGGCTTGCGGGCCGCCGGGCACGAGCGCGTCGCCGTGGTCGACCTGGACGCGCACCACGGGAACGGGACGCAGGCGCTCTTCTACGACCGTGCGGATGTCCTCTACGCCTCGTTGCACGTCGATCCTGGCGCTGGGTGGTTCCCCCATTACGCCGGCTTCGCGGACGAGCTGGGTCGCGACCTCGGCGTCGGGGCGAACCTCAACCGTCCGCTGCCACCCGGTTCCGGCGACGAGGACTGGCTCGGCGCGGTCTCCGAGCTCGCTGCCCTGGTCGCCGCCCACGGGGCGACCGCCCTGGTCGTCTCGCTCGGTGTCGACGCCGCCGCCGACGACCCGGAGAGCCCGCTGCAGGTGACCGAGGCCGGGTACCGACAGGCGGGCGAGCTGCTCGCGGCACTCGGACTGCCGACGGTGGCGGTGCAGGAGGGCGGCTACCACCTGCCGACCCTGGGCCCCCTGGTCGTGGCGACGCTCGCCGGCCTCCGCCAGCCCTGAGCAGGCCGGCCCGGCCGGTGTGACCAACTCGGCGGCGAGGCCACCGGGCAGCGCGCGCCAGGTTGGTTACGCTTGGGTGTCGTACCCGTACGTGCGCCAGCAGCGGAAGCAGGCGGTTCCCCGTGTCGTCCTCAGACTCCTCAGCCGAGTCGAACACCTCCTCAGCGATAGCCACCACCGCCCACCCGGACGCGATGGCGACCTTCGGGCCCAACGAGTGGCTGGTGGACGAGATCTACCAGCAGTTCCTCCAGGACAAGACCGCGGTGGACCCCGCATGGTGGGACTTCTTCGCTGACTACCAGCCGGTCGACCCCACGATGCCGAAGGCACCGCCGGCGCCTGCCGACACCAGCGACGCGAACGGTGGTCCGGTCGACCCGGCCAGCAACGGGGCCGCCGCGAACGGAGCCAGCAACGGCGGCGCCCCGAACGGCGCGGCCCCCAGCAGCCCGACCTCGGCCGCCACCGCCACCGCCGCAGCCCAGACCGCCACAGCCCAGGCCGCCGCGCCGCCCGCCCAAGCCAGCCCACCTGCTGCCACGGCCGCGGCCCAGTCGGCCCCGCCAGTGCAGCCGGCCGCGGACCAGCCAGCCAGCAAGCCGGCCACCGGCGTCGAGCGCGTCCCGCTGCGTGGCCCGGCGGCCCGCGTCGTCGCCAACATGGAAGCCAGCCTGACCGTCCCCACCGCGACCTCCGTGCGGGCGGTGCCGGCGAAGCTCCTGATCGACAACCGCACCGTCATCAACAACCACCTCGCCAGGGCGCGCGGCGGCAAGGTCTCGTTCACCCATCTCATCGGCTGGGCGATCGTGCAGGCCGTCAAGGCGATGCCGGAGATGAACGACGGCTTCGCCGAGGTCGACGGCAAGCCCGTCCTGCTGAAGCCCGAGCACATCAACCTCGGCCTCGCGATCGACCTCACCAAGCCCGACGGCACCCGCCAGCTCGTGGTCCCGTGCATCAAGCGGGCGGAGACCATGGACTTCGCCGAGTTCCTCGCGACCTACGAGGACATCGTGCGCAAGGCCAGGACCAACAAGCTCGTGGTCGAGGACTTCCAGGGCACGACGATCAGCCTCACCAACCCCGGCACCATCGGCACCGTCCACTCCGTGCCGCGGCTGATGGCCGGTCAGGGGTGCATCGTCGGCGTCGGGGCCATGGAGTACCCGGCGGAGTACCAGGGCGCCTCGGCGGAGACGCTCGCGCGGCTCGCGATCAGCAAGACGATGACGCTGACCTCCACGTACGACCACCGGATCATCCAGGGCGCGCAGTCGGGGCAGTTCCTCGGCCTGGTGCACGCCGAGCTCCTCGGCGACGCCTTCTACGACTCCGTGTTCGCCGCCCTGCGGATCCCGTACGAACCGATCCGCTGGGCCGCCGACGTCCAGACGACGCACGACGACGACATCAACAAGGTCGCGCGTGTGCAGGAGCTCATCCATGCCTACCGGGTCCGCGGTCACCTGATGGCGGACACCGACCCGCTCGAGTACAAGCAGCGCCACCACCCCGACCTCGACGTCACCCAGCACGGCCTGACCCTGTGGGACCTCGACCGCGAGTTCCCGACGGGCGGGTTCGGCGGCCAGCCGTTCGCCAAGCTCCGGTCGATCCTGGGCATCCTGCGGGACTCCTACTGCCGCACCGTGGGCATCGAGTACATGCACATCCAGGACCCGGACCAGCGCACCTGGATCCAGGACCGCGTGGAGCGCCCGCACGCCAAGGCTGACCCCGCCGAGCAGCTCCGCATCCTTCGCCGGCTCAACGCGGCCGAGGCCTTCGAGACCTTCCTGCAGACCAAGTACGTCGGGCAGAAGCGCTTCTCGCTCGAGGGCGGCGAGACCGTGGTCGCGCTGCTCGACGGCGTGCTGGCCTCGGCGGCGGCCGATGGCATCGAGGAGGTCTGCATCGGCATGCCGCATCGCGGCCGGCTGAACATCCTCGCCAACATCGTCGGCAAGTCCTACGGCCAGATCTTCCGCGAGTTCGAGGGCAACCTCGACCCCGGCAGCGCGCACGGCTCCGGCGACGTCAAGTACCACCTCGGCGCCGAGGGCACCTTCACCGCCGAGGACGGCTCGTCCACCCGCGTCTCGCTGGTGTCCAACCCGAGCCATCTCGAGGCGGTCGACCCGGTGCTCGAGGGTTTCGTCCGCGCCAAGCAGGACGTCCTCAACCGTGGCCTGGAGTTCCCGATCCTGCCGCTGCTCATGCACGGCGACGCCGCGTTCGCCGGCCAGGGAGTGGTCGCCGAGACCCTCGAGCTGAGCCAGCTGCAGGGCTACCGCACCGGCGGCACGGTGCACGTCATCGTGAACAACCAGGTCGGCTTCACGACCTCGCCCGCCTACAGCCGGTCCTCCACCTACGCGACGGACGTCGCGCGCACGATCCAGGCCCCGATCTTCCACGTGAACGGCGACGACCCCGAGGCCTGCGTCTGGGTGGCCAGGCTGGCGTTCGAGTTCCGGCAGGCGTTCAACAAGGACGTCGTCATCGACATGATCTGCTACCGCCGCCGGGGCCACAACGAGGCCGACGACCCCTCGCTGACGCAACCCCTGATGTACAACCTGATCGACGGCAAGCGGTCCGTGCGCAAGCTCTACACCGAGGCCCTGATCGGACGCGGCGACATCTCGCTGGAGGAGGCCGAGCACGCGCTGCGCGACTACTCCGAGCAGCTCGAGAAGGTCTTCCAGGCCACCCGTGAGGACAGCCCCGCCGAGATCGCGCCCGGCGCCGCCGAGCTCGCCCGCCAGGGCGAGCGTGCGCTGACCCGGCAGAAGCCGTCGGCGGACGTCCCCACGGCGATCACCCGTGAGGTCGTCGACCGGGTCGTGGACTCCCAGCTGACGATGCCCGAGGGCTTCACCGTGCACCCGCGGCTCGCCCCGCAGCTCGCCAGGCGGGCCGAGATGGTCAAGAACGACGCCATCGACTGGGGCATGGGCGAGGCCCTTGCCATCGGCTCGCTGCTCACCGAGGGTGCGGCCGTCCGGCTCGCTGGGCAGGACTCCCGCCGTGGCACCTTCGGCCACCGGCACATCGTCATCGTCGACCGCAAGACCGGCTGGCAGTACAAGCCGCTCAAGCGCCTCTACGAGAACGGCGGCAAGCTCTACGTCTACGACTCCCCGCTGTCGGAGTTCGCGGCGCTCGGCTTCGAGTACGGCTACTCCGTGGCACGGCCCGAGGCCCTCACGATGTGGGAGGCGCAGTTCGGCGACTTCGCCAACGGGGCGCAGACGATCATCGACGAGTTCATCTCCTCGGGCGAGCAGAAGTGGGGCCAGCGTTCGTCGGTCGTGATGCTCCTCCCGCACGGCTACGAGGGGCAGGGGCCCGACCACTCGTCCGCCCGCATCGAGCGCTTCCTGCTGATGTGCGCCCAGGACAACATGACGGTCGCGATGCCCAGCACGCCGGCGTCCTACTTCCACCTCCTGCGGTGGCAGGTCCACTCCGAGCTCAACCGGCCGATGGTGATCTTCAGCCCGAAGTCCATGCTCCGGCTCAAGGCGTCCACGTCGCCGGTCGCCGACTTCACCGAGGGGCACTTCCGCGCGATCATCGGGGACGCCACCGTGGCGGCACCCGACGTCACGAAGGTGCTGCTGTGCTCCGGCAAGGTGTACTACGACCTCGCCGCGGAGCGCGCTGCCCGCGGCATCACGGACACCGCGATCATCC
Organism: uncultured Actinomycetota bacterium; assembly: GCA_963819215.1. Classification (GTDB taxonomy): domain Bacteria; phylum Actinomycetota; class Actinomycetes; order Prado026; family Prado026; genus CAWFVK01. The sequence goes on along the minus strand of CAWFVK010000006.1, from coordinate 229,630 downwards.
GGCTGGAGCGCCTGTACCCGTTGCCGGTCAAGACTCTGCCGGCCGCGCTCGCCCAGTACCCGGGGCTGCGCGACGTCCGTTGGGTCCAGGAGGAGCCCTGCAACCAGGGGGCGTGGCCGTTCATGGCGATGCACCTCAGCGACATCGTCGGGCAGCCGGTCACCCGGATCTCGCGCAGCGAGTCCTCCTCGCCGGCGGTCGGTTCGCACCACCGGCACGACGTCGAGCAGCGCGAGCTCATCACCGCCGCGTTCGCCTGACCGGACCACATCAGGGCGAGGGAGGCGACGTGTACTTCACCGACCGCGGCATCGAGGAGCTCGAGAAGCGGCGCGGGACCGAAGAGGTCTCGATGACCTGGGTCGCCGAACGCCTGCGTGAGTTCGTCGACCTGCATCCCGAGTTCGAGACCCCCATCGAGCGGTTCGCGACCTGGCTGGCACGGCTCGACGACGAGGACGACGACTGACGGCTAGCGGTGCTCGGCGAGCCAGTGCACCGGCCTGCGCAGCGTGCTGGGGACTGCGGTCGACGGGTCCCCGGTAGCGGCGTCGAGCTGCGCCTGCGTGACGAAGAGAGCACCGGCGAGGTCGGCTTCGCTGAGGTCCGCTCCCCGCAGGTCGGCGCCGGTGAGGTCGGCGAGGTCGAGCCGGGCCTGCTGCAGGCGCGCGCCCACCAGGACCGTGCCGCGCAGGCTCGCCCGTCGAAGGTCCGTCCCGCGGAGGTCGACACCGACGAGGTCAGCCCCGGAGAGGTCCGGGCCTGGCTCCGCGCCGTCTGCGGTTCGGAGCAGCAGGGACGCCCGCCGCAGCGGCTCCGTGGCGATCGCGCGATGGGTGGCGAGGTCGAGCACGAGCAGCTCGGCCGCGGGCAGACCCGCGAGCTCCTGCGTGCTGGCACTGGCGGCGGCCAGGTCGTGCCGCAGCTGGGGCTCGGCCACCAGGGCTGAGGCTTCCCGCAGGTACCACAGGAGCTCGTGCAGGGCGCGCACGACTGGCAGCACGGCGAACATCTGGCTCGCGGTCTGCGGCGAGTCCCGCCAGTCCACCCCCTGGAACGTCAGCTGCGAGATCCGCTGCCCGGCGCCGAAGCAGTCGTAGACGGCGCAGCCCACGAAGCCGCGCGGTCGCAGTGTTGCGTGGACGCTGCAGGCCGCGCCTGCAAGGTTCGGGCACGGCTCGCCGGCAGCCTTGTCGATGGGGAAGTCGGCCGAGACGGCGAAGGCAGGCGCGACGCAGCACAACGCGAAGCAGCGACCGCAGTCCGCCACGAGATCGAGGGGTTCCACCGGCCGCTCCGGGTCAGGACGGTCGAGGGTCGTTGGTGAGCACGATCTTGCCGAAGGTGTCGCCGGACGCCAGGCGCTCGAAGGCAGCGCGGGCGTCCCGGAGCTCGTAGGTCGAGTCCACCAGTGGCCTGATCCCCCGGTCGACGCAGAGGGCGAGCAGCGCCGCGAGCTCGTCCCGTGACCCCATCGTCGAGCCGATGACGGACAGCTGCAGGAAGAAGATCCGGTTCAGGTCGGCGGGTGGGTTCGCCCCCGAGGTCGCGCCCGACACCACGACGCGGCCGCCCGGCTTCAGCACCTTCAACGAGTGGTCCCAGGTCGCCGCCCCCACGGTCTCCATCACGGCGTCGACCCGGTCCGGAAGCCGGGCACCCGACGCGAACACCGCGTCAGCACCGAGCGCGAGTGCACGGTCACGCTTGGCTTCGTCCCTGCTGGTCGCCCACACGCGAAAGCCACCGGCCTTGGCGAGGACGATCAGCGCGGTGGCCACCCCACCGCCGGCGCCCTGCACCACGACGGTGTCACCAGGCACCAGGCCCGAGCGCGTGAACAGCATGCGGTAGGCGGTGAGCCAGGCGGTGGGCAGGCAGGCGGCCTCGCCGAAGGTCAGCTCCGCCGGCTTCGGCAGGAGGTTGCGCCGCGGCACGGCGACCCGCTCGGCCAGCGTGCCGTCGAACTTCTCCGAGAGCAGCGACCGGCCGGGGGCGAAGGTCTCGTCGCCCCCGCCGGCGGCCGGGTCCCCGATCACCGCGTGCACGACGACCTCGTTGCCGTCCTCGTCGATGCCTGCGGCGTCGCAGCCCAGCACCATCGGGAGCTGGTCCGCGGACAGGCCGACACCGCGCAGCGACCAGAGGTCGTGGTGGTTGAGCGCGGCTGCCCTGACCTCGACGGTGGTCCAGCCCTCCGGCACGACCGGCTCCGCGCGCTCCCCCAGCTCGAGGGCCGACAGCGGGTCAGCGGGGTCGATCCGGACGGCAGAGACGGCGAACATGGCCCCAACCTAGCGGCGGGGGCGCTAGCGCCGAGCGAGGCCCTCCCTGCGCGCGGCCGCGGCGACGGCCCGGGCGACGGACGGGCCGACGAAGGGGTCGAACACGCTGGGTACGACGTGGTCGGCCGCGAGGTCGTCGCCCACGACGTCGGCCAGCGCGATGGCGGCGGCCTGCTTCATGCCCTCGCTGATGCGGGTGGCACGGACGTCGAGGGCGCCCCGGAAGACGCCGGGGAAGGCGAGGACGTTGTTGATCTGGTTCGGGAAGTCGCTGCGCCCCGTGGCCACCACCGAGGCGTACTTGCGGGCCACCAGCGGGTGGACCTCCGGGTCCGGGTTGGCGAGCGCGAAGATGAAGCAGCCCGGCGCCATCGTCGCGACGACGTCCTCCGCGACGGTCCCCGCGGAGACGCCGACGAACACGTCCGCGCCGGCGAGCGCGTCGTCGATCGAGCCGGACAGGCCTGCCTTGTTCGTCGTCGCCGCGATGATCGCCTTCATCCCGGTCAGGCCTTCCCTGCCCTGGTGAAGGATGCCGCGGCTGTCGCCCACCGCGATGTCGCCGACCCCGGCCGCGAGCAGCATCTGGGTGACGGCGACCCCCGCCGCCCCGGCACCCGAGACGACGACGCGGAGGTCGGCCAGCGACCGCCCGGTGACCTTGGCCGCGTTGCGCAGCGCGGCGAGCACGACGATCGCCGTGCCGTGCTGGTCGTCGTGGAAGACCGGGATGTCGAGGAGCTCCTGCAGGCGCTGCTCGATCTCGAAGCAGCGAGGCGCGCTGATGTCCTCCAGGTTGATGCCGCCGAAGGTGACCGCGATGTTCGCCACCGTCGCGATGATCTCCTCGGTGTCCGTGGTGCCGAGCAGGATCGGGATCGCGTCGACGCCCCCGAACTCCTTGAACAGCAAGGCCTTGCCCTCCATCACCGGCAGCGCAGCCAGCGGACCGAGGTCACCGAGCCCGAGCACGGCGGTGCCGTCGGTGACCACGGCCACGAGGTTGCCTCGCCAGGTGAGGTCGTCGGCCAGGCTGGGGTCCAGGGCCATCGCCGCACTGACCCTGCCGACCCCCGGGGTGTAGGCGAGGGCGAGCCCGTCGCCGTCGCGGACCCGCAGCGTCGGGCGGATCTCGATCTTGCCGCCCCGATGCAGCGGGAAGGCCGGGTCGGAGTCGTAGCCATGGCTGGTCGAGGGTGTCGTAGCGTCGTCGATAGGCACGGAATCAGTCTGGCACGGGCCGCCGCCCGGTCCCCCGCCGCGGCCACCCCCACCGCAGCCGGACGACAGCGACCACGTCGACGTCGGGGATCGCACCCACCAGCCAGGAGTCCACGCCTTCGGCCGGGTTGTCCCGCTCCACCCACCAGCCCGCCGGTTCCCGACGCAGGGCCCGTTTGACCGCCAACCGGCGGGGTACTGGCTCCCCAGGCGCACCGGGGAGTCGCACCACGACCAGGTCTCCGGCTCGTGGCACGGCGTCGTAGCGCGCCAGCAGCCGGTCGCCCTCCCGAAGGGTCGGCAGCATCGACCGGCCGTGCACCACGAGCAGACCCCACCGCACGAGTCTCACCTCCGCCTCCGGAGTAGTGTCGCGGAAGAGCCTCACCCACCACCGAAAGGACTGCGATGCGCAGCGCACTGCTTTCCCGACTGCTCGCGCCCACGACCTCAGTGAGCGCCCACTGCGACCTCCCCTGCGGCGTGTACGACCCCGCCCAGGCCAAGATCGAGGCGCTCTCCGTCAAGGGCTGCATGGAGAAGTACCACGCCAGCACCGACACCGACTTCAAGACGCGCGCCATCGCGATCAAGGAAGAGCGCTCGGACCTCGTGAAGCACCACCTCTGGGTGCTCTGGACCGACTACTTCAAGCCCCCGCACTTCGAGAAGTACCCGCAGCTGAACCAGCTGTTCAACGAGGCCACCAAGCTCGCCGGCGGCTCCGGGACCAAGGGCACGACCGACGTCGCCGTGGCCGACCAGCTGATCGCCAAGATCGACGAGATCGGCGAGATCTTCTGGGAGACCAAGAAGGCCTAGGCGGCGTCTCAGGGCTCCTGACCTGCGGAAACGCCAGTCAGGGCATCGTCTAGTCCGCACCCGGTCTGCAGGACGTCGAGCGTGGCGTCCATGACGGACCGGGTGCGGTCGTCGTCTCCGGGCCAAAGCTGCGCGTAGGTCCGCAGCGGCGTCCTTGAGCTCATCACTCCTGACTACCGGGGCCACATGCTGTCTATGCCGTCCGGTGAACGGACGGCACCCGAGTACCCGAGCTGGATCAGGTCGTACCGCCAGGTGAACCCGACGGTGCGATTCACTGTCGAGGACCAGGGCATCAGCGGCGACCGGCTATGGACGAGAGTTCGAGCGACCCGCTCGGACGGTGGCACGGCACACGGAGTGAACGTCAGCCGGTTCGACGGAGATCGCATCGCCGAGGAGTGGGCCGTCTGGTCCCCCTGGCTGCACGTAGCGCCAGGGTCGTAGGGAACCACGGGCAACGCCCCTCGCAGTTCGGCACGCTCCTGGTCGACGCGCATCGGCGGGCCGACCGACCGCTGACGTGCCCTGGGGTTAGGGAGCCAAGCACGGGGAAGGCTCAGGGCAGGGGAGCCAGAAGAGTTTCGCGGCGCTAAGGAGATGCATGGATCCGGCACGTGCCCGGGACGCCCGATGACCGGACCGCAGGACAGCTACGACGCGGTCGTCGTTGGGGCGGGCCACAACGGACTGGTGGCGGCCGTGACCCTGGCCCGGCGCGGCTGGCGGGTCTGCGTCCTGGAGGGTCAGGAGCACGCGGGCGGAGCCATCCGGCACGCGGAGGTGACGGCGCCCGGCTTCAGCACCGACCTCTTCAGCGCCTTCTACCCGCTTGGTGCCGCATCGCCGGTCCTGCGGTCGTTGGACCTCCATGAGCACGGCTTGCGCTGGGCGCGGGCCCCCCGGGTGCTGACTCACCTGCTGCCCGACGGCGGCAGCGCGTCCATCAGCATGGACATCGCTCGGACGGCGTCGTCCGTCGACCGCCATCACCGCGGGGACGGCGCTGCCTGGACGGCGTTGCACGCGCGGTGGGCCACGATCCGGCGACCGCTGCTGGGCGCCCTGCTCGGCCCGTTCCCACCGGTGCGCCACGGCGTGAACCTGTTGCGACGGGCCGGCGCGGGTGAGTCACTTCGGCTGGCTCGCCTCGCTCTCACCAGCTCCATCGACTTCGCCCAGCATGAGTTCGGCGGCGAGGGAGCCCGCGCCCTGGTGGTCGGCAACGGCCTGCACGCGGACATCCCGCCGAGTGCTCCCGGCAGCGCCCTGCTAGGTCTGATCATGAGCATGGTCGGGCAGGACGTCGGCTTCCCCGTGCCCGAGGGTGGCTCCGGGGTCCTTGTCGACGCGCTGGTCAGCGCGCTGCAGGGTGCGGGCGGTGAGCTTCGGCTCGGCACGCCGGTGACCAGGGTCGTGGTGGATCGAGGCCGTGCGGTGGGGGTGGTCGACGCGAGGGGTCACCGCTACCGCGCCAGCCGCGCCGTCCTGGCCGATGTGGCTGCGCCGGCGTTGTTCAACGACCTCGTCGGCAGCGAGCTCCTGTCGCAGCGCATGACGGATGACCTCGACCGCTTCACCTGGGACCACGCGACGGTCAAGGTCAACTGGGCGCTGGCGGAACCGATCCCCTGGTCGGCAGCGGAAGCACGCGGTGCAGGCACCGTGCACCTCGGCGGAGACGTGGTCGGGATGCTGGACTACGCGAACGATCTCGAGGCCGGGCGGGTCCCCGCACACCCGTTCGTCCTCCTCGGCCAGATGACGACGACGGACCCTGGTCGGTCCCCCGCCGGCACGGAGTCGGTGTGGGCGTACAGCCACCTCCCGCGCGACCGCTCGTGGACTGCTGCCGACGTGGACACCCAGGTCGAGCGCATCGAGGCCCTCGTCGAGGCGCACGCTCCCGGCTTCCGCGCCCGCATCCTCTCCCGTTTCGTGCAGCGCCCCGCCAGCCTCGAGGACGACGACGCGAACCTGGTCGACGGTGCCATCAACGCAGGCACCACCAACCTCTGGCAGCAGCTGGTCTTCCGACCCACGCCCGGCCTCGGCCGGCCGGAGACCTTCATCGATGGCCTCTACCTCGCCGGTGCGACGGCTCATCCCGGAGGCGGCGTGCACGGTGGCCCCGGCGGGAACGCGGCTGCGGCGGCCCTGGCCAGACAGCGGTTGCTGACAAGGCCACTGGCGCGACTGGCTCAGCGCACGCAGCGCGGCCTGAGCTAGCCACCGACCAAGACCACCAAGGAGAAGCGCCATGACGACGGACGAGTCCACCACGACGACGACCGGGGCCAAGCCGGTCACGCACCTCACCTCGGCCTCGCCGGAGCGCGTCTGGGCAGTGATCGAGAACGGCTGGTCGTACCCGTCGTGGGTCGTCGGAGCACCGCGCATGCGCGCCGTCAGCCCTGCGTGGCCGGCTCCGGGCTCCGAGCTCCACCACTCGTTCGGGATGTGGCCGGCCATGATCGACGACAAGACCGTGAGCCTGGCCTGCGAGCCTGGTCGACGGTTGCGGATGGAGGCCCACGGTTGGCCGCTCGGGGAGGCGGTGGTCGTGATCGAGCTGACCCCACGCTCGGGGGGCACCGAGATCGCCATCCGCGAGGATGCCACTGCGGGGCCCGGCCAGTGGCTGGTGCCCGGTCCGGTCCGTCAGGTGCTGATCAAGGCCCGCAACCGCGAGGTGCTCCGACGGCTGGCGCTTGCCGCCGAACGATCCCCGGCCTGAGCGAGCCAGCGTTCCCGACGCAGCCGGGAGCCGTCCATGGCTGGTTTCGTCGTCGGAGGGCGGGGTATCTCGTGGGCGTGCACACGCCGCCGCCACGTGACGACCTCGATCCGCGCGCCGTCGAGCAGACGGCTCCCAAGACGGCTGCCGCCGGAGTCCCCGCGGTGGCGGTCGCGATGCGACGGACCGTCGAGCAGATGGGCGTGGTCCAGACGCTGCGCACCCTGCGGAAGATCAACCAGGCGGACGGCTTCGACTGCATGGGCTGCGCATGGCCGGACCCGGACCCCGAGAACCGCAGCTTCGCGGAGTTCTGCGAGAACGGCGCCAAGGCCGTCGCCGAAGAGGCCACCCAACGCCGGGTGGGGCCGGAGTTCTTCGCCGACCACAGCCTCGACGACCTCGCAGGGCGCAGCGACTTCTGGCTCGGTCAGCAGGGCCGGCTCACCCACCCCATGGTGCGGCGCCCGAACAGCAGCCACTACGAACCGATCACCTGGGTGGAGGCGTTCGAGCTGGTCGCGGACCACCTGAACGCGCTGGCCTCCCCGGACGAGGCGATCTTCTACACCAGCGGCCGGACGTCCAACGAGGCCGCGTTCCTCTACCAGCTCTTCGTCCGGGCCTTCGGCACCAACAACCTGCCCGACTGCTCGAACATGTGCCACGAGTCGACGTCGGTGGCGCTCGCGGAGGTCATCGGCATCGGCAAGGGCAGCGTCACGCTGCAGGACATCTACGACGCCGAGCTGATCGTCATCTGCGGCCAGAACCCGGGGACCAACCATCCGCGGATGCTGTCCGCGCTGGAGAAGGCCAAGAAGAACGGCGCCAAGATCCTGGCGGTCAACCCGCTCCGTGAAGCCGGCCTGCTCGCTTTCGACAACCCGCAGACGCCCCGCGGGCTGTCCGGCATCGGCACCGACCTCGCCGACGTGCACCTGCCCATCCGCGTCAACGGCGATCTGGCGCTGTTCCAGGCCATCGGCTCCTTGCTCCTGGAGGCGGACGACCGCGAGCCCGGGCACCGTGCTCGACCGGGACTTCATCGAACGTCACACCACCGGCTTCGATGCCTGGGCCGACCACGTCCGCAGCCGTGGACTGGGATCGACGTCGAGGCCTCGACCGGGCTGGCGAGGGCGCAGATCGAGCAGGCCGCGGCGATGTTCGTCGCCTCCTCCAAGACGGTCGTCTGCTGGGCCATGGGGATCACCCAGCACCGCAATGCCGTGGCCACCATCAAAGAGATCGCCAATGTCGTGCTGGCTCAGGGCAACATCGGGAAGCCAGGCGCCGGACTGTGCCCGGTTCGTGGCCACTCGAACGTTCAGGGCGACCGCACCATGGGGATCTGGGAGAAGCTCCCGGACCACTTCGGCGACGCCCTTCGCGACGAGTTCGGGTTCGAGCCGCCGCGACGGCGCGGTCTGGACGTCGTGGACTCGATCCGAGCGCTGCGTGATGGGAAGGCCAAGGTCTTCGTCGGCCATGGGCGGCAACTTCGCCGCGGCGACGCCCGACACCGGACGTCACCGCATGCCGCGCTCCGGTCGGCGCGACCTCACCGTGCAGATCTCGACGAAGCTCAACCGCTCGCACGTGGTGTGCGGCCGGACCGCGCTGATCCTGCCGACCCTCGGCCGCACGGAGCGCGACCTCCAGGCCGCCGGCGAGCAGGCCGTCTCGGTCGAGGACTCGATGTCGGCCGTGCACCTGTCACGCGGCCGGCTCAAGCCCGCGAGTCGTCTCCTGCGCTCGGAGGTCGCGATCATCGCAGGCCTGGCAGCCGAGGTTCTCGGTGAGCGTCCCGGCGCCCCGGCCATCGACTGGGCCGCACTCGCTGCCGACTACGACCGCATCCGGCGGCACATCTCGCACGTCGTGCCCGGGTGCGAGGCGTACGCGGAGAAGGTCGCGCGCCCGGCGGGTTCGTGCTCCCGCACCCTCCCCGTGACTCGCGCACCTTCGAGACGAGATCCGGCAAGGCCGAGTTCACCGTCAGCCCCATGAACGTCCTCGACGTCCCTGCGGGCCGGCTGCTGCTGCAGTCCATCCGCAGCCACGACCAGTTCAACACCACCATCTACGGCCATGACGACCGTTACCGGGGCATCAAAGGCGGCCGTGACGTGGTCCTGCTCCATCCCGACGACATCGCGGACCTCGGCCTGGCGGAGGGCCAGCTGGTCGACCTGGTCGGTGCGCCGGACGACGACGGCACGACCCGGGTGGCCAGCGGGTTCCGGCTGGTGGCCTACGAGACGCCGCGTGGCTGTGCGGCCGCCTACTACCCCGAGATGAACGTGCTGGTCGCGCTGGACGCGACGGCGCGGGGGAGCAACCAGCCGGTCTCCAAGTCGGTGCTCGTCCGGGTCGTCCCGAGCGACGGCCCCGCGCAGTCGAGGCAGCCTTCAGCCGGTCGTCACGGTGCCCCGGTGGGCGCCGATGACGAGCACAAGAGCGATGTCCAGCCCTATCACCTGAGCTGACTCAGCCGAGCTCCTCGCGCCCGTAGCGCCGACGGCAAGCACGTCACCGGTTCAGCGCGCCGTGGCCTCGCACCGCGGGCAACGCGCGAACGAAGGCCTGTCGTCGTAGAAGGCGTCGGGGAACGCCTGCAACGAATCCCCCACCGGCTCGCCGCAGAGCGTCACGCTGTCCCGGCCCCGCGCGACCGCGTGGAACGGCGGCTCGGGCTCGACGGCCGATCGCTGAGGTGCTGGCCCACGCGGGGCCTGACCGTGCGGGGCACGGCCGCGATGTAGAAGTCCATAGGGTGAACAGTACGGCGAGCGGGGCGAGCGATCCGTACGTCCGGCACGGACCTGGATAGGGTCGATTCGTACCAGCCATGCAGGTGACGAGGAGCCACTAATGACCGAGCTCGACTTTGCCGATCGCACCGACTTCGAGAACGCCGCCAGCGGTCTCATCGACGCAGGCGACCCGGTGACGATCAAGGCCGCCGACGGACGGGTCGTCTTCGACCTCGAGCCGTACGCCTACCTCGCCGGCGACTGCCCGGACACCGTGAACCCGAGCCTGTGGCGGCAGGCCCAGCTGTGCGTCACGCACGGCCTCTTCGAGGTCACCGACGGCATCTACCAGGTGCGCGGCTTCGACCTCTCGAACATGACCATCGTCGAGGGCACGACCGGCGTCATCGTCATCGACCCCCTCATCTCGGCCGAGTGCGCGGCGGCCGCGATCGCGCTCTACCGCAAGCACCGCGGTGACCGGCGCGGTGGCCGGCGTGATCTACACGCACTCGCACGTCGACCACTTCGGCGGCGTGATGGGTGTGCTGCCCGACGGCGCGGGCGACGTCCCGATCCTCGCGCCCGAAGGGTTCCTGGAGCACGCCGTCTCGGAGAACGTCTACGCCGGTGTCGCGATGAACCGTCGGGCCACGTACCAGTACGGCGCGATCCTGCCGGCCGGCCCCACCGGCCAGATGAGCACGGGGCTCGGCATCCGCACCTCCGACGGCACCGTAGGCCTGCTGGCGCCGACCGCTGGACATCACCCACACCGGCCAGGAGGAGACGATCGACGGGGTGCGCATCGTCTTCCAGATCACGCCGGGCACCGAGGCGCCGTCGGAGATGAACTTCCTGTTCCCCGACCACCGCGCCCTGTGCATGGCGGAGAACGCGACGCACAACCTGCACAACCTGCTGACCCTGCGCGGCGCCGTCGTCCGCGACCCGCGCATCTGGGCGCGATACCTCGACGAGGCCGTCGAGCTCTTCGCCGACCAGGCCGACGTCGCCTTCGCCTCGCACCACTGGCCCACCTGGGACACCGACATCGATCGTGACCTTCCTCCGCGAGCAGCGCGACCTCTACGCCTACCTGCACGACCAGACTCTTGCGCATGATCAACATCGGACGTACCGGGATCGAGATCGCCGAGGAGATCCAGCTGCCGGCCGCCGCTGGACTCCGCGTGGCACGCCCGTGGCTACTACGGCTCGGTCAGCCACAACGTCAAGGCCATCTACCAGCGCTACATGGGCTGGTTCGACGGCAACCCGAGCTCGCTCTGGCAGCACCCGCCGCAGGCCGCGGCCACGCGCTACGTCGAGACCATCGGCGGGCATCGACGCCGTGCTGGCCAAGGCGCAGCGGCTACGTCGAGCCGGACGACTACCGTTTCGCCGCCGAGCTGCTCAAGCACGCAGTGTTCGCCGACCCGGACAACGCCGCAGCGAAGGAGGCACTGGCCGACGTCTACGAGCACCTCGGCTACGGCGCCGAGAACGGCACCTGGCGTGGCTTCTACCTCGCGGGCGCCCAGGAGCTACGCCACGGCGTCACCCACATGGACCTCGACCTCGGCAACGCGCCTCGCCAGCCGCCCTCACCGTCGAGCAGCTCTTCGACTCGCTCGCCATCCGGGTCAACGGCCTGCGGGCGGCGAGTCGAGTCCCTGTGCATCGAGTGGCACTTCAGCGACAGCAACGAGACGCTGCGCACGACGCTCTCGAACGGCGTGCTGATCCAGACGCCGAACCCGCGCACGGTCCGCAACGCAGACCTCACCCTGACACTGACGAAGCTGCAGCTCCTCGGCCTGCTGGGCGGGCAGGGCCTCGACGGCATCGAGCACATCGGCGACCCCGGAGCCATCCAGCGGCTGCTGGCCACCCTCGACTCCCCCGACCCGGCGTTCGCCATCGTCACCCCGTAGCCGGGCGAAGGCCCGCTGCTTCGCCGGCCGGCGAAGCAGCGGGCCTCGGCCAGCGGTCGATCAGGCGACGTCGAACCGGTCCAGGTTCATGACCTTGTCCCACGCAGCGACGAACGCGTGCACGAAGGGCTCCTTCGCGTCGTCGCTCGCGTAGACCTCGGCCAGCGCCCGCAGCTGGGAGTTGGAGCCGAAGAACAGGTCGACCCTGCTGGCCGTGCCCTTCACCTCACCCGTCGTGACGTCCTTGCCCTCGAACGCGTCCTCGGCCTCCGAGGTCGGCGTCCAGGTGACGCCGAGGTCCAGCAGGTTGACGAAGAAGTCGTTCGTCAGCATGCCCGGCGTCTGGGTGAGCACTCCGAGGCTGGACCCGCCGTGGTTCGCGTCCAGCGCCCGCAGGCCGCCCACGAGCACGGTCATCTCGGGTGCCGTCAACGTCAGCAGCTCCGCCCGGTCGACGAGCAGCTGCTCCGCCGGCCGCCGGTGCGCCTTGCCGAGGTAGTTGCGGAACCCGTCGTGCGTCGGCTCGAGCACGGCGAAGGACTCGACGTCGGTCTGCTCCTGCGACGCGTCCGTGCGCCCCGCGGTGAACGGCACCTCGACGTCCACCCCGGCGTCCTTGGCCGCCTTCTCCACCGCTGCGCACCCGGCGAGCACGATGAGATCGGCGATCGAGACCTGCGGACCTCCGGCGTGCGAGCCGTTGAACTCCTGCTGGATGCCCACGAGCGTCCGCAGCACCTGGGCCAGCTCGTCCGGGCTGTTGGCCTCCCAGGCGTTCTGCGGCGCGAGCCGCAGCCGTCCACCGTTCGCCCCGCCGCGCTTGTCCGTGCCGCGGAAGGTCGAGGCGGCCGCCCAGGCGGTCCCGACCAGCTGGGACACCGTCAGCCCCGACCCCAGCACCGAGGCCTTCAGCGCGCGGACGTCCTCGGCTCCGACCAGCGGCTGCGTCACCGGGGGAACCGGGTCCTGCCAGAGCAGCGTCTCGCTCGGCACCAGGGCCCGAGGTAGCGCGAGAGCGGCCCCATGTCGCGGTGGGTCAGCTTGAACCACGCTCGGGCGAAGGCGTCGGCGAACTCTGCCGGGTTCTCGTGGAACCGCCGTGAGATGGGCTCGTAGACGGGATCCATCCGCAGCGCGAGGTCGGTCGTCAGCATGACCGGCGGGTGGGTCTTGGCGGGGTCGTGCGCGTCCGGCACGGTTGTCGAGGCGGCCGGGTCGGTCGGCACCCACTGCTTGGCTCCGGCCGGGCTCGCGCGTCAGCTGCCACTCGTACCGGAAGAGGGTGTCGAAGAAGCTGTTGTCCCAGGTGACCGGCGTCGGCGTCCAAGCGCCCTCGAGCCCGCTGGTGATCGCGTCGCCCCCCTTGCCGGTGCCGTTGGTGGCGATCCACCCGAGGCCCATCTGCTGCAGCGGGGCGCCCTCGGGCTCCGGTCCGACGTACGCGTTCGGGTCGGCAGCGCCGTGCGTCTTGCCGAAGGTGTGGCCGCCCGGCGATGAGCGCGACGGTCTCCTCGTCGTCCATCGCCATCCGGCGGAACGTCTCGCGGATGTCCCGCGCCGACGCCGAGCGGGTCAGGGCTGCCGTTGGGGCCCTCCGGGTTGACGTAGATCAGGCCCATCTGCACGGCGCCCAACGGGTTCGCGAGCTCGCGATCACCGCTGTAGCGGGTGTCACCGAGCCAGGTGTCCTCGGTTCCCCAGTTGACCTCCTCCGGCTCCCAGACGTCCACCCGGCCGCCGGCGAAGCCGAAGGCCTTGAGCCCCATGGACTCCAGGGCGCAGTGACCGGCGAAGACCATGAGGTCGGCCCACGAGATCTGCCGGCCGTACTTCTTCTTGACCGGCCACAGCAGGCGACGAGCCTTGTCGAGGTTCGCGTTGTCCGGCCAGCTGTTGAGCGGTGCGAACCGCTGCTGGCCGGAGCCGGCACCGCCGCGGCCGTCGCTGATGCGGTAGGTGCCGGCACTGTGCCAGGCCATCCGGATGAAGAGCGGGCCGTAGTGGCCGTAGTCCGCCGGCCACCAGTCCTGCGACGTCGTCATCACCGAGTCGACGTCAGCCTTCAGAGCGGCGAGGTCGAGGTTCGCGAACTCGTCGGCGTAGCTGAACTCGGCGCCCATGGGGTCGGACTTGGCGGAGTTCGTGGGCAGGACCGACAGGTCGAGCTGGTTGGGCCACCAGTCCTGGTTCGACGTCGCGCGAGTCTCCGCCGCACCCGGGAAGGGGCACGCGTCCTCGCTGTTCATCTCGCCCTCTACCGTGGTCGTGTCGCGCTTCTCAGGCACTGGAACCTCGCTCACTGTTGGTTGGTTGGTCGTTGTCGGCTTGGCTTCGTTGGTCGGCTTGGCTTCGTTGGTCGGCGGGCTGGCTGGTGCCGATCTCTGGCACGCTCGGGCACAGACCCCAGTGGGTGACCTCCGACTCGTCGACGAGGAATCCGTGGTCGCCGCTCGGGTCCAGGCACGGGGCCGTGCCGACCGCGCAGTCGACGTCCGCGGTCGCCCCGCAGACACGGCACACGACGTGGTGGTGGTTGTCACCGACCCTGGTCTCGAACCGGGCGGGGCTTCCCGCCGGCTCGATCCGCCGCACCAGCCCGACGTGGCGAAGGCGCGAAGGACGTCGTAGACCGCCTGGGTCGAGACGTCGGTGTGCGCTCGGACGGCCGTCAGCGACGGCGTCGACGTCCGCGTGCGGGATCGCGTAGAGCGCGTCCAGCACGGCAACCCTCGGGCCGGTGACGCGCAATCCGGTAGCCCGGATCCGGTCGGCCGTGGAGGGGACGGAGACGGTGTCGCTCACGTCGGCGACCCTAGTCCTTGTTTGGAAGCAGTCAAGACTAGGGCCAGCGATGGCGAGGCTGCTGATAGCGTCGGCGCCGTGTCAGAGTCCGTCCGGTCGGCCATCGGCGCTGCCCTCGAAGGCGATGTCCTCGAGGTAGGACCGGGCTCGGTTCCCTTCCCGGCAGCCCCCGGTGCACGGCGCGTCTACGCCGACCGTTCGGTGCCCGGCGGACGCGACGCGAACTGGCCAGAGCTCGCCGGTGAACCCGCCGGGCCCGACGGCGACCACGACCTCGACCTCGACGCCGACGGCCTGCGCGATCCTCGCCGACCGCTCCTTCGACGCCGTCGTCGCGAGCCACGTCATCGAGCACCTCGCGAACCCGGTCGCAGCGCTGCAGGAGTTCCATCGCGTGCTCCGGCCCGGTGGCCAGCTCGTCCTCATCGTGCCCGACCGCTCGCGCACGTTCGACGCCGTGCGCGAGCCGACCTCGATCGCCCACGTGCTGGCGGAGCACGACCAGGGCGTCACCGCCGTGGACGACGAGCACGTGCGTGAGTTCTGCACCGCGATCTGGAACCAGCCGTCGATCCACCCCGAGCCGGTGCGCAGCTGGCACGACCCGGCGCGGCTGGACGAGGAGCGCCTCGAGCTCCATCGCCGCCGCAGCATCCACGTGCACGTGTGGCGGCCCGAGGAGTTCGCCGGGCTCATCGCCGCCACGGCGGCGGTCGGGCTCGGGCAGTGGGAGCTTCGGACGCACTACCTCGTCGACGACACCCCGGACCACGACGGCATCGAGTTCGGGCTGGTGCTCACCGTCCCGCCGGTCCGTCGGGACGCCTCGGACGCCGCGGTCGCCTTCGTGCAGGCCTGGTCCGAGCAGCTGCTCGACCATCCCGCTCGAGACCCGCAGCGCCTCGCCAGGCTCACCGAGGTCCTCGCCGACGCGGTCAGCCAGCACCCCGAGGTGGCGGCGAGCGTCCGCACGCCGGCCGAGGTCCTCGCGAGCCGGCTCGCGTCGGTCCGCGCGGAGGTCGAGGCGGCGCGCGCCGCGACAGCGGCCGCCCAGCAGGACGCCGCCGCCGTCCGCGGCAGCCGGACGTTCCGGGCCGGCCAGGCGGTCGTCGCACCCGTCCGGATGCTGCGCGGACGGGGCTCCGAGCAGTGAGGGGCCGGGAGAACGAGAACGCGTCCCATCGACTGCTGCTGGTCCGCCACGGCGAGACCGAGTGGAGCATGGCCGGCCGGCACACCGGCCGCACCGACCTTCCGCTGACCGCACGTGGCGAGAGCGACGCCAAGTCGCTGGAGCCGGTGCTCGCCGACGTCGAGCCAGCCCTGGTCGCTGGTCAGCCCCCTGCAACGCGCCGTCCGCACGGCTGAGCTCGCCGGCCTCGACCGCGGCTCGTCCTGGAGCGCTCGACGCCAGACCTCGTCGAGTGGGACTACGGCGACTACGAGGGGCTCACGACTAGCGAGATCCGCGAGCACGCCCCGGGCTGGACGATCTGGACCGGGCGTGCCCCGGCGGCGAGACCAGCGAGCAGGTCGCGGCGCGCTGCGACCGTGTGGTGGCCAGGGTCGGTGCGAAGCGCTCCTCGGCGAGGGCGACGTCATCGCTGTAGCCCATGGTCACCTGCTCCGCGCGCTGGCCAGCCGCTGGCTCCAGATGCCGGTCGCTGCCGGTGCTGCGCTTGAGCTCGGCACCGCTGCGCTCTGCGTCCTGGCGAGCAGTACGACGCCAGGACCATCCAGCGCTGGAACATCGCCAACCCCGCCGAGGGACAGGACGCTATGATCCTGGCTGGCTGGCGGTGAGCGTCCGCCCCGCCGAGCCCAAGGACGTCGTGGAGATCCACGCCATGGTCCGTGAGCTCGCCGACTACGAGCACGAGCTCGACAAGGTCGAGGCCACGGTGGAGGACTTCCAGACCGCGCTCTTCGGCCGGGACCCCCAGCTGTTCGCACTGGTCGCCGAGCAGGACGGCGCGGCCGTCGGCGTCGCGCTCTGGTTCGTCAGCTTCTCGACCTGGACCGGCAGGCACGGGCTCTACCTCGAGGACCTCTTCGTGCGGCCAGGCACCCGCGGACAGGGCCACGGCAAGGCGCTGCTGGTCGCGCTCGCGCGCATCTGCGTCCAGCGGCGCTACGGGCGGATGGATTGGGCCGTGCTCGACTGGAACCAGCCGGCGATCGACTTCTACACCTCGATCGGGGCCGTGTCCGCAGGACGACTGGACCGGGAACAGGCTCGCCGGTGCCGCGCTCGCCGCGCTGGCGGCCCAGGGCCTGAGCCCGGCTAGAGTCTGCGACGCTCGCTCCGACCGGGCACCCCTCGACACGGACGCAAAACCAGACGGAGACCTCCATGACCGCTCGCGAGGCTGAGCAGCACCTTCAGCAGGCATCGCGACGTCGTCGAGCTCCGGCTTCCCGGCCGATGCCGCCTACCTCTCGGTCCTGCGCACCGCGACCGCCGGCCTCGCCGCCCGGATGGACTTCACCCTCGACGAGATCGAGGACCTCCGGATCGCCGTCGACGAGGCGTGCGCGCTGCTCCTGCACGACGCCGACGCGCCGGGCAGATCACCTGCTCGTTCTGGCTCGGCGAGGCCGCGATGGAGATCAGCGTCAGCGCACCTTCGACCACCGGTCACCTGCCCGGACGCGACTCGTTCTCCTGGACCGTGCTGACCGCCCTCGCCGGCGAGGTCGAGTCGCTGTCGGAGGCAGGTCGTTGTCACCATCGTGCTCCGCAAGCGACGCGGCGGGCCCGGGCCCCGGTGATGGTCGCGATGACCGGCGACGGACGGCGGCCCCGTGGACCAGCGCGCACTGGTCAGCGCCGAGTCCAAGGCCCTGTTCACCGAGCTCCTCGAGGGCGCACCGACCGAGGCCAGGCGCAAAGACCTGCGCGACTCCCTGGTCCGGCTGCACCTGCCCCTCGTCGAGCACCTCGCGCGCCGCTTCCGCAACCGCGGCGAGCCGCACGACGACCTGGTCCAGGTCGGCACGATCGGGCTGATCAAGGCGGTCGACCGCTTCGACCTCGGTCGCGGCGTCGAGTTCTCGACCTACGCGACGCCGACCGTCGTCGGCGAGATCAAGCGGCACTTCCGCGACAAGGGCTGGGCGATCCGGCCGCCGCGCCGGCTGCAAGAGCTGCGGCTGCACGCTGACCAACGCCACCGAGGAGCTCAACCACTCGCTCGGCCGCTCCCCGACCGTCGCCGAGCTCGTCGCACCACCTCGGCGTGAGCGAGGAGGAGGTGCTGGAAGGCCTGGAGACCACCAACGCCTACACGACGCTGTCCCTGGACGCCGGCACCGACGCCCAGGACGGCGGCCAGGTCGTGCTCGACACCATCGGGGTCGACGACGCCGGCATCGAGGACGTCGAGTACCGCGAGTCGCTGCGAGCCGCTGCTCGACCAGCTGCCGCCGCGCCAGCGCCAGGTCGTCCTGCTGCGCTTCGTGAAGCGGCATGACCCAGTCGCAGATCGCCGCCGAGGTCGGCGTCTCGCAGATGCACGTCTCGCGGCTGCTCGCGAAGGCACTGGCCGAGCTCCGCGAGGGTCTCACCGACAAGGACTGACCGCGGGTGCGCTGACCTGCCGGACTGCCGCAACCGGGCCCGCAGCGTCAGCCGCGGGCGCGGGCGAGCACCAGCACAGAGCCGACGCCGAGCACCGCCGACACCGCGACCACCCAGCCCGAGCGCGGGTGCGCTCCCACCGGCCAGTGGCAGGCCGACGGCGAAGAGCAGGATCAGCTCGGTGAGCACGATCGGGTGCGAGCCCGCAGCGGCGGCCCTGAACCAGCGCGTTGAGCGCAACGACGAGCCCGACCGCCCAGCCGATCGCGAGCAGGCTCAGCAGCAGCACCCCGGTCACCGAGGTGTCGATCCCGCGCAGCGCCGCCACCACGGTCCAATCCCGAAGACCACCATCCCGAAGGCCTGCAGGCCCACCACAGCGACGGCGACGAGCAGGGTCGGCGAGCGCCCCGCATCGGTTGCGGACGGACCCGGGGAAGCCACGCGTCCGAGCCTATGCGCCGCTGTCCTACCCTTGCTGACGTGCGGGCGATGCTGGTGGTGAATCCGAGGGCGACCTCGACCACAGCCAGGACCCGCGACGTCCTCGTCCACGCGCTGTCCGCAGACCTCGACATCGAGGTGGTCCCGACCACGCACCGAGGCCATGCCATCGAGCTCGGACGGCAGGCCGCCGAGGACAAGCTCGACCTCGTCATCGCGCTCGGCGGCGACGGCACCGTCAACGAGACCGTGAACGGCCTGCTGGAGCACGGCTCCGCACCGGACGGGCCCGCGCTGGCCGTGGTCCCGGGCGGTGGAGCCAACGTCTTCGCCCGTTCGCTCGGGCTACCCGCCGACCCGGTCGAGGCGACGGGGCAGATCCTGGACGCGCTGCGGGAGGGTCGGCGCCGGCGGATCGGGCTGTCGACTGCGGACGGCCGCTGGTTCACCTTCTGCGCCGGCATCGGGCTGGACGCCGAGGTCGTCGGTGACGTCGAGCGGCGTCGCGAGACCGGCAAGGGCTCGACCCCGTCGCTGTTCCTCCGGTCGGCCGTCAGCCTGTTCTACCGCGACACCGAGCGCGAGCGGCCGGGCCTCACGCTCGGGATCCCCGAGGAGGAGCCCATCGAGGGGCTGTTCCTGGCGATCGTGCAGAACACCTCGCCGTGGACGTTCATCGGCAACATCCCGGTGAACCCCTGCCCGGACGCCTCCTTCGACACCGGGCTCGACGTGCTGGGCCTCGCCCGGCTGCGGTCGCTGTCGACCGTCCGGCACGTCCGGCAGATCGTCCAGCCGGGGAGCCACCCGAAGGGCAAGGACGTCGTGACCAGGCACGACCTCGCCAGCTTCACGATCTGGGCGGCCCGGCCCACGGCGGTCCAGCTGGACGGCGAGCCGGTCGGGGACCGCGTGAGCGTGCACTTCGAGGCGCACCCGGAGGCCCTGTCCGTCGTCGTGTGAGGCAGCCCACGTGTGACGCAGGCAACCTCGGCATCGAGAAGTTTCGGTTCCGAACCTCTTGTGCTGCCCACTGGCGTTTGAAACCCTGTGATCACCGCCAGGAACCACAGCCCGACGGCCGTCGTTCTCTAGACGTAGGTGCTTCCGGCCTCCGACCACCCCGCCCCACGATCTTGGCGAGGACGATCAGCCGGCGCCTAGTGAAATGATTCACGAGCAGCAACCAGGCCGGCCCAGCAAGCCGGCGACCACAGCGAAATCAGCCACAGCCAAGGAGTGCAGACCAGCATGGACTGGCGACACCGTTCGGCCTGCCGCGACGAGGACCCCGAGCTGTTCTTCCCGATCGGGAACACGGGGCCCGCGCTGCTGCAGATCGAAGAAGCCCGAGCCATCTGCCGTCGTTGTGACGTCCGAGAGGCATGCCTCACGTGGGCGCTGGAGTCCGGTCAGGACCACGGCGTCTGGGGCGGCATGTCCGAGGACGAGCGCCGCGCGCTCAAGCGCCGGACCGCACGCGCACGGGCCCGGATGGCCTGACCCACTCAACTGCCACGAAGCCCGGCCACCCGCTCTGGTGGCCGGGCTTCGTGCTGCTCGCGCGCTGCTCGGTGCCTGCCGCTGCCTCGGCGCGGCTACCGGACGTCGTCGAGCGGGATGCGCAGCTGGACCTTCGTCCCTCCACCGTCTCGCCGCTCCATCGTCAGCACGCCCCCGAGCTCGCCCTCGACCAGCGTGCGCACGATCTGCAGTCCGAGACGGTCGTTCCCGTCGAGGTCGAACTCGGGCGGCAGCCCGACCCCGGCATCCAGCACCTGGACCGTGAGCCCGTCCGCGGAGCGCTCGGCGATCACCTCCAGGAGCTCGTCGGAGGAGGCCGGGCCGACCCCCTCGGTCAGCGGGAGCACCCCGTGCTCCATCGCGTTCTGGACGAGCTCGGACAAGATCATCGCGAGCGGCGTCGCCACCTGTGCCGGCACGGTCCCGAAGCTGCCCGACCGGCGCGGCCGCACATAGCGCTCGGCGCTCGACAGCTCGGCGACGGTGGCCAGCACCCGGTCCGCGACCTGGTCGAAGGAGACGTTCTCGTCTGCGGCCGTCGAGAGCAGCTCGTGGACGAGCGCGATGGAGCCGACCCGCCGCACCGCCTCCTCGAGCGCCTCGCGGGCCTCGGGCACCGTGATCCGCCGGGCCTGCAGCCGCAGCAGTGCCGCCACCGTCTGCAGGTTGTTCTTCACCCGGTGGTGGATCTCCCGGATCGTGGCGTCCTTGGTCAGCAGCTCGCGCTCGCGGCGGCGGACCTCGGTGACGTCCCGGACGAGGACGACCGCACCGAACCGCGTGCCGTCGGCGAGCAGCGGGATGCCTCGCAGCTGGATCGCCGTGCCCTTCCCCTCGAACTCGACCCCGCGCGCCGACCGCCCGCCCGCGACGGCCACGAGGTCTTCGTCGATGGGTCCACGCCTGGGGACCAGCTGCCGGGTGACGGCGTCGAAGCGGTTGCCCACGAGGTCGGCCGCCAGGCCGAGGCGGCGGTAGGCCGACAGCGCGTTCGGGCTGGCGTAGGTGGTCACCCCTTCGGCGGACAGGCGGACGAAACCGTCACCGGCACGGGGCGAGGAGTCCAGCCCCTCAAGGCCGCCGCGGAACGGGAAGGTGCCCTCGGCGACCATCCGTGACAGGTGGTGCGCGACCTCGAGGTACGCCGACTCCAGCCGGCCTCTGGTGCCCGAGGCTGCCGGATCGACGTGCCGGGCCACGACGGCGACCACCCGGTTGTCGTCACCGCGCACGGGGATCGCCTCGGCGGGGGCGAGGGCGTGCTCGGTGCGGCTTCGGACGACCCGGCCGAGCTCGAGCGCCTCGTCGAGCAGCGGGCGTCGTCCGCGGGGCAGGAACGTGCCGACCAGGTCGTCCGAGAACACCGTCGCGCCCGTGGTCGGCCGCATCTGGGCACCGGCGATGTACCCGGAGCCGTTCCAGGTGGGCAGCCAGAGCACGAGGTCCGAGAACGCCAGGTCCGCCAGCAGCTGCCAGTCGGCGAGGAGCAGGTGGAGCCGCTCGATGTCCACCTCGGTCAGGTCCGTGTGGCGGACCGCGATGTCGTTGAGGCTGGGCACGTCGAGCAGGGTACGACCCCCGTGCCAGGATCGACGCGTGACGACCCGGGCCTGCGACGAACCTGGCCGGCCGCCGGCCGCGCCGTTCGACTGGCTCGCCGGGTATGCCGCCGACCGGCGGGAGGCTGGACTTCGGCGCAGCCTCCGTCCGCGCACCGCGGCCGACCCGCTGCTCGACCTCGCCTCGAACGACTATCTCGGCCTGGCTCGCGACCCCCGCGTGGTCGCCGCCGCGGCCGCCGCCGCGAAGGCCTGGGGCGCCGGGTCGACGGGTTCACGGCTGGTCACCGGCTCGACGGTGCTGCACACCGAGCTCGAACAGGCCCTCGCCGGGCTGGTGGGCGCCGAGGCGGGGCTCGTGTTCTCCAGCGGCTACCTCGCGAACGTGGGGGCGGTGGCCGCCCTGTCCGGCCCCGGGTCGCTGGTCGTCTCCGACGCTGCAGAACCACGCCTCGATCGTCGACGCCTGCCGGTTGTCCCGGGCGCGGGTGGTCGTCGTGCCGCACCGGGATGTCACGGCGGTCGCCGCGGCCCTCGCCGAACGCACGGAGCAGCGGGCTCTGGTGGTGACCGACGCCGTGTTCTCGGTCGAGGGCGAGGTGGCGCCGCTGGCCCTGCTCGCCGCGGTCTGCGCCGCGGCCGGCGCCGGACTGGTGGTCGACGAGGCCCACGCGCTGGGCGTGCTCGGCGCCGGCGGGGCCGGGGCAGCAGCTGCGGCGGGCCTCGCGGGTTCGCCGGACGTGGTGCTGACCGCGACGCTGTCGAAGTCGCTGGGGGCGCAGGGCGGTGCGGTGCTGGCGAGCAGGGCAGTGGTCGATCATCTCGTCGACTCGGCGCGGTCGTTCATCTTCGACACCGGGCTCGCACCAGCATCGGTCGGGGCGGCGCTCGCATCGGTGGAGATCCTGCGTGCCCAGCCCGAGCTGGCCGACGAGGTCCGGCGCTGCCGCGACCCGGCTCTTCGCGCTGGTGCGCTCGGCGGGCCTGGAGGCGAACCCACCGGACGCGGCCGTGGTCGGTGTCCGCATCGGCGACCCGGAGGCGGCGCTGGCCGCAGCGGCCGCGATGGCTGCCGGCGGCGTCAGCGTCGGCTGCTTCCGGCCTCCCACCGTCTCCGACGGCATCTCCCGGCTGCGGCTCACCGCCAGGGCGGACCTGACGCCCACCGACCTCGCGCAAGGTCGAGCGCGCGCTGGCCCTCGTGGTCGACGACCGACGGGCGCCGTCGATCGCCGGCAGCGGCCCGGCATGATGACCCCATGGCTCCCGCGGCGATCGCCATGCACTCGGAGTCCGCGCCGCCTGCAGAGCGGCTTTGCGCGGTCGCCACGGTGCGCGTCAACGTCCGGTGGGCGGACGAGGACGGCAACGGGCACGTCAACAACGCGATCTACCTGAACTACCTCGAGGACGCCAGGGACTCCCTCCTCGAGCAGATCCTGGGCGCCGCGGCGTACGAGTTCGTCATCGCTCACATCAGCATCGACTACCTCGCCGAGATCACCCACCGGCACCTCGCGGTCGACGTCTCGAGCTGGCTCGTGAGGTCGGTACCTCGAGCGTCCGGACCGCCGACCTGATCACGCTCCCCGACGGCACTGTCGCTGCCCGTGCCGTCACCGTGCTGTGCCCGCGCCGGCACGGACGGGACCGGGTCGCGTCCGCTGCACGACGGCTGAGCGCACGGCGCTGGCTCGCCGCCACGGGCCGCCCCGTGAGTCGCGCGATGACCGCGAGCCACGCCGAGCCGAAGTACTACCCCCTCAAGCGGCACCTCACCGAGCTCGCGCCGACGCCTGCAGCCGCGGGCACGCCGCTGCCCACCGAGCGCCGCTGGCGCAGGAGTTCTGCACCTCGCGGACGACGGTCCGGCAGGCCCTCGCCGAGCTCGTGGTGGAGGGCGGCTGGAGCGCCAGCAGGGGCGAGGGCACGTTCGTGGCGCAGCCCAAGGTGGCGCAGAGCCTGCGGCTGACCTCGTACACCGAGGACATGCTCGGCCAGGGCATCGAACCGACGTCGACCGCTGCTGGCGCTGGACCACGTCGCCGCTGACGCCGACCTCGCCGAGCGGCTGGGCATCCGGGTCGGCGCCAGGGTGCGTCCACCTCGAGCGGCTCCGGCTGGCCAACGGCGAGCCGATGGCGATCGAGCGCACCTACCTGGCCGCCAGCCGCTTCCTCGGGCCTGCGCCGGCACCTGGCCCGGTCCGGCTCGCTCTACACGACGCTGGCCGAGCAGTACGGGGTGCGGCCGGAGGAGTCCGAGGAGACCATCGAGACCGCGCTCGCCACCCCGGAGGAGGCGGCGCTGCTCGGCGTCGACACCGGCCTGCCGCTGCTGCTGCATCTCCCGGCACGCGCGCGACGCGGACGGCGCAGCCGCTGGAGTGGACGCGCTCGGTCTACCGGGGCGACCGGTACAAGTTCGTCGCGCTGCTCCGCGCCCATGACGGTGCCTGGTCGTCTCCGGGACCGGGACCGGCGTCGGCAAGACCGTCGTCACCGCGGCGCTGGCAGCCGTCGCGCTGGCCGCCGGCCGGCGGGTGGCCGTGGTCAAGGTCGCGCAGACCGGCGTCGGGCCCGACGAGCCCGGCGACCTGGCGAGGTCGCACGCCTGGCCGGCGCGACCGATCTCGCACGAGCTCGCCCGCTACCCCGACCCGCTCTCCCCGGAGGCCGCGGCCCGGCTCGTCGGGCCGACCCGCCGCTCGACGGCCGAGGTCGCCGACCGGATCCGCGCTCTGGCGCAGGCCGCCGACCTCGTGCTCGTCGAGGGCGCCGGCGGCCTGCTCGTGCGCTACGACGCCGAGGGCACCACCGTCGCCGACCTGGCGCACGCGCTCAGGAGCAGCCGGTCCTCGTCGTCGTCGACCCCGCCCTCGGCACCCTCAACCACACCGCGCTGACGCTGGAGGCCCTGCCCGCGCGAGGCCTGGTCTGCGCCGGGCGTCGTGCTCGGCGCCTGGCCGGCCGATCCCGACCTCGCGAGCCGGAGCAACCTTCGGGACCTCGAGACACTCGCCGGGCGAGCCGCTGGCCGGCGTCCTGCCGGCGGGAGCCGGGGCCCTGGAGCGGCCAGGGTTTCGACGCGCCGCCCTCGCCGGCTTGGCCCCACGTCTCGGTGGTGAGCTGGATGCGGCAGACTTCGTCGACAGGTTCAGCCCCGCCACCCGGTAGGGACCAGCAGCCATCCGAGGAGCACCCGTGCCCGACGTCCTGCAGACCGCGCGCGACCAGGTCCTCGAACAGGGGCCGGGCCTCGACGAGGCGCAGGTGCTCGAGGTGCTGCAGCTGCCCGACGACCGCCTCGAGGACCTGCTCGCCCTCGCCCACGAGGTCCGCGATGCGCTGGTGCGGTCCCGAGGTCGAGGTCGAGGGCATCGTCTCGGTCAAGACCGGCGGCTGCCCCGAGGACTGCCACTTCTGCTCCCAGTCCGGCCTGTTCGCCTCGCCGGTGCGCGCGGCGTGGCTCGACATCCCGTCGCTGGTCGAGGCCGCCAGGCAGACCGCGGCCACCGGCGCCACCGAGTTCTGCATCGTCGCCGCCGTCCGCGGTCCGGACGCGCGGCTGATGAAGCAGATGCGCGAGGGCGTGGCGGCGATCAAGGCGGCCGTCGACATCCAGGTCGCCGCCTCGCTCGGGCATGCTCACCCAGGAGCAGGTCGACGAGCTCGCCGACATGGGCGTGCACCGCTACAACCACAACCTGGAGACCGCCCGCTCCTACTTCCCGAACGTGGTCACCACCCACACCTGGGAGGAGCGCTGGGAGACGCTGCAGATGGTGCGCGCGGCCGGCATGGAGGTGTGCTGCGGCGGCATCGTCGGCATGGGCGAGACGGTCGAGCAGCGCGCCGAGTTCGCCGCCCAGCTCGGCAGCCTGGCCCCGCACGAGGTGCCGCTGAACTTCCTCGAACCCGCGCCCCGGGCACGCCCTTCGGCGACCTGCCCGGTGATGGCGGCCCCCGACGCGCTGCGCACCATCGCGGCGTTCCGGCTCGCGCTGCCGCGCACGATCCTGCGCTACGCCGGGCGGCCGCGAGATCACCCTCGGCGACCTGGGCACCCGCGACGGCCTGCTCGGCGGGATCAACGCGGTCATCGTCGGCAACTACCTGACCACGCTGGGCCGCCCGGCCACCGCCGACCTCGACCTGCTCGAGCGAGCTGAGCATGCCGATCAAGGCGCTGGGAGCGACGCTGTGATCGAGGGGCACGGCGGCGACCTCGCCCTCGCCGCGGCCAGGGCGCACGGTGCCGAGACGATGTTTACCCTCTCGGGGGCGCACGTGTTCCCGCTGTACGACGCCGCGGTCAAGGCGGTGCCCCCGATGCCTCTGATCGACGTCCGCCACGAGGCCACCGCGGTGTTCGCAGCCGAGGCGACGGCCAAGCTCACGCGCAAGCCTGGGCTGGCGGTCCTGACCGCGGGGCCGGGCGTGACCAACGGGGTCTCCGCGGTCACCAGCGCCCACTTCAACGGGGCTCCGGTGGTGGTGCTGGGCGGACGGGCGCCTGGCTTCCGCTGGGGCAGCGGCGCCTTGCAGGAGCTCGACCAGCCGCCCTTGCTGGCCCCGGTGACCAAGCTCGCCGGGACCATCGCCAGCGTCGATGAGACCGTCGAGCGGGTGGACGAGGCGTTCTCCGTCGCGACCGCCCCGCACCGCGGGCCCGTCTTCCTCGACATGGGCATGGACCAGATGTTCAGCCGCAGCGAGTCCGCGCCGCCCCGCGGGCCCAGGCACCAGCCCGCCCCGGCCGACCCCGACGACATCGCCGAGATCGTCACCTTGCTCAGCGAGGCCCAGCACCCGGTGCTCGTCCTCGGCTCGGACGTCTGGGCCGACGGCGCCGAGCTCGCGGCCCTCGCGTTCGCCAGCACGCTCGAGGTCCCGGTCATCGCCAACGGCATGGGGCGCGGCGTGCTGGCCGCCGGACATCCGCTGCTCGTCACCAGGGCGCGCGGGCGCGCGTTCGCCGCGGCCGACCTGGTGGTCGTGGTCGGCACCCCGCTGGACTTCCGCCTCGGGTACGGCGTCTTCGGCGGCAAGGACGGCGCACAGCCCGCCAAAGTCGTCCACATCCAGGACTCCCCCGGCCAGCTGGCGACGCACGCCGCGCTCGCCGCCTCGGCCGCCGGTGACCTCTCGCTGGCGCTGGACGGCATCCGAGAGGGCTGGGAGCACCTCATCCGTCGCCCGTCCTACGCCCCCTGGCTCGGCGAGCTCAGGGACGTCGCCGACCGGGCCACCACTGACGACGCGGCGCTGCTGGCCAGCGACCAGGACCCGATCCATCCGGCGCGGATCTACGGAGACCTCCTCCCGCGACTGGCCGAGGACGCCGTGGTCATCGGCGACGGCGGTGACTTCGTGTCGTTCGCCGGCCGGTTCGTCGAGCCGCGCCAGCCCGGCGGCTGGCTGGACCCCGGACCCTACGGCTGCCTCGGGACCGGGCTCGGGTATGCCATCGCGGCACGCATCGCCCGGCCGTCGGCCCAGGTGGTGCTGCTCCTCGGCGATGGCGCCGCAGGGTTCTCGCTGATGGACGTCGACAGCCTCGTGCGGCACGGCCTGCCGGTGGTGATGGTTGTGGGGAACAACGGCATCTGGGGGCTCGAGAAGCACCCGATGCAGTTCCTGTACGGCTACGACGTCGCTGCCGAGCTCCGCCAGCAGACGCGCTACGACGAGGTGGTGCAGGCGCTCGGCGGCGGCGGCGAGACCGTGTCCCGGCCCGCCGACCTCGGGCCTGCCCTGGACCGCGCCTTCGCGGCCGGCATCCCCTACCTGGTGAACGTCCTCACCGACCCCGCCGTCGCCTACCCCCGGACCACGACCGGTGTCTGAGGGGTCGTCCGCGGTCAGCTCGACGTCCCTGGCGCCACGGCTCGCCCGGCCGGCCGAGCACGAGCGCATCGGTCGGCTGACCGTCGCTGCCTACCTCGCGACGGGCGCCCTCACCAGTCCGGCCGATCCGTACGCCAGCACGCTGGCGGACGCCGCGACCCGAGCAGCCAAGGCGGAGCTGTACGTCGTCACCGACGACCACGGCACGGTCATGGCCACGATGACCCTGGCCGAGGCCGGGCGGCCCTTCGCCGACGTCGCACAGCCGGGCGAGCTCGAGCTGCGCATGCTGGCCGTGGACCCGACGGCCCAGGGGCAGGGGATCGGCTCGCTGCTCGTCGCCTTCGCCGCCGAGCAGGCCAGGGCTCGCGGGCTGCGTGCCCTGGCGATCTCGGTGATCGAGCGCAACCTCTCGGCGCTGCGGCTCTACGACCGGCTCGGCTTCGTGCGACGGCCCGACCGCGACATCGTGCCCCGACCGGGCGTGCATCTCCTGGCGCTCACCCTGGACCTCGCAGCGGGCGACAGCGGTACCCCGACGACGGTCAGGGCACCCGGGTGAGGAAGCGTTCCCTGCTGACCACGACCCGGGTGATCGAGGCCGTGCCCAGCAGCATCGCGCCACAGCTCGCCGCCACCGCGAAGCGCAGCAGCCGGCCGTCCGCCGCGACCAGATCGGCGGTGACCTCCACCGTGCTGCCGACGCGGGTGGCAGCGACGTGCTCGAGCTCGACGCGGGTACCCACGGACGTCTCGTCGGTCTTGATCGCCCCTGCGACCGCAGCCACGGTCACGGCTTCCATCCAGGCCAGCAGCCGAGGCGTGGCCAGCACCTCCAGGTCCCCGCTGCCCAGCGCGGCCGCGGTGTCGGCCGGTTCGACGACGAAGGTGCGCACGGCGCGTAGACCTGGAGCAGTCATGGGGGGAAGGCTACGACCGATGGGCGGACCGCGCTGATGGAACACGGCACCGAAAGCGCGGCACAGGCGGCGCCGACGTACTGCGACCAGTGCGGCGAGACCCTCGCCGGCGGTGACCACGCACCCTGCGAGCAGCGCCGAAGGCTGGAGCCGCCGCGTTACTGCGGCACCTGCCGGCGACGCATGGTGGTGCAGGTGACGCCGACGCGCTGGACGGCGCGCTGCAGCGAGCACGGCGTCCGCACGGGCTGAGCCAGGCCGGGAAGCCGAGGCTGGCGGACGGGCTTGGCGGCGGGCTACGCCACCAGGCCGAGCCGGCGCAGCTCGACGGTCAGGTCGTGCGGGCTGGTCGAGGCAGCCATCGCGGCCTCCAGGGTGACCACACCGTCGCGGATCAGCGCGACGAGGTGCGCGTCGAAGGACTGCATGCCGTAGTACGCGCCCTCGGTGATGAGCTGGCCGATGGTGGAGGTCTTGTCGGGGTCGGTGATCGCGTCGGCGATGCGGCCGGTGTTGATCGCGATCTCCATCGACACGCAACGCCCGGCGCCGTCGGCGCGCGGGACCAGCCGCTGGCAGACGATCCCGCGCAGGGCCGCGGCCAGCGACAGCCTGACCTGCTTCTGCTCGTGCGGCGGGAAGAAGTCGATGACCCGGTTGACGGTCTCGGCGGCGTCGGTGGTGTGCAGGGTCGACATGACGAAGTGACCGGTCTCGGCGGCAGCCAGCGCAGCCTTCACGGTCTCGGTGTCCCGCATCTCGCCGACCAGGATGACGTCGGGGTCCTGCCGCATCGCGGCCCGCAGCGCGGAGGTGAAGTCCGCCGTGTCGAGCCTGACCTCGCGCTGGTTGATCATCGCCAGCTTGTCGAAGTGCAGCACCTCGATCGGGTCCTCGATGGTGACGACGTGCACTTCGCGGTTGTTGTTGATGTGGTCGATCATGCCCGCGAGGGTGGTCGTCTTGCCCGAACCCGTCGGACCGGTCACCAGGACGAGCCCGCGAGGTTCGAGCGCGAGCGGGCCGAGGACCGGCGGCAGGCCGAGGTCCTCGAGCGGGATGGCACCGACGGAGACGCGTCGCAGCACCAGGCCGGCCGAGCCGCGCGAGCGGAAGGCGTTGACCCGGAAGCGCCCGACGCCGGGCGAGGAGTGTGCGAAGTCCGCCTCGTTGGTGTGCTTGAACTCCTCGACGAGGTCGGGGCGGAGGATCTCGTTGACGAAGGCCTCGGTGTCGGCTGGCGTCAGCACCGGCGCCTGGAGCTTGCGCAGGCGGCCGTCGATCCGGACCCTGGGCGGCGAGCCGACCTTGCAGTGCAGGTCCGAGCCGCCGCACTCGAGCAACGCGCGCAGGTACGGCTCGATCGACAGGGTCGAGCTCTCAACGGTCTCCACGCCGTTCTCATCGTCCCTGGGCCGCGGGACCTTAACCCCGCAGGCGAGAGTTCTGGGCCGCTCGCTAGGACAGCGCGACGATCACGTCGCCCTCCTGGACGACGTCCCCTTCGTTGACGAACACCTCGAGCACCGAGCCGGCGAACTCTGCGAGCACCGGGATCTCCATCTTCATGGACTCCATGATCACCAGCGTGTCGCCGGCCACGACGTCGTCACCGGCCGCCACGACGACCTTGAAGACGTTCGCGACCATCTCCGCGCGGACTTCCTGGGGCACGTCTGTTCCTCTCGCAGCACCAGCCGGGAGCACGGACCTTACCGTCAGAAACCCAGCCGTTGGTTACGCTCCACGACCCGGGCGAGCGTGTCCACCACGCGCGGGTCGTAGTCGTAGGCCATGGACAGCCGGAGCCGCTCCAGGGCCTCCAGCCGACGACTGCTCTCGCGCCCGTCGCCGACCGTGTCGTCGTAGTCGTTGACCGCCCTGATGATGCGGCTCGCCAGCGGCAGCGTGCTGTCCACCGACTCGTGCGGGTGCCGGTAGGGGTCCGCCTGGCGCTCGACGATGACCGCCACCCGGTCGAGCACGCCGGTCTGCCGGATCACCTGGGCACCGCGCTGGGCGATCGCCCGCTGCGCCTCGGCGCTGATGAACAGCGTGGCGCCGCCGGGGATCGGCTCGTCCAGGGAGAGCTGACCGAGGTCGTGCATGAGAGCGGCGTACCGCAGGTCCTCGAGCTCGGTGTCGGACATGCCCAGCTCGAGCCCGACGGCGACCGCGAGCTCGTCGACCCGGGTGGAGTGCCCGGTCTCGGTGTAGCCGGCGACCTCGGTCACCCGGGACAGGGAGCGCACGGTCTGGTCGTAGGTCTGCCGGATCCGTGCGTAGCGACGGAACGCGAACTGGGTCAGCATCAAGGGACCGATGAAGACCGGGATGGCCCAGAAGCCCATGATCTGCGCCGCCAGCGCGATCAGCGCACCGGTCGCGCCGATGGCCGAGGTGAGGCCGAAGAGCGCGTACATCTCACTGCGGAAGGACACCCCGAACGGGGCGCGGTCGCGGTCCGCCCTGACCAGCGCGGCGACCATCGTGTCGAACAGGCCGGCCACCCCGACGACGGCGAGCATCACCAGCGCCAGCGCGGTGTTGTGCCGCCCGTCGGTCATCCAGAAGTACCGGCCGCCCTGGTCGAAGAACGGCCGGAACAGCGCGGCAGCCAGGCCCACGGTGAGCAGCCGCCGGGCCACCGCGTCCAGGCGCAGGGACCGCCCGGCAGCGACGTGCGGCAGCGCCCCGAGCAGGCAGCACAGGGCGGTGATGGCGATGACGTTCCAGACCGTCTGGGTCGTGTTCAGCGGGAGGTCGGTCAGCGGGTCGCGTCCGAACCGGCCGAGCAGCGCGTACGCCAACGCCGCCGCCACGCCGATGGGTGCGGCCTCCCGGCCGCCGGGCAACGTGACCCGGAAGAGCTCGCCGACGGTGATGAAGAGCCCGAACGCGAGGGCCACCCTGACCTGCTCGGGCGGGTGCTGGACCGTCAGCACGGTCGCGACCGCGACGAGCACCATGACGAAGGCCAGCAGCAGCGTGGTGCCGCGGCCCTCCTCGACGTGGCGGAGCTTGGTCGTCATGACCGGGCGCCGCTCATCGGCCGACCTCGGAGCCGGGAGCCCTGCCCTCGCGCGACCCCATGGAGAAGGTGGGGTCGTCGTGGTCGACCATGGCGCCGACGACGGCCGACAGCGGGACGTCGTCGAGCGGGGCGACCTCATGGCGGCGCCACGGCTCCTTCTTCAGCGCGGCGACCAGGGCGTCGACCATCACCGGGTCGAACTGGGTGCCCTTGCAGCGCTCGAGCTCGGCGATGGCGTCCTCGACGGACCGCGCCCCTCGGTAGGAGCGGGTCGAGGTCATGGAGTCGAAGGCGTCGGCCACGGCGATCATCCGGGCGAACTCGGGGATCTGCTGACCAGCGAGGCCCATCGGATAGCCCAGCCCGTCCAGCCGTTCGTGATGGTGCAGGATCCCCTGGAAAGCCTCATCCAGGAACTCGATGTCGGCCACCATCTCGCGCCCGCGCACCGGGTGGAGCTGGATCGCGGCGAACTCCTTGTCCGTGAGCTGGCCGGTCTTCTTGAGCAGCTTCGTCGGGACACCGAGCTTGCCGATGTCGTGCAGGATCCCCGCGTACCGCAACGCGTTCAGGCGCTCGTCCCGCATCCCCACGACGCGCGCGAGCATCACCGAGGCGTGCGAGACGCGCTCGCTGTGGCCGCGGGTGTAGTGGTCCTTGGTCTCGACCGCCTGCACGAGGGTGCGGATGGTGGCCTCGTAGGCCTGCTGCTCCTTCGCGTACATGTGGAAGGCCCAGCGGGCAACCAGCAGGGGCAGCAGGATCGGCAGCGCGCTGAGCGGGCCGATGCCCAGGCCCACCCACAGCACGGCCATCAGCAGACCGAACGTCCCGTAGGCGAGGTACGCGACGACGGACTTGGAGAGCATCCCCACGAGCATCTCGTGCGGCGGGATGCGTTCGGCCAGGCTCATCAGGCCGGTCAGCATGAGCGCGTTGACCAGGCAGTAGACCAGGTCGGCGGCCAGCACCGGGACCAGGATGCGGGGGAAGTGGCTGGCGCTCAGCATCGCCACCGGGCCGCCGAGGTGCACGTACACCTCACCGGCGATGAAGCCGCAGAGGGTGAACTGCGCACCGTTGTACAGGCGCTTGACCAGGGCCTGCCGGTGGAGCACGAGGGCCCCGCCGGTGCCGACCAGCGCGGCGCCCCACGGCCCGACGATGATGTAGGACGCGAGGATGACGGCCGAGCCGAGAGCGAGGCCGACCGACGAGGACCCGACCTTGACCGCGCGGGTGTCCAGCAGGGTGAACAGGACCAGCAGGACGAGCGTGTCGACCAGGCGCTCCCGGTGAAGGTGAGGCAGCGCGAGCAGCACGACTGACGCCGCCGCAGCTACCAGTGCGACGACGTACAGCCTGGCGCCCGTCGCCAGATCCTTCACAGACCCCCCTAGGGCCTCGAGAGCGGAACAGGGATCGGCAGCGTGTGCTGGTTCTACTCCCAACGCCAGTTGGCATCGAAAGTAAGGAAACGCTCGACAGCGGCTGCGATCTTCTTCATCGGGATATCACCCCTGGGATTCATGTCACGGACGCCGCTCTTCGTCCGTGCAGGATCCGCTCCGCTCGGGCCAATCCGTGCAGTTACCTAGAGGCTGTTCCTTGATCACGATCAAGGCTCGAGGTCGCTCGACCCAAGGCCTGCCGTGCACCGGTCAACAGCGCTGCCGATCCCTGTTCCGCCCTCTTGAGTTGTGTTCCCCCACGTGCGCGCACGCCTGCTGATCTTGCCTTGCGGAGGGCGCTCCGACCGGTATGCCCAGCTTGCGTGTCATCCGAGTGAAGGGTGTGACGAAATATGGCGTCAAGTGCTCGCCGGGTCACTGATCGTGAACGTGTGACACTGGCGGGCAACGGGCCAGGCGGACATAGTCCGAAATGACCAGATGATCGCCCATCGGAGCGACCCCGGGCCTGATCCCTCGTGACTGGCCGCGGACATGCCCTAGCCTTCCAGTCATCCCAGGGGTGGGGAGCCCGGCACGTCGGGCCAGGGCAATGGTCGAGGGGACACGCGTGAGCTCCAGGCGTTCGCGGGACAAAGCATACGGCGACCTCATCGCCGGCCTGCTCGACGTCCGCCACGACCCGGCGACCGAGCGCTTCGACGCCGAGCTCGCCGCTGCGGAGGCTGACGGCCGCCTCGACCCCCAGACCGCCAAGGTGCTGCGCTGGTGGCAGCGCGAGGCCCTGCGCTCGCTCGTGGAGCACGCCCGCGTCGTCGTCCCGCCCACCCTGATGGCGCTCGAGGACGCCCAGCAAGGCGCGAGCCTCGACGCCGAGGAGTCGTCGCAGTCCTGGGCCAGAGCCGGCAGCGACGACCTCGGGGGCGCCGACATCGGCTCCTCGCAGCTGACCGCGCCGCTGCTGGCTGCCTCGTCGGTGACTGCTCCGTCGGTGGACGTCTCGGTCGGGGGGACACGTGGCCCGGCGCACGTGTCGGTCGGGTCCGCGAGCAGCGACGACGTCGTGCTGCCGCCGACCGATCTGTCTGAGCACCGCCGACGGATGCTCGTCGCCGGCCTGACCCGTGTGCCGCGCGAGCCCTAGGTGGCATGCTCGTACCCAGCCTGACCACGGCCCAGCCTGACGACGCCAGCCAGACCACGACCCAGCCAGACCACGACACAGAGAGCAGAGAGCTCAGTGCCCACGCTTCGACTGCTGCCCGAGTTCGAGGACGAGCTCAAACGCCTCCCAGGGATCATCGCCGCCAGCGTGGTCACCGGTCCTGACGCCGTCCCGACCGAGATCCACGTGCTGGCCGAGCCGGGCAAGCCGCCCAAACAGGTCGTGCGTGACGTGCAGTCGTTCGCGATGCTGCAGCTCGGCCTCGACATCGACCACCGGATCGTCAGCGTGGTGCAGATCGGGGTGGACGAGTTCGCGTCCTCGGCCGCGGACTCGGTCGGTGGCGCAGCTCACGGACGAGGTCACCGACCCGCTCCCGCCACGGCCGGTGATCGGCTCGATCATGGTGCGCACCAGCGGCCAGGAGGCCGAGGCGCTCGTCTCGATCTCCGCGACCGGCGGGCACGTGTTCGAGGGCCGAGCGGTCGGTCCGGGCTCGCCGACGCAGCGTCACCGGCTCGTCGCCGAGGCCACGCTCAACGCGCTCGACGAGCTCCTAGGCAGCACGGCACACGTGGAGTCCGCGGTCGTGGTGCGGGCGGGCAACCAGGAGGTCGCCCTGACGGTCCTCTCGGTCACCGTGCCGCGCGCCGGCGACCAGCTCCTCACCGGCAGCGCGATGGTCCGGGGCGATGAGAGCCAGGCCGTGGCCCGTGCCGTGCTTGACGCCCTGAACCGGCGGCTCGCCGGCTGAGGAGTCCGTGGGCGCAGCAGTCCGTGGGAGGATGGCACCCGCAGCACCGACCCGAGGAGCACCAGATGAGCAAGCGCGCCCGCAAGCGTCGCGGCCGGAAGAAGAACGGCGCCAACCACGGCAACCGTCCCAACTCCTGACCCACGCGAGACGAGAAGCGCCCCCGAGCTGAGCTCGAGGGCGCTTCTGCTTGTTCGGGTGAGCCTGACCGGTGAGCCTGTCCGGGTGAGCGGCGTGGCGGTGTCGGGAGGCCCTACTGGGCGAGCTGGATCCGGACCTCTTCGATCCGGAGCACGATCTTCGCGCGCAGGGCGTCGGGGGCCTGCTCGCCCCCGCAGCACCGGGCCACGAGGATCTTGACCTCCCGCTCGATGCCGAACTCCTTCAGGCACGGCGAGCACTCGTCGAGGTGCTCGGCGATGATGTGGCGCTGGTTCTCGTCGGTCTCGCCGTCGAGGAAGCTGTAGACGGCGTCGAGGACCTCGGTGCAGTCCGTCGCGTGCGGGTTGCCGCAGCTCATGACGTTCCTCCGGCAGGGGTGAGACCGCGCTCGGCGGCGTAGTCGACGAGAAGCTCACGCAGCTGGCGGCGACCGCGGTGCAGCCGTGACATCACGGTGCCGATGGGCGTACCCATGATCTCCGCGATCTCCTTGTAGGCAAAGCCCTCGACGTCCGCGAGATAGACCGCGATGCGGAAGTCCTCGGGGATCGACTGCAGGGCCGTCTTCACGTCGGAGTCAGGAAGGCGGTCCAGCGCCTCGGTCTCGGCGGACCGCAGCCCCGTCGAGGTGTGGGACTCGGCACGCGCGAGCTGCCAGTCCTGGATCTCGTCCGCACCGCTCTGCTGCGGCTCGCGCTGCTTCTTGCGGTACGTGTTGATGAAGGTGTTCGTCAGGATGCGGTACAGCCACGCCTTGAGGTTCGTGCCCACCGTGAACTGGTGGAAGGCAGCGAACGCCTTGACGTAGGTCTCCTGGACGAGGTCCTCGGCGTCCGACGGGTTCCGCGTCATGCGCAGCGCAGCGGCGTAGAGCTGGTCGAGGAACGGCAGGGCGTCGCGCTCGAAGCGAGCCTGGCGCTCCTCAACCGTCTCGGGGACCGGCTCCGAGGAGCCGGCCGGTGGTGCTGCGGCGTCCGAGGTCATACCTGAGGGTACCGGCCACTCGGGCCAGCTGATCGGGGACGGTAGCTCGCTCGCCACGGTCGCCTGGTTCGGGGTCCCTTGCATCACTAGCACGGCGGCTGGAACGTCCTGCGTGGTGCGGATTCTTCCCGCGGCCGATTCTTCCGGTCAGGGGTGCCCGCAGGCGGCCCGCGCTCCGGCGACCACGAGCTCGAGCGCTTCGGCCTGGGTGATCGGGGCGGAACGGCGAACCGCGAACCCGTGATCCGCGTCCGGCACAGGATGGATCCGCAGCACGTCGACGCCGGCAGCCGCGAGGTCGGCAGGGGCGCCGAACGGGTCACGCTCGCCCTGGACGACGACCGAAGGGCACGCCAGCTGCCGAGCAGCTCGTCGGCCCTGGAACGCTCGGGCCGTCCCGGGGGGTGCAGCGGGAAGGCGAGCGCCAGCACGGCGTCGGCCCCGGTGGCCAGTGCGGTCCGGCAGGCCGACCCTGGCGCCGGCGCTGCGGCCCCCGACGACGAGCCGAGCGTGCTCACCCGCCGCGCCACGCTCGGCCCGCAGCTGCGCGAGCACCGCCGTCCAGGCGACGTCCAGCTGGCGGGGGGCGACCGCGACCCGCTTGCCGGCGACCCGCCACGGCTGCTCGACGAGCGCGACCTCGATGCCGTGCAGGGGCAGCGCCGCGGCCACCGCCACGAGGTCGCGCGCCTCGATCCCTCCGCCAGCCCCGTGCCCGAGGACGAGCAGCGTCGGACCGCCGCGGACGCCGCACCTGCGACGCGAACCGGTGGACCCGCGCATCCCCGACCGGAGTGCCGACGATCTGGACCGACGAGGCAGGGTCCACCGAGGTCGCCGGTGAGGTCGCGGGCATCAGGTCGTCCGGCTCAGAAGAGCTGGTCCGGGTCGCCGGCCTCGAGCGGACCGCCCTGGACGGCTGCGGGCTCGATGGCGAGCGGCTCGACGAGCTCCGCGCCGTTGTTGGCGACGTTGTTGACCAGCGTGGAGACCGGATAGGCGTCGAGCCGCCCGGGAGCCGCGGGCACGAGCAGCGCGAGCAGCCGGTCGCGCTCGTCGGTGCTGCGGGTCGAGCCACTCCTGCCACCGGTCCGGCTCGACCAGCAGCGGCATGCGGTCGTGGATACGGCCCAGCGCGTCCTCCGCCTCGGTGGTCAGCACGGCACAGGTGGTGAACCAGGCGTCCGGGTCGTCCTTCGCGGCATCGGGACGGCGCCAGAACTCGTAGATGCCCGCCATGGCCAGGCTGCTGCCGTCCTTCGGGATGGATGAAGTACGGCTGCTTGGTGACCTTGCCCGTCAGCGGGTCCTGGTAGCCCGAGTACCACTCGTAGTAGCCGTCCGCCGGCAGCAGGCACCGCCGGCTCGCGAACGCCCGCCGGAAGGCCGGCTTGTCCGCCACCGTCTCGATCCGGGCGTTGATCAGCCGGGACCCGATCGAGAGGTCCTTCGCCCAGGACGGCACCAGCCCCCAGCGCAGCACGCGCAGCTGGCGGACCGGCTCGGCCTGCTCGGGCGCATCGCGCGGGCGGCGGGTGAGGACGGCGTAGACGTCCTTGGTCGGGGCGACGTTGTAGTCGCGCTCGAGCACGTGGTGGACCTCGCTGCGCTCGATCTCGAACTCCTCGACGAGGTCGTCGGGGTTCGCGCTGGCTGCGTAGCGTCCGCACACCCGGCCCAGCGTAGGCGGCGGGGGCAGCCCGGCGATCGGGCGAGCCGGTTCCGGCGGCCGGGCAGGGGATGATGTCCGGCGTGAGCCCCCAGCGCAGACGCGATCTCGACGAGGACGACGTCCGCGTGCGCCCGCAGCGAGGCAAGTCCCGGCCACGGACCAAGGAGCGTCCCGAGCACCACGAGGCAACCGAGGGCCGCGTGCTGACCGTCGACCGCGGCCGTTATGGCGTGCTCGTCGAGCTCGCCGACGGCACCCAGAGCCACGTCGTCTCGATGAAGGCGAGGGAGCTCGGCCGCAAGGGCGTCGTCGTCGGCGACCGGGTGGCCGTGGTCGGGGACACGAGCGGCGCGACCGACGCGCTCGCCCGGATCGTGCGGGTGGAGCCACGCACTACCGTCCTGCGCCGGACCGCAGACGACACCGATCCCGTCGAGCGGGTCGTGGTGGCGAACGCGGACCAGCTGGCCGTCGTGACCGCCCTGGCGGATCCCGAGCCGCGACCGCGCCTGCTCGACCGCTGCCTGGTGGCGGCCTACGACTCGGGACTGCGGCCGTTGCTCGTGCTCACCAAGGCTGATCTGAAGTCACCGGACGAGCTGCTCGCGACCTACCGCGCGCTCGACGTGCCCTTCGTGGTCACCCGGCGCGGCGGCGAGCTCGCGGAGCTTCGCGCCGCCTTGGCTGGCCACGCACGGTGCTGGTGGGTCACTCCGGCGTCGGCAAGTCGACGCTGGTGAACGCCTTGGTCCCGGGCTCCGACCGCGTCACCGGCGCGGTGAACTCGGTCACCGGTCGGGGGCGCCACACGTCCACGTCCGTGATCGCGCTCCAGCTCCCGGCCGCGGCCGGGGCGGCTGCCGGGTGGGTCATCGACACTCCAGGCATCCGGTCGTTCGGCCTCGCCCACGTCGACCCGGACCGGGTGATCCTGGCCTTCCCCGACCTCTCGGCGGGCACCGTCGACTGCCCACGATCCTGCAGCCACGAC
The DNA here is from genome assembly GCA_963819215.1 of uncultured Actinomycetota bacterium. GTDB lineage: Bacteria > Actinomycetota > Actinomycetes > Prado026 > Prado026 > CAWFVK01. Next base: position 191,017 of record CAWFVK010000006.1, on the reverse strand, counting down.
GAGCCCGAGTGCGGGCTGGACGCTTGGGTGGCGCAGGGTCATGCCGACCCCGCCCGGCTGGAGTCGTTGCGTCGGCTGCTGCGCACCAGGCTGCTGCCCGACGACGACTGAGCGCCCCCGCCGGCTCGGACGACCGCCGCGGCGTGCTACCTGCCGTTGGTCGACTGCACGACCTGCTCCCACACCGCGCGCGCACCGGCGTCACCGGCCCACACGATCCAGCCCGTCGCCGCCACCGCGCCGATCACGGCGAGCACCGTCAGCACCCGGAACAGTCCGGCCGTGCCGGCCGGCTTGCGCCAGTCGACGTAGAGCCAGACGAGCACCACCACCGCGTAGATCATGACCACGATGAAGGCCTGGCCGCCGATGTCCACGTGATGGTCGATGAGCTGGGTCTCCGCCGGGTTGCCCGGGAAGGTGACGCGCTTCTGGAGCTGCTCGCCGCTCTCCTTGGCCACGAACGTGGAGGCGGCCCCGATCAGCAGCAGCAGCGTCACGGGCAGCCGGAGCCGCTCACGCCACGTCGCGGAGAACGCCATCACGACGACGGCGACCGCCGTGAGCGGGATCAGCACCACCACCGCATGGATCACCAGCGCGTGCAGGGGCAGGCCGAAGATGGTGTCGAACACGGATGGAGCCTCCCTGACCAGCGGGGCAAGGTCCAGTACCTGCTCCTCGCCTCCAGAACGCGCCGGTCGCGGGCGGCGTTCAATCGCGTGCCGAGCCCGTCCCGGCGGTCAGGGGGCGTCGAGCGGCACCGCAGTCACCGAACGACCGACGCCGACCGCGCGTGCGTGACAGGACGCGGGGGTGTCCAGCGGCACGGCATCGAGCCGGAGCCGGACTGGGCCCCAGCCACGCAGGACGACGGTGGCCGAGCCGTCGTCGTGCTCGAAGGACAGCTCGGGCTCCAGGTCCGCGACCGCCCGTACCGGCACCTGCGGCCCGCGCCAGGCCTGGGCTCCCTGCTCCTTGGTCGACAGGCTGCTGCGGCCGCGGAGCAGGTCCGTGAGGACCAGGCCCGCGTCGCTCGCCTCGACCAGCTCGGCGCACCGACCGGCGGTCAGCCGCCCGTAGACCAGCCCGTGCGGCAGCACCACGACGTTGGCGGCGAACCGGTCACCGCCGACGTGGGTGCACTCCCAGACCGAACCCGGGACCAGGCGGTCGAGCTCGGCAGCGACCGGCCGGCCCTCCACCGAGCAGCAGACGTCCCTGCGGCCGTGCGTGCAGACCAGGTAGCGGGGCGCCGTCTGCTGGGTCGGCTCACCGGCGACCAGCCACTCCTCGAACCTCGCCGGCAGCTGCTCGAGCACGACCTCGCCCTGCTCGCTCAGGCCCTCGCGGCCGGTGCGGGCATCGACGAACCACACCGCGCCCGCACGCGCCGGGCCAGCGCTGCGGCCGGCACGCCCCGCCCTGCCCGGACGGCGGACGAGGGTCAGCCGGGTGCCGGCCTCGGACCAGCGACGCAGCACCTGGCGGGTGGCTGGGCTGACGTCCAGCGCCGCCAGGGGATCCATCGGCCAGGGACCCGGGTGCTCGACGAGCACCCAGCGCAGCACCGGAGCTGCCGTCGCAGCGAGCTCGTCACCGCGCGCCAGCGAGGCCGGCGAGCATCGGAAGGCGGTCACGCGGGAACCAGGACTCCCAGCCGCAGCAGTGCGCCCAGGACTTCCTCGACCTGGTCCGAGCCACCCGAGCTGCTCGACCGCGACGACGTCACCGGAGAGCAGCAGGTCGGCGAGCGCCCCTGCGGCGACGTCGCCGGACCACTGACCCCCGGACGGCAGGCGAGCCACCCAACCCTGGTCGGAGCGGGTGACCGTCAGCCGGACCCCACGTCGCGCCCGGTACGGGCCGTGGTTGACCGGATCGGCCACCGCGGCGGCTTGCCGCAACGGCGCGAGCGGCTCGGCCCGGACGGACGCATCGGCTCGCTCGAGCACGGCGTCGTGCACGCGGGCCGGCGACACCTGGGCGAGCAACGCCTGCACTCTGGCGAGCACCGCGGCCACCTCGTGCTCGCCGCCGAGGTCGGCGTGCGCCGGCAACGCCGAGCGAAGCTCCGGCTCACCGGCCAGCTGCGCGACCAGCGCGTCGAGCACCGCCCGCCCGGTCACGGGGTGAATCCCGAGGGTGAGATGCACGGAGCCGTCGTCGCCCGCAGCGGCCTCGTGCAACCAGCCGCGTGGCAGGTAGAGGCAGTCGCCGGGGTTCAGGGTGACGTCGAGGTGGGCTGGCTCGGCACCGGCACGCTCGACAGCATCGCGGTAGCGCGTCCACTCCTCGTCGGGCAGGGGTGGGCCGGGGGTCACCGGTGGACGTACCTGCCAGGTCTTGGCCCCCTCGACCTGCAGCACGAAGACGTCGTGCACGTCGTAGTGGCGGGCGAACCCGCGGGCGCCCGCCGGGGTGATGTAGGCGTTGACCTGGACGGGGTGGCCGAGCTCGTCGACCAGCTCACGGGCGAAGTCCGTGACCGGTCGCCAGGTGCGGTGCAAACCCTGGAGGACGAGCGTCGCCCCTTGCGAGAGCAGGAGCGCGACCTTGTCGTCGCTGACCTGGTCCGCGATCGTCGCGCCGAGGCCACCGGACGCGGTGAACGCCGACGCCGGCTGGATCACCCCATCACGGACGACGCGCAGGAACGGGGTGCGGAGCCCGCGCTCGGAGAGGAGCTCGTCGGCCGCGTCCCAGCTGAACAGGTCCACGTAGCGCGCCGGGTCCGCGGCACGGACGAGCAGCGGCTCGTGATCCCAGTACTTGGTCCGGAAGACCTCGACGTCCCCGACGCAGCGAGCGAGGGCGGGACGCCTGGGCGCCCCGCCCTCGCTCACGCCAGCCGGATCAGCTGCTCGCGCCACCGTCTGCCCCGCCATCGGCACCACCATCGGCACCGCCGTCCGCGCCACCGTCGGCGCCACCATCGGCACCGCCGTCCGCGCCACCGTCGGCGCCGCCGTCAGCGCCACCGTCGTGGGTACCGCCGGCACCGCCGTCCGCGCCACCATCAGCGCCGCCGTCATGCGTGCCCGGTACGCCGCTCGCTCCGCCGTCGGCGGGACCCTCGGTCGAGGGGTCAGTGCTCATCGTGTTCGTCCTCTCATCGGTGCCCGGAGGTCGTACTCCGGACGTGGCTGGGCTCCACGGAGATACCCCCACGCGATCGACTGAAACGGCGACCGCCCGCCCATGGTGAAGTCTGCCGCTCGCACGGTCGATAGCAAGGCTGGCGGGCACCCGATCTTGCCCGGCATCAGGTCAAGGACGGAGGAACCGTGGGACGGCAGCGCAGCCAGACGCAGGCACAGGTCGCTGACCTGCTTGCCACGGCCAAGGAGTCCTTGCACCTCAGCGTCGCGTTCCTGACGCGGATGGACGGCACGACGCAGCACCTCGAGGTCGTGGACTCCTCGGTGCCCTTCCTGTTCAAGGAGGGTGCGACGCAGGTGCAGGCGACCAGCCTCTGCCAGGCGATCCAGGAGCGGAAGCTCCCCGCCGTGATCCCCGACCTCCGGGCCTACCCGCTCGCGATGAGCCTGCCAGCCGCCCGGCTCCCACGGATCCGCAGCTACGTGTCGGTGCCGGTGGTGCTGAGCGACGGCAGCATCTACGGCACGTTCTGCGCCGCCGGCCTCACCTCGGACAAGGCGCTCACCAAGCGCGACAAGGCGCTGATGGACGTGCTCGCGCACGCCGCCGCGGTGGTGATCGAGCCGGGGGTGCGCGAGCAGGCCCGGCGAGCCGAGATCGAGGACCGGCTGGGCCCGGTGCTCGAGGGTCCAGGTCCGCTGGTGCTGCTCCAGCCGATCGTCGACCTCGCCACCGGGACCCGGATCGGCGCCGAGGCGCTCAGCCGGTTCCCCGCGCAGTGGGACCTCGCTCCCGACGTGTGCTTCGCCCAGGCGCACAGCATCGGGCGCGGCGACGAGCTGGAGCTCCTCGCCCTCCGCGGAGCGGCCGCGCACCTGGACACCGTCGCCGGCTACGTCGCCATGAACGTCTCGCCCGGCACGTTGCTGACACCGCGGTGCACGCAGCTCCTCGACGAACTTCCGCTGGACCGCGTGCTCCTCGAGCTGTCCGAGCACGACCCGGTGGCGGACTACGACGCGCTCGCTGCCGTCCTCGACCCGTTGCGGGAGCGCGGGATGCGGCTCGCCATCGACGACGTCGGTGCCGGCTTCTCCTCGCTGCGGCACATCGTGCTGACCCGACCCGACGTGATGAAGCTGGACCGGACGGTGGTCGACGGGGTCAGCACGGACCCGGTCCTCGCGACGCTGGTGAGCTCGCTGGTCGCCTTCGGTCACGGGTGTGACACCCGCATCGTCGCCGAGGGCGTCGAGACGGCCGACGACGCGCAGGCGCTGCTCGCCGCCGGGGTGGACTACGGCCAGGGCTGGTACTTCGGCCGGCCAGGGCCACCCGAGGACCTCACGGCCTTCCTGCCCATGCCGCTCCCCCGACGGCACGATGAGAGCAGAGCTCCGGACGGTGGGACGCAGCCCGAGCACGAGACGGTCTCGCCAGCGACGGGCGCGTGGTCCACGATGGCGCGGTGACCACACCCGTTCGCGCCCTCGTCCGCCGTCCCAGCCCACGCCTGGCCGAAGGGCTGGTCACCCACATCGACCGCTCGGCCGATCGACCTCCCGCTCGCTGAGCAGCAGTGGCAGGGCTACGTCGACGTGCTGCGTGGGCGCGGCTGGGAGCTCGTCGAGGTACCGCCGGCGCTTGACTGCCCCGACAGCGTGTTCGTCGAGGACACCATGGTCGTGTACGGCCGCACTGCCGTGATCGCCCGACCCGGAGCCGACGAGCGCAAGCCCGAGACGGCAGCAGCGCGGGCCAGCATCGAGGCCCTCGGCTACGCCGTGGTCGACATCGTCGCGCCGGGCACGCTGGACGGCGGTGACGTGCTGAAGGTCGGCAGCACGGTGTACGTCGGCCGGGGCGGTCGCACCAATGCCGACGGCGTCCGGCCAGCTACGTGCCGCGCTCGCCCCGCTCGGCGCGAACGTGCTGGCGGTGCCGCTCAGCAAGGTGCTCCACCTGAAGTCAGCCGTCACGGCGCTGCCCGACGGCACCGTGATCGGCTACCCGCCGCTGGTCGACGACCCCTCGTTCTTCCCGCACTTCCTGGCGGTCCCGGAGGAGGCCGGCTCGCACGTCGTCGTGCTCGACGACCACACCGTCCTGATGTCCAGCAGCGCACCGGCCACAGCAGCCCTGCTCGCCGACCTGGGCTACGACGTCGTCGCGGTGGACCTCACCGAGTACGAGAAGCTGGAAGGCTGCGTCACCTGCCTGTCCGTGCGCCTGCGCTCGGCGCCGTAGCCTGTCCGCCATGCCGACTTCCGCTGGGCCGACTTCCGCTGGGCCGACTTCCGCTGGGCCGACTTCCGCGGGCGACTTCCGCTGGCCCACGCCGTCCCGGTACGCCGCCGACCTGGAGCTCGCCCTGGCGCTGGCCGACGCAGCCGACGCCTTGACCACGGCCAGGTTCCAGGCACTCGACCTCGTCGTGGAGACCAAGCCCGACCTCACCCCGGTGAGCGACGCGGACAAGGCAGCCGAGCGGCTGCTGCGCGAGCAGCTGGCTGTCGCTCGGCCCGAGGATGCCGTGCTGGGCGAGGAGGAGGGCGCCTCCGCCGACGCCTCGAGCATCGCCCGGCGATGGATCCTCGACCCCATCGACGGGACCAAGAACTACGTGCGCGGTGTCCCGGTCTGGGCCACGCTGATCGCGCTGCTCGACGAGTCCGCCGAACCCAGCAGGGACGGCAGCAAGGTGGTCGTCGGCGTGGTCTCTGCCCCGGCCCTGGGCCGGCGCTGGTGGGCGAGCCGGGGTGCGGGCGCGTGGTCGGGCGGGGCACTGGCGCCGGTTCCGCGCCGGCTGTCGGTGTCGGCCGTCTCCGAGCTCACCGATGCGTCGCTGTCCTACTCCGACGTCCGTGGCTGGCCAGATGGGGGCCAGGCGTTCCGCGAGCTGACCGGTCAGGTGTGGCGGACCAGGGCGTACGGCGACTTCTGGTCGCACGTGCTCGTCGCCGAGGGAGCCGTCGACGTCGCGATCGAGCCCGACCTCTCGATCTGGGACGTCGCGGCGTTCATCCCCGTCGTGGAGGAGGCAGGCGGACGCGTCACCAACCGCTCGGGCGGCTCCTCACTCGAGGGCGGCGGCGCCCTGTCCACCAACGGCCGGCTGCACGAGGTCGCCCTCGCCGTGCTCGACCCCTGAGCCAGCCTTCGCTGGGAACAGCCGGTAGAACAGCACCAGCAGCCCTGGCGCGAACGTGGTGGCGGCGAGGTCGAACCAGCCGTAGCCGCCCGCCGCGCCCGACGGCGGGTTGCCCATCGCGACCAGACCGGTCGGATCGTGCGTCGCCCAGGTCCACGACCGCAGGTGCGTCCCGATCAGCTCCAGGTAGGTGACCACGATGAACGCGCCGACGTAGAGCATCCGCGAGCGCCCCCACCGCAGGAACCCGAGCAAGCAGCAGAACCAGAACGCGCCCAGGACGTCCAGCCGCGGCGCCATCGGCGTCAGCCCGCGCACGGCGTACAGCCCGCCGAGCACGACGGTGGCGGTCACGAGCGCGCGGGAGTGATGCCGGAAGAAGGCGCTCCGCCCGAGCGCCATGGCGGCGAGGTAGACCAGGCCGTGCCCGGGCGGGACGAAGGCCGGCACGGTGTCCAGGCGGTAGACGTACACGTGGAGCAGCGGGGAGAAGGTGTACTCGACCAGCGTCGCGAAGACGATCACGACGGCGGTCTGCATGCGGACCAGCGGGCTCTCGCCCTTCAGCAGCGCCAGCAGGAGCACCCAGGTGCCGGCACCGAGCACCAGCTGCCGGGCGATGTCGCCGCCCTGGTCCAGCAGCAGCACGAGCGGGATCCACACCAGGACGGCAGCGGCGATGCCTGCGTCCCTGCGGCTCCCGCTCACCCGGGTCATCCTGCCCGACGAACGCCGTCCCTGGTGGCCCGGCTAACCGCCCGAGGTGATGTAGCCGGTCAGCGCCTCCTGCTCGGTCTCGAGCTGGCCGATCCGGGCCTTGACGACGTCGCCGATGCTGACGATGCCGGCGAGGACGCCGTCCGCGACGACGGGGACGTGCCGGAACCGCCCCTCGGTCATCACCTTCGCCAGCCCGTCGAGGCGGTCGTCCGGCCCGGCGGTGATGACGGCCCTGGTGCAGATCGAGGCGACCTGCTCGTCCAGCGCCGCAGCCCCGGCCGACGCAAGCACCCCGACCACGTCCCGCTCGCTGACGATGCCCTCGACCGCACTGCCGTCCACCGAGACCACGAGGGCCCCGATGCGGTGCTCGGCGAGGAGTCGGACCAGCTCGGCAACCGTGGCGTCCGGGTGGACCGTGACGACCGTGGTTCCCTTGCCGTGCAGGATGTCGGCGACCAGCATGGCTGTCCCTCCAGTCCGAGGGAGCTCCTCGAACGGCTCGCACGCGACCCTACGGCTACCCGGCCGGACCGGCTAGGCCCCGACGCACCCCGCACGGCGGCGGAGCACGAGCGGCAGGCCGCCACGCGGGCGCAGCGTCACCCCGGCATCGACCCTGACCCGCTGGCCACCGAGCCGCTCGAAGGAGAACCGGCGAGCCAGTCCGGCGAGCGTGAGCACCGACTCCAGCAGCGCGAAGTCGCGGCCGATGCACGCTCGCGGCCCCAGCCCGAAGGGCAGGTAGCCGTCAGCGGAGGCCCGCGGCCCGGAGGCCGCACGCCCGGTGAACCGTTCGGGGCGGAACTCGGTCGCGTCCGCCCAGCCGGCCGGGTCCCGCTGCAGGACGTAGGGCGAGCAGATCACGAGCGCGCCAGCCGGGACCGCGAAACCGTCGAGGACGTCGTCGGCCAGCGCGCGGCGGGTGATCACCCAGGCCGGGGGGTAGAGCCGCAGCGACTCCTCGACGACCTGCCGGGTGTACGGCAGGCTCGCGAGGTCAGCCATCCCGTGGCGCGCGGTCGCCGAGGACGCGGTCCACCTCGTCGCTCAGCCGCGCGCCCACGCCGGGATCGGCTGCCAGGAGCCAGCAGGCCCAGGTGAGCGCGCTGGCCACGGTCTCGTGACCGGCGACGATCAGGGTGACGACCTCGGCGCGCACCTGCTGCTGACTCGAGCCCGACGCAAGGAGGAGACCGAGGAGGTCGCAGCTCGGCTGGCCGTCCTGGTCCGCGGCGACGCGGCCGGCCACGATCTCGGCCACGGTCGTCTCCAGCACCTCGAGTGCGGCGCTGGTCCGACGGCTGGCCGGGGTCGGGATCGCGGCGAGCCGGGCGAGGGGCGAGCGCGCTCGGGCCAGCACGCCGTCCAAGGCGTCGGCGACCGCGCGCACCCGTCGGTCGTCGGGATCGCTCAGGTCCACCGAGAAGAGGGAACGACCCACCACCTGCAGCGTCGCCCGCAGCAGCGCGGCCTCGACGTCGACGACGCTGCCGTCGGGTGCGCCGCGCCAGCGGTCGGCCAGCAAGGCCACTGCGGCTGACGTGCTCGTGGCCACGCCGTCGAGAGCGCGCGGGGTGGAAGGCTGGCTGCTCGACGCGGCGGCTGGCCAGCCAGCGAGGGCCGTCCCCCGTGAGCAGCCCCTCGCCGGTCACCGTGGCCAACGCCCGGTACTGCGCCGTCTGCTTGTCGTAACCCTGGTGGTTGCCCACCAGCATCCGGGTCGCCGCCGCCGGCGAGCTCACGACGACCACCGGCCTGCCCGGCACGGGCAGCCGCGCCACCGGACCGAGCTCGGCCGAGCAGCGCTGCAGGAACCCGAGCGGGTCGAAGGCCGTCTGCCGGGCGTGACGGAGCATCCAGCTCCCCGACGCGACGGGCGCTGGCTCAGCCACGAGGAGGGACCGGCCCCGGTGCGCCCGGGCCGGCCGACACGACGTCGCCCACCACGAACACCGCCGGCGACTGGACGTCCCAGCCGGCCAACGCGTCCACCACCTCGCCGAGGGTGCCGATGCGGGTGCTGCTGGAGCCGGCCGGACCGCGATCCTGGACGCACGCGACCGGCGTGCCGGCCGGCAGGCCGCCCGCGATGAGCTCGGCGGCGATCTCCGGCATCGTGGCCACCCCCATCAGCACCACGATGGTCCCGCCCGAGCGCGCGAGCGAACGCCAGTCGACCGTCGAGGACGGGTCGCTGGGACGAACATGGCCCGAGGCCACCGTGAAGGCCTGCACCACGCCCCGGTGCGTGACCGGGATGCCGGCCAGCGCCGGCACCGCGACCGCGCTGGTGACCCCGGGTACGACGTCGACCAGGACGCCGGCAGCGACGCAGGCCTCGACCTCCTCCATGCCGCGTCCGAAGACGAAGGGGTCGCCGCCCTTCAGCCGCACGACCACCCGGCCGGCCGTCGCGTGCTCGACCAGCAGCCGGTTGATCTCCTCCTGCGGCATCGAGCGCCCGCCCGGCACCTTGGCGGCGTCGATGACGAGGACGTCCGGGCCGAGGTCGTCGAGGATGGCGAGCGGGGCGAGCCGGTCGACCACGACGACGTCGGCCTGGCGCACCGCTGCGCGCCCCCGCAGCGGTGATCAGGCCAGGATCACCCGGGCCGCCGCCCACGAGCACCACGCGACCGCTGCGCGCGCGGCCAGGTGCAGGCACCGGCTGGGTCTCCAGCACGTCGACCCAGCGGTCGCGGACGGCGCGGGCCGTCGCCGGATCCCGGTCCGCGTGGACTGCCACGGTGATCGCACCTGATCGGCCGACGGCAGGGACCCACGCCGAAGCGGCGCTGGCGTCGTCCGCCCGGCCACAGAAGACCTGGGCGTGCTCAGCCGCCACCGCGACGGCTTGGTTCACCGCCGGATCGGCCGTGCAGGCGAAGGCCAACCACACGCCGGCGAGGTCCGCCTCCTCGAAGCCGCGCTGGTGCCAGGCGAGCCGGCCGCGGGCCGCGAGATCAGCGAGCGCGGGGGTGACCTCCGGGGCGACGAGCACCACGTCCGCACCAGCGTCCACGAGCGAGGCGGTGCGGCGCAGCCCGATCGAGCCGCCTCCGACGACGAGCACGCGACGCCCATCGAGGCGAAGGCCGAGCGGGAACAACGGAGCGGCCGGCACGGGCCGAGTCTAGGCGTCGTGCGGAATAGTTGATGATTCAACTATGTTGGCAGGAGTGAGACCAAGGCAGACCCACCCCAGCCAGGAAGGCTTCACCATGACCGCCGTCTACGAGCCCAGCAGCCTCGACCTCGAGCTCAGCCTGCTCGAGTCGCCGTCCGAGCTGGCCCTCGACCCGCAGGCCCAGGAGCTGCTCTTCAGGAGCGCCCGGACCGCCAACGCGTTCACCGACGAGCCCGTCAGCGACGCCCAGCTCGCCGCGATCTACGAGCTGGTGAAGTGGGCCCCGACCGCGCTGAACACCCAGCCGCTGCGCGTCCTCGCGATCCGCAGCGACGAGGCCCGCGCCCGGCTCCTGCCGCTGATGTCCGAAGGCAACCGGCGCAAGACCGAGTCGGCCCCGCTGGTCGTGGTCCTCGCCGCCGACACCGACTTCCACGAGCACCTGCCCACGCTGGTCCCGTTCATGGACCGTCCCCAGGACCTGTTCCTCGACGACGAGGCGAGGGAGAAGGCAGCACGCTTCAACGCCGGTCTGCAGATCGGCTACTTCCTGCTCGGCGTCCGGGCGGCCGGACTGGCGGCCGGACCGATGGGCGGCTTCGACGCCGCTGGCGTCGACGCGGAGTTCTTCCCGGACGGGCGGCACCGCTCGCTGCTGGTGGTCAACCTCGGCAGGCCGGCCGAGAACGCCTGGATGGACCGCCTGCCCCGGCTCGCTCACGAGCAGGTCGTCACCACCGTCTGAGCACCGCTGGCCGTAGCCTGGCTCGATGCAACGGGACCGGTCGCTGGGTGCGCCCCACGGGTGCGCGCCCACCTCCCGTGCGCGCAGCACCCCTGCTGCGAGGGCTGCCGTCCTCGTCGTGGGTGGCCTGCTCGCGCTGACCGCCTGCGCGACGCCCAGCAGCGTCGCCGCCGAGGGCGCGACTTCGGCCTCCCCCGCCCCGAGCACGCCCGCGGCCACACTGACCCGGCCGCCGACCCCGACGCCGACCCTGACAGCCAGCCCGAAGCCCTCGGCGCACGCCGTGGTCAGCGCACCGGTGCCGACACCGGTGCCCGCCCGGACCGTGCGGCCACCCACGGCGACGCCGCAGCGGGTGCGCCCCACCGGGACCGACGAGCGCGTGGTCTTCGCGGCCGGCGTCCGGCAGTGGATCGACTGCCAGGGCGCCGGGCCGGTCACGGTGGTCGTCGTGACTGGGCTAGGCACCGCGGCCAGCGCCTGGTCGCCGGTGCGGGGCGCGTTCCAGGCCACGACCCGCACCTGCTTCTACGACCGTCCGGGTCTGGGCAACAGCCCGGCGCGGCCGGACGCAGGCCAAGTGCTGGACGCCGGCCTCTACGCCCGCGAGCTCGGGTCGCTGCTGGTCGCCGCCGGCGAGCCCGGCCCCTACGTCGTCGTGGGGCACTCGTTCGGCGGCCTGATCGCCCGGGCCTTCGTCGTCGACAACCCCGTGACGGTGCGCGGGGTGATGCTGGCCGAGAGCGTCGACCCTGGCGACACGACGACGGGCACCTACTGGCACGAGGCCGGCCACGCGGTGGACATGCCGCGCAGTCAGGCGGCCGACGACGGCGGTCCAGCGCTCGGCGCTCGACCGCTGGTGGTGGTGAGCGCGTCGCACCCGGAGGAGGACCACCTGGGTGGCCCGACCTACGGCCAGTCCCAGGCGGCGACGGACCAGTGGATCGCCGAGCAGCACGCCAACCTGCGCCTGTCCAGCAACGACTTCCAGGTGATCGCGACCTCGGGCCACGTCCTGCAGCAGGACGACCCCCCGGCGGTGGCCGAGGCGTTGCGCGAGCTCGTCCACGCGGTCGCCACCAACGGCCGGCTGGCCTGCTCGAGCGTGTGGGCCTCCGTCGCCGCGACCTGCCGCTAGCCGATGCGGACCCCGGGCGCGGCTGCGCTGGGCGTGAGCGCCCTCACGCTCTGCCTGCTCACGACCGGCTGCGCGAGCGGCACCGCAGCAGCCGGCTCGACCCCGGTGCGGGCTCCGGCGACGCCGTCCACGACCCCGGCGGCCCAGCTACCTACGGCGTCACCGGCCCCGAGCGTCAGCAGCATGCCCCCGTCGGCCTCGGTCACACCGTCCCCCCGACCGACCCCGAAGGCGACGACGCCTGCCCCGACCCACCCCAGCGCGAGCCCCTCGGCAGCCCCCCAGCCGGCGGCCGAGGCCAGCATCGAGGCGGTCCCTGACAGCGAGTGGGCCAGCATCGTCTCCGTCGGCGCCTGGCACGACGGGTGCCCCGTCGGGCAGGCCGGGCTCCGCCGGGTCGAGGTCAACTTCCACGGCTTCGACGGAGCCGTCCACCGCGGTGTCCTCGTCGTCCGCGCCGACGTCGCGACGAGTGTCGCGGAGATCTTCACCCGGCTGTTCGACGCGGGCTACCCCATCCACCGGATGGCGCCGATCGAGGCGTACCAGGGCGACGACGACGCGAGCATGGCCGCGGACAACACCTCCGCCTTCAACTGTCGTCGAGCCGCGCAGGCGAACGCTCCCCCGACGAGCTCGCCGCACGCGAACGGCAGGGCCGTCGACCTGAACCCCTACGAGAACCCGTGGATCGATCCACGCTGCTCCTGCTTCGAGCCGGACGCCCGATTCGGGTCGACCAGGTCCGGCATCGGCGTGATCACGAAGGGCAGCCTCGCCTGGCAGGTCTTCACCAGCGCGGGCTGGATCTGGCAGGACAGCACGACGACCGACTACCAGCACTTCGACACGGGCTACCCCTCTCGCCCGCTTGGGTAGGACGACGCGCACGTCGAAGGGGTTAGCGTGACCAGGGTGAACATCTGGGACGCCCGACGCGGGCGGTGGAGGCTGCTGGCGGCCGCCGCCGCGGTGGCGTCGGTCGCGCTCGTGAGCGCGTGCGCGCAGCCCTCCGCGACCTCGACGGCTGACCCTGTCGCAGCGTCCCTGGCCGCAGGGAGCGCAGCACCCCCCTCGAGCGCCGCTGACGTCGTGGCCCCGCACCCATCGACGATCGCGAGGCCGTCGGTCACCGCCCACCCGACGCCGAGGCCAACGGTCGCTGCGTCCGCACCCGCCACCCGCAAGCCGGCTACGGCTGCGCCGCCCGTCACCCACGCCGTCGCGACCACTGCCGTGCCCATCGCGAAGGTCGACCGGCTGCCCTTCCCGGTGGGCGTCACGGTCGGGAACGCCACGCAGGTGATCACCGTCAAGGCCGCCGGGACCTGGGCGACGGTCACCGCCTGGACCCTCGGCCCGCAGGGCTGGACAGCCGGGCTGAGCACCAACGAGGGCCGGGTCGGCGCCAACGGCATCGTCGCCGGTCTGGCTCGGCACCAGGGGACGGACACGACACCGACGGGGACGTACTCGCTGACCCAGGCGTTCGGGATCAAGCCGAACCCCGGATCGGCCCTGCCGTACCACCAGGTGACCAACGACGACTGGTGGGTCGAGGACAACAACAGCGCGTACTACAACCAGATGCGGGGCGCTTCCCAAGGCGGCTTCGACGTCAACGCGCCCGAGAACAGCGTCAACGGCAGCGAGCACCTGATCGCGCACGTCGGCCAGTACGACTACGCGGTGGTCGTGAACTACAACATGAACCCGGCCGTGCGGTACCGAGGCGCTGGGATCTTCCTGCACGAGTCGGACGGCCACCCGACGGCTGGCTGCGTCGCCGTACCCGCCGCGGACATCATCGCGATCCTGCAGTGGCTGCGGCCCTCGGCGCACCCGGTCATCGCGATCGGCTGACCGCCGCTAGAGCAGGATCGGTGCCTCGCCGCGCCCCCAGGTGGAGCTGCCGGCGGCGCCGTCCAGCCGGAGGACGTCCTGCTCGACGACGGCTGCGAGCGTCTGCTCGAGCAGCCGCAGGACGACCTGCTCCTGCGCCATCGCCGCCGGCTCGGACGCCATCATCGTGGTCGCCAGCTGGGACACCAGGACCGAGTCGCCGGTGATCGTGTAGCTGCCGCGGAGCCGGTTGACCCCGGTGCTGCCGAACAGGCTGCCCGCCGGGTCGAAGGTGATCTCCGGCCGGTGACCCTCGACGACCTCAGCACCAGCCAGCGACGTCGCGTGCCACGTCGTGCCGGGGAGGTCATCGGCGAGGCTCCCCCCTGGTGCGTCCATGCTCCATGCTGGCACGACCGGACCGACGTGAGGAGCGCCATGCCCGCCGAGCTCTACCCCGTGCAGCCGCTGGACCACTGCCGCGAGATCGTGCCCGCCCCGGCCGCCGGATGGCCGCAGCTCTCGATGGGTGAGTGGGAGCTGCACGCCGGCGAGGAGCACGGCGACCAGCACGCGCACGACGAGGTGAACTTCGTCCTCGAGGGTCTGCTGGTGGTGGAGTGCGACGGCAGCACGGTCCAGGCCGGCCCAGGGGACGTCATCCGGGTGCCGGCCGGTCGACCGGCCCTCTACTCGGCGCCGACCTACGCACGGATGGTCTACGCGTACGGGCCCAACCCGCAGGGCATCCCGGTCGTCGAGTTCGGCCGGGGCGAGGTGGCAGACCGCCCATGAGCGCACCCCGGCTGCCCGAGCGCGCTTCGGTGGTCATCGTCGGCGGCGGCGTGCTGGGGGCGAGCGCGGCGTTCCACCTCGCCGAGGCCGGCGTGCCCGACGTGCTGCTGCTCGACCAGGGGGCGCTCGGCTCGGGGTCGACCTGCAAGGCGGCGGGCGGCGTCCGCGCCCAGTTCTCCGACCCGCTGAACGTGGCGCTCGGGGCTCGCAGCCTCGAGGCCTTCGAACGCTTCGGGACGAGACCTGGTCAGCAGATCGACTTCCACCAGGTCGGCTACCTGTGGCTGCTGGACGACGCCGCCGACGTCCGTGAGTTCGAGGCGAGCGTCGCGATGCAGAACGCCGTGGGCGTGCCCAGCCGGATGATCGACGTCGCCGAGGCCCGGCGGCTCGCACCCGTCGTCGCGGCGGACGGCCTGCTCGCGGCGGCCTACTCCCCGACGGACGGTCACTGCGCACCCGAGTCGGTGGTTCTCGGGTACGCCACCGCGGCGCGACGGCTCGGGGCGCGGTTGGTGCCCGGGTGCGCGGTGACCGGCATCGACGTCGTGGACGGCGCCGTCACCGGGGTCCGTGCCGCGGGCCAGCGGGTGGTCACCGACACGGTGATCTGCACGGCCGGCCCCTGGTCGCGGACGGTCGGCGCGCTGGCCGGGGTCGCGCTCGACGTCACCCCGCTGCGCCGGCAGATCCTGTTCACCGAGCCGGTCGCCGACCTCCCGCAGGGCATGCCGATGACCATCGACTACTCCTCCACGTTCTACTTCCACCAGGAGGGGCCGGGCCTGCTGCTCGGGATGTCCGACCCGGACCAGGAGCCAGGGTTCTTCCTCGAGCCGTCCGACGCCTGGCTCCCCCGGTTGGCCGAGACGATCGCACGGCGGGCGCCCTCGGTGCTCGAGATGGGGCTGACCGGCGGCTGGGCCGGGCTCTACGAGATGACCCCTGACCACAACGCGCTCATCGGCGAGGCCTGCGAGGTCAGTCGCTTCCTGTACGCGACAGGCTTCTCCGGCCACGGCTTCTTGATGGGTCCAGCGGTCGGCGAGGTGCTGCGCGACCTCTACCTCCGTCGCCCGCCGGTCATCGACGTGTCCGCCTTCGACGCCACCCGGTTCGAGAACGCGGACGACCTCAACGCGCGGAGCTCGCCAGCGGAACGGAACCTCGTCTGACCAGCGCCGGCAGTCGCGGCACCACGAACGTCAGGGCGTAGATCCCGGCCGCGATGGCGATGACGGCGAAACCCGCCGGCACCCGCGGCAGCAAGTAGCTGACCACCAAACCGGCGACCATCGAGACCACCGACAACCCGCACGACAAGGCCAGCGCCACGTACGGACGGACCGAGAGCCGGTGGGCCGCACCCGCCGGAGCCGCCAGCAGACCGAGCAGCAGCAGGGCACCGACCGCCTGCGTCGCCTCCGCGGCCGTCAGACCCACCAGGGCGAGGAACCCCACGCCGAGCAGCCGCACCGGCACCCCGCGCGCGGCGGCGACCGCGGCGTCCAGGCTGGCGAAGAGCAGCGGCCGGGCGATCGCCAGCAGCAGGCCGATCCCCCCCACGCCCAGCACCGCCGCGACAGCGGCCTGCGGACCGCTCAGCCCGAAGATCGACCCGAAGAGCACGCTCACCCCCGCTGAGCCGTCGACCGCGGCGTGCGAGCCCGCGGTGTAGACGGACTGCGCGAGCACCCCCAGCCCGAGGATCCAGGCGAACACCGTGCCGATGACGACATCGTCCGCCAGACCGCGGGGACCGAGCAGCCCCAGCACCACCGCCACCCCGATCGTCCCGACGAACAGGCCGAGCCGCAGGTCCACCCCGAAGGCCAGCGCCGTCATCGCCCCGGTGTAGGAGACGTGGCTGAGCGCGTCGCCCGAGAAGACCTGGCTACGCAGGACCATGAAGGAGCCGACGAGCCCGGCAAGGGCAGCGATGGGGATGCCGGCGAGCAGGGCCTGCCGCATGAACGGGTGCGCCAGCAGGTCGGTGAGACCGGTGCCGGTCCCTGCGAGCTGCGCGAGACCACCTGGCACCGCGCCGGCCAGCACGCCGGTCATCGGGCGACCAGCCGGCGTCTGGCCACCGCCGCCAGGTAGGCGAGGAACGCGAACGTCGTGAGGAAGAAGCCGATCGGGTACTGGGCGAAGTAGTAGGCCGCGAACAGCGCCAGCCAGGTCACGGCCAGCCCGACGACGACGGTCAGGCCCAGGCTGAGCAACGGGCGGGCGGTCACCAACTGGGCGGTCGCGGCCGGCACCACCAGCAGGGCGAACACCAGCAACGTGCCGGTGATCTGCGAGGCCTCGGCCGCGGCGACGGCCAGCAGCACGAGGAACGCGAAGGAGAGCAGGCGGACGGGCACCCCGCGGGCAGCAGCCACCACCGGGTCGACCGAGGCGAAGAGCAGCGGACGGGCGATCGCGGCGAGCACGCCGAGCGCGGCGGTCGCCGCGAGGAGCAGCACGATCACCTGCTCGCTGGTGACCCCGAGGAAGCTGCCGAAGAGCAGCGCGTTCACCCCGGACAGGAAGCCGCCGTAGAGCGCGGCGAACAGCGCACCGGCGGCAAGCGCGAAGGCCTGGACCGTTCCGGTGACCGCGGACTCCTCGCTGTAGCCCCGCGTCGAGGAGCGACGGACGAGCCCGATCACCACGGCAGCGACGATGGGGAAAGCGAAGAAGCCCCACGTGGCGCTCACGCCGATCAGCACCGCCCCCGCCGCGCCGGGGAAGCTCACCACCGCCAGGGTGTGGCCCGCGAAGGTCTGCCGGCGCAGCACCATGAACCAGCCGATGAGCCCGGCGAGCACCGCCACGATCGTGCCGGCCCGCACCGCGTTGACCATGAACGGGAACTCCAGGAGCTGCCGGACGTCCTCGACCAGGTTCCAGGTCAGCTGCGGGTCCAGGCTGCTCGTCGAGGCGTGCATGACTCAGTGGCCGGAGCCGTGCGGGTGGTCGTGGCGGTCGCTGTGGTGCGCCGGCGGCTCGGGCTGGCCGACCACGACGAGCTGTCCGTCGGAGGTCGCCAGGACCTCGATGTCGGTGCCGTAGAGCCGGCTGAGCGTCTCGCTGGTGATGACCTCGCGCGGCGTGCCGGAGGCGGCACCCCCGGACGCGATGTACACCACCCGGTCGAGGTAGCTGAGGATCGGGTTGACGTCGTGGGCGACCATCACCACGGTGACGCCGTCGTCGTGGCAGATGCGGGAGATCAGCGCGGCGATGGCTGCCTGGTTCGGCAGGTCGAGGCTGTCCAGCGGCTCGTCGAGCAGCAGGATCTTGGGGCGCGACGCCAGCGCCTGGGCGATGAGCAGGCGTTGCTGCTCGCCGCCCGACAGCTCACCGACCGGCCGGTGCGCGTAGGCCGAGGCTCCGACCAGCTCGACCACCTCGCGCACCCGCGCCTCGTCAGCCCTGACCCGGCTGCTCCAGCGACGCATGCCCGGCAGCGGGACGCCCCAGCGCGCGCCGTCCAGCCCGAGCCGGACGACGTCCACGCCACGCACCCGCAGCTGGGAGTCGAAGGTGCGGCGCTGCGGGAGGTAGCCCACGCGAGCGTTGGCCTCGCCCGGCTCCCTGCCGAGCACCTGCACCGACCCGGCCGCCAGCGGCAGCAGCCCGAGCACGACCTTGAGCAGCGTGGACTTGCCCACCCCGTTGGGCCCGAGCACGGCGACGAACTCGCCGGCTCGGACGGTGACGTGCACCCCGCTCCACAGGGTCCGCTCGCCCACCCGGACGGCCGCGCCGTCCGAGCACGATGACCGCAGCGTCCGGCTCGTCGGCAACGGGAGGCTCGGGCACCGTCACGGCGGTCATCGTCCCGTACCGACGGCGAGCGCATGGCGCAGCGCCACGAGCTGTGCGGTCTGCCACTGCTGCCAGCTCGCCGTCGCCGGCGTCATCGTCTCGGTGATCGTGGTGACCGGGATGCCTGCAGCCTTCGCCTCGGCGATCTGCGCCTGGACGTCCGGGGTGGCGTTCTGGCTGTTGTACACGTAGACCTTGATCGCCCTGCTGCGGATCTGCTCGTCGATCGTGGACTTGTCCGCGACGGTGGGGTCGCTGCCCTCGCTGATGGCCCGCAAGAAGTCCGGGGGCGTCACGAGGTCGAGTCCGAGGGCCGGCGCGACCATCGCGAAGATGCTCTCCGAGGCGCCCACCGGCACGCCCGTGTAGGCGGCCTTGATGGCCGCGACCTCAGCCCGGTATGCGGCCGTGCCTGAGCCGTCGAAGGTGGCCTCGAGGCTGCTGAAGGTGGCCGCGCCGGCTGGATCGAGCCTGGTGTAGGCCGCGACGATCGAGACCACGACCTGCTGGACGTCCGCGGGGTCGTACCACCGGTGCGGGTTGGCGCCGTCGCCAGCGCCGACGATGCTGCCGACGTTCAGGTCCACCCTGGCCGGGTTCGCGTTCGCGGCCGCGAGCTGGCTCGCCCACGCGTCGTAGCCCACCCCGTTGACCAGCGTGAGGTCGGCCATCGCCACCGCCCTGGCGTCCGAGGCGGTCGGCTCGTAGTCGTGCGGGTCGGCGTCGGGGTTGTCGATGATGCTGGTCACGTGCACCCGGTCACCCCCGAGCTGCTGCGGCGATGCTGCCCCAGAAGTTCTCGGCCGCCACCACCTGGATGACGCCGCCCGATCCGGCCGACCCGCCGACCCCGGCGCCGGTGCTGCAGCCGCTCAGCACGACCACGGCGAGGCCCACCCCGGCAAGCAGGGCGGCAGTGGCGCGGCGCACGCGGCACCTCCTCGGGAAGACGTGGGGTCGGGACGGCGTTGCTCGTAATGACATCCGATTTCATTACCGAAGTCAACCGGGCTCTGCCAGCCCGTCCATACGGCACACTGGCCGCATCGGTCGAAGGCACGACAGCGACGCGCGACAGCAGGGAGGGCGCATGGCCATCGCAGGATCAGGACCGGCGGTCCGCTCGACCCGGCAGCGCAGCGCCGTGCTCGCCCTGCTCGACGAGCTCGAGGACTTCCGCAGCGCGCAGGAGGTCCACGACCTCCTGCGCCACCGCGGTGAGCGCGTCGGGCTGACCACGGTGTACCGCTCGCTGCAGATGCTCGCCGACGCCCATGAGGTCGACGTCCTGCGGTCGGCCGACGGCGAGGTCGCCTACCGCCGCTGCAGCCGCGGGCACCACCACCACCTGGTGTGCCGCGGCTGCGGGCGCACCGTCGAGGTGGACGGGCCGGCTGTCGAGCGCTGGGCCGAGAAGATCGCCGGCGAGAACGGCTTCGTCGACGTCTCGCACACGCTGGAGATCTTCGGCACGTGCCCTGACTGCGCGACGGCCCGCTAGGCCTGCCGCGGCAGCGACAGCTGGTTTGAGGCATACCCCCGGGGGGTATCATGACGCCCATGACACAGGTTCACGACGCACCCCCCGGGTACGCGGACTCCAAGGCAGCGCAGCTCAAGCGGCTGCGCCGCATCGAGGGGCAGGTCCGCGGCCTGCAGCGTCAGGTGGAGGCCGACACCTACTGCATCGACGTCCTCACCCAGGTCTCGGCCGCGAGCAAGGCACTGGAGGCGTTCGCCCTCGGCCTGCTCGACGAGCACCTCGCCCACTGCGTCGCGCAGGCCATCGCCTCGGGCGGTGACGAGGCCGACGCCAAGATCAAGGAGGCGTCCGCAGCCATCGCCCGCCTCGTGAAGAGCTGACCCGATGACCACCACCCGCCGGCCGCAGCACGCAGTCCACGGTCCCCGCCGTCGGCACCCTCGAGCTCGACGTCCACGGCATGACCTGCGCCTCCTGCGTTGCCCACGTCGAGAAGAAGCTCAACGGGCTGCCCGGCGTGAGCGCGACCGTCAACCTCGCCACCGAGCGCGCGAGCATCCAGCACCCGGCGGAGGTCAGCGCGGCCGACCTGATCGCCGCCGTCGCCGCCACCGGCTACAGCGCGAGCATCCCGACGGCCGGCCCGGCGAGCGACGACGATCCCGACCTCGAGCCCGCCTGGACGCGCTACCGGCTGCTCGTCAGCATCGTCCTCACCGTTCCGTTGGTGCTGCTGGCGATGACCGGGCACAGCAGCGGCGGCTGGCTGTGGCTCGCCGCCGTGCTCGCCACACCCGTCGTCACCTACGGCGCGTGGCCGTTCCACGCGTCCGCCCTCGCCGGGGCGCGGCACGGCACGACGACGATGGACACGCTCGTCTCGCTCGGGGTCACCGCCGCCTCCCTGTGGTCGGCGTGGAGCCTGGTCACCGGGACCCCGGGCCAGGACTACTTCGAGGTCGCCGCCGTGGTCACCTGCTTCGTGCTTGCGGGCCGGGCCCTCGAGGCGCGGGCGAAGCGCCGGAGCGGGGACGCGTTGCGCTCGTTGCTGTCGATGGGGAGCAAGGACGTCGCCGTGCTGCCTGGCTACCCGGCGGACCGCAGCGAGCACCGCCGACCCGTCGACGCCCTCGGGGTCGGCGATGTCTTCGTCGTGCGTCCCGGCGAGCGGATCGCCACCGACGGCACCGTGGTCGAGGGGAGGTCGTCCGTCGACGCCGCCGCCCTCACCGGCGAGCCGCTGCCCGTGGACGTCGCGCCCGGCGACCGCGTCGTGGGGGCCACCACCAACCTCGAGGGACACCTCGTGGTCCGGGCCGACCGCGTCGGCGCCGACACCCAGCTCGCGCAGATGGCCCGCCTGGTCGAGCAGGCGCAGACGGGCAAGGCGCAGGTGCAGCGGCTCGCCGACCGGGTGTCCGCCGTCTTCGTTCCGACCGTGCTCGCGCTCGCCACCCTGACCCTGCTCGGCTGGCTCGCCACCGGGCACCCCGCCGCCGAAGCGTTCAGCGCCGCCGTGGCCGTCCTCATCATCGCCTGCCCGTGCGCCCTCGGGCTGGCCACGCCGACCGCGCTGCTGGTCGGTACCGGTCGAGCGGCCCAGCTCGGGATCCTGATCCGGGGCCCCGAGGTCCTCGAGTCGACTCGTCGCGCGGACACCGTCGTGCTCGACAAGACTGGCACCGTGACGACGGGCCAGATCCAGCTGCAGGGCCAGCACGCCGTCCCTGGCGTTGCGGACGCAGAGCTGCTGCGCCTCGCCGGGGCGGTCGAGCACGCGTCGGAGCACCCCCTCGGTCGTCCGGTGGCGGCCGCTGCAGCCGCAGCGGGTCCGCTGCCAGCGGTGCGGGGCTTCGTCAGCTCGCCGGGGGCCGGCGTCGAGGGTGAGGTGAGCGGGCGAGCGGTCATCGTCGGCCGTCCCAGCTGGGTGCTGGCTCGCACGTCGACCACGCTTCCGGAGTCCCTCGTCGCGCCCCTTGCCGAGGCCGAGGAGGCAGGGCGGACCGCAGTGCTCGTGGGCTGGGACGGTGAGGTCCGCGGGCTGCTGACCCTGGCAGACAGCATCAAGGCGACCTCGGCGGAGGCGATCGCCGATCTTCGTCGGCTCGGGCTGCGCCCGGTGCTGCTCACCGGCGACAACGCGCGGGCAGCGGCGGCGGTCGCCCGCGAGGTCGGGATCGACGACGTGATCGCGGGTGTCCTGCCCACCGGCAAGGCCGAGGTGGTGGCCGACCTGCAGCGCCAGGGCCGGGTCGTCGCGATGGTCGGGGACGGCAGCAACGACGCCGCCGCGCTCGCCACCGCGGACCTCGGGCTCGCGATGGGAACCGGGACCGACGTCGCGATCGAGGCGTCGGACCTCACGCTGGTGCGCGGCGACCTTCGCGTCGCGGCGACGGCGGTGCGGCTCTCCCGGGCGACGCTGCGCACCATCAGGGGCAACCTCTTCTGGGCCTTCGCCTACAACGTCGCGGCCATCCCGCTCGCCGCAGCCGGCCTGCTCAGCCCGATGGTCGCCGGCGCTGCGATGGCCTTCAGCTCGCTCTTCGTCGTCACCAACAGCCTGCGGCTGCGGCGATTCCAGCCGTGACAGGTAGGACGGGAGACCACGCGGCCGAGCCCGCGCCGCTGCTCCGGGTCGGGTCGGCCCGCGGTCGCTGGGTGCTGCTCGCCACGATCCTCGGCTCGGGCATCGCCGGAATCGACGCGACCGTCGTCAACATCGCGCTGCCGGTGCTCGGGACGCAGCACTGCACGCCGACCTCGCCGCCCTGCAGTGGACCATCACCGCCTACACCCTGACCCTCGCCTCGTTCATCCTGCTCGGCGGTTCGCTCGGCGACCGTTTCGGCCGGCGGCGCATCTTCGTCGTCGGGGTCGTGTGGTTCGCTCTCGCCTCCCTGCTGTGCGGCGTCTCGCCGTCGATCGGCCTGCTCATCGCGGCGAGGGCGCTGCAGGGCATCGGCGGCGCGCTGCTCGTCCCTGGGAGCCTGGCGATCATCCAGGCCTCGTTCCACCCGCAGGACCGCGCCAGGGCCATCGGCGCCTGGTCGGGGCTCGGCGGGGTGGCGACGGCCATCGGCCCGTTCCTCGGCGGCTGGCTGATCGGCTCGGTGTCGTGGCGGTGGATCTTCCTGATCAACGCCCCGCTCGCCGTGATCGTCGTCCTGGTGGCCCTGCGGCACGTGCCGGAGACCCGCGACCCGACGCTCGACCGGACGCATCGACGTCTCGGGCGCCCTGCTCGGCGCGGTCGGGCCTCGGTGGCATCACGTACGCGCTCATCGAGGCGCCCGACGCCGGCGCCGGCTCCCCGAAGGTGCTGGTGGGAGCTCTGATCGGCGTGCTCGGGATGGTGGGCTTCGTGCTCGCCGAGCGCCACGAGCGGCACCCGATGCTCGACCTCAGCCTCTTCCGGTCGATGCAGTTCACCGCCGCGAACCTGGTGACGTTCGTCGTCTACGGCGCGCTCGGCGGGGTGTTCTTCCTGCTCGCGGTCGAGCTGCAGGTGGTGGCCGGGTTCACCCCGTTGCAGGCCGGCATCTCGATGCTGCCGGTCACCATCCTCATGCTGCTCTTCTCCGCCAGGGCCGGCCGGTTGTCGGCCCGCATCGGGCCGCGCATCCCCATGAGCGTCGGTCCGCTCGTGTGCGCCGGCGGCCTGGTCCTCCTGCTCCGCATCGGACCGGGCGCGAGCTACTGGACCGACGTCTTCCCCGGCGTCTTCGTCTTCGGGGCGGGGCTCTCGCTGCTCGTCGCGCCGCTGACCGCGACCGTGCTCGCCGCCGTCGACGTCCGTTACGCCGGGGTCGCGTCCGGGGTGAACAACGCGGTGGCCCGGGCCGCCGGGCTGATCGCCATCTCGGCGCTCCCGGCGGTCGCCGGGCTGTCCGGCGACGACTACACCAACCCGGCAGCGCTCGACCAGGGCTTCACCACGGGCATCAAGGTGTGCGCTGGACTGCTGGTCGCGGGGGCGCTGATCGCCGTGCTCGCGATCCGTGGTGGCCCAGAGGTGCTGACGACCGACGCACCGGCGCCACCCGACGACGCGGCGGACCAGCCTGTCCCGGAGCACTCCAACCGCCCGCGGACGTCCTGCCCGGTCGACGGGACGCCGCTCTCCCCCATCACCCACGCCACCGACTGACTGACCCTCGCGGACTGGCTGTCGAGCACGGACCGACCGGGCCAGCAGAGTCCAGGCAAGCCGCCGAGGGCGGTGCCTCAGACGCCGAAGTCGGGCCGCAACGGGTAGCCGGAGTCGCCGCTGGCGTCGGTGCGAGTGGCGAGGATCTGGTGGAGCTGGATCCCGTTGCGCTCGAACGCCAGCCGCGAGCCAGCCATGTACAGGCCCCACACCTTGGCCGTGGCCAGCGAGGTCTCCTCGACGCAGGCGTCCCAGTTCTCCACCAGGTTCGCGCACCAGGCCTGCAGCGTCTTGGCGTAGTGCACGCGCAGGTTCTCCTGGTGCTGGACCTCGAGGCCGGCGTCCTCCACTCGAGCGCACGATGTCGCCGGAGCCGGTGAGCTCGCCGTCGGGGAAGACGTAGCGGCCGATGAAGCCGCGCCTGGTCAGCCCGGGGTGCTTGTTGTCGGGCCGGGTGATGCCGTGGTTCAGCAACCGGCCACCGGGACGCAGCCGCGAGCGGCAGGAAGGCGAAGTAGGCGCCGTAGTTCTTGACCCCGATGTGCTCGATCAGGCCGATCGAGCTGACGGCGTCGAACCCGCGCTCCGGGACGTCCCGGTAGTCGCAGGTGACGGACCTCGGCGAGGTCCTCGAGCCCCTCGTCCTTGATGCGCTGCTGGGCGAAGGCGGCCTGCTCGGCGGACAAGGTGACGCCGAGCGCCTGCACGCCGTAGTGCTTCGCGGCATGGATGACCATGCTCCCCCAGCCGCATCCGACGTCGAGCAGCCGCATGCCCGGCGCCAGGGCGAGCTTGCGGGCCACGAGATCGAACTTGTGCTCCTGGGCCTGCTCGAGGGTGGCGTCGTCCTCCGGGTAGCAGGCGCAGGTGTACGCCATCGAGGGCCCGAGGACGTACTGGTAGAACGCGTTCGAGACGTCGTAGTGGTGGTGGATGGCCTCGGCGTCCCGGGACTTGCTGTGCCGCAGGCCGTGCCGGGTGAGGGGGTGGCGGACCTCCTGCGCCGGCGGCTCCGGCGGGACCAGCGCGCGCAGCCCGAGGCCACGCACCCAGTGCAGGATCTGGCCGGCCGAGGGGCGGCGGACCTCGAGGTCGTCGTCCAGCACCCGCAGCAGCTCGTAGGGGTCGCCGGGGTGCACGCCGTCGATCTCCAGGTCGCCCTTGACGTACGCGCGCGCCAAGCCGAGCGAACCCGGGGCCGTGGCGAGGTACGAGGCCCCGCGCGGGGCGGTCAGCCGGATCCCCATCGCCGCGTTGGGGTCGCCGGCCTGCGAGCCGTCGTACGCAGAGAAGCGCAGCGGGGCCTGGTCCCCGACCAGCGCGGTGAAGACGTCCCCCAGGGCGACGTCCGGCCGGCGGACGATCTCGGGGCGGCGCAGCACCTGGGGGCGCTTGCCGTTGTCGGATCCAGGACTCGTCTGTGGACCGCGGGTGTCCAGAGCCATCGTCAGCCAACCCCTCTCATGTCGTGCAGGTCCGGCGGTTCGAGCCAACGGGTCGGGTGTGGTCGTTTGGGCTCGACCTCGTCGCCGGACGAGCGGCCTCGAAGATGCCGACCGATCCAGGGGGCGAGGTCGTCCTTGGTCCACCGGAGGTCCTCCAGGCGGGCCTGCGGCCAGGTCGGTGGACGGCAGCCGGCAGCGCGGCGCCCCAGTCGAAGCCTGGCTCGAGACCGAGCGCCTCGAGCACCGCTGCGGCCACCCTGCGGTGGCCCTCGCTGCTCAGGTGCAGCCGGTCGGCGCCCCACATCCGCGGATCACGCAGGAAGTCCATCACCCACAGGTCGACGAGGAGGGCGCCGTGCTCGGCGGCCGCCGCTCGGATGTGCGCGTTGTAGGCGCTCGCCCGCACCGCCAGGCGCTGCCCGAGCGGCAGGCGGATCCGGGGGTCGAAACCGGCGAAGACGACGAGCTGAGCGCCGGCAGTGCTGAGCCGGGCGACGGCGGCCGAGAACTGCTCGCCCAGGGCGTCCGGGTCGGCCTTCGGGTCCGAGGAGGTCGTTGCCACCGGCCGCGAGAGTGATGAGGTCCGGCCGCATCGCGAGCGCGGGCTCGACCTGCTCGTCGACGACCTTGGCCAGGCGCCGGCCACGGATGGCCAGGTTCGCGTAGCGGAGCTCGGGGTTGATCGCGGCCAGGCCGTCGGCGAGCCGGTCGGCCCAGCCCCGGAACGAGCCAGGGCGTGCCCCGACGCGGTCGTCCAGGCCCTCGGTGAAGCTGTCCCCGAGAGCGACATAGGTCGAGTAGACCGCCACCCGGGTGACCCTAGTGGCAATTGGTTGTCAACAGCAACTACTTGGTTGCGTGCAGCAAGCAACTTGGAGGCAGGTACCCTCGTACCTCGTGCCCGCCACGCACACCGTCACCGCCGCCGCCGTGCACCGCCACCATCTCCTGGAGTTTCCATGGCTTCGCTTGCTCGCTGGTGCTTTCGTCATCGACGACTGGTGGTGCTCGGCTGGCTGCTCGGAGTCGTCGTCCTGGTCGGGTTCACCAAGCAGGTCGGCACGGCCTACTCGGACAACTTCACCCTGCCGGGCACCGAGTCGACCACGGCGCTCAACCTGCTGAGCTCGGCGTTCCCCGGCCAGTCGGGCGACTCCGACACCATCGTGATCCACACCAAGGAGGGCCAGGTCACCGACCCGGCGGTGCAGTCGCACGTCGAGGCGATGCTCACCGAGGTGGGCAAGCTCCCGTCGGTCGCTGCGGTCGCCAGCCCCTACGACCCCGCCGGCGCCCGGCAGATCTCCAAGGACGGCCGCACCGCCTACGCGACCGTGACCTTCGACAAGCAGGCCCAGGCACTCCCCAAGGCCGACGTGCAGAAGGTCATCGACACCGCTGAGGCCGCACGCACCAGCACGCTGCAGGTCGAGCTCGGCGGCAACGCCATCAAGCAGGTCACCCAGACCCCACCGTCGAGCAGCGAGGGCGTCGGGCTGATCGCGGCCGGCATCATCCTGTTCATCGCGTTCGGGTCGCTGTTCGCCATGGCGCTCCCGCTTGATCACCGCGATCGTCGCGCTGAGCAGCGGCCTGCTGACGATCGGCCTGGTCTCGCACGTCATCGACATCGGCACCGTCGGTCCGACCCTCGCCGCACTGATCGGCCTGGGCGTCGGCATCGACTACGCGCTGTTCATCGTCACGCGGCACCGAACCGGGCTCCAGACCGGGCTCACGCCGGAGGAGTCCGCGGTCAAGGCGCTGGACACCTCGGGCCGGGCGGTCCTGTTCGCCGGCGGCACGGTGTGCATCGCGCTGCTCGGGCTGTTCGTGCTTCGCCTGTCGTTCCTCAACGGCCTGGCCATCCCCGCGGCGCTCACCGTCGTGTTCAGCGTCTTCGCTGCGGTCACCCTGCTGCCGGCGCTGTTCGGCTTCTTCGGCACCAAGGTCCTCAGCCGCAAGAGCCGCCGCCGGCTGGCCGCCGAGGGCGCGCACGAGCCGCACCTGGAAGGCTTCTGGTACCGCTGGGCCGTCGTTCGTCGAGCATCGCCCGAAGACCCTGGCGATCGTCGCGACCGCTGGTCATGCTGGCGCTCGCCATCCCGGTGCTCCACCTGCGCCTCGGCTCCTCCGACTCCGGCAACGACCCCGCCAGCAGCACCACCCGGCAGGCCTACGACCTGCTCGCGGAGGGCTTCGGTCCGGGCTTCAACGGCCCGCTCCAGCTGGTCGCCGAGGTCGGCTCGCCGCGCGGACGAGGCCGCGCTGACCTCGCTGGTCACCACGCTGCAGCACGGTCCCGGCGTCGCCTCGGCGGTGGCCATCCCGCACAAGCCGGGCGCTCCCGTCGCAGGTCGTGCAGGTGACCCCGACCACCGCGCCGCAGGACGCCGCGACCTCGGATCTCATCACCCACCTGCGCGAGGACGTGATCCCGGCTGCGACCCAGGGCACGACGCTGAAGGTCTACGTCGGCGGGATCACCGCGATCTTCGACGACTTCGCCGGTGTGCTGACCGGCAAGCTGCCGCTGTTCATCGGCGTGATCATCCTGCTGGGGTTCCTGCTGCTCATGCTCGCCTTCCGCAGCCTGCTCATCCCGGCGACGGCGGCGGTGATGAACCTGCTGGCGGCCGGCGGCGCCTTCGGCGTGGTGGTGCTGGTCTTCCAGGACGGCTGGGGCGCGAGCGCGCTGGGGGTGGGCAGGGCCGGGCCGGTGGAGGCCTTCCTGCCCGTCATCATGCTGTCGATCCTCTTCGGGCTCTCGATGGACTACCAGGTGTTCCTGGTCAGCCGCATGCACGAGGAGTGGGTGCACACCGGGGACAACCGGCGATCGGTGACGATCGGCCAGGCCGACCACCGGGCGGGTCATCACGGCGGCCGCCACGATCATGATCTGCGTGTTCATCGCGTTCGTGTTCGGCGGTCAGCGGATCATCGCCGAGTTCGGGGTGGGGCTGGCAGCAGCGGTCTTCCTCGACGCCTTCGTCATCCGGACGGTGCTCGTGCCGGCAGCCATGCACGTGTTCGGTGACGCGAACTGGTGGCTCCCGGGCTGGCTCGACCGGATCCTGCCGCAGCTGTCGGTCGAGCCGGCGGAGGAACGCCCGGCCGTCGTGGCCGCCGGACCCACCCCGGACGACGACCTCACGCTGACGCACTAGCCCGGAGGTGGCCGCGCCCCGACCGGGGCGCGGCCGCCTGCCGATGACTACTGCAGGAGCCAGCTGCCGATGACTACTGCAGGTAGCCCTCGACCTCGGAGACCGGGCGCTCGGTGGCGCCGTCCTCGCTCTGACCGAACTCCTGACGCGCGCGGCGCTGCCGCAGGAGGTCCCAGGCCTGGTCGAGCGCGGTCTCGAGCTTGGCCAGCTGGGCGTGCTCCTCGCCCTCGCTGAGCTCGCCGGCGGCCAGCTTGGTCCGGAGCTCGTGCTCCTGGTCGACCAGGGCCTGCACGCGGTCGAGGATCTCCTGCTCGGTCATGGTGGATCCCTACGCTCGGCCGCGTGCCGTGGTGCCGCGGGCTGTCCTCGAACCCTACCCAGGCACCCCTGCTCCGGCCGCCCTCGCCGCACTCCGCACGGGCGAGGTCAGAGCCAGCCGCGCTCGTCCGCCACCCTGACCGCCTCGGCCCTGGTCCGCGCCCCGGTCTTGCCGATCGCCGCGGAGAGGTAGTTGCGGACGGTGCCCTCGGAGAGGAAGAGCGACCGTGCGATGTCGCCGACGGTGCCGCCGTCCTTCGCCGCGCGCAACGCGTCGGCCTCGCGCGGCGTCAAGGGGTTGTCGCCGGTCACCAGGGTCTCGGCGGCCAGCAGCGGATCAAGGACCAGCTCCCCCGCGTGCACCCGGCGGATGGCGTCCGCGAGCTCCTGCGACGGGGAGTCCTTGACCATGAAGCCCCGCGCCCCCGCTGCCACCGCCCGGCGCAGGTAGCCGGGGCGCCCGAACGTGGTGACCACCAGTACCTGGCAGCTCGAGCCGTCGGCGGACAGCGCGGCGGTCGCCGCGATCCCGTCCATGCCGGGCATCTCGATGTCGAGCACCGCCACCTCGGCTGCCGTCGCCCTCGCCGCGACCACCACCTCGTCCCCTCGGCCCACCTGAGCCACCACCTCGAGGTCGGGCTCGAGCGCCAGCAGCGCGGCCAGCGCCCCTCGCACCAGCGCCTGGTCGTCGGCCAGCAGCACCCGGATCTGAGTGGGCGGGGCCAGCGTCACGCGGGCACCAGCACCGCGAGCCGGAAGCCGCCCTCGGGACGAGGCCCGACCTCGAGCTGACCACCGGCGCGAGCTGCTCGCTCGCGGAGCCCGGCCAGCCCGTTGCCGAGGCTGTCGCCCGTCGTCGTGGGATCGCCCGGGCACCCCTGGCCGTCGTCGAGCACCTCGACCCCGGTGGTGCTCAGCCGGACCGAGCAGGTGCTGGCCCCCGAGTGCCGGACCACGTTCGTCACGCCCTCGCGCACGACCCAGCCGAAGAGCTCACGGGACTCCCCCGGGACGTCGTCGACCGCGCCGGGCAGGTCGGCCTCGATCCCGGCCGCCGCGAGTGCGGTCCTCGCCGACGACAGCTCTCCGACCAGGGACACCTCGCGGTAGCCGGCGACGGTCGCGCGCAGGTCGACGAGCGCCTCACGGGAGAGCCGCTGGACGTCGGCCAGCTCAGCCTTCGCGCGCTCGGGGTCCAGGTCGACGAGCTTGGCAGCGAGGTCGGACTTCAGCGTGATGACGGTGAGGCTGTGGCCGATGAGGTCGTGGACGTCGCGACCGAAGCGCTCCCGCTCCTCGACGATCGCGAGCCTCGCGAGCTCCTGCTGAGCCTTCGTCAGGCTGCGGTTGCGGTCGACGAGCCGCATGATGCCGAACATCGCCATCGACGCGGCGCCGATCGAGAAGGCGATGTCATGGGCCGCGGACCACCCCGGGACCCGGGAACCGATCACCGCGCAGGTGACCACGAGCAGCACCGACGCCGTGACCGCGTACCGCACCGGCCACAGCGCCTGCACGGCGACGCCGATGAACACGAACGTGGTCAGCCCGCTCACCCCGCACAGCGGGAGCAGCAGCAGGGCGATGAGCAGCAGCACGAGCGGCGGGATGGCGGTCTGCAGCGCGGGCGGCCGGCTGCCGAACGACCAGGCGATCGTGACGAGGTAGAACACCGCGAACGCGATCAGCAGCAGCGTGCCGAGCAGCTGCGCCCACAGCGGCTGGTTCCTGGTCCAGACCTCGCCGAGCGGCTGAAGCAGGTACAGCAGCCAGATGCCGGAGAACACCAGGCCGAGCAGCCGGCCACGCCAGCCCTCGCGCTCGGCGAGCTGCTGGGCGAGCGGGCCGCCGGCCCCCAGCCCATGGCGGGCGGAGCTGGCGCCGCGCTCGCCGCGTCGACCAGCGTCACCGGTCGGCGTGCCGTCGTCCTCGCTCACGGCCCCACGGTAGCCACCGAGAGCGGTCACGTGCGTGCGGTTCCCCGCACGTAGGCCCGCCGGGCCAGCGCCGCCATCGCGATCGTCCAGACGATGACGACCAGCCAGGCCTTCATCGGCCACCACTCCTGGGTGAAGGCGGACTGGCCGGCCTGCACCAGCCAGTACGAGGGGATGAGCTCGACGATCGCGCTGCAACGCCTGGCTGTTGCCGGTGATCGGTCCCCACGAGCCACCGAGCAGGGCGAACAGGGCGGTGAGACCGCCGAGTGCCGGCCCCATCGCGTCGATGCTCAGCAGGTGGCCGAGAGCGATGCCCAGGATCGCGAAGGGCAGCAGCCCGACCAGGATGAGGAAGGTCATCCTGATCCACGACTCGGCCGGCAGGCGCACGCCGTAGAAGGTGCCCGCCAGGTAGAGCAGCCCGATGCTCACCAGCGCGACGACGTAGCCCGTCAGCACCTTGGTCCCGAGGTAGGTCGGGACCTTCAGCGGGGTGATGCGCAGCTGCCGGTTCCAGCCCATCTGCCGCTCGGCCGCGATCCGGGCCCCGCCGCCGATCACGGCCGCCATCGCGCCCCAGGACGCCATGCCGACCATGTAGTACAGCGCGAAGGAGATGCCCGTCCCTGCGAAGTTGGTGACGTCCTTGTTGGCGCCGGCCGTGATGAAGAACAGCACCAGCGGGAACACCAGCGAGAAGATGAAGAAGCGGCGGTTGCGGAAGGTCCGCAGCAGCTCGTAGCGGACGTAGGTCGTGCTGCTCATGGGGACACCTCGATCGTGGTCGGCTGCCGTCGGTCCCCGGCCGCGTCGCCGGATCACCGAAGTCGACCGGGTCGGCGGCGTCGGCGGTGAGCTGCCGGAAGGCCTCCTCGAGGCCGGCCCCGGCGATCTCCAGGTCGTGCGCCTGCGGGTACGCGGCGAGCAGGGCGCGGATGGCCAGGTCGGAGTTCTCGCAGGTGAGCACGACCGCCTCGCCGCGTTGCTCGGCCGACGGCGACGCCGGGCAGCGCGCGGAGGTCCTCGAGCGGGACGGCCGGCAGGGTCGCGCGGATCGTCCGGCGACCGACGACCGCCTTGATCTCGGTGGCGGGCCCGTCGGCGACGAGCCTGCCGCGCGCCATCAGCACGATGCGGTCGGCGAAGGCGTCCGCCTCCTCCAGGTAGTGCGTCGCGAACACGACCGTGGTCCCGCCGGCTGCGATCCCGCGGACGGTCTGCCAGAACTCGTGCCGGCCCTCGACGTCCAGGGACACCGTGGGCTCGTCGAGGACCAGCAGCTGCGGGCGGCTCACCAGGGCCACCGCGAACCGCACGCGCTGGCTCTGGCCACCGGAGAGGTGGTCGGCCTTCTGGCCGGCGACCTCGGTGAGCCCCGTCCTGCGCAAGACCTCGTCGACGTCGTACGGGTTCGGGTACAGCGAGCCCATCATGTCGACCAGCTCACGGACGGTGAGCAGCTGCGGACAGCGCCACCGGTCTGCAGCATCGCGCCGATCCAGCCCTGCGCGATCGCCTCGGTCGGGGTGCGGCCGAAGAGCTTGACCGTGCCGGCGTCCGGCGTGCTGAGACCCAGCATCATGTCGACGGTGGTGGACTTGCCGGCACCGTTCGGCCCCAGGAAAGCCACCACCTCCCCGTGCTGGACCACGAGATCGACGCCGGCGACGGCCTTGGTGGTGCCGTAGCTCTTGTGGAGCCCGCTGAGCTCGATCGCTGGCGCATCGGGAAGGTCGGGGAGGCGCGTGCGCGCAGGTTCGGTGGCCATGGCCCAAGACTGCCCGAGCGGCGCACCAGGCGGACCTGCCGCGCGTCACCGGACCTGCATGACACCTGTCATGCGCCGGTCCGTGCGCCCGGCACCGGGTGACCCGGGTGACCGCGGGGTCAGCCGGCGAGGTCAGCCAGCCAGCGTCGCGTGCATCTCCCAGACCAGGATCTCGGCCGGCTCCGTCGCGGTCACCCGCTGGCCGCCGGTGGCGGTGAAGCGCACGGCGTCGCCGGCGTCGAGCGCGCCCGCGCCCTCCAGCGTCGACGGCGCCGCGCGGCACGAACAGGTGCAGGAAGGGCGCCTCGGGCAGCTCGACGGACTGGCCGGGCTGCAGCCGCGCCGCGTGCAGCGCCGCGTACTTGTTCCTGATCCGGATCGCCGCCGCGCCGTCGTGCTTGGCCATCCCGGACGCGACCGGCACCAGGCCGCCCGACAGCAGCTCGTCGTCGATCTCGAGCTGCTCGTAGCCCGGCGTGATGCCGTCCTCGTCCGGCACCACCCACATCTGCACGAAGTGCACCGGGTCGGTGTGCGCGTCGCCGCCGAGCCGCCACGAGTCGTTCTTCTCCGAGTGCAGGATGCCCTTGCCGGCGCTCATCCGCTGGGCCAGGCCGGGGTAGATGACGCCGGAGTGGCCGGTGGAGTCCTGGTGGACCAGCGAGCCCTGCAGCACCCAGGTCACGATCTCCATGTCCCGGTGCGGGTGGGTCTCGAAGCCGGTGCCCGGCTGCGACGCGTGTCGTCGTTGTTCACCAGCAGCAGCCCGTGGTGGGTGTTGCGCGGGTCGTAGTGGCTGCCGAAGGAGAACGAGTGCTTGGAGTCCAGCCAGTCGATCTCCGTGGCGTCGCGGTCAGCCGACCGCCGAACCTCGACGGTGGGCTCAAGGGTGCCGGTGCTGGTCATGTCCTGTGGTCCTCTCCGCTGCGTGACGATCCTGCCATCCTCAAGGTAGATGACACGTCATCTATTCCGTACACTGAGCACATGGATGCGGTGGGCACGCGGTGGCTGAGCGACTCGGAGCAGCACGCCTGGCGCGACTTCCTGGACGTGCAGGCCAGGTTCCGCGCTGCCCTGGACCGCCACCTCCGTCGGAGCTCCAGAGCTCTCGCTGGCGGACTTCGACGTGCTCGTCCAGCTCACCGACGCCCCGGACGGCAAGGCCAGGGTCTTCGCGCTCGCCGACCGCCTGCACTGGGAGCAGAGCAGGCTCTCGCACCAGCTCGCGCGGATGGCCCGCCGCGGTCTTGTCGCCCGCGAGGAGTGCAGCACCGACGGCCGGGGCGCCTTCATCGTGACGACCGAGGCCGGACGCGCCGCCATCGAGGCCGCCGCGCCCGGTCACGTCGAGGAGGTCCGCGCGCTCGTGGTCGACCCGCTCGGACCCGCCGGCATGGCCTCGCTGCAGTCGCTGAGCACCACGATGCTCGCCGCGCTGGACGCCGCCGGCAGCGCGTAGCGGCCAGGCGCTCAGGGCGCGTCGACCTCCACCGCGAGCGCCAGGCCCTGACCCACGCCGATGCACAGCGTCGCGATGCCGATGCCTCCGCCGGCGGCCCGCAGCCGGTGGACGAGCGTGGTGACCAGCCTGGCGCCGGTGCAGCCGAGCGGGTGACCCAGCGCGATCGCCCCGCCGCGCGCATTCACCCGGGGGTCGTCCTCGGCCAGGCCGAGCCCGCGCAGCACCGCGACGCCCTGGGCGGCGAACGCCTCGTTCAGCTCGATGGCGGCCACGTCGTCCAGACCCAGCCCGAGCCGCGTGCGAGGAGCTGCTGGGTGGCGGGGAGCGGTCCGATGCCCATGATGTCCGGATCGACCCCGGCCGCGCGGCCGCCCAGGATGCGCCCGAGCGCCGGAAGGTCATGCTTCTCCACGGCCTGCGGACCGGCCAGCAGCAACGCCGCGGCGCCGTCGTTGAGCGGTGAGGAGTTGCCGGCGGTCACCGTGCCGCCCTCCCTGCGGAAGACGGGCTTCAGCGCGGCGAGCGCGGCCTCGCTGGTGTCCGCGCGCGGGCCTTCGTCGGCGCGACCACACCGGCCGTGGTCTCGCACGGGGATCAGCTCGGCGTCGAAAGCGCCGTCCTTCTGCGCGGCGAGCGCGCGCTGGTGGCTGCGCAGCGCGAACGCGTCCTGCGCCTCGCGGGTGACCTGGAAGCGGTCGGCGACGCGCTCTCGGCGGTCTCGCCGAGGCGTGACCGTCCACTGCTTCGGCATCGCCGGGTTGACCAGCCGCCAGCCGAGCTGGGTGTCGCACGAGGTCGAGGCTGCGGGGCAACGCCTGGTCCGAGCGCGCGATCACGAACGGCGCGCGGCTCATCGACTCGACGCCACCGGCGACGGTGACGTCCGCGTCGCCCACGGCCGACCGCCCGGCCAGCCGACAGCACCGCCTCCAGACCCGACCCGCACAGCCGGTTGGTCGTCGCTCCCGGCACCGAGGTCGGCAGCCCCGCCAGCAGCGCGGCCATCCGGCCCACGTTGCGGTTGTCCTCGCCCGCCTGGTTGGCCGCGCCGAGGATGACGTCGTCGACGGCCTCGGCGGGGAGCTCAGGGTGGCGAGCCGAGCAAGCCACGGATCACTGCTGCCGCGAGGTCGTCCGGCCTGACCCCGGAGAGCCCGCCGCGCAGCCGGCCGATCGGCGACCGCACCGCATCCACGACGAGCACCGGCCGGCCATGCCATCCACCCGCGCTGTCGCTCACTGCCCGCCCTCCGTCCCGGTCACGATGGCTCGCGCGCACCGGTCGACGATCTGCTCGATGTCCGAGTCGGTGGCCACCAGCGGCGGCCCCAGCAGGATCAGGTCGCCGTTGGTGCCGTCGGCGCAGCCCGTGGACGAGTACACCAGCAGGCCGGTGTCCTTCGCCGCGGCCACGACGCTCTCGGTGACCTTGTCGGCCCGGCGGAACGGCTCGCCCGTCTCCCGGTTCGCCACCAGCTCGATGCCGATCAGCAGGCCGAGGCCGCGGATGTCCCCCACGTTCGGGTGCCCGCTGAGCTGGTCACGCAGCCCCGCGTCGAGCAGCGCGCCCTGCTTCGCGGCCGCCTCCACGAGCTGCCCTTCGCGCAGCTCCGTGAGCACCGCGCGGGCCGTGGCCGCCCCGACCGCGTGGTGGGAGTAGGTGAAGCCGTGGTTGAACCCCCGGCTGACGATGGTGTCGTGCACCTCGCCGCTCGCGACTGCGAGGCCGAGCGGCCAGTAGCCGGAGGCCGCTCCCTTGCCGGCGGTGAGGATGTCCGGGCGCAACCCCCAGTGCTCGCTGCCGAACCAGCGACCGGTGCGGCCGAAGCCGGTCATGACCTCGTCGGCCACCAGGAGGACGCCGTGGCGACGGCAGACCTCGGCGACGGCGGGCCAGTAGTCGTCGGGCGGGACGCACGCGCCGAGGGCGGCGCCGGCCACCGGCTCGGCGACGAACGCCGCCACCGTGGCTGGGCCCTGCTCGACGATCAGCGCGTCCAAGGCCGCCGCGTGGCGCAGCCCGCACCCGACCGGGTGCGTGTCCGGGAACGGGCAGCGGAACTCGTACGGGGTCGTCGTGTGCGGGGACAGCCCGACCCAGGGCAGGTAGGGCGCGCGCAACGTCTGCCGGCCCGAGACGTCGAGGGCGCCGCGGGTGTTGCCGTGGTACGAGCCCTGCCGGCCGATCACGACGGAGCGGTCCTCACCGCGTGCCAGGTGGTAGGTCCTCGCCATCTTCAGGGCGGTCTCGACGGCCTCGCTGCCGCTGGACACCGGGTACACGCGGGGTGCGTCCATCGGCAGCAACGGCGCCAGCTCGTCCGCGTACTGCTCGAGCGCGTCCGAGGTGAACATCGTCCCGTGCGCGTACGCCACGGCTCGCGCCTGCTCCGCCGCAGCGTCCACGACGGCGTCGACCCCGTGGCCGATCCCGACCACGATCGCGCCACCGGCGGCGTCGAGGTACTCCTTGCCGGTGGAGTCCCACATCCGCACGCCCTTGGCCCGGACCACCGTCGGCAGGTCCGCGCCGGGGGCGCGCGAGAAGACGTGGTTCACGCCTGCGCTGAGCCCTCGGTGCTCGCGACCTCGGCGACGGCCTCGGCGAAGATCCGCAGCGCGGTCTCGACGTGGGTGCCGTCGATGATCATCGGCGGTGACATCCGGATGACGTTCTCGCCGGCCTCGAGCACGAGCAGGCCGCGAAGGAAGCTCGCCTCCTGCACCAGGTTCGCGATGCGGCCGTCGGGGAACTCGACGCCGATCATGAGGCCCACCCCGCGCACGTCGCGGACCAGCTGCGGGTGCTTGGCCTGCAGGGTCCGCAGGCCGGCCTGCAACGCATCCCCGCGGGTGGTGGCGTTCTCGAGCAGGCCTTCGGCGCGGATGACCTCGAGGGTGGCCAGCCCGGCCGCGCACGGCACGGGGCTGCCGCCGTAGGTGGAGCCGTGGGCACCGGGGCCCCACGCGCTCATGATCTCGTCGCGGGCCATGAACGCGCCGAGCGGCAGGCCGGACGCGATGCCCTTGGCGCTGATGATGACGTCGGGCTCGACGTCGGTGTGCTCGATCGCCCACATCTTGCCGGTGCGCCCCATGCCGCACTGGACCTCGTCGGCGACGAGCAGGATGCCGTACCGGTCGCAGAGCGCACGGAGGTCAGCCATCCAGCCCGCGGCCGGCACGATGATGCCGCCCTCACCCTGGATCGGCTCCACGAAGATCGCGGCGACCTCGTGGGGGTCGACGTCGTAGCGGAACAACGTGTTCTCGAGGTAGTCCACCGAGGCGGTGTCCTTGCCACCCGCGGCCGCGATCTCCGGCGAGGCGTAAGGCGCGTGCAGCACGCCGGGCACCAGAGGGCCGAAGCCCTTGTGGTACTTGGCCTTCGAGGCCGTCAGCGTCATCGCGCCATACGTCCGGCCGTGGAACGCACCGTTGAAGCTCGACGACGTACGGGACGCTTCGACGCGTACCGGCACGAGCTTCAGCGCGCCCTCGACCGCCTCCGCGCCGGAGTTGGTGAGGAAGACGCGGACACGATCGTTGATCGGTGCGGTCTGGGCCAGCGCCTCCGCCATCTCGGAGTAGATCGGCAGGAAGAAGTCGCTGGCGGAGTAGTGGAGCAGCAGCTCGGCCTGCTTCTGCACGGCGGCCACGACCGTCGGGTGCGCGTGCCCGGTCGAGTTCACCGCGATGCCCGCGTTGAAGTCCAGGAAGAGGTTCCCGTCGACGTCCTCGATGGCCGTCCCGTGCCCCCGTGCGGGCACCAACGGGTACGCGCGAGGCAGCGAGGGGCTGGTGAACGCGGCGTCCCGTTCGAGGACCTTCTTGGCCTCCGCACCGGGGATCGCGGTGCGGATGTCCGGCAGCGGCCGGCTCGGGTCGAACCAGCTCTGGTTGCTCTGGACTGGGACATGGGTCAGGACACCACCGTCTGTGATTGTTCGCGCATGAACTGCTGGACGTAGTACGGGCCGCCACCGGCCTTGCCGGAGCTGCCGGACCCCTTCCAGCCACCGAAGGGCTGGATGCCGGGCCATGCTCCGGTGGTGGCGCCGGCCCGGCGGTTGACGTAGACGACACCCGCCTGGATCCGGGTCAGGAACTCCTCGATCTCGGCCTGGTCGGCCGAGAAGAACCCGGCGGTCAAGCCGTAGTCGGTGTCGTTGGCGAGCGCGTAGGCCTCGTCGAGGCTGTCCACCGGCGCCACCGCGACGAACGGCATGAACAGCTCGTCGACGAACAACGCGTCGCTGGTCGGGACATCGGCCACCACCGTCGGCGCCAGATAGAAGCCGGGCAGCCCGTCGTTGCCCTGCAGCACCTCGCCCCCCGCCACCACGCGTCCGACCTGGCGGGCGTGGGCGACGGCCTTGCTGAAGCGCGCGACCGCATCGGCATCGATCACCGGACCCATGTAGGTGGTGCGGGCCCACGGGTCGCCGACGACGAGCGCACCGGCGCGCTCGGCCAGCTTGCCGAGGAACTCCTCGTAGACCGACCGCTCGACGTAGACCCTGCTGCACGCGCTGCACTTCTGGCCGGTGAAGCCGAACGCGGAGCGCGCGACCCCCTCGGCGGCGAGCTCGAGGTCGGCCTTGGCGGAGATGATCGTGGGGTTCTTGCCACCCATCTCGCACACGACGGGCCGTGGGTAGGCCGCGGCGAACCCGCGGTAGATCGCCATGCCCACCTGGCTCGAGCCGGTGAAGGTGAGGCCGTCGACGCCCGGGTGGCTGACCACCGCGCGGCCGGTCTCGTCGCCGCCCGGCAGGAGCTGCACCACGCCACGCGGCAGGCCGGCGTCCACCAGGCACTCGTAGTACTTCAGGCAGGTGAAGGAGCCCTGCGGGCTGGGCTTCAGCACGACCGCGTTGCCGGCGACGAGCGCCGCCCCGCTCGGCCCCGCCGACAGCGCCATCGGGAAGTTGAAGGGGCTGACCACGGCCCAGACCCCGTACGGCTTGAGCACGCTCCGCGTGTACTCGTTCGACGAGAGCGTGTCCATGTCGCGGTCGAAGCCGTGGTTCTGCTCGAGCTGGTCGCAGTAGTAGCGGATCAGGTCGGCGGACTCCTCGACGTCCCCGAGCGACTCGAGCCGGTTCTTGCCGACCTCGCTGCTCATGAGGGCCGCGAGCTCGTTGGAGCGCTCGCTGATGAGGTCGGCCGCCCGGCGCAGGACTGCGATGCGGTCCTTCCACGGCGTCGCCGCCCAGCCGGGGGCGGCGGCGCGGGCACTGCGAACCGCGTCGTCGACGTCCTTCGCGGTGGCCTCGTGGATGGTGCACAGGGTCACCGACGGGTCGTGCGGGCTCGTGATCGCGAGGGTGGGGCCGTCGGTCCGGGGCTCGCCGTCCACCAGCGCAGGCAGCACCTGACCGAACCAGGACTGAGCCGTCTTGATCCCGCCTTCGTAGGCGGCGTGCAGGTCCTCGTTGTCCGCGCTCAAGGTCGCGTAGGTGACTCGAAACTCCGGCGCCATGGGGTGCTGCTCCTTCACTACGTGCGGCAGATCGCCATCCAAGCGGGAAAATCTCCTGAGAACAAGCCCGTCTGGCACAGATCGTATCGCCTCACGTCGCGAAGCTGACCTTAGCTGCGTCAGGGGTTCCCGGAGGCGGCCAGCGTCGGAGCCGGGGGCAGGTCGACGAGGCGGTGCGGGCGGATCAGGCCCGCGTTCCGGTCGGCCCACGCCATCCGCAGGTACCAGAGGAAGCCGAACGGCTCGATGACGAGGGTGATGAAGAGCCCGTACAGCGGGACCACCAGGAGCGCGAGGTCCCGCTCGGACCAGTTCACCACCAGCATCGCGACGATGTACAGGACGTACACGGCGAGCAGCACCATGAACCACTTGGGCTGGAACAGGGCCCACCAGCGAAGCGGCAGCAGGAGGAACACGAACAGCGCGCCGTAGGCGAACGCGGAGACATGCTTCGGGAGCAGCCAGATGTTCACGATGAACAGCCGGAACTGCCCGCCCGACCAGGCCAGCCGTTGCCGGAACCAGGGATGCCACTGGTGGGGGACGGTGGTCGGCACGTCGAAGAGGATGTGCCCGACGTGGTAGCCCATCGCGTGCGCCAGGAGCCCCAGCTCGGCGTCGTTGCCCTGGAAGAACAGCGAGTGCCTGGCCATCACGTCGCGGTGCACCGCGGACTTGCCCGCGTGGCAGGCACCGGAGATCAGCCACGGCATGATCCGCCGCAGCCGCATGGCCATCCGGTACTCGTGGCCCTGCAGCCGGGCGAGCAGCGTCTCGCGGTTGGACGGGATGAGCCGGACCGACACGAGGTCCCACCCGCCGTCCACGATCGCGCCCACGAGCAGCTCGAGCGGCTTGCTGGTCTCGGTGTCCGCGTCCAGGCACACGACGTACTTGGCGGTCACCTGGGCGGACGCGTCACGTACCAGGCGGTCCCGCACCGTCCCTCCGACCGCTTTGGCACCGGCACCTGCCTGCCGAGGCACCTCGCCGCGGAACACGACGAAGTCGTTGGCAGCGGCCACCGCGTCGAGGTCGGCGTCGAACTCCGGCGACTCGCCCGTCGTGGTGCACAGCCAGACCCGGTTGCCGTAGCGGCTGAGGTAGTCGACGTTCTCCAGGTAGCGGATGCTGCCGTAGATGGGCACGAGGACGACGAAGTCGTGCTCGACCGAGGTGTTCTCGTCGATCTCGCAGGCCAGGCCCTTGCGGGATCGGGTGATGGGGACAAGATCGACGCAGGACAGGGCGAACGGGATCACCAGAGCGAGTCCGAGCAACGTCCAGTAGCTCAGCGTCATGAGCGGGTCCCGTCAGGCGACCCGGTAGGAGCCGGCGGGACCGAGCAGGAGCTCGGCTCGGGGGCCGTGGTCAGCGCCGCGGCGAGCAGTCGCCCGCAGCGCTCGGTGTCGGCGTTCAGCGCCGCCGCGTACAGCGGTGCGAGCTCGCCGCGCAGCTGCGGGTTGCCGGGGCCGGGGTGCATGACGCTGACGCGTGGGTGCGCGGTGGGCTCGGACTCCTCGCTGACGTCCTGCAGGACCTCGTGCAGCTTCTCCCCCGGCCGCAGGCCGCTGAACTCGAGCTGCACGTCCGGGTAGCGCGCGACCTGCGCGTACTCGCGGACGAGGTCGACGATGCGCACCGGCTCACCCATGTCCAGGACATAGGTCTCGCCCTGCTCGGCCAGCGCCGAGGCCTCCAGCACCAGCGCGACCGCCTCGGGGATCGTCATCATGAAGCGGGTCACGTCCGGGTCGGTCATGGTCACCGGCAGACCGTGCTCCAGCTGCCAGCGCACGCTGTCCAGGAACGAGCCACGGCTCCCGATCACGTTGCCGAACCGCACGCTCGCGAACCGGGTGGTCCCCGCCGCCGTCGCCTGCTGGACGATCAGCTCGGCGAGGCGCTTGGTGCGACCCAGCGCCGAGGTCGGCGCCGCGGCCTTGTCGGTGCTGATGAGGATGAACCGTTCGACGTCGTGCTCCAGGGCCGCGTCCACGAGGTGCTGGGTGCCGAGCACGTTGGTCTTCACGCCCTCGCAGGGGAAGCGCTCGAGCATCGGCAGGTGCTTGTGGGCGGCAGCGTGGAAGACGATCTGCGGCTTGACCTCGGCGAACAGGCTGAGCATGCGCTGGCGGTCGCGGATGTCGGCGAGGACCAGCTGGTCGTCGTCCAGCAGGCCGCTGCC
Organism: uncultured Actinomycetota bacterium; assembly: GCA_963819215.1. GTDB lineage: Bacteria > Actinomycetota > Actinomycetes > Prado026 > Prado026 > CAWFVK01. Next base: position 149,151 of record CAWFVK010000006.1, on the reverse strand, counting down.
GGTGAGCTCCAGGTGCAGGGCGTGGAGCAGGGACTCGTCACGGTCGAGCAGGTAGAGCGCGTCGGCCCCCATGCCGGCGAGCTGGCGGACCAGCTCGCTGCCGATCGAGCCACCCGCACCGGTGACCAGCACGCGCTTGCCACGCACGATGGAGGTGGCGGCCTCGCTCAGCTGCTGCGGTCCCTGGTCACCCATCAGCCGGGCGATGACCGTGGCGTGCTGCGGCCGGCGCCGGTCGGGCACCCCCACCGGCGGGCCGGCCGGTGGGCCGGCCAGCTGGACGGCTGGCGGGGCGGCCGGAAGGACGGGTTGGGTACCGGCCGCACTGACCGCGGCGCCAGCACCGGGGACGATCTCCTGGGACGGCGCACCTCGGGGTGCCGGGACAGCCGGCACAGGTGGAGCGGTGCGCGTACGTCGCATCTGCCTGATCCCCTTGCTCGAGAGCCTCTCGTTCCTGACGGACCTCTCGACCAGAACGCGGAAGATCTTGAGCGAAGGCTCGCGACGCCTCCCCCGATGGGCTATCCGGCGACCCGCAGGAGGACGGCCTCGCCCTGGCCGCCACCACCGCACGCGGCGACCACGCCACGGCCGCCCCCGGCCGCCCGGAGCTGGTAGGCCGCGGTCAGGAACAGCCGCGCCCCGCTCATCCCCACCGGGTGACCCAGCGCGATCGCGCCGCCGTGCGCGTTGACCGTCTGCGGGTCGATCTTGAGCTCGCGGCAGGAGGCCAGGACCACGCTGGCGAAGGCCTCGTTGATCTCGATGACGTCCAGGTCGGAGATCACCGTCTGGCCGTCGCGCCGCAGCGCGTCGGTGATCGCCGCAGCGGGCTGGATCATCAACGACGGATCAGGCCCCGCGACCTCTCCGTGCGCCCCCACCTCGGCGAGCCAGGGCAGCGACCGGCTCTCGGCGTAGGCACGCGAGGTGACCACCAGCGCGCACCCGCCGTCGGAGAGCTGCGAGGCGTTGCCCGCAGTGATGGTGCCGTCATCGGCGAACGCCGGGCGGAGCGTGGCGAGCGAGGCGGGCGTCGTGCTCGGGCGGATGCCCTCGTCGTCGCTGACCACGCTCGGGCCCTTACGGCCGGCGATCTCCACCGGCACGATCTCGCGGGCGAAGGTGCCGTCGGCCTGGGCCGCCGCCGCTCGCTGGTGCGAACGGGCGGACCACGCGTCCTGCTCTTCTCTGGACAGGCCCAGCGGGCGTTGGTACCCCTCGGTCGCAGCGCCCATCGAGATCGCGTCGAACGCACAGACCAGCGCGTCGCGGTCGAGGGAGTCCTGCACGGCGGCGTCCCCGAACCGGTAGCCGGACCGGGCACCGGGGAGCAGGTACGGCGCCCCGGTCATCGACTCCATCCCCCCGACCACCACCACCTCGTGCTGGCCCGAGCGGATCATCTGGTCCGCGATGGCCAGCGAGGCGAGGCCAGAGAGGCAGAGCTTGTTCACGGTGTAGGCGGGCACGCTCATCGGCAGCCCGGCGGCGACGGCTGCCTGCCTGGCCGGGTTGGGCCCGGCGCCGGCCTGGACGACCTGCCCCAGGACCACGGCGTCGACCTCGTCGGCGGCGATCCCGGACCGTTGCAGCGCACCCGCGATGGCCGCAGCGCCCAGCGTCACGGCATCGACCGCGGCCAGCGCTCCGAGCAGCCTCCCGATCGGGGTACGGGCTCCGTCGAGGACGACCGACACTGGCTCGGGCATGACTGCGAGACCTCCTGGGGGGTTGGTGGGCTGATCGTACTTTGTCTCAAGTAACCTGCCCGCTGGTGGTGGTCCTCCGCTACGGTGAGCGACCACGGCAGGACTTACTTAGCGCTGTCTCTAGTCCGCGGTGCCCCTGCGAAAGCAATCAGGTGCTCCCACTGGTAACACCGACGTAATCTTCGTAGACTTCCTAGTATCGGAAGCCCTAGCAACATTCGAGACATGAGGCGACCGGTAGACGTGTCGAGCCCGACCAAAGCCCACGCTGGGCGGCGAGGAGAGCGGTGAGTCAAGCCACCAGCGCTCCGCGCCCGGTCGACGAGCGGCGGACGACCAACCCGGTGCGCTTCGTCACCGCGGCGAGCCTGTTCGACGGGCACGACGCGGCGATCAACATCATGCGGCGGATGCTGCAGAGCCAGGGCGCCGAGGTCGTGCACCTCGGCCACGACCGCAGCGTCGAGGCGGTCGTCCTCGCCGCGATCCAGGAGGACGTCCAGGGCATCGCCATCTCGTCCTACCAGGGCGGCCACGTCGAGTACTTCAGCTACCTGGTCGACCGGCTGACGGAGCTCGGCGCCGGCACGTCAAGGTCTTCGGCGGCGGCGGCGGCGTCATCGTCCCGGACGAGATCGCGCTGCTGGCTGCCAACGGGTGTGCGCATCTTCTCCCCCGAGGACGGCCAGCGGCTCGGCCTCGCCGGGATGATCAACGTCGCTGATCCCCGAGTGCGACGTCGACCTCGCCGCCCACGGCCCCGCCGTCGAGCGAGGTGCTCACCGGCGACGACCGCGCGCTCGCCCGGGCCATCACCGTGCTCGAGACCGGCCGCGTCAGCGACGAGCTCCGGCGCGGGCATCCTGCGCCGCGGCCGCGCAGAGCCCGCACCCGGTCCTCGGCATCACCGGTACCGGCGGCTCCGGCAAGTCCAGTCGCTGACCGACGAGCTGGTCCGCCGGCTCCGGATCGACCAGGAGGACAAGCTGCGCATCGCCGTGCTGGCCGTCGACCCGACCCGGCGACGCGGCGGCGGCGCGCTGCTCGGCGACCGGATCCGGATGAACTCCATCGACTGCCGGCGAGGTCGTTCTTCCGCTCGCTGGCCACCCGCGGGCGCCTCCGCGTGCCCGGACAACCTCGGCGACGTCGTCGCGGCCTGCAAGGCGGCCGGCTTCGACCTGGTCATCGTCGAGACGCCGGGCATCGGGCAGGGCGACGCGGCGATCATCCCGCTCGTCGACGTCTCGCTGTACGTCATGACGCCCGAGTTCGGCGCCGCCTCCCAGCTCGAGAAGATCGACATGCTCGACTTCGCCGACGTCGTGGCGATCAACAAGTTCGAGCGCCGCGGCGCCGAGGACGCCCGGCGCGACGTCGGCCGGCAGCTGGTCCGCAACCGCGAGGCCTTCGGCGTCGCTGGGAGGACATGCCGGTCTTCGGCACCTAGCGCCGCCCGCTTCGACGACGACGGCGTCACCGCGCTCGTACCAGTACCTGCGGGACCTGCTCGCCGACCACGGCCTGGCCGTCGACGAGCCGGCGTGCTCCGCCCGGGTCGACGTCAAGGCTTCCACCGGGCTCACCACCGTGGTGCCCGCCGTCCGGGTGCGCTACCTCGCCGAGGTCGCCGACGCCGTCCGCGGCTACCACCGCGAGACCACGGCCCAGGCCGAGCTCGCCCGGCGGCGCCAGCACCTCCGCACCGCGCGCACATGCTCGTCGGCCCAGGGCAGCGACGTCGAGCCGATCGAAGGGCTGCATCGCCGCCGTCGACAGCCGAGCTCCTGCCCGAGGTGCGACGAGCTGCTGAGCGAGTGGCCGGCCGTCGCCGCCGAGTACGCGGGCGACGAGCTCGTCGTACGTGGTCCGCGGCAACGAGATCCGCACCCAGCTGCGCGCGCACGACGCTGTCCGGCAGCAGCATCCCCCGCGTCGCCGCTGCCCGCACGCGGAGGACGACGGCGCGCTGCTCACGTTCCTGCGCTGGCGAGAACCTGCCCGGCCGCTTCCCGTTCACCGCCGGCGTGTTCCCGTTCAAGCGCGAGGGCGAGGCCCCGGCCCGGATGTTCGCCGGCGAGGGCGACGCCTTCCGCACCAACCGGCGCTTCCAGCTGCTGAGCCAGGGCCAGGCGGCCACCCGGCTGTCGACCGCGTTCGACTCCGTGACGCTCTACGGCCGCGACCCCGACCAGCGCCGGACATCTACGGCAAGGTCGGGACCTCCGGCGTCTCGATCGCCACGCTCGACGACATGAAGGTGCTCTACGCCGGCTTCGACCTCTGCGCACCCGGCGCACCTCGGTCTCGATGACGATCAACGGCCCCGCCCCGACGCTCCTCGCGATGTTCCTCAACACCGCGATCGACCAGCAGCTCGACCTCGCCACCGAGCGACGAGGGCCGCGAGCCGCTGCCGAGCGAGGTCGCGGAGCATCCGCGCGTGGGTGCTGCGCAACGTGCGCGGCACGGTGCAGGCCGACATCCTCAAGGAGGACCAGGGCCAGAACACCTGCATCTTCTCGCACCGAGTTCGCGCTGCGGTGCATGGCCGACATCCAGGCAGTGGTTCATCGACAACGCGGTGCGCAACTTCTACTCGGTGTCGATCTCCGGCTACCACATCGCCGAGGCCGGGGCGAACCCGATCAGCCAGCTGGCGTTCACGCTGGCCAACGGCTTCACCTACGTCGAGGCCTACCTCGCGCGCGGGCATGGACGATCGACGACTTCGCGCCGAACCTGTCGTTCTTCTTCTCCAACGGCATGGACGCCGAGTACACCGTGCTCGGCCGGGTGGCCCGCCGCATCTGGGCGGTCGCGATGCAGGAGACGCTACGGCGCCAGCGAGCGCAGCGCAGAAGCTGAAGTACCACGTGCAGACCTCGGGCCGTTCGCTGCACGCGCAGGAGATGGACTTCAACGACATCCGCACGACGCTGCAGGCGCTCTGCGCGCTCTACGACAACTGCAACAGCCTGCACACCAACGCCTTCGACGAGGCCGTCACCACGCCCGACGCGACGAGTCGGTGCGCCGCGCCCTGGCCATCCAGATGATCATCGACCAGGAGTGGGGCCTGTCGAGCAACGAGAACCCGCTGCAGGGCTCCTACATCGTCGACGAGCTCACCGACCTGGTCGAGGAGGCGGTGCTGGCCGAGTTCGACCGCATCACCGAGCGCGGCGGCGTGCTCGGCGCGATGGAGACCGGCTACCAGCGCGGCCGGATCCAGGACGAGTCGATGCTCTACGAGCACCGCAAGCACGACGGCTCGCTGCCGATCATCGGCGTCAACACCTTCCTCGACCCGGCCGGCGAGGCGCCGCCCGCCGGTCCTGGAGCTCGCCCGCGCCACCGAGGAGGAGAAGCAGTCCCAGCTGGACCGGCTGCGCGACTTCCACGCCAGCGCACGCCGACGAGCGCGACCGCCAGCGCTCGCACGGCTGCAAGCATGCCGCCACCGACGGGCGGCAACGTCTTCGAGGCGCTGATGGACGCCGTCCGGCTCTGCTCGCTCGGTCAGATCACCGACGCGTTCTTCGAGGTCGGCGGCCAGTACCGCCGCAACGTCTGACCTGCTGACCGCTCGGCTGCCGGCCGCCCGGGTCAGGACTGGACGCCAGCCGCTGCTGCTCGTGAGGCATCGGCCTGCTCGACGACCGATCGCGCAGCGGCCAGCATCCGCGCCGCCTGCGCGGCGGGATCGCTCGGCAGCCGCTGACCGAGCGTGGGGCACTCCACGCTGATGACCGTGTCGCGGTCGAGGACGCCCAGGAGCTCGACGAGCGGGAGCGCCCCGGCCCCGGGCAGCAGCCGGCCGTACACCGCCTCCGTCCGCGCCGCGGTGACGTCGGCCATCCGACCCCGCACGGGAGAGTCACAGATCTGCAGGTACGGGGCGAGCCACGGACCGAGGCCCAGCAGGCCTTCGGGTGTCCCGCCGCCACGGTCGTGGTGCAGCGCGTCGACGAGCACGCAGTGCTCGACACCGACGGCGCGGACCAGGTCGACCGCCTCCCCCACCGTGCCGATCGCGGTGAACACCATGTACTCCAGCATCGGAGTCACGCCGTAGCGGCCCGCGAGCTCGCAGAGCCACCCGAACGAGTCGACCCGGCGCACCTTGTCGGTGTCCTCCACGGTGCAGATCACCTGGTGGGCACCGATCGCGGCGGCGAGCTCGAAGAACGGGTCGAGGTCGCCGAAACCGTCGGGGAGGACGCGCAGCACCTCGACATCGAGCATCCGTACACCGGTGTCGTCCAGCGCTCTGGCGATCTCCTGCGCCTTCCGCGGGCTGCTGAAGAGGTCGTGGTCCGTGCCGTCCGAGGTCGGAACCAGCCGGATGCCGACGTACTCGTAGCCGGCGTCGCCAGCGGCCCGCACGAGGTCCACCGGCGCGACCTCCATCATCGACAGGTGCGAGAGGGAGAACGCGCGAGGGCTGGCGCCGACCGAGGGCTGGGAAATGGGCACGGGCTCATCCTAGGGCGTCGGATTTACCCGTGGAAAGGCTTCGCACGGCTCGTCCGGCATGAAATGCTGAGGTTATCCAAAACCGTGAACGGGCGACCGCGCAGCGAAGGACGAATTCATGACGAGAACGCCTGAAGAGATCGAGCGCTGGATCGACCACCTGGAGATCTGCGACGTCCTGGCGCGCTTCGCCGAGGGGCTCGACAGCAGAAATCCCGTGCTGTACCGGTCCATCATGACCGACGAGGTCGAGATCGACTACTCGTCGTGGCGGCCGGACGAACCTCTCCGCATGGTCGAGGCGGACGCCTGGGTGGCTCGCGGCATGCACCGGATGAGCGGCCTGGACGCCACGCAGCACACCATCACGAACATCCAGACATTCATCGACGGTGACACCGCGGTGGTCACCGCATACATTGTCGCCGAGCACTTCATGCTGAATTCCGAGGGCGACAGCCATTTCACGCTGAACGGCTACTACCGGGACAAGCTCGTCCGTACCGAGCAGGGCTGGAAGCTCTCGGGGATCAGCCTGAACGTCAAGCACCAGGCCGGGAACAAGAACATCATGACCATGGCCTGGGCGCGCTCGGACGCCCGTGTCGCCGCCGAGAAGGCCGCAGCCGCGGGCTGAGCCGGACCGGCCGCGCAGCCCTACTCGGGCTGCGCGGCCGTCGCCTCGGCGACCAGGTCAGGGGCGGCCTGCTTGGCCGCAGCGATGTCGGCCGCGATGTCCGCTGCCGGCCGCCGGTTGATCATCACCGGGTAGGCCAGCGGACCTCGCAGCATGAAGCTGCGCGTGTACTTCAGCGGCTCGTCCGACGCCGGCTCGATCGAGATCACATGCCTGGACAGCGACTGCAGCGCGGCGATGGCCTCCATCCGCGCGAGCGTGGCACCGATGCAGGCGTGCGGCCCGAGCCCGAAGGCGATGTGCTGGCGGACGTTGTCGCGCTCGGCGTCGAACTCCTCGGCCTCCGCGAACCGCTCGTCGTCCCGGTTCGCGCTGACCAGCGAGACGACGACGACGCTGCCTGCCGTCACCGGGCAGCCGCTGAGCTCGGTGTCCTCGGTGACCCGGCGCAACGCGCTCTGGGCCGGGCTGGACAGCCGCAGCGACTCCTCGACGAGGACCTCGGCGTAGCTCGGGTCCTGACGCAGGCGCTCCCAGACCGCAGGGTCGGCGCCGAACATCCGGACGCCCTCGGTGATGGCCTTGCCCGTCGTCTCGTTCCCCGCGACCACCATCTCGCGGATGAGCGTCAGCAGGACCCCGGTGCCGAGGGGGGCCTCGTCCGCGCCGACCTCTTCGTTGACCGCGGCCTGGGCGAGCTGGTGGATCAGGCCCTCGCCCGGATCGGTCTTGCCGATCTCGAGCTCGGCCGCGATGGTCAGCTGGTAGTCGAGGAGGTCCTCCTCGTAGCGGACCCAGTCGGCCGGGCTGGGCTGCGCCCCGATGCTCGCCGTCGAGGCGATGGTCCAGCGGCGGACGTCGTCGCGCTTGGCGTCCGGCAGTCCGAGGATGCGCGAGATCGCCCAGATCGGGATGCGGCCGGCGAACTCCTCGAGGAAGTCGATGGGGCCGCCGTCCGGCAGGCCCGCCGCCAGCTCCTCCGCGGTCGTCTCCAGCAGCGGCGCCATCCAGCTCAGCGAGCGCGGGGTGAAGACCTTGCTGACGAGCTTGCGGTAGCGGGTGTGGACCGGCGCGTCGTTGACGCCGAGGGCGTTCGTGTACGGCCAGCCCTTGGCGCGGATGGCCGCGACCGCCTCGGCGGCCTCGGGAGGGATCGGCGCGTGCCGGTTCATCGACGAGGAGAACGTCTTGGTGTCACGCAGCACCCGGCGGACGTCCTCGTCGCGGCTGATGATGAACCAGCCGTCCTGGGTGAGCTCGCCCACCGGCTCGTCCTTGCGAAGCTCGGCGAGCTTCGGGAACGGGCACGCGAGGAAGGCGTCGTCGTAGATGTCCAACGGCGTCGAGTCGCCGTGGACCGCGGTGCTCTCGTCGGTGGTGCTCATGCGTCTCCCCTTGCTGGGACGGTGGACAGGGACAGGGCGTCTGTGAAGGCGGTCCTGGTGCGGTCGAGGCAGCGCGGCCACGCATCCCCGTGGGCGGCCCAGGCCACCGTGCGCGAGACGAGCTCGGTGAACTCGGGGAGCACCCAGGAGCCGCGGTCCTGCCGACCGAAGTCGTCGATGCCGAGATCCTGCACGTCCAGGCGCCCGCGGCAGTGCCCGAGCGTGAGGTAGAGGACGGTGCCGGCGCCGGTCTGCTTCAGGTACATCACCGGACGGGGGTCGTCGTCGAGCTCGGCCAGCTGCTCGGTGAAGCTCGGGCACTCACCCTGGAAACGCGTGCTGAGCAGGACGTCCAGCGGCGGGTGGAGCTCGCTGACGTACAGCTCGTCCGTCGTCGTGAACGGGGGGATGCCAGCCACCAGCGGGTGGTCCGGCTGGTCCGGTGTCACCAGGTACGGCGTGATGGGTGGGTGCGCGACGAACTGGCTGCCGAGGACGTCGGCGACCACGCCGAGCTCGCGTGGCGTGAGGTACCTCGGCTGGCCCGGCCCGCGCGGGTTGATGGCGGAGTTGCTGCCGTGCAGGGCCAGCCAGCGGCCACCGCGCGCGACGAAGGACGCCAGCACCGCCTGCTGCTGGGCGCTCGGACGCACGTCGCAGGTGTACGTGATCAGCACGTCGGCGGCCTCGATCGCGGCCGTGCTGGCGTAGTCCTCGAAGACCCGGGTGCGGACGACGTCGTGCCTGCCCAGCTCGGCGAGGAGCTGGACACGCGCGTAGTCGAAGTCGTGCCAGCGACCGCCGACCACGAGCACGACGTCGATCCGCCCCGCGGGCCCGGCCATCAGGACTCCCTGGCTCGGCTTCGGCGGCTCTGCGCGATCATGGCGCCGCGGTCAGAACTGCACACGCGTGACCATCCCGCCGTCCGTGACGAGGTTGACGCCGTTGCAGAACCCGGCGACCGGGCTCGCGAGGTAGGCCACCGCCGCGGCGACCTCCTCGGGCTTGCCCATGCGACCGACCGGGATCGTGGCGATCACGCTGTCGTACATCGCGGTCCGGTTGATCTTGATGTTGTCCCACGGACCGTCGACGAAGTAGATCGGCCCTGGCGACACCGTGTTCACCCTGATGCCGAGCGGGCCGAGCTTGTGCGCCTGGCCGGAGGCGTGCGCGATGACCGCGGCCTTGAAGGCGGCGTAGGAGTTCGGCGCGCTTGGCGGGGCGCCGTCGAAGCCGGAGGTCGAGGAGATCGCGACGACCGCGCCACCGCCGGCGGCCTCGAAGTGCGGGATCGCTGCCTCGATCGAGCGGACCAGCGGGAGGAGGTCCGTGTCCAGGCTGGTCTGCCACTGGTCCGGGCCCTTGACCGAGCCGGCGGACACGTTGGACACCACGATGTCCAGGCCGCCCAGCGCTGCCGCGGCGTCGTCGACGAACTCGGTGATCGCCCCGGCCACGCCGACGTCGACCGGCCGTGAGAACACCGTGACGCCCTTGGCCTCGAGCTCCTTGGCGAAGGTGGCGAGGTCATCGGCGCCGCGTGCGCAGATCGCGACCGAGCAACCCTCGGAGGCGAGCATCTCGACCGTGGCGCGGCCGATCCCACGGCTCGCACCGGTGACCAGTGCACGCTTGCCTGTCAGACCTAGATCCATGTCGCTCCCTGGGTGAGGCCGGCGATCTGCCGCGCTGCTGCGTGTTCACGCGGGCGAGACGTCAGCCCGTCGTTTCTGTAGTCAGCATAGGGTAAGAGGACGTCCTACGAAAGCCTCGTCCCGGATGGTTCTGGTGGGGCTAGAGGTTCGTGTCGCCCATCGCCGTCTGGAACGGCAGGACGTGCGCGTAGTCGTTGACGATCAGGACGGCGCGGCGCGTGTCCGCCCCCCTGAACGTGGTCAACGAGGTGTGGTGCAGCCGCACGAGCATGTCGAGGTCGCTGCCGAAGACGAAGGCGAGATAGGCGTTGATGACCCCGCTGTGGCAGGTGACGACCACGCGCTGCCCGAGGTGGCGGTCGACGATCTCGGCGAGCGCCCCGATCACCCTGGCCCGGAACTCCGCGACGTCCTCCGTGTAAGGGAAGGCGTCGAACTTCTTGGTGCGGCCGTGCGCCCGGAAGATCGCGGTGACCTCTTCGTGGCCGAGGACGTCGAAGAACCCCTTGTCCGACGGGAACTCCGCCCAGGGGTCGATCTCACGCAGGGTGTCCAGCGCGACCGGGGTGAGGCCGTGCTTGGCGCCGATGGCCTGGCCCGTCAGCAGCGCCCGCTGCAGCGGCGAGCTGTAGATGGCGTCGATGTGCATGGTGGCCAGGCGCTCGGCCACCGCGGCGACCTGCTGGCGGCCGAGCTCGGACAGCGGGGGGTCGACCTGCTCGGCGACGGGGAGGTTCTTGGGCAGCGACTGCTCGCCGTGGCGCACGAGCACGAGCTCGCACATGCCGTCCAGGGTCGGCGAGAAGCCGTTCTCGAGGTCGATGGTGCGGGCGCGTGGTTGGGTGGACACGCGGCCGAGTGTACTCAGGGCCGCTTGCTTTCCGTGGTCAGCCTACAGATACTCCCTTGAGCCTCGCCCGCGCGACCCTGCTGCCGGCGGTCGACACAACTAGCGAAGGAGCACGTCGTGGAGCCCTCGACGCTCGTCACCTACGAGGTGTCCGGCGCAGTCGCCGTCGTCTCGCTGAACCGGCCGGAGAAGCGCAACGCGCAGAGCCTGGAGCTGCTCTACGCCCTCGACGACGCCTTCAGCCGCGCTGGCGCAGACTCCGCCGTCCGGGTCCTGCTGCTGCGAGCGGAAGGCCCTGACTTCTCCGCCGGGCACGACCTGCTGGACACCGGGGAGATCGAGGACTTCGACCACGTCACGACGTGGGGCGGCTTCGAGCTCCCCGGAGCCGAGGGCTGGATGTCACGCGAGCACGAGGCGTACCTCGGCCTCTGCATGCGGTGGCGGAACTTCCCCAAGCCGACCATCGCCGCGGTCCAGGGCCGGGCGATCGCCGGTGGGCTGATGCTGGTGTGGCCCTGCGACATCGTCATCGCCGCCGAGGGCGCGCGCTTCCAGGACCCCACCGTCGCCATGGGCGTCAACGGGGTGGAGATGTTCAACCACCCGTGGGAGCTGGGTGCGCGCAAGGCCAAGGAGATGCTCTTCACCGGCGACTGGGTGGACGCCGACACCGCCCTGCGCCTCGGCATGGTCAACCACGTCGTCCCCGCTGCTGACCTCGACACCTTCACGCGGGAGATGGCCGAGCGCATCGCGCTGCGCCCGAGCTTCGCGCTCAAGCTGGCCAAGCAGTCCGTCAACCAGGCGCAGGACGCACAGGGTTACTGGACTGCGCAGCAGGCCGCGATGTCGCTGCAGCAGCTCGGCCACACGCACAACCTGGTGCTGTTCGGCGACCGCGTCGACCCGAGCGGGTTCCCGGGCGTCCTCAAGGGCAAGGACCCGGAAGGCAAGAGCAAGGCGCACTAGCAGCACGCGCGTCGCCGGCCAGGTCCCGCGGCCGCGTGCGGGACTGGGGGCTCAGGGCCCGCTGATCCGGCGGCCGAGGTTCGCGACCTCGGCCGAGAAGCGCCGGCGGCCGAGGTTGGCCAGCACGGTGTCCTCGGTCAACCACGAGGCCGCGGCCTGCTCGAGCAGGTTGAGCAGGCCGTTCGCCGCGACGCTGGCCTCCGGCAGCTTGATCCCGGGGACGCGCTTGCGCAGCGCCTGCGTCAGCAGCTTGATCATCTCGAGCCGGGTCTCGCGGCGCAGGGTCTCGACACCGACGCTCAGGCCCGGTGAGGTCACGAAGTAGACCGTGGCGGCGTAGCGATGGGCGTCGGTCCAGCTGAGCAGGGCGACGAGCACCTCGCCGATGCCGTCGGGGCTGGCTGGCTGGCGGAGCTCGACGCGCAGCTGCTCCAGCATGGAGTCGGTGAACCCGCGCAGCCCGTCAAGCAGCAGGTCGTCCTTGGACGGGTAGTGGTAGTAGACCGCGGCCGGGGTCATCCCGGCCTCTTCCGCGATGTCCGCGACCGTCACGGCCTCGATGGGCCGGACCGCGAACAGCTGCATGGCGGCCTCGACCACAGCCCCGCGACGGGACGGGCGGTGAGCAGGTCGTTTGGTGGCGCTCGGCATGCCAAGATGATCGCACGCGCCCGTGGGGCACGGGGGCGAACGGACCACCGAAAGATCATCAGGGGGCGAGCATGGCGACCGCAGCCGCGCCGAAGCGTCAGCCGGCGCCCAGCCGGCAGCCGAGGGCCAGCAAGGCCCAGCCGAGGATCAGCAAGGCGAAGCCGGTCGTCGCGGACGTCAGCCTCGACGCGGACGAACTCGTCGACGCGGACAGCGCGGACAGCAAAGCTGCGGCGGTCGCCGGTGGGCGCAACACCCCGCACCGGCCGTCCCGGCGCCAGCTCATCGTGAAGGCGGCTATCACCGTCTTCGCCCGCAAGGGCTTCTCGGACGCCAGCATCCAGGAGATCGCCGACGAGGCCAACATGGTGCCGACCGCGGTGTACTACCACTTCAGCGGCAAGGAGGAGCTCTTCGAGAGCGCCCTGCGGGCCGCGATGGACGCGAGCGACGCCGTGATCTCGGACGTCCGTCCCGACAGCGCTCCCGGCAACGCGGAGATCTTCACCCAGGTGGCCTTCGCCTCGTGGGAGTGGACCGAGAACCACCCGGACGAAGCTCGGCTGCTCTTCCTGCACATGCCCGGGGGTGCCACGCCCGGCGCGAAGTCGCTGCGCGAGGACTACGAGGACCGCCATGTGGCCCGCGCCTACGACTACTTCGCCTCCGACCGCATCCCGGCCAGCCAGCGCTCGGCCGCTGCGCAGCACGCCGCCCGCACGCTCGCCGTGCGCACGATGATCGGCCTGACGATGAGCATCCACCCGCTCCGGATGGAGGGCGGCCCGCTGGCGACGATGTCGCGGGTCGCGCTCCAGCAGGCCGTCGCGGATGTCTCGACCCGGATCATCACCGGAAGCTGAGCTCTCCGGTCGATCGCTCGAGTCGGTCGATCGCTCGAGTCAGTCGATCGCGCCAGTCGACCGGGTGTGCCGGCCAGCAGGCCGACGCGCCGGTCAGCCCGCCAGCAGGACCAGCGGCCGCCCGAGCAGTGCCGAGACGGTCGCCAGGAACTCCGCAGCAGGTGCACCGTCCACGGCCCGGTGGTCGAAGGTGATGCTGAGCGTCAGCACATCGGTCCGCCGCGGGGTGTCACCGTCCCAGCGCACGCCGTCCTTGATCCGCCCGACACCCAGGATGCCGACGTTGCCAGGACTGATCACCGGGGTGAAGAAGTCGATCCCGGCCGTCCCGAGCGAGCTGACAGCGAAGGTCGCTCCCTCGATCTGCGGGAGCGACAGCTTGCCGGCCCGTGCCGTCTCGGCGAGCGAGGCGGCCTCGGCGGACAGATCGGCGATCCCCCGGACGTCGGCGTCGTTGAGCACCGGCACGACCAGCCCGGCGTCCAGCGAGACCGCGAGCCCGATGTTGACCCGTTCGGCCAGCACGACGGCATCGTCGGTCACCGACGCGTTCATCACCGGGTGCTGGCGCAGCGCGAGGGCGGCCGCCTTGACCACGAAGTCGGTGATCGTCGGAGCCCGCAACCCGAGCGAGGCGTACTCGTCCTTGAGCTGTGCCCGGACCTTCACCAGCGCCGACACGTCGGTCTCGGTGCCGAGCGTGAGCTGGGCCATCGTCTGCAGGCTCGCGTGCATGTTGCGGGCGATCGCACCGCGCACCCCGGTCAGGGGGATGACATCGCCCGGCTGCGGTCCGACCTTGACGGGAGCCGCGGCCCGCTTGGCCACCGCGCCCTGGACGTCGTCGCGCCGGATCCGGCCGTTGGGGCCTGACGGCGCCACGGTCGCCAGGTCGAGGCCCTGCTCCTTCGCGAGCTTGCGGAGCAGCGGCGAGGCGTAGCCGGGCGCAGCGGCGGCGGCCGGAGCAGCAGTCAGCACGGCGACCGGCGCTGCCGTCCTCGCCGCGGCTGCGGCCTCTTCGACGTCCTCGCTGACGATGCGGCCGCCGGGGCCGGTCCCACGCACGCCGGTAAGGTCGAGGCCGAGCTCGGCGGCAACCCGGCGAGCGTTCGGCGAGGACTTCAGCCGTCCACCGTTGACCGCAGCTGCGGGAACCGCTTCAGCGGCGAGCGGGGCAGCGGCAGCCGGGGACCCCGACGCGGCAGCCGCGACGGCCGCCGGCTCGGACGGGGCCGAGCTCGGGGCCGGGGCCGCTGGTGCGGCCTCACCGTCGGCGAGCAACCAGCCGGCAACAGCGCCAGGCGGCAGCGTCGCACCGGCGGCAGCGTTGGGATGGAAGATCCCCTCGCCCTCCGCCTCGATGTCGACGTCGACCTTGTCCGTGCCGAGTCGCATCAGGATGTCGCCGACCTTGATCAGCGCACCAGGGGTCGCCACCCACTCCTCGATGACACCTTCGGTCATCGTCAGCCCCAGCTTGGGGATGAGGATCTCCAGGGCCACGGTGCGTCAGCCCCGCTCGAGCAGCCGCTTGGCCGCCGCGATGATCCGGGTGGAGTCCGGGACGTAGTTCGCCTCGAGCGAGGGGCTGAACGGGACCGGGGTGAACGGAGCACCCACCCGTCCGACGGGCGCGTCCAGGTAGTCGAACGCCTGGTCCTGGATCTGCGCGGCGATCTCGGCGCCGATGCCGCCGAACTGCACGGCCTCGTGGACCACCAGGATCCGGTTGGTGCGCTTCGCCGACTCGATGATGGTCGGCATGTCGAGCGGCTGGACCGTCCGCGGGTCGATGACCTCGACGGAGACGCCCTGCTCGGCGAGCGCGTCCGCCGCCTTGAGGGCCTCGGTGACCATCCGGCCGATGCCGACGATGGTGACGTCCTCGCCCGCGCGACGGATCGTCGCCTGGCCGAGCGGCACCTCGTAGATCTCCTCGGGCACGTTGCCCTTGGTCCCGAGCAGGACCTTGTTGAGCATGACCACGACGGGGTTGTCGTCGCGGATCGCCGCGACGATCAGGCCCTTGGCGTCGTACGCGGACGCCGGCATCGCCACCTTGAGCCCGGGCACGTGGGCCAGCCACGCCTCCAGGCTCTGGCTGTGCTGGGCCGCCGCGCTCACGCCGGCGCCGTAGGCGGTGGTGATGGTGAGCGGCACGCGGACCGAGCCGCCGAACATGAACTTCATCTTGGCGGCCTGGTTGACGACCTGGTCCATGCAGACCCCCAGGAAGTCCATGAACATGAGGTCGCAGACCGGTCGCAGGCCACTGGCGGCCGCACCGACACCGAGGCCCATGAGGGCGGCCTCGGCGATCGGGGTGTCCACGACGCGGCGCTCGCCGAACTCGTCGAGCAGGCCTTCGTACATGTGGAAGACACCGCCGTAGGCCGCGACGTCCTCGCCGATCAGGAAGACGTTGTCGTCCTCGCGCATGATCTGCTGCAGGCCCTCGTGGAAAGCGTTGAGGTAGCTCAGCTGGCGCTCCGCACCGGCGGTGGACACTGCCACGGCCGGCGCCTGCTCAGTTGCTGTAGACATTGAGATCGAAGTCCTTGGTGTCGGGCATTGGGCTCTTGCGGGCGAAGTCGATCGCTTCGGCGACCTCTGCGGTGATGTCGTCCCAGATGGCCTTGAACTGGTCGGCGGTGGCGACGCCGGCCGCGATCCCCTTGGCCTCCAGTGCCTCGATGGCGTCGCGGGCCTTCCACTCCTCGATCTCCTCGGGCGTGCGGTACTTCTTGCGAAGCCCCTTCACGCCCTGGTGGTCGTAGTAGCGGTAGGTCTTGGCCTCGATCAGCGTCGGGACCCTCGCCGGCTCGGGCGCGGGCCACCGCCTTGGCCATCGTCGCGCGGACGTCCAGGACGTCCATGCCGTCGCAGATCACCCCGGGGATCCCGTAGGCGACCGAGCGGTCGGCGACGTCGGTCACCAGCGTCGTCTGCGACTGCGGGGTGAACTCGGCGTAGCCGTTGTTCTCGCAGAAGAAGATGACCGGGAGCTTCATGACCGCCGCCATGTTCACGGACTCGTGGAAGGTGCCGATGTTCGAGGCGCCGTCACCGAAGAAGCTGACGGCCACGTTGTCCTGGCCCTTGTACTTGTTCGAGAAGCCGGCACCGACGGCGATCGGGATACCCGCACCGACGACGCCGTTGGCGCCCATCATGCCGATCGAGAGGTCGTTGATGTGCATGCTGCCGCCGCGTCCGTGGCAGTAGCCGTCGACCTTGCCGAACAGCTCGGCGAACATCGGGCGGAACTGGGCGCCCTTGGCGACCGCATGCCCGTGGCCGCGGTGCGTCGAGGTGATCTGGTCCTGGTCGCTCAGCACGCTCATGGCGCCGGCGGCGACGGCCTCCTGACCGACGTACAGGTGGAGGAAGCCCGGCATCTCGCCGCCTTCCATGAGGCGACCGGCCTCGGTCTCGAAGACCCGGATCCGCACCATCCGGCGATGCAGGTCGAGGACCAGGTCAGCGGTCAGCGGTTCGACCTCGGTGATCTCGGCGATCTGTGACACGGGCTCGGCCCTTCTGTCGACGTCTTCGTTAATATAGATGCACTCTAGTTGTGCTCCGGCAGCGCCCTTGGCCTGCCGGACTGCCCAGCTCAGGCCCTGCGCCGTACCGCTCCGGTTCTGCGCAGCTCGACCCGCTCGCGTTCGGTGGTGCCACCCCAGACGCCCAGCAGGCTGGAGTCGGCGAGGGCCACCCCCAGGCACTCCGCCTGCACGGGGCAGCGTCGGCAGACGGCCAGCGCGGCATCGATGTGGGCCTGCGCGCTCGGGCCCGGCGGGAAGAAGATCTCCGGGTCCTCGTCGAGACAGACCGAGTCGCGCATCCACTCGTTGACCAGGCCGTCCAGCCTGCCCGTGGAGTGCGAGGCCGTGTCCGGCTCCCACGCCTCCGGCGGGAAGAGGGCGTCGTCGAGCCGCGCGTGCGAGCTCGGCCGGCTCCGCAGGGTCGTCTGCGTCATGGATGCCTCCTCAGCCCAACGTCGCCTGGGCCGAGGCGAGCCTCGCGACCGGGACCCGGTGCGGCGAGCAGGACACGTAGTCGAGGCCGAGGGTCTCCAGGAAGGCGATGGACGACGGGTCGCCGCCATGCTCACCGCAGACGCCCAGCTTGATGCCTGGCTTGACCCCGCGAGCCAGCCGCACGGCGGTGGCCACCAGCGCGCCGACGCCGTCGGGGTCGAGCTCGGCGAACGGGCTGGCCGACAGCAGGCCACGTTCGATGTACGCCCCGAGCACGTGCTTCTCGACGTCGTCACGGGAGAAGCCGTAGGTCAGCTGGGTGAGGTCGTTGGTGCCGAACGACAGGAAGTCGGAGATCTCGGCGAGCTTGTCCGCGAGCAGCGCGGCGCGCGGCGTCTCGACCATGCTGCCCACGGTGTACGGCACCGTGATGCCGAGCTCGGCGGAGATGGTGGCGATGCCCGCGTGGATCTGGTCGATGACGAGGGCGAGCTCCTCCGGCAGCGACACCAGCGGCACCATGATCTCCAGCGCCGGCGGGGTCACCCCGCTGGTCCTGACGTCGTCCCAGGCCCGCACCAGCGCCTCGACCTGGGCCGGGTAGAGCCCCTCGTGCAGGATCGCCAGCCGGACTCCGCGCAGGCCGAGCATCGAGTTGGCCTCGCGCAGGCTCAACGCCTTCTGCGCCTGCAGCTCGGTCTCGTACTCGCCGTCGTGGGCGATGAACTCGTGCAGCGGCGCATCGAGCAGCCGCACCGTGACCGGGCGTCCGCCCATCGCCAGCAGCAGCGCGCGGAAGTCCTCGCGCTGCGCCTGGCCGAGCGCCACCAACGCGTTGCGCTCCTGCGCGGGGTCCTCGGCGAGGATCAGCCGACGGATGAGCGGCAGGCGGTCCCCGAGGAACTGGTGCTCGGTCCGGCACAGCCCGATGCCCTGCGCGCCGAGCCGGACGGCGGTGGCTGCCTCCACGCCGGTGTCGGCGTTCGTCCGCACCTGCATGCGGCGCGCCTGGTCGGCCCAGCCGAGGATCTTGTCCAGCTCGGGCGGCGGGTCGACCGGCCGGACGGAGACGCCGCCGAGGTAGACGCGCCCGGTCGAACCGTCGAGCGAGACGATGTCGCCCTCGTGCATGACCAGGTCACCGGACGTCACCGTCCCAGCCGCCAGGTCGATGTGCATGTCGGCCGCGCCGCAGATCGCCGGCCGGCCGGCGCCGCGCGCGACCACCGCCGCGTGCGAGGCCAGTCCCCCGTTGGTCGTCAGCACGGCCTGCGCCGACAGCAGCGCGGGGACGTCGGCCGGGCTGGTCTCTGACGCGACCAGCACGACGGCCACGCCCTCAGCCGAGAGCTCCAGCGCACGGGTGCTCGACAGGACGATGCGGCCGCTCGCTGCCCCGGGCGAGGCGCCCAGGCCCGTCACGAACAGCGGCTCGCCACCGGCCAGCGCCAGCTGGGGGTGCAGGAGCTCCTGCACGGTCTGCGGCCGCACGCTCCGGACCGCCTCGTCCGTGCTGATGGTCCCGACCTCGGCGAGCTCGACGGCCAGCCGGACCGACGCGAGCGGTCCAGGCCGAGGCGCCTCACCGGCGCTGAGCAGCGCGAGCTCGCCGTCGCGAAGCTCGAAGCTCACCTCGGCGACCACACGGAAGTAGTGCTCCAGCGTGGTCAGCGCCTGCTGGAGGAGCTCGGTGCTCCCGGGCATGGACGACAGCGGCTCGCCGACGGCGGTGGCCACCGCGCTACGACGGATCCCACGGAAGAAGCTGCCTTGCGCAGCGGCCAGACCCGTGGCCGGGTCACGGCTGGTGGCGACGCCGAACCCCGACTGCTCCCAGGGCCCGATGCGCAGCGCCTGCAGGTGCAGCGAGATGCCGAGCTCGGGGTCGAGCCCCTGTGTCTTGCGAGCGCGTTGCGCCCGCGGCGCGGCCCAGCGCGTCAGCATCGTCCTGGCCGCCAGCGCGACCTGCTCGGCAGGGTCCTCCGGGAAGGCGCGCGTGCCCTTGGTCGCGCACAGCTCGAGCATGGCCTTGACCTGCGCGCGCGGATCCTTGGTGTCGAAGAGGAGGTCATCCAGGTCGTCACCGGAGAGCCCGAGGCCGTCCTCGGCGATCTGCCGCAGCATGGCGGACCAGATCACGAACAGGTCGCCGTCCCGACCCATTACCGCGAGCAGCTCGTCGGAGACCTTCGGGGTGAGCCCGAGGGTGGTGAAGTCGGGCGGGAGCCCCGAGGCCGGGACCGCGGTGCTGGCTACGAGTCGGAGCAGCATCGGCCGCTCCGAGTCGCCGACCTTGCGGCCGGCCATCGCCTCGACCAGGTCGACGGCGTGCCGCGCGACGACCGGGTCGGTGAGGCTCTCGGCCGCGGCGACCGGCAAGGTGATGCCCGGCACGGTCGGCAGCCCGAGGGCGACCAGCCGGTCCATCTGGACCCCGTGCACACCGAGCTCGGCCAGGCCGAGACCGCGCGCCGCCCCTTGTCCGTAGGGGACGAGGAAGGGTGCGCCCGCTGAGCCGCCGGCCTGCGTCATTGCTCTCCTGCGGACACCAGCTGCTCCTCGAGCGCCTCGTCCTCCGCGCGGGAGACCCCGAGCATGAGCAAGAGCTCCTGGTGCAGCCACATCCAGACGTTGTGGTACGAGTCCGTGAGCGGTGAGGTGAGCGCGGACATGTCGCCGTCGTCGAAGCGCTCCATGGCGCCCTTGAGGTCGCCGCGGTAGTGGTCGAGTCCCGGCGAGACCGCGCTGAGCCGACGCAGGATCCGGTCGATCGAGGTGTGGATGTCGTCCAGCCGGTCCCTGATCGACGCGTCGTACGCCTGGTCGGTGTGGTCGTTGGGCGAGCCGTCCGCCCGGCACTGCCAGTCGGTGCACAGCTGGCGGAGCGCCCGGTTCACCGGCAGGAAGGTGCGGAACAGCTCGTTGACGCGCTCCTCGTCCTCGCTGCCCGCCGGCATCCTGCGGAGCGTGGCGGCGAGCTCGGTGCCCGCCTTCGTCGGCATGAGCACGGTTCCGCGCAGCAGCGCGAGCTCGGCGTCGACGAGCTTCTGCTGGTCCGGCGTGACCGCGGTGCGCGACATCCCGTGCAGCACGAGCTGCACCATGGCCTCACGGCTACCGTCGTCGAGCTGGGCCTCGTTCGGCTGGGTACCCATCAGGTCAGCGCTCCTCTCGGTCGTCAGTTCTTGTTGCCGTGCCAAGCCATCCCGCCGTGCCCGTCAGTCCGTGCCGATCAGTCCCCATCAACACCTCAGCAAGGAGGGCGGGCGCCCGAAGCCTCAGCCGCGCGCCGGCAGGTGCAGCGCCATCAGCTCGAAGTACTCGGAGAGACCGTGCTCACCGAGCTCGCGCCCGACCCCGGACTTCCGGAAGCCGCCGAACGGCGACAGCACGCTGCTCTTGCCGCCGTTCACCGAGACGCGCCCGGTGCGCAGCCGCATGGCGATGGACACCGCGCGGTCGTCGTCGCCGGAGAAGACGGCGCCGCCGAGCCCGTAGTCGGAGTCGTTGGCGACCGCGACCGCCTCGTCGTCGTCGTCCACCGGCACCACGACGAGCACCGGGCCGAAGATCTCCTCGCGCGCCAGGTGCGCCGAGTTGCTCAGCCGGCTGATCACGGTCGGCCGCACGAAGTAGCCGCGGTCCAGACCCTCGACGGGACCGGCGCCGCCGACCAGGACGACGCCGTCGCCCGAGCCCTTCTCGAGGTCGGCCTGGATCGAGGCACGCTGCCCGGCCGAGGCGACGGGGCCGATGTTCGTGGCGGGGTCGAGCGGGTCCCCGACGACGAGCGCGGCGACGCGTTCGGTCAGGAGGTCCTCGACCTGGTCGAGCAGCGAACGCGCGACGACGAGCCTGGTGGTCGCCGAGCACGTCTGGCCGTTGTTGCTGAAGCAGTTGGCGAGCAGCGCGGTCACCCCGGCCTCGACGTCCGCGTCGTCGGTGAGGATGAACGCGGACTTGCCACCGAGCTCGAGCGTCACTCGCTTGATGCCGCCGGCGGCGAGCTCGCCCACCCGCGCGCCGGCCCGCACCGAGCCGGTCAGGCTCACGACGTCCACGTCCGGGTGGCTCGCGAGGTCTTCGCCGACCTGCACGCCGGGCCCGGTGACGATGTTCAGCACGCCCGCCGGCAGGCCGATCTCGTGCGCGACGTCGGCGAGCCGGAACGCGGCGAGGGGTGCCACGCTGCTCGGCTTGACGACGGTGGTGCACCCGGCCGCGATGGCCGGACCGAGCTTGGCCGCGATCTGGTACAGCGGGTAGTTCCATGGGGTGATCGCCCCGACGACGCCGGCGGCGACCTTCACGATGCGCGCGTTGCCGCGCTGCTCGGTGAGGGGGTACTCCTCGATGAGGTCGGCCATCGACCGCAGCACCGCGAGCGACTGGTCGACCTGCACGCGGCCCGACGCGGAGATCGGCGTGCCGACCTCGCGGCTCATGATCTCGGCCAGCGAGTCCGACTGCGCCGCGAGCCCGTCCGCGAGGCCGCGCAGCATCGCCGCGCGGTCGCCCACCGAGGACTGCGACCAGGAGTCGAACGCGCCACGTGCCGCGCCGACCGCGGCGTCGACGTCAGCGCTGTCGCCGGCGGGCACGGACCCGATGACTTCCTCGGTCGCGGCCTCGAGCACGTCGAGAGCACCCTTGCCGGACGGCTCGTGCCACTGCCCGCCGATGTACAGCTGATCGCGCGTCTCCATCAGGTTCTCCGCTCAGTTGCTGTCGGTGGTCGAGGCGGCCGCAGGCTGGTGGCCCAGCAGGGCGACGATCCGCTCGTGGTGGTCCTGGGGCAGACCCAGCAGCACCTCGGAGCTCTTCGCGCGCCGGAACCGCAGGTGCGCCGGGTGCTCCCAGGTGAAGCCGATGCCGCCGTGGATCTGGATGTCCTCGGCCGCAGCGAACAGCTGGGCCTGCGACGACGCCGCCTTGGCCACGCTCGCCGCGAGCTCGAGCTCGACGAGGTCCGGCAGCGGTCGGAGGTCGGCGAGGCCAGCGGCATACCGCACGCTCGACCAGGCGGCCTCGGTGGCGATCAGGATGTCGGCCATGCGGTGCTTGAGCGACTGGAACGAACCGATCTGCCGGCCGTACTGCACGCGCACCTTGGAGTACTCGACGGTCTCGTCGAGCGCCGCTCGCGCGCCGCCGACGGACTCGCTGGACAGCAGGATGGCCGCCTCGGCCAGGCCTCGTGCCACCACCTCGGCACAGTCATCGGGGCCAGCCACCAGGGTGGCCGGGCTCTGCGCGAAGGTGAACCGGGCAAGGCCTCGGGTCAGGTCGAGGCCGGTGACGACCTCGCGGGCGACCCCCGCCGCGTCAGCGCCCACGAGGTAGAGCGAGCGTCCCTGCGCGCCGTCGGCCAGGACCAGCACGACCTCGGCGGTGTCGCCGTCGACCAGCGCAGGCGTCGTGCCGCTCAAGGTGACCGCGGCGCCCTCTCCGGTTGCGGTGATCGTGGTCCGCTCGAGCGCTGCGGTGGCCAGGAGCTCACCCGCGGCGAGTGCCTCGAGGGTCTCCTCGCGCACCGACGACGCCGGTGCGTGCGTCAGCGTGCGAGCGGCCAGCGCGATGCTGCCGAGCATCGGCAGCGGGGCGACCATCCGGCCCAGCTCCTCGAAGACGAGGACCAGCTCGGACAGCCCGAATCCCTGCCCGCCATGCTCCTCGTCGATGGCGAGCGCCTGCAGGCCCAGCTCGGCCGCCATGCGCTTCCAGATCCCGCGGCCCGGATCGACGTCGGCCCAGGTCGGGCGGTCCGCCGTGCGGTCGGGCAGCACGCCGGCGAGGAAGGAACGCACGATCCCCTGCAGCTCGACCTGGTCCGCCGATGGCGCGAGGATGAGGTGCTGCTCGACCGGATGGGCGCCGGTGAAGACCGCGCTGCTCATGGCCGGGGCTCCCTCGGCAGGCCGAGCACGCGCTCGGCGACGATGGTGCGCTGGATCTCGTCCGAGCCACCGGCGATGCGGAAACCAGGGGCGCCCAGGAGGTGCTGCGACCAGGTGTAGCGACCCCACTCGCCCGAGTCCGCGATCACGTCCTCGCGCAGGATCAGGGTCACCAGGTCGCTGATCTGCAGCAGGGCTTGGCTCCAGAGCAGCTTGCCCATGGAGCCCTCGGGCCCCGGCGCCTCACCGGCGCGCATGGACTCCTGGACGCGCTGGGAGACGAGCTGCACGGAACGGACCTGCTGGAAGAGGGAACCGAGCCGCTGGCGGACCAACGGGTCACCGTCTCGGCCGGTCCGCACCGCGAGCGCGGAGACCTTGCCGAAGAGCTCGGAGACCCCGTGACCGCCGAGCGTGGCGGCGTGCTCGCGCTCGAACCGCAACGTGGTGAGCGCGACCGGCCAGCCCTCGCCGATCTCACCGACCCGCTGGGTGTCCGGGATCTCGACGTCGGTGAAGAAGATCTCGTTGAAGGACTGGCCGCCGGTCATCTGCTTGATGGGCCGGACCTCAAGGCCAGGGGTGTCCATCTCGACCATGAACGCGGTCATCCCGCGGTGCTTGTTGGCGGGGTCGGTGCGAGCGATGAGCAGTCCCAGGTCGGCGAACTGCGACCCCGACGACCACACCTTCTGCCCGTTGATGCGCCACGAGCCGGAGTCGGTGCGGACCGCCGCGGTGGTCAGCGCAGCGAGGTCGGAGCCGGCGCCCGGCTCGGAGAACAGCTGGCAGGCAAGGACTCTGGCAGACAGCAGGTCGGCGACGTAGCGCTGCTTCATCTCCTCGGTGCCATGCACCGCCAGCGTGGGGCCGACCAGGTCGACCGTCACCTCCAGCAGCTCGTCCCACTGCGGGACCGCGTACTCGGCCTCGATCTCCGCGTACACCCTCGCGTAGTCGGTGGGCAGCCCCCGGCCACCGTCCTCGACCGGAAGCGTCAACGCGGCGAACCCTGCGTCGTACTTCTGCTGCTGCCAGGCGGCGGCCGCGTCCATCAGGGCGCGGCCGCTCACGCTGTCGTAGTTGTTGAACACCGGCACGGCGTCCGAGCCGTGGCCCCAACCTTCGCCGGACCAGTCCTGCTTACGCGGCAGGACCTTCTCCAGCCAGCTCCGCACTCTGGCCTGGAAGTGGTCGATGTCCTCCAGCTCGGTCGGTGCGGAGGCGGCTTGTGCGGTTGGAGCCAAGGTCATGCCGTACCGCCGTCCGCGTGGCTGTGGACGGTGTCGGCCTCGGGCGTCACCGGGGTGACGCCGGTCGCTCCCGCGTCCGTGTCCTTGCTGCGCGACACCCGCTGCCGACGCTCGACGTTGGAGGCCGAGACCGCGAGGATCAGCGCGACTCCGTAGAAGAGCTGCGTGAGCCAGGGCTGTGCGCCGTGCAGCTCGAGGCCCTTGGTGATCATCGCCAGCAGGTAGACGGCGAGGACGGTGCCCCACACGTTGAACCGGCCCGGGCGGAACTGGGTGCGTCCCAGGAAGGCCGCCGCGAACACCGGCAGGACGTAGTCGCTGCCCGTCGTCGGGCCGGCGCCGCTGATCCGGGTGAGCAGGACGACGCCGGCGATCGCGGACACGCCGCCACAGACGACGAACGCGAAGGTGGTCAGCCGGCCGACCTGCAGACCCGCGAGGCGAGCGGCGTCCCGGTTCCCACCAGTGGCCTCGATGTACCGGCCCAGCGGGGTGAGCTCCATCATGTACCAGAGCACGATGGCGAAGAACAACATGATGTAGAACGGGATGGGGATCCCGAACCACTTGTTGTAGGCCGCGCTCAGGAAGCTCGCCGGCAGGCCGACGATCTGCTGCCCGTTGGTCACCCACAGCAGGATGGCGAACAGGATCGACTGCACGCCGAGCGTGCCGATGAACGAGTCGACCTTGAACCGCACGACGATCAACGAGTTCAGCAGCCCGACCAGCAGGCCCGTGACGAGCGCGGCCGCAGCCGCGATCCACGGGTTGATGGCGTGGTTGACCACCAGCCACGCAGTCACCGCAGCGCCGACACCCATGATCGCGCCGACCGACAGGTCGAACACCCCTGACGCGAGGGCGACGACCAGGGCGATCGCCACCATCGTGGTGACCGCCTGCTCCGAGAGGACGGACGTCAGCGTGATCGACGACAGGAACGTCTTCGGCTCGATGAGCGCGAACACGACGAACACCACGATGAACAGGTAGATGCCCGAGATCCGGCGGAACGACAGCCGGTCCTTCCAGCGTGCGGCCGCGGACTCGCCGGCCGGACGCGGGGTGGCCTCCGCCTGCGGCGGAACCTTCGGGAACTTGGGTGCGTCGACCGACCCGCCCGTGGGGGAGGTGTCGTTGGAAGCCTGCGTCTCACTAGACATTGCTGACCTCGTCCTCTTCCGCTCGCAGCACTGCGAGGTCGATCGCCTCAGGGGTCAGGTCTGCCCCACTGATCTCTTGGACCACTTCACCGTTGACGAGCACCACCACGCGGTGGCAGAGCCGAGCAAGCTCCTCCGAGTCGCCGGAGGAGACCAGGACAGCGAGGCCTTCGGCCGCACGGTCCGCGACGATGGTGTAGAGCGCCACCTTGGCGCCGACGTCGACGCCTTGGGTTGGCTCGTCGAGCAGGAGCACGTCCGGCGCGAGCCGGAGGCACTTCGCGAGCACGACCTTCTGCTGGTTTCCGCCGCTGAGGTTGAGGAAAGCCTTGCGCGGGTCGGCGGGTCGGATGTCGAGCTGCTCGATCCAGTCGGTGCTCTGCCTGCGCTGCAGGCGGCCGCTGATCTTGCCGCCCCGTACCAACGGGCCGAGCCGCGGCAGCACGATGTTCTCCTCGACGGAGAAGGACGGCACGGCGCCGTTGCGGGCCCGATCGACCGGCACGGTCGCGACGCCGGCCTGCAGCGAGGCCCGCGGCTTGCCACCGGGGACGACGCTGGTGCCCGCGGTGACCGTGCCGCCGGTGCGCTCGATCGCCCCGGAGATGAGCGGAGCCACCTCGTCACGGCCGGACCCGAGCAGCCCGGCCAGGCCGACGATCTCGCCCTTGCGCACGGTGAGCGACAGCGACTTGAGGTCGATGCCGGCGAGGTTCTCCACGACGAGCGCGCTCTCGGCTCCCGGGTGGACCTCCCCGGTCTCCCAGGCTGCGATGGAGCGACCGAGCATGGCGCGGACCAGCGTGGTGTGGTTGAGCTCGCTGGTCGGCTGGCTGAGGACGGTCTTGCCGTCGCGGAAGACGGTCACGCGCCCGGCGACGTCGAAGACCTCGTCGAGGCGGTGCGAGACGAACAGGACGCCGAGCCCGGCAGCGGCCACGCGGTGGACCACCTCGAACAACCGCTCGACCTCGGCGGCCGGCAGCGTGGCGGTGGGTTCGTCGAGCACGAGGAGCCGGGCCGAGTTCTCCCAGTCCTGCAGGGCCCGGACGATCGCGACCATGGTGCGCTGGGCCGGCGCGAGGTGGCCGATGGGCTGGCCGACGTCGACCTCGACGCCCCAGCGTTCGAGCAGCCCGGCGACGCGCGCCTTCTCCTCGGACCAGTTGATCCGCCACATCTTCCCGGTGGGGAAGCCACGGGTGAGGGCGCAGTTCTCGACCACGCTCATGCCCTCGATGAGCCCGAGGTTCTGGTGGATGAACCGCATGCCCAGCCGGTCAGCCTCTGAGGTCGACCCGAGGGTGAAGCTCTCTCCGGCGATGGTGGACTCACGGACCAGGTCCGGCTGGTGGTACCCAGCCAGCAGCTTGATCATCGTGGACTTGCCGGAGCCGTTCTGCCCGACGAGCGCGTGGATCTCTCCAGCGCCGACGTCGAGGTCGGCGTCGGCCAGCGCCACCTGCCCGGGGAAGGTCTTGACAACCCCGGACAGGTGGAGCAGCTGGTCGGCGCTCACAGGCGTCGTTCTCGAGGACAGGGGGTGGCGCACCTACTGATGACGGTCATTCCCACGTTCCCTTCCTGCCTCGATCTTCCTCTTGCAGACCTGGCGACGCTAGGTCAGCTGGAGACCTTCCACAGCGCCTCGAACTGCGCTGCGTAGTTCGGCGGACCGGTCGGACCGGCCCACGGGACGTTCGGGTCACCGATGGTGGCCTGGGTCTGCAGCCAGATCGGCAGCAGGTTGGCGGAGTCGGCCGCGAGGCTGTCACCGTTCCAGTGGCGAGCGAGCACGTCCATGGCCTTGTAGGCCATCTGACCGACACCCTGGGGGATGGTGGCGACCTGGACGTTGCCGTTCTTGATGTTCGTCGCCGCGACCTGGTTGCTCGCCTGGCTGATCATGGTGATCTGCTTGTCGAGCCCGGCTGCCTTCAACGCCTCAGGGATACCCAGGCCCAGGTCGTCCCACGACGGGATGACGTAGTTGATGTCCGGGTGCGCCTGGATGTAGCTGACGGTCGCGTTCGCGACCTTCGCGCCGATGTCCGTGGCCGCGAAGTTGAGGGTGTCCGTGGTGCAGGTGTCCGGGCAGTTGACCTTCATCTGCGCCTCGTACGCTGCCTGCTCCGCGACCAGGGTCTTGTAGTCAGGAACGTTGAGGTACAGCGTCTTGGCCTTGCCGCCGGTCTTCGAGGCGGCGTAGTCGGCGAGGAGCTTGCCGCGCTCCTCGTTGTCCGTCACCGGGTTGATGTCGAAGATGATGCCGGGGGTGTTCGGCGGGTTGGCGGACGCCCAGTCGACGACCGCGATGCCCTCGGCAGCAGCCTGGGTCAGCTGAGCCTGGAACACCGAGACCGGGACACCGGAGGTGAGGATCGCGTCCGGCTTCGGCGTGGCGTTGATGGCCGTCGTCCACGCAGCAACGATCTGCTCGGGAGTCGTACCGGCCGGGACCTGCTTCAGGTTCCAGCTGAGCGCCTTGGTCGCCTGGATGAGCTGGTCGCCGATCTGCTTGCAGACACCGACGCCGCAGGTGAGGTAGGTGATGTTCTTGCCGGTGGCCGGCGTCTTGCTCAGCGGCGTGGTGACGCCGACGCTGGTCGGCTCGACCAGTGCCGCGGTGACCGCAGCGGACGCGGCGGCGAGCGCTGGTGAACTGCTGGAACCCGCAGACGAACTGGCCCCCGCGCCGCCTGACGAACTGCTGCTGCAAGCGGCTAGCGCAACTGCCGCAGCAGCCGCTACAACCACGAGTCGAGCCTTCACAGGACTTCCCCTCTTAGGGCCGGATGAGTGACCCAGGTTTGTGGACATTGCATCTCTTGCCGTGAAGCGCGTCCGGTTGGCGCGGAGCACGCTTCGTGGTGCGAAGCCCACCGAGGGTGGGCTGGCCAGCAGCCGGTCCAGAGGAGCGAGTCGTGCCCCCACACGCGCACGTTCTCTGACCACAGCTTCGTTGCGTCGAGGTGTCACCAAGATCACTAGCCAATTACTGGACACTTTCTCCAGTTGCCGCACACTAGGTCCACCGAAGATGGGACGTCAACCTATTGTTACGAGTCTGTGACTGCGACCCTCATTTGAACGGGGATCAGCCGTCAGACACGCCTAGTAGACACTCTTGACCAGAGCAGGTGGCCGCTGTATGGAGCCGTCGGCAGAGAAGGGGACGCATGAAGTTTCTGGCAGTCACCGGCGGTCATTCCTTCGATCGCGAGGCCTTCGGCGCCTTCCTGGACGCCCTGGGCGACTCGCTCACCGCGGAGGTGACCTGGGTCGAGCAGCCGGAGGCCCTGCAGTGGCTCACCCCTGAGCGGCTCGACGGCTACGACGCGTCCTTGCACTACGACATGCCGGGAGCGCGACCGACGGCCACGCAGCCGCCCCCCGAGCTGGCCGACGGCATCGCCCGGCTCACCGCGGCCGGGCACGGGTTCGTGGTCATGCACCACGCCATCGCCTCGTGGCCGGGGTGGGCGCCCTGGTCCGAGCTCGTGGGTGGCCAGTACCTCTACCGACCCGGCACCGTCCGCGGCCAGGACTGGCCCGACTCCGGTTACATGGCCGACGTCCCGCAGCACCTGACCGCGCTCGATCCCGAGCACCCCGTGCTGGCTGGGCTGGCGGACGGCCTCGACGTGGTCGACGAGCCGTACCTCTGCCCGGTGTTCGAGGCCGACGTCCACCCCCTGCTGCGCACCGACGCCCCGCGCCGCGACGTCGACCACCACTCGACCGTCGCCGCGGTGGCCGAGGGCGTCGAGGTGCCCAGCAGCAACGGTGACTGGACCCACCCGGATGGCTCGTCGCTCGCTGCCTGGACGCGGATCAACGACCGCAGCCGGCTCGTCTACATCCAGCCGGGCGACAAGGGCCGGACCCTGGGCGAGCCGCGCTACCGGCGGCTGGTGTCCAACGCCCTCGGCTGGGTCGCCGACCACCGAGCCGGCTAGCGCCAGCCGAGCTGCTCAGCCGGGGCCGAACGCGGGTGGTCGACGCTCGAGGAAGGCTGCGACGCCTTCGGCGTGCTCCGCCGAGGTGAAGGCAGCGAGCAGCTGCGCCCGGCTCGCGACCTGGTGGTCGGCCACGTGCCGGCTGAGCCCCTCGTAGAGCAGGCGCTTGGTCGCGGCCTGGGCCCCGGGCGCGCCCCCCAGGTACCGCCTCGCCTCGGTGCGTGCGGCGGCCAGCAGCCCCTCGGGCGCCACGACCTCGGACACGTAGCCGAGCTCGAGCGCCTCGGCGGCAGTCAGCCAGTCCCCCGAGTACAGCAGCCGGAGCGCCTGCTGGACCCCGACCAGCCGCGGGAGCAGCCAGGTGCCCGCACCCGTGTCCGGCACCAGCCCGCGGCTGGCGAAGCTCCAGGCGAAGCGTGCCCTCGTCGTGGCGATCCGGACGTCGGCCATGCTGGTCCACTCGGCGCCCATGCCCACCGCACTGCCGTCGACGGCGGCGATCACGGGCAGCGGGCAGGCCACGATGTTCCACCAGCCGTCCGCGTCGGCGAGTTCGCCGCGAAAGCCGCGCTCCGCCGCCGGGATCGAGTCGAGGTGCTTGAGGTCCGTCCCGGCACAGAAGTGCTCCCCTGCCCCGGTCAGCACCACCACCCGCGCCCGCGGGTCGTCGGCGACCGTGCGCAGGTGGGCGAACAGCTCGGCCATCATCGGGTAGGTCATCGCGTTGCGACGTGCCGGCTGGTTGATCGTGACCAGGGCGATGCCGTCGTCCTCGATCGCGAGGTCGACGCTGGCGGGGGCTTCCGGCTCGCTCATCAGCAGGTCCCGCTCACGTGTCGGTGAAGCGCGGGGCCCGCTTCTCCCCCAGCGCCGCGACCCCCTCGGCGAAGTCCGCGCTGCGGATCGAGAGCTCCTCGAGCGCCAGCGAGGTCTCGAAGATCGAGGCGAACTGGCCCTTGATGTAGGTGTTCACCGAGATCTTCGTGCCGCGGACGGCCAGCCGTGGCTTGGTCAGCAGCGTGCTCGCCAGCAGCGTCGCCGCCGCGACGGCCTCGCCCGGCTCGGTCAGCTCGCAGACCACGCCGAGCCCCGCCAGCTCCTCGGCGGACAGCACCCCGTCCCGGAGCAGCAGGTCGCGCGCGCGGTGCGGTCCGACGAGCACGGTCCAGATCGCGACCCCGCCGTCTCCCGGCACCAGGCCGATGTTCGCGTGCGGGTCGTTGAAGCGACTGCCCCTGGCCGCCACGACGAAGTCGCAGAGCAGCGCCACCGTCGCGCCGAGCCCGAACGCGCGACCCTCCACGGCGGCGACGAGCGGCTTCTCGAAGTCGAGCATCCCGTAGACGAGCCGGCGGGCGCGGGCGGTGCTGATGCCGGAGCCGGCCCCGGGCTCACCGGCGACCTCGAGCATCTCCTTGACGTCCCCGCCGGCGCTGAAGACGCCCTGCGCCCCGCACAGCACGACCGCCGCGACGTCGGCTCGCTCCTGCAGGTCCGGCCAGAGATCCTCGAGCTCGCGGTGCGCCGCCGACGAGAGCGTGTTCAACCGGTGCGGCCGGTTGATGGTCACCCGGGCGACCTCGGCCTCCACCTCGACCAGCAGGTGCTCGTACGTCCGCATCGACGTCCCCTCCCGCGCCTCGCCCGCAGGCTCAGCGGGTGGGTACCGGTGTTAGTTGAGATCTGCAACAGTAACCTGTGGCCCGACGCCGATCCCGGCGCTCCCTCGTACTGGAGGCATCCTTCGCATGAAGCAGCTCGAGAACAAGGTGGCCATCGTCACCGGATCCGGCCGTGGAATCGGCAAGGCGATCGCCCGTGCCTACGCCAGGGAGGGCGCCTCGGTGGTCCTCGCCTCGCGCACCCTCGCCACGGCGGAGAAGGTCGCGGCCGGGATCCGCGAGGAAGGAGGCGTCGGCCTGGCGGTCGCCTGCGACGTCAGCGACCGTGCGCAGATCATCGCTGCCGTCGACCAGGCGGTGCAGACCTACGGCACTGTCGACATCCTGGTCAACAACGCGCAGGGCTTCGGCTCGGCGAAGGCCCCGCAGACCTCGACCACGTTCGTCGGCGTCGAGGACACCGACCCGGACTTCGTCGACTACAGCTTCCGAACCGGCGCGCTCGCGAGCCTGTTCGCCATGCAGGCGGTCTTCCCGTACATGAAGGCCCAGGGCAGCGGGAAGATCATCAACTTCTCCTCCACCTCGGGGATGCTCGGCACCACCGGGAACACCCCCTACAACATGAACAAAGAGGCTGTCCGCGCACTGTCCAGGACGGCCGCGAACGAGTGGGGCCAGTACGGCATCAACGTGAACGTGATCAACCCGACGCTGCGCACCGACGCCTTCGAGGCGTGGGAGGAGGCCCGCCCCGAGTTCGTCAAGAACCTCAGGGAGAGCCTGCCGATGCGTCGCCTCGGTGACCCGGACCGCGACGGCGGCCCGCTCGCAGTCTTCCTGGCCAGCTCCGGCTCGGACTTCATGACGGGCATGACCTTCATGCTCAACGGCGGAAAGGTGATGCCATGACGCTCGACCAGCAGCTCGCAGCCGACCAGCAGGCCGGCGCGGACCAGGACTACGCCACGGTCTGCACGCTCATCGCCCAGCAGGTGTTCCGGTACGCCCGTGGCATCGACCGGATGGATGCCGAGCTCATGATGAGCGTCTTCAAGGAGGACGCCCACATCTACTACGGCGCCAAGTTCGAGGGCACGCCGGCCGGCTTCGTGGAGTGGCTCTGGCCGTTGCACGCCGACATGATCGGGCACCAGCACCTCATCTCGAACGTGCTCGTCGAGCACGCCCGACGCTGACCGCCAGCGAGTCGTACGTGATGACGCAGCTGCGCATGCCCGGTCCGGACGGCGAGGAGTTCGACTACATCAGCCGCGGCCGGTACATGGACCAGTGGGCCTTCCACAACGGCAGCTGGCTGATCGTCGACCGCATGTACGTGCGGGACCTGAACACGACGTGGCCGGTGCTCAAGCGCGACACCACGGGCAACCTCCCGCTCAACGACCTGCCGCTGGTGCCGTCGCTGCGGAACCGGGACGACCCCTCGTACGGGCGCCTCTTCCCGTCCGCCTGACGTCTCCTTTACAACTGGAGACACTGTGAAGTAAGTTGCCGACGACCGAGAAGAGGACTTCGTTGATGCGCAGCACCCGGACGTTGCACTCCCCGCTCGACACCCAGCCGGGCGGTGGCGTCCAGTGACCGACGCCGGCACGGCCGAGGCGAGTCGCGTCGCGGGCGCCAGGGTGCTGGTCACCGGCGCGAACCGCGGGATCGGTGCGTCGTACGTCGAGGTCCTCATGGAGCGGGGCGCGGCGACCGTGTACGCCGGGGTGCGTGACCTCGGCTCGCTCGCTGCGGCTCAGGAGACGTACGGCGACCGGCTGGTCCCCGTCGAGCTCGACGTCACCGATGCCGCCCAGGTCGACGCCGCCGCGCAGGCCTGTGGTCCGCTCGACCTGCTCGTGTGCAACGCCGGGCAGACGTGCAAGGTGCTGGTCCTTGCTGCCCCGGACGAGCAGGTCTTCCGGGACGTCATGGAGGTCAACTTCTTCGGTCCGCTGCATCTCGTCCGCGCGTTCGCCCCCTCGCTCGTCGCGACTGGGGGCGGGCTCATCTTCACCCTGTCGACCGCCTCCAGCGCGCTGTCGCGCAGCGCGCCGATCTACAGCGCCAGCAAGTCCGCGGCGCTGATGATGACGCTGGGCCTGCGCGAGGAGCTCCGGGACCAGGGCGTGAGCGTGACCAACGTCTTCCCCGGGTTCATCAGGACCGACATGTCCAAGGACGCCCCGATGCCGATGGCGGGCCCGCGCCAGGTCGCCGAGCGCGGTCTGGACGGCTGGGAGTCGAAGGTGCCGACCGTGTGGCCGGACCACTACGCCGAGCTCGTCAGCGAGGCCGTCGACCGGCAGTCGCTGCGGCTGCTGGACGAGCCGAAGGACGTCATGAACGAGCTGGTCGCCAGCTTCCTGAAGGACCCCAAGGCCGGGAGCTAGGGCACTGCTGGACAGGCTCCTAGCCCTCTCGTAGCCTAAATGGACGCATTCACAAGTAACCCGAGATCCGCACGCAGTTTCGCAGGACGGAGAGCGCCATGCGCCAGATCCAGCACCCCATGAGCCGGGCCATCTACGAGCTCGACGAGGACTTCAACGTCCTCGTCACCGCCCGCGACGGTCGCACCGGCACCTTCGAGCCCGAGGGTCGGTACCTGCACGGTGAGGTCCGCTCCTGCGACCCGGAGCTCTGCCGCTGGGTCGGCCTCGGCCCGCGCGAGCGCGGCGACATCAGCCAGAACCGCCGGTTCATGGGTGCTGACGAGATCATCACCAAGCACCTGGCCGAGCTCGCGGCGAGTCGCGCCGTCACCGAAGGAGCAGCACTGTGACCGACCTCGAGACTCGACCCTCCGGCGTCCCAGCGGCCGACGACGCGACGTACATGGCCGCGCCGACGGACTTCGCGCGCTCACCCGGGATCGGTTACCAGGCGTTGCTGGACACCGACACGCACCCGGTGCCCGCGATCCTGCGCGAGGAGTCGCCAGGGATCTACGAGGACCAGACGTTCATCCCGGTGACCCGCTACATCAGCCGCGCCTACCACGAGCTTGAGAAGGAGCGGCTCTGGCCGAAGGTCTGGCAGATGGCCTGCCGCGAGGAGGAGATCCCGCTCTCGGGTGACACCTACGTCTACGAGATCGTCGACACCTCGATCCTGGTCGTCCGGCAGACCGACGGCACCGTCAAGGCGTTCTACAACGCGTGCCTGCACCGCGGTCGGCAGCTGCGCCACGAGAGCGGGCCGGCGGACAAGGAGCTCCGCTGCCCGTTCCACGGCTTCTGCTGGAACCTCGACGGCACGAACAAGTCCGTGACGTGCGACTGGGACTTCCCGCAGCTCGAGGGCGCCGACCTGAGCCTGCCCGAGGTCAAGGTCGGTCACTGGGGCGGTTTCGTGTTCATCAACATGGACCCGGACTGCGAGCCGCTGGCGGACTTCCTCGGCGACCTCGACCGGCACTTCGAGAAGTGGCCGCTGGAGAAGCGGTACGTCCAGGCGCACGTCCACAAGATCATCGACGCGAACTGGAAGGTGGCTCAGGAGGCCTTCTCCGAGGCCTTCCACGTGATCACCACGCACCCGCAGCGGGTGGCCGGCATGGGCGACTCCAACAGCCAGTACGACTGCTGGGAGAACTTCGACCGCGGCATCTCGGCGAACGGGGTGCCGAGCCCGCACCTGAACTGGACGCCCACCGAGCAGGAGATGTTCGACTCCATGGTGGACGCCCGGATCGACGAGATCCCGCTGGTCGAGGTCCCCGCCGGCATGACCGCACGCGAGCTGTCCGGCATGCTGGCCCGCGAGTCGCTGCGGCCGGTCATCGGCGACGAGGCGGCGGACCTCATCTGCGACGCGGAGTCGTTGGACAGCATCTACTACACGGTCTTCCCGAACTTCCACCCGTGGGGCGCCTACCAGCGCATCGTCTACCGCTTCCGGCCCGACGGGGACCGGCACGACCGCTCCATCATGGACGTCTACCTGCTCGCCCCGTTCGCCGGCGAGCGTCCAGCTCCGGCCAAGACGCTGTACCTCGGCGCGGAGGAGTCGTGGACCAAGGCGACCATCCTCGGGAGCTCGGCCCGGGTGTTCGACCAGGACAGCTTCAACATGCCCAAGGTCCAGGTGGGCATGAAGAACCTCAAGCGCAAGACTGTGGCCATGTCCCGGTACCAGGAGAGCAAGATCCGGCACCAGCACCACCTCTTGGCGAAGTGGATCGGTGAGGACGTCGAAGCCTGACGTCGCCCACTCCGACTCCGCCAGGACAGGACTGCCTTCGTGCGCCTGATCCTGCTGCGGCACGGCCAGAGCCCGTCGAACATCGACCGGTTGCTCGACACGTCCGTGCCCGGTCCTGCCCTCACCCCCCTCGGCATGGAGCAGGCTGAGGCGGTGGTGGCCAGGTTGCAGGGCGAGCCGGTCGAGGCCGTCTACGCATCGACCCAGCTGCGAGCACAGCAGACGGCCGCGCCGCTGGCGGCCTCGCTCGGGCTCACCGTCGCCATCAGGGACGGCCTGCGGGAGATCTCGGCGGGGCACCTGGAGATGCGTGCGGACGGCGACTCGCACGGCATCTACGTCCGGACGTTCCTGGGCTGGGCCGGGGGGAACCTCCGACCGCGGATCCCGGGCGGTGAGTCCGGGGCGGCGACGTTCGCCCGCTTCGACGACGTCGTCACCGAGGCCGCGCAGCATGATGTCGCCGTGCTGGTCAGCCACGGCGCGGTCATCCGGCTGTGGACGGGCATGAGCGCCCTCGACATCGACCTCGGCTTCGTGCGCGACCATCCGCTGAGCAACACCGGCGTCGTGCTGCTCGAGGGGGACCAGGCCGGCGGTTGGAAGGTCGTGTCGTGGGACGGCAAGCCATGGTGACCGGTGGCCCCGCCGATGCCCTCGGATGCCGCCGATGTCGTGGATGCGGCCGATGTCGTCGACCTCGCCTATGGGCGCGGCTACCTGCGCGTGCCGCGGCTGCCCGGCTCGACCGTGGTGCTCCCGGACGACGCCGCACCGCTCGCCGACGTCCGCGGGCACCTGCTCAGCGCCGTCCGCTCGCCGCTAGGGGCTCCCCCGCTCGCGACCTCGGCGCTCGGCGCCAGGACCGTCGCGATCTCGGTGTGCGACGGGACCAGGGCGCAGCCGCGGATCGAGGTGCTGCCGCCGCTGCTGGACGAGATCGCGTCGGTAGCCCCGGAGGCCACGGTGACGGTGCTGGTGGCTACCGGGACGCATCGCGGCAACTCGCCGCATGAGCTGCTCGAGATGCTCGGGCCTGACGTGCTGGCGCGCTGCGAGGTCGTCAACCACGACGCCCGCGACGACGGCTCGCTCGTCGACCTGG
This sequence comes from uncultured Actinomycetota bacterium, assembly GCA_963819215.1. Classification (GTDB taxonomy): domain Bacteria; phylum Actinomycetota; class Actinomycetes; order Prado026; family Prado026; genus CAWFVK01. Next base: position 112,738 of record CAWFVK010000006.1, on the reverse strand, counting down.
GTCTGGTTGGGGACGGCGTCCCGCTGCTCCTGAACCGGCGCTGGGTCGAGGCGGACCTCCGCATCACCACGGGGTTCGTCGAGCCACACTTCTTCGCCGGCTTCAGCGGAGGACCCAAGATGGTCGCGCCGGGGCTCGCCGGGCTGAAGACCGTCATGGTCCTGCACGACGCCGCCCGGATCGGCGACCCTCGCTCCACCTGGGGGATCGTCGAGGACAACCCGGTGCACCGGGACATCCGTGCTGCTGCCGCGGCGGCTCCCCCGCACCTCGCGGTGGACGTCCTGATGGACCGCGACAAGCGGATCACGCACGTGTTCGCCGGGGAGCTCTTCGGCATGCATCAGGTGGCCAGGGACCTCGCCCGCACCATCGCCATGCGGGCTGTCGACGACGTCTTCGACGTCGTGGTCACCACGAACGCCGGCTTCCCGCTCGACCAGAACCTCTACCAGTCGGTCAAGGGGATCGCCGCCGCCGCCAGGGTGGTCCGCGACGGCGGCACGATCATCGTCGCGGCGCAGTGCGCCGACGGACTGCCGGACCACGGACCGTTCGCCGAGCTGCTGGCCTCGGCAGCCTCGCCCGAGGAGTTCCTGGACCGGCTGCAGCAGCCCGACGTGAGCACGCCGGACCAGTGGCAGGTGCAGGTGCTGGCGAACCTCCTCACCCGGGCCACGGTGCTCGTGCACTGCGACGGGCTGGATGCCGAGCAGGTCGCCAGGGCGCACATGCGCAAGGTCGACGACCTCCAGCCCGCCATCGACGAGGCCGTCGCCCGGAGCGGTCCCCGGGTCTGCTACCTGCCCGAGGGACCCCTCACGATCCCGTACCTCCGCGACGCCGGCTGAGCCGCCAGCAGAGCCCGTTCGGACGCAGCGTGACCGCTCCGGCGCTTCAGAGCAGCGTGACCGCCCCGGTGTTGCCGTCGACCTCGATCATGGCGCCCTCCGGGATCAGCAGGGTCGCGTCGGCGACCGAGACCGCGGCCGGGATGCCGAGCTCGCGGCTGATGATCGCGGCGTGCGTGATGGGGGCTCCGACGTTGACCACGACACCCGCGAGACCGACGAACAACGGCGTCCACGCGGGGTCGGTCTGCGGTGCCACCAGGACGTCGCCCTCGGAGAGGTCGCCCACCTCGAACGGGTCCGTCACGATGCGGGCGCGACCGCGGGCGACGCCCGGCGAGCCGCCGACGCCCTTGAGCACGTCACCGACGACCGCCTGCGTCACCTGCCGCCCCGATCGACGCGGCCACTGCGAGAGCGGCTTGTTCTCGAACAGGAAGTACGGCGGCTCGAGGTCGAACAGCGCGAGGTAGCCCACCAGGCGCTCGGCGAGGATCTCCTTGTACGCGTCGGGATTGACGATGAAGTCGTCGAGCTCGTCGTCGGTCACCATGGTGATGTCGTGGTGGTCGGCCAGCACGCCGCGCTCCACCATCCGACGACCGAGCTCGAAGACCGAGACCCTGACCTCCTGCATCGCCTTCACGCACGCCGTCTTGGTGCGCTCCCGCCACGGGATGAACCGGACGGTCGACGCGGCGGCAGCAAGGAACGCCGCCTTGCTCTCCTCGTCCGGCAGGCGGTCGGCGAGCTCACGGGTCAGGCGCTCCCGGATCTCGACGTTGCGCTGGTGCGAGAGGTTGGGGTTGGCCTCGTCACCGCTGCGGCGCATGGCGTCGATGGGCACGAGCGCGAGCTCCGGCTTGGTCTCCCAGCTGTCCGACCGGAGGTCCCACTCGTTCGGGGCCCGCGAGCCGTACTCGTAGAGGAAGTCCGCGAACGCGTCGAGGAACTCGCCGGCGACCGGGTCGTCGCTGGCGCGCAGCGTGGCCAGCACGCCGGACACGCCTGCGTCGAAGGCGGCCTCGACGACCGGGGACTTCTTCGCGATGCGGCTGAGGTCCCACATGACGTACGAGGGCATGGCGGAGTCGACATGGCCGAGCCCGCTCATCAGCGCCGGGACCTTGTCCTCCTCGCCGATGCCGGCGAGGAACGCGCCAGCCGTCGCCGGGCCCACCCCGGCAAGCACCGTCCCGACGACGTGCACGGAGTAGCAGAAGTCGAGGTCGGGCAGGAACGAGCGCGCCCGCGCGACGAGCTCGGCGTCGGTGAGGGTCGTGAGGTCCGGCCGGTTCGCGCGGTCGGCGTCGCCGCGGCGCTTGGCCTCCTGGACGTCGGGGAACTCCTCGGCGACCAGCGCCCAGGCAGACATCGCGGTCAGCTTGTCGGTGAGCGCGGGGTCGACGTCGCCGGGCTTCTCGACGTACGGCGGGATGTCGGGGTGCTCGCCGACCCACATCTTGTTCCAGCCGTCGACCGTGAGGCCGGGGATCCGGGCACCGAGGACCTCGACGGAGGAGAAGTTGGTGTAGTGGTAGCCGGCGAAGTTGCCGATGTTCTCGGGCATCACGGGGTCGAGCTCGTCCTCGCGGTGGGTGCCCAGGCTCTCGATGTAGCCGCGGCGCCAGCCGAGGTTGATGCCCCTGTTCCAGGCCATCGTGACGTTCAGCGGGCTCGACGGGTCCGGCAGCACCTCGCCGGCGTTCGCCCTGGTGTAGACCGGCCAGCGCTTGCTGATCTCCCAGTCGGTCAACCAGTGCTCGTCGGGCCAGACCTGCTCGCTCATGGGGCTCCCCTAGCTCGCGTACATGCTCCCGACTTCCAGGAGTTTCGCTATAGAAACACGGTTGGCCGACTGTTGGAAGTCAAACGGTCGGATTCAGTCGAAAATCTGGCAGAGTCCCAGGCGTGACGACCGAAGAGACCCTCGACCGCTTCCTGCGAGCGGTGTCGAGCCTGGATCTGGACGCGATCATGGCGTGCTTCTCCGCCGACATCGACTACCGGAACATCCCCGGCCGTCCCCGCCTCGGAGCCGGCGGCGGTCCGCGAGATGTTCGCCGGGGTGCTCGCGGGAGCCGACCGGGTCGAGTGGGAGGTCGTCCGCGCCGGGTACACGGGCGACACGGCCTGGCTCGAGCGCGTCGACCGGTTCTGGTACGCCGGGGTCGAGGCGTTCATCGAGTGCAACGGGATCTTTCGCACCGACCCGGCGAGCGGGCTCATCGTCGAGGTCCACGACTACCTGGACCGGACGACGTGGACGGAGCGGCTGCAGGCCGCTAGGCCTGCATCTCGATGATCGCCCGGCCGACGATCTCGCCCCGGGTGAGGGCGGCGTACGCCTCGTCGACCTCGTCGAGCCCGTACCGCCGGGTGATGACTTTCTCGGGAACGACCACACCTTGCTCCACCAGCCGGAGCAGCGCGGGCATGTCCGCGCGAGCCTTCGCGCCGTAGGACCCGAGCACCCGCAGCTTGCGCCGGACGAGCCTGGCGAGGTCGAGCTCGCCCTTCGACCCGGCGGGGGCGATCCCGACCACGACGGCGGCGCCGCCGTCGTCGAGGACGCTCAGCGCGGTGGCGAAGGTGTCCGCCCGGCCCAGGGCCTCGAAGGCGATGTCGACGCCCTTGCCGTCCGTGACGGCGTGCACCGCGGCGAGGACGTCGCCGCCGAGGGAGTTGATGACGTGCGTCGCGCCGAGCCCGCGGGCGGCCTCGAGCTTCTCGTCGCTGACGTCGACCGCGATGATCTGGCTCGCCCCTGCCGCCTTCACGAACTGGATGATGCTGGACCCGACGCCGCCTGCCGCGATGACCGCGACGCGATCACCCATCTTCACGCCGGCCACGTTGTTCACCGCGCCGAAGGCCGTGAACGAGCTGCACCCGAGGATGGCGACATCGGTGAGGGACAGCGAGTCGGGGACGCGGAAGACGTCCGTCTGCGGCACCACGCAGTACTCCGCGAGGCCGCCCATCGAGTACATGGTGAGCATCGAGCCGTCGCTGCGCGCGAGCCTGCTCTCGCCGTCGTAGAGCGTGCCCTTGAGCCGGTTCTGCGCGAAGAAGGTCTCGCAGAGGTCCTCCATGCCGCGCACGCAGTGCCGGCAGGTCCCGCACGGCATGATGAACGCGCACACGACCCGGTCACCGACCGCGACGCCCACCACGTCGGGCCCGACCTCGGCCACCGTGCCGGACACCTCGTGCCCGAGCACGCCGGGGCCGGGGAAGGCGACCTCGGACTTCAGCACGTGCAGGTCGGTGTGGCAGACACCGCAGGCCGCGACCTTGACCAGCACCTCACCCCGCCGCGGCGTCGGGCGCGGGATCTCCTCGACGGTCAACGTGGTGGAGCCGGGCTCGAACACCGCTGCTCTCATCGTCCGGGTCAGCCTTTCGCGAGGTCGTTGGCCTGCTCGAGCAGGGGTGCCAGCAGGTCAGGGAGCTCGGCCCAAGCCTGCGGTGAGTCGATGCCGTCCCAGAAGTTCGCGTCGACGATGATCTGCTCCGCGCCGGCCTCGACCGACATCGCGAGGTCCTCGTGCACGCCGGCCAGGCCTTGGCCCCCCGAGCCCAGCGCGTCGGTCGGGCGCTGGGTGTACGAGCGGAAGTAGAGCGTCAGCGGGCCCTTGCCGTTGCGAGCCTCGTTCATGCTCAGCCATCTGAGAGCGGAGCTCCTCGGCGGTGCCCCTGCTCGGGTTCCAGATGTCGAACAGGGCGGCGGTGCGGCGCAGGCCGGCCTCGGACCGCAACCCGGACAGCAGCGGCGGGAACTGCTGCACCGGCTTGGGGCTCACGTCGGACAGCGGGATCGAGAAGAACTCTCCTTCGAAGGAGACGGGGTCTGGCGCCCAGCACGCCTCGAGCGCGGCGATGAGCTCGTCCATCCGCCGCCCGCGCGAGCGCGGGTCGACGCCCATCTGCACGTGCTCCTCGTCCGACCAGCCGGCGGACAGGCCCGCGACCAGCCGGCCGTTCATCAGCTGGTCCAGCGTCGAGAGGTGCTGGGCGAGCTCGATCGGCCGGTGGTAGCCGGCAACCAGGATGCTGCTGCCGATCGTGATGCGGTCGGTGAGCGCCGCGGCGTACGCCATGAGCTCGAACGGTCCCCAGATGGAGCGGTAGGCCGGGTTGACCGCGGTGTCGGTGCGACCGGCGTAGCCCGAGCTGTTCGCGTGCGGGTAGAAGAGGTGCTCCTGCACCCACAGGCTCGCGTAGCCGAGCTCCTCCGCGCGGGCGCAGAACGTCCGGATCGCCGCGGCGGTGACGTGCGGGCCGAGCTGCGGCATGCCGAGCCCGACACCGATGGGCCGCGTCACAGGAGGGTGACCGTGCCTGTCGTGCCGTCGACCTCGACCATCGCGCCGTCGGGGATGCGCAACGTGGCGTCCCCGACCGAGACGGCGCAGGGGATGCCGAGCTCGCGGCAGACGATGACCGCGTGCGTGATGACCGCACCGACGTTCACCACGACCGCCGCGGCGGGCACGAACAGCGGCGTCCAGGCGGGGTCGGTCTGCGGGGCGATCAGCACGTCGCCCTGCTCGAACTCCCCCGGCTCGAACGGGTCGGTGATGATCCGGGCGCGCCCGCGGGCGATCCCCGGCGAGCCGCCGGTCCCTTGCAGGACGTCGCCGGCCTTGGCTGCCGTGGCCTCGTTCGAGGTGCGTTCCTTCCACTGCGAGAGCGGGAGGTTCTCGGTCAGGAAGAACGGCGGATCGAGCAGGAAGAGCTGCTGGTACTCCCTGGCCCTGGTGGCGATCCGCTCCTTCCAGGACTCGGGGTCGTCGATGAACGCGTCGAGCTCGTCCTCCATGAGCATGGTGATGTCCCGTCGGTCCGCGATCACGCCGCGAGCCACCATGCGGTCGCCGAGCTCGAACATGTGGGCGCGGATCTCGCCCATGGTCTTCACGGCGGCCGTCTTGGTGCGCTCCCGCCAGGGCATCCAGCGGGTGATCGAGGTCGCGGCGTCCAGGAACGCCTGCTTGGTCTCGGCGTCGGGCATCTTCTCGGCGAGCTCGGCGGTGAGCTTCTCGCGGCGCTCGCTGTTACGGGCGAGGGCGATGCGCGGGGTCGGCGTCCGGGCTGGACTTGCGCATGCCGTCGATGGCCGACAGCGCGATGGCGGGCTTGGTCTCCCAGCTGTCGGACCGGACGTCCCACTCGTTGGGGGCGCGCGAGCCGAACTTGTAGGTGAAGTCGGCGAACTCCGCCAGCCACGCCTTGGCCGCGGCGTCGTCGCTGGCCTCCAGGATCGCGAGGGTGTTCTCGACCCCGGCCTCGAACGCGGCGGTCACGACGTCCGACTCGCCGGCCAGCCGACCGAGCTTCCACATCGCGAACGACGGGGCGGCGGAGTCGATACCGCCGATGCCGGTCAGCAGGACGCCGATCTGGTCGCCCTCGCCGATCGCCTCGAGCAGGGCGCCGGCCACCGCGGGGCCGATGGTCGCGAGCGTCGTCGTCGGGACATGCCAGGCGTAGCCGTAGACCATGTCGGGGATGAAGGCGCGGGTGCGCTCGACCAGCTGGGAGTCGGAGAGGGTGGCGAAGTCCGGCCGCTGGTCCCGGTTGAAGTTGGCGCGGCGCAGGCTCTCCTCGACCTCAGGGAACTCCGTGGTCGTCAGCGCCCAGGCCGTCTTGGCCGCCAGCCCGGCGGTCAGTCCGGGATCGATGTCACCGGGCTTCTCGACGTACTCCGGGGTGTCCGGGTGGCCGCCGACCCAGAGCTGGTTCCAGATCGGCACGGTGAGTCCGGGCAGCCGGGCGCCGAACAGCTCGATGATGGAGAACCCGACGTAGTGGTACCCGGCGAAGTTGCCCTGCGTCTCGGGCCAGTCGATGTCGATCTCCTTGGACCGCAGGGTGCCCAGCGTGTGGACGCAGCCCTGGCGGAACCCCATGTTGATGCCCTTGTTCCAGACCATGGTGACGTTCAGCGGGCTGGACGGGTCGGCAGCACCTCGCCGGCGTTGGCACGGGTGTAGACCGGGTAGCGCTTGCTGACCTCCCAGTCGGTGATCCAGTGGTCCGAAGTCCACTCCAGGCTCATGTGCGCTCCCTCGGATCCGTCCAGCGACGACGACGACGCGCTCGACCCGCGCGTGGTCAATCTGTAGAAACGCAATAGAAACACGCCGAAGGGGGTTGTTGGAAGTCATAAGGTCGGATAAAAATCTATTTTGCGGAGCCTCATCCACCTCCCTTCGACGCTCGTCGTCGTGGCGCCAGCGAGGTGCCCGGCGGGCAGTCCCTGAGGACCGAGCAGAGCGGAGCCAGGTGTGACCGGAAGCGCCAGCACAGGCAGTGCCAACGAGCGCAGCGTCGAGCACAGCGCCATCGCGAGGAACGCAGCGCAGGACCCCACCGGCTGGGCCCTGAAGGACCCGAGCACCACCTACACGTGGTCCGAGCTGTGGGCTGCGCTGGCACCGGCGACGAACGCCCTCGCCGCGCTCGACCTCGGACCGCAGGGCCGGGTCGCCATCATGGCGCGCAACTCCACCGGGACCGCGCTGGCCTACCTCGCAGCGCTGCACGCCGGCCTGTCGGTGATCCCGGTGAGCTTCCACCTCACCCCGCGCGAGGTCGCGTACATCCTCGGCGACGGCAAGGCCGGGGCGATGCTCGTCGACACGCACTCGGAGGCGGTCGCGCGGGAAGCCTGCGAGAGCGTCGGCGTGCCTCTCCTCTACTCCTGGGAGGACACCCCCTCCCGAGCCGATGACGAGCCCTCCAGCTGGGACGTCCTGGTGGCGAAGGGAGCCGCCGGGTCCATCGACCTCGACCTGCGGCCGCGCCCCAACCTGCTCTACACCTCGGGCACCACGGGCTTCCCGAAGGGCGTGGAGCGTCCTCCGACCGTGCCGCCGACGGTGGGCGACCTGCTCGACGAGCTGGTTCCGCTCGCCGGCGAGGGCCCGTTCCTGGCGGTGGGTCCGCTCTACCACACGGGGCCGATGCGTTCGATCCGGCGGCTGGCCGGCGGTCGGCCGCTCTACGTGCTCCCCAAGTTCGACGCCGAGGAGGTCCTCGCGACGATCGAGAGCGAGCACATCACGGGGACGTTGATGGTGCCGGCGCACTTCGCGCGGCTGCTCGAGCTCCCCGCTCCGGTGCGCGCCCGCTACGACGTCTCCAGCCTGCGGGTGGTCGACCACACCGGTGCGGCCTGCCCGGCCGACGTGAAGCGCGCGATGATCAACTGGTTCGGCCCGGTGCTGGTCGAGAAGTACGGCGGCACGGAGTCGGGCACGCTCACCACGATCAGCTCGACCGACTGGCTCGCCCACCCCGGCTCGGTCGGCAGGGCCAACCCGCCGTTCGAAGCGCTGGCGGTGGACGACGACGGCGTCGAGCTGCCACGTGGCGTCGATGGACGCCTCTACTTCCGCGACACGACCGGCAAGGGGATCACCTTCTTCGGCGCCCCCGAGAAGACCGCCGACGCGCACCTCGCACCGAACGTCTTCACCGTCGGCGACTCCGGCCACGTCGACGAGGACGGCTTCGTCTACATCACCGGCCGCCACTCGGACATGGTCGTCTCCGGCGGGGTCAACCTCTACCCGGCGGAGGCGGAGAACGTCCTGCGCGAGCACCCGGGGGTCGCTTGACGTCGCGGTGATCGGGGTGCCCCACCCGTCGATGGGCGAAGAGCTCAAGGCCCTGGTGGTGCGCTCGGACGAGTCGATCAGCGCGGACGAGCTGATCGCCTTCTGCCGGCAGGGGCTCGCCCACCCGAAGTGCCCTCGCAGCATCGACTTCGTCGACGACCTCGGACGCTCGCCGATGGGCAAGCTCAACAAGAAGGCCCTGAGTGCTCCGTACTGGACCTGACCCGGTCGGCCCCGACCGGAACTGACGCTGGTGATAACTTGACGCTCACCCCAGTTCTGGGGTGTTCGTTCGTCTGAAGGGGTTCATCACCTTGATCGACAGCAGGGTCGGCGTCGTCGGCTGCGGGACCATGGGCGTGGGGATCATCGAGGTAGCGGCCGTGCGTGGCTGCGACGTCATCGGCGTCGAGGCGGATCCCGCCGCGCTCGCGCAGGCGCAGGGCCGGCTGGCGGCGTCGCTGGAGCGCGCCGAGTCGGCCGGCCGCCTCGGCGAGCGGGCCGCGGACGTGCTGGCCCGAGTGCAGCTGGTCGGTGCCCTCGCCGAGCTGGCCGACCGCGAGGTGGTCATCGAGGCGGTCGTGGAGCGCAAGGACGTCAAGCTGGCGCTGTTCAGCGCGCTCGGCGACCTCGTCACCGAGGACTGCCTGCTCGCCACCAACACCTCGAGCCTCGCCGTGACCCCGATCGCGGCAGCAGCAGCGGAACCGGGCCGGGTCGTCGGGCTGCACTTCTTCAACCCCGTCCCGCGCATGCCGCTCGTCGAGGTCGTGCAGACCCAGCTGACCTCGCCGGGAACCGTCGAGCGTGCCGTCTCCTTCGTCGAGGAGGTGCTGGGCAAGCGCAGCCTGGTCGCGCAGGACCGCGCCGGCTTCGTCGTCAACGTGGTGCTGGTGCCGTACCTGCTCTCAGCCATGCGCCAGCTCGACCACGGGCTCGCGACCGCCGAGCACATCGATGAAGGCATGGTGTCCGGCTGCGGCATGCCGATGGGGCCGCTGCACCTCGCCGACCTGATCGGGCTGGACACGCTGCTCCTCGTGGCCGACTGCCTCTACGAGGAGCACCGAGAGGCCCAGTTCGTGGCTCCCCCCGTGTTCCGCCGGCTCGTCGACGCCGGCTGGCTGGGCCGCAAGACGGGCCGCGGCTTCTTCGACTACAGCTGAGGCGCGCGCCGCCGAGCGCAGGCGGGTCGGACCGGCCCTCCACCTAGTAACTAGTGCTGCTGTAAAGTAACGTGGGAGTACGGGACCGAGGCTCGGCCCGGTCGAGGTGGCGAGGGACGGTCCAGGTGACGCTCACGGTGTCCAGCAGTCGGCCCGCCGTCAGCGCGCTCGAGCTCCCCGTCGAGCTCCGGCCGGGTACCTGCACCGTCGGGGTGATCGGTGGGACGGGCGGTCAGGGACGCGGCCTCGCCTACCGGTTCGGAGCGGCTGGCCTGAGCGTCGTCATCGGATCACGCAGTGCCGAGCGCGCCCGCGCGGCCGCTGACGAGGTCCTTCCCGCCGGCGTGGGTTCGCGCGGCGCCGACAACCGTGCGGCGGCCACCGCGGCGGACATCGTGCTCCTCGCCGTGCCGTGGTTCGCCCAGGCAGACGTGCTCGAGCAGCTCGCCCCGGTGCTGGCGGGCAAGATCGTGGTCAACTGCTGCAACCCGCTCGGCTTCGACGAGGGCGGCGCCTACGCCCTGCGGGTGCCCGCGGGGTCGGCCGCCGAGGCCGCTGCGCATGCGCTGCCCGAGTCGACCGTGGTCGGCGCCTTCCACCACGTGTCCTCGACGCTGCTCCTCGATCCCACCCGCGAGCGCATGCCCAGCCTGGACATCATGGTCGTGAGCGACAGCGTGGTGGCGAGCAAGACCGTGCAGTCGCTGGTGGACACGATCCCTGGCCTGCGCGGCATCTACGCCGGCGGCCTGCGGAACGCGCATCAGCTCGAGGCGCTCTCCGCCACCCTCATCACGATCAGCAAGCACCACGCGACCTACACCGGCCTGACGATCAACGGCGTCTGACCGTCAGCGCGACAGGCCCAGGCTGCCGTGCCCGTTCTCGGCGAAGAGCTCAGCCACCATCTCCTGCGAGACCTCCCCGAGCGTCGCCGGCAGCCAGTGCGGCGAGCGGTCCTTGTCGACGACCTGCGCCCGGATGCCCTCGATGAGGTCGTGCGTCTCGAGCATGTTGCAGGACATCCGGTACTCCTGCTCGAGCGCCTCTTCCAGCGTGGCCATCGCACGCGCCCGGCGCAGCGAGGCGAGCGTGGCCTTGAGCGCGAGGGGCGAGCGGGACTCGATGAGCTCAGCGGTGTCGTCCTGCCCGTCGGCCACCAGTGCGGCCACGATCGCCTCCACCCCGTCGCCCCGGTAGCAGGCGTCGAGCCAGTCCAGGCTCGCCAGCGCCGAGTCGGGTGCGGGCGCAGCGACCGAGGCCAGCACGTCCGCGACGGCACGATCCGGCAGACCGTCAGCCAGCGCGTGGACCAGCTCGGGCAGCCGTGAGCTGAGGACGAAGACGTCAGCCAGGCCCAGCCAACAGGGCGTCGCCGGCTCCGACCGAGGACCCCGTCAGCGCGAGGTGGGTCCCCGCCTCGCCGGGTCCTCGGGAGAGCAGGTAGGTCCCGCCCACGTCCGGCACCAGGCCGATGCCCACCTCCGGCATGGCCAGCACGGATCGCTCGGTCACCACCCGATGCCGGGCATGGGCACCGACGCCGATCCCGCCGCCCATCACGATGCCGTCCATCAACGAGACGAACGGCTTGGCGTAGCGGGCGATCTGCGCGTTGACCCGGTACTCGGTCCAGAAGAACGTCCGAGCCGCTCCGTCCGCCGCGATCGCGCTGTCACGCATCGCCCGGACGTCGCCGCCGGCACACAGCCCGCGCTCTCCCGCTCCGTCGAGCACGACGGCGTGCACGGCGGGATCGGACTCCCACGTCGTCAGCACGGTGCCGATGGTCTCGAGCATGCCCGTGGTCAGGCTGTTGAGCGCGCGGGGCCGGTTCAAGGTCAGCCGGCCGAGCCCGTCCTGGACCTTGTGGAGCACGTCCGGCGCGTCGGCGCTGAGCTGCTCGGCCGCAGTCGGATCAGCGGGTTTCATGGGTCACTGTACGGTCACCGTTCTCAACGTTGGCAGTCCTAAGATCTTGAGAACAACCATAGGACGTGTGAAGATCCACGGAACGACAGATCCTGAAAGCGCGCGCCCCCAGCAACGATGCTGAAGGAGTCCCGATGTCCGTGCCGGCCCTTCCCGTGGACCCGATCCAGGAAGCCCAGCGTCAGTGGGTCGAGCACGGCTGGGGCGAGGCCGCCGACGGCATGGCCATGGTCACCGCGGTCATGCGGGTGCAGCAGATCCTCATGCAGCGGGTCGACACCGTGCTCAGGCCGCTCGGCCTGACCTTCGCACGCTACGAGATCCTGATGCTGCTGAGCTTCAGCCGCGTCGGGTCCATGCCCATGAAGCGGGTGGGGTCGCGCCTGCAGGTCCACCCGACCAGCGTGACCAGCGCCGTCGACCGGCTCGAGGCCCAGGGATTCGTCGAGCGCCAGGCGCACCCCTCCGACCGCCGGGCCGTGCTGGCGTCCATCACCCAGAGCGGCCGGGACATCGCTGCCAAGGCCACCGTGGCGATGAACGCCGAGGTGTTCGAGAAGCCAGGTCTGGGCGACGACGACGTCCAGACGCTCACCCAGATCCTCCGCTCCCTGCGGGTGCACGCGGGCGACTTCTGACGGTCGCAGCGGACCTCGCAATACCGAAGCCGCCATCAAGTAACTTCGGGGCTGCGGCGGAGGGCACCCACCCCCGCCATCGATGAAGGGCTGGCGAGCGCATGACCCTCCTGGACGACGCCACGTACGAGGGCCTCGCGCTCCGGCGGCCGGTGGACGGGGTGCTGCTCGTCACCCTCGACCGTCCCGACAAGCTCAACGCCCTGACGCTGCCGATGTTCGACTCGATCACCACGTTGTGCCGTGACCTCGAGGGCGACCCGTCGGTCCGCGTCGTGATCCTGACGGGAGCCGGCCGAGGCTTCTGCGCGGGACTCGACCTCGCGGCCGTCGCCGACCTCCCGCAGATGTCGGCGTTCGAGTTCTTGCGGGGTCAGGAGGTCTGGGCGGGCGCGACCGTGGCGCTGCGGCGGCTGACCACCCCGGTCGTCGCGGCGGTGAACGGCCCCGCCGCCGGCGCAGGTATGTCGCTCGCCCTCGCGTGCGACCTACGGGTGGCAGCCGTGGGGGCCCGGTTCAACGCCGCATTCATCAAGGTGGGGCTCACCGGTGGTGACATGGGGAGCTCCTGGTTGCTGCCGCGCATCGTCGGTCTCGGCATCGCGACGGAGATCCTCCTCACGGGGCGCCCCGTCGACGCCGACGAGGCCCTGCGCATCGGGCTGGTCAACGCGGTGACCGAGCCGGACGACCTGCTGCCGGCCGCGCTGCGCTACGCCGACGCGATCATGGCCAACAGCCCGTTCGGCGTCCGCGTCACCAAGCAGGTGATCCAGGCCAACCTGGGTGCTGCCACACTCGAGCAGGGCATCGAGCTGGAGAACCGCAACCAGGCCCTCGCCGCGCAGACGGCCGACATGCGTGAGGCGCTGGCCGCGTTCCTCGAGAAGCGGAGTCCCAGCTTCACGTTCGACTGAGCCGCGGCACGGGGCGACGGTTAGACAGCTCCCCCGCCGTCGCCGGCGAGCGCCCTACTTGGCGCCCAGACCCTGCTTGTCGAGCCACGCGAGCGAGGCATCGGCGACCTCACGCCATCCGCTGTCGATGGTCAGCGAGTGCCCGCGGTCCTCGAACTCGATCAGGTCCGTCGCTGCCGAGGAGTGCTTGTACTGCTTCAGCGTCGACTTGGTGATGGCCTCGGGGACGGTGTGGTCCTTGCCCCCCATCACCAGCAGCAGCGGACCGCGCGTCTCGTTGTCGGTGCGCACCTTGTCCGGCGAGTGGAGGGAGAAGTTGGCGACCGCCGCCTCGAACAGCGGCTTGCCCGGAGCCGGGATGGTCCAGGCGTCGAACAGGCTGTCCGACTCGCTCTCCTCGACCGCGTTGCCGAAGCTGTAGCGGAACTGCTCCTTGGTGAGGGAGACCGCCTTGTGGATGTTGGTGGGGTTCTTGAACACCGGCAACGTCGCGCGCAGCGAGGACAGCGGGAGCGGCAGCACACCCTTGATCTGAGCGGCGTCGATGGCCACGCCGGCAGCGCCGTGCCCCTCACCCAGCAGCTTCTCGACCATCATGCCGCCGAACGAGTGCCCGACCAGGATCGGCAGCTCGGGCAGCTTGGCGATGACCTCGACGTAGTGGTCGAAGACGTCCTGGATGCCCTTGTTCGCGATGCTCTCGGGATCGGCCCTCGACCCCTCGACCGTGTCGGCGTCGCCGGGCCAGCCGGGCGCGACCGGTGCGTAGCCCGCCTGCTCGAACAGATCCATCCAGGGTTGCCACGAGGTGGCGTGCAGCCAGAGTCCATGGATGAAGACGACGGGGGTACCGGCCATGGTCGGATCCAATCAACGGAGCGGAGGTCTCGTGCAGACGATCCTTGCGGACCCGACCCCCTCACTGTCAATGCCTCGGTGGCGGGCCGTAGAGGCAGCCACCAGGTGTTCACCCAGGACCCGGCAGACAGCCCGAATCCCGGGGGCATACGTTGGCGTCCTGCCCTCGAAGGAGTCCGCCATGGCCCTGAAGCACCCGAGCCAGCCCGCCCGCACCACCGAGGACATCTCGGTACCGCCGCTGTTCGAGTGCGAGCCGGCCAGGATCCCCAGGCACACGTTGCCCCAGGGCGAGATGCCGCCGGACGTCGCGTACCAGATCATCCACGACGAGCTCATGCTGGACGGGAACGCCCGGATGAACCTCGCGACCTTCGTGGGCACCTGGATGGAGCCGCAGGCCGAGCGCCTGATGAGCGAGTGCCTCGACAAGAACATGATCGACAAGGACGAGTACCCGCAGACGTCCGAGCTCGAGGTGCGCTGCGTCGAGATCCTCGCCCGGCTGTGGCACGCACCGGAGGCCGCGGCGGCCACCGGATGCTCGACCACGGGGTCGAGCGAGGCCGCGATGCTCGGCGGACTGGCGCTCAAGCGCCGGTGGCAGCACGCGCGCAAGGCAGCGGGCAAGCCCGTCGGCGTCCCCAACATCGTCATGGGCATCAACGTCCAGGTGTGCTGGGAGAAGTTCGCCAACTACTGGGACGTCGAGATGCGGCTCGTGCCGATGGACGGCGACCGGTACCACCTCAACGCCGAGGAAGCCGTCAAGCTGTGCGACGAGAACACGATCGGCGTCGTCGCCATCCTGGGCTCGACGTTCGACGGGTCGTACGAGCCGGTGAAGGAGATCTGCGACGCCCTCGACGACCTGCAGGAGCGCACCGGGCTCGACATCCCCGTGCACGTGGACGGGGCCTCCGGCGCGTTCATCGCGCCGTTCCTGGACCCCGACCTGGAGTGGGACTTCACGTTGCCGCGGGTGTCGTCCATCAACACCTCGGGGCACAAGTACGGCCTGGTGTACCCGGGCGTCGGCTGGGTGCTGTGGCGCGACGCGGAGGCACTCCCGGAGGACCTCATCTTCTGGGTGAACTACCTCGGCGACAACATGCCCACCTTCGCGCTCAACTTCTCCCGCCCGGGCGCGCAGGTCGTCGCCCAGTACTACAACTTCCTGCGCCTCGGCTTCGACGGCTACGTCGCGGTCCAGGGCTACGCGCGGGAGGTCGCGACCACGCTGGCCGCGAAGATCGCCGAGCTAGGCCCGTTCGAGCTCATCACCAAGGGCGACGAGCTCCCGGTGTTCGCGTTCAAGCTGAAGGACGACATCGACAACTACTCGGTGTTCGACGTCTCGAACGCGCTGCGCGAGCGCGGCTGGCTGCTGCCCGCCTACACCTTCCCGGCGAACCGCACGGACCTCGCTGCGTTGCGGGTGGTGGTCAAGCGAGGGTTCAGCCACGACCTCGCGAACCTGCTCCTCGACGACATCAAGCGCCAGCTCCCGCGCCTGCAGAAGCAGCCGGCGCCGGTGCACGAGGAACAGCCCAACGCCTTCCACCACTAGCCAGCGACGGCCCGGCGTCGCTCGGCTCGGCGAGCCAGGGCTGGGCGGCGGAGTCAGCCTCCGAGGTCAAGCAGCTGCTCGTAGAACCCGCCGAAGGTGCGTTCCTGGTTGAGCAGGTGGATCTCCAGGATCCAGTGGCACCGGCGACCGGTGCGGTCGTCGCGACGCATGCGTTCGGTGCTTCCTGGAGCGATGTACGAGCCGATCTCGTCGCCGGCGATCTTCTCGTGCGGGAACTCGCCCACCAGGTGACCGGCGATCGGGCCGCCATACACCCAGCCGGCTTGCTCCGAGAGCTCGACGACCTGCGCGAAGAGCTCGGCGCCGGTGATCGCCGGCTGCTCCTCGAAGCAGGCCACGCCCTGACCGAACAGGACGGGCAACGCCTCGGTCAACGCGTGCTTCACCGGGTCGTCGCCCAGGACGAAGGTCCGGCCGAAGTCCGCCTCCCACTCGGTGAAGATCGGGCCGAAGTCGGCGAACACGATGTCGTCCTCGCCGATGACGCGGTCGGGCGGGTTCTCGGCGTACGGGAGCAACGTGTTCGTCCCCGCACGCACGATGCGCTTGTGCCAGTAGCGGCGGACGCCCAGCAGGTCGGAGGCGAGGTCGCGGATCGCGTTGCTCACCGTCGACTCGAGCACACCGGGACGGATGAGCCCCTCGCGCTCGACCGCAGCGAAGAGCTGCTCGGCCTTGGCTTGCGCGTCCAGCAGACGCTCGACACGGACGTCCTCGTCCTCGATCAGGTCTGCCATGCCAGCGACCCTATCCAGGTGGCCTGGGTTACGCTCCAGTCCGCAGCAGGCACGACACCACTGACATGACTCGGAGACCCGATGAACAAGGCGACCCTGGCCGTCCTCAACGACAGCGAGCGACTGCTGGTCGCCGAGACCGACCGCGCAGCTCTGGTGGCGCTCGACGAGGACGAGGTCCTCGCCCTGCACACCCGGATCCGGTCCGCACGCAACAAGTACGTCGGGCAGTACCGGCGCGGCGCGAGCGCTCGGGTGGCCGCAGCGGGCGGGCGCGGCAAGGCACGGCCCACCAACGCACTGGCCGCGCAGAAGGCGGAGGCGTTCGAGGAGGCCCTGGCGCGGGTGAGCAAGCAGCTCGGGGTGCTCGCCGCGCGGGCCGCGAGCGACCTCAAGGCCGAGCGGTTGGCCGCAGCACGGGCCACCACCGCGGTTCCGGCCGCGACCCGCTCGACCGCCAGCAAGTCCGCCACGCGCAAGCCCACCACGAAGGCCACCGCGCGCAGCGTCACGAACAAGCCACGCGGCGACCGCGCGCTGCGGTCACCCGTGAGCCTGAAGAACAAGGGCGGCGCGACGGCGACCACGGCGCGCAAGCAGGCCAAGCGCGACAGCCGCTAGCACTCGCCGGGCTCACCTGCCGTCCACCCGGATCGGGCCGGTGTCACCAGGCTCGGCCGGCTGACACCTGCCCGGCCATGACTGCTCCGGCTAGCTCGGCGTGGTCCCGTTCGTTCTGGTCGGCGTAGGAGACCGCGTACTCCCCCATGGCCCTGGCGAACGCGTCGCCCTTCCCGAGGTAGGACGCGATGGCCACCGCGTCGCCGGTGCGGGCGTGCGCCCTGGCCAGCACGGCTCCGCAGGCGCTGGCGAAGTCCACCAGGATCGGCACGATGCGCTCGGCGTCCGGGACCACCTTCATGTCGCGGAACTGCCGGACGTAGTAGTGCACGTCGTCGACGCTGCTCCACCCGACGAAGATGTCGGTCGCGCTCTGGATCAGCCGCTTGCCGGTCACCACGCGCTGCCCCGGCGAGGGGTAGGCACTAGGCGCGACGAACGGCTCGTAGACCGACGCGGTGGCCTGCTTGAGCTGCAGGAAGAGCGGGTCGTCGCCGCCACGACCCTCGAGCAGCGCCAGGTACACGCGCATCCCGACGCTGCCGACGCCGACGACCTGCCGGACGACGTCGACGAGCCGGAAGCGGTCGAGCAGGTGGCGGCGGTCGTCCAGCAGGGAGTCGCGGTAGCGCTCGAACGCCGTCACTGCGTGCGCCCGCTCCAGCTCATCCAGGTGCACCCGGAACGGCCCGTTCTCGGTGATCCGCGGACCGTCGGCCGTGGACTCGGTGAGCTTGTCGAGCGCGCCCCTGCTGGTCCGTCGCGTCGACTTTCGGTCGATGTGCGCGGAGACGGCTTCACGCGCTTCGGGCTCGGTGAACACCCGCAGCAGGCGGTCCACGTGCGTCACGTCGTACCAGGTACCGAGCTCGGGCATCTGCGCGTACTCCGCCATGTGCTCGCGGTAGGACGCGACCGCGGCCTGCACGGCCTTGTCCCCGATCCAGGGTCGGGCGTCGATCCGGGCGGCGACGACCAGGCTGGTGACCAGGCGCATGACGTCCCACTCGAACGGTCCCGGCAACGTCTCGTCGAAGTCGCGGAGGTCGAAGGCGAGGTTGCGCTCAGGCGTCGCCCACAACCCGAAGTTGAGCACGTGGGCATCGCCGCACAGCTGGACCTCGAGACCGGTGCTGGCGCCGGTGGCGAGATCGGCAGCCATCACGGCGGCGGCCCCGCGGTAGTAGTGCCAGGGCGAGGCGGCCATCCGCGCGTGCCGGATGGGCGCGAGCTCCGGCAGGCGTTGCTCGCTCTGCGCCAGCACCGTGCGCAAGGCGTCCTGGCGACGGTGCTGCGGCTCCCACGGACCGAACCCGCCGCGTGGCGCCGCCGCGCGTGCCGCTCGGCCTGCCTGGACTCTCGCGCCCACCTCGGCGTCCACCTCAGCTCCTCTCGCACTGTTGTCGTCACGCGCGGACCAAGTCCCTACAGCCGGAAGAGGCTTCCCCCGGCCAGGGTCAGCAGCATGGCAGTGACTCCGACGAGCACCGTGCGGCGGGCGGTCCGCAGGACGTGCGTCCCACCCATCCTGGCCAGCAGCAGCGAGGTGATGGTCAGCGCGAGGATGACGGCGCCGAACGTGACCGCGATGCGGAAGCGGTCGGGGGCGATCAGCACGGTCAGCACAGGGACACCGGAGCCGAGCGCGAAGGCGAGCCCGGCCGCCAGACCGCACACCAACGGCGGCGGGGTGTCGCCGCCCCCGGCGAGCCCGTGCTCGGCGTCGATGTGGGCCGCCAGCGCGTCGCGTTCGGTGAGCTCCCTCGCGACCTCGGCCGCCAGGTCCGGTGACAGCCCCTTGCCCTCGTACAGCGTCGTGAGCTCGGCCAGCTCCTCGTGCGGGGCGAGGGTGAGCTGGCGACGCTCCTCCTCGATGAGCGCGAGCTCGGCGTCACGCTCCGCGGCCGCCTCGGCGAACTTGGCCGCGCCCAGCGCGATCCCACCCGCGACCATGGCCGACAACGCCGCGATGAGCACCGCGCTGCCGGTCACGCCGGCTCCGACGAAACCTTCGACGATGCCTGCGGTCGCCACGATGCCGTCGTTCGTGTCGACGATGAGCGAGCGAGCCCACGGCCCCCCGGCGCGCACCAGCGCGCCGCTTCCGGTCCGTTGCTCATCTCGGGTGGACATCGGCGCATCGTACCGACGGGAGTCCTCGGCGCTGGCCTCGCACCGGCCAGGCATCGATCTGCTGAACAGGCGCGTTCGCCCGGTTCGACGGAGAATGATCGGATGCTCTTTTCCAGCCTCGCATCGACCTCGCTCGCCGTCGCTGCCTCGTCGGGACGGAACCGCAAGCTGGAGCTCCTCGCCGACTGCCTGCGTACGGCGGGGCCGGACGACGTCGAACCGGCGGTCGCCTTCCTCTCCGGCGAGCTGCTGCAACGGCGGACGGGGATCGGCTGGGCCTCGCTGCGCATCCTTCCCACCCCCGCGGAGGCAGCGTCGTTGACCGTGCGCGACGTCGACGCGACGTTCGAGCAGATCGCCGCGCACGCGGGTACTGGCTCACAGACCGCCCGTCGCGCTGCCCTGTCGGCGTTGCTCGGTCGTGCCACGCCCGACGAGCAGCGGCTGATCTCTGCGCTCGTCTCGGGCGAGATCAGGCAGGGCGCACTCGCCTCGCTCGTGCTCGACGCGGTGGCGCGGGCGGCGGGACTGCCGGCCGAGGACGTCCGCCGAGCAGTGATGCTGCGCGGCGCCGCCGGGCCGGTCGCAAGGGCAGTCCTGACCGAAGGCGCCCCCGGACTGGCGCAGTTCCGGCTGGAGGTCGGTCGACCAGTGCAGCCGATGCTGGCGCAGTCGAGCGCGTCCGTCGAGGCCGCGCTGAGCAAGCTCGGCACCGCGGCCGTCGAGTGGAAGATCGACGGCGTGCGGATCCAGGCCCACCGCTGGGGCGACGAGGTCCGGGTGTTCACCAGGACGTTGGATGACGTGACGAGTCGGGTGCCCGAGGTCGTGGAGGCGGTGCGATCGCTGCCCGTCCGCTCGATCGTGCTGGACGGCGAGGCCATCGCGCTCGACCCGAAGGGCCGGCCGAGGCCCTTCCAGGTCACGGCAAGCCGGCTCGGCTCGAAGCTCGACGTCGAACGTGGTCGGGCCAAGACACCGTTGAGCGCCTTCATGTTCGACGTCCTGCACCTCGACGGGACCGATCTGCTCGACCGCACCGGAGAAGAGCGGGCGGCCGTGCTCGCCGAGGTGGTCCCGCCAGCCCTGCAGGTGCCACGGGTCGTGACCGCGGACGCGACGGAGGCAGCGGCCTTCTTCGCCGACGCGCTCAAGCACGGTCACGAGGGCGTCGTGCTCAAGGCCCTCGACCAGCCCTATGCGGCCGGCCGGCGCGGCACGGGCTGGATCAAGGTGAAGCCCGTCCACACCTTGGACCTCGTGGTGCTGGCCGCCGAGTGGGGGCACGGCCGGCGCCGGGGCTACCTCTCGAACCTGCACCTGGGTGCGCTCGACCCCGCGACGGGCGAGTACGTCATGCTCGGGAAGACGTTCAAGGGCCTCACCGACGAGCTGCTTGCCTGGCAGACGACGGCGCTGCTGCCGCTCGCCACCAACCGGGACGACTGGCAGGTCGAGGTCAGGCCTGCGCTCGTCGTCGAGATCGCCTTCGACGGCGTGCAGAGCTCGTCGCGGTACGCCGGGGGGATGGCCCTGCGCTTCGCGCGGGTGGTGCGCTACCGCGAGGACAAGACGGTGGAGCAGGCCGACACGATCGACGCCGTGCGTGCGGTGCTCGCCGGCCAGGGCTAGCTGCTTTCAGACTGGCCGCTCGCTACTGCGGGGGCGGCGCGTGCTCGCGCAGCCGGTGCAGCACCTCGCCCGCCTCCGGAACCACGAGCGCGTCGGGGTCGGCTTGCCAGTGTTCGACGTCCACCCCGGCCGGGTCGAGGTAGCTCAGGTTGATCGACCGCACGACCGTCCTCGGGGATCCCCGTCGCCAGCGTCACCGTGACGCGGCACCGCTCGCCCTCGGCCTCGCTCCAGGTGCCTGCCCCGCGCAGGTGCGTCGAGTGCGCGAGGTCGCCCCACGGGACCTCCTTGAACTGCTCCCACTGCCCGAGGAAGTAGTCACGGCAGTGGTAGCCGATGCGCTCGATCCACGGGTGGAGGTCGGCCACCGTGGTGATGTGCGGGGCGAGCAGCACCACCTCGCCGCCGTCGGCGACGACCGGCTCGACCTTGTAGAACCCCTTGGCCGCGGTCCACATGTCGTCGTACTTCGGCGGGATGAGCGAGAGCACCCGCTGGACCGGCGCGTCGAGGTACCGCACGTGGGTCCGGGCCGAGAGGTCAGCAGCGCCGGCCCAGGCCTCGAGCGGCGAGCCGAAGAACGCGCCGTGCGGCGCCCCGGTACCCGACTGCACGACCAGGCACAAGGCGTGCCGCTCGCCCGGCACCATCGACGCCGCCTCGTCGATCAGGGCCCGCACCGGAGTCGTCCCTCTGGTCCCGATGATGGCGGCGCTGCTGATCAGCGCGCCCAGCCAGTGCGAGACGTTGATGAAGTCCTGCGAGCAGACACCGGGAAAGAGGTACTTGTTGCCTCCGGAGAAGCCGACGACCTCGTGCGGGAACACCGGGCCGACGATCAGCGTCGACGTCGTGCTCGACGCACCGCCCGGTTGAGCCGGACGTCCACGTCCTGGTGCAGTCGACCGCCGGACAGCTCGGCCACCCGCTCGGACCGGGATCGTGCCGACCGAGGCGAACGTCGCGGGTTCCCACCATGCGTGGTTGCGCACCTCGAAGCCTGGATAGCGCTCGGCGAGCCGGCCGGGCTCGTAGCCGAGGTGGTGCGCGAGCTGCGTCCTCGTCCATCGCGGCGTGCGTGCCGAGCGCCACCAGCACCGTCACCTGCGAGGCGCGCCCGTGCACGGCGTCGTGGACCGCGCCGAGCAGCAGCGGCAGCGGGCAGCTGCGGGTGGCGTCCGGTACGACCAGGCACAGGCTCCGGCCGTCCAGTCGCGAGGCCGGCGAGGTGGTCGACCACGAAGGCGTGCGACCTCGTCGTCGGTCAGCACGCGCTCGGGCCCACCGATCGCGCGCGCACCCGTCATGGCTCCGACCCTCTCCCAGATGGGCGGCAACGGCCACGATCGTGCGGCCATGCCGGTGTCGACGAGTCGGCGCGGGCCGACCTCCCGCCTCTGGTCCTGCACCCCGACCGGCTGCTGCCGCCCGACCCGGTCGCCCGCGGGATCGCTCGACGGCTCTACGCCGCGGTCCGCGGACCTCCCGATCATCTCCCCGCACGGGCACGTCGACCCCGAGCCTGCTCGTGGCCGACGACGCCGTTCGCCGACCCGGCGACGCTGCTCGTGACCCCCGACCACTACGTCACCCGGCTGCTGCACGCCAGCGGCGTCCCGCTCGAGGAGCTGGGGGTCGGTCACGGGCCGCTCACCGCCGACCAGGCGCGCGCAGGTGTGGCGGCAGCTGTGCGCGCACTGGTCGGTGTTCCGCGGGACGCCGGTGCGGTACTGGCTGGAGTCGGAGCTGGCCGAGGTCTTCGGCGTCGACGTGCGGCCGTCGCAGGCCGCGGCGGACGCGGATCTACGACCAGATCGCCGAGCGGCTCGCCGAGCCGGCGTTCCGGCCCGCGAGCGCTGTTCGAGCGGTTCCGCATCGAGCGTCCTCGCCACCACCGACGACCCGTGCGACGACCTCGCGGCCCATGCCGCGCTCGCCGCCGACGCGAGCTGGCCGCACCGGGTGCTGCCGACGTTCCGGCCCGACCGCGTACCTCGAGTCGGGCCGTCCGGACTGGGTGAGCCGGGTCGATCCGGCTGGGCGAGGTCGCCCGCTGCGACACGGCGACCTACGCAGGCTGGGTCGAGGCGATGGAGACCAGGCGCGGCTACTTCAAGGCGCACGGAGCCGTCTCGGCGGACCACAGCCACGAGGACGTCGGAACCGAGCCGTTGACGGCCGCGGACGCCGAGCGGCTCTACGCGGCTGCCCTGGCCGGGGACACCGACGGGGGCCGTCCCGCTGCGCCGGCACATGATGCTGGAGATGGCGCGGATGTCCACCGAGGACGGCCTGACCATGACGTTGCACCCAGGGGTGCGGCGCAGCCACCACCGCCCGACCGTCGAACGCTTCGGCACCGACACCGGCAGCGACATCCCGCTGCGCGGGGAGTTCACCGATGCGCTGCGGCCGCTGCTCGAGCGGTACGGCACCCACCCGAACCTGCACCTGGTGCTCTTCACCCTCGACGAGACGGTCTTCAGCCGCGAGCTCGCGCCGCTGGCCGGCTTCTACCCGTCGGTCTACGTGGGGGCGCCGTGGTGGTTCCTCGATGCTCCGGATGCGATCCGCCGGTTCCGTGGCGCCGTCACCGAGACGTGCCGGCTTCTCGCGTACCTCCGGGTTCATCGACGACACCCGGGCGTTCTGCTCGATCCCGGCCCGGCACGACATGTCCCGCCGGCTCGATGCCGGCTACCTGGCCGGCCTGGTCGCCGAGCACCGGCTCGACGAGGACGAGGCGATCGAGACCGCGATCGACCTGGTGGTGGGCCGTCCGCGCCAGGTGTTCAGGCTGTGAGCGGCGCTGCGGCCGGGACGGTGACCGCGCCGCCGGTGCGCGTCGTGCACCTCGGCCTCGGGCAACTTCTTCCGCGCCCATCAGGCCTGGTACACCGCGCACGCCGACGACGCCGCGGGCTGGGGCATTCGCCGCGTTCACCGGGCGCTCGGCTTCGGTCGCGCTGGACCTCCAGGGTCAGGACGGCCTGTACACGCTGGTCACCCGAGGCCCGGACGGCGACGCCTTCGAGGTGATCGAGAGCCTGGTCGAGGCTTACCCAGCAAGCGATTCGGCCGCCTGGCTCCGCCTGCTCGCCTCGCCCGCGGTCACCGTGGTGACCACCACGGTCACCGAGGCCGGGTACGTGCAGGCGACTGGCGGCGGCCTCGACCGCACGAACCCGCTGGTGCTCGCCGACGTCCAGGCGCTGCTCGCGCGGCGACCGGACGAGGTCCGGACCGCGCCCGGCCGGCTGGTCGCGGGGCTCGCCTCGCGCCGGCTGGCAGCTGCCGGCCCGGTCAGCGTCGTGCCGTGCGACAACGTGCCGGGCAACGCGGCCGTGCTCCGACGCGTGGTCACCGACCTCGCAGCCGCCGTCGACCCGACGCTGGTCGGGTGGTTGGACTCCTCGGTGTCGTGCGTCACCACGATGGTCGACCGCATCACCCCGGCGAGCACGGCCGCCGACCGGGCCACCGTGGCAGCTGCCACCGGGCTCAGCGACCTCGCGCCGGTGGTGACCGAGCCGTTCAGCGAGTGGGTGCTCGAGCGCTTCCTTCGGCACGGACCACCCCGACTGGGCCAGCGCAGGTGCCTTGCTGACCGACGACGTCACGCCCTTCGAGCAGCGCAAGCTGTGGCTGCTCAACGGTGGGCACTCGCTGCTCGCCTACGTCGGAGCCCTGCGCGGGGCGGCGACGGTGGCTGAGGCCGTCGCCGACGCGCAGGTGCTGCGATGGCTCGGGCAGTGGTGGGACGAGGCAGGGCCCGGGCTCGCGTTGCCCGGCTCGACGATCGAGGACTACCGGGCCGCCTTGCTCCGGCGCTTCACGAACGCCCGGATCCAGCACCGGCTCGACCAGGTCGCCGTCGACGGCTCGCTCAAGCTGCCGGTGAGGGTGCTCCCGACCCTGCGGGCCGAGCGCGCGGCCGGGCGGTCGGCCGAGGCCGGTGCGCGGATCCTGGCCGGCTGGCTGTGCTATCTGCGCGGTGACGCCGGACCTGTGAAGGACGCACGCGCCGAGTCGGTCGTCGAGCTCGCAGCCGGACCGCTGCGCGACGCGGCAGCACGGGTCGTGACCTTCCTCGACGAGCCCCTGGGTGCCGACGCCGCCCTCGTCGGGCTGGTCAGCGAGCTCGCGGTGAGCCTGACGAAGGGCTAGCAACGCGGCGGTGGCGTTGGAGCGAGCCCTGGAACGGGTATCACTGGGGGCGGCTTCGTGCTCTGAGGCCGTAGCAGCACCGCCTCACCCCGGACAGGTGTCCCATGCACGGACTCCGTATCACCTTCGTCATCCGCTCCGTCATCCGCTCCGTCTCCGCTCCGTCTCCGTCAGCTCCGTCTCCGTCAGCTCCGTCGCCGTCGGCTCGGTGGTGCTCGCTGTGCTGCTGGCGGGATGTGGGCAGACGTCCGGGTCAGCTGCGCTGTCAGCCGTGCCTGCACCGGCGGTGTCCACCCCGTCGGCGGTCGACGCGACGGACCAACGGGCCTCAGCCCCCGACAGCTCACCGGCCAGCTCGCCGGCCAGCTCGCCGGCCTCCTCTCCGGCTTCCTCCGCGGCGGCTGACGACAGCGGCTTCGCCTGGGTCCCGTTCGGGCCGTCCGACCCCAGCGACCCACCACCAAGCCAGTGGTACGCATCGCTGGAGCGGCACGACTGCGCCGGCATGGCTTCAGCGCTCGGCGACGTCGCTGGCCGCGACCTTTGGCAAGCCCTGGACGACGTGTGCGCGGCAGCCATCGACGGCGACGCGTCGCGGTGGGCCGACGCACAGGCCGCTGCAGCCCACGTCGACGGCGGAGAGGGAACGACCGGCTGCCTCGCCGACGCGGCGAAGGCGCTGCTCGCCCGCGCGCTGGCCTGGCACCACCGGCACCCCGACGGGCGACCGAAGGTTGCGTTGCCCGAGCCCGGCGGAACCACGGCCTGCCCGTTCCACCTCTCGACGGTGGCCGTCGTCGACGACGACGGCCACGCCACGGGCGGTGCGCTCGAGGGCCCGGTGACGGGCGGGACACACCTCGCGATCCTCGGGGTCGGTCTCACCGGCGAGCCCGTGGTCGCCGTCGGTGGCAGCACCGCCGACATCGTCGGCACGACGGACGGCGGGCTGATCATCAGCACCCCGGCAGTGACAGCCCCCATCGACGCGACCATCACCGTGCACAACGACGCCGGGACGCTGACGGCCAGCGCTCACTTCCACTACGTCGCAGCCGCGGGCTCCCCGACGCCGACGTCATGACCAGCGACCCGGCCGCCGAGGGCGAGGTGGCCGCACCGGCAGCAGCGGAACCGACGCCCGACGCTCACGCCGGCACGCCCGACGAAGCGCCGGCGCCATGGACGGCCAGCAGCATCCTGAGCGCTGTCACGAAGTTCGGGCCGCCGATCACCATCGTGACCGCGCTGATGCTCTACTTCGGCTGGGCCAGAGCGGACGCGCAGTCCAAGGCGATGGGCATCGACGTCAGCATGTTCGGCTACACCACGCAGGACTACGTCCTGCGGAGCCTGTCGACGCTCTACCTCCCGCTGCTCGCACTCGCCGGTCTCGGGCTCGCCTGGCTGAGCCTGCATCGCCGCGTCGCCGCGCTGGCGGCCGAGCCCGGGTCGCGCCACCAGGTTCGCCGAGCGGCACGTGGAGCCATCGTCGCCGGCGTCGTGGTCGCGCTGCTCGCGCTGCTGTCCGGCTGGCTGCAGCCCAACCGCTGGATGCTCGCCGTACCGCTCACCCTCGCCGCCGGAGTCGCCGTGGCGGCGTACGGCTCGCACGTCGTCGGGCTCACCACCGACCAGGTCGACGGCAGGCGGCCGGCGGGAACCGGCGAGCGAACCCTGCGGGCGGTCCTGGTGACCGGAGTGCTGAGCCTCGCGATGTTCTGGGAGCTGTCGAGCTACGCCGGCGTCGTCGGACGCGGGTACGCCGAGCGGCTGGCGCAGACCATCAACAGCCTGCCGCGGGTCACCGTGACCAGCCCCGACCCGCTCGGGGTGCAAGCGCCCGGAGTCAGCGAGCAGGCCGTGACCCTGCCGGTGGCCGACGGCAAGGGGACCGTCCGGTACCGGACGACCGGACTGCGGCTGCTCGTCAGCTCGGGGGGGCGGGTGTTCCTGCTCAACGACGGATGGCGACCGGGGACCGGGGTCGTGGTCGTGCTCCCTGACGATCCGCAGCTGCACTGGCAGCTCGCTCGCTGACCAAGACGGGCCACTAGCGTGTGCCCCGGGAGGGGGTGGCGGTGATGCGTCCGGAGCGGCTGGCTTCCTCCGTGCTGGTCGGACGCGAAGACGTCCTGGCCCTCGCGGACGTGCGGCTGGGCCAGGCCGCCCGGTCCCACGGTCAGGTCTTGCTCGTCGCCGGCGAAGCCGGCATCGGCAAGACCCGGCTCCTTGCTGCCGTCGTGGGACGCGCTGCGCTCGCTGGGTTCGTCGTTGCGCGGGCTGCGGCCTTCCCGGGTGATGCCGAGGTGTCCGGCGCTGTCCTCCTCGGCCTCGCCAGCGACCTGCGGCGCTCCGCAGACGCGGGCAACCAGGTAGTGGGGACGGCGCTGGCGGAGCGGTTACGCGTGCCGCTGACCGACCAGGGCGACCCGCACCGGCAGCGGCGCCTGCTGGTGCAGGACCTCATCGACGGCGTGCTGGAGCTCGACCCCGGCCAACCGCTGCTGCTCGTCCTCGAGGATCTGCACTGGGCCGACCAGCTGAGCCTGGAGGTCATCGGTCACGTCGCGGCACAGCTGGCGGGCCGTCAGCTGCTCGTCGTCGCCGCGTACCGCAGCGACGAGCTCTTCGCGGGGACGCCGACGCGGGACTGGCGGTCGCGGCTGCTGGCCCAACGCCTGGCCGAGGAGGTCCAGCTGCCGCGGCTGCGCGTCGAGCAGACGGCACTGCTCGCCACCGCCGTGCTGGGCCAGCCGGTGCCTGCTCAGGTGGTAGCCGCAGTCCAGGCTCGGAGCGACGGCGTGCCGCTCTACGTCGAGGAGCTCCTTGCTGCCATCAGTCCGGCGCTCGCAGCCGCAGGGCCCGGGCTGGACAGCCTCGACGACGTCCGGGTGCCCGACACGCTCGCGGACGCCGTGCTCGCGCGCGTCGGTCCGCTGGCCGGCTCGGACGCCAGCGTCGTCGCCGCGGCTGCGGTGATCGGCCGCTCCTTCGACTTCGACCTCGTGACTGCGGTCACCGGGCTCGACGCCAACGAGGTCGACCGCTGCCTGCGCTACCTGAGGTCGCGCTACGTCGTGGAGGCTGGCGCCGACCCGTCGATCCTCGACTTCCGCCACGCGCTGGTCCGGCAGGCGCTGTACGACGACCTGCCGCTGACGCAGCGCCGCGACCTGCACGAGCGCGTGGCCAAGGCGTCGGTCGAACGCGGTTACGGGCACGCCTTCGTGTCCGGTCACTTCGACCTGGCCGGCCTCGCCCCGCAGGCCTACCGGCATGCGCTTGCCGGTGGGTTCGAAGCGGCGGCGCTGTCCGCCCATCGCGAGGCGCTGACGCTGTTCCGGCGCGCGCTACGGCATCTCCCCCTCAGCGCCCGACCGGCGGAACGGGCCGAGCTCCTCACGGCGCTCGCCGATGAGGCCGCCGCCGTCGACGAGAACGAGTCGGCGGCCCAGGCGTACCGGAGCGCGAGCGACGCCTGGCTGGCCGCCGGTGACCCGCTCGCGGCCGCCGGGGTCGTCCCTCGGCTGGTCGCCGTCGAGCACCTGCTCGGCGCGGGGCTGGCCGCGCGGGCGGCCGAGCTGACGCGGAGCCTTGCCAGCATCGAGCCGCTGCCCGGCTCCGACGCGGTCCGAGCCAGGCTGCTCAGCGCGCTGGCGGCGGCCTACATGCTGGACCGCAGGCTCGACGAGGCGATCAGCTATGGCGAGCAGGGCAAGGCCGCCAGCCGGTCGACGGGTGACGAGGAGCTCAGCCTGGACATCGACGCGACGCTGGGGTCGGTCCTGGTGTTCGCCGGTCGGATGGACGACGGCTGGTCGCTGCTCGGTGACGCCGTGGCGCGCTCGATCGAGCACCAGCACGAGGCGGCGGCGGCGCGTGGCCAGCGGATGATCGGCACCTCCGCGTCGGTGCTCGTCGAGTACGACCTCGCCGAGCCGACGCTGACCCAGGGCATCGCCTACGCGGAAGCCGTCGAGCTCTGGAACCACCGCAGCTACATGTCCTCGCACCTCGCCCACGTGCAGTGGGCCCGCGGTCGCTGGACGCTGGCGCAGGAGACGGCGACGCACGCGCTGGCGGACGGGCGTGGCGGGATCACCACCCGCATCACCGCCCAGTACGTCCTCGGCTACGTCGCCCTCGGCCGCGGCGACTGGGACCTCGCCGACGAGCTCCTGCGCTCCGCGCTCGCCGAGGCGGAGTCGATGGCCGAGCTGCAGCGCCTCTCGCCGCCGCAGTGGGGACTGGCCGAGGCCGCCTTGCTGACCGGGGACGCCACCGCTGCGCTGGCCTGGTGCGAGCGTGGCTACGCGGCTTCCGCCGAGGTCGCCGACGCCGCCTACCTGTTCCCGTTCCTGCTGACCGGGACGCGGGCACAGCTGGCGCTCGACGATCCTGCGGCGGCCACGGGGTGGATCGACCGGGTCGAGCAGCTGCTCGCGCTGCGCTCGATCCCGGGCACCCTGCCGGCCATCCCGCACGCGCGCGGTCTCGTGGATCTCGCCCAGGGACGCACCAGCGAGGCCTGGGAGCAGCTCAGCAGAGCGCGGACGTCTTGGGCTGAGCGTGACAGGTTCTGGGAGGGCACCTGGGCCACGCTTGACCTGGCCCGATGCGCCGCGCGGCTGCGCAGGACCGCCCAGGCCACCGCCCTCATGCAGGAGGTGCGGGACCGAGCCACGTCGGTCGGCGCGGAGACCCTGGTCCACGCCGCCGAGGAGAGCCTTCGTCCGTCGCCGGGGCGCTCGACCAAGGCCTGGGAACCGTTGACGGACCGGGAGTTCACCGTCGCTGAGCGCGTGGCGGCGGGACGCACCAACCGCGAGATCGCCGCCGAGCTCGTGCTGTCACCCAAGACGGTCTCGGCCCATGTCGAGCACATCCTCGCCAAGCTCGGCGTGGGTCGGCGGGCCGAGATCGCAGCCTGGGTCACGCATGTCAGGGGCAGCATCGACCAGCCACCTTGACCTGGCACACTCCAGGCCGTGAGCTCCATCTACACCACGCTGGTCCCGGTCGTCGCCGTGGCGGCGGCCGCCCCGCTGATCGTCGGTGCGATGCCGGCCAGGCTCCGGATCTCGCAGGTGGTGTTCCTGCTCGCTGGCGGCGTCATCATCGGGCCGGAGCTGCTCAACTGGTCGTCGCCCGCGAACGTGACGCTGCTGTCGGATCTCGGCCTCGGCTTCCTGTTCCTGCTCGCGGGCTACGAGCTCGACCCGAAGGTGATGCGCGAGCGCGCGGGCCGTCTCGCCCAGTACAGCTGGCTGACGTCGCTGCTGATCTCTGCGGCGTGGGTCGGCGTGCTGTACGCCCTCGGGGACCTGCACGCGGTGATCACCGTCTCGATCGCGCTCACGACCACGGCGCTGGGCGTGCTGCTGCCGATCCTGCGCGAGAACGGCTTGCTCGACACCACGCTGGGGCGTCAGACGTTCGCGGCCGGGGCCGTCGGCGAGCTCGGCCCGATCGTCGCGATGGCCCTGCTGCTGGGTTCGCGGCGTACCGGCGTGGCGCTGGTGCTGCTCATCGCCTTCGCCGTCCTCGCGGTCACGCTGGCGTTCCTGCCCGGCCGGGTCGCGATGCCACGCACGACGGAGCTCCTCCTGCGCTCCGAGCACGGGAACGGCCAGAGCACCTTGCGGATCACGCTGCTGCTCCTGGTCGGGCTGCTCTCGGTGGCGGCGAGCCTGGGCTTCGACTCGGTGCTTGGAGCGTTCGTCGCCGGGATGGTGCTGCGGAAGTGGTCGCCGGGGAACATCGAGACCCTCGAGCGCAAGCTCGAGATCGTCGGCTGGGGCGTGTTCATCCCGATCTTCTTCGTGAGCTCGGGCATGGGGCTGGACGTCGACTCCATCGTCAAGAACCCGCGGCTGCTGATCCTCATCGTGCTCACCCTGCTGCTGGTGCGAGGCGGTCCAGCGCTCTTCTGGTACCGCAGGGCGCTGCCTATGCGAGGGCGGGTCCAGCTCGCGTTCTTCACCGCGACGACGTTGCCGCTCCTCGTCGCGCTGACGGAGATCGCCGTGGGCGCGGGCACGATGACCCAGGCCACCGCAGCGGCGCTCGTGGGCGCGGGGGCGCTGTCCGTGCTGCTGTTCCCGCCGGTCGCGATCGTGCTGGGCCGACGCGGGGAGCGCAGCGACGCAGAAGGTCCCGGGCCGGCTGACGAAGCCGACCCGGGACCCCAGCGCGCTCAGGACTGAGCTGCGGTTGACTCCCGACGCTTAGAGCGCGACCTGGCCGGGCTCGGCCGCGACCTCGTCCTTCTTCGCGTTGATGAAGACCAGCACCACGACCAGGGCGGCGGTCAGCAGACCAGCACCCCACAGGAACGCGACGTGGTAGCCATGGATGAGGGCATCCGAGGCGAGCTTCGCCTGCTCGGCAGCACCGGCACCGGGGTGCAGGTTGGTCACCACGAAGCCGGTGACCGCGGAGGCGAACACCGTGTTGAGCAGTGCGGTGCCGAGCGAGCCACCGATCTGCTGGGAGCTGTTGAGCACCGCGCTCGCGACACCGGCGTCGTGCGGCGTGATGCCGAACAAGGCGACGGTGGACGCGGGGATGAACACCCCGGCGAGGCCGAAGCTCATGAGCAGCATGGCCGGCAGCACGTGCGTGGCGTAGCTCGTGGTCGGCGAGATGCGGGTGAGCAGGAGCATGCCGACGATGGCCATGATGAGGCCGGGGATCAACAACGGCCTCGGGCCGACGCGGGGCAGCAGCTGGGACACCACACCGGCGGCGATGATGATGCCGGCGCTGAACGGCAGGAACGCGAACCCCGACTTCAGCGGGCTGTACCCGAGGTTGATCTGGAAGTAGTACGTGAGGAACAAGAACATCGCGAACAGTCCGGCACCCACGAGCAGGAACGAGAGGTACGACCCACCACGGTTGCGGTCGAGCACGATGCGCAGCGGCAGCAACGGGTTGCTCGTCCGTCGCTCCCACAGGACGAACGCGACGAGCAGGACGACGGCGAGCACCAGGAACGTGATGGTCGCGTTGTTGGTCCAGCCCTTGACCGCCGTGTCGCCCGCGATGGCGGGGTTCTTCGGCTTGGCGGCCTCGGTGAAGCCGTAGACCAGCGACACGAGCCCCAGCGTGGAGAGCACCGCGCCCGGGATGTCGTACCGGGTGTCGCCGGGGGCCTTGCTCTCGTGGACGACGTAGAACGCGGCGACGGCGGTGATCAGTGCGATGGGGACGTTGACGCCCAGGCACCAGCGCCACGAGGTGTACTCGGTGAGCACGCCACCGAGGATGAGGCCGATCGCGGCGCCACCTCCGGAGATGGCACCGAACACCCCGAAGGCGCGTGGCGCGCTCCTTGGGCGCGACGAACGTCACGGTGATCAGCGAGAGCGCGGCCGGCGCGAGCAGGGCGGCCATGGCGCCCTGGAGCCCGCGGGCGGCGAAGAGCAGACCGGCGGTGGGTGCGAGGCCGCCGAGAGCAGAGGCTCCGGCGAAACCGATCAGCCCGATGATGAACATCCGCTTGCGACCCTGGTAGTCAGCGATACGACCGCCGAGCAGGAGCAGGCCACCGAACGCGAGCGTGTACGCGGTGACGACCCACTGCCGGTCTGCGGTGCTGATGCCGAGATCGCGCTGGGCGCTCGGCAGCGCGATGTTCACGATCGAGGCGTCGAGGACGATCATGAGCTGCGCGACCGCGATGACGCCGAGGGCGACCCAGCGCCGCGGGTCTGCGGAGTCCATGCCCATCGGGTGGTCCGGATCGATCGCGTGGTCCGGATCGATCGCACGGTCCGGATCGACGGGATGACGCGACTGGACCGGGTCGGAGGTGGCGGGGGTGTCGGTCACGAGAACTCCAGAGGACGAGGCGGACCAGGTGGTCCCTCTACAGAGCGGTGCTGTCGAGAGCGGTCTGCGGTGATTGCGGTGGTGATTGCATCTGTGCCAAGCGCGTGCTTCGAGCCGTTGCTGCCGTGCTTCGAGCCGTTGCTGGATGGTCGAGGTCGGCCGACGGGCCGCCCGACTCTCAGCTGACCCACAGGCTATCGGAGGGCTCCGACAGACTTCTCCTCGATTCTTGCCCGAGCGTGTGAACGAGCGGTAACACGCTCGTCATGGGGTACACAGCTGGGACGGGCACGCTCGAGGTTGACGCACGACGGCAGCCGCCACAGCACGCTGGGAGACGGTATGACAGCAGCATCTGAGTCGGTCGGCACGTCGCAGCTGCCCGTCGACCTCGGCCCGGCCGCGCACCAGCTCGCGTTGCTCGTGGCCGGCGTCGGCGACCGGCTGCTGCCGGAACCCAGCCCGTGCACGGAGTACACCCTCGGGGACCTCGTCGACCACGTGAGCGGCTTCTCGCGCGGGTTCTCCGCCGCGGCGACCAAGGACCTCGGGCCGGTCACCGCGGCAGCGCCGTCCGCGGACGCCGGCCGCCTCGGGCCAGGGTGGCGCACCCGCATCGCCAGGGAGGTCAGAGCGCTGGCTGAGGCATGGGCGGACCCTGCCTCATGGCAGGGGACGACCCAGGTGGGGGGTGTCGAGCTGACGGCCGCGCAGGCGGGCCTGTTCGCGCTCAACGAGCTCGTGCTTCACGGCTGGGACGTCGCGCGGGCCAGCGGTCAGGAGTTCGGCTGCGACCCCACGACGCTGCAGGCGTGCTGGGACTTCGCGGTGGCCACGACTCCGGCGACCCCTGCTCCGGGGACCGCTCCTCCGGCCACCACTAAGCCTGGCGCTGACGGAGCAACCGAACCCGCCGGGCCGTTCGGGGTGCCGGTCGAGGTCCCCGAGGACGCGCCCCTGATCGACCGTCTCGTGGCCCTGCGTGGTCGCGACCCGAGCTGGACCGCCCACCCATCCGCTGACGGGGTGCGAGCGGCCTACGACGCAGTGGCCACGGGCTACGCCGACGCCATCGCCGACGAGCTCGACCACAAGCCGCTCGACCGCCGGCTGCTGGAGACGCTGCTCGACCTGTGCCCTACCGGCCGGGTTGCGGACGTCGGCTGTGGGCCCGGCCACGTGACGCGGTTCCTCGCGGACCGCCACGACGACGTCCTGGGCATCGATCTGTCCCCCGGCATGATCACCCTGGCTCGGGAGCGCGAGCCCGACCTCGAGCTCGAGGTGGGCTCGCTGCTGCGCCTGCCTGCTGCGGACGCTGCATGGGCCGGCGCGGTCGCGCTGTACTCGATCATCCACCTCACCTCGGACGAGCGCGCCGAGGCGTTCCGCGAGCTCGCCAGGGCGGTGAAGCCTGACGGCTGGGTGCTGATCGCCTTCCACGTCGACAGCAGGGAGTTCGCGATGGGCGAGGTGCACCAGCTCGTCAGCTGGTTCGGCGTCTCGGTGGAGCTCGACGTGTCGTTCCTGGACCCCGAGCACGTCGCGCGCGACCTCGAGGATGCGGGACTGGCGGTCAAGGCCAGGATCGTGCGCCTGCCAACGCCCGGGATCGAGTACCCGAGCCGTCGGTGCTACCTGCTCGCCCAGCGCAGCGGCTGAGGCACGGCGCGGGACGCACCTCGGCCCGCGCCTTCGCGTGCGTGCGCGAAGGCGCGGGCCGAAGAGTGGAGCCAGCCTCGCCTAGAGGATGTAGAGCATCTCCTGGTAGGTCGGCAGCGGCCACAGGTCGTCGGCGACGACGCCCTCGAGCTTGTCGGCGGCAGCACGCACCGCGGCCATGGCGGGCAGCAGGACGTCCCGGGCGTGCTCGGCCTCCGCGAGAGCGCGTCGGCACCCGCGTCGGCGGCCAGCGCCGCACCCAACGTGCCCAACGCCGCCCGCAGGTCCGCGACCGGGCCGGAGACGGCCTCGAGTCCGGCGAGGTCCGCCTCGACGCCGGCCGCCTTGAGCGCACCGACGTTGAGCGCGAGCTCGGTCTGGTAGCGAGTCGCCGGCCGGCAGCACCAGGGTGCTGCCGATCTCCAGCGTGAGCCGCGCCTCGACGCCGACGCTCAGCGCGTACTGCTCGAGGCCGATCTCGTAGCGGCTGTGCATCTCGCGGTGGCTGAAGACCTTGTACTTGCTCGAAGAGCTCCATCGCCGGCTCGGAGACGAGCTCGGGCAGCGCGTCCAGCGTGGTCCGCAGGTTCGGCAGGCCGCGGGCGGCCGCCTCGATCTGCCAGTCCTCGGAGTAGCCGTTGCCGTTGAAGACCGCAGCGCCGTGGTTGGTGATGATCTCGGTGAGGATCGTTCTGCACGGCCGATGTTGAAGTCGGTCCCGCCGGCGACCGCCGTCTCCAGCTCGGTGGCGATGTAGTCGAGCGCCTCGGCCATGATCGTGTTGATCGTGGTCATCGGGCCCGGCGACGGACTGCATCGAGCCCGGGGCGCGGAACTCGAACCGGTTGCCGGTGAAGGCGAACGGGCTGGTGCGGTTGCGGTCGCCGGGGTCGGTCGGCAGCACGGGCAGGGTGTCGACGCCGATCATCAGCGTGCCCTTGCCCTTGGACGAGGTCGCGCCACCCTTGGCGATCTGGTCGAACACGTCGGCGAGCTGGTCGCCGAGGAAGATCGAGATGATCGCCGGCGGGGCCTCGTTGGCGCCGAGCCGGTGGTCGTTGGTCGCCGAGGCGACCGAGGCGCGCAGCAGGCCGCCGTACTTGTGCACGGCGCGGATGACCGCGGCGCAGAACACCAGGAACTGGGCGTTGTCGTGCGGGGTGTCGCCGGGCAGCAGCAGGTTGCCCTCGGTCGAGTTGCCCAGCGAGAAGTTGACGTGCTTGCCGGAGCCGTTGACGCCGGCGAAGGGCTTCTCGTGGAAGAGGCACTCCATGCCGTGCTTCTTGGCGACCGTCTTGAACGTCGTCATCAGCAGCTGCTGGTGGTCGGCCGCGACGTTCGCCCGCTCGAACATCGGCGCGATCTCGAACTGGCCGGGGGCGACCTCGTTGTGCCGGGTCTTGGCCGGGATGCCGAGCTTGAAGAGCTCGCGCTCGGTGTCCATCATGAAGCCGAGCACGCGCTCGGGGATGGCGCCGAAGTAGTGGTCGTCGAACTCCTGGCCCTTCGGCGGCTTGCGAGCCGAACAGCGTGCGACCGGCGTTCAGCAGGTCGGGCCGCGCCAGGAAGAAGTGCCGGTCGATCAGGAAGTACTCCTGCTCGGCGCCGCAGAACGACACGACGTGGTCCGGGGTCGTGCCCGAACAGCTTCAGGATGCGCTCGGCGTGGCTCGGCCATCGCCTGCTGCGAGCGCAGCAACGGCGTCTTGTGGTCGAGCGCCTCGCCGGTCATCGAGACGAAGACCGTCGGGATGCACAGCGTGTTGCCGTTCGGGTTCTCCAGCACGTACGCCGGGCTGGTGACGTCCCAGCCGGTGTAGCCGCGCGCCTCGAACGTGTTGCGCAGGCCGCCGCTCGGGAAGCTGGAGGCGTCCGGCTCGCCCTGGATCAGGGTCTTGCCGGCGAACTCGGCCAGCGCGGTGCCGTCGCCGACCGGCTCGAGGAAGCTGTCGTGCTTCTCCGCGGTCAGGCCGGTCAGCGGGTAGAAGACGTGCGCGTAGTGGGTCGCGCCCTTCTCCAGCGCCCAGTCCTTCATCGCCGAGGCGACGGCGTCCGCGACCAGCGGGTCGAGCGGAGCGGAGTGCTCGATCGTGGCCATCACCGACTTGAAGACCGACTTCGGCAGGCGCTTCTGCATGACCGCCTTGCTGAACACGTTGCTGCCGAAGACCTCGCCCGGTGCTTCGTCGACCATGAAGCTCACGGCCGGCGGTACGTAGGCCTCGACGTCCTTGATCGCCTGGAGGCGGACGCTGTTTCCACTCATGGGCGCTCCCTGTGCGCTGCGAACCGCAACCACCTGCGGCACTCGTCACGGGCCAACGTAGAAACCTTGAGCACCTCGAATGTTTCCTGATCGTGAACGGCGTAGTTCGCGGTTCGTCCGTGGTCTGCCCTGACCTGCGGCCGCGCCACAGTGCCAGACTGGGAATGTCCCCGTCGCCGCTTTCCAGGACGCCTCCCATGACCGACGCACCCTCGTCTCCTCCGTCGCCCGATCTGCCCGAGTCGCCGCAGTCGGCGGAGTCACCCGCTGAGCGCGCGGCGACCTCGACCGCACCGAGGCGGGACGGTGGGCCGGGACGACTGGTGGCCGTGGTGGCCGTCGCCGCCGTGGTCGGCGGCCTGATCGGCGGGGGCGTGGTCGCGCTGGTCAACCACCGCTCGACCTCCGACACGACGACGCAACGCGCTGCTGGCGGCTCGGCCCAACCCGGCTCCAGCGGGCCTGCGATGTGCACGGCGACGACGGTGGCGAACACGGTGCTGCCCTCGATCGTGACCATCGCTGCGACGGGCGCGCAGGGCTCTGGCACGGGGTCCGGCGAGATCATCAAGGCCGGCGGCTACATCATGACGAACAACCACGTCATCGCGATCGCGGCCAACGGCGGCCACGTGCAGGTGCTCTACAGCGACGGCAGGACCTCGGACGCCACCATCGTCGGACGGGACCCGAAGACCGACGTCGCTGTCATCAAGGCCTCGGACAGTGCTGCCGGCCTGCCGCTGATCGCGACCGGCTCGTCCGAGAACCTGAAGGTCGGGCAGGCCGTCGTCGCGCTCGGGGCCCCGCTGGGCCTTGCCAGCACGGTGACGTCAGGCATCGTCAGCGCGCTCGACCGCTACCTCGCCGTGCCTGGGGACGAGGGGCAGACCGCGCACCTCGTGGGGGCCATCCAGACCGACGCCGCGATCAACCCGGGGAACTCCGGTGGCGCGCTGGTCGACTGCAACGGCTCGATGGTCGGCATGAACTCCGCGATCGCCACCGTGCCGAACGCGTCCGGGGTCGCCGGCGGCGGCAGCGTCGGTCTGGGCTTCGCGATCCCGATCGGCCTGGCGCTCCCGCTGGCCGAGCAGATCATCAGCACAGGCACGGTCAACCACCCGATCACGGGCATGCAGGTCCAGGAGATCCCGCCGGCCGCGGCCGCCCGGGCCGGGGTCCCTGAAGGTCTCTACGTCCAGCTGGTCACCCCGGGTGGCCCGGCGGCCGACGCCGGGCTGCAGGTCGGCGACATCATCACCGAGATCGACGGCCGGGCAGCGACCGGGTCGGAGCAGCTCGTCGTGGCCACCCTGACCAAGAAGGCCGGCGACACCTTGGCCATCACCTATGTCCGGGACGGCACGACGAAACAGGCGACGCTGACCCTCGGAGCGAGCTGAGCAGCGCTCAGACGTAGGCGAACAAGGCCCTGGGCGCACGGAACTCCCAGCCACGGAACTCCGGTGCCCTGGTGCTGTCCTGCCGCAGCTCCGGGAACCGGGCGAGCAGCACGTCCAGGGCGATGCGCATCTGATGGCGCGCGAAGGCATGCCCGGAGCAGAAGTGCTTGCCGAACCCGAAGGCGGCCTGCTCACGCCCGGTGCGGTGCAGGTCGTACACGTCGCTGTCGGCGAACACGGACTCGTCCCGGTTCGCGGACGCGAGCACCGCCGAGACGGCTGCCCCAGCGGGGATGCGAGCCCCACCGAGCTCCACGTCAGCGGTGGCTGTGCGGAGCTGGGTGCCGATGGGTGCGATCCAGCGCAGCCCCTCGTCGACCGCAGCCGGCAGCAGCGCCTCGCGATCAGCCTGCAGCTCTGCCAGCTGCTCTGGCCTGGTGAAGAGTCCGGCCAGCACGCTGCCGGCGCCGTGACCGGGCTCCTGCATGCCTCCGAGCAGCGCCACCTTGAGCGAGGGCAGCACGAAGTCGATGTCGCGCGGGCATCCCGGCTCGCGGCCGGCGTGGAGCAGGTGCGACATCGTGGAGTCGTCCGGGTCGACCAGAAGCTGATGCATCCGGGGCACCGCGATCTGGTCGATGTGGGCGCACGCGCGATCCCCGGCTGCCTGCTTCTCGGGGTCACGCTCGAAGTTCGTCGCGCCGTCGCTCATGTCCTTGAACCAGCCCCGCAGCACGTCCGTCCCGAGGTCGCCGAAGCCGAGCACCTCGGCGACGGTTCGCACGGAGATGGGCTCGAAGTAGGACGCCATGAGCTCGACCGCGGTACCACCGCGCGCGTCCTCGGCCACCTTCTCAGCCAGCTCGGTGGCGACGGGGCGCACGAGATCGTCGATGTAGCCGTCCACGACGCGAGGCCGGAACTTCCCGTCGAAGCTGCGCCGCAGCTCGTGGTGCACCGGGCCGTCGACGGTGATGATCGTCGGCTTGCCGAAGGTGACCTCGACCGGCGACTCACCGTGCTCCGCGCTGAACAGCTCAGGATGCTCGGCGACGTGAGCGACGTCGGCGTAGCGGGTGACGAACCAGGTGTCCACCGAGGGGACGAAGCCCACCGGGTGCTCGCGGCGCATCCTCGCGTACACGGGGTAGGGGTCGGCGTCGAGCAGGTCCACCGTCACCGACGCCAGGAAGTCCTCGGTCATCGTCAACGGTCTCCCTCATCCGTCCGGCCAGATCGTACGGGTCCGAACAATATCGTCGGGGCACGTACCAGCGCCAGATCCCCCGCTCGAGGGCCGAGCCCTGGGATCAGGCAGCCTGGAAGGACCGCTTGGCGAGCCCGATGAAGTACCCGTCGACCGTGGGCGTGACCGCGGCCGTCGGGTCGCTCGAGGCCCCGAGCGTCACGAACAACGGGATGAAGTGCTCGACGGTCGGGTGCGCGTAGGGCATCCCCGGGGCTCGCGTCCGGAACTGGGCGAGCTCGTCGACATCGCCACGCGCCAGCGCATCGGCAGCCCAGGCGTCGAAGTCCGCCGACCAGCCGGGGACGTTCTGCGGGTTACGCCAGTCCACGAAGGGCAGGCCGTGGGTCATGAAGCCCGACCCGATGACGAGCACACCCTGCTCGCGCAGCGGACGCAGCCGCTCACCGAGCCGCAGGAGCGCGGCGCTGTCGTGCGTCGGGATGCTGAGCTGCAGCACGGGGATGTCGGCGCCCGGGTACATCACCTTGAGCGGCACCCAGGCGCCGTGGTCCAGCCCACGGGCGCGGTGCTCGTGCACGGTCTCGTGGTCGGGCATCGCTGCGAGGATCTGGCTGGCGAGCTCGGTGGCTGCCGGCGTGTCGTAGCGCATCCCGAAGTAGAGCGGGTCGAACCCGCCGAAGTCGTAGACGAGCTCGGTGCCGGGTTCGCTGCTGGTGATGGCCAGCGGGGCGGACTCCCAGTGGGCGCTGACGATGAGGATGGCCTTGGGCTTCGGCAGTCGGCGCGCCCAGTCGTGGAGCTCGGTCATCCAGCCGGCGTCCTCGAACAAGGGCGGTGCGCCGTGGCTGATGTAGAGCGAGGGCAGCGTGCCGTCCGCGGGGGTCCAGAGCGCATGCGGGCTGGCGGACTCCGCTGCCGCGGCCTGCTTCAGGTGCGCGGCGAACGGGTGCGAGGCAGGGATCAGCGCGTCCGCCGCCGCCGTGCTAGTCAGCTGTGCCGTGGTCATCGCTGGTCGCCTCTCACCGGGGCACGCGTCCATGGCGCGGGCTCTCCTGTGACAACTTACTTGATACGTCAACCATTCCGCACCTTCGCTTGATGAGCGGATCGATCGAGTCGGGTCGGCCCTGACGGGAAGCGAGCGGCCTGCCAGAGTGTGGCCGTGCCCTCGATGAACCGCGTGCTCCGCAGCTGGACCTGGGTGCTGCCGGCGGCTGCAGCGATCGGCCTGGTGCTGGCATGGGGCCGCTCGTTGTCGACCCCGGCCGTCGTCGTGGTGACCGTGCTGCTGGTCGCGGCAGTGCTGTGCGCGGTCCACCACGCGGAGGTCGTCGCGCATCGACTCGGCGAGCCCTTCGGCTCACTGCTGCTGGCGGTCGCGGTCACCGTGATCGAGGTCGGCCTGATCGTGACGCTCATGATCTCCAGCAGCGGGGACAAGAGCGCCACGCTGGCCCGTGACACCGTCTTCGCGGCGGTGATGATCACCTGCAACGGGATCGTCGGACTCTCGCTGCTGGTGGCCACGCTGCGCACCCGGGTGGCCGAGTTCAACGCGGCAGGCTCCGGGGCTGCCCTCGCCACCGTCATCACGCTGTCAACGATGAGCCTGGTGCTGCCGACGTTCACCACGAGCGTCCATGGCCCGCAGTTCTCGAGCTCGCAGCTGGCGTTCGCCGCCTTCGCCTCGCTGGCGCTGTACCTGCTGTTCGCCTTCGTCCAGACGGTCCGGCACCGGGACCAGTTCATGCCGGTCACCGGCGACATCCCGCGCGTCCACGACGACGGGCCAGCGGACGAGACGTCCGCGCCGTCGCCGACCCCGTCGGATCGGGCGACGTGGACCAGCCTGGCGCTGCTCCTGGTCTCGCTCGTCGCCGTGGTCGGGCTCGCGAAGGCGATCTCGCCGACGATCGAGTCAGGCGTGCGCGGCGCCGGTCTGCCCGTCTCCGTCGTCGGCGTGGTGATCGCGCTGCTCGTGCTGCTCCCCGAGGGCATCTCCGCCGTCCGCGCCGCCCTGAAGAACGAGGTGCAGACCAGCCTGAACCTTGCCTACGGCTCGGCCATGGCGAGCATCGGGCTGACCATCCCGGTGATCG
The DNA here is from genome assembly GCA_963819215.1 of uncultured Actinomycetota bacterium. Taxonomy (GTDB): domain Bacteria; phylum Actinomycetota; class Actinomycetes; order Prado026; family Prado026; genus CAWFVK01. Next base: position 71,385 of record CAWFVK010000006.1, on the reverse strand, counting down.
CGGTCGCGACGATCTGGCTCAGCGGTCCCCTCACGCTCGGCCTCGGCCCGACCGAGCTCGTCCTGCTGGCACTGACTGCCGTGACAGGCGTCCTGACTGTCACTCCGGGCAAGGCCACGCTGCTCCAGGCGGGCGTGCACCTGACGATCTTCGCCGGCTTCCTCTTCCTCGCGGCGAGCCCCTGAACTTGTTTGCCCGCCGGTAACACGCGGGTGCCATCATCTGACACATGCCAGACCCCATCATCCAGACGATCGCCTACCCTGCGGCCGGTTCCCGCCCCTCGCGGCTCGGCTCCGACCAGACCGCGCCGCACGTCATCGTGCTGTTCGGCGCGACGGGGGACCTCGCCCGGCGCAAGCTCCTGCCGGGGCTCGCGCACCTCGCGACCTCGTCGAAGCTAGCGCCTGACATCCGCGTGGTCGGGACGTCGATGGAGCACTTCGACGACGACGAGTTCAGGGCCTTCGCGAAGACGGCCGTCGACGAGTTCGGCACCCATCCCCTCTCGGACGAGCAGTGGAAGGGCTTCGCCGACTGCCTGAGCTACGTCCAGATGGACTCCGAGCCCAGCGTCCTCGCGGCCGCGGTCGCTCGCGCCGAGGAAGAGCTCGGTCCGAAGGTGCAACGCCTGCACTACCTCAGCGTCCCGCCCAAAGCCGCCCTGTCGGTGATCGCGCGCCTGCGTGACGCCGGCCTCGTCGACCGCGCCAGGGTTGTCATGGAGAAGCCCTTCGGCACCGACCTCGAGAGCGCGATCTTCCTCAACGACAACATGCACGAGACATTCCACGAGAGCCAGATCTTCCGCATCGACCACTTCCTGGGCAAGGAGGCGGCGCAGAACATCCTGGCGTTCCGGTTCGCCAACGGGCTGTTCGAGCCCATCTGGAACCGGAACTTCATCGACCACGTGCAGATCGACATCCCCGAGGTCCTCGGCCTCGGGCAGCGCGCCAACTTCTACGAGTCGACCGGCGCCTACAAGGACATGGTGGTCACGCACCTGCTGCAGGTGCTGGCCTTCGTCGCGATGGAGCCGCCGACCGCGCTGGAGCCGCGGGCGATCAGCGAGGAGAAGAACAAGGTCTTCCGGTCGATGCTGCCCATCGACACCAGCCACGTGGTGCGAGGCCAGTTCACCGGTTACCTCGACGAGCCGGGCGTCGCCCGCGACTCCGACACCGAGACCTTCATCGCGCTGCGCTGCGAGATCGACAACTGGCGCTGGGCCGGCGTGCCGTTCTACCTCCGGACCGGCAAGTGCATGGCCGAGGGTGCACGGATCATCTCCATCGCCTTCAAGGAGGCGCCCCGGACCATGTTCCCGGCCAACTCCGGCGTGGGCGCTGCCGGCCCGGACCACCTCACCTTCGACCTCGCCGACGCCTCGAAGGTGTCGCTGTCGTTCTACGGCAAGCGTCCTGGGCCCGGCATGAAGCTCGACAAGCTGAGCATGCAGTTCTCCACCCAGGAGACCGAGCGAGCTGGTGACGTGCTGGAGGCCTACGAGCGGCTGATCCTCGACGCGATGCACGGCGACCACACCCTGTTCACCACCGCCGAAGGCATCGAGAGCCTGTGGGCCAACTCGATCCCCCTCCTCGAGGACCCCCCGCCGGTGAAGCCCTACGCGCCCGGGACGTGGGGGCCGAACGCGATCCACCAGCTGATCGCCCCCCATGCCTGGCGGCTGCCCTTCGAACGCACCTGGCGCGAGAAGAAGTAACCGTTCTCGCCACCCACTGCAGCAAGCTCCCGCCCGCAGCCAGCCCCTCACCCCAGCCAGTCCGGGCCAGCCAACGTCTGCGCGTCGCCTCACCCGGACAAGCCCACCCGCCAACCCAGCCAGTCCGGGTCAGCAAACGTCTGCACGTCGCCTCACCCGGACAAGCCCACCCGCCACCCCAGCCAGTCCGGGTCAGCCAACGTCTGCACGTCGCCTCACCCGGACAGCCAGCCCCGCGCCCCGCGACCACCCCAGCCTGTCCGGGTCAGCCAACGCCAGGGCCTCGCCTCACCCGGACAAGGTCACCCGCCGCCTCAGCCAGTCCGGGTCAGCCAACGCCTGCGCGTCGCCTCACCCGGACAGCCAGCACCGACCCGCGCCCAATCAGCCAGACCGGGTCAACCAACGTGTGCGCGTCGCCTCACCCGGACTGCGCAACAAGGGCCACCAGCGGGGCTAGCGCGTGACCCAGCGAGCGTGATATCTAAGTGATATCACTTTGTGCGAAGGAGCACACCATGACCACTCCAGCTTCCCCCGCCCCCGTGCCCCCCGGCCCCCCTGTCTCAGCCGTGTCCCCCGCAACCCCCTCGCTCAGGCCGGGCGGGCAGGTGGACGTGCGCGACCGCCCGGCCGTCGCCGTCAACGGCTGGTTCGGCGTGCTCGTGCTCGCCATCTGCACGGCCCTGGCCGTCATCTTCGCGCCGAAGGCGACCTGGGTGCTGTGGCCCACGATCATCGTCGCCGTGCTGGTGGCCAGCGCCCTGGTCATCGTCCCGCCCGGGCAGACCTCGGTCATCCAGTTCTTCGGCCGCTACATCGGGACGGTCCGGCAGGCAGGTTTCTGGTGGCTGCTCCCGCTCACGGTCCGCCGCAGGGTGAGCATCCGCGTCCGCAACTTCGAGACCAACCGGCTCAAGGTCAACGACGCCGACGGCAACCCCGTCGAGATCGCAGCGATCGTGGTCTGGCAGGTCGCCGACACCGCGAAGGCCACCTACGCGGTCGAGAGCTACACGAACTTCGTCTCCGTGCAGGCAGAATCCGCGCTGCGGCACGTCGCGACCAGCCACCCGTACGACGACACCACCGACGCCGGCACCTCGCTGCGCGGCTCGACCGCTGTCGTCGCCGGTGAGCTCGCCAACGAGGTCGCCGGCATGGTGTCGATCGCCGGCGTCGAGATCATCGACGTCCGCATCTCGCACCTCGCCTACGCCCAGGAGATCGCGCAGGCCATGCTCCGACGCCAGCAGGCCAACGCGGTGGTCGCCGCGCGCACGCGCATCGTCGAGGGCGCCGTCGGCATGGTCGAGCTCGCCCTCGTGCGGCTGAACCAGGGCGGCGTGGTGACCCTCGACGAGGAACGGACCGCGGCGATGGTGAGCAACTTGATGGTCGTGCTCTGCGGCGACCAGCCTCCGTCACCGGTCGTGAACACCGGCTCGCTGTATACGTGAGCGAACGCCGGCCGGTCCTGCTGCGGCTCGACCCTGCGGTCCACGACGCCTTGGCGCGCTGGGCCAGGGACGAGCTGCGGAGCACCAACGCCCAGGTGGAGATGCTGCTGCGTCGCGCGCTCGCCGACGCAGGTCGGTTACCGCGCAACGCGGGCCCGGTACCACGCCGTGGACGACCGCCCGCGCAAGGCGATGCCTCGAGACTCACCGAACCACCGGGGCGGGACGAGCCGAGCTAGGCCCTCGGGGCGACCACGTTCTGCCGCTGCGTCCCGAGGCCGTCGATGGCGAGCTCCATCACGTCGCCGGGCTGGAGCCAGACCTGCGGCGAGAACCCCATCCCGACCCCAGGCGGGGTGCCGGTGTTGATCAGGTCGCCCGGCTCCAGCACGAGGAACTGACTCAGGTAATGCACGATGAAGTACGGGTCGAAGACCATGGTCGAGGTGCTTCCGCGCTGCCGCCGCACCCCGTTCACGTCCAGCGAGAGGCTCAGGTTCAGCGGGTCCTGGATCTCATCAGGCGTCGCCAACCATGGGCCCGCTGGGTTGAACGTCTCGGCTGACTTGCCCTTGCTCCACTGCCCTTGTCGCTCCATCTGGAAGGCGCGCTCGCTGACGTCGTTCACCAGCACGAAGCCGGCGATCGCCGAGCGCGCCTCCTCGACGTCGTTGAGGTAGCTGCAGCGTCGACCGATGACCACGCCCAGCTCGACCTCCCAGTCGGTCTTGGTCGCCCCTCGCGGGATCCGGACGTCGTCGTCAGGGCCGACCAGCGTGTTCGGGGACTTGGTGAACAGGATCGGCTCGGACGGAACGTCCTGCCCGGTCTCCGCAGCGTGGTCGGTGTAGTTCAGCCCGATGCAGAGGATCTGGTGAGGACGGGCGAAGGGGGCACCGATCCGCTCACCGCTGAAGCTCTGGAGCTGACCGGCCGCGACGCGGCCGTCGACGAGCTCGCGCAGCGACTCCATGCCTGCGGCGAAGAAGGCCTCGTCGTAGTCACCCACGACGTCCGAGACGTCGACGTAGTGCTGGTCGTCAATCCGGACAACAGGGCGTTCGTGCCCGGGAGAGCCCAGCCGCATCAACAGCATCGTGTCGACCTTTCCGAGGGAGAGCACAGGAGAACGGGGCCGCTGCACCGATCAGGTCGGTGCGGGCAGCCGCAGGTTGCTCAAACCACCGTCGACGGTGAGCCAGGTCCCCGTCGTGGAACCGGCATCCGGCGAGGCGAGGTACGCGATGGCCGCCGCAACCTCGGCAGGTGCCACGAGCCGGCCGTGCGGCTGCCGCTGCTCGAGCGCGCGACGCTCAGCCTCCGGGTCGTCGGCCACCTCCAGCAGGCGGGCCACCCAGGGGGTGTCGGCCGTCCCGGGGTTGACGGCGTTGACGCGGACTCCGTCGCGCAGCAGGTCCGCAGCCATCGCGAGGGTCAAGGACAGGACGGCACCCTTGGCCGCGGAGTACGCGGCCCGTCTCGGCAGGCCGGTGATGGCCACGACCGACCCGACGTTCACGATCGCCGCACGAGCGGAGCGGCGAAGTGCGGGCAACGCTGCCCTGGTCACGCGGACGAGCCCGATCACATCGATGTCGAGCACCCGATGCCACTCCTCGTCGGAGTTGTCCTCCACCCGTCCCTGGGCTCCGATCCCCGCGCAGTTGACGAGGACGTCGAGGCCTCCGAGCGCCGCGACGGCGGTCGCCACAGCGGTTCGGACCGCAGCGTCGTCCGCGACGTCCGCGCGCACGTAGGTGAGCCCGGTCGGACCCTCCGGCGCCAAGTCGAGGACGGCCACGGACGCGCCCTCCGACGCCAGCTGCTGGGCAGCGGCCAGCCCGAGACCTGAAGCGCCACCGGTCACCAGCGCGGTCATGCCGTCGAAACGCATCCAGGTCCCTCCCGAGTTTCCGTCGCCTTCACCGTAACCACCGCAGTGCGCCTGCGCCTGCTTGACACCTGAGGACCTGGCTTGTTTCACTTGCTTTCGTTTACTTCCGTTCATATTCGCTCACGTCAGCTGGTCGAGGGGACCTGTGACACCGCTCCGTCTTGGCCTTATCGGCGGTGGTCGGATCGCTCAGGTGGCGCACCTGCCAGCCATCGAGAAGAGCCACGACGTCGAGCTCGTGGCCGTGTGCGATCCGAGCGCTGAGGTCGCGCAGGCGCTCGCAGCCAGGTACGGCGCCGCGTCCGCGTCCACTGATGCAGCACCGATCTGGGCCGACCCCTCGATCGACGCCGTCCTCATCACCGCGCCCGACCGCTTCCACCTGGCCCTCGCCACCGCGGCGTTGGCTGCCGGCAAGCACGTCCTGGTCGAGAAGCCGGTCGCCTCGACGACGGAGCAGGCCGCCGAGCTCGTCGACACGGTCGACCGGAGCGGACTCGTGCTGCAGGTCGGTGCGATGAAGCGTCACGACGAGGGCATCCAGCACGCCCGGCGAGCGGTGGCCACGGACATCGGCACGGTCCGGTCGTTCAACGCCTGGTACCGCATCGGCGACCTGCGCACCGGGATCGAGGCCACCTTGTTCCCACCGGTGGTCGCCGACAGCGATGCTCGGCGGCACGAGGCGGGGTTCAAGTCGGACCGGCAGCGCTACCTGCTTGCGACCCATGGCGCGCACGTCTTCGACACGGTGCGCTTCCTGCTCGGAGACGTCGCCTCGGTGGTCGCGATCCACCGGGAGGACGATCGGGACCACGCCTGGCAGATCCTGCTGACCACGACCGCCGGTGCGGTGGGCAGCGTGAGTGTGACCGCGGACGTCCCCGGGCTGCCGTCCGAGGGCATCGAGGTCTTCGGCTCGACGGGGAGCGTGCGGGTGGACACGCACTTCCCGTTCTCCCGGCGCTCGTCCGACGTCCAGGTCTACTCGGCCGGGGTGATGACCTCCCCGACCCTGACCGATGGGGACGCCTACCAGCGTCAGGTCGAGGCGTTCGCCCGGGCGATCCGCGAGCGAGGACGGCCGGACCCCGACGTGCGGGACGGCCTCGCCGCGCTCCGGCTCATCGAAGCGGTCGCGCAGGCCGCCGAGACCGGAGCCACGGTGCTGGTGTGACCGCCGAACAGGTCGGCAGCGGGGGGCGCGTCGCTGCCGGAGCGGCCTTCGGCACCTGCCCGCTCGGACCACGGCTCGGCATCTTCGCCCGGACGTTCCGCCGGGAGAGCGCCGTCGACGTGGCCGCCGCCGTTGCCGGCGCTGGCTACGCCCTGGCCCACTGGAACTTCGCTGCGCTCGGACGACCCACGCTGGCTGGCAGCGTCCCGGCGAGCCAGTTCGCCGACGTACGCGAGGCCTTTCGCCGTCGCGGCGTGCTGATCCCCAGCGTCTCCGCGACCTTCAACGTGATCCATCCGGATCGCCGCGTGCGCGACTCCCAGTGCGCTGAAGCAGTTCGGCTCATCAGCCTTGCGCCAGCGTTGGGAGCGGACGTCGTGACCCTCTGCTCGGGCACCCGGGACTCGGCCAGCATGTGGCGGGCCCACCCGGGCAACGGCGAGCCCGACGCGTGGACGGACCTGCGGCGGACCCTCGACGTCCTGCTCGAGGCTGCCGCCGACGCATCGGTCCGCCTCGGGATCGAGCCCGAACCCGGCAACGTCGTCCGCGACGCCCCGACCGCAGCCAGACTGCTGAGCGAGCTCGGCGACGAGGCGCCCGTCGGCATCGTCCTGGACCCGGCGAACCTGCTGACACCGGCCACCGTGGCCCATCAGCGGGACATCCTCGACGCGGCGGTCGACCTGCTCGGGGCCCGCGTCATCGGGGTGCAGGCCAAGGACGTCGTGGCAGCGGGCTACTCGGCCGCAGGCGCCGGTCTCATGGACTACCCGGAGGCCCTTCGCTCGCTGGCCGACCTGCCTGCTGTGCCCCTGATCGTCCAGGACGCCGACGAGGGCGACGCCGGCCGCGTGCGGCGCGACCTGCTGCGCTGGCAGGTGGAGGCCCAGGTCGCCGCCCTCCCTCCGCTCTCATGACGATCGCGCGATGACAGCCGCTTTCGCGGAGGAGCGACGCCAGCAGATCGCCGAGCTGGTCGCCACGCAGGGCCGGGTGCGGGTCACTGATCTGGTCGCCCGCTTCGAAGTCAGCGAGCCGACGCTGCGCAAGGACCTCAGCGAGCTCGAACGGCAGCACCTGGTGCGGCGGACCCACGGCGGCGCGATCGCCATCCAGCCTCGGTTCGAGCCCGGTATGCAGGATCGCGTGCTGCAGAGCCCCGACGCCAAGGTCTGGATCGCGCGCGCCTGCCTCGCGGAGATCGGTCGTGGGGACTCGGTCTTCCTCGACACCGGGACGACGGTGCAGCAGCTCGCTGATCGACTCGATCGGCCGGACGTGAACGTCCTGACCAACGCCGTGGGGGTGGCGATGGCGCTTGCGGACCGGCCGGCGATCCGGCACACCCTGCTCGGTGGCCAGTTCCGCGCACTCGGGGGAAGCCTCGTCGGCCCGATCACGCTGGAGACCTTGGCGCGCTTCACCGTGAACATCGCCTTCGTGAGCGCCAGCGGCGTGACCTCGGACGGGCTGTCGGTGGCGGACGTCGCTGAGGCACAGCTGAAGCTGGCCGTCATCGAGCGCGCCAGGAAGGTCGTCGTGCCGGTCGACAGCAGCAAGTTCGGGACCACGGACTTCGTGCGCGTCTGCGGTCTCGAGCGCGTCGACGTGATCGTCACGGAGCAGGCCTCGGACGACGTCGTGGAGTGGTGCGACGCCCACGACGTGACGCTCAGGATCGCGACCGACTAGCAGTCTCCGACCGACGATCCATCTCATCCGGGGGTTCCTCGAGGTCGACGAACCCCGCCGCCAGGTCAGGCCCGTAGCGCCTGCGCGAGGTCCCGGAACTCCTCGATCAGCAGGCTCATGTCGTCCTTGGTGTGAGCGAGCGACACCAGCCACTGCTCGTCGAGCCCGGGCGGGGTGAGGATGCCGCGGTTGACACCCCAGAGCCAGGAGAGCTCGGCCGCACCGAAGTCCGTGCGCTTGTAGTCGCGGTAGTTGCGCACGGGCGTCGCCGCCCAGGTGACCGCGCCCTTGATGCCGAATCCGACCGTGTGGGCGGGCAGCTCGTGGTCAGCGATGATCGAGTCCATCGCCTTGAGCGCGGTGTCGTTGAGCGCCTCGGCCGCGCCGAAGGCCTCCGGGCGTCGCGATCTCGTCCACGGCGACAGCCGCGGCGACGACGAGCGGGTTGCCGTTGTAGGTGCCGAAGTGCGCCATCCGGCCGTCGGTGATGCATGCCATGACCTCCTCGCGTCCACCGAAGGCCGCCAGCGGCAGGCCGCCGCCGATGCTCTTCGCCAGCGCGACCAGGTCGGGGATCACGCCCAGGCGCTGCGAGGCCCCGGCAGGACCGGCGGTCAGACCCGTCTTGACCTCGTCGAAGATCAGCAACGAGCCGTGGGCGTCACAGAGCGCGCGCACGCCGGCGAGGTAGCCGGCGTCCGGCACGACGATGCCGACGTTCTCCAGGACCGGCTCCATGAACACGCAAGCGACCTCGGAGCCGTGCTGGTCGAGGAGCTGCTCGAGCCGCCCGAGGTCGTTGTAGGGGACGACGTAGACCGTGCCGGCCTCGACCTCGAACGGCGTGACAGGCGTCGGCGCGTCCTCGGGTCCGGCCTCGGCGAGATCAGGCTTGACCGACACCTGCAGGGCGTCGTAGCCGCCGTGGTAGCCGCCCTCGATCTTGATGATCGCCTTGCGCTCGGTGAAGGCCCGGGCGATGCGGAGCGCGTACATCGTCGCCTCGGTACCCGAGTTGGCGAAGCGGATCTTGTCGAGGGAGAACCGGCGCTGGAAGCGCTCGGCCGCGTCGGTGGCTGAGGGCGACGGGGTGACGAAGAGCGTGCCGGTCTCCAGGGCGCGGGTCACGGCCGCCACCACGGCGGGGTTCAGGTGGCCAGCCAGCATCGCGCCGAAGCCCATCGAGAGGTCGAGCACCCTGCGGCCGTCGACGTCGGTGAGCCATGCACCCTTGGCCGACTCGATCGCGATCGGGTACGGGTCCCAGTGCTGGAACGACGACGGCACGCCGAGCGGCAGCGAGCCGAGCGCACGGGCATGGTGGGCGCCGGAGCCGGGGGTCTGGGCTGCGAAGCGCTCCCACTCCGCGGCCAGCAGCTTCGCTACCCGTTCGCGGTCGATCGGCGCCGACGAGGCGGGGACGTTGCGCCAGGTCGCCGGGTCGTGCGCCGGCCAGGTGACCGGTGTCGGAACAGGGGCAAGGGTCTCAGTCATCTTTCGGCCTCCGGGTCGCGTAATCCTGCACCCGCGAGCCTAGCCCCGGACCGGCCGGCGGCGGTCCGGAACCGACGGTCCCGTACCAGAGCGACGACAGCGGCCGCACGGACCTGGCCCGCAGCCCCCGTTCCCCGCTTCCCCTTCCGCCGCCCGCTGGCCTGCACCCCCGCATATACTCACCGCTCGGCCACCGCACTCCGGTCGTTCCGACGTCGACCTGCCGTGGCAGCGGACCACCTCTCCGACGAGCTCCGCGTGGCGGCCATATACCGCCGACGCAGTCCCGCCCCTGAGGAAGTAAGAGAGCAACGATGTCCCAGCCGTCCGTGTCCGGTGCAGGTTCGACACCAGACCCGTAACGCCATCGAGTTCGCCGTTGCCGACCTCGACCTGGCCCCGTCAGGGCGCAAGGAGATCAGCCTCGCCGAGAACGAGATGCCCGGTCTCATGGCGCTACGCCGGGAGTACGGGGACAGCCAGCCGCTGGCCGGGAGCCCGCATCGCGGGCTCGCTGCACATGACCGTGCAGACCGCCGTGCTGATCGAGACCCTGTCGCGCTGGGCGCCGAGGTCCGCTGGGTGTCCTGCAACATCTTCTCCACCCAGGACGCGCGGCCGCCGCCGCGGTCGTCGGGCCGCACGGGACCCTCGAGGCGCCCTCAGGGGTCCCGGTCTTCGCCTGGAAGGGCGAGTCGCTCGAGGAGTACTGGTGGTGCACCGAGCGGCTGTTCGAGTTCACCGACGCGACGGCGCGCCCGTCGGCCCGAACATGATCCTCGACGACGGCGGCGACGCCACGCTGCTGGTCCACAAGGGCGTCGAGTACGAGGCGGCCGGCGCGGTCCCCACCTACGACGACGACGACCTCACGTCTCGCACGAGTTCCGGCGTCATCCTCGACCTCCTGCGTCGCACGTCGCCGAGGACGCCGGGCGCTGGACCAGGGTCGCCGCGGACATCCGTGGGGTCACCGAGGAGACCACCACCGGCGTGCACCGGCTGTACCAGCTGGCCGAGCAGGGCGGGCTGCTGTTCCCGGCGATCAACGTCAACGACTCGGTGACCAAGAGCAAGTTCGACAACAAGTACGGCATCCGGCACTCGCTGCTCGACGGCCTCAACCGCGCGACCGACGTCCTCATCGGCGGCAAGGTCGCGCTGGTCTGCGGCTACGGCGACGTCGGCAAGGGCGCGGCCGCAGCGCTGGTGGGCTCAGGGGGCCCGCGTCATCGTCTCCGAGGTCGACCCGATCTGCGCGCTCCAGGCCGCTGCTCGAGGGCTTCCAGGTCGTCCCGCATCGAGGACGTCGTCGTCCAGCGTGGACTTCGTGGTCACCGGCACCGGCAACAAGGACATCTCACCGCAGCCCACATGTCCCGATGAAGCACCAGGCGATCGTCGCCAACGTCGGTCACTTCGACAACGAGATCGACATGGTCGGGCTGGAGCGCTACCCAGGCGTCAGCGCGTGAACATCAAGCCGCAGGTCGACGAGTGGGTGTTCCCCGACGGGCACAGCGTCATCGTGCTGTCGGAGGGCCGCCTGATGAACCTCGGCAACGCGACGGGGCACCCTTCCTTCGTGATGAGCAACAGCTTCTCGAACCAGGTGATCGCCCAGCTCGAGCTGTTCGCCCACCCGCGAGCAGTACGAGAACGACGTCTACCGGCTGCCCAAGAGCCTGGACGAGAAGGTCGCCCTCATCCATGCGGAGGCGCTGGGCGCCGACCTCACCAGGCTCACCAAGTCGCAGGCCGAGTACATCGGCGTCGACGTCGACGGGCCGTACAAGCCGGACCACTACCGCTACTGAGCACGGAGCGCTAGCGGCGACCAGGCCCTGAGCGGCGCGCCTACGGCGTGCGGTCAGAGGATCGCGGCCAGGTCCTTGTGGTTCAGGTAGAAGACGATGCGCAGACCATCGGCGGTCCTTCGCAGGATGAACGTCGAGCTCAACGTGGCTGGACTCTCGCCGCTGCGGGTGCCTTCGCGTTCGCCCGTCCAGGTCGTGCGAGCAAGGACGTAGGACTCATCAAGGCTTGTGCTGTCGAGCGCGGTCAGGGCCACGCGGCCGATGCCAGCGGCTTCGAAGAGCGCCTTGCGCCGCGGCAGAACGGCGAGGAAGGCGTCCCGGGGCACCGGCTGCGCTCCGGACGGATCCGCAGCCATGAACGTCTCGGCGAAGCACGCGGCGAGAGCGTCCGGGTCGAGTGAGTCGCTGGCGGCACTGAACGCCTCGAAGAAGTCGACGACGTCCGCGTCAGCACTGGTGTTCAGCATGGGAGCGCTCCTGTCCAGGGCGAGCTCGGCTGCGGTCGCAGCGAACCTTGCCCGACCGGGATCGAGTCGTCCAGCCTGGTTCGCTCTCCGCGAGACCGGTGGCGCGAGGTGGCGACGTGTGCGTGACTGCACGGGGTGGCGGCGTGGCAGCGAGGCCGTGGCGACCGACGTTTCGGGCACGACGGGCGCGCCACTGAAGGCACCCCACGCGCGCGAGGACCTCGCCCAATGCCATGAGCACCAAGGCGGTGGTCCACACGTGGGCGCTGGTGACGTCGTGACGGACCGAGAACTGGGCCACGGAGGCGCCCCCGGTGCCGGTGTCGGCGTAGACCGCGAAGGCGAGTCGAAAGCCCATGCCGGCGATCCAGAGACAGGCGGCGAACAGACCGGCCTGGGCGAGCACGGTGCCGTCGGAGTTCGTCCACAGCCGCGTTGCCCGTCCGCTGCTCGCGCCGAGGACGATGCCGATGGAGGTGAGCAGCACGATCAGGATCAGGTCGTTGCCAGCGAGGTCGATCGCGCGGAGGTAGTGCGCGGCGGCGATCGCGACCAGGACCAGCGGGCGGAGCAAGGACCGCCAGTTCTGCGGTCGTGGTCGCATCTGGAGCACGACTATCCCGATGAGCAGGATGTCGATGACGTAGTCGGCGGCACTCATGAGCGGTTCTCTCCGGATCGGCGATCAGGTCGACACTGGTTCAGCGAAGGCTGGGCGGGTACTCGGCCAGGCCGCGAGCGCAAGTCCCAAGGAACTCGGTGACACCGCGGCGCAACGCACCCCCGGTGCCCGGCCACCGGGGCGTGAACGCGGCGTCCCAGACGATCGAGGTCGTACCGTGCGCCGTCGGGGCCAGCGTCACTGAGGCCACGTAGTCGACGACCGGCAGGCCCTTGACGTGCTCGTAGCCCAGGCGCTGATCGGGGACGAGCTCGGTGATCCTGTCCCAGCCTCGGGTGCGACCCCGGCGAGAGGCGCGGACGGTGCCGACGCGCTCCTTGCCGTTCGCGGCGAGTCCCTCAGGCACGCACTCATCGAGGCCCGACCAGTCGACCCAGGTCCGGCTGTCCGTCAGCAGTCCGTAGAGCATGGCCGGGGAGGCCTTCGACTCCACCACGATCTGCACCTTCTGACGCCTCATGCTGTTCCTCCGCTCTGCGGTTGGCTGACCGCCGCGTCGACGGTGTCCCGGATCACGGCCTCGACCAGGCCGGGGTTGTCGAACATCGGGACGTGGCCCACGCCCGGTACCACGCGCCAGCTGGCCCGGGGCATCAACATCCGGGCCCGGCGGCCGATGGTGCCGATCGGCAGGATCCGGTCGTGCTCGGCCCAGGCGAGCGTGACCGGGCAGGGCAGCGGGTCCAGCGGCACGATCTGCTCGTTGGTGGTGAGCAGCTCGTCGCGGACCGTGCACGCCAGGACGTCGCGCACGATCACGAGCAGCTCCTCGGCGGTGACCCGCTGCCCGTGCGCGGCGTTGTCGCGCAGGGCGAGCCGGCGCACGAGGGATACGCGTGCGGCCCACGGCATGATCCAGCGGGTACGTCGGGCCAGCGCAACGGCCTTGCGGAGCTTCGCCGCGCCGGCCTCGTGCTCCCCGCTCGCCACGTCCCAACAACCGGCTGGGGAGAGCGCGCAGACGCTCGCCGCCCGGCCCCGGCGGGCCAGCTCGATCGCCATCCAGCCGCCGAGGGAGTTACCGACCAGGTGCGGTCGGACCAGCCCCAGCTCGTCGAGGCTCCGCTCGGCGTCGTCGACGAGGTCGCGCACCGTCGTCCCGGCTGGCGCCGGCCGTCCCCCGTGGTGCCCGGCGGCGGTCAGCGCGATCACGTCGTAGTGGCGGGCGAGCAGCGGGACGACGTTCCGCCACATCGTCTCGCTGCCGGCGACTCCATGGAGGAGGACGACGGGCTCTCCGCTCCCGCAGCGGATCATGAGGCTGACGCCCGCTTCGGTCCCTTCGGCCAGGAGTAGGCCCCCGGCTTGGTGCTCTCCTTCATCGGGGAGTCGACCACCATCTCGCAGATCCTCTCCTTGATCATCGCCCCCGCCCGTCCACCGACGTGGAGCGCACGCGGGGTGTCGTCGGAGCGGACCACCTGGATGTAGCCCTTCTTCCGGCCGAGGCTGATGCACTGGAGCAGGAACCCGACCGAGAGCACCGGCAGCGTGCTGCCGCGGATCGCCGCGAGCAGGGTCTCTGCTGCCTGGCCACCCAGCGGGAGTGCGACCGCGCACCCCATCCGAAGGTGTCCGGCCACCGCGGCCGGTGCCACGATCGCGTCTCCCGCGCCGATGATGGTGGGCTCGTCGAGGCAGCGCAGGTGCTCGTCGACCCTGAGCCGGCCGGCGGCATCGACCGGCAGCCCGCTGACGGCAGGCCAGCTCCGGAACGTCGAAGGACGCCGCCATCAGGCATGACGTCGTGGGCGTGCACCTGGCCGTCCCCCAGGGAGAGCTTGCCGGCCGTGATCTCCGAGACCGCCGAGTCCTCCTCGACGTCGACCCCGAGCCGTCCCAGCGCTCTGCGCAGCGAGCGGCGAGCCGCTGGACGCATTCCCGGCACCAGCTGCCCGGAGCAGTAGAGGGTCACCGCGGCATCCGGGTGGTTCTCGGCGAGCTCGCTGGCCGTCTCCACACCGGTGAACCCGCCACCCACGACCGCGATCCGTGGGCACGCTCCCGCGGCCCTGATGGCGGCTGCGGCGTCGCACGCACCATCGTAGTCGCCGACGAGGAACGCGTGCTCGGCTGCGCCCGGGATCGGTGCGGCGGCCACGCTGCCCACGGCGTAGACGAGGTAGTCGTAGGGGACCTCGATCTCGCCGGTCGTTGTCGTGACGTGCACCGCCCGGGAAGCGCTGTCGATCACACGGGCTCTCCCGAGCAGGGTGCTCGCGTCGCGGTGCAGGACGCTGGACAACGGGATCGTGACCGTCTCGCGCGAACCCGCGGCGAGCTCGTGCAGCCGGATCCGCTCGACGAAGTCCCGCCGGGGGTTGACCACGGTCACGGTCGTGCGCTGCTTCTCGCTCTCGGTCAGCGAGCCCAGGAACCGGTTCGTCGCGATCAGCCCGGCATAGCCGGCGCCGATGACGACCACGCGGATCGCGTCTGGTCTCGGAGTGCTGCTGGTCATCTGCTCGTCCTGTCCGTCGGTTTCGTGGTACGGCGTTACGACGACGCGCCAGGGCCGGCTGTGACAGACGCGGGGTCGATGTCACACGAACGGGACCCATCTCGTCGTACAACTGAACCGAGGAGAGGCAGGATGACGATGATGACCGCAGACGAGGCGGCCGATGTCTTCGAAGGACATCGTCGCTACCTGACCGCAGTCGCGTACCGGATGCTCGGCACTCGAGCCGACGCCGAGGACGCCGTCCAGGAGACCTACCTGCGTTTCGCGCGGACGGACGTGAACGAGATCCGGGAGCCGCGCGGCTGGTTGACCACCGCGATCAGTCGGATCTGCCTGGACCACCTGGGCTCGGCCCGAGTTCGTCGCGAGCAGTACGTCGGCCCGTGGCTGCCTGAGCCGCTGGTCGGATCCGATGTCGGCCTGGGCATGGCTCCGCTGACGCCGGAGGATCGGGTCACCCTCGATGAGTCGGTGAGCATGGCGATGCTCGTGGTGCTCGAGTCACTGAGCCCCGCTGAGCGAACCGCCTTCGTCCTGCACGACGTGCTGAGCGTCTCCTACGAAGAGGTTGCGGAGACGGTCGGCCGCTCGGAGGCAGCGTGCCGCCAGCTGATCAGCCGCGCGCGCGGACACGTCCGCGAGAGGGCGCCCCGGTTCACCGTCGACGCCCAGCACCAGAGCGCCGTCGTCGATGCCTTCCTGACCGCGTGCGCCGACGGCAGCGTCGACACGCTCGTCGGGGTGCTCGCACCCGAGGTGGTGCTGCGCTCGGACGGTGGCGGCCTGGTCAGCGGGGTGGCCCGCCGGCCCGTGGTCGGTGCCGAGAACGTCGCGCGGCTGCTTCTCGGTGTGGCTTCGAAGCATGTCGCGTTCCCGTGGACGAGCCGGGTCAACGGGGCGACCGGACTGGTCTTCGAGGCCGCGGACGGCGTCGCCGGGGTGATGGCCTTCACCGTCGCGGACGGCCGGATCACCGAGATCGACTTCGTGGTGAACCCGGAGAAGCTCAGCCGGGTACCGCTCCCCAGCGCAGCTGGCTCGGACCAGGGGGAATGACAACGTGATCGGCGATCGGTGGGGGGTGCGCGACGACGAGGTGGCTCGCTGCTACCCGTGTGACGATCTCGTGCCCACACCGGTCCTCAAGGCGTACCGCGGAGTGACGGTGTGCGCGCGACCCGAGCAGGTGTGGCCGTGGGTCGCCCAGATCCGGCTGGCCCCTTACTCCTACGACTGGATCGACAACCTGGGGAGATGCTCGCCGCAGGAGCTGCAGGACCTTCCCGAGCCGACCGTCGGTGAGCGCTTCAGCACCACCGCCGGACGCCCGGTCGGCCGGATCCTGTCTGTGGCGCCGACCGTCCAGCTCACGGCCACCATCATGGGCGCGACGATGTCGTACGTGCTCGTGCCGGAGGGTGCCACCACGCGTCTCCTGCTCAAGCTGGTCACCGGGCAGCAACGGCTGATCGCACCGCTCGTCTCCGTCGGTGACCTGGTGATGGCACGACGCCAGCTGCTCAACCTGAAACGCCTCGCCGAAGGTCACCACTGCACGTGATCTCCGCGCTCTGCTTGCGCGGCTTTTCGAACAACGCCCGTCACCAGGAGGAACCATGCCCAAGGCAGTAGTGAGTCTGACCACCGGACTCGAGGACCCGGAGAAGGTCACCGTCGCGTTCCTCGTCGCGGTCGGCGCCGTCGAGACCGGGCGGCAGACCGTCATGTTCCTGACCAAGGAAGCAGTCCGCCTGGCCACAGCAGGCTTCGCTCGTGCCACCGCATGCGACGGCTGCCCCGAGCTGTCGACGCTGCTCGACCGCTATGCAGCTGGGGGTGGCCGGTACTTCGTGTGCCCGATCTGTTTCGACGCCCGCGGGCTCGCCGAGCGCGACCTGCTCCCGAACGCCGAGCAGAACGGGACCATCCCCCTGTGGCAGTGGATCGGCGACGACCCCGCCGTGACCTTCAGCTACTGAGGCGCCGGCCCATGGACCTGCGCGCACTGCTGACTGACCTGCCCTCGAAGAAGGGCCACGCGGCCGGCCGAGACCACGAGTACGTCAACGGCTGGGGAGTCTTCGCGCTGCCCTTCGAGTCAGGCGACGTGCTCGCTCTGCGGGTGTTCCCGCAGAGCAGCTTCGGCCCGTACGTCGCGCTCTGGCACCGCGATCCCGACGGACGCTGGGCGATCTATGTCGACGGCGACCGGCTGGACGCGTCGTGCCCTCGCTACTTCGGTCCCGCCTGCGACTACACCGGCTTCGCCGATATCGACGTGACCTGGAGCGGCCCCGACTCCATCCAGGTCCTGATGACCGAGCCGGCAGTGGAGTGGACGCTGACCGCGCACGCGCCGCCGGTGCTCGCGCTCTGCAACGCCGTCAGCAGCAGGCTTCCGCTCTCGAGCTGGCGCCCGCGGTCCCTGGTGTGGGCACGGGAGCAGATGGCGCGGTGGTTCGGCATGGGCGACCTGCAGCTCCGAGGTGTGATGCCGAGCGGCCACAGCGGCCGACTGATGCCCGAGCAGATGTTCCTCGTCGACCAGTCCACCGCCCGGCTCGAAGGCAGGGACCTGGGTCACCCGGTCCGACTCCAGAAGAACCCCGTCATCGGCGGCTTCCGCCTCCCAGCCCGGGGAGTGCTGGTCAAGGGCGGCGCCGAGTGGGACGTCCTCGTGCGTGGGTCTGCCCAGACTGTCGTCGACGCGTCTCGGTAGGGGTGGTCAGGCCGCGTGAGCGGCTTGGCGGAGTGTCTCGAACTCGATGTGGCCCCGATCGCTGGACGGCGACCGGGGCCACGGCTCTCATGCACACCTCCCACGTCACGATCGTTCGCTCGTCGAACCTGGGCACTGTGCGCTACTCGGGCGGGGAGCGCAGCCGGGCCAGACCACTGGCGTGCGTTGGAGCAACCTTCGGGTACCGAGTGCCCTCAGGCGGCCTCGGGCCGACCCGTGCAGGAAACGTCGACTCGTGAGCCATGTCGATGTCTGTCAGCGCCGGAGGCTCGGCCCAGCCCCAGTTCGCTTCGATGATCGCGTCGAACTCGGCGCGAACGAGGTCTGGGTCGGCCGAGATCAGATCAGCGAACGCTTCCTGCACGTGGACTGCCGACTCCGTGCCTACGGCTGGATGTTGGTTCATGGGATCACCCGTCAAACGGAGATGGCCTGCCGGGAGTGCTCGGAGGAGTTGATGGTGATCTTGCGGGGCTTGGCCTGCTCGGCGACCGGGACGCGTAGCCGCAGGACGCCGCTGGCGTAGTCGGCTTCCACTCGGGTCAGGTCGAGGTTGTCACCGAGGATGAGCTGCCGGCTGAACACCCCGCGCGGGCGTTCGGCCGCGAGCACCTCCTGCTTGGCCTCCAGGGTGGGGCGCTCGGCCTTGATGGTCAGCACGTTGCGCTCCACGTCGAGGTCGACGGTGGCCGGGTCGATCCCGGGGAGGTCGAACTCCAGGACGAAGACGTCGTCGTCTCGCCAGGCGTCCATCGGCATCACCGAGGGGCGGGTCGTGGTGCCCACGCCGCCGAACATCTGCTGGGTGAGTCGGTCCAGCTCGCGGAAGGGGTCGGTACGCATCAACACGGCCATGGCCGGTACCTCCTGTGTTTCGTCTGCTCCGATCTGTCTGTGATCTGTGGCATCCGCCACAGGTTTTATATAGCACTGAACAGCGATGGTGTGCAAGGGTTGACCCCGGAACCTCGCAAAGGAGGAGCAGTCGTTGGCGAAGATCGAGGCGACCCGAGGCGTCTACGGCATCACCACGGCCGCGGAGCTGGTAGGGATCGACCCGCAGAGCCTGCGCCTGTACGAGCGGCGTGGGCTGCTCCAGCCGGCGCGCACCGATGGAGGGACCCGCCGCTACTGCGCCGACGACCTCGACCGGCTCCGCCGGATCCGCGAGCTCCTGGACGCGGGACTCAACCTCGCTGGGATCGCCCTCGTCGTCGAGCTCGAACAAGACAACGCCGCACTGCGCGATCAGCTGTCTGACTCGGCGTTGCGGCGCCGGACCCCCTGAGTCAGCGGCGCTCGGGCCGGGGGTCTGCGGGTTCGGTTGAGCCGACCTGGTCGAAGACGTAGTACAGCGCCAGAGCGAAGTGCCCGAGCAGGGTCAGTGGCGCGCTGATGAACGCGACCCCGACCAGGGCGGCGTACACCGCACCGCCGATCGCGAACCTTGGCAGCTGCCGCCGTACGACGGCGGGGTCGACATCGGCCTTCACCATCCTTGACCGGGTGCCCGCGACGAACAACGCAGTGAAGGCGATGCTCATCGCCAGCATCGTCAGGCTGTACACGGCGGCGGCGGTGTGAGCGCTCGCGTCGTCAGCGGTCAGGTACTCGGCCATCAGCCGCGTAGGAAACGGGATCGCGGACACCACCAGGAGAAGGATCAGGTTGGTGAACAGCGTCAACCGGTCCACCCGTTCGATCAGGGCGAAAAGGGAGTGGTGGTTGACCCAGATGATCCCGATCACCAGGAAACTCACGACGTACGCGGCGTAGTTCGGCCACTGATGCCGGAGCGCGGACCACAGGGTCTGGTGGTCGAGCGCGAGTGCCTGCCGCGAGGGCACCGCGAGGTCGAGCACGAGCAGGGTGATCGCGATCGCCATCACGCCGTCGCTGAACGCCTCGAGGCGGTTCTTGGTGCTCATCGCGGAACTCCGAGGACGACGAACCAGCGCAGGATCCGGCGGCGGCTCCGCCTCAGCCGAGCATATCCGCGCCCACTCGGCCCTCGACGACCGAACTGTTCTCAGTCGCACCTGCACGGATCGCGGTGCGGAGAGATGATGACGAGGTGAGCCGGGCTCAGGCAGTGACTGTCGAGAGGGCATCGCGGGCAAGCACGAGGTAGACGGCTGCGGTCCATGTGTACGCGCGATCGCGCAATCCCTCGCCGGTCCGAGCGTCAAAGTTCTCCGCAAACCCCGACCGCTCGCAGGTCTTGCGGAACCGCGCGCTGACGTCATCAGCGAGCACTGTGTAGCCGCACTGACGAAGACCGTCCTCGATGAGCGCGGTGGCAGGCGCCCAGATCGGACCTCGCCAGTAGCCGTCGTCCTCATAGTGAGGCGACTCGACCGGCTCGGTCGCGAGGCCGTGCTCGGTCAGGTGCTGGGCTGCCCGAGCGGCCATCGAATCACGCATGGCCACGGGCAACCGTTCGCCAGCGATGAGCGGGAGGAGGTTGAGCAGACTGCTCGCCGTGCTCGCCCTGCCGCTGAGGACACCTTTGGCCACAAAGGCATCGCCGACCCATAGGTCGGACACCAGGGCATCAAGGATGGAGTTGCGTTCAGACAGCCAGTAGTCAGAGGGGATCCCGAGCTCGTCCGCCAGGCCAGCGACAGTGTCGAGCTGCACCACCATGAACGCCGCGAGGTCGGGGCTGAGGACGACTCGGTCACGATCGAACGTCGTGCTGTTGTCCCAGCCGCTGTCATTCCCGTGCTGGTAGTAGGGCACGGGGTGAGCGGGAGTCCGACGCTCGGTCAGCCAGAAGTCTGTCCACGCTGCAAGCCGCTGGTAGACCTCCTCGAGCTCGTCCGCGGAGAGCGCGTCTTCGCCAATGGAGTGTCGCAGCTTGCGCAGCGCCCATCCGTGGATCGGTGGCTTCACATAGTTGTAGAGCACTTCCGAGTGCGTGATGGAGTCCGGGAGCGCCCCGGCGGCGTCCTGGTGGTCGAACGGGGCTAGGAACTGGTCGATGGCGGCTGCTGGGAGCCCGGGTGCCAAAGCCAGCGCGTTGAAGCAGTGATCCCAGCTCCAGAGCTTGTCCATCCAGTGCTTGGACATCAGCACGGACTCGCGGGTCATGAAGCCAGCCGGTCCGACGGTGGCCGACCAGATCACATACGCAGCGAGTGCAGCCGCCGGTGTGGCGTCGGACCGCCAAGGCGCGACCGACTCGAGGTAGGCGGCGAAGGCGGATGCCGACGACGCTCTGGCCTCGTCGAACGAGGGCGCGCCCTCGAACGGGGCGGCCGCCGTCGTCGTCTCCTGGACGACCACCTCCCAGGGTCGACCGTCGCCGCCGAACGTGAGCCAGCGGTCAGCCACACCGAGTGCTTCGGCTCCGCCGACGGTGGTGGTCCCGCTCAGGGTGGTGACCCGGTACCGCTGTCCGGACTCGTAGGAGGTGATGACGGTGGAGCCGTCATGTGGTTCGACGTAAAGGTAGCTGCCTGAGAAAGGGGTGAGTCCGGCAGCGGCGTCCTCCGCGTGGAGGGCCATCCCGGTCCCGCGGATCCGAACGGCGCCTGGCCCGTCGTAGGTCACGTCGATGCGCATCCCGACGGAGTTCCCGACCCAGCTGAACACCGAGGGGGTCGCGAGCTGGCGAACATCGACGGGTGCGCCGTCGACCTTCGCCTGGAACCTGAGGATCGGGTGCATCCCGTTCTTGTGCGTGATCAGGTGCACCCAGTGGCTCTGCGTGTGAAGGCCCGTGACCGGCGAGAGGTTGAACCAGGACCCCCGGAACGAGAATGGGATGCGTTCGATGTCGAACGAGGGCTCCTGGAGATGGGTCCGCTGCACGCCCACCCTGCCTTGGTCGATGGTCATTGATCAGTCCTTGACGGCGCCGGAGACGACACCAGCAGCAACGTAGCGCTGGGCGAGGACCAGCAGGATGGCGGTGGGGATCGACGCGATGACGGCTGTGGCCATCAGGGGCCCCCACTCCTGGTTCTGCGAGCCGATGTAGTCGTAGAGGCCCAGCGTGATGGGGCGCAGGTTGCCGCCGTCGCGGTTGAGGGTCGACGCGAAGAGGAAGTCCGACCAGGCCCACAGGAAGGTGAACAGAGCAGCCGTGACGGTGGCGTTGCGTGAGATGGGGAGCGCGATCGAGCGGAAGGTGCGCCAGTGCGAAGCACCATCGATGTGGGCCGCCTCGATCAGCTCGCGGGGAATGCCCGCCATGAACGCTGAGTAGAGGAGGACGGCGAAGGGAACAGCGATGGTGGAGTCAGCGATGACCAGGCCTGGGAGGGTGTTGAGCGTTCCGAGGTTGGAGTAGATCTGGTAGAAGCCGATGGACATGACCACCGCGGGGATCATCTGAGCCACGATGAGCATGAAGTTCAACGTGCGCCGCCCCGGTACGTAGAGCCGCGACAAGGCGTACCCGGCGGGCGCCGCGATGAGCAGCGTCAACAGGACGGTCGCGACGCTGATCATCAGGCTGGTCGCCAGGAACGGCAGCTGCTGGTGGAGCGCGACCCGGTAGTGGTCCAACGTGAAGGACTTGGGGAAGAAGTCGCCGTCGCGGATTGCGTCGCGCTGGGTCAGCGAGACGTTGATCATCCAGTACACGGGGAAGAGCATGACGGCGGTGAGGACGACACCGATCGTCGTCTTCCACCAGCTGCGGTGCGCGGTCACCGGTCAGTCCTCGCTGTGGCGCTGGAGCGCCAGGTAGACGAATCCCATCACGAGCGCGATGAGGAGCAGGATGCTGCCGACCACGGAGGCTTGCGAGTACTTGATCACGGCCGAGGTGCCCTTACCCGTGGACATGGCATAGGCCCACGTCGCAAGAGTCTGAGAGCTGCCCGTGCCGAACGTCATGATCCAGATGATGTCCACGACCTTGATCGTGTAGACGAAACCGAGCAGCAAGGTGATGGCCGAGACCGGTCGAAGAAGAGGGAAGGTGATGGACCAGAACTGTCGCCAGGGGCCGGCACCGTCGAGGGCCGAGGCCTCGTAGAGGTCGACCGGGATGTTCTGCAGCCCCGAGTACAGGATGACCAGGTTGAAGGGTATGCCGAGCCAGATGTTCGCGGTGGTCACCGCGACGAGCGAGTGGTCGGAGTTCAGCCACCAGACCGGCGCGACGCGGAAGAAGCCGAGAAGGCGGTTGATGACCCCAGAATCGGCGTCCATCATCCACTGCCAGGTTGTGGCGGAGACGATGATCGGCAGCAGCCAGGGCACCAGGAACAGGCCCCGCATGACGGTGGAGAGCGGGAAGTTCCGCTGGAAGAACACCGCAAGGCCCAGGCCGATCGTGTATTGGAACACCAAGGACACGATGACGAAGAAGGCCGTCTGCTCGACGATCGGGACGAACAGCGGTGAGCTGATGACTTGCCGGTAGATGTCCAGCCCGACGAAGGGCGCGTTCCCGGTGACGTAGGTGGCGCGGGTGTAGTTGTGCAGGCTCAAGGAGACGTTCGTGTAGAGCGGGTAGGCGTAGAAGACGACCAGGTACACCAGGAGCGGGGTCAGGAAGCCGAGGGCTGCCCAGGTCGTACGCCGCGGGCGCCGGGTCTTCGGTTGGGCGGGCGCCAGGTTGCGGGGCTCCAGCGTGTCGCCACTCACGATGACGGGGTTCTGAATGGTCACTGTCGCTCCCTTCTCGGCGTCGCCACGTTCGCGTCGGGTGGCGGCCCAGGCAACTCGGCCTGGGCCGCCACCCTGCGGCGTCAGCCAGCTGCGGCTTGCTGGAAGGCCGCCTTCACCTTGGCCGAGTCACCAGCGGCGTTCAAGGACGCCTGGATGGCCGTGGAGAGGTTCGCCGAGGTCGCGGTGTAGTCCGGGCCCAGGTCTGTCGTGCGGCCCTGTGCGGACTCGATCGACGCGGCCCACGGCGTCCATACCGGGTCCGCTGCGATCTGAGCCGTCCGAAGATCCTTGTTGGCTGAGAAGTAGCCGAGCTTGTCAGCCGTCTTGACCTGGTTGTCCTTGCCAACCAGGCAGGAGATGACCTTCGACGCGTTCGCGTAGTGCGCGGACGCGTTGTCCTTCTGGAGCGGGGCGAGCACGAACTCGCCACCGGTGGGCGCGGGTGCCGCGCCGCTGTTCTGCCCAGGGATCGGCATCGCTACAGCCTTGAACTTCTGCGTGGCGGCAGCGTGCGCGAACCACGACCCGTTCTCGGCGAACGCGTACTTCCCCGTGAGGAAGAGGTCCCACGAGGCCGACTGGTTGTCGGTGAGAGCCGACTTCGGTGCGTAGCCCTTGCCGATCCAGTCGGAGATCAGCTGGCCGGCCGCTACTGCCTGGTCGGAGCCGATGCTCTTGAGGTTGGCGCCGGCGCCCCAGAACCACGGGAGGAACTGGAACACGCCCTCCTCACCGGCGATGCCGGCGAACGTGATGCCCTTGGAGCCTGCCTTGGTGACCTTGTCCAGGGCGGCGTTCAGGGTGGCCCAGCTGGTGATGGTGCTCGGGTCGACGCCGGCCTTGTCGAGGATGTCCTTGTTGTAGTAGAGACCGAGGGTGTTGGCGCCGATCGGGACTCCATAGGTCACTCCGGCGACGGTGCCGGGACCAGCCAGGTTCGGGTCGAACCCGCTGGTGTCGATGCCGGCGTCCTTGGCAGGGGCCAGCAGGCCCGCGCTTGCCGCCGCTGGGACTGCGGGGTTGTCCAGGATGACGACGTCGGGAGCGTTGCCTGCCTTGACGGCGGACGTCAGGTTGTTGAGCAGGTCACTGGTGGCCGCAGTGGTGCGCTTGAGCGTGACGCCTGACGGGGCGCAGGCCGTGAGGTACTTCGCCCAGTCTGAGCTGGCGTCGTTCTGCGGGTACGGGTCCCACACGTTCACCGTCGTCAGTGCCGCTGCACTTCCGGTGGACCCTCCGCTGCTGCTGCTACTGCATGCGGCGAGCGTGGTCAGCATGGCCGCTGCCACGAAGATGCTGCCGAGGCGCACTGCCTTTGTGTTCTTCAACGCTTTGTCCTCTCTGCGTCTGTGTTCCGTTGCCCTGGCCGACGGGTGCCGGTTCGAGCTGGTGCAGCGATACGGCGTCAGCTGCCATAGGCGGTCCGGTGGTATGCCGAGTTCCATCGCAACTCGCGTTCGAAGTCCCGTTGAGTCGTCGACCGGTCGATGGTGACCAGCTCGATCCTGGTCATGCGGGCGAGGTCTTCGAACGCCTCGATGTCCACGGCGGTCGTGAGCACCGTGTGGTGAGCGGCCCCGGCCAGCAGCCACGCTGCTGCGGAGGTCGGAAGGTCCGGCTCGGGAGACCAGACCGCATGCGCTACCGGGAGCCGGCTCAGCTCGGCCGGCGAGGGGACCAGCTCGACCACGTTGGCGACCAGGCGGAACCGGTCGCGCATGTCGCTCATGGCGACGACGAGGCCAGCGCCGGGGTCCGCCTGGAACACCAGCCGCACTGGGTCGTCGCGGTTCCCCATCGCCAGCGGATGGATCGCCGCGCGTGGCCGCGAAGTCGTCAGGGTGGGGCAGACCTCGAGCATGTGCGCCCCGAGCACCAGCTCGGCGCCCGGCGTCAGGTCGTAGGTGTAGTCCTCCATCAGGGACGCGCCCCCGGGCAGTCCGAACCCCATGACCTTGGCGGCGCGCACCAGCAGCGCGGTCTTCCAGTCGCCCTCAGGGCCGAAGCCGAAACCTTCGGCCATCAGCCGCTGCACGGCGACGCCGGGGAGCTGGCGCAGGCGGCCCAGGTCCTCGAAGTTGGTGGTGAATGCCTCGCTGCCACGCTCGGCCAGGAACGTACGCAGCCCCCCTTCGAGGCGGGCGGCGTAGCGGAGGGAGTCGTGTCGTGGGCCGCCGACGGCCAGCTCCGGCGGCAAGGTGTACGCCTGCTGGTACTCGTCGACGAGCTTGTCGACACCTTCCTCGGCGACCGCGTCGACGGCATCGGCGAGGTCGTCGACCCCCCAGGTGTCGATGGACGTGCCGAACCGGATCTCGGCTTCGGTCTTGTCGCCCTCGGTGACGGCGACGCGGCGCATGTTGTCACCGAAGCGGACCATGTTCAGCGATTGCAGGGCGGCGACGGCCGTCGCCGCCCTGGCCCACACGGCGACGCGTTGGACCACTCGCGCATCACTGGAGTGCCCGACGACGATCTTCCGGGGAATGTCCGCGCGGGAGAGGATGTAGCCGAACTCGCGGTCGCCGTGAGCGGCCTGGTTGAGGTTCATGAAGTCCATGTCGATGGACGACCACGGGAGTTCGACGTTGGCCTGCGTGTGCAGCTGAAGCAGAGGGGTGGCGAGCACCCCCAGACCGCGGATCCACATCTTTGCTGGGCTGAACGTGTGCATCCAGGTGATCAGGCCGATGCAGCGCTCGTCGGCCGCGGCCTCCAGCACGATTCGATGGATGGCGTCGGAGCTGCGCAGCACCGGCTTCCAGGTGATCGGCACCGGGATGACGCCCGATTGCTCCAGCGTGGCCACGACGGCACGCGACTGCTCCGCGACCTGCGCCAGGACATCTTCGCCATAGAGGTCCTGGCTCCCGGTGAGGAACCAGATCTCCTTGCTGAGGAACGGGGTGTCCACGCTCAGCTCTCCTTGCGGGTGGGGTCTTCGGTGCGCTGTCCGTAGACCTGCTGGTACCGCAGGTACAAGGCATCGACGGTGTCCGCATCCAGGGGCTCTGGGTCTCCGAGCTGGCGCGCGATGTGCACAGTGCGCGCTACCTCTTCGAGCATGACCGCGGCTTTGATGGCGGAGCCGGCGTCACGGCCGATCGTGAAGGGGCCGTGGCTGCGCATCAGCACGGCGGGGCTGCGTGAGGAGCTCAGGGTGTGCACGATGCCCTGCCCGATCGAGTCGTCACCGACGAGCGCGAACGGGCCAACAGGAATCGGACCACCGAACTCGTCGGCGATCATGGTCAGGACGCAGGGAATCTCGTCGCCACGGGCCGCCCACGCCGTCGCGTACGGCGAATGGGTGTGCACCACGGCGCCCACGGCCGGCATGTGCCTGTACACGTAGGCGTGCGCTGCGGTGTCCGACGAGGGCGCGTGGTGCCCGTCGAGCAGCTCGCCGTCCAGGTCGCAGACGACCATCGACTCCGGGGACAGCTCGTCGTAGCGGACCCCGGACGGCTTGATCACCAGAACGTCCGGTTCGCCGCGTTCGCCACGCACTCGCTCGGAGACGTTTCCGGCTGTCCACACGACCAGTCCCCACCGGGGAAGCTCGGCGTGCAGTTCGGCCACCCGCTGGCGGCTCTCGGCGATCGCCTCGGCCTTGCGGGGGGACCACGTCTTCGCGTGGCTGTTCACGGCCGGCCTGCCTTCGCCTGCCGGCTGATCTCGCGGAGCCGGTGCATGACCGGGTTGGCCGCGGGATCCGAGAGCCGTCCGAAGGTGTCGTGCAGCCGCTGGTACTCCGTGTACAGAGTGTCGTAGCGGTCCGCCGCGTACGTGTTCGGCTTGTAGACGCTGGCCCCGCGCCCGCCCATCGCGGCGGCGGCTGCCGGGACGTCTGGATGCAGACCTGCGGCCACGGCTGCGTGGATCGCCGCGCCCAGGGCGGGCCCTTGGTCAGAGGCGATGATGCTGAGGGGGAGCCGGGTCACGTCCGCGTAGATCTGCATCAGCAGCTCGTTCTTCGCCAGTCCACCGGCGACGACGAGCTCGCTGACTTCGAGTCCAGCGGCGTTGAACGCCTCGATGATCGTCCGTGTGCCGAACGCGGTCGCCTCGAGCAGAGCGCGGTAGGTGTCCTCGGGCTTGGTCGACAGCGTCTGGCCGATGACGAGGCCGGACAGGTCATGGTCCACGAGCACCGAACGGTTGCCGGAGTGCCAGTCGAGGGCGACCAGCCCGTGCTCGCCAACCTCCTGGTCGGCAGCGAGGCTGCTGAGGTACTGGTGGATGCCGAGTCCGCGCTGGGCGGCCGCCTCCTCGTACCCGGCGGGTACGCACGTGCGAACGAACCATCCGAAGATGTCTCCGACGCCTGACTGCCCGGCTTCGTAGCCCCAGAGTCCGGCGACGATCCCGCCGTCGACCACGCCGCACATGCCAGGCACGGCCGCGAGCCGGTCGCCGGTCATGACGTGGCAGGTGGAGGTCCCCATGATCGCGGTCATCTGCCCGGGGGCCATAGCGTTGGCGGCAGCCGCCGTGGTGTGTGCGTCGACGTTGCCGACGGCCACCGGGATGCCCGCACGGAGGTTCGTCCACGCAGCCGCCTGGTCCGTGAGGAGTCCTGCGGCAGCGCCGAGCTCGCCCATCACTGCATCGAGCTTGGTCTCCACGAAGTCCCGGAAGTCGGGGTGGAGGGCGGCGCAGAAGTCTTCGGTCGGGTACGTGCCGTCTTGGAACTGGCCCTTGTAACCGGCTGCGCAGACGTTCCTCACGTACCGGCCGCACAGCTGCCACACGATCCAGTCCGAGGCCTCGACCCAGTACCGCATCTCGGCGTAGAGCGAAGGGTCCTCCTCAAGGAGCTGCAGCGCCTTGGCGAACTCCCACTCGGAGGAGACCCTGCCTCCGTACCGGTCGATCCAGGGCTCCCGGCGCTGATGTGCAAGCTCGGTGATGCGGTCCGCGTGAGGTTGTGCGGCGTGGTGCCTCCAGAGCTTCGGGTACGCGTGGGGGCGGGAGGCGAACTGGCTCAGCTCGCACAGCGGCGTGCCGTCCTCAAGGGTCGGCAGCACGGTGCAGGCGGTGAAGTCAGTGGCGACTCCGACCACCTGGCCGGGGTCGACGCCGGCCGCCCGAAGGGCCTCGGGGACTGCCACACGGAGCACGTCGATGTAGTCGTCCGGCACTTGCAGAGCCCACGACGGATCCAGCGGCGTGCCGTCCGGGAGCGCCTGCTCAAGGACACCGTGGGAGAACGCGTGAACCGCGGAACCCAGCTCCTTGCCGTCGGAGACGCGTACGACCAGCGCGCGACCGGAGAGGGTTCCGAAGTCGATACCCACCACGCACGGGTCGGGTGACGGCGTCATGTCCCTCCCCCTCCACATGCCCCGCGATGACACGGGGCAGACACACAGGATGTGTAGTGGGGCACATTGTTAGCGCTAACGTTTTGGGACGTCAAGCGCCTGTGACATAACCGTTATCTGGCCGTAACGAACAGGTTCCCGTTACATAGAGCCGATGTGAGCGGGTATCAACCGCCGCTGAACGGTCGCGTGCTGGCCCGCTCGACCAGAGTCGGGGGCACCACCACCTCCGACGACTCGTGACCCGCGTCCGTGAGCTGATCCAGGACGAGTCTGAGCGCATCTTTGGCAACCTGGTCGAAGTCAGGACGCACCGTGGTCAGCGGAGCCTGGTAGTACGCGGCCTCGGGCACGTCGTCGAACCCGACGACGCTGACGTCCTCTGGCACTCGTCGTCCCCGCGAGTGCAGCGCGCTCATCACGCCTAGGGCCACCGGGTCGTTCGCCGCGAAGACCGCCGTCACTTCGGGCATCCGGCTCAGAATGAGCCCGGCCTGGAACCCGGACGCGGCGGACCAGTCCGCACTGAGCGGCGGAGGTACCTCGGCCGACGCGTCCACCAGCGTCTGCCGCCAACCCGCAACACGACCGCGGCTGTCGAACCACTCGGGCGGCCCGGAGACGTGCCAGACCGTGGGGTGACCGAGATCGAGGAGATGCTGAGTAGCCAGCCTGGCTCCCATGGCCTGGTCGACGGTGACGAGGGGACGTTGAAGAGTCGGATCCCCATCGACCATCACCAGGGGGATGTCGTCGGTCATGGCACGCACCGCTTCGCTGGCCGTCTCCACCGGGGCGATGACGATGATCCCGGCCACACGCTGGTCGAGGTGACGTTCCACCGCGTCATGGAAGGACCCGCGGTCGAGCTGCCGCACGATGGCGACGTTGAGGGTGAAGCCTTCCTCGCTGCTCGCAGATCCAAGCGCGGCCAACAGCGAGGCAGGCCCGAACAGAGTCGAGCCCTGGGCAACCACTCCAAGGGTCTGAGACCGCCCCGTCGCCAAGGTCTTGGCGGCTCGGTTCGGCCGGTAGCCCAGCTCCTGGATCGCTGCCATGACGCGGACACGCGTGCGCTCGCTGACGTTCGGGTGGTTGTTGAGCACCCGCGAGACGGTCTGATGGGACACTCCCGCGACAGTCGCAACGTCGGTCATCGCCGGGTCGCGCCCATGAGGGGATCCAGACTCGTTCCGAGTGCTCACAACCATGCATGATGGCACGCAGCCGGTGGCCCTACTGCGGCCGGGACGGCCCAGGTCCTGGGGCGTGGTGGCCGGTGATCGTCCCTGCTGCGGGCACGAAGGGCTGACGCGTGATCCCTCCGGGTTTCCGGTGCTGTTGCCAAGACTGGACGCGCAACCGCCTGATTTCCTGAAGACGAACTCCGGGTTGTCTGGAAGCCGGAGTTCGTCCCAGGGCCCGGAGGCGCTCTGCCTCGCACCCAGGGCGGCATCAAGTCCGTGGCCGACTGCCCCTTGTTGGGCGGGCGGCTTGATGGTGGTGTCTGGGCGACTTACCCCTAGGGAGTCGTCTCACACCCCGCGTTCTGGGTGCGGCACGCTTGCCGACATTCTGCCCACACGAAATCAGGGCCATGATCGATGATCATGGCCCTGACCTGCACTGACGTTGGTAGCGGGGGCAGGATTTGAACCTGCGACCTCTGGGTTATGAGCCGCGGGAGCAAGGGACGTGAGCGCACGTTCCTGGGCGCTCCTGGACACCGCTGGATAACGTGTCGTCCCAGGTCAGCGGCCCATGAACGTCCATGAGCGTCGACTGGCGTTTGGCCACGTTCAGGCGGGTGCTGCCTACATTTTGCCTACACGAGGTACGGGAACATCAGCCGGCGAGCGAAGAGTCGCCCCGCGCGGAGCCGAGCAGCACCAGGACCGCGACTGTGTGGACGTGGTTCCCGGGGCCCAGGTCAGCCGGCGGACGGTTGATCTTGCGGATTGCTTGTCGAAGACGCGTGCGGGCACGCAGCGGCGGAGGGCGCTCACCCGACCGGCCGTGACACCGGCGGGGTATCGGAGCTTCGATTGGGCGTCTGTGACCGCGGCGACGGTGACCCCCGCCGACGTGGCCGGACCGTCACCGTTGTTCGTCGAGTACGCCATCACGTCGGCGAACGTCTCCAGCCGCTGTGCGTAGGCCCGGGTGAGGACGGCCCGGCGCACCAACGCCGCGTCGAACGTGGTCGAGGTGGGTCCCGGTACGACGATCACCACGCGGACGCCTTACTCCGAACCTCGTGGTCCACCGACTCCGAGGAGCCCTCGATGGTATGCACTCGGAGGTCACCACGAAGGCCGCGTACGGGTCGAACCTGGACACCCGACATCACCGGGCTCCGGATCTCCCCTAGGTGATATCGCTCGGAAGGCGATGACGCGGCGCAGGCTCGCTGCAAGTCTGGTCTGAGCAACGTTGATTACGTGGGTTTGACGGACCGACGACATTCGGCCCGAAAACTTCGCCGAGTCCTCCAGGACGTTGCAGGGCCGCGACCGCCGACACGTCGGTCGCATGAGACTAGGAGCAACCCATGGCTAGTGACAGCACTGCACCTGTGGATCTGTACGTCGCGGCGTATCCGGATCCGGACTCGGCCCGCGACGACTGGGACGCTATCAAGCAGCTCGCCGCCGACGATGTGATCAAGGTCGAGGGACTGATCCTCGTGAGCCGACGTAGCGACGGCAAGATCCACGTCGATGACAACTTCCACACCGCCGGCAAGGGCGCGGCCTGGGGCGCGGTGGGTGGCGCGGTCGTCGGCCTGATCTTCCCCCCAGCATCCTGGCCGGGGCTTTGGTAGGCGCTGGCGCCGGGCTCGGCGTCGGCGGACTGATGTCCCACGGACAGAAGAAGGAGATCAAGGCAGACGTCGATGGCGCCCTGCCATTGAACAGCTCCGGGATCGTTGCGATGTTCGACGAGCAGTGGGAGACAGACGTCGAGAAGTCCCTTTCGAACTCCACCAACGTCACCAAGACAAAGGTCGACCCCAAAAGTGCTGAGCAGGTCACGGCCGCGGTTGCCAAGACGCCCCCAGCAACTAGCGCCTAGCCAAATCGGCTCGCCGCTCACCATCTGACGGTTCGCTACGAGTACTCCGAGGAGTGGGAAAGACATGACAAGTCTGATAGCCGAGTTCGGCAGTGGCCAGGTCCTGTGGGACGTGGCCTGGTTCTTCTTGTTCTTCACGATCTGGCTGCTGATCGTCGTCTTCAGCGACATCTTCCGCAGTCACGACTTGTCCGGATGGGGCAAGGCACTGTGGACGATCTTCGTCATCGTCCTTCCTTACCTCGGAGTGTTCGTGTACCTGATCGCGCGCGGAGGCAAGATGTCCGAGCACGCGATCAGCAGGCCGGACGCAGGACGCAGCGGCCCGCCAGTACGTCCAGAGCGTCGTCGGCGCAAGCCCCAGTCCGGCCGACGAAATCGCCCGCCTAGCCGACTTGAAGGCTGCCGGAACCATCACGGACGAAGAGTTCCAGGCCGGCAAGGCAAAGGCGCTGGCCGGAGGCTGAGCGCTGGCTCGACGCAGGCCGTTTGCGGCACCGAACACCACGCAGGTCGCCCACGCGACCGCTGACCAGGGAGGTAGCGCGATGGCGAGCCCGGAAGCTCCAGTGGCGATCGAGGCGGCCGGAACCGGACGAACACCCGCTGGCGTTCGGTGACCGCGGGCATCTGCCTCGCCGTCGCGGCTCTGCTGACGACACCGGCACTGTCGCGTACTGGGGGCAGCGCACGGTCAACGACACCCAGCGGTACATCACCACCGTCGCACCCCTGGTGAACTCGCCGCAGGTGCAGGACGCCATCGCGACCAAAGTCAGCGATGCGATCCAGAAGCAGGTGGACGTCCAGTCCGTCCTGAACGACGTGTTCGCTGGCGTCATCACCGACCAGCCGCGTCTGCAGAAGCTGGTCGGTCCGCTGTCCGGCGCGATCGACGGGCTGATCGACAACGTGACCCGTCGCTTCGTTGCCTCGAACGCGTTCGCCGACCTATGGGTAACGATCAACACCAAGGCGCAGCAGTCAGTCGTGCGCCTGCTCCAGGGGGACAACTCCGGGGCGGTGTCGTTGCAAAACGGCGAGGTCGTGCTGACCTCGGCGACGTCATAGACCAGGTCAAGGCGCAGCTGGTGGCGAGCGGACTGACCGTCGTGCAGAACATTCCGGTCCCGAACGTTGACAAGCAGATCGTGCTGTTCGAGCGCCCAAGCTCCAACAGCTCCGCACGATTTACGCCTTCACCAACCCGGTGGCCACCTGGCTCATCTGGATCGTCCTGCTCCTCTACCTGGCAGCGCTCCTACTTTCACGGTGTCGACCGCGGATGACTACGGTCATCGGGGCGTCGGTGGCAGCGAACGGACTGCCCCTGGCCTTCGCCTTGTCGATCGGCCGGCAGCTGTTCGTCAACGAGCTGGCCGGTACGACCTTCGGCCCCGCGAGCACCGTCTTCTATGACCAGCTGCTGTCGTACCTGATCCGCGGGTGGCAGGTCCTGGCGTGGCTCGGCCTGATCCTCGTCGTCACCGGCTGGTTCGCTGGCTCTACTCCCTCCGGCAGGGGCGTCCGCACAGCCATCGCCGGCGCGCTCGAATCCGCCGTGCGCCATCCACAGTCCCGTCGGCGACTCTGGCCGATGGTGGCGGCCAACGCGCGCTGGCTGCGCATGGTCGTGGGCCTGTTCGGTGCGGTCGTCCTGTTCTGGGGCACGGACATGTCCCCCGGGCGGATCTTCTGGTCCCTCGCGCTCGTCCTGGTGCTCCTGGCCGTGGTGCAGGTCTTGGTGGGAGCCGGCGCCCATCCGCAGTCGGCGAGTGAGATCGCCCTGCCTGAGGCAGCGCCTCTCGAGCCGGAGTCGCAAAGGTCCTGGTCGGAGCCCAGACCACCCAGCATCAGCCGAACCCGAACCTTACCCCGAGCACAACCGACACGGAGACAGCAAATGACTGAGACCAGTATCGACCAGCTCGAGGCCGAGCAGTCGATGTTCGTGCAAACCGCCCAGGGTGTCATCAGCAAGGACGGCACTTTGACGCTCACGGGGGTCACCCCCTCGACACTGTACTTCTCTGACCGTCCACAACGGATTGTCGGCCACATGACCACGGCCGACTTCGTGGACCTGTGGGGCGAAGGTGAGAACAGCTTCCAGACCGACCCGCCAAATGCCGTGCTCGCGTTCCTGCCCGCCGGCGATGAGGTCGCCGAAGACGCCGTCGTCGACATCAAGGAACCAAGCCTCGCCGATGGCGAGCTGTCGTACTCCATCGACGTCTTGGAAGGCAAGGTCCCCGCTCTCGCCGGACCCGTCACCTTGTTCATCGACCCAATCGGGCGGCCGCTGTCACCGGTCTCGGTCTGCGGCGTAAGGCGCCGGGAGCGTCGCCGCGACCGGCGCTAGTGCCCTTGGGTCGATTCTGGCTGCACTACCCGGGAGCGGCGCGATTGTCGCGGCGGGCGCCGCGAGTCCCCAATTTTCGGGCAGCTCCACCCCCCACGCAAGTACTCCCTAACGTCCCTGGCCAACCCAACAAGCTTCAACATCCACCAGGTATGACTGACACGCAGATGGTTGAACCGGACCGGTGGTGAACGTCACCGTGAGCATGACGAAGAGGATTGATCCGACCCATGCTGCGGGCGTCCGACCGTGGACGGCGGTCGTCCTCGGAGCCACGGCCATCCCACTGGAGGCGGCGCATAAGTTCCGGCCCCGGTGGCGCCGACGCACGACGGCAGGTCTCCATCGGCGCTAAGCCGCTGAGCCCGACGCGAGGGGAGTGTGTGCTGTGGTTGCCGTCCTGACGATCTGCGTCATTCTCGTTGGCTACATCACGGTCTCGGCTCCGCTCGATCGGCGCGGGATCACCTCCGCGATGGTCTTCGTTGGTGTCGGGTTCGTCGCGGGGGCGTCTGGACCCGGGCTGCTCGATGTTTCGTTGCAGAGCACCGCAGCGGAGCGGGTGACCGAGCTCGCCCTGGTCTTCTTGCTGTTCAGCGACTCTGCCCGCATCGACCTGCGCTTGCTTCGGCACGAGCTGGGCTGGCCGTGCCGGCTGCTGCTGATCGGGCTTCCGCTGACGATGGTGTTCGGTCTCGGCGCCGGCGTCCTGCTGTTCCCGGGCATGGCCGTGGCGAGCGCGTTCCTCCTGTCAACGATGCTTTGCTCGACCGATGCTGCCCTGGGCCAGCGCGTCGTCGACGACACGGCGGTGCCCGCGCGGGTGCGCCAGGCCCTGGACGTGGAGAGCGGCCTGAACGACGGACTGGCCGTCCCGTTCTTCCTGGTGGCCATGGACATCACAATGGCAACCTTGGCGAAGGGCGTTCCAGCCGCGGTCCTCAGCAATGCCGCGGCACAGATCGGCTGGGGTGTGCTGGCAGGAACGGGCGCGGGGCAGTCGGAGGGTTTGTCTTCCGTCAGTCGGACCGACGCGGCTGGCTGCCGGACCAGTGGCGACAGGTGTTCACCTTCGCTGTCGCGCTGGCGGCCTATGCATTGTCCGGGGAACTGGGTGGCAGCGGCTTCATCGCGGCGTTCGTCGCGGGCTTGGCGTCGGTGCCGTCTCGCACCAGCACGGGCTGCGGGTCACCTACCTCACCGAGCAGACGGGGAGCCTGCTGGCGGCGGTCACCTGGATGGGCTTCGGCGCGATGGCGATCAGCGCCGCCTGGCCCTACGTGACGTGGCATCAGGTGGCCTATGCGCTGGTCAGTCTCACCGTCGTCCGGATGGTGCCGGTGGCCGTCGCGATGGCCCGTACCGGTGCCCAGTGGGAGACGGTCGCGTTCATGGGATGGTTCGGGCCGCGAGGGCCGCGGCCGTGGTCTTCGCCCTGCTGGCGCTCGAACGCGGGGTCCCCAACGCGCACCTGCTGCTGTCGACCGTCGTCGTCACCGTCGGGATGAGTGTCTTCCTGCATGGTCTGACCTCGGTACCCCTTGTCGCGCGCTACCACCGTTGGTACATGGCTCAGGCCGTCGCCGAACCAACGGTGCCGGAGGCAAAGCCGACGCGTGTTCCACGCAACCGCCGTCAGGCCGGCCCCGACGAGCGGGCTGGGCAGGTGGCTGCGGCGACCGGAACGTCGGGGTGACTGGGTTGCCGTTGGTGCATCGCCCACCTGTCAGCCCCCCGCTGGCGGACCTCCGCGTCGGCCTCCTCAGAAGGCGTCGACGTGTCGGGGAAAGGCTGTTCAGCGTGCCGTCGGGTGACGCCGATCTGGACAGCTTGTGTCAGCAGCCTGAGGCCGAGGCCGAGCAGGACGAGGTTCAGGACGATCTGGATCATGACGGCGACACGTGCGGTTTGGCTCGTCGCGTTGATGTCCCCGAACCCGACGGTGCTGAACACGGTGAGGGTGAAGTACAGCGTGTCTGTACGGGTCAGGGGGTGAACGTTGAAACTGGTCGGGTTGGTCCGAGACATCAGGAAGTAAACGGACGCGAACAGCACAAGGAACAGGGGGACGTAGCCCGAAAGCGCTTCGACGGCGCGGATCGATGGATGCTTAGCTTCAACGATGGCCCGAATGTCCCAGGCGCCGACAGCGGCCAGACTGAGCAGCCCGACCACGACAGGAACCGCGACCCGCGCCGCTTCGAGGCGGTCCAGCGGAAGCAGGTAGTACGCCACGACCACCGCGGTCGACGTCGCGAGAACGCGCAGGGTCGCCAACAGGACCAGGCGGCGTTGCTGCCGGCGCGTCCGTGCGTCAGATGTCATGACTCAGCTCTCAGTGTTAGCGCCTGGGAACTCGGCCGGCTGTCTCACAGCGCGGACGCATGGAACTAGGACCGCTACGCAAAGCAGTGCCCAGGGGAGCTTGTGACGGGTGACGCCGGTGAGTCAGTCCATCTGGTTTGCGTTTGGCTATGGCCTGGTCGAGGTCCATGTCTCTCGACATACCTGTCCGCCTTCAGTGGGGCTTTGTCGGTGGCGCCGTCATAGATGCAATCTCCATTGCACTGTCAGCGGACGTCACGGAGTGCCACGAGCGCATAGGCGAGTGAACGTACTGGCGTGACTGTCTCGGGACTGGCGGCGGTCAGGTGAGCCTGCACCTGTCCGCCTGGGAGGTTGTCGCGGTGGACCTGTGGCCTGGGCCGAGCGCGAGCAGCGCGTGCCACGGTGCGCTCCGTCTGCCTGGTGACCGCACGGCGTCGGCCAGGTCATTCGCAGTCGCCTGTCGCCCCAGCGGAGACGTGCGAGGCTGCTCGGCGCCAGGGCAAGACGCCCTCGATCTCGATCTCAGCGAGAAGCTGAGAATCGTCCGGATAAGCACGATCACACCCAGGATGAGGACGTTCTCCAGCGTGGGATCTACGGCCACTGTCCGCACAAGGTCGGCCGCCACGAGGATCTCCAAGCCCAACAGGATCGCCCCGCCGAAGATCGCCGCAGCACGAGGTAGGCCGCCCGACTGCTCCGCGACTTCAGCAGCGACCTGGCGGCCAACGCTGCCGAAGGATGAGTCCGACCACCAGCACGGTGGCGCCGACCAACTCGAACGCCTGTGCGACATGTCCCATGGACTCGGCGAATGACAAGCTGCTCACTGTGGCCCCGTCTCCGCGAATGTGAGCTGTTCATGGACCCGACTCCCGCCGGTGGACGACCGATACACGTTGACCGTCGCCTGGTGCGGTGCACTCTCCCGCGGGTGTACCGCGGCGGATCATCCACTCCTAGACAGGCCCAAGTGTCAGGAGTCGTCGGTGTCCAGGGCGTCCTCGATGGCGAGGGCGAGCCCGAGTGCGGAGGCCATGTTGGCGGCCGCGTTGACGACGCGGGGGCCTCCCACGATCGGGGCGAGCGTGACGAGCAGACTCTGCGCGTCTTCCAAGGTCAGCCCGCTGTCGACCGCGGGGCCGAGGTCGAGTAGGTAGGACGCTGGAGGCGTGTCGACGGCGACGAGACCGGCCAAGCGGACCAGCATCAGCTCGCGCTCAGAGAGGTTGGCGCGGGCTACGGATGCCGCGGTCATGTCGGCGAGGGTGTCGAGTAGGGGTCGATTCTCGGTCATGGCGATGGTTCCTTCCGATAGGTGGTGTGGAGCCTGCTTCGGACCGGGTGGTTGTGTCGGCTACTTCGGCAGTTCTGGGTCACGGCGGTCGCGAGCCTGGGCGCCGCTGTGCCGAGCTTGGCTAGCGCCGCGAGGATGCCCGGCGCCTTCTGCGTGAGGTTGTCGGCGCTCAGACCGTTGACCGAACTCTGGACTCGTCGAAGGCCGACTTCACCGTGGCCACCGCCGGCTGAAGGGCGGCGGATGCGAAACCTCCGGCATCGAGGTCGGTCTTTGCGTTGGCGATAGCGGTTTGCAGGGCAGCAACGCCGTCCTGCAACGGCTTGACCTGGGTCAGCGCCGTCACCGAAGCCTTCAAGGCTGTAACGTCCGCGCAGCCTGTGGACGAGGCCGTGCTCGTCGCGCCAGCACTGCTGACGACGGATGCGCTGCTGCTGCACGCCGCCAGGGTTGCGGCGAGGCTGACCGCGAGCATCACCTCGACGAAAGTCCGCGATCGCGCGTTCATGGATCCACCTCCCAGACGGACGGTCGCGTGCGTCTTGTGCCGTTCTGCGACGTCGACCGAAGTGTCCGGTCCTGTCGCACTCAGCGTCACACCTGCCGGGACCGATGGCACCGGTCCGCAGACGATTTCACCTAGGGGAAACCACCGACTGGCACCCGGCTACATTCCGGTGACCGGCGATGCGCCCGTGTCGCCCGGTGGTGCTGCTGAGGTAGGTAGGCGACGTACCCAGGCCAGCGCGAGGAGCGCGAAGAGGGCGAGGAAGGCCAGTCCTGCGCGCAGGGCGCCAAGCTGGGCGTTGGAGTAGGTGGCGACGACCTCCGCGGTTTGGTCGGCGGACAAGCCTGCCTTCTGGGCGGCCCCTTCGACCTGCTGGGTGGAGACGAAGTTGACGCCGGAATCGGCGGCCACCGAGACCTGCTGCTTGACCGAGTCGGGGAGAGACGGGCTGCCTTGCACCCCGCTGGTGAACGTGGACGCGAGTGTGGCCAGGAGGATCGAGCCGACGAGCGCGACACCAAGAGAGGCGCCGAGGTTGAGCGAGGTCCCCTGCAGTCCGCCGGCTTCGCCTCCGCGCGCGGTTCGACCGAGGACATGATCACGTTGCCGACCTGGGAGGCCAGCAGGCCGAGGCCGGCGCCGAGCAGCGCCAGGCCGGTGCCAAACCCCCACCCGCTGAGCTGGGGGTCCAGGAAGTAGAGCAGCGCGACCTCTCCAACGAGCATGGCGGCGATGCCGCGCTGGACGATCAGCTTGGGGGAGAACTTCCCGGTCAGCGCCGATCCCGCGAGCGCGAACACGAACATCGCGACGGACATCGGCAGGATGGTGACGCCCGTCTTCAGTGAGTCGAACCCCAGCACGGTTTGCAGGTACAGCGGGAGGACGAAGAAGGTGGCCTGGATGATGAATGCCTGGCACCACTGCACGACAAGGCCGGCGCGCATGTGCGGGATCTTCAGGAGGGCGAGGTCGAGTAGGGGTTCGTCACCGCGGTCCTTGACCTTCCGCTCGCGACGGCCGAACACCACCAGGAGGATCGCCGAAAAGGATCAGCCACAGGGTCGGGGACAGCCCTAGCGGGGTCAGCGGCTTGCCGTTGATCTGGGGGACGCCTTGGCTCGGGGTGATCCAGCCCCACTGGCTGGAGCGCAGGATGCCGAGCACGATGGATCCGAGGCCCAGGGCGGACAGGACGGCGCCGCCGGTGTCGAGTTTGGTCTTGCGCGCTTGCACCGCCGGGATGGTCTTTGAGGAACCCGAGGATGATCAGCACGACGACGGACTCGGCGGCGAACACGTACCGCCAGGAGAGGTAGGCGGACACCCATCCACCGATGAGAGGGCCGGCTGCCATCGACGCCCCGCTGACGCCGCCGAGGATCCCGTACGCGATGGCCCGCTGCTTGCCCTGGTAGGTCGCGGCGGTCAGCGCGGCAATGGCGGGGATGACCAGGATCGCGCCCAAGCCTTCGATGACCGACCAGCCGACCAGGAGCACTGCCAGGTTCGGTGCGACGGAGGTGAGGAAGGATCCTGTCCCGTAGACGATCAGGCCGATCCAGAAGGCCCGCTTGGCGCCCCAGCGCTCGCCGAACTTCCCGCCGATGAGCATGAACGCGGCCATGACGAGCGTGTACATGGTGATCGCCGTTTCAGGCCGACGATGGTGGTGTTGAGATCGGTGACGACCTGGGAGATGGACACGTTCATCACGGTGGTGTCCAGCACCATGATGAACTGCGCGGCGGCGAGCATTCCGGCCACGCCCCACCCGGTCTTCGCCTCGACGCCGGGGGCAAGGTCGGTCATGTGCCTGTCCCTTCTGGCTGGCTCGTCTTGCGTCCTCGGATGAGACCGAACGGCACGATCAGGTAGATGGCGATGAGCAGGTAGCCGACGATCGCGACAGTCGGGACGAACAGCCCGATGACGATAAGGACGACGTAGCCGCCCAGGCTCGGGGTCAGCCGGCGGCTCAGTGTCTGGACCTCCTCGTCGTCGGAGTCGGGGCGTACGAGGCCTTCGCGCACGGAGTAGCGCCACAGGACCGAGACCAGCACGGCGGCGCAGAGCAGGTTGACGCCGTACAGGGTCACCGCGACGCGCTCGCCCCGCTCCTCGCCGGTGTACTCGGCGAGCAGCCGGGTGGGGAACGGGAGAACGAGACGAACAGCAGGAGCAGGAGGTTGAGCCTGCTCAGGATCGCGTCGGTGCGTTCGAGGTAGTCGGTGATCGCGCTGTGAGCCAACCAGATCGCCCCGATGGTGGAGAAGCTGATGAAGTAGGCCAGGTAGACCGGCCACTGCGCCGCGACCGCTGGCCAGAGACGGTCCGCCGCGCCGGTCGGCACGGCGATGTCCAGCACGAGCAGGGTGATGGCGATCGCGAACACGCCGTCGCTGAACGCCTCGAACCGTCCGGTGCGCAGCCGTCGCGACCCCCGGCTGGCTGAAGCCTCCTCTCGCGTCACGCCTTGTCCTCGCGGTCGCCTGGCAGGGTGGGCCGTAGGACGACCCGGTCGACGACGACGTTGGCGACCGCCACCGCTGCGGCCGACACCGCCGCCCAGACCACGATCCGACGAAACGGGACGTCTCGGTCGCGGGCCGTGGGCAGGGCTGCGCCCGTGGCGCGGTGGTAGCCGGACTCCAGCGCGCGGCGCACGGCCCAGGAGGCCGCAGCCTCGCCCAGCCAGATCTTCGCGGCCTGGACCTGCGCCGCTCCGCGGCCGCCCGCGTCGGTCCGGCTCGCCCTGCTCGTGCCCACCGGGGCGCCCGGGCCGGCCCCGCTGGTCATGACGGGTCCCCCCAGTACAGCTGGTTCGGCCGCGGCGGCTTGGTCGGGCTTGGGAGCGGGTCGTGTCCCCACGGCGTCCGTCACCTCCTGCGTGAGGTCATACGAGGTGTGGTCGGTCTGCAGGATCGTGACGCCGCGGCGGCGAGCGGGATGCCGATCAGGGCTCCGACCGGGCCCCAGATGGCGGCGCCGACGAACACGGCGGCCAGCGCGATCGCCGGGTCGACGTCCATGGTCTTCTGGCTGACGCGTGGGGTGAAGAAGTAGCTCTCGATCTGCTGGTAGATCGTCGCGAACGCGACGATCGCGACGGCCTTCCAGGGGCTGGTGAACACCGTGGCCAGGACCGGCAGGATGATGTCGATGTAGGTGCCGATCATCGGGACGAACTGCGCGGTGATGCCGACCAGCAGCGCGAACGGGAGCCAGAACGGCACGCCGATCGCGAAGAAGAAGATGCCATGGAAGAACGCGGACAGCGCGGCGAGGATGATCTTCGAGGCGACGTATCCGCCGGTCTTGGCGATGGTGATCTCGGAGATATTGAGGAACACCTTCTGCGCGCGCGGCGGCATCCCGGTCGCCACGGCCCGCATGAAGTTCGGCCCGTCCCCAGCGAAGTAGAACGCGAACACCACCACCGTCAGCAGGTCGAACAGCACCGCGGCCAGCGACCCGACCACGCCGAGGACGCCGCCGGACAGCTTGCCGGCCCAGGACGCCACGTTCGAGGAGCTCAGGTTCAGCGAGGAGGAGATGCTTGCCGCGTCCCAATGGGTGTGGAAGTGGGCGTCGACCCAGGTGATCAGTGACTTCTCCACACTCGGGATGTCGCTGACCAGCGCCGAGATCTGGGTGAAGAACAGCTTCCCGAAGATCGCCGCCAGCAGCAGCGCGACCACGATCGCGCCGCCGCCCATGATCGCTGCAGCAACCCCACGCGACCTCCCGTGGCCGATCAGCCACTTGATGCCCGGCTCCAGGGCGACCGCGACATCCACGCGAGCAGGACCAGGAACAGGAAGTGCCGCGTCACCGAGAACAGCCACAATCCGAGCAGCAACGACGCGACCAGGACCATCAAGATGGTCCCCGAGCGTCGCACCGAGGCCGTGTCGAACCGAACGGTCACACCTCCGTCCCGCGCCGCAGGAGTTGTGGCGACAACCGCGGCATTGGCTGGCTGGACGTGGGCGTGTCTGCTGTTTCGGTTGCCATCGGATCGTCTCCTCGGATCGCGGGCGCAGGTGCGTGTGCCGAGCGCGGCGACCGGCTAGATGCCGGTCTGTGCGGTGATTCGCCCTGCGCCAATGGCGTCCGCGAGGGCGGCGTGGTCGTGGGCGTTCAGGTCGGCGTAAGCCTCGGCGAAGTCGGCCAGTGCATGGTCGAAGTGGTCTTTCGAGCCGAGGTAGGCGGCGATCGCGACCCGGTCCCCGGAGCGGGCGTGCGCCCGGGCCAGTGTCTCGCCGCAGATCCGCGCGTACAGCTTCATGCCGTCGGGCACCATCGCCTCCACGATGACCGAGCCCTTCCCGTCGCGGAGCTGACGCAGGTAGTAGTCGCGCTCGATGCCGTCCGGGCCTTCGGCCCGCTGCCAGCCAAGGAAGATGTCGCTCGCCGCCTGCATCAGGTGCTGGCCGGTCACGACACGCTGGCCCTGGTTGTTGAACCCGGCGGACTTCACGAAGCCCGAGAGCACTGATGCCTGCGCCTCCTTGGCCTGCAGGAACAACGGGTCCGCCCCGTCGATCCCCTGCATGAGCAGGATCCATGCACGGGTGCCGACGCTGCCGACGCCGACCACCTTGCGGGCCACCTGCACCAGGTCGAACTCCTCGAGCAGGTGGCGGCGGTCCGCCTGCAGGGTGCGGCGATACGATCTGACCAGCCCCCGCAGGGTGTCGTAGGCGGCCGCTGCCTGTTCTTGCCCCCACAGCTCTTCGAGTGGGACGAGCAAAGGTGGCTGGCTCAGGATGCGCGCCTGTCCGTCCACCATGCTGGTGAGCTTGGACAGCGCCTGGACGCTGTCACGACCGCGCGCCTTGTCCAGGGCTGCTTGCGTCTTGGCTTTGCGCGTCGAGTCCAGCTCGCTGCCGACCTGCCGCATGACGTCGTCCATGTCGAGGTGCGTGTACCAGACGGCGAGATTGCGTTGGGTGGCGAACGCCGTCATCGCCTCGCGGTAGCCGGCCACGGCCGCCTGCACGATCGCCCGGCGCTTCTTGGTCCCGAACCCGTTGTCGCGTCCGGCTACCGCCAGGCTCGCGGCCAGCCGCTTCACGTCCCACTCGAACGGCCCGGGATGGGTCTCGTCGAAGTCGTTGACGTCGAAGACCAGCCGTCGCTCCGGGGTGGCGAAGATGCCGAAGTTGCTCATGTGCGCGTCGCCGCAAAGCTGGACGGTCAGGCCCGAGCTGGTCGTGCGCGACAGATCGGACGCCATGATCAACGCACCGCCACGGTAGAACGAGAACGGGGATGCGACCATGCGTCCGTACCGGATCGGAACGAGCTCGGGCACCCGTGCCGCTGCTTGGCTCTCCAGCAGCGCGATCGGGTCGGGGCGCGCGTCGGTCACGAGTTGAGCGTGGGACTCGAGAGGGGCGTGGCTACGCGCGAGCTTGCCGGTCGCGGCCCGGTCCGCGCGAGTGCGGTGGGTGACGGCGAGACGCGCCGCAGGCCGCTGCGATGTCTGGGTCATGGTCGGCTCCTCAGTTATCTGGTGTTCGGGCTCTACGCAGCGTCACACTGCGCGCGCAGGGGAGCAGCATCCGCGGGTCGATTTCACCTAGGGGAAATGCCCTGCGGCCGATGACGCAGGTCAGGGAGTCGGCGACGCTGGC
Organism: uncultured Actinomycetota bacterium; assembly: GCA_963819215.1. Lineage (GTDB taxonomy): Bacteria > Actinomycetota > Actinomycetes > Prado026 > Prado026 > CAWFVK01. Next base: position 27,599 of record CAWFVK010000006.1, on the reverse strand, counting down.
GACATGAGTACCGAGAGCGGTCAAGGACGCACCTACCGGCTGGTCGTAGGTGGGGAGCTGGGTGACCGGTTCGGGACCCTGTTCGCGGGCATGAGCATCTCGCGTGAGGACGGGAACACCGTGCTGACCGGTCCGGTGGTCGACCAGGCCCACCTCGCCGGGATCATTGAGCGAACCAGGACCTCGGCCTCGAGCTCATCTCCGTCGGCCCCGTCGATCCGGCGCCCGAGGCAGTATGCGGGTGAGCGAGCCGGGCAGGCATCAGCGGAAACGGTCGCAGGGCCGAACGCGCGGCCCGCTAGGCTCGGCGAGGCGCCCCTATCGTCTGGGGCGCAAGGGATGAGCCCGAGGACTGGCCTGGAGGGGACCTTGGTCCCTGGTCCGCCCGGTGCGACCGACTGGAGGCTCGGGGGATGACGCCCGGACAGAGCACCGCTGCGGCGACTGGGGAGCGGGAGTTGCTGACCACCAAGCTCGCCCCGCCTCAGGTTCGGGACCAGATGGTGCTCGAGGGGCTGTTGGAGCTGCTGGCCAGCGGGGAGCGTAGGCGGCTGACCTTGGTGGCGTGCCCGGCGGGCTTCGGTAAGACGACCCTGCTCGCTTCGTGGTACGCAGCCGTGGCCGAGCGAACGCCGATGGGGTGGCTGACGCTGGACAACGGCGACAACGACCCGATGGTCCTCTGGTCGTACCTGCTCGAGGCCCTGCGCAGGGCCTGCCCTGCTATCGAGCGGACCGATACCTCCGGCTGTCGTCGGGGCGCCGCTGGTCCTCGAGTTGGTGCTGCCACGCGTGGTGAACGCGTTGGCGGAGCAGGGTTCGGTCACCTTGGTCCTGGAAGACTTCCACGAGCTGGCGCCTGGTCCGGCACGCGACAGCATCAGCTGGCTCGTCGCTCACGCTCCCGCGACGTTCCGGCTGGTCGTGTCGACCAGGAAGGAGCCGGAGCTTCCCCTCGCTGCGGTACGGGCCCAGGGTGAGCTGCTTGAGCTCAGGGTCGACGACCTGCGTTTCACCCTCGACGAGGCGGAACAGTTCCTGAATGGGCGCCAAGGGCTCGGCCTCACCCGGGACGACGTCGGCTTGCTCGTCGATCGGACGCAAGGCTGGCCGGCCGGTCTGTTCCTGGCCGCGCTGTCGCTGCGCCGGTCGACGGACCGGCACCGTTCGGTGGCCCGGTTCGGTGCGTCCAACCGCCACGTCATCGACTACCTCGAGGCCGAGGTGCTCGCCACGCACGACCCGGCAGACGTGGACCTGATGGTTCGGTGCTCGGTTCTGGACCGAATCTCGGGGCCGCTGTGTGACGAGGTGCTCGGTCGCCGGCACTCCGATGAGGCCCTTCGGCAGCTGGCGCGCAGCAACCTCTTCTTGGTTCCGCTAGAGGACGACGGCGGGTGGTACCGGTTCCACCCCCTGTTCGCTCAGCTGATGCGCGTGGAGCTGGGCCAACGTGACCCGGACGCGGCCGTCGGCCTGAGACGGCGCGCCTCTGTCTGGCACCGGGGGCACGGCAACCTACGCGAAGCCATCGGGTATGCGATCGATGCCGACATGTTCGCCGAGGCCAGCGGCATGATCGCCTCGTCCTGGATCCAGTGGACCAACGCCGGCATGTGCAGCACCGTGCTGACGTGGATCGGGCGCTTCCCCGACGCCACGCTGAAGGACGACGTCCGCCTGCTGCTCGCCCAGGCGTGGGCACAATCGCTGGCCCGGTCCCGAGCGGAGGCGATGGCTACGATCGCCCGTGTGAAGCCGCTCGTCGACACCGACGCCGGTGCGCTCCCGGACGGCTTCAGCTCAGCGGCGGCGAGCCTGGCCACGCTGCAGGCAATCTTCTCCTGGGGCGACTTCGACCTCGGGTACGCCCAGGCCGTGCGCGCTACGGAGCTCGAGGGGGCCGGTTCGGCCTGGCGTCCGGTGGTCTGCTGGGCGATGGGTCTCAACCTACTCTTCCGCGGCGAGCTCAGTGAAGCCGACCGTTGGTTCGAGCAGGCAACCGGGCTCGCGCCTACGCGTAGGCAGTGGCTGGTGGCGTGCGCGGGCCTGGCCTACCGCTCGCTCATCGCCGGCCAGGGCGGGGACCTCGAGCAGCAGGCTCGACTCGCCGAGCAGGCCGTCGCCCTCGAGCGAGAGCACGACCTCGGTGACGTCGCGGCCGGGCCGTCGCTGGCTCTAGGGGCCTCACTGGCCGCGCACGGCCGAGCCCTTGACGCGTTACCCATTCTTGAGCACGCGGTCGCCCTGGCCCGCTTCGGCGGACAGCCTGGAGTGCTCGCTCTGGCACTCAATGCCTGCGCCTCGGCGCTGTGCGGGCTCGGCCACCACGAGCAGGCACGCGCAGCGCTCGCGGAGGCACGGGCGATCCTCGCCGGAAGATGGGTCGGCAGGACCGATGTCCTGTGCCGCGACTGCGCCAGCTCCGGCCAAGCAGCACTGACCGCGCGGGAGCGCACGATCCTCACTCTGCTAGGGACCGACCTCAGCGAGTCCGACATCGCCCGCGAGCTCTTCGTGTCCCACAGCACCGTTCACAGCCACGCCAAGTCGATCTACCGCAAGCTGGGTGCCTCGACCCGGTCCGAGGCCCTCTCCCGCGCTCGCGCGGTCGGCAAGAAGGAGCAGGCCGTCCAGGTCCTTGAGTCTGAGCCGATCTCCCCTAGGTGAGATCCCCTCGGTCTGCTGACGGGGTCACCCGCGTGGCCGAGCATGTAGGCAGTCGGCTCGGCGGCGCCGTAGTCAGTGACCGTGCCGGGGCGACGCACCGGCTGTCCACTGAGTACGTTGGGAGAACACATGAGCGAGTCCAGCGGTGTCTTCGTTCTGCTGTGCGCCTACCCCGGTAAGGCGGCCGCCGAGAGAGACCAGAAGGTGGTCGTCGGCCTGCACTCTTCGGACATGGTCGGTCGGTTCGAGTCGACAGTGATCACCAAGGACGCGCACGGCGACGTCCAGGTTCCGAAGCAGCACTCGAACGCTCGGGGCTGGGCAGCGCGCGGAGCTGTCGTGGGTGCGGTGCTCGGAGTCATGTTCCCGCCCTCAATCCTGCTGACCGCGGGCGCTGGTGCCGTACTGGGCGGCTTCGGCGCCAAGGACAACGGGCTGGTGCTCAAGGCCATCCCGGGCGCTGACCTCGACGCTCTGGGTCAACTCATCCGACCCGGTGAGGCTGCCCTCGTGGTCGTCGGGGAGGAATCCGCGCGCGCGGCGATCGAAGTCGCGGGACTGACACCCACCAGGCAGAGCACCAAAACCGGTCACGGCAGCTACGCCGACCTCGAACACGACGTGCTGAACGCCCTCAGCGAGCACAAGGACTGACCCCGGATCGACCCCGGATCGGCGGAGGCCCGGAACCCGTACTCTTCAGCCGCGGCCTGGCGCCGGCCCCAGATGCGACGACCGCATCTTCCCCTAGGTGAAATCGGGCGCAAGCAGGTGACCCGCTCATCGGTCTGGCGCAGCATGGAAAGAGACGCTCGCAAGGGCGAGCGCCCGCTTCGAGGAGACAGTCATGACAGCTGAGACAGACGCCCCCGTCGACCTGTATGTCGCGGCGTATGCCGATCCAGACGCGGCCCGAGAGGACTGGGACGCCATCAAGCAGCTCGCAGCCGATGACGTGATCAAGGTCGAGGGACTGATCCTCGTCAGCCGCCGCGCAGACGGCAAGATCCACGTCGATGACGACTTCCACACGGCCGCCAAGGGCGCAGCCTGGGGTGCGGTCGGCGGTGCGATCATCGGCCTGATCTTCCCGCCGACCCTGCTGGCCGGCGCGCTGGTCGGCGCCGGCGCAGGACTGGGCATCGGCGGCCTACTCGGCCACGGCGCGAAGGCAGCCATCAAAGCAGACGTCGAGGACGCCCTGCCGTTGAACAGCTCCGGCATCGTCGCCATGTTCGACGAGCAGTGGGCCACCGACGTGGACAAGGCGCTGTCGAAGGCCGCGCACGTCACCAAGGACCAGGTCGACGGCAAAAGCGCCGAGCAGGTCAAGGCCGCGGCGACGAAGAAGACCCCGCCGACCCCGTAGTCGGCACCGCCGGTCGCCCACCCATCCACAGTCCTCGTAAAACCGATCAAGGAGCCTGCGGGCAGGACGCGGGGCTACTGCCCGCAGGCTCTCAGTAAGGTGGCATCGCAAGGCATGAAACCCGACGTAGAGGCGCGTCACGTCGCGTCCGCCCGTCAGGAGCTGCGGCAGGAGTTCCCGCAGGTGCCGGACCAGACGATCGACGCGGCCGTCCGGGCGGAGCTTGAGAAATACGCCGATGCACGGATCCGCGACTACATCCCCCTGTTCATCAAGCGCGCTGTGCGCGAGAGGCTGATAAACGGTGGACCCGAGCCGAGTTGCGCCGAGTTGCAGGCGTTGCCCTCAGTCACGCGCTAGTGCCTCCACACTCACCGGTGACAGCTAGACGTTGATGCCTTGCCTGGACCCGCACGTGCCGGTCAAGACGGCATCTTGGCTGGAACGACGCCGAGATGCTGGTCGTGGGTTCACGCGGCCGAGGTGGATTCCGTTCGTCGCTGCTCGGCTCGTGAGCCACGCGGTCCTGCACCACGCCATGGCTCCCGTGGCGGTGGTGCACGCCCACGCGACCCTCTGACCGGTTGACGCGACCCACGTCATCGAAGGAGCCCGACCGGACGGCGGCTCAGCGACCACCTCTCCTCGCTCTGGTGGTGCAAGATGGCCCGGAACTGCCTCCACAGACAGGGGGCAGTTCGCGAGGAAGTTCGTCAGACACAACTCGCTGATCCCAAAGTCGGCAGCGATCTGTGTGAGAAGGAAACCACGTTCGCGCTCGCGGGCAATCCGGACCACACCCTCGCAGCACTCCTGAGGATATGGCGCCGGCGTGGCGCACGATGGGCCTCTAAGCGACCCATGCCGCGTCAACTCAGCCGATGCCCGCGCCAGATCCGGTTCCGCCGCCCTCGGTAGCCGCCCACCGGCACCGCACCCGATCCGGGCCTCCCGGGCACGAGATCAGCCAGCTGAGACAAGTCGTCCTCAGGGCGATCCGGTGCGACGATGGATCGGTGAGCAATCCCTCGTGGAGTTGGAGGCGACGATGGGTAACCCGGTCGTTGGAGCGCTCTATGGGCTCGTCATGGTGGCCATCATCGTGAGTGTGGATCTCTTGTTCTTCCGAGGCCAGCCATGGGAGCGGCTGGCATCCAACGTCGGCATCGTCCTGCTCTTCGGCGCGTTCTACTACCGGTTCTTCGCCAGAGCCTGATCGGACGGGCGGCTGCCGGTTCGTACACCACCAACCTGGACGCGTTGCGCGCCGCGGCGCAGGCTGAGGTCAAGGTCGGGGGAGGGACCTCGGTCGACCGGCAAGCCAGCAGGATCACCTCCGCGGAGATGTGCAAACCGTGTGGTGGCGGTGATCTCCCCGTCCCTGGGTCCGGGCGCGGGCCCTAAGGCGTTTGAAGGCGGAATGTCGCCACGGTCGATGGTGAAGGACCACGTGATCCTGCACGGCATCTTCGCCCGTGCCGTCCGCGACCCAGTCGGCTTCCACCCGCCGGTGGGATCACCGCTACCGTTGCCGAGCGCCAGGTGGGAGAGACGAGAGTGCTCAGGGCCGGAACGGATGTTGTCTTTACCGGCGTCGGTCGGTCCGAGGATCCCGAAGCCCTCGCCATAGCCGACCTTGAACGTGACGGCTTCGAACGCGACGCGGCCACCGAAATGCTTGCCAAGGTTCTGCACAGAAAGCGCCGGGCCGGTCTGCTTCCTGTCCATCCCGGCTACCCTCTCATGGCAATAAGGGCGTTCGCACGCTCCTCCGTAGAGACGGCGCCACCCTGGTCACAGTGGTACGCGCCAGAGCAGCCGCGTCCCCACCCCTCCCGGCGAGGAGACATCTAGCGTCCCGCCGAGCTGGCGAGCGCGGTCATGCATGTTCGCCAGGCCGCTACGCCGCCCATCAGACCGGATGCCTACCCCGTCGTCCACAACCTCCAAGGCCAGTTCCGCGGGCGTGACCGTCAGGGTTACCGAGGCATGCCGGGCGTCGGCGTGGCGTGCAACGTTTGACAAACCCTCCTGCAGAACAGCGACGACATGCTCCCCGACCTGTGCAGAGGCGAGGGTGTCGACAGGTCCGTTGAAGTGAACGGTCGCGGAGAAGCCGAGGGTTTCGGTTGCGGCATCGGCGACCAGCAGCAGCCGTGCGCGCAACCCTGAGTTCGAGGAATGATCCGAGGCGTGTAAGGCGTAGATCGTTGACCGGATCTGGCGGATCGTCCCATCGAGGGCGTCAACGATCTGCTGGACTCGCTGGACCTGATCCTCGCGTGTCAAGGTGCCCGACAGGGCCTCCAGGCGCATGCCGCTGGCGAACAGGCTCTGGATGACGAGGTCATGCAAGTCACGCGCAATGCGGTCGCGGTCGTCATGCACCTTGAGCTGTTGCCGCGCCCGGTCGTGCTCGGCGATCTCCAGGGCGAGCGCGGCCTGGTCGGCAAAGATCTCAACGAACGTCTGGGCTTCGGCGTCGAAGCGGTGGGCGTGGTGAGCGTTGTGCACGGTGAGCACCCCATGCTTGATGCGACCCGCACGCAGAGGCACGACCAGGGTCGGCCCGTACGTGGTCTGCCCGGGAGCCGGCGGAGCCGCCCGAGGATCGGTGCGCGCGTCCGCGATGTTCAAGCTCGCGCCGGCGCCGTATGCGTGTCCCGCCAAAGATCCTTGGATTGGTAGCCGCCGACCGAGCATGAGCGCTGCCTCGTCGCCGTCGGCAACGGTGATGACGAGATCACCCGCCTCGGCCACCGCGATGGTTGACAGGTCCGCCTCGCAAAGGGCTCGGGCCTGGGCCGCGATCAGCGCGAGGACGTCGACACTTGCAGCGCCGGACAACAACGCGGTGCTGACCTGCGCAGCTGCGGCAACCCACTCCTGGCTGCGGCGTGTCCGCGCCAGGACGTGAGCATTGTCGATCGCCACCCCGGCGAACACCGCAAGCGAGACCATCAGCTCCTGATCGTCCGCGGTAAAGCCTCCGCCACCACGCTTCTCGCTGAGGTAGAGATTGCCGAGGACGCGCTGGCGGGCACGGATGGGAACGCCGAGGAAGGACCGCATCGGCGGGTGACCCGGTGGGAATCCGGAGGAAGCGGCATGGGCGGACAGGTCGTCCAGGTGCAGCGGCTCCGGCAGGTCGATCAGCACGCCGAGAAGGCCCTTGCCCTGGGGCAGATCACCGATCAGCAGGCGCTGCTCGTCGCTGATGCCGACCGTCACGAACTGCGACAGTCGACCATCGGTGACCACACCAAGCGCCCCGTACTGCGCGTCGGCGAGTCGGGCCGCAGCCTGGATGATCCGTTGCAGCGTGTCACTTAGATCCAGGTCCCCGCTGATCGCCGCCACGGCGTCCAGCAACGCCCCCAGCCGATGCGCGGCCGCAGTGTCCACCGGGGAGAACGACACCGTGGCACCGGTGCAGGCGCTGTTGGACCCCTCCTGCAGACGGGACGAGACCAGGACGTCGAACCAGCGAGCGGTTGACGGGCTGTCACACGCGAGCCTCACCCGTGCCGGCGCCGGGAGCTCGCCTCTCAACGCCGCCCGCACTGCGGCAGCGACTGCCATTGAGTCTGGGTCACCCGCCGCCGTGCACACCGCCAGGTATGAGGTGCCGACGCCGCAACGCCCGGGATCACCACCATTGGCGGTCGTGAAACTCACCCATGCGTCGTTGACCTGGACGATCACCCCGTCCAGGTCCAGGATCGCCCACTCCACGTCCGTGTGGGAGTCCAACGCCAGTGCAGCCGGAAGCGGATCCCCGAGGTCACGCAGTCCATCCAGGTCACTCATCGCGATAACTGTCGCGTGCCGACTTCAGTGGAGGCTCTCAACTGACGCTCCGACGGTAGTCGGAGCGGTGTGGTGACGGTAGTCGGAGCGGTGTGGCGACGGTAGTAGTTGGTCTCGTACTCGGCGGGTGAGATCAGGCCGATCTCGCCGTGCAGGCGCCCGTGGTTGAACCAGTCGATGTACTCCGCGACGGCGATCTCGAGGTCGTCGATGTTCTTCCAGGGCCCCTTGTTGCGGACCAGTTCGGCCCTGAACAGGGAGTTGAACGCCTCGGCGAGGGCGTTGTCGTAGGAGTCCCCGGTCGAGCCGACCGAGGCGACGGCGCCGGCCTGGGCCAGTCGCTGGGTGTAGCGCACGGCGACGTACTGGACTCCCTTGTCGCTGTGGTGCGTCAGCCCGGTGACGTCGTGCCCGGCGTGCCGGCGGGTCCACAGGCCCATCTCCAGGGCGTCCAGCGCCAGGTCGGTGCGCAACGACTTCGACAGCTGCCAGCCGACCACCCGGCGGGCGAACACGTCGGTGACGAACGCGGCGTAGACCCACCCAGTGAACGTGCGGCAGTACGTGATGTCAGCGACCCACAACTGGTTCGGGCCGGTCGCGGTGAATGACCGGTTGACCAGGTCCGGGCGGGTGTCCGGGCCGGTGCCAGGGATCGTGGTCCGCGGACTCGCTTGCGGACATCTCTACCTCCGGCAGTACCTCTCCTGGATGTGACCTGAGCCCCCGATGGCTATCACCATAGGGTGCGTGGCCGGCGGCCCCGCCCATTTCGGCAGATCTGTGTTCCTCGGGAGCTGCGCTCGCCGGGTGAAGGACCGGCGCGTGACTGCACCGCGATGTTCAAGCAACGTCCCGGTTTCGCCTTACCCCGTCCTTCGCCTACACGGTTGGCCTGACGCCAACTTGATTTAGCTATAGGCGGGGTTGGACAAGTGGTCACGTGCTCGTACGCACCGGTCGCGGGCGGGAGCACTGCCATCCGGAATCGCCGCGCGGCGTAGTCTGCGCGACATGAGCCAAGACGAGTTGTCGGTCGCAACGGCCGCCGCGAGCAAGCCCAGGAAAGTTGTGGCGGACTCGAAGGGTGCGGCCACCGTGTCCGACGTGGTCGGCGATGACCTCGTGGCGCAGACCGAAGCCGTCCATCAGCGCGTGGGCAGGGCGGCAGCGCTGAAGGCGGTGCCGCACCCGACGGTAGAGGACCGCAAGCGCCGGGGCCGGGTCGCGCGGGCCGAGATCCCACGTGAGCGGTTGGCGCTGTGGCAGCCACCGGGCGATCGCGCCGACCCGGTGGCGTTGCTGGAGAGCCAGGAGACCTCCCGGGTACAGGAGCTGGTCCCGGTCAGGCACGCGCGGATGGCCACCAGTGCGTTCGCGTTCTACCGGGGGGCGGCGTTGCTGATGGCCGCGGACCTCGCGGTGATGCCGCGCTCCGGTCTGGACGTGCAGCTCTGCGGTGACGCGCACCTGTCCAACTTCGGGCTGTTCGCGGCGCCGGACCGTTCGGTCGTGTTCGATGTCAACGACTTCGACGAGACCAACCCGGGCCCGTTCGAGTGGGACGTCAAGCGCCTCGCGACGTCGTTCGTGCTCGCGGCCCGTGACAACAAGCTGACGACCAAAGTCGGGCAGCAGGCCGCGACGGCCGCAGCGACCTCCTACCGAGAGTCGATGGCGGCGTTCGCCGAGATGGGCGAGATCGCGATCTGGTACGACCGGATCGACGCGAGCGGGCTGATCGAGGCCGTCCGGCAGCTCCCCAGCGCGAAGGGTATGCGTGACGCGAAGAAGGAGACGAAAGCGCAGGACACCCTGACCGGGGTCGTCGCCAAAGCGCGTCTTCGCGACGCCTGGTCGGCGATCAAGAAGATCACGGAGGTCGTGGACGGGCGGCGCCAGTTCCGGGATCAGCCGCCGTTGCTGACCCGGTTGGACGTCACCGCCGACACCGCCGCCATGATCAATGAGCTGTTCCGGGAGTACCGGGGCACGCTCCAGGACGACCGTCAAGAGCTGCTGAAACGCTACGAGATCATCGACATGGGTCACAAGGTCGTCGGGGTCGGAAGCGTCGGCCTGCTCGCGTTCGTGCTGCTGCTCCGCGGCCGCGACGAGGACGACCTGATGGTCTTGCAAGTCAAGCAGGCCCAAGCGTCAGTGCTGGAGGCCTACACCCACAAGTCAGCGTTCACCAAGCACGGTCACCGGGTAGTCACCGGGCAGCGGCTCATGCAGGCGGCCAGCGACTCGTTCCTCGGCTGGATCGACGGACCCGGAGGGCGCAGCTTCTACGTCCGCCAACTGAGGGACATGAAGTGGGCACCAGACCCGGCGTGGCTCAACGCCGCCCGACTCCCCCAGTACGCCGTGCTGTGCGGACACACCCTGGCCCGCGCCCACGCCCGGTCCGGGGACGCGCTCGCGATCTCCGCCTACCTGGGGAACGGTAAATCCTTCGACAAGGCAATCGGCGCGTTCGCCGAGTCCTACGCCGACCAGTCCGAACACGACTACTCCACGTTCACCGGCGCCATCGCCGACGGACGGATCAGCGCCCACGAGGACGCCACCGGAGCCGAGGGGAACGCCGCGGCCCAGCACGTCGCCGCTCCAACAAAGACACCGACACAGCCCGCAAGACGGACACCTGTCGCGACCTAGCCGAGGCGGCGCCGAGGGCCTGAACGCGAGCGCGACTCACGCGCGCACCGGTAGCAGTTGGCGAGAGATAAGTCTCGGCGAGGTGGTCTTGATGGGCGCCAGCGCGGTGTCGGAATCGTTGGTAGCCACACGGTGACGACATAGGACACCACCACAGCGACGATGACGACCGGCATCAACGCGTAGCCGTCGCTGGTGAGCAGGCCGTCGCCAGCAGCACCGAGGTGAACGGCAACCGGACCATCGCCGCGCACATGAGCCCGATCCTCATCCACACGAACCGGCACAAGGGACATGCCAGGCGGGTGCGCGACGAGCAGGCCGAGCGCTCCGCCGATGAACATCCTCGGGAACACCGGCTCGGTGACGTGGCAGAGCACCTCCTGCCGCCGACGAACGCGAACCGCGTCCCCCTTTCGACTCCGTCACGAAGAAGACCGCCGCCCTTCACGTCATATTCCGACCTGGCTCACGCTCCAAATGGGCAGGCGTGCCGCTCCAGCAGCCGTACCGGAATGCCCAGGGTGGGGCCTTGACAGTCCGCAAACGCGCTCTAGTGTTGTCCTATGCAAGTAGATAAAGAGGTCAGCGGAGGACTTGCGAGCCCCTCCTCACCCGTTGTGTTTCGGTTGGATCCGGCGTCGGGGGTGCCCACGTTCCTGCAGCTGGTTCAGCAGGTCGAGCACGCCCTGCGCCTGGGGTACCTCCAGCCCGGTGATCAGCTCCCGAAGGTCCGGGAGGTCGTCGCGGACCTGGCGATCAATCCGAACACCGTGCTGAAGGCGTACCGGGACCTGGAGCACAAGGGCCTGGCCACGGGGCGCCCGGGTCAGGGGACGTTCGTGACCGGCACGCTGACCCAGATCGGGCTGCCGGAGATCGCCGGGCTGCGGCGGACGCTGCGCGCCTGGCTCGGCGACTCCGCCGCCGCCGGGCTGGACGAGGACGGGATGGTCGCCCTGTTCACCAGCACACTGCGGGATTTTCGTGAGCGCCACATCGAGGCCGACCCCGGTGCGGCGCTGACCCGGACCAAGGCCGCCGGAGGCGCCGCATGACCATCCTCGAGACCTCGACCCTCGGCCGGCGCTACGGCCGCGACTGGGCGCTGCGTGACTGCACCCTGACTGTCCCCGACGGCCACCTGGTCGCGCTTGTCGGTCCGAACGGGGCAGGCAAGAGCACGCTGCTGAACATCGCCGTCGGCCTGACGATCCCAAGCGAGGGTGAGGTCACCGTGCTCGACGGTGTTCCGGTCGGCTCACCGGCCGCGCTGAACCAGGTCGCTTTCGTCGCCCAGGACATGCCGTTGTACCGGACCATGACCGTGGACGACATGCTGCACCTGACCCGCAACCTCAACCACGCCTTCGACTCCACCTATGCTCGCCGCCGGCTGGAAGACCTCGGGATCCCCCGCAGGCGCCGCATCGGCAAGCTGTCCGGCGGGCAACGCTCCCAGCTCGCCCTGTCCCTCGCGCTCGCCCGGCACCCGCGCCTGCTGATCCTCGACGAGCCCACCGCCTCCCTCGACCCAGTCGCCCGGCATGACTTCATGGCCACCGTCGTCACCGCGATGACCGACGACGGCGTCTCCGTCATCCTGTCCTCGCACGGGCTCGCCGAGCTCGAACGCGTCGCCGACTACCTGGTCCTGCTCACCCGCGGCTCCGTCCGCATCGACGGCCTCGTCGACGACCTCCTCGGCCAGCACTTGCTGGTCACCGGACCCGCCGGCGCCCCACCCGACCCGACGTGGCAGGTCATCGAGTCCCACCACGGCCGGCGCTCAACAGATCCTGCTCGTCCGCGTCGACTCCCCCGAGACCGCGCTGCCTGTCCCCTGGGAGGCGCGGCCGGTCGGCGTCGAAGAGCTCGCCCTGGCCTACCTGCGCGAATCCCCGCAGTTCATGCGACCCGTCGCAGTCGGAGGCGACCCGATGACCGCATCCCTGCTCACGGCCCCCGCGCCACCGACAACCTCCCGGCCCGTGCCGTGGCGTCGGCTCGCCTGGGTCGCCTGGCGGCACTACCGCACGACGCTGCTCGCCATGGTCGGGCTCATCGCCGTCATCGCGGGCGTCCTGCTCGTCCGCGGTCACCAGATGCGCGACGCCTACGCGGCGGTGCAAGCCTGCACCCCGCAGGCATCCGCGGCGTGTCGGCTTCGCGTTCTCCCAGTTCCACGACACCTACGGGAACACCGGCCCGCTCGGCGCTCGTCTTCGTCTGGCTTCCCGGCCGTCATCGGCGCGTTCGCCGGCGCTCCCCTGATCGCCCGCGAGCTGGAGACCGGCACGTTCCGTTACGCCTGGACCCAAGGCGCCGGCCGCACCCGCTGGATCCTTGCCCTGACCGCCGCCGGCGTCCTCGGCGTCGCAGTCCTCTCCGCCGCGTTCGGCGCTGCTCATCACCTGGTACCAGCACCCGCTCGTCACCGCCGACATCCAGCAACGCCTGCACGCCAGCATCTTCCCCATCACAGGGATCGCCGTGATCGGCTGGGCCCTGTTCGCATTTGGCCTCGGCATGTTCACCGGTCTACTCACCCGCCGGGTCCTGCCAGCACTCGCCCTCACCCTCGCCGGCTGGACCGGCATGGCCTTCCTGGCCAGTAGCGTCCGCGACCATTACCTGCCGCCGCTCGTCACGGCAAACCAGCAGCTCGCAAGCGGCGCACACCCGATCGACCAGTGGTTCACCCGCAACGGCATCCGCGCCACCGACGCCCAGATCAATCAGGCACTGCAAGCCATCGGTGTGCAGACCAACGGCGGCGGAAACTTCCAAGCAGGCCCCGGCAGCAGCACCATCGACCCGATTCAGTACCTCACCCAGCACGGCTACACCCAGCTCACCAGCTACCAACCCGACAGCCGCTACTGGCCGTTCCAATGGATCGAGTTCGGCTGGCTGGCCGCCGTGTCAGCGCTGCTCGTCGGCGCTTCCATCTGGCTACTGCGCCGACGACCCGCCTGAGCCGGGAGCTGAGCGGCAGCGGATCAGGAAGGCCTCGACGAGGGCTTGGTTGAAGGCCTTCAGATCGTCCGGTGACGCGTTCGGGGGTAAGGGTGGGCGCATGGGACAGCTTCGCAAGGTCTCTGGGTGTTCTTGCTAGGTGCGGACGAGCGCGCGTAGCGCTTCGGAGGCGTCCGGCAGTTCGGGGCCGTGGGAGGTGAGGAGGCGTTCGAAGTCGAGTTGGCCGATGCGCTGCAGTGATTGTTCGGCCTGTGTGGCGTCGGCGGTGAAGGCTGCCGGCGCCCGCGACAGGGCGCCGTTGGTGTTGCCGACCATGTCGCCCATGAGTAGCGCGCCGCTGTCGTGTAGGAGGCTGACGTGTCCGTCAGTGTGGCCGGGTGTTGCCAGGACCGTGAGCCCGCAGATCTTGTCCCCGTCGGCCAGTTGGCGTGCAGTGAGCGGCGCGTTGCCCCACAGGGTTGCCTGGGGGGCGTGTGCGGTGACGGCGACCAGGCCACCGGTGTGGTCGGGGTGGTCGTGACTGAGCAGGATGTCGCTGATGTCTGACCAGGTCGCGCCGAGATCGTTGAGGGCGTCGTCGATCGCCTGGACTGAGCCGGGTGTCGCGGTGTCGACGAGCGCGAGCCCTGAGGAGTGGGTGACCAGGAAGCAGCGCACGTCCAGGTCGAGCGGGGTGGGCCCTGCGATTCCGGCCGGTAGGTGGAGGTCGGTGACGATTGGCCGGATGGTCATGGTGGCTCCGGATGGCGAGGCGGTTTAGGCGGCGGCGCGGCGGATTGTCGCGGTGATCTCGGCGCGGGTGGGTCCAGCGGTCAGACGCGGACGCCAGCCGGTCTGATAGACCGCGCGGGCCAGTGGTTCGAGTGCGCGGATGACGTCAGGTCCGCCTGTCATGGCTAGATAGGGGATGGCCGCGCGCTCGATGGTGGGGTCGATCTCGCTCGCGGCGAGGATCCGGTCCGAAGGCAGCGGTCGGGACAGGTCCAGGTCCTCGCCCTGCCATCGACGTGCGAGCGCGTCGTCCATCTCCATATGGTCGTTCACCCAATGTCGCATGGCCGCCGAGCACCAGTCATCGAAGGCCTCTGCGACGCCGCGGGGGTCTTCGCCATCCTGGTCGGTCAGGTGCAGCAGGTGCTGCACCTGGAGCATCGACAGCGCCAGACCTCGTCCGAAGTTGGGTGTGGTCGTGCAGATGGCGTCGCCCACGCTGATGAGGCCAGGCAGCCGCAGCCTGCCGCCCGCGTCGCGTTGGGATCGGTAGTGGTTGCGCAGCGTGCCCCCGGCCAGGACCGGGGTAATGGGTGGGCCCGGTCGGGATCGGTCCACTCCCGCAAGCCAGGCACAGTTGCGCGCGACGGCGTCGAACACCTCTTCGTGGCGCAGCGGCACGAATTCGCGGTGCGCGGTGTTGCGCACGAAGAGCACGGAGAAGATCCCGCGCTCGTGCGGGAACACGATGACCTGGTAGCCGTCGAAGTCGCCTTGCCAGGCGATCGGATTGATCAGCGGGCCGGGCTCGGCGCCGTGATGAAGCTGGTACTGGCGGTCGACGTAGGCGATGGAACATGTGGCCCCGATCCCGGACGCGGGCCGCAGCGCCCGGGTCAGCTGGCTCGAGCGGCCCGACGCGTCCAGGACCAGGTCTGCCGGCACCAAGTTGTCGTCAACGATGACGCCGCACGCACGCCCGGCATCCTGCGCGATGGCCTGCGCGTGGCCGACCCGCAGCCGGACCCCGGCCTCAGCTGCGATCACAGCACGGATGGCCCGCTCCAGGGTCTCGCGGCGTGAGCGTGTACCGATCTGGATGTCCCCACCGTCGGGGAGCGTTTGTAGGATCGGTTCGGCGCCCAGCTCGAGCCAAAGTCGCGTCACGCCACGTGCCGGTGGCCGACTCGAACAGGGTAAACACGTGATGTCGTACTTTTGCGAGGAATTCGCCGATCGCGCATAACGTCTGCAATTCGCTGGGCGCCGTTGTCAGGGACTCGGTTCCACTATTCCGCCGTCAAGGGGAGGCCTAACCAACGAGCTGATGACTGGATGAGGCTTCCCTGGACGACGACGGAGACGATGACGACGACGAGGACGATGCCGTAGAGCCTGTTGGCTGATGGGATGCCCGCTGAGAGCAGGTAGGTGCCGAGCAGGACGGGGACTGCTCCTTTGAGACCGGCCCATAAGACGAATGCCCGTTCGTTGCGCATGAGGCTGACGGGGATGAGCACGACGCCGACGAGCAGCGGGCGGATGAGGAGGATCAGCAGGCCGGCGATAACTAGCCCGGGGAGGATGACGGACTCGTGCCGAAGCACCGAGAGCGAGACGGTGAGGCCGAGGACACTGAAAACGACGATCTCGCCCAGGCTTGCGAGCGCGGAGTGAACCCGCAGGACGTCATTTTTGTGGGCGACTGCGGTGTCGCCGATGAGGATTCCTGCGATGAAGACGGCAAGGAAGCCTGATCCGTGGAGCACGCTTGCTGAGCCGAAGATCAGGCCGACGCCCGCGAGTGAACGCACGGGGTAGAGCCCGGCGTCTGGCAGCCGCAGATGGGTCATCGTCCATAGCAGCGCAGTGCCGAGGACCAGCCCAACCGTGGCTCCGACCAGCATCTGTTCGCTGAACTCTTTGGCGACGTGACCGACTGCGCTCCACCCGGTGACGGAGCTTGCGCCGAGCAGGGCCGCCATCAGTGCGATACCCACCGGGTCGTTGGCTCCGGACTCGCCGCGGAGCAACACGCTTGTTCTCCCCTCGACGTCGCGGCGGCCGAGGACCGAGAACACCACCGCGGGGTCGGTCGGTGACAAGGCCGCGCCCAGCAGCAACGCGGCGCGCCAGTCCAGTCCGACGAGCCAATGACCGACCGCGGCGAGGCCGGCCGCGGTGACCGCGGTCCCGGCGACGCCGACCCAGGTGATCGCTGCCGCCTGCCGTTTGAACTCGCGCCGACCGATGTCCATCCCACCTTGGAACAGGATGAGGACGAGCGCGACGGTGGCGGTCCGCTGGACCAGCGTGATCGACACCTGTCCCAGCCGGGGGAAGATCGCTGCGAGCAAGGCTGCAGCGACCAGGAACAGCGCGGGTGCGGGGACCCCGATGCGCTGGCTGATGCGCGTGCTCATGAGAGATCCGAGCACCACCAGGCACAACACCGCGATCTCCCCCGCGAACGGGATCGTGTCATCCACGCTCGTGCCCCATGGCGCGAGGCTATCGGCCACCCGTGGTGGCGGGCGTCTTACATGCCGAGCGCGGCCAGGTCGCTGGGGTGCGGCTCGCCGGAGGCTTGCGCGAAGGCGGCAAGCCCCCGGGCGGCCAAGGCCCGGTCGTCGGCCGTCATGGTCTCGAGGATCGCAACGATTTCCTCGCGACGACGCTGACTGACCAGTGCCACCAGGTCAGCGCCACGAGCCGTCAGCTCGATGAGGACCTCCCGCCTGCTGTCGGGGTTGTCCACGCGTTGTACCCAACCGCCAGCCACGAGCCGGTCCGCACTTCGGCTGAACGTCGACCGATGGACACCGATGGCATCGGCGAGGGCACCGGTTCGCAGAGGTACGCCGGCCGCACTCAGCACGACCAGGACCCGGAACTGAGGCAGCGTGACCAGCTCAAGGGCTGGCGCGACCGACCGGGCAACGACGGCCAGCAGGGCCCGCGAGGCGACCAGCAGCTGGTCTGCAGCCGAGTCCATCTGACCCGGAACAGCGACCGGTCCGGCGTGGTGGGAAGGCGTCACGCCCCAACCATAGAGCCAGCCTAATCGTTCGGTGTTACTGTGCATCTGTTGTATAGATGCACTCTTTCGGAGGATGCTAGTGACTGGTGCTCGGACCTGGCTCCGGCCCCGCCGCGGTCGGCGTGAGCGGGCACAGCAGTGGCTGCGCGGCACCGACGGGGGGATGCTCGTTCTGTCGGTCGCCGTCGGGCTTGGCGCTGGCCTCGGCGCCGTGGTCTTCCGCTGGCTGATCGTCTCGGCGACGCGCTTGTTCACCGGAACCGATGACTATTCCGACGCCGGTCACGTGCACAACCACTGGGTGCCTTGGCTGGGCATCGGCTTCGTTGTGCTCGCACCCATCGTGGGCGGCTTGCTCTACGGTCCACTGGTCGATCGGTTCGCCCGTGAGGCGCGTGGCCACGGGGTACCCGAGGTGATGTACGCCGTGTCTCGAAGAGGCGGCAGAATCCCGGGCAAGGTGGCTGGGGTCAAGGCGTTGGCCTCGGCGCTGTGCATCGGCTCGGGTGGCTCGGTTGGCCGTGAGGGTCCGATCGTCCAGATCGGCTCGGCTTTGGGCTCCTGGTTGGGTCAGCTCACCAAAACCCCCGAGCATCGCTTGCGCACCCTGGTCGCCTGTGGTGCGGCCGGAGGTATCGCGGCGACCTTCAACGCCCCGATCGCGGGCGTCTTCTTCGCGCTCGAACTTCTTCT
The DNA here is from genome assembly GCA_963819215.1 of uncultured Actinomycetota bacterium. Classification (GTDB taxonomy): domain Bacteria; phylum Actinomycetota; class Actinomycetes; order Prado026; family Prado026; genus CAWFVK01. Next base: position 9,663 of record CAWFVK010000006.1, on the reverse strand, counting down.
CGGGAACTTTGCAGCGGAGGCGTTCGGCGCCGTCGTGCTGTCCGCGGTCACCGCCTCCATCGTGGGGCGAGCGGCCTTTGGGGACACCCCGTTCCTCCGACTCCCCGCCTTCGTCATGGCCTCGACGTGGGACTTCGCCTGGTTCGCCGCACTGGGACTTGTCGCTGGCCTCGTCGGCGTCATGTTCACGAAGATCCTTTACGGGATGGAAGATCTCTGCGACTGGGTGTGGCGCGGACCCGAGTGGGCAAGGCCCGCCGTCGGAGGCGTCCTGCTCGGCCTGCTCCTGCTCGCGCTCCCTCAGATGTATGGCGTCGGCTACCCCGTGCTTGAGAACGGAGTCGCGGGCCGGTACGCACTGGGGTTCTTGCTGGTCCTGCTGATCGGCAAGATGATCGCCACCAGCCTGACCATCGGGATCGGCGGCTCCGGCGGGGTGTTCGCACCCTCCCTGTTCATCGGGGCGATGCTCGGGTCCGCGTTCGGACTAGTCGTGCACTCCGTGGCCCCGAACAGCGCCGGACCCGTCGGCGCCTACGCCCTCGTCGGCATGGGCGCCGTGTTCGCAGGAGCGGCGAGGGCACCCATCACGGCACTTCTGATCATGTTCGAGCTGACCGGCGAGTACACGATCATCCTCCCGCTGATGGTCGCCATCGTCCTCGCCACCGCAGCATCAAGGGCCCTAATGCGAGACAGCGTCTACACCGCCAAGCTGCGACGCCGAGGCCTCGACCTCGACAAGCCACCCGGATCCGATCGCGCCAACCTCGGACATCGTCCGCAACGAGTCGTCCACATCATGGAGCCCCCTCGCCTCACGCTGGACGCCGAACTCCCGCTCAGGGCCGCGGCCGCCCACATGACAGAACTCGCAGTGAGCGCGCTCCCGGTCCGCCATGGTCTCGCGAGGTACGGAATCGTCACTACCCGTTCAGTGGCACAAGCCTTGCAAGACGACGACTTCGACGCACTCACCGTCAGCGCCGCCACCGAGGAGTCTCCGAGCATCTACCCCACCGCATCGCTCACGGAAGCGGTTGAGCTCCTCGCCGGCTCTGGCGACTCCGGACTACCAGTCATCGACGGCAACGGCAACCAGGTCGGATGGCTGAGCTACGACACCCTGCTCCGCTCACTCCTACCCGACCACACACCTCAAGCAGTCCCGGTATGACCTCACCCCACTGCACGCATCGAGACACGACAGACGTTGCGCTGCTACGTCATCTCAAACAGGAACTCCACGCCGAACGACTGTCCATCGGCGTCGTGATCGCAGTCATGCTCATCGAACTGACCTGGACTCTACGAGCCCAGTCCATGCACGTGCTCCGCCCAACCGACGGCATCGCCACGGCACTGATACTCGTCCTATGTGCCATTACCACGGCCGCCCTGTGGCGACGTCAACGCCGCATCAGTGACCAGATACGCAACGTTGAGCAGGTATGAGGGCGTCTGCTCGTCCTGAGTCAGACGAAGTCCCGCCGCCAACTGCGCGGCGAGCCTCTACGGCTGGACGCAGGTCCAAGATGACAACCGAAGCGACAATCCTAGGCGGCCGGGATCGACCTAGCCTCTCCCGCAACTCTGACGGTGACCCCATCGGGGTTACAGGTGATCCTGTGGTCGCCGACGGTGCGCGCGAAGGTCGGCTAGGGTCTTCTTCAGCCGGGGTGGGCTACCAGGGAGTGACTGTGGCAGTTGGCGAACCGTTCAAGGGCACTGTGAATGTGGACATCCGGGACTCCGTGGAGGACTGGTCGCCGTTCGCGCCGCCGCAGGCGCCTGATGGCGCTCCGAACGTCGTGTTCATCGTCCTGGACGATGTCGGGTTCTCGGCGATGAGCTGTTACGGCGGTCCGATCGCCACACCGAACATCGACAAGATCGCTGACGACGGCGTCCGCTACACCCAGTGGCACACGACTGCGTTGTGCTCGCCGACGCGCTCGTGCCTGCTGACCGGGCGGAACCACACCCGGAACAGCATGGCGTGCATCACCGAGGGCGCGAGCGGGTTCGCGAACGCCAGCGGCACCATCCCGCCGCAGAACGGCATGCTGCCGGAGATCCTCGGCGAGCGAGGCTGGAACACCTACATGGTCGGCAAGTGGCACCTGTGCCCGACCGTGGAGATGAACCTGGCCTCGACCCGACGCAACTGGCCGACCGGACGCGGGTTCGAGCGGTGGTACGGGTTCCTGGGCGCGGAGACGAGCCAGTGGTACCCCGAGCTCACCTACGACAACCACCCGGTGGACCAGCCCAAGTCGCCGGAGGAGGGCTACCACTTCGGGGAGGACATCACCGACAAGGCGATCGAGTTCATCATGGACGCCAAGGCGGTAGCGCCGGACAAGCCCTTCTTCCTCTACTACGCGCCGGGTGCAGCGCACGCGCCGCACCATGCCCCGCGGGAATGGGCCGACAAGTACATCGGCCAGTTCGACATGGGCTATGAGGCCATGCGCGAGGCGACGCTCGCCCGGCAGAAGCAGCTGGGCATCGTCCCCGCTGACACCGAGCTCCCGCCGATCAACCCGATCGGCACGCCCGAGACGCGGACGGGGCCGCAGGGCCAGCCGTTCCCACCGCTCGACGTGACGAGGCCGTGGGACTCCCTCAGCGATGACGAGAAGCGGCTCTTCGCCCGGATGGCGGAGGTCTACGCCGGCTTCCTGTCGCACGCAGACCACCAGATCGGGCGGCTCCTGGACTACCTGGAGATGACCGGCCAGCGCGAGAACACGCTGATCATGGTCGTGTCGGACAACGGCGCCAGCGGCGAGGGTGGTCCGAACGGTTCGGTGAACGAGATGAAGTTCGCCAACGGGATCCCGGACAGCATCGAGGCGAACCTGGCCATGCTCGACGAGCTCGGTGGCCCGACCACGTACAACCACTACCCCAACGGCTGGGCGATGGCCTTCAACACGCCCTTCAAGATGTGGAAGCGGTACGAGTTCAACGGAGGGACTGCCGACCCCTGCGTGATCTCCTGGCCGGCTGGGATGCAGGCCCGTGGGGAGATCAGGGAGCAGTACCACCACGCGATCGACCTGGTCCCCACCGTCCTCGACGTCCTGGGCGTGACACCTCCCGCGACGATCAAGGGGCACGCGCAGAGCCACTTCGACGGCGTGAGCATGCGCTACAGCTTCGACGACGGTCCGCGGCCGGCGCTCGCCAGACGCAGTTCTACTCGATGCTCGGCTCGCGCGGGATCTGGCACAACGGCTGGAAGGCCATCACCACCCACCCGACGCTGAGCGGCTGGAGCCGCTTCAACGACGACGAGTGGGAGCTCTACCACACCGAGGTCGACCGCTCCGAGCTCCACAACCTCGCCGCCGAGCACCCCGACAAGCTCCGCGAGCTGGTGAACCTCTGGTACGCCGAGGCCGGCGCGAACGAGGGCTTCCCGCTCGACGACCGCTCGGCCCTGGAGATCTTCGTCGCCAAGCGGCCCGCAGCTCTCCGCGCCGCGCAACCGCTACGTCTACTTCCCGAACCACGCCGAGGTGCCCGAGGCGCAGGCGGTCGTCGTCCGCGGCGCTCGTTCGTCATCGGCGCGCTGGTCGACATCCGCCGGCGCCGGCGCGCAGGGCGTGCTGTTCTCCCAGGGGTCCCGCTTCGGCGGCCACAGCCTCTACGTGAAGGACAACCGGCTGCACTACGTGAACAGCTTCGTCGGAATATTCGAGCAGATGGTCGTCGCCACCGAGGACCTGCCCACCGGGCACCGACCTGATCCTGTCGGCCTCGTTCGACAAGGACGGCGACGACCCGCCGCCGGTTGCGACCGGCATCCTGTCGCTGTTCTACGGCGACAAGAAGGTCGGCGAAGGGCGCATCAAGACCCAGCCCGGCGGCTACATGATCGCCGGTGAGGGCCTCGCCGTCGGCCGCGACGTCGGCGACCCGGTCACCCTGGACTACCCGGGTGAGCGTCCGCTACAGGTTCACCGGCGGCACGATCAAGCGCGTCGCCGTCGACGTGAGCGGCGAGCCCTACATCGACCTGGAGCGCGAAGCCCAGGCCATGCTCATGCGGGAGTAGCGGCGGCGGTTGAGCCGCGAGTCAGTCCGCCCTCCGCGGTGTCTAGGCAGGATTGACTTGCTCTTCCGGTGGGCACCAGGCTCCCGTGCTCACCCACGCCCTCCGGGCTTCTGCAATATCAATCAACCGGGGGTACAGCGCACAGTCCATCCCCGCCGTCCCTGCTGGTCGCGCACTTCGAGCCCAAGTAGAGCGCGGCACTCGGCGTTGGTGACGATCGATCGACATTGGTGGCGATCCGCTGAGTCTGTCGACGCGGACTGGAAACCGACCCCTTGGTGCCGGGCGGGTTGTACGGGTTCGTCGCAACGCCCTGCAGGTCGAGAGGGTGTCGGGATGGCGCGTCGCGGACGGAAGAGGCAGACCGAGGTGGAGTCCAGGTACTGGCAGCTGTTGCTGTCGGGGGTCGGGACGGTGATGGCCTGCGAGCAGGTCGGCATCGACCGCAAGACGGGGTATCGGTGGCGGGCGGAGAACGGAGGGGTGCCCCCGGCGCGGTTGGCCGACGCGGTTCACTCGAACCGCTATTTGTGATCTTGGAGCGGCAGCGGATCGCTACGTTGCGTGCCCGCGGGGCCGGTATCCGTGAGATCGCTTCACGCCTGGATCGGTCGGCTTCCACGGTTAGCCGTGAGCTGCGCCGCAACGCCCGCCCGCACGACAGGGGCGGCTACGACGGTGACCTGGCGCACGCCGGCTCCCGGCAAGCCGTTCAGCGGTCCCGTCCGTCGCGGCTGCGCGCCGACGCGGACTTGCGGTCGCTGGTGCAGGGCCGCCTTGAGCTGGAGTGGAGCCGGAGCAGATCGCTGCCGATCTGCGGCTGCGCTTCCAGAGCAGCGTGAGTGGCACATCTGCCACGAGACGATGTACCAAGGGCTTTACCGTGGCGGCACCGGCGGGTTGAGCTCACCCTGACGAAGAAGCTGCGCACCGGGCGGCCCCTGCGCAAGCGGCGTCGTCGACCTGATCAGCACAGCAGCCGGTTCGTCACCCCGAGCGGCTCATGGGTCACCGCCCGCCCCGGCGCTGCCCGCGTGCGTGTCTGCGACTGGGAGGGCGACCTCATCGTCGGGCGGATGAGCCGCTCCGCCATCGGCACCCTGGTTGACCGGCACTCGCGCTACCTGCGCCTGATCCACCTACCCAACGGACACCAGGCCGAGCAACCGCTCACGGCGATCGCCCCCCCACTACTGAGCCTGCCCGCGCCAGGGGCGATGGACACTGACTTGGGACCAGGGCTGAGGGATCGCCTGCCGCGAACAGATCGCACAGATGTTCACGCAGGGCGTCTTCTTCGCTTTGCCTGGCAGCCCATGGATGCGCCCGACCGACGGGCACACCAACGGGCTGCTTCGGCAACACTTCCGGAAGGGCACCGACCTCAGCATCCGCAGCCCCCAGGATCTACGGCTGGTCGAGAACGGCTCAACGACCGACCGCGAAAGGTCCTTGGCTGGTGACCCCTGCCGCTGTGTTCGCCGACGCCATGGCACCCTGAGACCTCATCGTTGCGACGACCACTCGAATCCACCATTCCATGAACCTGACCCGCACATTCGAGGCCACCACGATTGGCGCCGGGCTCGTTGGCGTCGGCGCGGCGATGCTGCTTACCGGCCCGGCCACCCCACGGCCGCTGGCGGCCCCGCCACGGCGACGTGCGCCGCCGGGGAGCCCCGCCACGATCCGGCGCTCTGCGACCGCGCGGCATGGGGAGCCCGCGTCCAAGGAAAGCCGGTCACCCTCGACGCCGGAGACCGCGGCGGGGACTACCTGTGGCACGACACCACCGGATTCCACCTCCGGGTGACCCACAAGGGCGACGACCGCGCCGCGTACAGCGGGACCCTGCGCCGCCAGGACCCGATGTCGATCAACCCTTTCCACCTAGAGGGCGCCGACTACGTGACCCTGTCGCCGACCGGCGCACCCTGACCTTCAGGTTCGCTGACTACGGACACATCGACGGCGTCGACTTCCACGCCGGCTGCTCACCCACCCTGACCGCCGCCGACCTGCGGTAGGAACCGCGACCCACTGCCCGCGAACAGGGTGAACCTCGGAGCCACCCTCCGCCACCCCGAACAGGTCCCCTTCACCGTCCACCGACAGGCCTAGCCGCAGATGCCGGTCCGGGCTGAATAACCGCATGCCAGCGCACTTCCGCCGGACTGGCATGTCACCCAGCTGGCCGACAGCGCTCACAGCCGGCGCGCCCACCTGACCCAGCCCTGGCGTATCAGCCTCGCCGAAGCCTCCACACCCAAAGCACGGACCGACAGGCTTCGACGGCCACGTGCAATCGACTCGCACCGAAAACGCCGCACCTCGGACATTGAGCCAGAGGTCGGCCGTGTCAGCTCGAAAACGGATACCGATCCGCATTCGTGGTCACATGCGGTCACAGACTTCAAGGCTGGATCACGAGGTCGGTGATCATGCCTCTGACCTGCACTTTTCGTAGCGGGGACAGGATTTGAACCTGCGACCTCTGGGTTATGAGCCCAGCGAGCTACCGAGCTCTCCACCCCGCGTCGCTTCCTGGACATAGTCACGCCTGGCGCTCGGGCGAATCCCTGATGCCCATCGGGCCGAGTCCTTCCGGCGCCGGACGCTGTCCGGCAGGCACGCCGAAAGGTCGGCCCGACGGCGAGACAGGCCCGGAGGAGGCCTCCGCTGCCCAACGACAGTCGGGGTCAGGCAACGCCCCGGGTCAGGCTCACCCAGACTGAGCGTGAGCGCACCCCGCGCCGTCGGGTCGGCAACACTAGCACGTCGGCTCACCCGGACGGGCGTGGCGCACCGCCGCGCAGTCCGGGTCGGGCGACGCTGCACGTCGGCTCACCCGGACACGCCACCAGCAAGCGACCGGGACGCGCCGCAGCCGCTCGCGAGGCCGAAGGCGTCGCCGCCGCCGACGGCTTCGCGCTCGGCCGAGGGCGAAGCCGAGGCGGTGGCGCCACCCGCTGCTCCTCGCCGCCGCTGCCGCTGCCTGTCCCAGGGCGTCCTCGCCGCCAACGCCTGCTGCGCCGTGCCGTAGGCCGCGCTGTCCCTGCTCTTGAGCGCAGCGTTCTGGCGTCCGTGAAGGCCTTCTGCGCCGCCGCCAGATCCTTGTTGCAGGTCGGTCGTTGGCACGTCCCGCTCCCGGTGCCGGCGCCCCCAGGCGTGGTCGGGGTGGTGGCCCCCTCGGCGCCGCCACACCTTCGAGAGTGCCGAGCTGAGGCTGTTCCCGATGGCCAACGCTGCCGTTGGAGACCAGCACCTTTTGGAGCACCGGGTACGACGGAGCCGAGGTCACGCAGGTAGACCGGCTCGACGTTGAGGACTCCCCGCCGACCGGCAGCGACAGCAGGTTGCCGTAGACGAGGTCCGACTCGTGTTCTCGAGCAGGGTCAGCAGGTTGGCCACCATCGGCTTGGACTTGAACTGCTCTGCATGAGGTTGGGCCCGGGGATCGTGTTGTCCCTGGGTAACTTCAGCACCCGGATCTTCCCGAAGTCCGGCCCGGGATCTGAGTCCACCGCCATGAAGGCCGCGAGATTGTCCCGGCCGTTGGGCACGAAGGTGGTCGTCAGCGAGAACTTCCGGCCTGGTCGCTGGTCGGGCATGCCGGGTCAGGTAGTACGGCGGCTGGGACTTGCCCTCGCCGTCGCTTGGTCGGGTCGTTCGGGATGGTCCAGATGTCCTGGCTGCTGTAGAACGCCTTCGGGTCGGTCATGTGGTACTTCCCCAGCAGGTCGCGCTGCACCTTGAAGAGGTCCTGCGGGTAGCGCAGGTGCGGCATCAAGTCGGCCGGGATGTCGCTCTGGTCCTGGACCGTGCCGGGGAACGCCTTGCTCCAGGTCTTCAGCACCGGGTCGGTGTTGTCCCACTGTAGAGCGTCACCTGCCGGTGTAGGCGTCGACGTGGCCTTCACCGAGTTGCGGATGTAGTTGACCTCGTTGGGCGGCTGCGAGACGACGTGCCGCGCTGGCGGTCAGCGAGTCCTTGGTCGCGTCGCCCAGCGTGGTCGCTTGGAGTACGGGTAGCCGTCGGAGGTGGTGTAGCCGTCGACGATCCACTCGATCCGACCGTCGACCGCGGCGGCATAGCGTCGCCGTCAGGGTGAGCCACGGCGCGACCGCCTGCACGCGATCTCGGGGGGCCCGGTTCCAGAGGATCTTGGAGTCGGCGTTGATGCGGTCGAGAGCAGCAGGTCGGTGTCGCCGAACTTCACCGCGAACAGCGCCGGTTCAGCGCCGACCCGATGGGGACGCCGCCCTTGCCGTCTAGGTGAAGGTGCTCTGGTCGCGGCGCTGCTCGGTTCGTGGAGGCGGGGTAGTCGAACTCGACCGACGGCGACCCTCGGGGGCCCCGACGATCGAGTAGTCCGGGGACTGCTCACCGAAGTAGACCCGCGGCTGGGTGATCTTCAGCGGGCGGCTCGCCGGGCTGTCGGTCTCGAAGAAGTCCGGCGTACCGCCCGCCGCCGACACGTTGCCGTAGGCCCCGACGAGCCCGTACCCGTGCGTGTAGACCGTGTGGTCGTTGGTGAAGTTGCGCTGCTTGGGGTCCAGGCCGTCCAGGTTGAGCTCGCGGACCGCGACCACTTCCCTTGTCGCGCAGCGCGACTGAAGGTCGGTGCCGAGCAGGGACCGGCACAGTCATGCGGCGTGGACTGCGGCAGCGGGTAACGGTTGACAGTTGCCGAGGGTGTCGACGAAGCCGTAGTAGCCCTTGTTCTGCTCGGCGAGCTGCTGGAACGTCGGCGACAGCACCGCCGGGTCCATCAGGCCTGATGTTGCCCGCCGCAGTGGCGTTCGGCCTTCGAGCACGGCGGTCTTCGAGATAGGTCTGCGGGACGTAGTCCTTAGCTTGACGCCGTCGAGGCCATAGGCCTTCAAGGTCGCGTCGATGTTCCTGGCGATATCAGGGGCTTCCTTGTCCGCCTCGCTCGGGTTGACCTGCACGGTCTGCACGAACGCCGGGTCAGATCCAGTCCACCACCACGGCACTGATCACGAGCAGGCCGAACCCGATCACGGGAGTCCGCCGGTTTCCTTCGTGAAGATCGTGGCGAAGAACAGCACCGCGCAGATGATCGCGATGACGAACAGCGTGAGCTTGGCCGGCAGCAGCGCGTTCGCGTCCACGTACGTCGCCATTGTGTAGCGGTCGGTGGAGCTGCCCTTGACCACGAGTGCGTACCGATAGAACCAGTAGGCGGCCGCCTTGAGCAGCACCGAAGAGCTCGAGCAGCGTCGCGATGGGAGTGCGCGCCGCTGCGGTGGTCTTCTCCCCCGGCGTCTGCAGGCGCAGGCCGCCGTAGAGGTAGTGGGTCACCAGCGAGGCCCACCAACGACACAGACCACCACCGCGAAGCCGAAGCCCATCAGGAAACGCCAGAAGGGCAGCCGGAAAAGCTGAAAAAAGCAGATGTCGATGCCGGACTTGGGCGTCCTTGTCTACCAGAACGGCTTGGAGTTGCGCCACAGCAGGAACATCTGCCACTCGCTCGCGGCCGACCCGCCGGCCGGCACGGCCGGGGGTCGGTGGCCCCGGCGATGGTGGATGACGCGACGGTAGGGATCGAGCGAGACGCGGTAGCGGTCAAG